>NZ_CP021983.2:3615000-4815000 GCF_002075285.3 Halomicronema hongdechloris C2206 | reverse complement strand
TGTTCCTCTGTTCGATCAGTACTCCTTTGAATAAGCTCATGGCTTCCAGAAATACCAAGAGAGTGACATTGCCCTATTCGGTAGAACCTATCGCCAATGCGTCAAATTACTAAATTGCTAAGTCTGCTAGCGGCTACAACTTTTAGTCTGCCTGCCACTCAGACTGCAGCATTAGCACTCAAGTCTCACGAGATTGAATCTCTAGGTAGCATCACTCAACTCAAGCAGGCTCAATCCTCATCAGATCAAGATAATCCCAGCAGTGGTGTCTTAGAGGCAGGAGACCAAATCTTCAGCGATACAGATCGCCGATTTGATTCCTACAGTTTCGAGGGAGACGCGGAGGAAACCATACGAATTACAGTCACAAGTGAAGCGTTTGTTCCGGTTATTTCTCTCGTAGATGAGACAACAGGTGAAGTAATTGGTCGCCAAACTGGGGAAGCAGGGACCGTGTCCCTCACGCGGCAACTCCCTCGTAACGGGCGTTATATATTGCGGATTACTGCTACTGAGGTGCCGGGCGAGGGTGACTATCAATTCAGGGTTGCGAGTGTCCAAGAGGTATCCGGATCAGAAACCGAAGCCGATCGACTCCTGGATCGAGGCTACACCCAAGCCCGACAAGGTCAGTTTGAAACCGCGATTCGGTTCTATGAACAGGCGTTGACCCTTTATCGGGAAATGGGCGATCGCAATGGTGAAGCTATCATTTTGTTGAATTTGGGGTTAGCTCACAATTCACTGGGCCAATTTGAGAACGCAATTAGCCTGTTTGAACAAGTGCTAACTTTGATCGGCGAAGGAAATGTTTCGCCAGAAGATAGGGTAGTTCGACTAACTCGGGAACAGGGGGCTCTGGGGGGGTTGGCAGTTGCCTATCGGGAACTGGGTCAATATGAGCGGGCGATCGCCCTATTTCAGCAACAAATCCCCATCTTGCAGGAACTCGAGGATCGCTTCCAGGAAGGGCGTGCTTTAGGGAATTTGGGTATTGCCTATCGGGAGTCGGGGCAATACGAGCAGGCGATCGAGGTTTTACAGCAACGGATAGACATTGCCCGCGAGATTGGCGATCGCTCTGGTGAAGGCTCTGGCCTGGGTAATTTAGGGCTTGCTTACGATGGTTTAGGCCAACATGAACGAGCGATCGAACTCTTTGAGGAACGTCTAGCGATAGCCCGCGAACTTGGAGAACGTGACAAGCAAAGTTTAGCCTTCGGATATTTGGGAAATGCCTACATTCAGCTTGGCGAGAAGGAACAGGCTATCAATGCTTTGCAGGAATCCCTGACTATTGCTCGTGAAATTGGATATCACATTCAAGAGGGGCGAATTTTAGTAGGGTTGGGTGAGTTTCTCGCTGAGCAAGAAGACTATGAACAAGCAATTGATTTCTACGAAGAAGCTCTGATTGTTCTCGATGCACTCGATGATCGTGCTGAACAAGGTCGCATTCTAGAAGATTTGGGCAATGCTTACCTATCCCTAAGTCAATATGAGCAAGCAATTAACTATTACCAGGAATCCTTAGCAATTAGACATGCAGTCGGTGATCGCTGGGGTGAAGCGGCTGTGCTGAATGGTTTGGGCCTCGTTTACTCTCGCCTGAGCCAATATGAAAGTGCTATCGAGTTCTATCAGCAGTCCGTAGAAATTGCCCGTGAAGTCGGTAATCGCCAAGGTGAGGGAGCCTCCCTCGGAAATATAGGTGATGCCTACTATGATTTAGCGTGGTATGAGAGAGCTATCGATTTCCAGCAACGGTCTTTAGAGGTTGCGCGCGAGGTTAACAATCGTCTAGGTGAGGCGACTGCACTGGGTAGCTTAGGCAATAGCTACTCAGCCTTAGGTCAACGCGATCGTGCCATTGATTTACATGAGCAATCATTAGCAATTGCCCAGGAGATTGGTGATCTTTCGACCCAAGGCAACGCGCTAAATAACTTGGGAATTATCTATCACCGTCTTGCTGATTATGAGCTTTCTGCGGAGTTACATCAGCAAGCCTCAGTGATCTTTAGAGAAGTTGGCGATCGCCTTGGGGAATCAGCTGCTCTAGGAAATCTAGGGAGCACCTACTATGGTTTAGGTCAATATCAGCGAGCCATCGAATACTATCAACAACAACTCGCCATTAATCGCGACATTGGCAACCTGGCTGGCCAAGTTTCTGCTCTAGGCAATCTGAGTACCCTTTATGAGAGGACAGGCAATTACCAGCAAGCTGTCAAGCTAACTGAAGAAACTCTACTGATTCTAAATCAAAATAGACAAGCGTTCACGAGCCCAGAGTCTCTTAGTGTCTTTAGCGAAGCATACACTAGATTAGGTTACTATCCGCAGGCAATAGAACTCAATCAACGAGGGTTAGAGATTGCTCGCAGAAATAATGAGCTTCAGTGGCAGGCACTATTTCTGGGAAACTTAGGCAGCGTCTATATGAGATTAGGTAATAACCAGAAAGCCTTTGATTTTTATCAAGAGTCTTTGGCCATCGCTCGTGAAATTGGGCATCGCCAAGGTGAGGGAGCTATGCTAGGAAATCTAGCTAACATATATAGAAATTGGGAGCAGTACCAGCAAGCAATTGGTTTTTATGAGAAACATGTGAGCATCGCACGCGAAGTCAGCAATCGTGTTGGAGAGGCTAATGCGTTAGGAAACTTGGCTACAGTTTATTCGATTCTGGGTGACCATGAAAAGGTAATAGAATTAAGCGAGCAAGCTCTAGAAGTTGCTCGCCAGACAGATGATCCTACGACGGAAAGTGCATCTCTCAAAACCTTGGCTTCTGGTAATCTGGGTCTATATCGATATGAACGCGCTATTGAACTTTATCAGCAATCTCTAGAGATTGACCGTGCAATTGGCGATCGCAATAGTGAAGCCCTTTCATTAAGCAATATAGGCTCTATATATTTGACTAATCAGCAGGCTAGTCTGGCAGAAGCAGCTCTAACTTCAGCAGTTGACATCTTAGATTCTCTACGATCTGCTGACCTGACTGACACGGACAAAATTTCTATATTTGAGACTCAGCAACTGGCTTTTCAGAGATTGCAACAAGCATTCGTAGAACAAGAAAAATACGAGCCTGCTCTAACTGTGGCTGAGCGAGGACGAGCACAAGCTCTCTCCGAAATTCTAACTAAACAGTTGGTGACTGAAGAGTCTGCGACCGTTGAAAGGTCTGTGAGCTTAGAGGAAATCAAGACTTTTGCCACACAACAGCAAGTCACCGTGGTCGAGTACTCTTTAATTCGTTTCTTGGATGATAAGTCTTGGGTTCTCTACGTCTGGGTTATCTCGTCTGACGGCACGATCGCATTTCGCCAACACCCCCTGACCGACATTGATCTAGGCAATCTTGTGACCGATACGCGGCAAGCAATCGGGGTGCGGGGCGATCGCACCTCTGCTGCGATCAACGTCGAGTATACCCCCGAACGCCTGGCCCAGCTGCGGGCTGAAACTGACCAAAAGCTTTCCCAACTGTACAATCTGCTGATTGAGCCGATTGCAGATCTGCTGCCGACGGATCCTAATCAGCCTGTTGTCTTTATTCCGCAGGGCGAACTCTTCCTGGTGCCCTTTCCGGCGCTGAAAGACGCCAATGGTGATTATTTGATCGAACACCACACCATTCTCACCGCGCCTTCGATTCAGGTGTTGCAACTGACTAGAGACATTGCCGAGAGCCGCGATTCATCTGTTGATAATCCTGTGATCGTGGGCAATCCCACCATGCCCACCGTCACCTTCCTCAGTGACAACGGCAGCTTTGAGGACGTGCGCCTGAGGCCGCTATCTGGGGCACAGCGGGAGGCTGAAGCCATTGCTGACTTCTTGCAAGCGCCTGCCTTGATCGGTAATCAGGCCACTGAAGCCGCCGTGAAACGCCAACTGGCCGGGGCAGACCTAATACACCTGGCCACCCATGGCCTGCTGGAATACGGCGATCCGCGAGAAACTGGCACCCGTGATACTCCTGGGGCCATTGCCCTGGCCCCTGGCAACGGCGAAGATGGATTACTCACGTCCCGCGAGATCCTGCAGATGGACTTGCAGGCGGATCTGGTGGTGCTCAGTGCCTGTGACACTGGACGGGGCCGCATCACGGGTGATGGGGTGATTGGCCTATCCCGGTCCTTCGTAGCAGCAGGGGTGCCCAGCATTCTGGTGTCTCTGTGGGCAGTGCCCGATGCCCCCACAGCTGAGTTAATGACGGAGTTCTATCGTCAATTGTCTCAGGGACACACGAAAGCCCAGGCCTTGCGGCAGGCCATGTTGGCTGTGATGCAAGAGCATCCCGATCCCAAAGACTGGGCGGCGTTTACCCTGATCGGCGAGGCAGAGTGATCGCGTAATTGTGACCTGACTCAGCGACAAAAAAGGCGAAGCCCTGGGGCGATTTCCCGGCTAGCTACCGCCGGCAGTGGCCCCAACCCCGATGAAAAACGTCAGGGTCTGGCCAAACACGCCCTGAAAAATGATGACAGGGCGAATACCCGCTTGCTCAGAGCCCTGCGTGGGGTTAAGGTTGGCTAACCAAACGTCTCCACGTTTCAGCCGATCGGTCATTGCCAATCTTCCTGGGCAAGCATTGCTGAGTAATCATCCATTCCAGCCTCGGCAAGACTATGGTCTTCTTCTGCAAATTCGGTTGCAAGGGCCGATAATTGAGCTGGATCAAGCGTGATATGGCGGCGTCTATCTCTAAATCTGAGGAAGGCAATGAAGTCAGCAACTTCAGCAAGTTGTGCGCTGGTGATGAGTTGATCGAGATCCCGCTTTAGAGCTTCGCTGGTGACTGGCATGACAACGAAATACAAGACTTTCAATCTACTGCCTATCATATAGTGTTGGCCAGCCAGCCTAGGGCACAGTTGATCGAGCCAACCAAGTAGACAGGCTCAATTACTCCGTGTCATTCCGACCAACGGGTAGCTCGCTTCTCGCAGAGTGGCATCTCGGTCCCTTGTCATAGACCGAGATGCACTTCGGCGTTGCTCAGCACAAGTATCTCGACTACGTGGCTCCTTTGAGTCGGGACCCATAGACTTTCGTTTGGGACGCAGCCATTTTTGGCCGGTGCTTCTCTATATCTGGGCGGTCCCCATAGACTTTTAGGTGGGGTTGATCTACTGGTGATCCTGCCTTTTGATGGCTATGCCTTTCGCAAAGCCTCTGAAATTTTGGCAGCTACCGATCCCGATTTTGCCGTTGACTTACTGGCAAGAACGCCCGAGCAAATTCAAGAAAGATTGACATTGGGTGATGCATTGGGTGATGACTTCATTCGAGACGTGATGGAAACAGGAAGAGCATTATATGAGGCCACTCACATGGGGCAACGCAGAGAATACCGACGCAATTGAGGCTTACTGGCAGGCCTATCGGGCCGCGTTGCCTGAGGCAGTGCCGCCGGAGCCGTATTTGGTCGATCGGTTTGGCGATACTCCGGCCTTGGCCGATACCCTAGGCCAACTGGTGCTGGCGGGGACTAAAACCGCTACCTGTTTGGCCCTGTGGGAATGAAAAACAGAGATGGAGCTGGTGTGTGAGCGGTTTCGCAAAGTCTATCCTTGATTTGATATTAGATGGCTTGACGCAGGGCGGCTAGGTCAGCCCCACAGATGGCGGTGAGGTTGCGGGTGATTTTGGCGATGTCCCAATGCCACCATTGGATCTCCAGCAGGGCTTGAATCGTGGCGTCGTCAAACCGCTGGCGCAGCTGGCGGGCCGGGTTGCCGCCCACCACCGTGTAGGGAGCCACCGATTGAGTCACCACCGACTTGGCCGCGACGATGGCGCCGTCTCCCACCTGTACTCCCGGCATTAGGGTGGCGTCGTAGCCCAACCAGACATCATGGCCCACCACGGTGTCGCCTTTATAGGGCCACTCATTTGGCATGGCAACTTCCCAGCCCTGGCCAAACACCGGAAAGGGATAATTGGTGAACCAGTCGGTGCGATGGTTGCCCCCGTTCATGATGAAGGTAACGCCGGTGGCGATGGAGCAAAACTTGCCGATGATCAGCTTGTCGCCGATGAAATCGAAGTGGTAGAGCACATTGCGCTCGAAGTTTTCTGGATGCTCCACATCGTCGTAATAGGTGTAGTCTCCCACGATGATGTTGGGGTTGGTGATGACGGTCTTCAGGTAGACCAGTCGCGGTTGGGCGGCGATGGGATGTTTGGTGTCGGGGGAGGGGCCATGGGTCATGGATCTTAGCAGGAAGAAGGAAAAAGGCAGAGGGCAGAATCAGGATGGTTGCTAGGCAAAGAACTCACTGATTTGGCATGGCCTAACTTGGCTGACTACAGCTATATCGATGCCGGCGGCAATACCTGCCGAGGTGACAATGGGTCCATTATTGATCTAATTGATCTAACAGTGTCGGTCTGCACCTCTTGATCTAACAGTGTCGGTCTGCACCTCGGCATTGAGTCATTGGGTTTTCCAGTCGGGACGACGAAAATCGGCGATATTCAGCGCCGACAAGCGTTGCAGTTGGGATTCTGGAATCCGATTATTGCCGCCTAGAAACAGAATCTGCAACTGCTGCAGAGCCGTCAGCCCCGCCACGGTGTCAATCTGGTTATGGTCTAGGTGCAGCACTCGCAGATTGGGAAATCGCTCGATGCCGCTTAGGTCCCTCAGCTGCTGACGCCGCAGGTCTAGGGTGCTCACCTGAGCCGGCTCGGGACTATCGATGGTTCCAAGGCAATCCCGGATACTCCCATGGGAGCATTGGCCTAGCCGGAGTCCGAGTCGCATGGGTAAGGAGAAAGCGGTGGGTTAGTCAGCGCTGCGATCGCATATCTAGGCTCCCTCAAGCTCTGCCTTATAGTCCAAGCCTTGACAGAAGATTCCAGCTAAGGAGCAGGTTCAGCTTGTTAGGTGCTTTAGAATCGGGATAGTTGGTTGGCGATTCTGATTGTGAGGTATGGCGCTACTGTCTCAGTTATCCAGTCCCTCGATATTCACTCCATCCGCTATGACCACCACCCGGCCTCTCCTCACCTTCGAGGAATACCTCGCCTATGATGATGGCACCGATACCCGCTATGAGCTGGTGGATGGAGAGCTTGTCGCCATGCCACCAGAATCCCCCGAAAACAACGCCATCGCCAAGCGGCTATTTGTGGAGCTGCTAAGGCACTTTCCCATGGATCTAGTGGCCTACAAGGATACCGGAGTGGAAGTCTCCGGTCGCCGCTGCCGCTGCCGTATCCCTGCTGGTACATACCCCCGAGTCTGCCGCTGCCTTGGCGGGGGCCACACGGGCCACCATTACCCGCGACATGCCGCCTCCAGCCCTGGTGATTGAGGTCGTCAGTCCCGGCGAGGCCAACCGTCTGCGCGACTATCGCTACAAGCATACGGAATATGCCGCCAGGGCGATCGCGGAATATTGGATCGTTGATCCGGAGACCCGTCAGGTGACGGTTTGTCAGTGGATCGAGGGACAGTACGAAGACACTCGACTACATGGGGCTGAGCCGATCCGCTCTACCGTGGTGCCCGAGCTGACCTTAACTGTCGATCAGCTATTCGCTCCGGGACAGGAATGATAGAGCCCCAAACCAGGGATCCCCTCGTCCTCTAGCCTCTGCCCTCAGTAAAATGAAGTTTCTATCTCTGCCCAACGTTGCCAGACCTTACTATTGCTGCCGTGTCTTCTTCACGCCCCAGCCTTCCCCAAACTGATCCACCCCGATCTCCTCGGGAAACCCTGCCCACTATGTATGACTTGCCCAGTGATTGTCCTGAGGAGCCGGGATTGCCTGACGAGTATCACTACCTGCAGCCTCAACTGCTGAGCGCCACCCTCAAGCTCAGCGATTACACCGCCGACCAGATTTTCAGCGTCGGTGATATGAACCTCTACTACGACGTCCACCACCCCAATCGCTACAAGCGTCCTGACTGGTTTGCGGTGACCGGCGTTCCCCGTCTCTATGAGGAAAAAGAGCTGCGGCTCAGCTACGTGATCTGGCAAGAAGGAGTTGTGCCTGCCATCGTCGTCGAACTACTCTCGCCTGGCACAGAAAAAGAAGACTTGGGACAAACGTCTGCCTCTGACTCCGGCATTCCCACCAAATGGCAAGTGTACGAACAGATTCTGCGGGTTCCCTATTACGTCCTGTTCAATCGCTATAACAATGCACTTCAGGCATTTCAGCTGGTAGGCGATCGCTACCAGCCTTTGGATGTCAGTCAGCAGAGCGCATATATCCCAACCTGGGAGCGGCAACTGGTGATTTGGCGGGGAACCTATCAAGGGGTTGAGCGGGCCTGGTTGCGCTGGGCCAATACCGATGGCTCCCTGATTCTGACTCCAGACGAGCGGGCCGATATCCTGGCCCGGCGGCTGCGAGACCTGGGCGTTGACCCAGATAATCTCCAGTGAGGGCGCACAGATGCGATGCCCTCTTTTCCATCATCCCCATTGCCTAAACAGACTTTACCCATCGCCAGTCTCCCCTGCTCCAAGCCAACGGATAGACATTAAACGGCTAAAGCATGTGTCCCGTTCTTTGGTTTGATAAGATTAAAGGCTGGCACGCACCCGCAGAGAAGGAGACTCGCCCATGGCCCGCATGTACTACGACAGTGACGCGAATCTGAATTTACTCAATGGTAAGACCGTGGCTATCATCGGCTATGGGTCGCAAGGCCATGCCCACGCCCTGAACCTGAAAGATAGTGGCGTGAGCGTGATCGTCGGCCTCTATGAGGGCAGTCGCTCGGTGGCCAAGGCCGAGGCGGCGGGTCTGACGGTGAAGCCGGTGGCGGATGCGGCCAAGGCGGCGGATTGGATCATGATTTTGCTGCCAGACGAGGTCCAGAAAACTGTCTACACGCGGGATATTGCCCCCAACCTGACGGCGGGAAATGTGCTCTCCTTTGCCCACGGCTTCAACATCAACTTCGGCCAGGTGGTGCCTCCGGCGGAGGTGGATGTGGTCATGGTGGCGCCGAAGGGGCCAGGACACCTGGTGCGCCGCACCTACACCGAGGGCCAAGGGGTCCCCTGTCTGTTTGCGGTGCAGCAGGACGCCTCCGGACAGGCGCGGGACCGGGCCATGGCCTACGCCAAGGGCATCGGTGGCACTCGAGCCGGCATCTTAGAGACCAGCTTCCGGGAAGAGACGGAAACGGATTTGTTTGGGGAGCAGGTGGTGCTCTGTGGTGGCCTCAGCGCCCTGATTAAGGCGGGGTTTGAGACCCTGGTCGAGGCGGGATATCAGCCGGAGCTGGCCTACTTCGAGTGTCTGCACGAGGTGAAGCTGATCGTGGACCTGATCGTCGAGGGGGGCCTGGCCACCATGCGCGACAGCATCTCGAATACGGCAGAGTACGGCGACTACACCCGCGGTCCCCGCATCGTCACCGAGGAGACCCGGCGGGAGATGCGCAAGATTCTCACCGAGATTCAGACGGGTCAATTTGCCAAGGAGTTTGTCCTGGAAAATCAGTCCGGCAATGCCGGCTTCACGGCCATGCGCCGTCGTGAGGCCGAGCACCCGATTGAGACGGTGGGGACGGATCTGCGGGCCATGTTCAGCTGGCTGAAGAAGGTCTAGAATGGCGGCGACGAGCCCTAAAGTCGCCCATGACCGCTTTTCTTCCTGCCGCCAACAGTGAGCTGCGGCTGTATTTAGATACGGCCGATGTGGAGCAGTGGCAGACCTGGCTGCCTACAGGAGTGTTTTACGGTGTCACCACCAATCCGTTACTGCTGGAGCGAGCCCAGGTCCCTTGCCACATGCAGCAGATGAAGGATCTGGCTGAGCAGGCCTTTGCCTGGAATCTGCGCGAGGTGCAGATGCAGGCTTGGGGAGATTCCCTTGAGGCTTTGGTCCAGATCGGTCGGCAGCTAGCTGCCATGGATGAGCGCATTGTGGTCAAGGTACCCAGTACTCAGATGGGCGTTGAGGCCGCTGGCCAGTTGATTCGAGCCGGGGTGCGGGTGACCCTGACGGCAGTTTACGCTGCTCCTCAGGTATTGCTGGCAGCCGCCTTGGGGGCAGAGTATACGGCTCCCTATCTGGGCCGCATTGAAGATCTGGGGGGCGATGGTCGCCAGGCGTTGGTGCAGATGCAGCGGGCCCTGACGGGGGTGAACAGTCCTACTCGGATCTTGGTGGCCAGTATTCGTCGGGTGGAGGACCTGGCCTATCTGGCCGCCCAAGGGTTGAATACGTTTACCATTTCAGCTGCGATCGCATCTCAGCTATTCCACATCGAGGCCACCGAGGCCGCCACCGCCGACTTCGAGCGGGCCGCCCGGGCCCTGGGGGCTTACTGACGCAGGCCGGCGAGTAGGTTGCGGTAGAGGCCAATCAGTTGCATGTCCTCCAGGGGCTGATCAGTGCGGTTCCAGGTGGCGGTAACGCAGAGACGGCGGCCGCTGCGGTCGGTGAGGGCCGTGGTTAAGTTCAAGACGCCGGGTTCCGAGCCGCCCTTATATGCGATCGCAGCCCACTCATCCGGCTTGGCCACCCCCGGATTAATCCCCATCAACGGCAGGTCCGCCACCGGCTCCATTAGATCGCACAACTTTGTTGCAGGGAAGAACCATTCCACATCCAAGGCTAGGGGAGCCCCCTCAAACAGGTCCTTTGATGGCAGCGGTGCCTGATTCACCAAAGGCAGTAAGGCCCGTCGCTGCGCCTCATCCCCCTGACGGTAGCGCTGCAGCAGTTCTGCATTGGCTGGATGCTTCAGGGCAAAGAATTCCCGCGTCGTCAGAAAGGGACGATTGCCAGGGCTTAAGGCCTCAATCGCCTTCCGACCCACCAAGTCGATCAAGGCATCGGTGGCCGTATTGTCGCTCAGTGAGATCATCATGGCCGCCAGGGTTTCCACAGTCAGGGCGGTGCTCGCGGGCCAATCCTGCAGTAGGCCACTAGGCAAGCTGCGCCACTGGGACTGTAGCGATACTACTTGCTCCCAGGCCAGGTTACCGGCGTTAATCTCCTGGGATAATGCAGCCAGAACCGCCAGCTTGAAGGCCGACCCCACCGCCAAAGGCTGCTCGGCATCGTGGCTAGCCAGCACCTGACCATCTGCCCGTATGAGTAAATGGGCTTCTCCTGGGAACGCCTGCATCGCCTGCACCATCTCTGCCGGGGAAATGGGCTGATCGGGGGGCTCAAACACCAGCCCTTGAATCCGGCCCTGCTGATCCAGGGCAAGGCGAGTCGTCACCCGACCGCCATCGAACACGACCACCCAGTGATCGGCGGCGGCCTCCACCCCCTGAAACGCTCCCAGGGTTTCCGTTAACTGCCCAATCACAGACTCCATCTGGGCCAGAGATATCTGCCGTAAGAATGACGGCGAGAACCACTCTGCTTGCAGCAATGGTTGGGTAAAGAGCCGCGCTAGGGCCTCGGAGGGCGTCGTAATATTAGCCTGGGCCATGGCTGGTGCCACCAAGGGAAAGGACAGGGGAGGCAACGGCAGCCATAGCAATCCCCCGAAGAGGAGTGCACTTAAAAATAGGATGACCATGCCTCGTCCGCAATAAGGGCTAAACAAATCCTGATGTTTTGACAAAACGGTAGTGGTTGATACTGAAAAAATATAGAATAGTTATGCGGGTAGTGCCTCCACCTTGACTGCCTGCGATGTCATTGACCAACAGGAGCCAGCCATGCACAGACCTAACCACGATGCCCTACGGCGACGTCAGAACCTAGAAGAACTACGCCACCGCCTCAAGTATGCCAGCAGCGACGAAGAGCGGTCAGCCCTGCGGGCGCAACTCGACTTCTGGCAGCGCTACCGCTAACGCCTCATAATACTCTTTGTCGTCGAGCCCTGGGCATTTCGTCCAGGGCTCTTCTCGTTTTTGGAACGATTACACTAGAGCACAACACCTATCACCGAGACGGTTGATGTCTACCTCAACTAGATCATCCTAGGTATGGGCAAGGATTTGGCGAATCCAGGTTTGTTCCTCAGCGGTCGTGCCAAGTGGCATTGTATCCAGATCAATGCGGAGGGCATAGCCAGCGCGATCGTACAGGGTGTCTACAATCGGCTTCAGGTTTAGGGCGGATTCATCACCCCCAGCTTTAAGCGGGATAGGAACAGCGGGAATGGGATCGGGTAGGTTAAACCCATAGAGTTGAGCTTGAGGACGAGTTTCACTGCGGCTGACCAGAATACGGTAATGGGTAGCCGTCTTCACATCCTCGATTGGCAGCGCCATTCCTGCCCTTAACAGATCAATTTCGACTAGGTGACTGGCGCTACTGAGGACTTGCTGGCGTTTGTGCAGGTAGGCATCGCGCCCTTCGCCTGGACGTTTATTCGTCGGCGACAGTAGCTCAATGGCAGTAATGACTCTTCCGGTGCTGGTTTCTCGAATTTCTAAGTAGCGCTCACGCACCTCTTCTGCCAACGGAATGGTCACTGTTTGGGGGTGATCCGAAGGCGACACGGTGGCGACGCTGCCGGTTGACGGGGACGTTGTGCGATCGCGTTGAGCGACGACTGACACATCGGGAATGCCGACCAGCACATTATCGGTTGGTGTATTGAGATAGGTGCGCTGCTCGATCGCCACATAATAGTCAGGCAACAGCATTGGCCCCAGAGTATCGGCCATCCCCACAATCAGCCGACTGTGAACTTCTGGCCACAGGTTAGGGGCTTCTAAGTAGGGATCCATTCCAGGAAAGGGCGACGGCATAGCACTCAGGCCCTGACAGTTCTGTGTTCAGTGTAGTGAAGGCACAGACGAAGATGCCCTGCTGATTGGTATTCCCAATGCTGCTGTGAGTCATGCCAAAACAACCCCTAACAATCCGCCACCGGTAGCCTTGGCCACACCGCCAACTCAGCCGATCTCGGTCATGTTGCCAATGCCCTTAGAAGTGCAAGAGGGGTATCTGGAAGTGCGGGAAGTGGCTACCCAGCAGGTGATTACAGTGATTGACGTACTATCGCCTGCGAATAAGCGACCCGGTCGAGGACGTGATGCTTATTTGTATAAGCGAGACCTGGTGCTGGATTATGAACAAAGCCCTGTTCCGGCGATGGCTCCAGAGGATAATGCCTGGCTCAGGGAGCTTCTAAATCAGACGCCATAGCAAAACAGCGGAGTGGCAAATTGCGGACTTAGAGCTACTGTCAGAGGATGGGCGGTGCTACGAAATTATTGGCGGGAAAAGGGTAGGTGGATGGGGGGTAGAGGGGAGAAATGGGCCTTTTCCCGTTTGATCTCCCTTACTCTCCCCCTCCCCCTACTCATCGATTCTCCTACTGCCTACTGCAGGGTAGCGGCAGCCGTCCGAGCCGCCGCCGCCTCATCGGGGTGGATGTTGAGGGGCGAGTGAGGTTGATGCGACCACGGCTATCGATCTCGCGTACTTTGACGATGACATCATCACCGACGTTCACCTCGTCCTCTACCTTCTTGACCCGATAGTCAGCCAATTGGGAAATATGAATCATGCCTTCCTGGCCAGGCATAAATTCAACAAAGGCCCCAATGGGAATGACGCGGGTGACCTTACCGGCGTAGACATCTCCCGCCGAAGGTCGATGGGTAATCGCCTCAATCAGGGCTTTCGCCTTCAAGGCTTTCTCAGACTCAAGGGCAGAGACCGTAACCGTACCATCGTCGGCAATGTCTACCTTAGCCCCGGTCTCTTCGGTGATGCCCTTGATTTTCTTACCACCGGGACCGATCACCGCCCCAATTTGCTCCGGATCGATCTTGAAGGAGATCAGTCGAGGCGCAAAGGGCGATAGTTCAGTGCGGGGCTTATCGATGGCCTCCAACATCTTCTCTAAGATGTGCAGCCGGGCTGGGCGGGCCTGCTGAATGGCATTGGCAATGATATCCACCGATAGTCCGGTGATCTTCATATCCATCTGCAGGGCCGTGATGCCGCTGTCGGTGCCGGCCACCTTGAAATCCATATCCCCTAAGAAGTCTTCGATGCCCTGAATGTCGGTGAGAATGCGGACCTCATCTCCTTCTTTGATCAGGCCCATAGCTGCCCCGCTGACAGGCTTGCTAATGGGAACCCCAGCGTCCATAAGAGCTAGGGTTGAACCACACACTGACCCCATGGAAGTCGAGCCATTGGACGACAGCACCTCTGAAACGACCCGAATCACATAGGAGAAATCTTCCTGGGGCGGCAATATAGGCACCAACGCCCGCTCAGCTAAGGCCCCGTGGCCGATTTCACGCCGTCCTGGGGACCGCATGGGGCGGGTTTCGCCGACAGAATAGGGAGGGAAGTTGTAATGGTGCAGATACCGCTTTTCTTCCTCGGGGTGTAAATCATCCATCATCTGGGCATCCCCAGGGGTTCCTAGGGTGGCAATGGATAACACCTGAGTTAATCCTCGCTGAAACAGACCGCTGCCATGGACTCGTCGCGGTAACAGCCCTACCTGGCAACGGATCGGGCGGACTTCGTCCAACTTACGCCCGTCAACCCGCACCCCTTCTTCGACAATCTGCTGGCGCATCAACTTCTTGGTCACAGTCTTGTAGGTGTTGCCCAGGGCTTTGGCATTGATAGTCACCGCTTCCCGGACCGGATCATCCTCGGGTAGCTCCTCAATGGTGGCGGCAATGTCATCCTTAATGGCATCGAGTTTGTTATCTCGCTCGGTCTTGGTGAGATCAAACTGTTTCAGCACCTCTTTGATGGGGGCCGTAGCCTTCTCGCTGAGGTAGTTCTCTAATTCAGGAGCCGGTTCCGGAGGGGCTTCCTTGACGATCTCGAGGCCCAACTCATCCAACCAACTCTGTTGAGTTTTGATGATGTCTTGGACCACTTCGTAACCAAAGTCGATGGCTTCGATGACGTCCTGCTCCGGCAGCTGATTGGCTCCCGCCTCCACCATGATCACACCATCAGGAGAGCCGGCAATGACCAGATCAAGATCGCCGTTCTCCATCTCATGGTAAGTGGGGTTGATGATGAAGTCGTCGCCCATCAAGCCCACCCGCACAGCTGCCATAGGACCATTGAATGGAATCTGGGCCATGAGCACGGCCACCGATGCACCAGTGGCGGCCAATACATCTGGGGGGACTTGTTCATCCATCGACAGGGTGGTCGCCACGATCTGGATGTCGTCCCGCAACCATTGGGGAAACAGGGGGCGCATGGGACGATCGATTAGGCGACTGACCAAAGTCGCCCGCTCGGGAGGGCGCCCTTCCCGGCGCAGAAAACCACCTGGAATCCGACCAGCGGCATAGAGCCGTTCTTCGTAGTCGACTAATAGGGGTAGAAAATCAATTCCCTCTCGGCCTGAAGAGCGGGTGGCGGTGACTAGAACGGCGGTGTCACCCGCTTGCATTAATACCGAACCACCAGCCTGAGGTGCCAGTAAACCAATCGTGAGTCGAATATCCCGCCCATCGAAGGATATCAACCTCTCAATTTCTTGCATGTACTGCTACGTCCTTCTTCGCGTCTTTTTGCGTTTTGTCGTTTTGTGTCGCATTGATCGTAGCACTGATATTGAAAGGCGATCCTAGTAGACTGCGGCAGACGTTCGGCTATTATTCATCGGCTGAGGATCTAGGCGTGTCCTATCTGAAAGATGTCTGTGCAAACGGCTGAATTCTGTAGTAGGAATCATGCGGCTATGGCATCCTCGCACTGTTGAAGAATCCCCCATGAAAACGGTGATCTATTGAGTCCAGGAAGGACGACCAGGACTTTGTGAACACCCGTTTATTCAGTCAGTGGCTGGGCTGATAATCTGAATGCTGAGAGTCAAGAGTTTATGAAGCTACTGGCAGGATGAGCTTAGAGCTAAGCGCCTAGCCTATAGTAGGCAGGAGCTGCCTGGGGAAACTGCTTCAGGAAGTAAGCTGTGGTAGAAGTTGGCATGACAAGGGGCAACTGCAGATATGCAAGTATTGGTGACTGGGGTAGCGGGGTTTATCGGATTTTTCTTAGCCCAACGGTTACTGGCAGATGGAGTGCAGGTGTATGGCATCGATAATCTCAATGATTACTACGATGTGCGGCTCAAGCGCGATCGCATCGCCCAGCTCACCCCCTATCCCGGCTTTACCTTTGAAAAGCTGGACCTAGCCAACCGCGAAGGCATGCAGCAGTTATTCCAGACCCAGTCCTTCGACTATGTCTTGCACATGGCCGCCCAAGCCGGGGTGCGCTATTCCCTCAGTAATCCCTTTGCCTACGGCGACAGCAATCTCTCAGGGTTTTTGAATATCCTGGAGGGCTGCCGCCACGGGCAGGTGGCGCACCTGGTCTATGCCTCGTCCAGTTCCATCTACGGGGCCAATCGCAAGGTGCCCTTCTCCGTCAGCGATGCCGTAGATCACCCGGTCTCGCTCTATGCCGCTACCAAAAAGGCCAATGAGCTGATGGCCCATGCCTACAGTCATCTCTACCAGATCCCCACCACAGGCCTGCGCTTCTTCACGGTCTATGGCCCTTGGGGTCGGCCCGATATGGCCTATTTCAAGTTTGTGGATGCGATCGCAAAGGGACACCCCATCGAAGTTTATAATCACGGCCAGATGCAGCGGGATTTCACCTATATCGACGACGTCGTCGAAGGCGTGGTGCGAGTCATGGGCACCCCCCCACCCCCCATCGCCGCCGACAGCCTCAACAGCCGAGCCCCTTACCAGGTCTATAACATCGGCAATCATCAACCCGTAGAGCTACTTCGCTTCATTGAGGTGATTGAAGCCGCCATGGGCAAGCCCGCCCAAAAAATCATGAAGCCGATGCAACCGGGAGATGTACCCACCACCTACGCCGATGTGGACGATCTGATGCGAGCCGTCGGCTTTCAGCCCAACACCCCCATCGAAGCCGGCATCGAGCGATTCGTCCGCTGGTACTGCGAGTACTACCAATACTCCCCGGCCATGACCTCCGTCTCCTGATCCGATATCCGGTTTATCTGACTCAGAGGATGGTTGAATCCAGAGCCCATGACGAGGATTGAACTCGTGACCTCACCCTTACCAAGGGTGTGCTCTACCACTGAGCTACATGGGCAGCGATGTGGATGGGCCGGGCTGGATTCGAACCAGCGTAGGCATAGCCAGCGGATTTACAGTCCGCCCCCATTAACCACTCGGGCACCGACCCGCCTATCCACGATTCATCAGTGTAACACACAAGCTCGTGGTCTCAGAGGAAGAAGTTGAAGGGGTTGAAGGGGGAAATGGGGAGAACACACTTGGCAAGAATCGGGTGGTGTCGTGGTGATGGCCTAGGTAAAGTAAAGCCATCGGTTCTTGCAACCCTTATGGTCACTGAACTCACGGACGACTCCACAGCCACCCACTCAGATACCTATGCTGCCATGGCCCGGGCTATTCACTTCATGGTCGAGCATCGCCATGAACAGCCTGATCTAGCCACCATTGCTGCCCAGGTCAACTTGAGCGAGTATCACTTTCAGCGGCTCTTCACTCGCTGGGTCGGGCTCAGTCCCAAGCGGTTTCTGCGCTGCCTCACCCTGGAAGCCGCTAAGGCTCGCCTGGCTAACACCCAGAGCCTGTTACACCTGAGCCAGGAGGTGGGGCTGTCGGGGCCAGGCCGACTCCACGATCTGTTTGTGACGCTGCAGGCCATGACCCCGGGTGAGGCCAAGGGTAAGGGCCAGGGGTTACAGATTTACTACGGTATGCATGCCACGCCTGTGGGCTTAGCCTTGATGGGGATCACGGACCGGGGGATTTGCCATCTCCAGTTCGCTGATGAGGTGACCCAGGCCGTGGCTGGTCTGGGCCAGGCTTGGCCCCAGGCAACTCTGATTCGAGACGATGATGCAGTCAGGCTCTGCTGGAGCCAGATTCCCTGGGGAGGCGATGGTCGGCTAAGCCATCCTAGAGGGGCTGGAGCAGCCCTGAAGGGCCATCGCCCCCCCGATGACCATTCGTCTCTCCCCCGTCCCCTGCCGCTGCTGGTACGGGGCACCAACTTCCAAGTGCAGGTGTGGCAAGCCTTGCTGCAGATTCCGCCGGGAGGGCTAGTGACCTATGGCACCGTGGCCGCCCTCATCGGTCGCCCCACCGCTTGCCAGGCCGTGGGCAGTGCCATCGGTCGCAACCCCATTGCCTATTTGATTCCCTGCCATCGGGTGATTCGAGAATCGGGGGCCTTGGGAGGCTACCGCTGGGGCCTAGATCGCAAGGCTGCTCTACTGGGATGGGAAGCCGCTCGCGCCCCTGTCGTTATAGCCACCGCCATCATGCTGTGTGCGGTGGCGAGCCAGTCAGCCTTCCTAGGCTAGGCTATTGGGCGATCAGCTATGTCCTCAGCTGACTGGCCAACGCTATAAATAGGGAATCGCGTCAATTGAGGGAATGGGCATTGGCCAACAATGCCTGCAAGATCTCCAGCAACTGTTGATTTTGCGCCTCGGTGCCAATGGTAATCCGCAGCTTGTCATCCAGGCCCGGTTGGTTAAAGTATCGCACTAGAATGCCCCGCTGCTTCAGGGCCTGGGTCAAGGCCTGGGCAGATCCCATAGGAACGGTGGCCAAGACAAAATTGCCCTGGGAGTCGGGGACGGTGAAGCCCAAGCGTCGCAGCTCCCGGATTAGGCGGGTGCGGCTGGCCTTGATCTGCTTGGCTCGTTGATCCTTATAAGCTTGGTCTCGCAGGGCAGCGGCACCGACGGCCATGGCCACGGCATCGACGGTGTAGCTGTCTTTCACTTTAAACAGACCCGCGATTAACTCCGGTTGAGCCAGGCCGAACCCCAGCCGCAGCCCGGCTAGGCCATAGCCCTTGGATAGGGTGCGCAGCAGCAGAACATTGGCATGCTGCTGCACTAACTCTAGGGCTGAGGTGTCGGCGAAGTCCACATAGGCTTCGTCAATGGCCAAGATCCCCGACAACCGCTGGGCTAGTCGGCCCAGATCAACCACAGGAACACTGTGGCCGGAGGGGCTGTTGGGGCTGGCGATCAGGGTGACGGCGGCTTGGGCGGCAACGAGCTCGTCGAGCGGTAGTCGATAGTTCTCTGGGTAGGGGATCTCGATCACCTGGGCCGGTTGCAGGGCCGCCAGAGTGCGGTAGAGCACATAGGTGGGGGTGGGATAGGCAACGGGGCGGCTGTGGCCTTCGGCACAGGCCCGAATCAAAATATTGAGCAGATCATCGCTGCCGTTGGTAACAATGACCCAATCTTCTGGTACCTGCAGCCCCTGACTCACGGCCTGGCGCACCTCACGGCCATAGGGATCGGGATAGCGCCGCAACCACTCACTATCCAGGCTGTGCAGCACTGCCATGGCCTGGGGAGACGGCGGATAGGGATTTTCATTGGTGTTGAGCTTGATCACCGGCGTCCCCGGCGGCGGCTGTTCCCCTGGCACATAGCCGGTCATGGCCTCAATGGCAGGTCGAAAGTAGCCCATAGTCGTGACCTCCTGCAGCGAAGCTATTGTACGCCAAGGGCTACCGGAATCTGGTCCTGACGATGGCACCAGCCCCCTAACATTACTGGGACGACTGCATCCCCTGCAGGCGGCGATTCACCCATTGCTTGGCTTGCAGCACGGCCTCGGTGCGGGAGCGGGCATAGGGGACGGCCACCGCACAGCCCTGGTCATGATTAGCCCAGGCACCATAGGTGACCTCGCCGTCCCATTCCCCCTGGTCGATCTGAATACACCAACCTCGGTAGGTGAAGGTGAGGACAATATGGGGATAGTCAGGGTCTAGAATCATGGTAATTATTGGGCCGCTGCCAGATTTTCAGCAGCAAAGTCCCAATTGACCAGATGCTGTAGAAAGGTCTGGATGTAGTCGGGCCGTCTGTTTTGATAATCCAAATAATAGGCGTGTTCCCACACATCCATGGTTAACAGGGGCACTTGATTATGGGTAAGGGGATTGTCGGCATTGGCCGTTTTGGTTACCTTGAGCTGGCCATCCTCTAGCACCAGCCAGGCCCAGCCGCTGCCAAATTGGGTGGCGGCGGCTGTTTTAAAGGCCTCGACACACTGGTCAAAACTGCCGAAATCAGTCTCAATTTTCTCGGCTAATTTGCCACTGGGCTGACTGCCACCGGGGGTCATGCTGTTCCAGTAAAAGGTATGATTCCAGGCTTGGGCGGCATTATTGAAAATCCCTGTCTTGGTGGGATCTTTGGCCACAGTTTTAATCACCTGCTCAATGGGCTGGCTGGCTAATTCTGTTGCCGCTACCGCATTGTTGAACTTGGTCACATAGGCGGCGTGATGTTTGTCGTGATGGAACTCTAGGGTGGTCTTAGAAATGTAGGGTTCTAAGGCACTGTAGTCGTAGGGCAGGGCCGGTAGTTGGTAAGCCATGGTGGTGATCCTCTCCTCTCAATCTGTCATGAATTCAATCTGTCATGTCTGTCATGGATGACAGCATGACCATACTGCTAAAGTGCTCTGGGTTTCTATGCCCAGGGGGGGGTGGGGATAGGGAGATGGGCTTGGCCCCCCATAAGAAACCTTGAGGATCCGGCTAGGCTGAATTTAGGTGCATGACGGCCTGGGTAAAGAAAGCGCAGCGGGACTACGAAGGCTTTGCTAAGGCCTCTGAGATGCACTGATCTGGAGTGCTGCGGCAGTCTTAACCTCAGGAAGGGGTTTGGTTAGATATAGCGCTACCGTCGTCACCGTTGATGCACCTATTTGTCACTGATTGCGATTTAAGGAGGAGTCGATGGATTTTGCACTTGCCGCTATGGTGTTCGGAGCCGTATTGGTGCTATTTACCCGGGATGTCTTTAAGGGCTAAGCACCAGACTCACCGGACCTATTACCCTTCGCTGTGCCAGGGGCACTCCTGTCCAGGCGTACCGACTGGGTCAGGGAGAACACCGGCAGCGGCTGATCTAACCCCCGCACTGGCTGGGGGGGCAGGGCCTGCAGGGGTATATCCGCGGGCAGGGCGACACGGGTGGCGGCGGTGAACAGCAGGGGATAGCCAACGGTCTTGGTCAGGCTTTCTACCCGAGAGGCAATATTCACCGTGCTGCCGATGGCGGTGTATTCTAACCGCTGGGGGGAGCCAATGCTCCCCACCACTGCCGGGCCGGTGTGCAGGCCGATGCCAATGGCCAGCGGCGCGATGTTTTTCTCGGCCAAGATTCGATTCAGCTGTTCTAAACTGCCCAGCATGGCTTGACCCGATGCGATCGCACGGGCAGCATGGTCGCCGTCCGGCTCCCCCACGCCGAATAGGGCCATAAACCCATCCCCCAGAAACTTATTCACCATGCCCCCATGCTGGTGCTCCACGATCTCCACCATGTCAGCCAAGAAGAGGTTGAGTAGGGCCACGATCTCCTGGGGGGTACTGTGATTGCAGCGGGCGGTAAAGTTTCGCAGATCGGCAAACATCACCGTCAGCACCTGTTCGGTCCCTCCCAACCCCGGATCCTGCTGCAGAATCTGCCGGGCCGCCTGTTCTCCCACATGGCGGCCGAAGGTTTCCAACAGATGCTGCTTGTCTCGCAGTTCCGTCACCATGGCATTGAAGGCATCGATTAAGGTGCCGAACTCATCCCCCCGGGGTTGGGTAATTTGCACCGTTAAATCACCCTGGGCAACCCGTTTAGCCGCATCCTGCAGCATGTCCACCGGCTCCACCACCAGCTGAGACAGCATCCAGGCACTGACCAGGCTAAACCCCATGCCCAACAGCCCCACCAACAGAGAAAACGACCCCATATTGTTGGCATTGGGCACAAACTCCAGCAACAACAAGGAAGCAATGGGGCAGATGCTGGCGGAGACCGCCCAGAAGGTAATGCGATTTTTCAGGGTGAGGGGATAGGCCCCGGGAATCTCAGCCGGATGGGCCTGGCGAAAAAAGAGGGGATAGAGCAACCGTTGGCTGAGGAGGTCGATGGTGAAGCTGCCGTGGGTGAGGGCAATCACCGTGGAAATCAAGATGGAAATGGGCAGGTGAATCCACACCTGGGGGGCCAAGGGGTCAGCGGTCCGCTCTAGCACCGTCAGAAACACCGGGATACATAAGAGCCAGCCAATCCCAGCCACCAGCATGGACAACCAGGGTAGGTTGATCACCCGCCGTTGGGCCGCCATCAGTCGGGCAGGCGGTACCGGCTGATCCGCCAGCAGACGACTAGCCACGGGCCGCAGGGAGAAAAACAGCCAGAACCAAAAGACCATGGCGGCGGGATACACCGTCAGATTAAAGACCCCAATCGCCTCTTGAAACACCTGATGCTGGACCGGGGTCAGCAGCGGTTGAATATGGCTGAGGTTGTACCAAATATTGAACGCACTGCCGATGAGCTGGGAGGGGGCCAAGGACAAGGCTGTGATCAGTAGTCCCTGGCGGCGGCTCCCAGGTAGATGAGCATGGCGACCGGACGACATGGTAGACTCCTTGGCGGTCACAAATGGTTGCCTGGGTTAGACAACGTTAACCCTGGGAAAGCGCGCCTAGGCTAAACGCTACCCAACCGGCGGATTAGTACACTGACTGGTTACTGATAGACAGGCAGACGGAGAGACTCATTCCGCCTGGGCCTGAAGATGCCCCTGACTTTTCTTACACAGTAGATGCTGATGGCGCCATCATTGGCCATCAAGGAGCTGGCCATGGGATTTCCCAGATCCCCAGGGACGTGGCGTGTCTATAGGATCGCCATAGGGACTGTGAATCAGCCGCTTTGCCGCCAGGCATCAGAGGATCTTCAACGGGAGACTGTCCATTTCCGCACTGGCGCCAACTTACTGCTGCGGAGAACAGATTCCCCTTGCTTTCCGTGAGCGGGCTACTATATTAAGAACTGTATTGCCTACGATGCTAGATCCATCCCTTGAGCGGCTATGCCCCAGCGCGATTCTCTTCTAGACCAGGCCCACAACGGTAGGGCAGTGGCGGCAACGAGTGCTGGGTCGGCCCGCCTCTCCTGATGATGATAATGTGATCCGGGTACGGGGGGCGCGACAACACAATCTCAAAGATATTGACCTGGATCTGCCCCGGAATCAGCTGATTGTGTTTACGGGGGTATCAGGCTCCGGCAAGTCGTCCCTAGCCTTCGATACGATTTTTGCCGAGGGGCAGCGACGCTATGTGGAGTCCCTCAGTGCCTATGCCCGCCAGTTTTTGGGCCAGGTGGACAAGCCCGATGTCGATGCCATCGAGGGGCTGAGCCCGGCCATTTCCATCGACCAGAAGTCCACCTCCCATAACCCCCGCTCTACGGTGGGTACGGTGACGGAGATCTATGACTATTTGCGGTTGCTGTTTGGCCGAGCCGGGGAGCCCCACTGTCCCCGATGCGATCGCAGCATCGCCCCCCAGACCATCGACCAGATGATCGACCGGGTGCTGGAATTGCCAGACGGCACCCGGTTTCAGCTGTTGGCCCCGGTGGTGCGGGGCAAGAAGGGCACCCACAAGAAGCTGCTGTCCGCTCTGGCCTCGGAGGGATTTGTGCGAGTCCGGGTCAACGGCGACATCCGTGACCTCACCGATGCCATCGAGCTGGACAAAAACCAGGCCCACACCATCGAAGTAGTGGTAGACCGACTGGTGAAAAAGCCAGGGCTGCAAGAGCGGCTGGCTGACTCCCTGGCCACCTGCCTGAAGCGCTCCAGTGGCATTGCCGTCATCGACGTTTTGCCAGACCGCAATCGGGCTCAAGCGGGGCAGTCTGGCGAGTCTAAGGTGGTGCCGCTGCGATCTCAATCTCTGTCTGACTCACTGCCCCAGGCGGCAGAAGGGGAAGCATCCTATGGCCTACCGCCGGAGTTGGTCTTCTCGGAGAACTTCGCTTGCCCGGAACACGGGGCCGTCATGGAAGAGCTGTCGCCACGGCTGTTCTCCTTCAACTCCCCCTACGGCGCCTGTCCCCATTGCCATGGCTTGGGCAACTTACCCACCTTCGCCGCCGATCTAGTGGTGCCCGATCCCAAACTGCCGGTCTACGCCGCTATTGCCCCCTGGTCGGAAAAGGACAACACCTATTATTTCTCGCTGCTCTACAGCGTTGGCCAGGCCTTTGGCTTCCAGATTCAAACCCCCTGGGAACAGCTGACCCAGGAGCAGCAGCAGATCGTACTCTACGGCTGCGACGAGAAGATCTACATCGAAACCGACTCCCGCTATCGGGATCGCAAAGGCTATGAACGGCGCTATGAAGGGGTGCTGCCCATCTTAGAGCGCCAGTATCGCGATGCCAGCTCCGAACTCTACAAGCAAAAGCTGGAAAAATACTTGATCGATCAGCCCTGTGACGTGTGTCAGGGAGCCC
Source organism: Halomicronema hongdechloris C2206 (assembly GCF_002075285.3). Lineage (GTDB taxonomy): Bacteria > Cyanobacteriota > Cyanobacteriia > Phormidesmidales > Phormidesmidaceae > Halomicronema_B > Halomicronema_B hongdechloris. The sequence goes on along the minus strand of NZ_CP021983.2, from coordinate 4,790,726 downwards.
GGCTCAAGCCCGAATCCCTGGCCGTACGCATGGGCCCTTACAATGTGCTCGATCTGACCAACGTCTCCATTCGCAAATGCCTGGAGCGGATCAAGACCCTGGCCGGTGATGAGGGAACGCCGCTACTATCCTGGCGCCAACGCCAGATCGGTGAACTAGTGCTAAAGGAAATCAAGGCCCGGCTACAATTCCTCATCGACGTAGGCCTCGACTATCTGACCCTACACCGCACCGCCATGTCCCTCTCCGGCGGCGAGGCCCAGCGTATTCGCCTAGCCACCCAGATTGGCTCCGGCCTCACCGGCGTCCTCTATGTCCTAGACGAGCCCAGCATCGGCTTGCACCAGCGTGACAATGACCGCCTGTTGCGCACCCTGACCCGGCTGCGGGATCTGGGCAATACCCTGATCGTGGTGGAGCACGATGAAGACACCATTCGGGCTGCCGACCACCTAGTGGATATTGGTCCCGGTGCTGGTATCCACGGCGGCCACATCGTGGTCCAAGGCCATATCGACGACCTGACTCAGGCTGCAGATTCTGTGACTGGGGCCTATCTGGCCCGGCGCTTGGTGATTCCCACCCCAGCCCAGCGGCGGCCCGGCAATCGCCGCAGCCTGAAACTCCACGGGGCCCGTCGCAACAACCTGAAGCATATCGACGTGGAGATTCCGTTGGGGCAGTTCGTCTGTGTGACTGGGGTCTCGGGCTCCGGCAAGTCTACCCTGGTGAACAACTTGCTCTACCCGGCCCTGCAGCACCACTTCGGCAGCAAAGTCCCCTTTCCGAAAGATCTAGACAAGCTCTCGGGACTCAAGGCCCTGGATAAAGTCATCGTCATCGACCAATCCCCCATTGGCCGCACACCCCGCTCTAATCCGGCCACCTACACTGGAGTGTTCGACGTCATCCGCAACCTCTTCACCGAAACCATCGAGGCTAAGGCCCGCGGCTACAAGGCGGGGCAGTTTTCGTTCAACGTCAAGGGGGGACGCTGCGAAGCCTGCAGCGGCCAGGGCGTGAATGTGATCGAGATGAACTTCCTGCCGGATGTCTACGTGCAGTGCGAAGTCTGCAAAGGGGCCCGCTATAACCGGGAGACCCTGCAGGTGACATATAAGGACCGCACCATTGCCGATGTACTCAACATGACGGCAGAAGAAGCCCTGGACTTTTTCCAGAATATTCCCAAGGCGGCCAGCCGACTACAGACCATGGTGGATGTGGGCCTGGGCTATATTCGCCTGGGGCAGACGGCCCCCACCCTCTCTGGAGGCGAGGCGCAGCGGATGAAGCTGGCCTCGGAACTGGCCCGCCGCGCCACCGGCAAGACCCTTTATTTGATCGACGAACCCACCACCGGCCTGTCTTTTTACGATGTGCACAAGCTGTTGGATGTGGTGCAGCGCCTGGTGAATAAGGGCAACTCGGTGCTGATGATCGAGCACAACCTGGATGTGATTCGCTGTGCCGACTGGGTCATCGACCTGGGACCGGAGGGCGGTGAGCATGGCGGTGAAGTCATCGCCGTCGGTACTCCAGAAGAGCTGGCCCAGCAGCCCCACTCCTACACTGGGCAATACCTGGCTAAGGTGCTGGCAGACCATCCGGTAGCTGCTCTGACTTGACGAAGCCCCTGATGGTTTTAGTAAAAAAGATAGTGCCTACAATCAGCTGGTTCTACGGAATAGTCATTTTCATCGAATTACAATGACCATCAGCCACCTCACTTCCATGCTCGCTATCAGGACCAGGAAGTTATCGTAGCAATAGAGACCGGGTTAGTAGAGGGAAAGATGTCGAAGCGAGCCCTGAGAATGGTGCTGGAATGGTTAGATTTGCATCAATCAGAGCTGATAAATAATTGGAAACTCGCCAGACAACGCAAAGCCCTACGATGATTACCTTGGCCACCTCGGGAATACTAACCCTAGACCTCGGTTATGGCTCCTTTACTAAACGAACAGAACAGCCCTCCGCTTACTACGGAGGGCTTTTTTTGGCGGGATTATCATATGCCTCTCAGCCTCGCCCGCTAAAGCTTTACCGTCTGTTTACCTGGACTTTGCATACTATGGATATGTCCCCGAATGCGTCCGACTGATAACTCCCTCTGCCCCTGGCAAGCCAGGGGCTTTGCTGTTTCAGCTTTTAGATAGACCTGCTTGTTGACAACACTCGGGAGTGGGGTAGGAGCCATGCGATCGCATCTTGCTTGTCAGCCCCAGTCTGGTGGGCAGGCATCCCAAATGGAACGAGATACTCCGAGTTGCGATCGCCTATATGTGGGGGATTATTCGCCAAAACGTCGACAAATCGACTAGATATAGAGGAGCAAATCCGCTACCCTTAGGAGCAGCCTAGTCCGCTCAGGCAACCTACGGTGGGCGAGAACTGGGTCAGCCTAGTAAATTTGAACTATAGACAGACTCCTCATCATGTCCTTTGTCGGCCTGCACATTCACAGCAACTACAGCCTGCTCGACGGGGCCAGCCAACTGCCCCAATTGGTTGACCGGGCCGTAGAGCTTGGCATGCCAGCCATTGCCCTCACCGATCACGGAGTCATGTACGGGGCCATTGAGATCCTGAAGCTGTGCAAAGGCAAAGGCATCAAGCCGATCATCGGCAACGAGATGTACATCATCAATGGCGACATCACTCAGCAGCAGCGGCGGCCCCGCTATCACCAGGTGGTGCTGGCTAAAAATACCCAGGGTTACAAGAACCTAGTGAAGCTGACTACCATATCCCATCTGCAAGGGGTACAAGGCAAGGGCATCTTCTCCCGCCCCTGTATTAACAAAGAGCTGCTAGAGCAATACCACGAAGGGTTGATCGTCACCAGCGCCTGCTTGGGGGGCGAAGTGCCCCAGGCGATTCTGCAGAAGCGTCCCGACGTAGCCCGGCGGGTGGCTCAATGGTATAAAGACCGCTGCGGCGACGACTATTACCTAGAAATCCAAGACCATGGCTCCCCGGAAGACCGCATCGTCAATGTGGAACTGGTCAAGATTGCCCGGGAATTAGACATTAAAATCATCTGCACCAACGACTCCCATTACATCTCTTGCAACGATGTGGAGGCCCACGACGCCCTCCTCTGCATCCAGACGGGCAAGCTGCTGACCGAAGATAAGCGGCTGCGCTATAGCGGCACCGAGTACCTGAAATCCGCCGATGAGATGCGGCAGTTGTTTCGCGATCACCTGAGCGACGAGGTGATCGACGAAGCCATTCATACCACCCTGGAGGTGGCCGACAAGGTGGAGGAGTACACCGACATCCTGGGGCAGCCCCGCATTCCTGACTTCCCAATTCCAGAGGGGTTTGAGGGAGCAGAAGACTATATGGCTCACGTGGCTAAGGAAGGCCTGGTGAAGCGGATGAAGGTCTCCCGCTATGGCGAGGTGGACCCAGTCTATCGAGAGCGGCTGGAGTACGAGATCCAGCTGATGATCCAGATGGGCTTCCCTACCTACTTTTTGGTGGTCTGGGACTATATTCGCTTTGCCCGAGACAATAAGATTCCGGTGGGGCCGGGCCGGGGCTCGGCGGCAGGCTCCCTGGTGGCCTATGCCATGGGCATTACCAACATCGATCCGGTGCACCACGGGCTGCTATTTGAGCGCTTCTTGAACCCAGAGCGCAAGTCCATGCCGGATATTGACACCGACTTCTGCATCGAGCGCCGGGATGAGGTAATCAAGTATGTCACCGAGCGTTACGGAGAAGAGCGGGTTGCCCAAATCATCACCTTCAACCGCATGACCTCGAAGGCGGTGCTGAAGGACGTGGCCCGGGTGCTGGATATTCCCTACGGTGAGGCCGACCGCATGGCCAAGCTGATTCCGGTGGCTCGGGGCAAACCGGCGAAGCTGAAGGTGATGATCTCGGATGAGACACCGGCCCCAGAATTTAAGCAGAAGTATGACAGTGATCCCCAGGTGCACCGCTGGATCGATATGGCCATGCGGATCGAGGGCACCAATAAGACCTTTGGGGTACATGCGGCCGGGGTAGTAATTTCGAAGGAACCCTTGGATGAGATTGTGCCGTTGCAGCGCAACAACGACGGTCAGGTGATCACCCAGTACTACATGGAGGATGTGGAGGCCATCGGCCTGCTGAAGATGGACTTCCTGGGGCTAAAAAACCTGACCATGATTCAGAAGACCGTTGACTTGATCGAGCAAAGTCATGGTCAACAGGTGGATCCCGATGACTTGCCCATGGATGATCCCAAGGCCTTTAAGTTACTGGAGAAGGGGGATCTGGGGGGCATCTTCCAGCTGGAGTCGTCGGGCATGCGCCAGATCGTGCGAGACCTAAAGCCCTCGGGCCTGGAGGATATTTCCTCGGTCTTGGCCCTGTATCGCCCAGGACCTTTGGATGCGGGGTTGATTCCCAAGTTCATCAACCGCAAGCACGGGCGGGAATCCATCGACTATGCCCATGAGATTTTGCAGCCGATTTTAAAAGAGACCTACGGCATCATGGTCTACCAGGAGCAGATCATGAGAATTGCCCAGGACATGGCGGGCTATTCCCTGGGGCAGGCGGATCTGCTGCGACGGGCCATGGGTAAGAAGAAAGTGGCCGAGATGGAGAAGCACAAGGGCCACTTCATTGAGGGCGCAGTCAATAATGGCGTGCCCAAGAAGACAGTGGAGGTACTCTGGGATCAGATGGTCAAGTTTGCCGAGTATTGCCTCAGCTACGACACCGAGGTGATGACGGTGGAGTACGGCCCGCTGGCGATCGGCAAAATCGTTGAGCAGCAAATTGAATGCCAGGTTTACAGCGTGGATGCCAATGGCTTTGTCTATACTCAGCCCATCGCCCAGTGGCATCGTCGTGGCTATCAGGAAATTTTTGCCTACCAGCTCGACAATGGCACTACGATTCGAGCCACGGCAGATCACAAATTTATGACTGTCGCTGGGGAGATGCGGCCCATCAACGACATCTTTGAACAGGGGCTAGAGTTAAAGCAGGTGGACGTGCCGTCACCTGCGATTGCATAACTCTTTCAGGAGACGTGCTATGAAACAGCTTCTATTTTCGAATCTCACCCTGACTGACCTCAAACCCCTTGTCGGGATTGATGAACAAGGTATTAGTAGTGATTCTTGGATGAAGAACGTAGATGGAATAGAGCTGGGCGACAATGAGCGGCGGCAGGTACAAGATGTGCAGGCGCGGCTGGTCAACTATCGCACTCAGCTTGTGAATGAAGCCACCGTTTGGGCACGGGCTATCTATCCGATTTTGGTATTGGCAGAGCGAGATTTTGTTCAGGCTTGGACGGAAGTCGCCTTAAAGGGAACCTATAAAACTTTCGAGCTTTCCGGTTTAGTTGATGGGGTGTTGGGAAAAGGGCTGTCGGGTGAGATTGAAGCGCCCTATTTGGTAGTGGTTGAAGCTAAACGCGGCATCGGAGCCCAAAACCCTCAATACCAACTCTATGGTCAGCTTTTAGCTGCTGCTCGCATGAACTGGGAACTAGATCAGCGCGATCCACAAGTGGCATTTGGCTGCTATACCGTTGCCGATGTGTGGACATTTGTGCGGGCTGAGGTAATGGAAATGGAGAGCGATCGCCCAGCACTGAAACTGGAACCCTCCCGGGAATACAGCGAAAAGCTAGAGGCCGAAACGATTTTGAAGATCTTGAAACAAATAGTCACGGAGAAGTTAGAGGCATTGAGTACGGCTGCTTGATCCATGGTTGAGAATTGTTAAACAAACATCAATCAGTTTCGGCAAGTTCATGGCATTGGCGTAACAAAGATTAGATCGAAAAGATAAACAGTGGCGTTCATATAAGTGGAAAAATTCAAGATGTTTGAACGAATAACTTTTGATCCAGAAATTATGGGGGGAAGGGCCTGCATTCGTGGCATGCGTATTTCTGTGTCTCTAGTATTGAGCTTATTAGCGAATGGCATGTCAACCACAGAAGTTCTAGAAGCTTATCCCTATCTTGAAGTGGAGGATATTTCAGCGTGCTTAGAATATGCCGCTTTCCTTGCTAGCGAGGAAGTCCATAGCCTGACGGAGAGCGCAGCGTGAGATTCTTGGCGGATGTAGGCGTTTCACCGTTAACAGTTAACGCATTGTTAATCGGATTTAGGAGTTGGAGAGAATGGTCAAAATTATTCGTCGAAAATCATTGGGGATACAGCCGGTCTATGACATTGGCGTTGAACCAGACCACAACTTCTTGCTGGCCAATGGTCAGGTGGCCTCCAATTGCTTTAACAAATCCCACTCCACCGCCTACGGTTTCGTTACCTTCCAAACCGCCTATCTGAAGGCCAACTATCCGGTGGAATACATGGCGGCGCTGTTGACGGCCAACAGCGGTGACCAGGACAAGGTGCAGATGCACATCGCCAACTGCGTCGCCATGGGCATTGAGGTGTTGCCGCCGGATATCAACAAATCGCGGGTGGACTTTACCCCAGAAGGGCAGCAGATTCTCTTTGGCCTCTCGGCAGTGCGTAATGTGGGACTGGGGGCGATCGAGTGCATTCTGCAGGAGCGGGACGAGAATGGTCCCTTTCAATCTCTAGCAGAGTTATGCGATCGCATCTCCCTCCATGCCGTCAACCGCCGCGCCCTAGAAGCCTTGATTCTCTCTGGAGCGTTGGATGTCTTCAATGCCAATCGCAACCAGCTCATGCAAGACCTACCGTTCGTGGTGGAGTGGGCCCAAGGACGAGCCCGGGATCGAGAAGTAGGGCAGGGCAATCTGTTCGACATGTTCAGCGGTGGCAGTGACGAGGGCATTGCGGCGCCGGGGGGCTATGAGACTGCTCCCAGTGCTCCCCTAGTACCTGACTTCGACCCCCAGGAAAAACTGCGCCAGGAAAAAGAACTCCTGGGCTTTTACGTCTCCGACCATCCCCTCAAGACAGTGCAACGTCCGGCCCGGATGCTAGCCCCGATTAACCTGGCCGATCTGGAGGCCCAACCCGATAACACCACCATCAGTGCCATCGCCATGTTGGCCAGTGTCAAACCCGTCGTAACTAAGAAAGGCGATCGCATGGCCATCGTGCAACTAGAAGACCTCTCCGGTCAGGTCGAAGGAGTTGTCTTCCCCCGCTCCTTCGAGCGCATCGGCCAGCACATCATTGCCGATGCCCGCCTGATGATCTGGGGCAAGGTAGATCGCCGTGACGATCGGGTGCAGCTCATCGTCGACGATGCCGAACCCATCGAGACTGTGCGCCTAGTGATGGTAGAGATGGAACCCCGGACGGCCGCCGATATCGAGCAACAACATCGCCTGCGCAACGTCATCCGCAGCCACCAAGGTACCGACTCGGCCTTTGCCCGGGTGCCAGTGGTAGCCATGATTGGTCAAAATGAAAATCGTCAACTCGTACGCCTGGGCGCCCAATTCCGTGTCGACGATCCGGAGGCCACTGTGAATGCCCTGGTAAAAGCCAACTTCAAAGCCCACGCCACCCCCTTGCTGCCGCGCTAGAGCCACGCTATCGGGATTGTCGATTAGCAGTTAAAGATCGCCTTCCTCGACCAGGAATGATAGACCTCGATAAGACCACGCTTAATCGCTCCAAGCCAGGATCTCACCCGGGGGGAACGAGATCCCCCCGGAGCCCCTACGACCAGGGCGAACCGCTTGTAATGAGCGCAGTCGAACTACTGCCCTGGACCCTGCGGAAAGGCCTGTCGGTTGGTCGTTCAAGATCGCGTCGCATCGGCGGGGACGCAAGGGGCTCCTCTACCTGACGAGTAGACCAAAGCAGAGCCAGGAAAGGGAATTTTGACCGTTGGCCTGTTGAGGGTTGAATTCAACCATCACTGGGAGAACTCAAAACTCAAAACTTAAAACTCATCGCCCCGCGGGTCCTTCCCTGACCCCTCATAACGTCCCTCGCTTAAGTAAAACGACCCACGCTACCTACTTTCTTCCCCCTCTCCCCCTCTCCCCATCACCTATCCACCCCTCGACTTCGTTGCTCCTACGGAGCCGCTGACGCGAACGGGACGAACTCTTCACTCTTCACTCTTCACTCTTCACTCTTCACTCTCCGTCCTCCGCTCACCCCATCATGTTCCATGTCCAGTCTCCTAATGCTCAACAGCGAGCCCTGCCAACGCCATCAGCTTCCCGACGGAGAGTTGTTCTACTATCCCCAGTGGGTATCTGATCCTCCCAGCCTCTTCGAGCATCTACAGCAGACCATCCCCTGGCGACAGGATTGGATTAGCCTCTACGGTAAGCGCCATCCCCTGCCGCGACTGACCGCTTGGTATGGAGACCCAGGAGCCGCCTACACTTACTCCGGCATCGCCATGGCCCCCCAGCCCTGGACGCCGACGCTGGCCCGCCTGAAAGCCGCCCTGGAATCCGTGGCCGGAGTCCCCTTCAACAGCGTGTTGCTCAACTACTATCGTCATGGTCGCGACAGCATGGGCTGGCATAGCGACGATGAGCCAGAACTCGGCCCCAACCCAGTGATTGCCTCTCTCAGCCTAGGGGGATCGCGGCGATTTGTACTGCGCCACAAGAGCAAACCCCAGCTAGCGAAACTCGACCTCACCCTGGCTTCCGGCAGTCTGCTGATCATGGCGGCTGCCACCCAACATCACTGGCAGCACCGGGTGCCAAAAACCACCAAGCCGGTAGCTCCTCGCATCAATCTGACCTTTCGTTGTATTCACCGGCAGTCTCCCGAGAACTTCACAGATTGATAACTAAACCTTGAAAGAAAAGGGTAAATCCTCTGATAGATTGGCAATTCCCATTTACATATGGAGTGAGTACACCTTACCCAGAAGGATTAATCCAGCATGGCACCCTTGAAAGTTGCAATTAATGGCTTCGGACGCATCGGTCGCTTAGTGTTCCGAGCTGCCATCAAAAATCCCAACATCGACTTTGTCGGCATCAACGATCTGGTGCCTCCGGAGAATCTAGCCTATCTATTGAAATATGACTCCACCCATGGTCGCTACCAGGGGCAAGTTGAGGCCAAAGACAATGGCATCGTGGTGGACGGCAAGTTTATTCCCTGCCTCTCGATGCGTAACCCAGCTGAGTTGCCCTGGGCCGACTTCGGGGTCGACTATGTGGTGGAATCTACTGGCCTGTTTACCAAGTACGATGGCGCCAAAAACCATTTAGATGCTGGGGCCAAGCGGGTAATACTCTCGGCCCCGACCAAAGACCCCGACAAAATTCCCACCTTTCTAGTGGGCGTCAACCATCAAACCTTCAATCCGGCTACCGATACCATCGTCTCCAATGCCAGCTGCACTACAAACTGTCTGGCGCCGGTGGCCAAGGTAATCCACGACAACTTTGGCTTCCTGGAAGGGTTGATGACCACCGTCCACGCCAGTACGGCCACTCAACCCACGGTAGATGGCCCCAGCAAGAAAGATCTACGGGGTGGTCGTGGGGCTGGTCAAAATATCATTCCCGCTTCCACTGGGGCGGCCAAAGCCGTGACCCTGGTATTGCCAGAACTGAAAGGCAAGCTCACCGGCATGGCCTTTCGGGTGCCTACCCCGGATGTGTCGGTCGTCGACCTCACTGTGCGCACCGAGAAAATCACCAGCTACGGCGAGATCTGTGCCGCGATGAAAGCCGCTGCTGAGGGACCCATGACCGGGGTACTCGCCTACACCGAGGATCCAGTGGTCTCCTCCGACTTTGTTACCGACCCCCACTCCAGCATCTTCGACGCCGGGGCTGGCATCGAACTCAAGGGTAACTTTTTTAAGCTAGTGTCCTGGTATGACAATGAGTGGGGCTACTCCAACCGGGTCGTCGATCTGATGCTGCACATGGCCCAGCAAGATGGCATTCTCTCGGGGGTGCAGATTCCAGCTACGGTCTAATCCGTACCTTCCCACCCCATCACTCCCCCACTCCCTGATTTGCCCACTCTCGCTAGCAATGGCTATTGCAAAGACTGCCGTCGGGTAAAACGGTCTGGCAAAATTTAGCGTTCTTCAGATCGGCACCGTTAATCAATGCCTGGGATAGGTCGGCGTGACGTAAGTTGGCCCAGTAGAGGCAGGCCCCCCGTAGGTCGGCGTGGCGCAGGTCTGCGCCTTCTAAATTGGCATGGCGCAGGTTGGCGTCACGCAAATTGGCGTTGCTCAGGTCGGCGTTGACGAGGGTGGCCCGATGGCCGTTGATGCTGTGTAAATTGGCCTGACTCAGGATCGCCTGATTAAGGAAGGTACCCCTTAGATCGGCATGGGCCAAGTTAGCCCGATAGGCATTTACACTGGACAAATTACTCTGGGTCAGGTTGGTGTGGTGCAGATCTGCCTGGCGCAGATCTGCATGGGCTAGATAAATGCGATGAAGATCGAGGCCACTCAGGTTGTGGCCGCGGTAATTAATGGGCGAGGGTGACTGAATCACGTGAAAAACCATGGTTCGCTACCACTCTAAGCTCGACACCCCGTTGCGATCTCGGCGCGCCTGTTTTCTTTGTAATAGCTCAAAGGGGCGGGGAGTGAGGCCAGCCTGTGACCTAATGAAACACTTAACTGCCGGGGGATGTCCCCCGTTCGATGATGGGACAAATGTCCGCCTCAGCCATCTCTAGGTCATCGGCATTACGCATCAGGGCTATGAGTTGCCGCCGGAGTAAGGATAGTTCGTCGATGCGTTGCTCAATGACCGTAATTTTTTTCTGCAGGGTCTGCCGCACTTCCTGGCAGGGCATGTCACCTCGGTCGTGAATAGCTAAGATATCGTGAATTTCCTGCAGGCTGAGGCCGAGGGTCTGGGCCCGTTTGATGAAGTGCAGCCGGGTCTGGGTCTGGGGAGAGAATAGGCGAAATCCTCCCGAGGTACGGCGAGTGGCCTGAATTAGATTTAGGTCCTCGTAATAGCGAATGGTTTTGACCGGGACTCCACTGGCGCGACTGAGTTCACCAATGCGGAGTAGGGAGGAAAGGGTAGATGCCGTCTCAACCATGGCATTGCAGGGGTGACCATAGGATCAGCTTAGCTTGGATTGTCCTCGATGACTTGGCCCTCAATGGTTAGGCTTTGCATCGCTGCGCCTACCTCGACGGCAGGCTCTCAGCTTAGGTCTACAAAACTGGGATGCACTCTGGTTACAGAGCATCCCAGGGAGCCAGTTTGCCCAGCCGGGTAAAGCCAAGGTGACTGCCGGATTCATGTGGGCACCATCGAAACGATTCACGTCGGTTTTGGAGACCAGCAAGGCTGGTGACAGCCTCGCTGAGTTTAATGAGCTGCTTTGGTGAGGCGATGATGAGGAAATTGTTTCGACTCGACAACACGGCAAAGTGCCATCCATCGGTAGTCTGGTGGTTTGGGGCTCACCAGGATCCACTTGGTGCCATTGCGCAGCGTTGGTTCGAGGCACTCCGATCTTGCGGGCCGGACGTCGAGGAAACCCTGCATGACGGCCAACCCACTGCATGCGTGGACGGCGCGGCATTTGCTTACGTAGATGCATTCACGTCTCATGTAAATGTCGGTTTCTTCCAGGGAGCAGAGCTGCCTGACCCGGAGGGCATGCTGGAGGGCTCGGGAAAGTTTATGAGACATGTCAAGCTCAGACCGGATGCGGAAGTAGACCCTACAGCCTTGTCAGCGTTGATTGATGCTGCATACGCTGACGTGAAGACGCGTCTCAAAATGGAGTGAAGAACTGACTGGCAGGGCTGATTCAAAGTGACGAGATAAAAATTAAGCTGTAAGGCAATCTCTATTGCTGGTGTTGCCATGACCCTGATAGAAGCCTGACAGACCGTTCCCGATTATCGCAGTGCTCGCGGGAAACGCCATCCGTTACGGATTATTTTGGTCTTCATCGTGATGGGGTGCCTAATCGCACCAGATAGGCCCCACTCAATGCTTGAGTCGCTACCACAAAATGCTTCTGCCGCTCCTCCGTCTCCTCGTGCTGGCGCCAAAACCAGGACAATGTGAGGGGGGCAAGGTTTTTAAGGGGGACGCGGTGACTCCAGAAACAGTGCTAGTAAGCATTAGTGGTATCGGTGCAAGGTGATTGATTCAACCCGCGAGAGTGACCTGCGGGTAGCGCTGAAAAAGTTTTTCCAGTTCCTAGCCACAGAAAAGGGCATTGTCAATCAGACGGCCCTGGATGCCCTGACGTGACCATCCCTTAGTTCTGCTCAGGTTAGCTGAGAGCGGAAGCGATGGATGCTGACCCCCAGCAGTAGCACGGCAAAGAGCAGCAAGGCCATGATCTCTGGTAGCAGCACCTCTAGGCCAACGCCCTTGAGGATGAGGCTGCGGGCGATGGTGACGTAGTGACGCAGGGGGTTTAACCCAGAGAGCACCCGAAAGAAGGGGGGCATGCTCTCGATGGGTGCGATCGCACCCGACAGCTGAATCAAGGGCACATTGAAAAAGAACGACGTCAGGATCACCTGTTGCTGATTGCGGGCCAGGGTAGCCAACAAAATGCCAATGCCGATGGCCACAAACACATAGATGGCCGAAAGCAGCAAAAACAGCCCGAAATGACCGCGAAAAGGCAGATTAAACACCCCACGGGCCAGGGCCGACGCCAGCAACACATCCCCCATCAGTAGCACAAACAGGGGCGCAATCTTAGCCGCCAGAATCTCCCAGCCCGCCGCCGGCGTCATCAGCAACTGCTCCAGGGTACCGACATCCTTCTCGCGAATTACCGTCGACGACGACACTAGGGTGCCGGTCAGGGTCACCACCACCCCCATCACCCCCGGCACAAAAAACCAGCTACTGAGCAACCCGGGATTGTAGAGAAAGCGCACGGCCGTCTGCACCGGCTCCTGGGGCTGAGGCGACTGCAGCATCTGCCCGTAGTGGGTAATCAACTGCTGCAGATAACCCCGGGCAATGCCGGCGGTGTTGGCATCCACCCCATCGATCAACCCCTGCACCTCCACCGCCTTGCCCGCCGCCAGGGCCTGATCAAAGTCGGGAGGAATCACCAGCCCCGCCGTCACCCGGCCAGTGCGCACCTGTTGGGCCAGGTCGGCTTGCTGCAGCTGGTAAGACTCCACGATGAAGACATCATTGGCCACCAGAGTCGAGACCAACTCCCGGCTGGCGGCGCTGTTGTTGTAATCCACCACCCCCAGACTCAGCCCCGTCACCTCCGGATCCAGGGCCAGGCCAAAGATCAACAGCTGGATGGTGGGCGGAAACAACAGCAGAAAAATGATCTGCCGATTGCGCAGAATCTGACGGACTTCCTTCAGGATTAAAGACCAGAGGCGGGCGGTGAGTAGAGAGCGTAGGACAGTCATGGGGCAGAAGGTAGAAGGCAGAAGGCAGAAGGCAGAAGGCAGAAGGCAGAAGGCAGAAGGCAGAAGGCAGAGGCAGAAGGCAGAAGGTAGAAGGCAGGAAAGTCCATCGCTACTCTGCCGATGCAACGCGATCAATAACAACCAACCGACCAGCCCGTCCGCAGGTCCAGGGCAGCGGTTTGCCCTGGTCGTCGGAGTCCGAGGGGAGCGAAATCCCCTCGGGTGAGCTCTCTGGTTTGGAAAACTAAGTGCGGTCTTATCGAGGTACAGCACTGCCGACCAGCCCGTCCGCAGGGGCGAGGACGACGGAAAAACGGCCAGGAGGCCAGAAAAGAAAGAGTAGGGTAGGCAGCTAACATCACTCCGAAAACTGCATGGCTCGCAACACCTGGCTGGCAACGACAAAACAAAGGCCCCCAATCAGAGCAATCATCAGGGGACCATACCAAATGCCGCCCCAGCCGGTACCCCGGACAAAAGCATCCCGGGCGATCTCCATGTAATAGCGAGCCGGGATGATATTGGGCAGCAACGACAGGGGAAAGGGAATATTCTCGAGGCGGTAGATGAAGCCAGAGAGCAACAGAGCCGTGAGAAATCCGACGATGGCCGTGCCCTGCAGAGCCGCCGTTTGATTACTGGCCCGGGCTCCCACCAACAGACCGAAGGCGACACTGGCAAACAGATAAAGCAAGGTACCCAGCAGCAGGGGCGAAGGATCGCCGCGAAAGCTGAGGCGGAATAAGATCACCGCCATCGTCATCACGATCAGGGCTTCCCCCAAGCCGACGATGACATAGGCCAATTCCTTGCCCAACAGCCACTCCCGAGCGCTGAGATCCGAGGCGTAGACCTGGACGATGGTGCCCTGCTCCTTCTCCCGCACCATGGCCATACCCGCCAACATCGAGGGAAACACCCACAGCACTAGGCCGAAGATGCCGGGGACGATGAATAGCGACTCCTGCCGACCGGGGTTGAACCAGAGGCGAATCTGGGGAATCACCGGAGATAGAACGTCAGGGATAATGCCCTGGGCTCGGAGAAAGAAGCGGGTGGTGCCGCCCAGGCTATTTTGAATGATGCGGGCGTTGTTGACGTCGGTGCCATCCACCAGCGCCTGTATCGTGGTGGGTTTGCCGGCCCGAATCCGCTGGCTAAAATCGGGGGGAATCACCACCGTGGCCTTGGCTTGCCCGGCATCGATGGCCGCCAGGGACTCATTGGCTTGTAGGGGAGTGGGGACAAACTGATTGGTGGCCAGCAACCGGGCCGTATAGCTGCGGCTGAGGGCACTGTTGTCGAAGTCCTGCACGCTGAGGGGAATGTTGTCGGCTTCCAGGCGAATGGCATAGCCGAGAATCAGCAGCACCGCCAGGGGCAATAAGAAGGCCAGGGCCACGGTGAGGCGGTCGCGGCGGAATTGGTTGAGCTCTTTGACACATTGGGAGAGGACGCGGTTCATAGTTGGTTTGCCCGTTGCACAATACCGATAAAGGCGTCTTCTAAGGAAAAGGGAATGACGCGGCTAGAGTGGATGGGAAATCTGCTCCGCCTGCAACCATTCGTGGACTTGCTCTAGGTCCCGGTCGGCATCGTCTACCACCAGGTGCAGCCGATCGCCGAAGATAGAGACCCGCCAGCCTTCCAGCTGCTGCTTCAACAGATCGGAGGCGGCCTGGGTTTGGGGTGAAATCACCTCCACCAGATGCCCCGGCTGGTTGTATTTGATCTCACTGGGGGAGCCCTGGGCCACGATCTCTCCAGCTACCATGAAGGCCATGTGGTGGCAGTTCTCGGCTTCTTCCAGGTAATGAGTAGTGACGAGAATGGCGGTGCCGCGGCGGGCAAAGTCGCGAATCAGTTGCCAGAACTGCCGTCGGGCCAGGGGGTCGACGCCGGAGGTAGGTTCGTCCAGGAACAAAATATCGGGTTCATGCATGACGGAGGCCCCGAAGGCCACCCTCTGCTTCCAGCCCCCAGGCAGGCTACCAGTGAGGATGTGCTCGCGGCCCACCAGGCCACAGGTTTGCAACACCCAATCGATCTTCTCCCGCCGCAGCTGCCGGGGGACGCCGTAGACGCCGCAGTAGAAGTCCAGGTTTTGCAAGATGGTGAGGTCGTCATAGAGGGTAAATTTCTGGCTCATGTAGCCCAGACGCGATCGCACCTGGGCCCGATGCAGATGCTCAGTTTCTCCCGCCAGCTCCATGGTGCCGCCGCTGGCGGGCAACAGGCCGCAGAGCATCTTGATGGTGGTGGTCTTGCCGGCCCCATTGGCCCCCAATAGGCCGAAGATCTCGCCATAGCGCACGGTGATGTCCACCCCCTTCACCGCCTGAAAGTCGCCGAAGGTCTTGGTTAGGGCCTCGGTGGCCATGGCGATGCCTCCCGGCTCTTTGCCACTGCGGTAGGCGGGAAACTCGATGTAGGGCGGGTCTTCTCCCTGCTGGCGCAGGCGATGGACGAAGACATTCTCCAGGGTGGGGACATCCCGCCGCAGATCGGTCAGGGCCAGGTCATGGTCCTGCAGCACCGTGCGGATCTGCTGCTCTCCCTGATCGGTGTCCTGGACCATGACATCCAGGCGATCGCCGAAGGTCTGAATGTCGACGATGGTACCGCCGCTCTGGTGCAGCACCGTTTCTGCCCTGACCAGATTCTCGGCCCGGAGCTCGATACGGCTAAAGCCGAGGCTGTGCCGCAGTTGATCGGGGGTGCCCATCTGCTGAATCTCACCGCCGTAGATCAGGGCGATGCGGCTGCAGCGCTCCGCTTCATCCAAATAGGGGGTAGCCGCCACCACCGTTACCCCCTCCGTCGCCACCGCCGCCAGCAGATCCCAAAATTCTCGCCGCGATACCGGGTCCACGCCGGTGGTGGGCTCATCCAGCAGCAGCACCTGGGGCTGGGTAATCAGGGCGCAGCAGAGGGCCAGCTTCTGCTTCATCCCGCCCGAGAGCTGTCCCGCCAGCCGGTCAGTAAAGCGATGCAGATCGACGCGCCGCAATAGGGTGTGCGATCGCATCGCCGCCTCTGCCGCTGGAATGCGCCGCAGCCCGGCACTATAGCGCAGGTTCTCGGCAATGCTCAAATCGCTGTAGAGGGAAAACCGCTGGGTGACATAGCCCAACTGCAGCCGCGCCTGTTGAGGCGTTGTGCCCAACACCGCCACCTCCCCCGCCGTGGCCGCCATCACCCCAGCCAGAATCTGAAAGGTGGTGGTCTTGCCAGCCCCATCCGGGCCGATGAGGCCGAAGATCTCTCCCCGAGTCACCGCAAACTCGATGCCCTTGAGGGCCTCTAAGGCACCGTAGGATTTGCGCAGCTGCCGCACCGCAATCACTGGCTCCGTCGTCACGGGGGCCGTTTTCCCCCTGGCCGCCGCTGCGTGGGAAGGCAATGGTGCCATCACTCCGCCCCCGACTGCTCTAGCAGAATGGTGCCATCGGCCGGCATCCCTGGTTTGGCAAAGCCGCCCGGGTTCTCGATGCCGAGCCGTAAGCCAAACACCTGGTCCACCCGGTCTTCTTGAAAGTAAATATTTTCCGGCGTAAAGGACGCCTCCGTATCCACCGCCGACACCGTAGCCTGCAGGGGCTGCTCCGGGGCCGAGTCGAGAAATACCTGGGCTGGCTGCCCCACCCGTACCAGTCCCACCTCCCCCTCGGGAATATAGCCGCGCAGGTAGACCTCCTCCAAATCCACCACCGTGATCACCGGCGTGCCGGCGGCAATTACCTCCCCCGGCTCCACCATGCGGCTGACCACAACGCCATCGATGGGGCTTTTAATCTCTAGATCCTGTAGGCGGGCCTCGATCTCGGTATAGTCTGCCTGGGCCTGTTCCAGGTCGGCCTCGGCTGCCGCCAGCTGGGCCTTGGCCTGCTCTTGCTGTTTCCGCAGTCGCTCCACCTGAGCCCTGCGAATGTCTGGATTCAGTTGGCTGGTCTGGGCCTGGGTTAACACGCCTTGGGCCGCACTCACCTGCTGTTGCGCCGCTGCCACTGCCGCTTGTCGGGCCGCCAAGGTATCCCGAGCCGTCTCAAAGGTCGTTTGGATCTGATCAAACTGCTGCTGGGGAATGGCGCCCTGGGCCAACAGGCTGGCGAAGCGCTCTCGATCGGCTCGGGCCAGGGCTAGGGCCGACTCTGCCTGCTGTACCTGAGCCCGGGCCTCGGTCAATTGGGCCGCGGCGGCGGCAACGGCAGCCTGGGACTGACGCACCTGCCCCGCCGTATCGCCCTGGGATTGTTGCAGGGCCAGCTCTGCTTCCACCACCTGACTGGCCAACACATCCAATTGCAGCCGGGCCTGAGTCACCTGTTGTTGCGCCGCCGTCACTCTGGCTCCGGCAGCCTGCAACTGGGCCCGCACCTCGGCATCATCCAAGCGGGCAATCACTTGGCCTTGGCGCACCACACTGCCCTCCCGCACGGCGATGGCGGCCACTCGCCCGCCGACCTTGGCCCCCAGATCGGTCTCATAGCCCTCGATGCGCCCACTGAGTTCAACAGTGCTGTCGTCAGGCCGACTCCACCAATATCGCAACCCAACACCGGTGGCCACCACCAACAGCACCAAGGGAATTAGTACTGGCAGGATCCGCTTCAGGCGGGCTTTCCGGTCAGGCTGCGCCTGATGGGGAGCTGGGGCTGACTGGGTCGATGCAAACTGAGTCATGGTGAACGTCCCATACCGGGTCATGGCTATACTATACGGTATAGTTTGAATTGCAAACAGCCATTAAGCAGTCATTAAGATAGATCTCGTTTCGTCTGCAGGTTTTTCGTCATCTCAGAGGCCGCCACCGATCATGGGCACACTGCCGACCCCGTCCACCGCCACCCAGCTCAAACAGGAACAGATTCTGCAGGGGGCGTTAACCATCTTTCTGCAACAGGGCTACGAAGGCACCAGCATGGATCGAGTGGCCAGTGCGGCTGGGGTCTCGAAGATCACTATTTATAAGCACTTTCAGGACAAAGAAGGGCTATTTACCGCCCTGATTGACTGGGTCACCACTCAACGGTTTCAAATCGTGTTTGGGGCCCTATCCCTGGAAGATCCTCCTGAGGTAGTCCTGCGTCGGGTAGCCACCCGGCTGCTAGACATGCTGGCGGTGGATGAGGAGTACATCGCCTTTTTGCGGCTGATCATCGGTGAGTCGGGGCGGTTTCCGGCCATCGCCCAACGGTTCATTCAGGTCTTGCCGAAGAAGGTGTTGCGGGTGCTGACTCGATACTTTCAGGCCCATCCTGAACTCAAGTTCACTGACCCAGAGGCCGCCGCTCGCATCTTCGTGGGCAGCCTAATTACTTACGTCATGACCCAGAAGTTATTGCATGGCCAGTCAATTATTCCTATGCAACAGGATGTCCTGATCGACAGCGTCATCGATATGATCGTACGCTATCCTGGTCCAGCCACTGATTCTGGGAAGTAGCAGACATAGCAATCGCTTCTACTGAAGCTGACATGCATGGGGTTGCCTCGAGAGTGTCAGGGGATGCGATCGCATGGGTTCTTGGGTATCTATGACGATGCGATCGCAGGTTCCTTCGAGTTAAACATTAGACCTCTTGCATAAATCAAATTGACAGTCCCATCTCGTAGTTAAGAATGCCAGCCAGCAAATGAAGTCTGAGGCCAAATCGCCGCCGTCGATTGCGATAGCGTTCGGCAAAGATTTGGAGACTACTGTCTCAATTCGTGCAAGAGGTCTTCTGCCTCAGGCGGCGCCAGAGCATATAGAAGGGGCTGAGCAAACTGTAGCTGTAGAGGGTCAGTTCACAGGCGGCGACGGTGTCGGTGAAAGCAGTGGTGCGGTAGGTCCACAGGTGGCGAGCGATCTTACGTAGATCGTTGCCAGCATACAAGGGAATCATCAGAGGGCGTTTCCAGGCAGGCAGGCTTAACATGCGGGTGCCATAGCGACTGAGGCCAATATTGCGACAGAGCAGCAGCAAGTACTCACGCTTGAGGCGGTTGCCGGGAATGCGATGATACAGCCGCATGGCCGGGTTATACCAGATCTCCCAACCGGCCTTCTGGATATACAGCACTACCTCTAAGTCCTCGCCGGTTTCGCGACTGCCGATGTGACCGGCTAGGGCCAGGGTCCTAGGAACGGTCTGCAGCCAGGCCTGGCGACGAACGACGAGGCCAGCTCCGGGAGGCAGCACCTTTTGAGTACGGGGGTAGGGTAGGGGGTGGGGACCGCGCTCGGTCAATGCCAACAGGGCGGCGATGCGCTCGAAGTGTTCGGGTGGATTTATCTCAAAGTCACCGCGAATGCGACTGCCATAGGCCCCGGCCTGGGGATACTGCTGGCTAAACTGGTGGGCGGCGGCCACCCAGGTCATGGAGGGAATGTTGTCATCATCGAGGAAGCCCACCAAGGGACTGCGGGCCATCTCAATCGCTCGTTGCCGGGCAAAACTCGCCCCCTGTTTAGGTTCAAAGCCATATCGCAGGGGAATGTGGCGGGGCCAGGTCTGCCGAAAGGCTGCCACTACTTGGGCGGTGCCATCGCAGCTGTTGTTATCGATGACCAGGACTTCCCAGACTAGATCTTCAGTATTGATTTGCCAGGGCAGACACGCTAGAACATCTCCCAGGCGGTATTCGCCGTTGTAGGTGCAAATGGCGACGGTAAAGTCTAGCAGGACCCGATCTGGAAATAGGCGACTGAAGAGATGACGCAGCCCTGTCGGGATAGGATTTTGGGCCTGAACCTTGGAGTCTGGAGACGACGTAGAATGCCGTTGCCACGAACGCAATCCCATGGCGGTGCTGACATGAGTCATCTTAACTATATCCTGCTGAGCGCTGGCGGGTGCATCTAGGTCCAGGGTGCCCGCCCTAGCGCCAAGACTCACAGCCCCAAGCCCTAGACCCGTTTCCCCAGCAGGCGATCCCGTAGGGTCTTGATGCGATCGCGATATTGGGCCGCCGCTTCAAACTCCAGATTCTTGGCCGCCTCCTTCATTTGCTTCTCCAGCTGACCGATGAGTTCGGGGATATCCTCCAAGGGCAGGTCATCCTTGTGCTCATAGACCTCTTCTAAGGTCTGCAGATTGACCCGGCGGGAGATCTCCAGGAACGAGAGAATAGCATTGCTCTTCTTGCTGGCAATGGGCTGAGGGGTGATGCCATGGGTCTGGTTATACTCTTGCTGGATATGACGGCGACGCTCTGTCTCTTCAATGGCTCGAGCCATACTCTCGGTGAGGGTATCGGCATAGAGAATGGCTTGGCCCCGAACATGGCGAGCGGCGCGGCCCATGGTCTGAATCAATGACCGCTCTGCCCGCAAGAAACCTTCTTTGTCCGCATCTAGAATCGCCACCAAGGATACCTCCGGCAGGTCTAGCCCCTCTCGCAGCAGGTTGACCCCCACCAGCACATCGAAGTTGCCGTCCCGCAGCTCCTGAATCAACTCAATTCGCTCGATAGAGTGAATTTCCGAATGCAGATACCGCACCCGCACCCCATGCTCTTCGAAGTACTCGGTCAGGTCTTCGGCCATGCGCTTGGTTAGGGTGGTTACCAGCACCCGCTCCTGCCGCAGGGCCCGCTCTCGAATTTCGCCCAAGAGATCGTCTACCTGACCCTCAGTAGGGCGCACAAAGATCTCGGGATCGAGCACGCCAGTGGGCCGAATGATCTGTTCGGCCACTCGCCCCTCAGACATGTCCATCTCCCAGGTCCCTGGGGTAGCCGAGACAAAGATGCATTGGTTCAGCTTTTGCCAGAATTCTTCTGCCTTCAGGGGCCGGTTGTCGGCGGCGCTGGGCAGGCGAAAGCCATGTTCGATCAGGGTTAGCTTCCGGGAGCGATCACCGTTGTACATGCCGTGAATTTGGGGGATGGTGACGTGGGATTCATCGATGACCAGTAGCCAGTCTTTGGGGAAATAGTCGATTAAACACTCTGGCGGGGAACCGGCGGTGCGACCCGCCAAGTGACGGGCATAGTTTTCTACGCCATTGCAGTAGCCTACTTCCCGCAGCATCTCTAGGTCGTAGCGGGTGCGTTGCTCTAGGCGTTGGGCCTCTAGCAATTTGCCCTGGTGTTCTAAGTATTCCAGTTGGTCCCGCAGTTCCTGCTGGATCGCTTCGCAGGCGGCCTCCAGTTTCTCATCGGGGGTGACGAAGTGCTTGGCCGGATAGATGCTGAGGGCCTCTAGGCTCTGCAGGGTGGTCCCGGTGACTGGATCGACGTAGCGAATGGCGTCGATTTCATCGCCGAAAAACTCCACTCGAATCAGGCGATCTTCGTAGGCGGGGCCAATTTCTAACACGTCCCCCTTGACCCGAAACCGACCGCGGCCCACGTCTAGGTCATTGCGCTCGTACTGGATCGTAGCCAGCTCCCGCAGCACCTGCCGCTGGTTGACCTCCATGCCCACCTGCAGGGGAATCGAGGCCTTCAGATATTCCGAGGGAATGCCCAGGCCATAGATGCAGCTGATGGAGGCGACAACGATGACATCGCGGCGCTCAAACAGGGAGCGGGTGGCCGAGTGGCGCAGCATGTCGATTTCGTCGTTGATGGAGGCAGTTTTGGCGATGTAGGTGTCGGTGACGGGGATGTAGGCCTCGGGTTGGTAATAGTCGTAATAGCTGATGAAATATTCGACGGCGTTATCCGGGAAAAACCCCCGCAACTCATTACACAGCTGGGCCGCCAGGGTCTTGTTGTGGGCCAGCACTAGAGTCGGTCGGCCCCCGCCCTCGATCACCCGGGCGATGGTGTGGGTCTTGCCGGTGCCGGTGGCCCCCAGTAGGGTTTGATAGCGATGGTTGCCGTTGATGTATTGCGTCAGCTGCTGGATGGCCCGGGGCTGATCGCCGGTGGGTTGAAATGGTGCCTGCAGGTTAAAGGTCCCCATGATGCGATCGCAACGATTTAGGTCAATGGCGTGGGCACAGTTACCCCCCTTCATGATGGCGGATTTACTCGCAAAACAGGGGGGCTTAAGCTACAGAAACTAGGATAAACTTCCCAGCGGGATGAATGCTGGGGAGAGGTTGATCTGGCTGGCCCGGCTCGACAAATTAGGGGCTGAGCCGGCTGGCTCGCTGATGGCAACCCCAATCTCAGGTATGATGCAAACGTTGTCTTCGCACAGTTATGACTCCGAAGACAGGTCCTGAAGATGGCAGCAATTCGAGTGGCCCATGGCAAGTCCGACGCTTCATCAGCCCATTGAGCAGCAAGCTCCCCGGCTGGATCTGGATGCCCTCAATCGAACCTACGCTGACGCTAACGCCTCATCCCTAGTGGCATGGGGAGCCAAGACCTTTGGTTCAGGGTTGGTGATGAGTACCAGTTTTGGCATCCAGTCTGCGGTGATGTTGCACTTGGTCACCCAGATAGTGCCCGATATTCCAGTGATCTGGGTCGACACCGGCTACCTACCGGCAGAGACCTATCGCTTCGCCGAAGACTTAACCCAACGGTTACACCTCAACCTCCATGTCTATCAGTCTCACCTCAGCCCCGCCCGCATGGAAGCCCTCTATGGCCGCCTCTGGGAACAGCAGGATGTGGACGCCTTGAACCGCTACGATCAGATTCGTAAGGTCGAGCCCATGCAGCGCGCCCTGAGAGAGCTGCAGGCCACCGCTTGGCTGGCGGGCTTGCGGGCCGACCAAACCCAGCACCGCCAAACCCTAAACCGCATCGAGACCCAAGCCGGGCTGTACAAGTTGCTGCCGATCCTGCATTGGAATGCCAAAGACGTGTATGACTATCTCACCGCCCATGACTTGCCCTATCATCCCCTGTTCGATCAGGGCTATGTTTCGGTGGGAGACTGGCATTCGAGTCGGCCGCTGATGGCCAACGACGACCACGAACGCAGCACCCGCTTTAAGGGGCTGAAGCAGGAATGTGGCCTGCATCTGCCTAAAACACCGGAAGAAGCCGAGAGCTTAAATTCCAGTTCTCTATAAGCACGAATTCATGACTCGTTCAGCGATCCCATGCCACTGCTGCCGATCCTGTAGCGACGGGCTAGCCCTCAGCACAGTGCCCTGGGAGTCATATCGGGCGATTTCGCGGTCATCGAGTTTGGACACAACGGTGAGGCGTTGGGCGGCATCATCCCGGGTCAGCCTATAGCGGTTGCCATCGGCGACTTCCACATTAGGGCTAGGATGTGTGGTGCGGTTGCGGGCTTGAGCCATGGCAAAGGCCCGGCTCATGATGGGATAGGCGGCGATGGCCCACTGGTGATTTGCGATCGCATTGACCCCAGCCTCCAGGGTTGCCTGCTCTAAGCCTATAGAAAGATCAAACGCTGCTGCCCAGCGGTGCATATATTGGTAGTCCAGGCTATCTTGCTGAGCTTTCAAGACACCCAGCACATCTCGCCACTGCTTTTGCGATTGGCTTTGTCGGCCCCAACGCAACTTGTTAACCACCAAATCTTCAGGAGAAACCAGATAGATAGCACTTTCGTTGGTGAGAGCATATAGCTGTCGCCGCTCCAGTTTCTGTTGCTCATAGGCAGTGGTATCGGCAATCACCAGATCAGCACGAGAAATCGTGTCGACCTGGGTCACCTGCAAGGTTCGCAGCCGCCCCGCCATCACATCGTCCACTCCGGGAACATAAAACCCAGCCTGTTCCAAGGCACGTACCAAAAGCGGAATATCCTGCCTGGACATGAACAACACCACATCTAGATCTTGAGTTGTCCGAGATTCACCGTAGGCAATCGCGGCCACCCCGCCGGTGACGTAGTAAGGAATGTCCTCAGCCGTCAAAATTCGGTGGAGGTCTACCGCCAGTTGAATCGAATCTTGAATCCAGGACACTTCGGAGCCTCCCGGCACATAATCAGGGGGACAGTGCTCTTGGAGCCAGGCCTCGGCGATCTTGCGAGCAAACTGTCGAGACTTGAGATGAGCAAACCGTTGGTGGAAGCAGTTCAGCGAAAGCTGGCGAGCACTGCGGGTTAGCTGGGCTCCCATCTGCAACCGTTCAGAGACTGTCTTCTGGCGCAGCAGATAAAAGCACAGCAGGTCGGTCTCGACCCCAGTGTCTTCTGCCTGAGTTCGATATCCTGGCGGTGCAGAGAGCGGCGGAATCTGGGTGGCCATGGCGAGGGCTGCAACCGTCGATTTGATTCTACTGCACCTGAAAGCTCAGCAGGATCCGCATCCGAGATAGGCTGGACTGCAGAGATCTAGCGAGTAAGGTAGTTTGCGACGGCTATATCGATTCATTGGCATCCTTGGCGGCATCTTGGTCCTGGCCAGTTGTGTGCTGGTGAGGCCAGTGCTAGCAGCATCGGCTGCCGGGGAGTTGCCGCCCCTCACCCTAGAGCTCCTGCAACAGCGGTTAGAGGCCCCGTTGCAGCGAGATGGTCGCTCGGTGATCGATCTACGACGCTTTACCATCGATCTGCGGGCCGACAACGGGGATTTTGCCAACCGCTTCTATCGTCTACTGCAGCAGCCTTTACAGCGGGGCAGCAAGGTCTTGGGATTAGATCTGAGCCATTCCCATATCCTGGGCGATCTAGATCTGCAACAGCTAGGGCTCCGGGAACCCCTCTACGGCGAGGCTCTATTTCCATTGCTGACGGCAGAAGAGCAGGCTCAGCTCAAACGCGATCGCACCCGTCTGAACCGCCTGACTCAACTGTCCCGCTCCCTGCTGATTCAAGACCAATCCACGGCCCAGCAGATCTTCATTTTTCGCGGGCCGCTGCTGCTGGTGCAAACCCACGTGACGGGTCGGGTCAATGCCACCGATACCTTTTTTCTGCGCCGGGTCAGTGCCCAGGGAGCGACGTTTGAGCAGGCCTTCTATGGCACCGACGCCCGCTTTAGCCAGGAGGTACGCTTCACCTCGGCCCGATTTCTAGAGGAGGCTCGCTTTCGCAACAGCCTATTCTTCGATCAGGTTCGCTTCGACCAGGCCCAGTTCCAGGGGATCGTCAATTTCCAGGGAGTGAGCTTTAAGGCCTCCAGTCGCTTCAATCAAGCCAGCTTTGCCGATGAGGCCAACTTCAGCCGCATTAATTGGCAGGAAAATGCCGACTTTGCCCAGAGCCTCTGGCAGGGCACCGCTTCCTTCTTGAAGGACACCTTTACCCAGGCCCTGTTTCTCACCGAGGCCCGCTTCGAAGGCCCATTAATTCTGCGTCAGGCCCGCTTCAGCCAGCCGGTTAACCTACGTGGAGCCATGCTGAACAATCAGGCTGATTTTGGCGATGCCACCTTCCTCAAGGGAGTCTATATCAATGTTGCCGGCCTAGAGTTTAATGCCGAACAAGCCGAAATTCTGGGCAGCCCTGGGCAAATCGGCCAGGTGCTGTCGGTGCCCTCCCTCAGCGGCAATGAGACCCTGCTGCGTAACTTGGTGCGTAATTTTCGGCAGCTGGAGCAGATTTCTGACGCCAACCAGATCGAATTCATGGCCGAACAGCTGCGCCTGCGCGCCTGGCATAAACAGTTGGTAGGCCTCAATATCAATACGGCTTCATCCAGGCAACTCCAGGAAGTCGGCTTTTCGTCCAGCCAGGCCGATGCCATCCTGGACCAGCGGCAGCAACAGCCCTTTCTCAGCGCCACTGACCTGCTGAGCCTAGAGTCGGTGGACCTAGCCGCCTACTTGAAAGTTCGCGATCGCATCTTAACCAGCAAACCCCTCTCCTGGAGTAACCGAGTACAGCTGGGCCTGGGCTGGCTGTGGTTAGGCATGCTGATCCTCTTGAGCCATTATGGCACCAGCGTCGGCCTCACCCTGGGGGGCGGTTTGGTAGCCATTGCCTTCTTTGCCCTGATGTTCTGGCTGCTAGATCGCTATCGCCGCCGCCTGCCCCAACCCATCTTGCCTCCCCTGGAGGAGACCGGTTGGATGCTCGGTAGTTTCGCCCTGCTGGTATTAGCTGGCCTCAGCACCATCTTGCGATTGGGACAGCAGCCGGGGCTCGCCCTGCTTTGTCTGGCCGGTCTGACCCTGCCAGTGCCCCTAGGCCTGCTGACGATCATCTATCGGCGAGGACGCTACCATGACGACATGGACATCAGTTACTTCGTCGAAGATGGCGGCATGCGGCAACTGCGGCTGCTGATTGCCCGGTTGCCAATCATGCCCAAGTTTGCCTTTTTCCGCGATCGCTACACCCCGATTCTGCTAGATCGCCGCTGGAACTGGCTCAACTACTACGATTTCAGTCTGAATAACTGGCTGCGGTTTGGCTTTAATGATATTCGCATGCGCGACCGGCACATGCCCGGCCTGATTACCGCCCTAGTGTGGTATCAGTGGACTTTAGGTCTGTTTTATGTAGCCCTGCTACTGTGGACCCTATCGCGCACCATTCCGGGGCTTAACCTGCTGCTGTACTTCTAGCCAACCCTATATTCCCTGCTCGAGACTGCATGACTGCTGAGTCGACTTCCCAGAATGCCATCCAAACCGCTAAGGCTGACTTGCGGCGGCGGCTGCTCAATGCTCGCCAGGCCATCCCGCCGCCGCTGTGGCGGCAAAAAAGCGATCGCATCTGCCAACACCTACAAAGCTGGCCCTATTTCCATCAGGCCCGAGTAGTCCTAAGCTATTGCAGCATTCGCCAAGAACCCGATCTTAGCCCCCTGTTTCAGCACCAACGCCCCCTGGGGCTGCCTCGCTGTGTCGGTCGGGAGATGGCCTGGCATTATTGGAGTCCCACTTCCATGCCACTGCAACGGGGCACCTATGGCATTCCAGAACCCCATCCCCAGTTGCCACCGGTAGACCCGGCTCTAGTGGATCTGATCCTGGTGCCGGCCGTCGCCTGCGATGCCCGGGGCTATCGCCTGGGCTATGGCGGCGGCTATTACGATCGCATGCTCAGCACCCCGCCCTGGCATACGGTTCCCACCATTGGTATCGTGTTCGAATATGCCCGCCTGCCCAGCCTGCCCAAAAATGCCTGGGACAAGCCCCTATACGGAGTGTGCAGCGAAAGTGGCCTGTTCCTGAAAGATTAAGTTGAGGTTGCTATAGCCATGACCTACTCCGAAAGTCCAACCGCCTACGATTTGCAGGAAGAAGCCTGGTGGGTACAGCAGTGGGTCGACCTGCTCAATTCCTACCGCTTCAAAAAACGACTGGAGCGAGGTCGCCGCTATGCTCGGGAAGGAAATATCCTCAGCCTCGAATTTAAGAGTTCGAAGGTGGTGGCCCTGGTGCAAGGGACGGCTGAAGATCCCTACAAACTCTCCATCTGGATCGATCCCTTCAGCGATGAAGACTGGGACTATGTGATTGACAGCCTCGGTGAAAAGGCCCTGTACTCGGCCCAACTGTTGGCCGGGGAGATGCCAGACGACATTGAGTCCGTATTCACCAGCAATGGTCTCAATCTATTTCCGTTTACTCTGTCGGATGTCCATTCCCGCTGCAACTGCCCGGATCCGAAGAATCCTTGTAAGCATATCGCCGCCGTCTATTATCAATTGGGCGACTTCTTCCGGGAAGACCCCTTCGTGCTGTTTCAGCTGCGGGGGCGGACCCGCGACCAGATTCTAGAATCCCTACGACAGCAGCGGCGGCAGCAGAGCAAGTCTGTTGTTGCCAGTGATGGCCAGCCCGCCGAGCAGGAACCGTCAGCCCCAGAGCCCCTGCAAATGCCCCCCATCCATCTCGGCGACTATTGGCGCTACGATGCCCCCCTAGATCCGTCCCTAGTGGTCATCACCGCCGCTGAGACAACCGTCTTGGATGTGCTGGGCAAGCTGCCCTTCCCAGCGGAGGAGGCTACCTTTGCCAGTGCCTACTTCAAAGCCCTATATCCAGCCGTGGCCCAACAAGCCATGATGACTGCCTTGAGCTAGTTTGAGCTAGGCAGAGCGGGTACGGGTGAGTAGGCGCCGTAGCCCCATCCAGCCGACGATGATATAGCCCACTGCCAACAACAGACTACTAATGGAAATACGAATAGCAGATTTCCAGGCTTCCCGGCGCACCCGTTGGACGGCTTCTTCCCGGCGGGTTCCCAATTCGGTCTGGAGCTGCTGACGAGCTTGACCGGCACGCTCGCTGAGAAATGCGTCTAAGCCGGCGGGATTATCTCTAAACTGTTCAATTTCAGCCGGCAGCTGACCACTCTCAATTGCCTGCTGCAGAACTTCCTCGTTCTCTAAGAGTTGATTGAGTTGCTGCCGCTGCTGATCGAGTTCAGCACTGAGTCGCTGCTCCAACTGGGTTTCTGCCTGGGTAGCCTCAGTGGTGACCTGCTCTAGGGCACTGCGGCTGGTAATGCGCACATTGTTCACATGCAGGAAGGTCAGGATCAAAAACACCAAGCCCAAAAGGCTGGCAAATAAGCAGGCCCAAAACCGCAGATCACTGACTAGACTCTGGCGACGGCGGGCGACCCCGACATTAGTCTCGATCCAAAAACCCGTGAGCAGCAGGGCAATCCCCACTAGGGGAACGATGCCACGATCTACGATCTGGGTCGTCGTAGCGAGTTGCCATTGCGGATCGAGAAAATTGGGGGGAATCAGCAGCACCAGATAATCAATGATGGCTGACACAATGGTGACAATGCCGACGAGTTTTAGGGCAATGGCAGCCAGGGGGGACATCAGAGGGCCGGCGGCTTTATCGGAAGTCATACACTCAGGAGTCGCTACGTAACCCATTCTGCACTGGATGCTGTGCAATTCTGCATTGTTGACTAGAAAGATCTGGCAATTTCGGGGTTCTCTGTATCTCAGGCAACATCTTAATGACGAAGCTTAGACCCTCAGAATGGGCATGTTAGCGCGATTTTAGGGGGTTGGCGTTACTGGGGACGGGCAGAATACGACCCGCGTTGATAATGGCCAACAAAGAACTCCGCCATGCGCTGGGCCTTGGCAGTGGCTAACACTTCTGCCTGCACCTGCCGTACATTCTCCAGATGCACCAACGACCCATCGCAACCCGGCGCATCTGTGGCGGCAGACGGTTGCTTATTCACAGAGCTAGAGTTGGCCATCAGTCCCTATTTCTCCGTCATCTATATCCATGGTACTGAGCCTTAGCCTACAGCCGATATTTGGACGGAGGCCGGGAGGGACTCAGCATCTGGTTAATCCGCCTCATTGGGCTATCCCGAAGGTCAGCCTGGGCCATCTCTTGACTTTGACGACGCCGACGTAGCCAGCCAGTCAGCGTGAAGCGATTATAGCCCTCCCCCGCCAACAGCATGAACAGCACGATGGTGTAGATTAATTGGCTGGCGGCTGCATCCCAGTTTTGCACGACGGTGACCCCGTACATGAGAATAGCCATCAGGATAAACGTCACCACCAGGGCAGTGCGGGTGAAGAGCCCTAAAATCAGGCAGAGGCCCACCAGCAGCTCCACCAGGGGAACCAGGGCCGCCGTAGATCGCACTAACACCTCTGGCATCCAGGCATCGGCCATGGCTGATGCCATAGCATCCATAAAGCCAGGGATATTGCCCAGGCGTGTGACCCCGTGGTTGAAGTAATTGATGCCGATCACAAGGCGCAGTAATCCATAGGCCAGAGAAATATCAGTCGCTCGCAGTCGCGGGGAGTGGGACTTCATAGTGACCTCCGAGATGACGCTAGACAGGGATTAATCCGTTGGGGACGGGGCTGCCGCCGCCGGCTGCAATGGCAGAGCAGATAGTTGCGCCACCAACGCCGCAGCAGTCGACTGCGGTTGCGGTAGCCGGGTAAATAAATCAGATGGACCAGTAACCACAGCAGCCAGGTGCCAAAGCCTCTGATATCCACACCGGCAATGCGACCGATACCGCTGCCGCCGCCAATGATGGCCAGGCGGCCCTTGCTGCGATAGCGGAAGCGGTGGGGGGGGCGATGACTGAGTTGGCGGCGCAGGCTACGAGCGACAGTCACGCCCTGCTGTAGGGCTTCTGGGGCGACGCCGGCTAGGGAGTAGCGGGGATGGTCAATGGTGGCGACATCACCAATTCCATAGACATTGGGGTAGTCCAGCAGTTGCAGGGTGGGGCACACTCTGAGTTTGCCGTTGCCTCCCAGGGCTGGCGATGGCCAGTAGGTGGGTTGCGCCGCCTCTAGGCCAGCCGCCCAGATCACCGTAGCCGTCTCTAGGAAGCTGCCATCCGAGAGCTGCACCCCGGTCGCATCGACAGAGACAACCCGGGTGTTGAGCCATACCTCTACGGCCAAGCCATGGAGCCGATCATGGGCATAGTCCCCCAGAGACCGGGAAAATTCCGGCAGTAACCTGGGGCCAGATTGAATCAACAGAATTTGACCCAGCTGGGCCAGGTCGGGGAAGGCTCGCGGCCATGGCCCCCCCATCTGTTCCGCCAGGGCTCCGGCCAGTTCTACCCCAGTGGCACCGCCGCCCACCACCACAAAGGTCAGTAACCGCTGCCGTTGGTGGCTCGCCTCGGTTAGCCAAGCCTGTCGATAGCACTGATGAAGGTGATGGCGCAGTGCGATCGCATCGGCTAGACTCTTCAAGCCAAAGGCATACTCCCGAGCTCCAGGGATGCCGTGATAGCTCGGCCGCGTGCCCGTGGCCAAGACCAAATAGTCGTAGGGAATCAGGCCATCATCGCTGGCGATGAGCCTGTGGTCCATGTCAACCGACTCTACCGTGGCCTGCAGAAAGGTAACATTGGCCAGGGGGCGAAGCTTGGTCCGCACTGGGTAAGTCACCAGCGCGGGCTCAATTTGACCAGTGGCAACCTGATAGAGCAGGGGGGTAAACGTGTGGTAGTCATGGCGATCGATGAGGAGCACTTCCGCAGCCGCTCCAGCCAGGGACTGAGCCGCCTGGAATCCACCGAATCCTGCCCCGACAATGACAATCTTGGCCGGCCGCTTGCAGCGATTGTGCTGATCCATCGCATTAATACTCGCTAACGGCAACGGCGCATATGACTCAGCCGGTCATATATTAAATTTTATAAAGTCTTTATCTAGAAATGGCAACCGCCAACCTTCTGGTTGAGGGCCGGTCAGCAGTCTACTGGTGATGGCGACGCCCTTCTCAGTGCCCTCTCAGTGTAAAATCTAGCCTTTGTGCCGACTATTGCCATGTCCTTGCCGTATCTTCGCCCCGATTTGCTGCAGTTCACTGCCTATGCCCCTCATCCCCAGGGCAATGATGCTACGCCACCGCCAGCAGCTATCGATCAGCTGGATACCAACGAATGCCCCTATGATCTACCGCCGGCGTTGAAGCAGAGATTGGCCTGGCAGTACCAGCAGGAAATCGCCGCCAATCGCTATCCCGACGGCAGCCATGGGGAGTTGAAACGTGCGATCGCAACCTACGTGCAAGCCAGCAGTGGCCTAGCAGGCATCACCGCCGCTCACATCTCCGTGGGCAATGGCTCCGACGAATTGATTCGATCCCTGCTGATCGCCACCTGCCTCGGCGGTGAAGGGGCCATATTAGTCAGCCAGCCCACCTTTTCCATGTACGCCATCTTGGCCCAAACCCTAGGGATTCCCGTCATCAGTCTGGAGCGGCAGCCAGAGACCTTCGAGCTAGACCTCGAGGCCGCGGAACGGGCCATGGCCCAAGCCGAAGTGCCGGTGCGGGTGGTATTCATGGTGCACCCCAACTCACCCACGGGCAATGCCCTGACCCCAGCCGAACTCCACTGGCTACGACACCTGCCGGAGACGGTGTTAGTGGTCGTCGACGAAGCCTACTTCGAATTCAGCCAGCAAACCACCGGCGCCGATGCCCTCAGACGCCCCAATTGGCTAGTGCTACGCACGTTCTCCAAGGCCCTGCGCCTGGCTGCCCATCGAGTCGGCTATGCCCTAGCCCAGCCCCCCTTGATTCAAACCCTAGAAAAGCTAAGGCTCCCCTACAATCTGCCCAGCATGTCCCAGGCTGCTGCCCGCCTAGCCCTGGCCCATGCCTCAGAGCTATTGGCCATCGTGCCCCAGATTCAGGCCGAACGGCACCGGCTGATCGAGGGCTTACGGCCTTATCCACAGTTACGGGTATGGCCCAGCCAGGCCAACTTCATCTACGCTCGCCCCAGCCAGCCTCAGGGGCTAAACTTAGACACACTGACGCACCGGCTGCGGCAACAGGGCACCCACATTCGCCACACCGGCGGCGGGTTGAGAATTACCGTCGGCAGCCCGGCAGAGAATCAGCGTACCTTGGCCCGCTTAATTCCCTGGCTGGAATCGTAATCTAGCCGATACCATATTACCCAGTACGTCACGGCAGCCCGGCAGCGACATGCCGTTGCCCCTGCTATATCCGCTGTCGCGCCCGCTGCACCGTCTGCGGCAGAACTCCGACCAGCAAGGCAAAGGCCTGATCGGGCACTTGATCGACAATTTTCTGATCGAAATAGCTCTTGAATTGCTCCAGAATCATCTGAGCTCGGTCGATGGGCACCGGTTGATCCGTGAAATTCTGGGTCAACCGAATCCATTGCAGACGGATACGTAGCGCTTTTTGCTGATCTTCGTAGGACTCGGGTTGCACCAGCGACAAATTCCCCAAGGGGATCACCGCCTGGCAGTCTTGATCGAAGGGACCGCCGACAGCCGCCCCTGGTCCAGCGAACTCAGTGTAAAACCCCTTATCAATAAGGAGGCCATTGCGACGACGGCTATTGACGATCCATAGTCGATCACCGTGAAGCTTTGACAAAATCGCATCGGTGCCCAATAACCGTTTCTCGAGTTGCAACGTCTTATAGTCTGGATGGGATGGAGGCATCATGTCAGACCGATGACCTGGATAGCCAGGATGGTCGTAGGGGGCAATAAAGGCGTTGGCACAGGTAAGGGAATCACACTGATTCGTCGTGTAGGGCATCCCAAACACTAAGCGAGACGATGGTAGTGCACGTATACGATAGCGTCGTATGGACTCTATTTTAGAGTAGTCACTTCAGTCTTCCAGTGCGGTTCTTAAGCAGTCGCTGAAGGTAACGTAAATTTCTCCGGACTGGCATTAATTGTTATGTGAAGGTTGGTGCGGCCCCTGGCCCCTGATCGCAATACATTGAAGCATATCTCAGGGGAAAATTTAAGGATCGGGGCCCCCTGGTCTCAGCAACACAGCGGCTCGACACCGTCCTATTGCCAGGCAAGCCATCTCGGGGCAGCGCCCAGATAGGCTAGGCTGGCGACAACTGCCAGAACTAGTGCCGGATCAGACAACCGCGCCTCGTCTCACTAGGCTTTGATAGTTATGCCGCTAGGGAGGATGAGCCCAAAGATTTACTCAAGAGTAGGCGACGGGGTTGCAATCCCAGCGCCGAGAGGGGGGTTGATTCAGCCTGCTGTAGGAGAAATCCGGCCTTGTAGTACAGCTGTTGGGCGTCCCGGTTATCCTCCATGACATGCAGGTACAGATGGTCGAATCCCCAATCCCGGGCCACGGTTTCACAGGCGCCTAGCAAGCGCAGGGCGATGCCGCGACGGCGATATCGCAATCCTACGGCTAAATTAGACACGTAGAGCTGACCATATTGGGGAATTTGCCAGGGCCAATGGGACCGGCGAGAGAGTTCGACGGTTCCCACCAGGATATCGCTCCCCGAGGGAAGGTTGCTATCGCCGCTAATGGCTGTCAGGCAAACATAAGGAGACTTGGGTGAGCGCAGCCGATGCCTGAGCTCCTCACTGATACTGAGCCGTAATATCGGGTATGCCCAACGCAGCCAGCCTGTGGGCGGATAGAAACTGGTGACGAGTAACTCGGTTAGCTGGTCAATATCCTCCGGGCGGGCGGCCCGCACCCGGTAGGTCATCCTTGGTGTGACTGAACCATCAGGGGTCATGATTGGCGTTACGCCCTCGCCTAGGCAGGAGCCATTCTATTGAAAACTATATCGTTAGCGGCTGCTTGTTTTCAGCAATGGCCCTATCAGGCCTGGCTCGCTCCCCAGGGTTTTATCTGCCAGCACTGGTACGAGCCCTGGCATCAGTGGCCTGCTAGTGGTTACCTATGCCGGAAGTCTGGCTAGCATGGAAGGACTCAGATGCGATCGCATCCACGTTTCTAGCCAGCCATGTTTCTAGATCTGCTGCAACGGCTGCATCGAGTCCGCTACAGTGACCCTCCCTATCTCTGGCCAGCATCAGTCATCTTGGCCGGGGGGCTCCATAGCATGGCCTTCATCCTCTTACGCACCCTAGTATTATTGCCCACCTTACCCAGCCCCGCCCCCCCCGCCATTCCGATTCAGCTGCTGCGAAGCGCCCCTGAGTCTGGGACGGCGAGCGATGCAGCCCCTACGCCCCTGCCCAGGACTGCCGCGCCAGCGTCACCCTCTACCGCGGCTACCCCAGCCCCGGAGATCGCCTCGACTTCTCCCCAGCCAGGCAGCCCCCCTACCCCTCAGGCACTCCCTACGCCTACGCCTACCCCCACTTCCCGGCCCACCTCGCCCACCGCCTCCGCTTCTGCTTCTGCAAGTCCCTCTGCCGCTGCAACCACCCCCACCCCGTCGTCGCCTCGACCGTCCTCACCAGTCCCAAGCCCACCGCCTGCCCCTGGTCCGCCTGCCCCTGCCAGCCCTCCCGACCCGGATGGCTCCCCAGGGGAAGACACCACCGCCAACCGCGTCATTGGCCAGTTGATTCCCCGAGACATTCGTCGCAACCCTCAAGGACAAGACTTCCCAGACCAGCTGCCCCAGCTTGCCGATGGGGCCACTGCCTTGGCCCTACGCCCTGCCCTCAGCGGCTGTGGCCTAGCCAATCTAGCCAGCCTATTTACCCTGGGGTCAGGCACCTATCCCCTGAGCCTGCAACTTACCGTCGAGACCGACGGCACCATTTCCAATGCTGAGATTCTCTCCGGTAGCAATCAGCCCGCCCTAGATCAACTTGTTGCCTGCACCTTAGAACAAACCCTTACCCTGCAACCGGCTCAGACCGCAGGCAGCCCTATTCCCACCGATGCTGTCATCCTAGAGGTGACGGCGGCGCTACAGTAACCCGCCGGGCTTGGATCCTGGAGCATGGCTGTCAAATCGAGAGGCCATCTCCGTAGGACGAGGAAGTGTGCTACCCTAGCGTAGGTCTGCAGCCGTAGGACCACTGGCGGGCGTAGTTTAGTGGTAAAACCTCAGCCTTCCAAGCTGATGATGGGGGTTCGATTCCCCCCGCCCGCTTTCCCCTGTACAGCAGTGCCGCTTCCCCGACTCGGACAGGACCAGATGAGGGGGTAGCTGCTGTCTCTTCGGCCTGAACCGCCTCGGTGGCCGTCTCATCGGCGGGGGCGGTGGTGGTAGCGGTAGGAGCCTGACAGCCACCGGTAGCAATCGCCAGGGCCAGAATCCCTGGTGAGGCGGTGCCATTGGAGCAGCGAGCAGGGTCGTTTCCCGTAGTCTGGCAATGTCCTGGACAGTGTATGGAGCCAAGTATAGGGAGCCAAGTACATAGTGGCCATGCCATTGAGACAAGGTAATGGCCGAGAGTGATAACCCTCGAATACCTAAGCATCTCCCTCGCATACCTTTTCCATTCCTACCGCTAGCACCTCATTGACTGACAAAACCTGCTAGAACCCAGACTATCCAAAGGGGCAGGTTCCCTGCCCCCTACAGCATCCGAAATCTGGTAAGGGCGCGGAAACCGCGCCCAATGCAGAATCTTTTGTCAGTCAACCAGCGCTAGCACTCGCAGCGATAACCCTAAGGGATTGAAACAACCGGTTTGATTCGAAATAGATACCGCTACCTCCTTGAGTAACATCGATGGTTTTTAAACAGATACCACTATCACCTTTAGCAACATGTATAGTTTTTAAATAGGTACCACTATCACTTCGAGAGATACCGCTATTACCTTTAGTAACATCGGTGTTTTTTAAATAGATACTGCTATCTGTTTTAACAACGTGAATGATTTTTAACTAGGTGACACTGGCTCCTTTAACAACGGGGATGATGGGAGCATCTCATTTTTGCGAGAACCCAGCATCTGTGCTGAGATGAAAGGGTAGTCTCTACCCCAAAAGCTCTTGTCCCCCGAAGACCAAGCCGCCTTAGCCCAGCATAGCCGCGAGATTGCCAAGATTCTGCATCGCAATAGCCCTCCTGAAGCCGTTGACACACTTGAAGGCATTGAAACGACGGTGCGGCAGCAGATGCTGGAGCACGTCAGTCCCGAAGTGGGAATTTTTTTGTCGAAGCGTGCACCCAAACCCAACGGGGACGCCCCCGGCAGCTAAAAAGTGTTCTGGGGACCCTCCCGATTCGGGAACAGCAAGCCCAGCGGTTGGGCCTCGAACCCCACGGTCGTCTCAGCCCGCTCTTTGAGAAATGTGCGTTGCGGGTTGCGGCCTGCCAAAGCTATGGGAAAGGCGAAACCGACGTGTCCGTTTTAACGGGGATGTCGTTGAGTCATTCAACGCTGCAACGCCTCGTGCAACGCCAACGTGAGACCCCACCGGAGGCGAAGCAGACGGTCACCGAGATCAGTGTCGATGGCGGTAAAGTGCGCCTGCGGCATCCGGAAAAAGGCGAACCCAGTTACTGGAAAGAATACAAGAGTGCTCGGGTCGAGAATCTGTACTATGGGGCGGCGTTTCAGGCAAATGACTGGCTGCAAGACTGGCTAAATAGCCAACCGTTAGCGAACCCCATCATCTGCCTTGGCGATGGGCATCGGGGCGTCTGGGCGGTGTTTCGTCCCATCGCCACCGTGGAAACCCGTTTAGAAATTCTCGATTGGTACCACTTGGTCGAAAACCTCTATGGAGTTGGGGGCTCATTAAAACGGCTGAAACAAGCCAAAGCTCTGTTATGGGAAGGGCGGGTTGATGAAACCCAGGCGTTATTTACCGACTGCGCTCTGGAGCAAGCCCGGCGATTCTGTGATTACTTGGAGCGACATCGTCACCGAATTGTGAATTACGGCTATTTTCAAGCTGAACAAATCTGTTCGATTGGCTCAGGTGCAGTTGAGTCAGCCATCAAGCAGATTGACCATCGCATGAAACTCCCAGGCGCTCAATGGGTGCCCGACAATGTTCAGCAAGCCTTGCAGGTGCGATGTGCCTATCTGAATAGAGCCTACGATTGTTGATGTTTTTGCAACTTTGAGATGCTCCCGGGATGATCCTTAAAGAAGCTGAGTTCGGGATTAAGAGCAGCCTCGGCAAAAGCAGACTAGCCATTCGCAGGACCTGTCTACGCGCTATCCCGGATTTCTCACCAGTGCTCATCGAAGGCGGCTGAGCTGGCCCAAATTGGATGAGCAGTGTGGGAATCGAGTAATGGGATAAAGATGAGCAATATTTTGGGTTTCGTGAGCCATGAGCAAGGCTGTTGTGGTTAAAGTTTTCCTCTTTTACTAGCCTCCAGTCATGGCAAGCCGAGGGTGTTGAATTTCACCCTTGACAAGAGCCTAGAAAAGCTGGATTGAGAAGACCTAATTTTTTCCGAATTGCCAAGGCTATCCGGGTCGAGGGAGTCGCTGCAACTGTCGATAAGCAGCTTCAAAAATGGCTTGTATGGGCGCAGCGGAGCCGAACGCCACGAGGATACGGCGCACGGAGACCCGAACCTGAGCACCGAACTTCAGCAGCTTGCGTCGAATAGTGCCGCCCTGAGCATCAGCCAGTTCAGTATTGGCCAGCGCCTTGAGACGTAAAGCCTGCATCAAGACATAGGCAAAGGATGAAAACCAGAGCCTGAGCTGATTGCTTTCAAATTCATGGGTGGAGGTGCGGTCGCTAAAGAGGTCGAGCTGATGCTCCTTGATGCGATTTTCCATCTCGCCTCGGGGGCAGTAATAATAGCGGTGGAGGTGAGCGGGATGGGCCTGCTGGGGGCTCAAAGAGGTAACGACAAAATGGCGACGCGGTCCGTTGCCATCGTAGGTGAGCTTGCAAATGACGCGACGCTGACGACTCCAGGACTTGGCAGTGCAATAGCTCAAGGACTGATGCCAGAGCTGGGGGGGAACCAAGCGGTTGAGTTCGGCGGCCAATTCACCTGGTGTCTGCTCTAACAGGGGGTCTAGGGAAGCAGCGACTTCTTGGCGTTGGGCCTCATAGGCCGCTTTGGCCCGCTGTTAGAGCCCCCAAGTCAAAGAGCGCAAGCGGTCATTGCTGCTGTGGGCAAAGACAAAGTCCACCTGGGGCTGCTCCTCACACCAGAGCATGATGTCATCTCGACAGTAGGCACTGTCGCCGCGCACGAGAATCTTCACCTGGGGCCAATGACCTCGAATTTGAGCGATGATGCGTTGAAGTTCTTCCAAGGCACCTCCAGCGGGGTCCACATTCGCCTCTCGCAGTTTCGCGCTCAACAAATGACGGCCACAGAAAATGAGCAAGGGCGTGTAACACTCATGGCGGTAGTAGCCATTGAACGCTGACCCTTCTTGAGTTCCATGGGTGGGGTCATCGGTGACATCCATGTCCAGGATGATGGATTTCGGTTCCTTCTCCATCTGCTCGATGAACAGCTCCACTAAGAGCGCTTCCATTGCAGCTGGGTCCAAGCTCATCTTCACGTAGCGCGAATCGAATAGGTCGCCGGGCACATGCATCGCTTGCTCCAAGCGATTGAGGGTGCTCTTGCCCGCCAACGGCGCACAGCGCGGATGCTGGCTTTCTAGCTGCTCTAGGACCACCCCGAATAGCCGCTCATGGCGCAAGTCATCATGGTCATTGAGGTCTTCGTATCCTTGCACCAGCCCATAGAGCCGTTGGCCGATGAGCGTCTTCAACTCATGCTGCACCCGGCTGGCATCTCGATGATCCGTAAAACAGGACGCAAGACGCTCGCTGATTCGATACAAGTTGTCCACTTCTCGAATCAGCAGCAGCCCGCCATCGCTGCTCAGGTCGCCGCCGCTGAAGTCGGCTATTATTTTGCGCTGGCTCAGACGGCCAAATTCGTAGCTCGGCAAGTTACACTCTGTTTGGGTCGGGGTCATCTTTACAAGCCGCTGAATGTCTTGTGGTTATTACATTCTCGCTGGTTTTTGACCCCGATTCCTCTTCTCTGGTGAGATATCCGGGTTACCTGTCTCGACTTTAGCTGAATGGCTTGATTTTAGTTATGGTGAGGAAAAGGGCTATGGCTGGATTGACGAACTAAGAGGTAGGACACGCCCTTGGTATGCAGAAGATGGCTATGTTGAAGTTGGAAAAGGAGCTGCAAAGGTCACATCTTCACTCTTTAATGTGGCTAGCAGATATGCAGGAAAAGTAGTAGAGAAGGAAATAGATCGTCAGCAAGCAAAGGTGCTTCCGTCTTTTCAAAAGCTCGTAGCCCGTAATAACGTTTTAGAAGGTTATGTTGAGCAACATAAATTGCTAGAAGCATCAAATACTACCCCTACAGATTTTGAATCTCAGATGCAAGCCATAGCTGAGTCTGAATCAATCGATGAATACTTAATTTTAGAGCATTCTGAGGAAAGATAAAAAAACTTCAGGAGAGTTTTCCGCCTTTTTAATTTAATTTAAAGAAAGCTAAAGGGAGGTCAAGTATATGGAAACACGTACAATTGCAGTTCGTGTAGACGCTGAGACAGCAGATGCTTATGAAGCATCATCTGAAGTAGATCGCAGAAAGATCGATTTGCTGATAAATTTAAAACTAAAAGAGGTAGTCAAAAAAGTTAGACCTCTTGAAGAAGTGATGGAGGAAATTAGTCGTAAGGCTCAAGAGCGAGGCTTAACTCCAGAAATCCTTAGTGCTATTTTAGCCGAGTCATAAATTGCGTTTTGTTTTCGATACCAACACTGTGGTTAGTGCTCTTCTGTTCAAGGATTCAATTCCAGGCAGAGCACTCTATTTTGCTTTGGCCCATGGAAACATATTGATTTCTTCGGAGACCATTACAGAATTAATTGAAGTCATCAATCGCCGAAAGTTTGACAAATATCTAACCAATGATGAACGTGAGGAATTTTTAGAATCACTTTTGGTTAGAGCTGAACTTGTCGAAGTTCTAGAAGACTTAAAGATTTGTAGAGATCCTAAAGATGATAAATTCCTGAATCTTGCATCGAGTGGTGAAGCTAATTTTATTGTGACTGGAGATGATGATTTACTTATTCTGAAATCATATCGCGATATTCCAATACTTAATGCTAAGGATTTCCTGGAGCTGTTTTCTCGCTAACAGTGAGCAGCCACATAACACCTCAGCGCAGTGGACGGAAAATAATCGCTGGTTTGTTTGCAAAGCCCGCTTGCCGCCGCTGGCTTTTACCGTTATGCCGCAAGATCTCCATTGAATCGCTTGAGGGAAAACATATGAGCAAGGGAGTAGGGTGGGCATTATCTTGTCCGAAATCTTGGCTAACCTACACTCAAACTACAATGCCCACCGCTGAAAAAATTGGTGGGCAAACAAAGCTTACAGACGCTAGCAAGGATTATCTATCCTAGTTTTGCCCACCCTACCTACTACTCTCGCTCGGCCTTCTATGATGTTTCTGTCCGTCGGCTCGCAGCTTTGCTGCTGGCTTCCTCCAGACCCTCCCTCGCGGGAACGCCCTTGCCTTAAGCTAGTAGTTAGCATCACTCGGCTCCGATAACTTTCGAGCATTTGGATGTTGGTTCTCCTACAGGGGACTTTCACCCCATTGATTCATGCCCATGCCGGGCATACACAAATCGTTGGAGAGGGATGTTTGTTCCGCTACGCGCTTCGCGCTACGCTCCAAAAACGCCCCTCAGCTCCGGCGTTGGGCGTCATAAAAATGGAAGCTGAGCAATGAGAATAGTGGTGAACATTGACGTCCCGGAACTTGCGCCAGCGATAGCATTCTACTGCTCCGCTTTGGGTTTGGAGCACAACCGCACGTTGGACGACGACGTGGCAGAACTAATAGGCACGTCTTCGGTAATCTATCTTCTACAAAACCCTCCGGACTCAAATTCGGCAGGTATCGCATCGGAGACACGCAGGTATTCCAGACATTGGACACCAGTTCATATTGATTTCGTTGTAGACAACATCGCGGAGGCGGCAAAACGAGCGCTCGAAGCAGGCGCAGGCCAGGAAAGTGAATGCATTGAATGGAGAGGTTCAAAATGCATAACGTTCTCGGATCCATTCGGCCATGGGTTTTGCCTTATTGAGTTCGCGGGGAAAACGTACAGCTAGTGCGACGCATCCGCTCGTGTCGGTTGGATTGAGGCGCGAAACCCGCCACCTACAGGCTTTAGCCAGTGCTAAGCTATCACTATTCACAAGTAAAAGACGCAAGCTAACAACGCCCATGCGCGCCGACCGTTGAGAGTTTATCGGTTATGCTTCAAAAGCTATTTGCGGTGGGTATGGGTAGTGTTATGTATCTGTAGGAGGAAGATTGTGGAATCTATAACAGAGCATCATGGTACTTGTCTCTGCGGTGCAGTCCGTGTCACAGCTAAACCGAAGAATGATAGCATTAGCGCTTGTCACTGCACGATGTGTCGAAACTGGGGTGGCGGTCCGCTTTTTGCCGTCGAGTGTGAAAGTGACGTGAATTTTGAGGGCGCCGAGCATATATCCACCTTCAGTTCTTCAGAGTGGGCCGAGCGCGGCTTCTGCCAGAAATGTGGCACTCATCTGTTTTACCGCTTAAAGCAAGAAAGGCATTATGCAATCCCTGTTGGGCTCTTTGACGGCGGTGACCAGTGGAGATTCACTGAGCAGATATTTATTGACCAAAAGCCCTCATTTTACTCGTTTTCAGAAAAAACGAAGGATCTTACCGGCGAAGAGGTTTTTGCCCAGTATTCCGGAAAATAAGAGCTCATAGGGTGAGCATTATCTTGTCCGAAATCTTGGCTAACCCACACTCAAACTACAATGCCCACTACTGAAAAAATTGGTGGGCAAACAAAGCTTACAGGGAGGAAGCAATATCTAAAACTTTCTCCTTTACCCGACTGCATGAGCAGATATGTGTTTAAGCAGCTATACCTGCAAGAATGAAATTGACAGTCGTTTCTGTTTGCTGCTTAACCATGTCAAAGCTTAGGAGGTCTTTATTAGGGTCAAGGTATTTTAAGTTTTCATGGGCATCGAAATAAAACGAGCAGACA
The DNA here is from genome assembly GCF_002075285.3 of Halomicronema hongdechloris C2206. Classification (GTDB taxonomy): domain Bacteria; phylum Cyanobacteriota; class Cyanobacteriia; order Phormidesmidales; family Phormidesmidaceae; genus Halomicronema_B; species Halomicronema_B hongdechloris. The sequence goes on along the minus strand of NZ_CP021983.2, from coordinate 4,748,413 downwards.
CCCAAGATATTAATTGTTGTTAGAAACGGATCAACCTGGCGGAATTTTTCCTCAGCGATTCCTCGTTCCAGGATTTCTACAATCGTTTGAAAACCCGCTTGCCATCCTGTCTCTGCACCGTAGCGACCTTGATTCTGAATAGCTTCCTGGAACCATAGCATTCCGTGCCAGCGATTGCTGACCTCAAATCCAATATAGTTTCGGATAACTGCCTCTAGCGCCTGATCTGCGGACAGTCTTTCCCAATCAATGGGTTGAAAGGCGTTGTTAATATCATCAACAAGCTGCTGCAAGACAGACCGATAAAGGGTTTCCTTATTTTTAAAGTAGTAACAGAGCATCGCTTTTGTAACACCGCTACGAGTGGCGATCGCCTCTGTCCGTGCGCCAGACAGACCATACTGTGCAAATTCTTCAATCGCAGCCGACAGAATATTAGCCTTTGTAATTTGCGGGTTACGGCTTTGCTTTTCCCTCTTGGCAGCAGAGTTAGACAGTTTGGGCATGACCTATATTGATCCAGCGAACAGACTACTCTATCCAGCCTAACTCTTGGTTTTCCCTCAGAGGCACTTGACAGATTAATTAAACAGGTGTTTAATTCACTAAACAGATGTTTAGTTGGGGATTCAATACGCTATGCAACCTATTCTTCCTGGTGCACCTTGGCTCATCGCACATAAGTCGATGCTGGAGACCAACAGCCCTTGTAAAATCACGCTGAATGGTCAAGATTATGTCCTTTGGCAGAGTGCCTCTGGAGAGGTTTCCGCTCTTAATAACGTTTGTCCACATATGCAAGCTCCATTGTCTAATGGCTGGATTTGTGAGGAGTGGAATACGATCATCTGTCCATTTCATGCTGTGGAATTCGATGGCTCAGGACGTTTATTGCGAAACGATGAGTGGAGTCGTGTACCGCTGGCTGAACCGTTAGAGTTAATTATTGATGGTGATTTCATCTGGACTTATGGCGGGTTTGAGCCTCGGTTGCCCATTCCTGACTTGCATAGGAAAGTTGCATCTGAATATGAATTTTTGGGAGTAACTGCTCAGAGAAGCATTCAAAGTGATTTCTTGAGCAGTCTGATGATCAATTATGATCACGATCACCAAAACGGTACCCATAGAGAATTTTTCAAAGTCAAATCTACCCGATCTACGTTCCTTGAAAAAGATGGTGTTTACGCTAAAGTTTCCCAAGTAGCTGAGAAAGATGACTATACATCCGAAGAAATTGAAGCCAATCCGATGTTGGGAGCAATTCCGGAAGTGATGAACAACTTTCTTGAATATGTTTTTCCATCGACCCAGTTCTTTTGCTTAAATTCCCCCGATGTTAAAACGTATCAAGGTCATATTCTCTATCCAGAGACGGAAAATATGACTAAAACTTTTATTCTGCTCTATGCAAAATTCAGCAACTCTGAATTGAAGTCAATCATGCAGGATTCTCTGTTAAATGCAGCTTCGATTGTGGTTCAACAAGATGCTGATTGTCTTGAAAGTTTATATCCAAGGCAGAAGGCAAAAATTCATTTACCCAATGAAGAGATTATGTTCTATGCAGAAGAACTTTACAAAAACTGGAACCATTCATTAGTAGTCTAACACTGCGTGGCAGCGGACGGAACAGAGTTTATCGGTGAGAGTTCGAGGTTGTCTGCCGCTGCACAACTTCACCGTTAACAGGACTTCTAGACCAAAGCCCTACCTCCCTAGGGAGATAGGGCGTAACTTGAACAGAGCTTCTAACTTGTGGGCTACCGGTATACTGTCCTTTGGGATAATCAGCCAGTCGGGTGTAAGTTGACTGGCCAATGACTCACTATAATTTGGGAGCTTGCAGCACCGGCAGGGCTGCCATGGGAGATCCGTCTGCATTGGTCTCAGCCGTCACCAGGGCCGCATCCCGCAACCGGGTCGTAATTTTCAGGGTGGTGGCATCGTACATTTCGGTCAGTAGCTTGGGATAAAGGCCGAAGCCAACGATAGGCACCAACAGGCTGGCGATGATGAAGACTTCCCGAGGCTCGGCGTCAACTAGGACTTCGTGCTCCACTAACTCTTTATTTTCCGGGCCATAGAAGATTTCCCGTAGCATCGAGAGCAGGTAAATGGGAGTGAGAATTACCCCGACTGCCATCAAGATAACGGCTAATAGCCGGAACCCAAGGCTGTAGGCGTCGCTAGTGGCGAAACCAACGAACACCATCAACTCCGCCACGAATCCGCTCATCCCAGGTAGGGCCAGGGATGCCAGGGAGCAGGCGGTGAACATGGCGAAGATCTTCGGCATCCGCTTACCGACGCCACCCATCTCATTCAGGATCAGGGTGTGAGTCCGATCATAGGTCGCCCCCACCAAGAAAAAGAGGCTGGCGCCGATTAATCCGTGGGAGACCATTTGCAAGATCGCTCCACTGAGGCCCAAGTCCGTAAAGGAGGCCACCCCCACTAAGACAAAGCCCATGTGGGAGATAGAGGAATAAGCGATCTTGCGCTTTAGGTTGCGTTGGGCAAAGGAGGTGAGGGCGGCATAGATGATGTTGATGATGCCGAAGATCACTAAAACTGGAGCAAAGTAGCCGTGAGCATCGGGCAACATTCCCACGTTCATGCGAATCAGGGCATAGCCCCCCATCTTGAGCAGGATCCCAGCCAACAGCATGTGTACTGGGGCTGTTGCCTCGCCATGGGCATCCGGTAACCAAGTATGGAGGGGAATAATCGGCAACTTGACGGCGTAGGCGATGATGAAGACCCCGTACATGAGAAATTGAAACCTGAGGGAATAGGCCTTCTCTGCCAAGGCTGACATGTCGAAGGTAATGGTGTCCCCGTAGAAGGCCATGGCTAGGGCTGCGACCAGAATAAATAGGGAGCCTCCAGCGGTGTAGAGAATGAATTTGGTGGCGGCATAGAGGCGCTTTTTCCCTCCCCAGATGGCCAGCAGCAGGTATACCGGAATGAGCTCCAGTTCCCACATCAGGAAGAACAGCAGCATGTCCTGCACCGCGAATACTCCGATCTGGCCGGAGTACATGGCTAGCATCAGAAAGTAGAATAGGCGTGGCTTCAAAGTGACAGGCCAAGCTGCCAGAATTGCCAGGGTGGTGATAAAGCCTGTCAGCAGGACCAATGGCATGGAGAGGCCATCGACCCCTAGCGACCAGTTGAGGTCGAGTTGAGGTACCCAGGTATAACTTTCGACCAGTTGCAGACCGGACGCACTGGTGTCATATCCCTGATAGAAGGCCACCACAATCAGGACGAAATCAATCAGCCCTACGGTCAGGGCATACCACCGTACTGTGCGCCCGTCTTTATCCGGCAAGAAGGGAATGGCCCCAGAAGCGACGATGGGCAACAAGATAATGGTTGTTAGCCAGGGAAAGTTGGCAAGCTCCATAGCAATAGCAGTTGTGGGTAATTGCGATGTGATTCAGCAGCAGTGTATGAGTAAGCCCCGACCTATCCTATAGCAGAGCTTCCGTTAGGAATAGCGGCAAGGACAACATGGGGCCAGGGCTTTATCGTCTTTTTATGGAGAACCCTACTAGGACGGGGCCGAGAATCAGGTAATCCCTGAAATTAGCACCAGACTCAGGACGGCTCCAAACACGATCAGCGCGTAGAACTGGGCTCGACCATTCTCTAGGTATTTCAACCCTTCGCCAGAGATCAGGGTGACAAAGCCAGCTAGGTTGACGATGCCGTCGACAATACGGATGTCAATCTCCAGAACTTGTTTGGCTAGCTTGCGACTGCCTTGAACGAAGACCACCTCGTAGATGTCGTCGATGTACCACTTGTTGAGGGAGAACTGATATAGAGGCTCAATTTGACGTGCGATCGCACCGGCATCTAATACCTTGAGGCGGTACATCAGCAGAGCCAGGACAATGCCCCCCAGGGCAATGGCCACAGAGCTACCAGCCATCACCAGAAACTCCTGCCAATCAAATGCCTCAGCATGCTCCAATAAATTCATGGCTTCTCCAGGAGCATGAATAAAGGCTTCAAAATAATTGGCGAAGGGCATGCCCATCAACCCCAGCAGCGCCGATGGCACTGCCAAGATCAGTAATGGCAACGTCATTGAAACAGGTGACTCATGGGGCTCATGGCTGTGGTGCTCATGCTCGTCATGGGCTGCTGTTTCACTATCTAGGGTCAACTCCTGGGGATTCATCGCCCCCGGTCCCAGCGATAACCCCAGCCGCTGCAACTCTTCCCGCTTCAACTGCTGGCGAATCTCAGACTGGTTGCCGCGAAAGCTCCCTTCAAAGGTCATAAAATACATGCGGAACATATAGAACGCCGTAATGCCAGCGGTAATCCAGCCCACAGCCCACAGTGCTGGGCTCACCGCAAAGGTAGAGCCGAGGATTTCATCCTTAGACCAAAATCCAGCAAACGGTGGAATTCCGCAGATGGCCAACGTCCCCACCAAGAAGGTGAAAGCTGTCACCGGCATAAACCGGCGCAGTCCTCCCATTAACCGCATATCCTGAGCCAGAGCTGGATCATGGCCCACGACTCCCTCCATACCGTGGATGACCGATCCAGAACAGAGGAACAGCATCGCCTTGAAATAGGCATGGGTGGTTAAGTGAAAGAGACCGGCACCATAAGCTCCTACCCCCATAGCCATGACCATATACCCCAACTGGGACATGGTGGAGTAAGCTAGCCCCTTCTTGATGTCATTCTGAGTAATGGCAATACTAGCGCCCATGAAGGCAGTGACCGCCCCTACCCAGGCCACCGCAGTCATAGCCGTCGGTAGTTGTTCAAACACCGGGAACATACGGGCGACTAGGAAGACCCCGGCTGCCACCATCGTGGCCGCGTGAATTAGGGCCGAAATCGGCGTCGGACCCTCCATGGCATCTGGCAGCCACACATGCAGAGGAAACTGGGCCGACTTAGCCATGGGGCCAAGAAACACCAAAATCGCAAAGACAGCTGCCATGGTCGCACTCAGACCACCCGACTGGACCAAATCCGTCAGACGCTCGCCCATGATGTCAAACTCAAAGCTGCCTGTCGCCCAGAACAGCGCCAGCATACCCAGTAGCAAACCAAAGTCTCCTACTCGGTTGGTCACAAATGCCTTCTGACAAGCATCGGCGGCTGCCTTGCGGTCATACCAAAACCCAATCAATAGATAGGAGCACATCCCCACCAACTCCCAGAATACGTAAACCTGGAGCAGGTTTGGGCTGACCACCAATCCCAGCATGGATGAGGTGAACAGACTGAGATAGGCGTAAAAGCGGACATAGCCTGGGTCGTGGGCCATGTAGCCATGGGTATAGACCATCACCAGAAAGGCCACCGTAGTCACCACCACCAGCATTAAGGCCGCTAGGTGGTCAATGGTGTATCCCATGGTCAGACGAAAATCTCCCGCTGAAGCCCATTCCACCATCCGGTTAAAAGGCTCATGCCCCTGGAGCTGACTCCAAAACAGCACAAAGGACAGCACCATTGCCGCCCCCGTCAGAGAGACGATAGCAATAGCAGAAGCTTGTCGCAGCCGTGTTGTGGCCTGGCTATAGGAAATTAAACCCGTGCCAACGACCATGGCACCTAACAGAGGTAGAACAGGTACCAACCAAGCGTAGTCGTATAGGGCGTCAATCGATTCCATGTATGTGCCTACTCCATTTTCTCCGAGTTGGCAAAACCGCTTACATTTTTACACAGTCTTCCTGCCTGGAAATCATCCGTTAGAGCAATCAGGAGCTGACTTTAGTCAGGATTTATGAAATTTTGCAAAGGCAACATTTTTATGAGCAGGGGCTGAAGCCATTGCCCTGAGCTGTGTCAAGGAGCCTGTGACTTCTCGAGCAGTAAAGTGCTTAAGGAAAAGATCTCAGTCGTTGAGCGATGACTCCTCCGGCAAAAGCTTTATGGATGGGATGTCAAGGATTTAGCTGAGTCAATTTATCCTCGGCAGACGCCAGCATTTCCTGGGCTTCCGAGTAGACGGTTGTGCCTGACTGTACCCTGTGTAGATCATTGACAATCCCCTGCAGTCGACTGGCCATTTGATTGGCCGTTAGTTGGCTCTTATTGAGGGCCAGCAGCTGTTCTGTCTTGCGCTGAGCAGACTCAAAGGCTCGCACAGAGGCCTCTTCTGTCGCCAGCCTGACCTTAATCTCCTCTAGATTACTGGTATAGGTTGCCAGTAAATCCTGGGCCTCAAGATAGCTATCATCCTCTGGTTGGATATCTTCTAAGCGTCTAATCGACTCCTGCCATAGAGTCGCGGCACGACGCCAGGTCTCAACGGGATGGGGAGGATTCTGAGACGCAGCGGCGGCCCTCTGGGCAAATGCTTTAGCCGCACCAATCACAGATGAGGTCCGGCTGCTGCCGGTCACCATGCCAGAAACCCTTTCATAGTCACGACGATAGGCCTCTAGCTTGGTGGCGGCACTGCGGCCTGCGTAGGTCCCAGCTGGAATTTCATTCAGCTTATCCATACCTGCTTGCCATGCGGCCAAGGCCTGGGCTTTAGCTGCTGCTGTCGGAGCTGACTCATAGGCCTGTTTGGCGGCATCGACCTCTTCAGTGCCTGCCTCTAGCAGGGCCTGAGCATTTTGCTCTTGGAAAACTTTCGCCTCCATGCGGCCAATGGCAGCCCTGGCTTCCTGAAATTCATCGAAGGTAAAGCGCCAGCTGCAACCAAACCAGCCGCAGTAAGCCTTGGGATAATAGCCCAAAAACCAGACTGGCAACCCATCTAAGTGCTGTTGGGCCTGGGTAACCTTCTCGGCACCCAGGTCAATATCATCGAAGCTGGTAGCTTGATTCACCAATTGATCCGCCTGCTCTACCAAAGAAACCGCCTGACGGTAGTCGTGATCCATACGGATGTAGCTAGGCAAGAGAACGATCGGAGCAACTCGAGCCACTGGCCAGCGCACCATCGGGTAGGGTAAGTTCAAGACCCAGATTCCTGCTGCCAATAGGGCAGTCCCCATGGTTGCCTGGGTGAGGCATCCTAGCTTCTGTCGCACTGAGGCAACCTGACTCGCTCTAGTATTAGCCTTAATGGCCTGGCGCAGCACCTGTTCACTGAAGTCAGGGAAAATATCGTCGATGGTGTTTCGGAGCTCATCGAGGGTGACCGGTGGCCCTTCCGCCTGGCAAAATTTTTCTAGCCGACGCAGTACGATATCTTGCCGTACCTTTTCTAGGGGTTTAGACGCACACAGGCGCTGGACCTCAGCTGCAAGAATATTAAACGCACGATTATTGAGACGAGCCATGGAAATCCTGAAGGCCACGCTGGACTAGATACTTCTCTAGAATACCTTCACGGTCTACTGCCACGATTCAGGATGACCTGCAAGGGGCAAGGCAATCAATACCTACAATTGCGTGTAAAGCTCTGTTCTCCAGCAAACGATATGGAAATGCCCATGCGTCAGCCTGTTTCGTCTTCGACCACGTCATCTGAACCGCCATGGCATCAAGTCTCGGCAATTGATGTTGTCCACTATCTCAGGACAGATTTGAATACTGGGCTACTAGCCTCAGAAGTGGCCCTGCGGCAGGAGCAATATGGGGTCAATGAGCTAAAGGGGCACGGTGGGAAAAGCTCCCTTGTTCGCTTTCTGAGGGGGTTTCACCAGCCTCTGATTTATATCTTGCTGGGGGCCGCAGGGGTGGCTTTAGTTCTGCAAGACTGGGTAGATGCTGGGGTGATTTTTGCGGTTACTCTGATCAATGCCACTATCGGCTTTGTTCAGGAGTCAAAGGCAGAGGATGCGATCGCAACTCTAGCCCAAGCCGTCACCACTGCAACCACCGTCATTCGAGAGGGGCAGAAACAACGACTCAACTCCCGAGATCTGGTCCCAGGCGATTTGGTCCTGCTAACCTCTGGCGACAAAGTGCCTGCCGACCTGCGCCTGTTTCAGGTGCGGAACCTGCAAGTCAGTGAAGCCGCCCTCACTGGCGAATCAGTGCCCGTCCAGAAATCTACCGACCCCCTGCCCCCTGATACCGGCTTAGCCGATCGCCATAATATGGCCTATGCCGGCAGTCTGGTTACCTGCGGGCAGGCCCGAGGCATTGTAGTGGCCATTGGCAACCAGACCCAGACCGGGCAAATCTCCCAGATGATGGCCCATAGCACCGGGCTGGTCACCCCCCTGACTCGCAAAGTCGATCGTTTCAGCAAGACCCTACTCTACGTCATTCTGGCCCTGGCAGCCGGCATGTTTACCATCGTCATGGGTCAGCAAGGCAGCTGGACTGCAGGATTTAAAGCAGCAGTGGCCCTAGCGGTAAGCGCCATTCCAGAAGGCTTACCCGCCGTCATCACCGTCGCTCTGGCCATTGGGGTAGGGCGCATGGCTCAGCGCCATGCCATTATCCGGAAACTCCCTGCCGTGGAAACCCTGGGCAGCACCACCGTGATTTGTTCCGATAAAACCGGCACCCTCACCGAAAATCAAATGACCGTTCAGGCGATCTATGCCGGGGGCGAAACCTACCAGGTTAGCGGGATAGGTTATGGAGCCAAGGGAGCCATCCTCAAAGACAACCAGCCAGTGTGCTTAGATGGGGTACCCCCCCTGCAGGAGTGCCTGCAATGTGGCCTGTTGTGCAACGACTCTCACCTGCAGACAGACGACAGTCAAGTATCGGTTGTCGGCGACCCCACCGAAGGGGCGCTAATTGTCTCGGCCCACAAAGCTGGATTAACCCTACCTCTCCTGGAAGCGACCTTTCCCAGATTAGATACGATTCCTTTTGAATCCCAGTTCCAGTACATGGCCACCCTGCACCGGGTAACCGCACAACCCGATTGCCATCGCATTTATGTGAAAGGGGCCGTAGAAGCCGTCTTGCAGCGGTGTCAGCACCAGCTAGATAACCAGGGTAACCCCATCGAGCTAGATCGAGTCGCCATTGAGCAAACAGTCCATACCTTCGCTAACCAGGGCTTACGAGTACTGGCCTTGGCTCGCAAGCAAGTATCGTCTCAACAGCAGCATATTGACCATGACCATTTACACCATACCCTCACCTTCTTGGGCCTCCAGGGTATGATCGACCCACCCCGGGCCGATGCTATCGCCGCCGTGAAGACCTGCCAGTCTGCTGGCATTCAAGTGAAAATGATTACTGGCGACCACGCCCTCACTGCCGCCGCTATCGCCCGCCAGATGGGGTTGAACCAAATCCTGAATGCTCCCACCTTCACCGGCCAAGCACTGGCAGCCATGGCCGATGCTGAATTAGCCAACGCCCTGGAAACTAGCGCCGTATTTGCCCGGGTGGCGCCAGAGCAAAAGCTCCGGCTGGTGAAATCCCTGCAATCTAAAGGAGAAATTGTCGCCATGACCGGCGATGGAGTCAACGACGCCCCAGCCCTCAAGCAAGCAGACATCGGCGTAGCCATGGGCATCAACGGCACAGAAGTGGCCAAAGAAGCCGCCGACATGATCCTCACAGATGACGACTTTGCCTCCATTGAAGCCGCGGTAGAAGAGGGGCGCACCGTCTATGGCAATCTGCTCAAAACTATCGGATTTATTCTGCCAGTTAACGGTGGAGAAGCCTTAACGATCTTGGTGGGTGTCTTGGTGGCAGCAGCCCTACCGATTTTACCGGTACAAATTCTTTGGGTGAATATGGTCAGTTCCGTTGCCCTCAGCGCCACCCTAGCCTTCGAGCCCAAAGTACCCGGCACTATGCAGCGTCCTCCTCGTCCCGCCAATGAACCATTGCTGTCTGGCAGGTTGCTCTGGCGGGTTCTAATTATTTCGGTGTTTAACCTGGTAGCAGTCTTTGGCATGTTTGAGTGGGTCTGGCAAGCCACCAGCAATCTCACCCTAGCCCGTACCATGGCCGTCCATAGCCTGGTTGCTGCTGAAACCTTCTACCTGCTGAGTATTAGTCAATTTATTCCCTCGCTGTGGGCTCGACTGCGACGAGCTACTCAAGACATGGGTCAAGAAGTGGCTTGTATGCCTGCCATTGGCGTAGGAGTCGTCTTACTCTTGCAAATTCTGTTTAGTCAGGTTCCTGCTATCAACCCCCTGTTCGACACTCAACCCTTGACCCTAATTCAGGCAGTATCGTGTATTGGTGCTGGTATACCGGTAACTCTACCAGCTTTGATCCTGAAATGGTTTGTACCTCTGATTTAGGCAGGATAGTCCTTCCACGACATCATAGACGATAGCGATGTAAGCGCAGGATCAAAATCATAGCCCTACCTGCCAAGGTATAGGTATCCATGACCTCTAGCGGTAAGCATTAGCCTCACTTATCGATTCTCAATGGCTGAAACGATGCCAGGAGGCGGACTTGAACCGCCGACACGAGGATTTTCAGTCCTCTGCTCTACCGACTGAGCTATCCCGGCTCGTACTGATTCCAGGTCTGGACCTGGGTTAAGTTTAATTTGATGCTTAATTAAGGTAGCAAACTGAGTGAGCCCATAGCAAGATAAATTTTTACGCCGCTCTCAGTGCAGCGAGGTATCTCGTCCCCCATGTCTGAGTGTCCGAGATACCCCGTGCTACCTACTTAAATTTCTCGCAGTCTGGCCACTTTCAGGTAAAATTCGCCGGTACCCTGTCCGGCATAGGCCCGTACCCGTACCGTGTAAGTTCCTGTCTCTGTAATCCGAGCAAACAGCAGAGAGTTAGTGGTGCCATCGGGACCGTCATCATTTTCACCAACGGTGTTGCCATTGGCATCCATCAAGGTAACGAGGGTATCAAACTCCTCAGAAATGACATCAATGGCTACCTGGTCACCATCTTCTAGGTACACGGTGTAATCGCGGGCAAATCCGCCAAAGCCCGTGGGAATATCGTTTTCTGTAAGAGTATCGGTAATTTCACGGCTGGCTGGCATCTCAACAGGGTTGTAAAGGGCCGTTTGGGCATGGGCCCCAAACGTGCTGATTCCCACTGTGAGAGCAGCGATGGGAAAACACAGAGAAAGTCGAGTCAGTTTCATCGATGTAATCGCTAGTAATGTCTAAGAGTATTCCATCTCAAAAAAATATCCTGATCTAGGCGATTGAACTCAGCCTATCTGGCCGGTTCAGCCAGCCCTTGGATGAGTATTTAGCTGGAACACTCTAAGGCCAGTTGTCTGTGCCATTATGGCCCACTTTCTGACTACAGCCATGAAGACTAGCGACAACTTCGCCGAAAATTTCCTGAGGTTGCTGAGGTTATCAGGTCGGCTACAATTCTGTTTCTTGTGAAGGTGTTTCCTGTGAAGGGGGTTGGTCATGCCTGTAGAAGTCGTCTGGTTGCGGTGTTTGGGAGGCAGCTTGGCGGTTAATGCAACTGGGTTTATCTACATAGCGACAAACCCTGGCATATAGCTTAGAGCGGGTTCCAGGGGGACCGGCTGAAAATAAGACGCGATCTCCTCCGACAATGCCCACCATGATCTTGACCCCACAGATGGGACAGGTTTGAATGTCAGCCATGGACACTTGAAAATATCGTCAAACAATATTGCTAAGGTGAACGGATGTTCGCCTTTCAGTTTAGTATAGAGGACTACTGTCCTCCGCCGGTGTCCGCTATAGACCTCTTTGAGGAGGCTGAGTTTCTACGACCCTCTGTTATAAGATAACTGTTTCAGCGTCTCAGGCAGTCATCAGGTTTTAGGCTTGGGGCAACGCTAACGGCATAGGCAAGTCTTGCGGTTTAGGAAGGGGTAACAGGGATGGCGCAGGCAAACCTAATCGCTGGGCTCGCAGCGCCTGAGTCAAGTAATCCCAAGCATTGCGCTCCTGAGCCTTGAGGGAGGTGGTTACCGTCAAAATCCGACCCACAAACTCACTGCCCGCTGTTGATTGAGACCCTTGAGTGGTGCGCCGCCAAATCACCCCAGACCGCAAGGCCCGCTCGGCGGTGTTATTGGTCGGCTCAACTCCCGGGGTATCCACAAATGTCCAGAGGGCATCCTCCACCTTGAGTATCTCACGCAAGGTGCTGACACTTTTGGCTAAGGCACTCGTTTCGTTCGCCCCAATCGGTAAGGCACAGGCCGATTCCAACTCCGCCTTGAACCCGGCCCGCAAGTGCGCCACCGCTTCACCTAATTGCTCACGGATCATCGTGCCATCCCGCACCCGATGCCACCAGCGAAATAAGCGTCGTTGACGGGCTAACAAGGCGGTGCCAATCGCTTGGGATACCCCACTGCGTTCGGCAATTTGGGTTAAATCCCGCTTCAGATGCGCCCAACACACCTGCCGTTGATGGATGGGCAACCGATTATACGCACTGTATCGATCTGAGTGAACAATCCCGGTAAATCCCTCACCTATGAGGTCTTTTGCTGCCTGTTGGGAGCGTTGCAACGACACCCAAAACACCATCACCCAGGGTGCACACAACACCCATAGCCAGCCTTTGCGTCCCTGCGGATTGGCCCCATCGCGGTTGCGTTGCGGAAATCCCGTCTCATCGCTATGCACCGATGCCTGCGACTGCACATACTCATGAGCCGCTGCAACAGGGGCTGACACCGCTGCGCTCACTTGAGTGCGCATGCGATGAATACTGCTACGCGATAGCTCCAGGCCAAACACAACCGACAGCAACGACTGAGCCATGCTGTGACTTTGGCGATACTCCCCACTACTCAACAGTCCGACTAGGCTCACCAATCGGTCTCCGTAGCCTGTGGTGGGGACCTCTGGGGGGAATTGGCCTCGGGTCGTTTTGCCACAGCACTCGCAGGTTAATTGGTGCAGTTGATGCTCCTCCACCTGCAAGCTCAAGGGCGGCACATCCACTACCTGATGCCGATGAGGCTGCTCATCCACCCCACTCAGTCCTTCACCACAATGGCGACATCTCTCAGGAATATGATGATGCAGATGAGCCGCCTCGACCGGATAAAAGCCAAATCCTTGATGCCCCTTCTTTCCTTGGGCTCCTTGTGAGCGCTTAGACTCGCGGCGCTTGCTCGATGATGGCTCTTCTGGTTTCGCTTGGCGCTGACTCAAGGTATCGCTGGAGGGGGGACGGGATGAATTTCTCGAATTTTGCTTGAGTTGCTCTTCAATGTGCGCAAGACGCTCACTCAACACCATCACCACGGCTTGCACACTGGCAGGGGTTGCATCCCAATCGGCTTTGGGAATTTCAATTCCGGCAATGGTGATGGTTTCGCTCATGGTCTACTAGGGCTAAGACCCTGGAGAAGGTATCATGCGAGGGAATGCCATTCGGCAACGCCAAAAACGTCTCCAGCCACGATTGCTTGGCTTTGCCATAGGTTGCAACGGCCACCATGTCATTGGCTCCTGAGAGCACCGCCAGAATCGCGATGGCCACAATATCGACGAGCAAGTGCTCGGGCTGCCGTTTCACCCGAGGATCTTCGAGAGCCTCAAACCGCTCAATAAAGCTCTGTCGCAGCTTTTGGGCGGTCGCTGATGGGGCAGAAGCCACTGAGGGAGCAAATCCTTTGGACATGAGAAGGCCGGGGTCGAGAGTAGAACAGTAGAGAGGCTTGCAGTCTCGCGGATACCAGGTGACCTGTCTAGCCCTAGACACCTGGGTTGACAAACTATTCTGTCAAGTACGATTGATACAAAATAAGTGCGATTGCCCTGAATCTATAGATGAAAATCTGAGATAAAAATCTGCTCACGTAAGTCACCTGTTAGCAAAGCATTTACGAAGTGGCGAGATGAATTCAGGTCATCGGGGTGAAGCGGGGAAGGCGTGTTAGCTCTAGCCTGTCGTAAGGGCGATCGCATTTCTCACCAGCCATATGCCATGATTAGTGAAACAGATAGTGTGCAAAGACGATGACGACTTATCGGGATATTTGTTGCCAAGTTGAAGAGTTGACGCCCGACGAGCAGTGGCAATTGTTGGAAGCGCTAGCCGCGATCGTGCGTCGTCGCATGACAGAAACACCTAAGCGCAGCATTTTGGGGTTAGAGGGACTCGGCAAAGATATCTGGCATGGCATCGAGGCCCAAGCTTACGTTGACCAGGAACGCGCCTCATGGGAAAGATGAAAACGCTCGCGGAAATCAAACAGTGGCTTTCCCAAAATAAACCTCTGCTGCAAGAGCGGTATGTATGAATTTGAGGTGAAACACTCGCTTGAGAAGGACGATCGCCCCCTCACGGCACCACACCTGACCCAGCGATCGTGAGCATATCCACCAGTTATCCTTGATATAGAAATTGGCGGATTCCTTACCTTTAGGAGATAGCGGGATGGCGACAGACACATTCAAATGCAGTGATCTATTGTCAACACTGCGTCAACTCAAGCCGATGCTAGTAGAAACCTACGGAGTGACCCGTTTAGGCATCTTCGGCTCTGTTGCTAGGGATGAAGCGATCGCAACCAGCGATGTTGATGTTGTGGTCGAAATGCCGCCCGACCTATTTTCGATGGTGCATCTCAAGGAGCACCTTCAGGAATCGCTACAAGTCTCCGTTGATTTAGTCCGATATCGTCCTCATATGAACGCCTTCCTAAAACAGCGCATTGACCAAGAGGCGATTTATGTCTGATATTGCGCTGTTGCGAGAAGTGCTGCGCCAAATTGAAGAGGCCATCAATCGCATTGAGCGACGCTTTACAGGCATCCAATCTGCCAAGGATTTCACTCAAACCGATGAAGGACTCGATAGACTCGACGGCATCGCTATGATGCTGATTTGGATGGGCGAAAGTATCAAAAACCTCGAAAAGTATGGCGGCAAGAAGTTTTTAGCGGCTTACCCAGACGTGGACTGGAAAGGCGCTAAAGGCACTCGCGATATTCTCAGCCATCACTATGGTGATGTCGATGTAGAAGTGGTGTTTGATATCTGCGATCGCTACATTCCGTCCGTGAAAATGACTATCGAGCGCATGAAACAGGATTTGGATGCAGGCAGTGAAACGATTCAGTAAAGTCCTTGCGATCGCTCCATCACCGCTATGACCAAACTGCCATGGCGATCTTCCCTCACGCTAAGTCATTGAAAATCCTTCTGCTATCGTTGGGGAAGTCGGCTCATTAGTTCTCCTGCCAGACTTTTCAGTATGGACATTACCACCACACTCAACGAAATTACTGCTCTCAGCGTTGAAGAGTGGATGCGCCTTGTCCAAGCCATTTGGGACAGCACCGCCGCCCAGCAAGCCTATCCCGACCTGACTGAAGCCCAGAAGCAAGAACTCGACCGGCGAGGAGGCACCATGCGCCTCATCAGTGCCAGAGAAGTCACACGCTTTGAACGAGGTGCTTACGAAAAAGGATTAAGGTAGTCATGGAAGACGACTTGCGAGAAGAATATGACTTGAAGCAGTTGCGAGTCAGACGGATGGGGCCAGAGCGCAAAAACTTTGGAAGTACGACTGTGCGTCTTGATCCGGACGTTGCAGAGATGTTTCCCGATGCAGAGGCCGTCAACGAGGCGCTCCGTTTCCTGATTCGAGTAGAGATTATCACCCAGACTTTAGACCGTACTGCACAGGCCATCGAAGCTAACTCTGAACAGGTCGCCAGTCTGAGCGAATCCATCACTTGGTTAGAAAATGGCATGGAACGAGGATTCGATCGCATCGAACGGAACTTCGAGACGCTGCAAACATCGCTCAATTCCCAACTTGAGCTGTCACGACAGCAGCACGAAACTACCCAGGCTCAAGGGCGACACATTGAACGGCTGATGGGTGTGGTAGAAACCCTGATCGCTCAGCGGGTCGCTTAGATGCGATCGCACCCCCACCTTTCCCGTTGTCTCCAAAGACCAACTCTACGAGTTTCTCGCCACCTGCCAACAAGATGAAGTGAAAGCAGAGCTGAATTTGCGATCGTGGATAAGGTCAAAGGCGTAACGTATCCTATTCATATGGGCACTCTCAGTTAAGACACGTACCAGAGAGGCAGACATGACTTCTCCAAGGCTAGTAGCAAAAATTGAGTCAGAGAAGCCAACCCTTCGTCTTGCTGTCCTGATTGATGCTGATAATGCGCAAGCGGCGGTCATTGAAGGCCTCTTAGCTGAGATTGCACGTTTTGGTGAGGCCACAGTAAAGCGTATCTATGGTGACTTTACCGCTCCCACTAGCGCCTCGTGGAAAAAGGTACTTCACAAATATTCTATTAAACCTGTACAGCAATTTGCTTATACGATAGGGAAAAATGCAACAGATAGCACTTTGATTATCGATGCTATGGACTTATTATACACGCGTAAGTTTGACGGTTTTTGTTTGATGACTAGTGATAGCGACTTTACTGGTCTAGCAGTAAGAATTCGAGAGGAAGGATTGACTGTCCTCGGTTTTGGAGAGCAAAAAACGCCCGAAGCTTTTAGAAATGCCTGCCATAAATTTATTTTTACTGAGGTATTACGTCCTGCACTTGAAGAAAGTGAATTAGATGGCAATGCTGATGAATCCAAATCATCAAAGAAATATAAGAAGTCCAGTGAGAAAGACAAAACTGAAGACAAGAAAGAAACCTTCCCGACACAGTTTCTTTTGACAGCGTTAGAGCAATCTAGTGATGATGAAGGATGGGCTGAACTTGGGACTTTCGGAAGTTATTTAAATAAACTTCAACCTGACTTCGATTCGCGTTTATATGGCTACAAGAAGCTTTCTCAGCTAGTAAAAGCAAAGCAGGATTTATTTGTGACTGAAGAGAGGGATGTCGCTGGAGGGACTCACAAAGCCCTGTATGTCCGAGCAAAGTAAAGCTGCCCTTTCCGACTCGATCGGATTAGAGTTGATGATCCTTCGTTTCAATTTGCTATCTGTGCCTCCGGCGCAGCAGATGGATAGATTGAAACGTGGAAGGTTTATCGGGGGCTACCAGACGAAAAGGCAGATGTATTTGGGTGTCTGTGGATCGTTGACGAATCTGGTGAAGATTATCTTTATGCAAGCGGATCGCTTCGCTTTTTGGGAGATGTGCATTGGTGCTAACCTGCCCAGATTGCGATCGCATCTCTCCTAAGCCCCAAGGTAACGCTGCAAGCATAGAGTGTCGTAGGGAATTTATAAATCACTTCGTCCAAAACACGGCCAGTCAGGGCGGTCACCGTACTGCTACCACAGAGCCGCTGAGTACACAGCATCCGCTGCGTGTATTATGTCGCTGGCAAAACGCCTGTAACTTGACTGACCAGCGTGCCGGGCAAGCTCTTCACCCTGCTCCGCACGGGCCCCTTCCCTCTTCCCTCTTCCCTCTTCCCTCTTCACCCTTCCCTCTTCCCCGCCTTGCCACCATTCACTCCATCCAGCATGGCCTGCACGGCCGCCTGGGCTTGGTTAGTCAGCCGCTCCACCGTGGCGGTGCGATCCTGGCAGTAGTCTGCGAAGGCGTCTTTCAAGTTGATCGGAGTGCCCAGGCGGAGGATGGCTTGGCGATGGCCCTTGGGCGGGGGTTGGTCGATCTCGAAGACTTCCCGTTCTAGGCGAATCAGGGTATCCAGAAAGCGCTCGGGCGTAGGGTTGGCGGCCACGTAGCCGTCGCAGATGGCGTCGAAGTTGAGCAGCCGCGCCGTCGCTTTCTCGACGCTCTCAGGGGAAAAGAAAAGCTCTGAGGGCTCACTGTCAGACCCGTTGCGCAGGGCATGCTGAATTCGGTATACCCGCTCTCGCACCGGGGTTTCGGGGGCAGCACTGAGACCCAGTTGGGCTTCACAGGCATCCAGCACGGCTTGCTTCAGGTGAGTAATGCGGTCGTCTAGGGAGAGGGTGGTAGCCTCCGGGCGGTGTTGGTCATATTCCTGCTCTAGGCGCCCCAAGACCGCTTCGGCGATTCGACGCAGGCGGGTATAGGCATCGGGAGTGGAGACCATCACATCGTCTAGGGCCAAAGCCTGCTCCAATCGCTGCAGCGTGGCCTCGATCACCGGCTGCATATCCTCGGTATAGACATACTTGATGGCCACCGGCAGCACATATAGATCGGGTAGGGGTCGGTCTTGCTTGGCACAGCGGTTCAGGGCCTGAAATGCCAGCTGAATGCCCCCGGCCCGAAAGGGCATCACCGTATCGTTTTGAAACGAGCAGCCCCCCTCCGGAAAAATCACCAGATGGGTCTGGGACTGTTGCAATAGGGCCAAGGTTTGGGCAATGCTGGCCCGGTCTGCCAAGCCCCGCCGCACCGAGTACAGCCCTAGCCGTTGCAGAAAATTGCGAAAACACCAGGTGTGCTCATCCATCAACCGCAGCAGGATCCGCCAGAAACTGTTATCTGCCGCCATGAAAACCATGGCATGGGGGTTGGTAAAGGTCTCCAGGGCAGCCAGGTAATGGAACGCTTGGTTAACGCGGGCCGAGAGCAGAAACATGACGATGGGATCTTGGAAGGTGGGATGATTCGGTAATAAAATCACCCGTTCCTGCGCTAGGGCTGCCAACACCTGATGATCCGCCTGACTCAAGACCAGATCGACCCAGTAGAGACGCCGCCCTAGGGGTTCCGCCAATCGCTGCACCAGCCAGACCAGCCAGGAGGTAAGGCGAGGTCCATAGAAAACAGCAGGGTTGCGATCGCACATGGCCCATCAGAACTCAAAGAGACCGGGGAGCCCACCCAGAGTTGCCCGCTATTATGCGGCCTGCACCCATACCGAGACCGAGCCACCCTGGCAGCGAAACTCACCCCAGCCGTGTTCGTTAGTATAGACCGGCTCCGAGACATGCTCGCTCAGATCCACAAACTTGGCATTGGGCTGCCCCACCTCCATCCACTTGTGCCCCTCCGGACCATCACTCATCAACACCGCTAACCCCTGGGGATGGGCCTCATCCCCTAAGCGAGTCCAGCCGATGGTATTGAAGTGGTCGAAATAGTCGTACTGAGGGCCATAGGCATAGTGACGACGAGCATAGAGCAACTTATCGATGATCCAGCGGTGGCAGGGCATGTGGATGGGATAGCGATTGCCATCCTTGCCATAGTCTTCGTAGTCGGCCCCGTAATAATCGGCATAAAACACACAGGGATACCCCTGCTGCCGCAGCAGAATCAAGGCATAGGCCAGGGGCTTAAACCAGGGCTCCACCGGCGACTCCAGGGCTTGCAGGGGCTGCGAGTCATGGTTCTCCACGAAGGTAACCGCATGGAACGAGTCCGTCTGCATCAACGTGCCATCCAGGATAGTGGCCATGTTGTACTGCCCCCCGGCCCGGCTGGCGGCGTAGAAGTTGTAGTGCAGCGGCACATCGAAGACAGCCATCCGCCCGCCGACGGCATCGATATACCACCGCAAGGTTCCCAGATCGTTGTACCAGTATTCACCCACCACAAACAGGTCTCTCTGGGCATGATGCTCCAGGGCGTCTATCCACTGGGGGAAAAACCAGGAAGAAATATGCTTGATGGCATCCAGGCGGAAGCCATCCACCCCAGTAGTATCGAGATACCACTTACCCCAGTGGGTGATTTCTCCCCGCACCCATTCGTTCTGAAAATCTAAATCGCAGCCCATCAAATAGGCATAGTTTCCCTTCTCCAGGGCCACATAGTCGTCGAATTGATGCCCCTCAATCAAATACACCGTGTCGCGGTCATCGGGATTGTAGTCGTTGTAATCGACGGCATCGAAGTGATACCAGTACCATTCAAAGCTAGAGTATTTCCCTTGGCGACCGGGAAAGTAGAAATGGGTATAGCTCTTAATCTCTTGCAAGTCCCCCTTCGGATGCAGGCGATTATCCTTGGGAAACGGAATCGCCTTAAAAGTTTCCGCAGCATCGGCTCCCATGCGGTGGTTCAAAACGGCATCGCCATAGACCTGGATGCCGACATCATGCAGGGCACCAATAGCCGCCAGATATTGCGCCCGATTGCCATACTTGGTGCTGATAGATCCCTTTTGATCAAACTCCCCCAGATCAAACATGTCATAGACGCCATAGCCGACGTCATAGCCGCCACCCAACCCTTTATAGGCCGGGGGCAGCCACATGGCGGTAAAGCCTGCCTCTGCCATGGCTTTGGCATTGTGTGTGACTTCGCTCCAGAGGGTTCCACCGGCGGGAATATACCAGTGGAAGCATTGCATCATGACACCGTTGAGTTCCGCCACAGTTCACTTGCCCCAGAAAGAACAAAGTTGCTCCTACGATGATGCCTCAGGTCATCCCGAAGCGGTATTAAATCGACGTTAAGTCTGATGCCTCAGCTCTTCAGCCCGTCGACAGCCTACACACCGACGCCACTGTCCCTAACCTGGGATCTAAGGAGACGGCCCATTTCCCCTTAGGATAGGGAGATGGAGACCTCCGGATTGCAGTCAATTAAGATATAGGGAATGGATATCAAGCACGGTTTCGTTGGCACGGTAGGCAACACCCCTTTGATCCGCCTCAATAGCTTCAGTGAGGCCACAGGCTGCGAGATCTTAGGCAAGGCCGAGTTTCTCAATCCGGGAGGTTCCGTTAAGGATCGGGCCGCCCTCTACATCATCAAAGATGCCGAAGAGCGAGGGCTGTTGGCCCCAGGCGGCACGGTGGTGGAGGGCACCGCTGGCAACACCGGCATTGGTCTAGTGCACATTTGCAACGCCAAGGGCTACAGATGCTTGATCGTGATTCCCGAGACCCAATCCCAGGAAAAGATGGACCTACTGCGGACCCTGGGGGCCGAGGTCCGCACGGTGCCAGCCGTCCCCTACCGGGATCCCAACAATTATGTGAAAGTCTCTGGCCGCTGGGCTGAGGAAATGGACAACGCCATTTGGGCCAACCAGTTCGACAACCTGGCCAATCGCCGTGCCCACTATGAGACCACCGGGCCGGAAATCTGGAGTGAAACCGACGGCACCATTGACGCCTGGGTCGCCTCTACCGGTACTGGCGGCACCTATGCCGGTGCGGCCATGTTCTTCAAAGAGAAGAATCCCAATATTCACTGCGTCGTGGCCGATCCCATGGGCAGCGGTCTCTACAGCTACGCCAAAACCGGGAAGATCTCCACAGAGGGTAAATCCATCACCGAGGGCATTGGCAACAGCCGCATCACCGCCAACATGGAAGGAGCCCCCATCGACGATGCCATCCAAATCGACGACCCAGAAGCCCTGCGCATGATCTATCAATTGCTCTACAAAGACGGGCTGTTTATGGGAGGCTCCGTCGGCATCAATGTGGGGGCAGCCGTGGCCCTGGCTAAGCAAATGGGACCGGGACACACCATCGTCACCGTCCTCTGCGACAGCGGTTCCCGTTACCAATCCCGCATTTACAGCCGTCCCTGGCTGGAGCAAAAGGGCCTGTGGTCCGATGATTTGTTGCCTCGCTGAGAGTAGGCGTCGACTGGGCTACAGTGAATAGGCTCTGCCATCTACTCACTGGGCTGCACCGCCAAATAACCGCGAGAGGCGAAGGGAATATCTAAAACCGTTGCCTCGCTGTTGCCCACCTGTACCTGCAGGCCGGCCCCGCCACTCTTGGTGCGAATATAGCCCAGGCCGAAGGGGCCTTCCGGGGTCTCAACCACGCTAGTGAGCTGCCCGACTTTTCTGCCCTCCACGGTAATGGGGGTGCCGGGAGACTCTGGGGTGGATAATTTCAGGCCCCAGAGCTGCTGCTTCACCCCCTGATAAGTATTGAGGCGGGCAATCGTCTCCTGGCCAATGTAGCATCCTTTATCGAAGGCAATGGCTGACCAGAGACCGGCTTCTAAGGGGTTATAGTCATCGCTGAGTTCGGCCCCGGGCATGGGACGACCCTGGCGAATACGCAGGTGTTGCCACTCTTGCTCTCCCAGCGGCACGGCACCGACCTCGGTGAGCCGCTGCCATAGGGGAGCGGCCTGGTCGATAGCGCAGATCAGGGTATAACCGGGCAAGGTGAGGCCACTACCAGCCGCAATGTGGACGTCTAGATCCCCCAAAGAGCAGTGTCGATGCTGTCCTGGAGCTAGATCTGCAACTACCTCTGCTCCTACCTTGGTCAACAGGGTCTGACTGACGGGACCGACTAAGGAAAAGGTCGCGGTCTCAGCGGTGACATCGGTGAGGGAGACCTTGTCGGCGAAGAAGATGAAGCGATCCATCCACTCCATCAGGCGCTGGGCCTGACCCGGGGAAACTAGCAACAGCACGGCCTCCTCTAGGATGTAGGCCGTGGCCAGGTCGATGGTGCGAGCCGTGGAGGTGACGAAAACCGTATTGCAGATTTCTCCGGGTTGGCGCTGTTGGAAGCTGTTAGTGGTCTGATTATGGAGAAACCGCAGGCGGTCGGCATCCCCCAAGCGAATGCGGCCCCAATGGCAGCAATCGACCAGGGCTGCTCCCTGTTCTGCTGCCTGCAGAGCCACAGCATCATTGCCAAAGCTGAGGGGCACCGATTGGTCGGACAAGGTTGCGCCTGCACTTGCCTGAAGTTGCCGTAATGGGTCTGTCATGGCCCCGGGTTGAAACGTCCTCTGGTTTGCATCTTATCGGTTAGCGACCCAGCTTGGGCATCATCCCCTTTGAGAGGACAGTTAGAAACTCGGCTGAAAGGCCTGTAAGGTAGGCGTTTTAAAGTGTATGGTTCTATTGGCCAGAGGCCAGTCTGGAGCAAGGTTGCAGGGTACTTTCCAAATATCCTCTGATAAGGTTGGACCAGAACCGATGTAAGAGGTGATTTGCAAACTTCGTGACAGTCAGTCACATCAGCCTTCCAACGTGACGCTATCAAACGGTGACAGAGTGCTGAAGGCTTTGCCAAAACTGGGATAGACTGCCTCTTACGATTCTCTTTGCAAATTAGCTCTAAGGGGGAAGCGCCTGTGAAACTAGCGTTTATCGGCATGGGCACCATGGGGGCGCCAATGGCCATCAATCTGCTGAAAGCCGGCTACGACGTCACGGTACATAATCGCACCCGCGAGCGAGAGGTGACCCTAGCAGCAGCAGGGGCCCAGCGGGCCGAGTCTCCCCAAGCCGCTGCCACGGGAGCAGATGTGGTGATTACCTGCGTCAGTGACACCGCCGACGTGGAGCGCGTCATCCTGGCAGAGCAGGGGGTGATGGCTGGGGCTAAGGCCGGAGCCATCGTGGTAGACATGTCTACCATCAGCCCCACGGTGACACGCCAGATTGCCGCCACCCTAGCAGAGCGCCAGATTGCCATGGTAGATGCCCCGGTATCAGGAGGCTCGGAGGGTGCTCAGAAGGGGACCCTATCTATCATGATCGGCGGGGAGCCCCAGGTGGTAGAGCGGGTGCGGCCAGTGCTCGAGGCCATGGGCAACACCCTGACCCATGTGGGCCCCATCGGAGCCGGACAGATCACCAAGGCGATTAATCAGATTATTGTGGCAGGCACCTATTGGTCGGTAGCCGAGGGCATGGCCCTAGGCCTCAAAGCCGGACTGGATATGGAGCGAGTGGTGCAGGCCGTCGGCGGCGGCGCTGCCGGGTCTTGGGGACTGACCAATCGCTCTGGTGCCATGATCCGCAATGACTATCCCCTGGGATTTCGAGTGCGCCTGCACCGCAAGGATCTCGATATTGCCTTAGAGGCGGCGCGAGAGTTGGGGGTGACCTTGCCCATGGCGGCATTTGTAGAGCAAATTGAGACGGGCCTGATTGCCCAGGGTTATGGGGATGAAGATGTGGCCGCCATTGCCCGCAGTGTGCGGCAGCAATCGGGGATTTCTGAGGGGTAAGCGGCCGTCTCGATGCCAGAGCTTTGGTGTCAGTGTCCTAGTCAGGGTGCACCACATTGATGCCATGTCCTTAGCCAAGGGCATGTACATGGGCGAACTACCATTGGATTTGTTACGGTAGCTTAGGACATTGAACAGTCGCTCCCATGGCCTAGACTAGGGAGCTACTAATCGCAACCGTCCTCAGCATAGGCACGGTTGCTATAGGACGAGATTCAAATTGCGCCCGGGAGTCCACGACACAGAGGCGATACAAACCTTAAATAAGAGGGGGGTGACTGGAGGGGGTGACTATACTGAAATCTATCGATTTAATCCCCCCTATGGAGGAGTTAGAGTGCCGTATTTCCACCTAACCATGTGTCCATCCGGGGCCTATGTAGAATGATGCCTGCTAGTGATGAGCTAGGGACCGGTAATGGAGCGAAGGGAGAGTAATCATGGGCACCTTCGCACAGACACCGAAGCCAACTCAGCAGCCGACGTCGGCGGAAATCGACTGCCAAATCTACGACAATCGGCCGGGCGCTTTTCCGACAAAGCCGTAATGTACCCTCCCCATCCTTCATTTACGGCCGGCGATCGGCAATCGAGTTGTCCTGCGATGGCCACAGTCTACTCCTGACCAACTGGAAGCGAGTTCAGCGAGTAGTGTCCTGTCTGGGACTGTCCCAGCTTGCAGCCGGATACCGATAAGCCCATCCCCTATACAGATCCAGCCAACGCTGACGGTTAACCCCCCAGGAGACCTTTTCGAGCGGGCAGCAGACCGAGTGGCCGATCAGGATCATGGGTGATTCTGGACCGAGGCTGCAGCGTGCTTGTGCCTGCGGTGGCGGCTGCCCGCAATGCCAGTCGCGCAACGTGGGGAACCAATGGGCCTCTATGAAGCCTAAGGGGGGCGAGGCAAAGCATGCGTCCGGGAGCGGCCCCAGGATGGAAGCGCTCGTTGACTCAATGACAGGCAGTGGTCAGCCTTTATCTCGTGATATTAGAGGAGTCGTCGAGCCGCACTTCGGCCACGATTTCAGCCAAGTTCGGTTACACACGGGGGCTCGATCGGCACAGGCTGCTAGAGAGATCAACGCCCGCGCCTTTACCATGGGGCGTCATATTGTCTTCGGGGCCGGAGAGTACGCCCCGCAGACAGCGCGGGGAAAACGCCTCTTAGTTCATGAGCTGACCCATGTCGTCCAGCAGGGCACTGCCAGGGACGGCAGCGGGCGCCCCACGCCGATGGTTCAACGCTGGAGCGTCACTGGCAACACTGCGGTGAGCGATAGTGATGCCGATACCCTCTGGGGACTCTCCCGATCGATTACCGGATCCGGGCGCAACTGGCCCTGCATTCGGCCAGTGCGGATGCAGTCTCCCGCCGCGACTGGGAGCCGCTATCCCCTCGTGATCTGGCGAGGTGACGAGTTTGACGTCTCGAACCTGACGGCTACCACTGGCGTCACGCTCCGGATTCATCTCTTCGATCCAGCCAGCCAGTGGCGGGACGCTGCGATCGCAAGTCGTTTTTATCCGGGGGCGGTGTCAAGCCCCAGCGGCGACCCCGACATTGACATCGAATCTGCCGCCAGCAACGGCTCAACCTCGACACCGATCCAAGACTTCCTGATCTTCGGTCACGCCGGGGGAAACTCAATGTGGGGTGGAGCAGTGGCCAGTTTCACACCGTCTACTCTCCTGCCAGAAGAACCGGCTCCGACCTTCGAACAGGCCGAGATTGGCTTGTTCCCCCGCCGTTGTTGGTTCACCCGCAACGCCACAGCGCGGTCGGTCGGCTGCAACTCGAACGCGTTCGGCAGCGATTTCGCGGCTACGTACTTGCGCCGAGGGGCGAGCATCATCACCACCACCGCCTCCGTCCGCCCCCGGTGCCAGGGATTGCCCCTCTCCTTCGGCACCCTGCTGGGAATCCCGGGAGGGTGCGCCTGGTACAATGGCCTCGACTTCGCCACGTCACCGGCGATTGGGGCGACGACACTTGAAGGTCCGTTCTGGTCCGTTGCTGACTTTCACGCTGGAACCCACTGGGCGACTATCACGGGCCGGTTGTGACACGCGACTGGCCGCCGTGGCGATCCCTTGAAGCCAGTTGTATCGACTGCTTGTCGCTTGACCGTCGTCGCAATGGCAGTAGAACTGAGTTACGGGTACCTGTAACCAGAAGGCTAGACCAGTGGGCAATATGGTTCATAAACTGTATTCAGTGAAACAATCCAGCCATTGCAATCTGGGATGGGGACGGTGCTAACTTTATCCCTGCTTTTCCATCTCAGCCCGCAGACGATCTTCTTGTGCCCGCAGTTCGGGAGTAAAGGCATCGCCAAAGTCGTCTGCTTCAAATACAGGACGGAGCTCGATTTCGCCATCTTGAAAGGGGCTACGCTTGATCCAGTCAATCGCCTCTGCCATAGATTGCACCTGCCAGATCCAGAACCCGGCAATGAGTTCTTTAGTTTCGGTAAATGGCCCATCAATGATGGTGCGATGTTTGCCTGAGCACTGCACTCGCACCCCTTTCGAGCTGGGATGCAACCCTTCGCCAGCCAACATGACACCTGCTTTCACCAGTTCTTCATTGAACTGGCCCATGGCGGTCAGGATCTCCTCAGTGGGCATGACTCCGGCTTCTGAATCAGCCGTGGCTTTGACTAAAACCATGACTTTCATCGTGAAATCTCCTAATTCGTATGGGTTTTTGAGTATGAGACCGTTGGGGAGAGGGCTTGCGTCGGTTCGACCCAGTTCCTGCAGGCGCTTTTCAAGGAAACGACGTTCGGGGTCTTGCTTCACCAGGGTCAGGGCTTGCTGATAGGCATCCCTGGCGGCGGTGGTTTTGCCCAACCGTCGGCAGAGATCGGCCCGAGCCGCATGGGCCAGGTGATAGTTGTTCAACTGACCTTGTTTCAGAAGAGTGTCGACTAACTGCAGGCCTTCGACGGGGCCATCGCGCATTGCCACGGCCACGGCTCGGTTTAGCTCGACCACGGGGGAAGGATGAAGCTGCAACAGGATGTCATACCAGGTGACAATTTGGTTCCAGGCGGTGGCGGTGGTGCTGGGAGCCTCGGCATGGATAGCTGCGATCGCAGCCTGTACGGTGTACACTCCAACCCGTCCTGCCGCCAGCACCTGCTGCACCAGCTCGCGACCTTCGGCAATGTAATTAACGTTCCAGAGGGCACGGTCCTGATCCTCCAATAAAATTAGATCGCCCTCAGGAGACGTGCGAGCCTCTCGCCGCGACTCCTGCAGCAGCATTAGGGCCAGCAGGCCGATCACCTCAGAACTGGGCAGCAGTGCCATCAACAATCGCCCCAGTCGAATCGCTTCCTCAGAAAGATTGGCCCGGGTCAGCGACGGTCCAGAGGCGGCGGCATACCCCTCGTTAAATATCAGATAAATGACCTGGAGCACGGTCTCCAATCGCTCTGGCAGCTCTGGGCCCGATGGCACTTGATAGGGAATTTTGGCATCTCGAATCTTGGCCTTGGCCCGCACAATCCGCTGGGCCAGCGTCGCAGGTGACATCAGGAAGGCATGGGCTATTTCCTCAGTAGTGAGGCCACACACTTCCCGCAGAGTCAGCGCCACCTGGGCCTCTGGCGATAGGGCCGGATGGCAGCAGGTAAAGATCAGCCGCAGACGGTCATCTTCCACCGAGCTATCATCGGTGATCTTGGGCAGGTTGGTTGCGGAGTCGAACTGCGCGGCCAGTCCTGCCAGGGAAGCATCAAAGCGGGTTCGCCGCCGCAGGGTGTCAATGGCTTTGAAGCGACCGGTAGATATCAACCAAGCTCTAGGATTCGCAGGTACCCCCTGCTGGGGCCATTGTTCTGTCGCTACCGCGAAGGCATCGTGTAGGGCTTCTTCGGCCAGATCGAAGTTGCCTAGCAGGCGAATCAGGGTAGCAAAGATCCGCCGCGACTCCGTGCGGTAGAGGTTATCGATAATCTGGCGGATAGGTTCTACCATCACTCGAGGTTCGACGGTGGTTCAGATGAACTTATCGCGACTTTTATGGCCTAACTAACACCGCGGCACTGGTTTGCTAAAGGGTGACGGCTAGAATGATATCACTGCAAAGCTTGTAACCCATGAGATGCCCCCACTGTCAAAGTCAGAAGACCGTCAAAAACGGGACTGCCCGTTTGAAAGACCAATCCACTCGGCAACGTTATCTCTGTCGAGACTGTGGCAAGCGATTTAACGCCCGCACTCACACCCCGCTGGCTCGCCTGCGAACCCTCGCATCAATGGTCTCTGCGGCTATCAATGTGCGGACAGAGGGCTTAGGAGTGCGGGCCACTGGACGCTCCTTTGGCAAATCCCATGCCACGATTATTAGCTGGGAACGGCGTCTAGCAGCCCATAGCGGACACTGGTCACCCCCCGCTCCCGAGGCCAGTGAGGTCACCCTCGAAGGCGACGAAGTCTACACTCGCGTGGGCGAGAACCTTCCCCCCCTCTGAATCAGAGGGCTGGAGAGCTCACTTCATCGAACGGAACAGCCGGTACTGGGTGACGGCAGTGGCGGGGAAAAACAGTCCTCCCTGTTTGACGAAAGCACTTCAAAGGCTTGGCAATGGGCTAGCCCTGCCCACTTTATCCGATGGTTTACCGATGGGGAACGCCGCTACGGCACGACCTTGTGGCGATGGGCTAGCCTCTGGCTGAAAGCCACCGAGGTTCCTCGTGCCTACGGCAAACGCAAAGTGTGGCGAGCAGGGCTGGAAGTGGCGATGAAAATCAAGGGTTCCCAAGGTAGGCGTCGGATTGAGTGGGTGAAAACAGAGCACCCTTTCACGGCCATCAGCCCGCCATCGGAGGTGCATGCCAACCATAATGAAGCCCAGAATGCAGCCTTGCGACGACGAGCCAGTGCCTACCGAAGACGCCAAAATCTCTACGCCAAAAAGGTGGACGCCTTGCAGAGAGTGTTAGATGTTCAGCGCTTGATTCACAACTGGGTACGTCCCCATTGGGGGCTCGGCAAAAAGACGACACCAGCCATGGCTATGGGATACTGTAACCACGTGATCTCAACCTACGAAATCTTGACGACACAAGGATTTCATTGCATCACCTCTTGAGAAACCAGTGCCGACAGGAGAGTCCTTGAGGCTCTGGTAAATAAGCTACTCAATGAGGGAGAGTTGATTATAAAGTGGGACCGCAAGCTCAAGAATAAGGGAAACGCTGTTAATGTACTTTAAATGCGCGACAGCTTAGACACCCCTCGCTAGTGCCTATAAGCTTTGTTTGCCCACCATGTTTTCAGCAGTGGCATTGTAGTTTGGGTGTGGGTTAACAAAGATTTCGAACAAGATAATCACTACGGGTTCTCTATTCAATGCCTAGCTTTTTGCAGCGTTGGTGGGCGACCTAAGGAACTCATTCTTTGCTGAAGGGTCTTGTCATAGAGTCGCCCATCCTACCTAACTCTCACACCGGGGACCAAAAGTCAGCTGCCGCAGTTGGGAGCTTCGCCAAGACAGCTTCGAGTTTCTCACGATCGACATGCAGCCATAAGCAAGTTGCGACTTCTTCGATAGCAGTCCTTGTAGAGAAGTTGTGCTCTGAGCGGAGCTGACTGACTTCACAGTTCATCTGAGCATGGTCAATGAACGGTAGCCGCTCTTCATCTGGATCCCAATCGGCAATGAACAGCGCTCTCATGCCGACGGGGAGTGCGCCTGCGAATCTGATGGCATCTGCGAGACTCAATCGGCACCGGAATACCTGAAACACCCCCTGTACGGTGGTATAGGCTTGATGAGAGCTCCCATAGCCGCAGCGATCACGAACCTCCGTCAGGAAGGCACAGAAGTGATCCGTTGCCCGTTGATATTCAGAAGGAAATGGCATCAATACAGCCCTTTGCTATTTCCCCAGATGCCAACCCTGACGTTCTGTCCCCCGACAGGCCTAACGTTCCGGTTGAGCAGCTGCTAGTAACCTTTGTAACCTAACCAAGCTCTCTTGTCAGTCCGCTCCAACCGGGTTGTTAGGTTGCGTCGGGTTTTTCAGAGTCTTCACCAATCGTTTGCTGTGATGCGTGACGGATGTGGAGAATGCGAGCCGTTGACGTGTTTTGCCCCTCCAAAACAGTAAAAAGGATTCGGTATGAGTTACGCCCCCGCCCGTAAAGTAACTGGCGAATCTCTCGGCTAAAATACTCATCCTCTCGCGCTAATGGGCAGCGTTTAGGCATTTGAGACAAAGACTCAATTGCTTGTAATAACCCTGAATACCATTGGCTTGCCTTTGCAGGAGAGGTAACTTTGGACAACCTTAGAAATGCACCATCTGCTTCAGCCTCTGCCACGCTTGAAATTTCGATGCGATATTTCATGAATCGGCTGGCAGATTGTATTTGCTGCGTTTCTCTTCAGCAAAATCTTGAAAAGACCGGAATTTTCCTGACTCAAAATCGTCTAACCCTTGCTGAATACCCTTGATGGCCTCTTCTGAATCCTGCTCTTCCCACTCTAAGATACTAGCTAACAATTCAGACGCAACAAGGCTCACATCTTGACCTCGCCGAGCAGCTTTGTCAAGCAGCAACGCCTCTAATTCAGGGCTAAGGGTAACAACTATTGCCATTTGGGTGATCTCCTAGGGCATAAAGCCTTTGTGTTGTATTCTAGCAAAAGCAATGAGCTTCTCTGAATCATCAGTACCTTATCAATGAGTAACGGGTTTGGATACCAGGGTTAAGTCTACTTATTTATTTGGGACTTGCTATCGCAAAACTGAATGGTCGCTTGTGGGCTCATCTCATTGTTCACGCGGCCTAATGTTCCCAGTGCGATCGTCCTAGCAGCCCCAGTAGGTTGGGTTTCACGTTGTTCAACCCAACCTCATCAACCGTTAGAATTCCATCAAATTGTCCATACTCTATCAATACATTGGGCAATACAATACGCTACCGCCGAGCAACCACACCGGATGGCACTTACTTTTTTACGGTTGTCACCTATCAACGGCAAACGTTATTCCATGTTTCTGAAATGGTTACTCTCCTACGGAGCGCATTCCATATTCATTACAACCCAATGCATTATCGATTTGTAAATCGACCGAGAGATTGGCTTTTTTCGAGCTTTCATCGATATGTTGAGATGGGTTTTATGATATTGATTGGGGTGCGGAAAACGTCGTTTTATTTGAGGATGATCTTGGAGTTTAATAAGCATTAAAGTTGGGTTTTGTTACCTCAACCCAACTACGAGGGCGGCGATCGCACTAACGCCCAATCACCCGTCGCAGTAACCCTTGAGTACTGACTGACAAACTTTCAATGGTCAGGTGCATTGGGGTTGTTATGCTACATAGTCACTGCTAAGCAACCTCCGTCACTTGCAAGTAATCAAAGAACTTCTTCTGCTAGAAGTTGGCCTTGAACCCGTTCATATTCATCCTCAAGCAGCCATTCTCTTGCTGCTTCATAATTTGAGTGAGCAACTACTAATTTGTAATTAGCGCCGGGGCTAAAAATTCGGCAAGTCCCATCCTGGTCACCAATCAACATAAGGATTTTGGGCGGAAACAGTACTGGATCCACCCATAGCTCCAGGAATTTCCAGGTTTTAGCTTGTTCGGCGAGGACCGGTTCGTGGGATAGCATGATATTCACCTGTTGCTTTTACAACTTTAATCTCCCCGTAGTAAAGGGGGACTCGACTTCCATTCACTCTAATTATGTAGCCGATTGCTTCTGAGAAGTAGAGACCATATCGCTCATAATCATCCTCTTCATCACTTCCTTTTTCAGCATAGGAACACCCTACTCAACTTTTGTGCCCTCCGTACCAACGTAGTGTTGGGCCGCGCTGCTACATGACATTTACTGAGTAAGCGCGGACTGCCTTATCTACAGTTGCAATAGTTAACCCATTCTGCAAGGCTTGACAAATAAGCATTCTGTCAAACGGATCACGATGTAATAGTGGCAGATTAGTCAATTGAACCACACTGCTTTCATCAAGAACGAGGCCAGCAATCTGATGAAGATCCCGTTGCTTGGGTAAATACGTTCCAGGATGCTCCGGCAGAGATAATTTATCCAGCTGGTACTTAACAATTGCTTCCCAAATTGAAATTGCACTCAGATAGACTTCGTTGCTTGGATCACGGATAGCATCCCGAACATCGATTGATAGCCGGGCATCGCCACTAATGAACCACAAAAAGATATGTGTATCTAGCAGAATCCTCATTTGCCCTCAAATGCATTCAGTAGATCCTCTGGCAAGGGGGCATCGAAATCATCTGGAACGGTAAACTCACCTGCGCACAAACCAAATGGTCGCAACTGCTGACTACTAGCAATAGGTCTCAGCTCGGCAATTGGTTGATTAAAGCGCATAATTACAAGAGTTTCACCCGCTTCCACTTGGCGCAGGTACTTTAGTGGGTCTTTTTGGATTTCATCAACAGTTATGTTCACCATAAAATATCTTATCCTGTAAAATGCGGGTAGAGGGGATAGATGCCTTGCTGGCATTGCGATATAGACAAAGCCTCTTAAATAATAGCTAACGCGTTGATAATTTTAGAGGGCCTCTCAACCATAAACCTCTTGACAGAGTAAGCCAAACACCGACAGGCAACCTTGCTGCAATGTCACCACCGAGGTACGAGGCCGCCCAACGTTTCCAATCATCCGCCGCCGACAATGCATAATGCTCATAGATAACATTTGAATCGGTCGAGTGCATTGGGGGTGTTAGACTTCATTTATTCAGCGTTTCCAGAATTCCTCACATTAAAAATGATATAGCGGTTCCCGGACGGATGAAGTACGCAGGAGCCTTGCTATACAAGCATTACGGGAGGTATGTTGTACCTCACTCGAGTGAAAACCGCTATAATTTCCTGAGGATGAACAACCTTAATGCCCAAAATACCAGCAAAATCATTCGGATTCAGAGTTAAAACGTGACTAATATTGGAGGCTGACATCACTGCCACGAGCTGCGCGTCGTGAGCTACCTAGCAGCCCCAGTAGATGTTGGGTTTCACGTTGTTCAACCCAACATCATCAACCGTTAGAATTCCATCAAATTGTCCATACTCACATTATCAATACATTGGGCAATACAATACGCTACCGCCGAGCAACCACACCGGGTGGCACTTACTTTTTTACGGTTGTCACCTATCAACGGCAAACGTTATTCCATGTTCCTGAAATGGTTACTCTCCTACGGAGCGCATTCCATATTCATTACAACCCAATGCATTATCGATTTGTAAATCGACCGAGAGATTGGCTTTATTCGAGCTTTCATCGATATGTTGAGATGGGATTTATGATATTGATTGGGGCGAGAAAAACGTCGTTTTATTTGAGGATGATCTTGGAGTTTAATAAGCATTAAAGTTGGGTTTCGTTACCTACGAGGGCGGCGATCGCACTCAATATCCAATCGACAGTGCAACAATATAGAGAGTAGTTTAATTGATATTAGGGACCAAGGCCAAAAACATTTCCTAACGCATCTAAAGCTATTTGATCTCCAAATCCACGTTTTTCTTCTGCACTACTATGATCATGGGATCTTCTAGTCATTTTCCTTGCTATCCCATCCCAGATAATCTCTTCGTCTACACCAGATCTGCCCCAGCGCAATGCAAACCGGTGATAGAATTTTCGTAAAGCTTGTGCTGTCTCTTCAGCAATTCTCTCAGTAATATTTTCTTGTGTTGTTCCTAAACTTAATAGTCGACGTATTGTTGCAACTTCTGAAAACACAATATTAGCCTGAGGAATAGTTTCCCGAAGTTGCTTAAAACTTATTTCCTCGTATATTTTATGCGGCACAACATCAAATATAATTGATGTTCCATTTTTAACTGCAATATCAATTGCCTGTTGTACAGACTCAAATCTTGGCACAGATTTATCTTTTATGCAAAAGCCTGAGATATATAGAAACCTGGAATTTTTAATTTCTTCAGAATAAGATTTTATATTATCTAATGACAGAAACTGGTTAGCGTTCAATTTTTCTTTAGTATTATTGTCAATAAGCAATCGAATATCTTTTGCGTCTCTTACTACAACTGCTCGTCCAGTCGGGTTGTTTTTATCTACAAAAACTCCTTTATTAAGGCCTAAGTTTGAGATAAAATCTAGCAACAAGCCGCCAGGAAAATCATTTCCAACTCGACCAATTAGAAGAGGATCGTAACCTCTTTTTTTTGCTAAAATTGCAAAATTCAAGCCTGTTCCTCCGGGACGATCTTCGATTTTCTCCCAAACTATACGTCCATTTTCAACCAATGAAGAAAAGTCTAATTCAAGATTACCTAAAACACAGCAATCTAGGTTGATATCACCTAAAACAATGACGTCATGCATAAGAATGCCATAATCTCCTACAATACTTGTCATTCACTTAAATAGCTTTGCTCTTTTTATTTCTTTCTCTATTCCGAATATATAATCAGAATCTATTCCTATTTCCTCCATAAAGTTTCTCGCCTTTTCCAAGTTTTCTATGGCTTTATTACGCTTTTTGCTTCTTGTTTGCCCTTTAGAAATTTGAGCCTCAGCTAAGTAAAGTAGACCCAAGCCATAATAAGCTTCTGCACGCTGTTCTTTTCTCGAATCTCTTTCAGCCAGGAAGATCGCCTGTGAATACGCAGAATATGCTTGTGGATAGGCATTCTTACTAAAATAAATTTGACCTTTTTGATTCAAAACTTTTATTTTACGTACTTCATCACCAATATCAGTATAAATTTTCTCCGACTTTAATGAATGCTTTTCTGCTTCACAGTAAGATTCTTGACGAATAAAAATTTCAGAAATTCCATATTCAATCCCTGCTACCATTTCTTGTTTTTTAGTATCTAAAGAAATATTTTCAGCACTTTCCAACGCTTTATCCAACCAAAATTTTGCGCCTCCATCTGCGGAGAAATTTTCTTTTCTATAAGCGATTCCTCCTAAATGCCGATAACCTTTTGCTAAGTAGTATGCACAGGCTGGTGATTTAGAAATATGCTCATTAGAATACTGAACAGCACGCTTTAAGTACATCTCTCCAGTAACATGATCTCCTAACATCGCAGACGTCCAGCCAATCATGTCAACAAGTGCATGTAGATAAACCTCATAATTTGGCTCACTTGTAGTTATTGCTGATTTCTCAAGTAAATATCCAATCGCTACTCTTGTTTGCCAACGCCCTTGAACCCAAAGGATACGACTTAAAGTAAAGCCAATTATAATTACTTCATCATGACGCCTCTCGTCAAATAATTCATTAAGTAGGTCTAAGATAACCTCGTCCTTATCTACTGATAGATGAATATTATCTTTGACTTTAATGTATCGATTTGTCATGCGAACCAATGTAGCAATTAAGCCTCCTGCTAAGCATATGCTAAAAGCTGCTAATAATCCTATAGAGCCTGTTGATTGAATTGAAACAGCAGTCAATAGACCGAACTCTTTTAGCAAGCGCACACCACCAAATACAACGCCTGCAGTTGCTGATGATGCTACTAGAGTTTCATGTACTGCTTTTCTCCACTCAGATCTAAATTGAATAATCGATTTACTCGTCATTTTTCTCAATTTCTATCGCTGAAGGAAAATAATGATCTAGTTCATCTCGTTTAGATATTAACTCTCTTCTAATGAGCTCTGTCTTTGGCTTTAGATAGGAGGATCTACGCCTTTCAACACGAATTCCTGCAGCCTCTAATTCATTAATTTTTTTTGGGTTATTTGTGAGGAGTTCTATAGATTGGTGAATTCCTAGTTCTTCTAAAATTTCTGCTGCAACGCCGTAGTGACGTGCATCACCTGGATATCCGAGCCTCTGAAATGCTTTGTTAACAGATTCTCCCTCCTGGATTAACTTCATAGTTTTGAGTTTTGCCGGAAGCCCATTTCCTCTGCCTTCTTGATCTAAATAAACTAGAATACCATGTCCTTCTTTTCTAAATAATGAGAAAGCATAATCTAACTGTTCTCTACAGTCACAGTTACTTGCCCTAAAAATTTCACCCGTCACGCAAGCAGAGTGTACTCGAACAAGTGGAACTAATTCTTTCTCAGGATAGCCAAATACAACAGCAATATGCTGCAAATCTCCTGGTTTTTCTAAGAAAACTAGCATTCGATAATCACCGAAATAAGAAGGTACTATTGACTCAGCTTGTAGTTCTATCATGATCCAAATATATTTTCTTTATTTTGAAGAATATAGATATAACGGTTCCCGGACGGATGAAGTACGTAGGAGCCTTGCTATACAAGCATTACGGGAGGTATGTTGTACCTCACTCTGAAAACCGCTATAAACCCAAATCAGGTTTTTTGAAGAATTGGGAAACGTGTATACAAGTTATTATGCTTCATAGAGTATTTGTAATGGTTTATACAGAATTACAGTGCCCATTCTCCTCCACAGTACCACTACTTCCTCTATGGGTTACTAAGTACATATAAAGGCATTGGTCTGTTAAGAGGAGATACATCGAAACCCTCTCGTCAAGAGGATGTCCTGAGTTGATAGGGGACGAGCGCACAAGCCCATCGCCAATAGCTCTGCGGGCATGGCTTTGCTAGCACTGGAGTGGTCTGTTATGTTAACCCCAATGGGACCTGACCCAATGATGGATGAGCCGTTGGACCTCCAAGCCTGTTGTAATGCCCCACGAGTCTTAGCATAGAGGTTTTGATGCCGACGATACGTGCTACGGTGTTGCCTTAGGGTCGCATCCCGGGCCTCATTATGATTCGCATGCACATCCGCAATTGGGCTAATGGCCGTAAACGGATGCCCGGTCTTGATCCGAACGACTCGTCGGCGCCCCTATGACCCTTTAATTTTCATTGCCACTTCAAGACTTTCTTCCCAGACCTTTCGAGTTTGATGGGGGCGTGGATCGCGATGGTTTTGGATCGGGTGTTGCCCCTTCCATCCTGTGGCGCCGATCAATCACTAAAAAAGTGTACGGCTATGGTGGGCCGTACACGAGTAGGTACCTATGGTCTATCGAAAACGAAGGGGTTACGCCTGGCAGCGGTTACGCTACATTGGCATCGTCAGTGGAGCGGTGAGTCCGCTTACGGTATTCGGATTTACGTTGGCCTCCGGCCATTTCATATTCCGAACTGTCTTTGCCGTAGCGCACCCCAAACCCCGACAACATGCGCTCGGAAAAATCCATCAACTCCTTCTCTGCTGCGATCAGGTCGTTGTAGGCGCCGTCCACCATCGAGAGTATCCGGTTATAGGCTTGCAGTTTCTCCCGGGCGGCTTGAATCCGCGCTTCATAGGTGGCTAGGGTGAGCCCACTGCCAAAGTCAATATCATCTGCAACAGATTGCATGCCGGCAATACGGCGTTCGGCTTTTTCAAGCACTGTCGAGCTTCTTTTACGTCGTGACATGAGTCTTTCTCCAGAGTTGAACAGCAGTTGAACAACGAGGCTGAGTGGCAGTCATCGGGGGTGATGGACTCAGCAGGAGTAAGGACTGTCATTGGTAAATGAGCAGGAGCCTGAGCGCCTTACCGTTCCGGGGATGCATCCCTGATGCATGCAACTCAATTGCGAACACCCATACTGTAATCCAGGGATATCGAGGAGGGGTTGAGTAGTTCTCCGGAACTTTTGGCTGCCCGTTTTCGCCATCTGGGGAAATCTACGTAGGTTAGTGGCTGCGCTGGCAGCGTTAAGCCCAAAACAGAAAGCAGTTGCCCTAAAAACTTAAGCGTTTGCTCCTAATGCTTAAGCGTTTGCCCTTAACGCTTAAGCAATTTCGACAAATGCTTATATGTCTGCCCTTAATGCTTAAGCAAAGCTAATCATTCGACCAGAAATCGGCTAAATGTTTCAGGGTTTTCCCTGACGGCTGACTCAATCAGGGCAAAGACTTGAGCAAAACGGCCAAATGCTTGAGCAAGCATAAGTAACGTTTAAGCGTTTACGGCTAACACTTAAGCGTACTTATCAATGTTTAAGCGTTACGAGTTAGCCTCAAAGGATTTATCCAGAGGTAGACCACGATAATCCACGACAATCCACATCTTGCCCGCGCTGCACTCCGTAGAGCTCTAGGGTAGCCAGAGGAGCAGGACCACTATTCATCATCGCTATAATCGAATTCAAGTAGGCTAGACCTCTACAACCGTGATCGCAGCATCGCAATCGCTAACCCAGCTTCGTCTCATTTCCACGGCTGACTATCATCGCATGGCAGAAGTCGGCATCCTTGGTGCGGATGAACAGGTTGAGCTGATTGCCGGACAAATCATTCAGAAAATGCCCAAAGGCCCGGCCCATAGCGCTCTCTGCAAGCGGCTTGAAAAGCTCCTCGAAAGTCAACTGGGAGAGCACGCGCTGGTGCGAATGCAAGATCCCATCCAGCTTGACGACTATTCAGAGCCGGAACCAGATATCGCCGTCGTTCGCCCGCAAGATGACTTTTACGCTAGTCATCACCCGATCCCTACAGACGTTTTCCTGATTCTTGAAGTCGCTGACACGACGCTGGAACGCGATCTGGGTAGCAAAGCCGATTTATACTCAGCCGCTGGCATTCTTGATTATTGGGTTCTCAACCTCTCTGCTCAGCAACTCCATATATTCAGAGAGCCGAGTCCCGGGGGGTATCGGCGTCAGCTTGTTCTAAAAGCCCCCCAATCTGTCAGGCTGCAAGCCTTTCCAACTTGCGAAGTATCCGTCCAGGCCTGTTTCGGCATGGCGTAAAGAAAGTTCCAATCAAAACGGCAGATTCACGGACTCAAGCATTTGGGTGAGCAGCCGAATCACTCGCTGGCCGAAGCTGGCAGACAATAGACCAAACAGAAGCGGAATTGCGATCGCACCCACCAATCTGCCTGTCCCCACGGCGGCCCAGCTGCCGTAAGTCATATCCACCGACAGCCACAGATAGGCCAGGATGGGCACTCCGCTCAGGAAGACCCCGATCAGGAAATTGCGGGCAGCCATCGCCAACGGATGTTCTCTTGATTCAGACGATTGAGACGAATCAGACGGCATTGGTTTACTCCCATGTGAGCGAGGTTGAATAGCGATGCCCAAAGTGATCAGCGATTGACCGTACTCATATCAGGATAGCGATCGCCCATGGCTGCCCCTTGTGGCATCACTGCATTGATTTGATCCAACTCAGCCGTCGTCAGGGTGATATCGACTGCGGCGACATTTTCTTCCAGATAACGTCGCCGCTTAGTGCCGGGAATGGGTACGATATCTTCCCCTCGCGCCAAGAGCCAAGCGATCGCCAGCTGAGCGGGGGTGACGTCTTTGACCGCCGCGATTGTCTTAACTTGCTCGACTAATTGCAGGTTTTTGGCAAAGTTTTCGCCCTGAAAGCGGGGAGAATGGCGACGGTAGTCAGCTTCAGCAAAATCATCAGGACTCTGGAACTGCCCGGATAAGAAGCCACGTCCCAGGGGACTGTAGGGTACAAAGCCAATCCCCAATTCCCGAACGGTAGGCAAAATCTCCTCCTCCGGTTCCCGGCTCCACAGCGAATATTCCGTTTGCAGCGCCGTGAGGGGATGCACTGCATGGGCACGTCGAATCGTGGCCGGGGCTGCTTCCGACATGCCCAAATAGCGTACTTTCCCCTGCTGCACCAGTTCAGCCATCGCGCCAATTGTCTCTTCAATCGGCACGTTGGGATCCACTCGGTGCTGGTAGTAAAGGTCAATCACCTCTACCCCTAATCGTTTAAGAGAAGCATCGCAGCACTGTTTAACGTACTCAGGCTTGCCGCAGACGCCGCCCCAACCGCCATCCGGAGTCCGCACATTGCCAAACTTAGTGGCCATCACCACTTGCTCGCGGCGGTCGCGAATCGCTTTGCCCACCAGCTCTTCGTTGGTAAACGGCCCATACATATCAGCGGTATCAAGCAGGGTGACGCCCAAATCAAGGGCACGATGAATCGTGGCAATCGCCTCAGTCTCATCCCGACCACTGTAAAACTCTGACATGCCCATGCAGCCCAGGCCGAGGGCCGAAACCGTCAGGTCTTTTCCTAATGTGCGTGTTTTCATGATGCGAATACCTCCTTGACTACGGTCATGCCATTGAGCGCCGCCGGAAATCCGGCGTAAACGGCCATCTGCATGACAACTTCCAAAATTTCTTCTCGGGTGCAGCCCACATTGAGGGCTGCTTGAATGTGGACTTTGAGCTGAGGCTGAGCATTGCCCATGGCGGTGAGGGCTGCAATCGTGGCAATCTCGCGGGATTTCAGATCGAGTCCGGAGCGGGCATAGATGTCCCCAAAGGGAAACTCGATGACATACCGAGCCAGGTCCGGGGCGATCGCTTGCAGGCTGTTGATGACCTGCTTGCCCGCTTCCCCATCAATGGCTTCAAGCTGTTGCCATCCCCTGCGAAAGCGCTCAGATTGGGGACTCTTTCCCTGCGGCGTTGACGTTTTCATGGGCTTGTAACTCCGCTTCGAGGGTTGAATAGTGCTGAATTTTCCAGTCAATAACCGCTAGATTTTCCTGGAGCTGTTGAATTTGCTCTAAAACCACTTCACGATGGGTGGCGAGAATCTGGCGTCGTTCTTCAAAGGCGCTGCTGGGGTAAGCCCTCACTAGCTCTGCATACTGCTGCATTTGCCGAATGGGCATTCCTGTCAGCCGCAACTTATTCAAAAACTCAATCCACCGCAGATCGGCTGAGGAATAGCGCCGATGACCGTTGGCCGAGCGATCAATGGGCGCGATGAGATTGCAGCGCTCGTAATACCGCAAGGTGTGAACGCTTAATCCAGTGGCCTCAGCAACTTGTTGAATGGTGAGTTCTTGTTCCATACCTGCACGTTAGAAGTTAGAGCGCACTCTAAGTCAAGCGGTCAAGTCTAAAAATATTCGGGTCGGTTATTAAAATGGTTTGCCATGATGCCTAGCACGGTTATGGCAAGGGCGATCGCGTTATTTGCAAATTAGCTTAGTTCTGTAACAGTGGGCTACAAATGATTGACGTAGTTTGGGTTTCTGGATTGTGTTAAACCAGGCTTGAATTGCCGGATGGGCAGACAAATCAAAGCCCCCCCTCCTCGGCGGTATAGGTGTAGACATAACGGGAAATATCGGTGATCGTCAGGGGATGTCCAACCAAGAAATCAGTTCGAGATGGGTGATATGAGGCCATCAGGCAACAAGCTTCCGCCTATCAGCGCTTACCTTCTTATATGAAATCCGGTTAATTCACCTAGGAAAACAGTTCTCTGTCATTCCCGCGTTTCGCGAAGCGAGGCCGGAGGCCTTAAGGCGGGAATCCAGGGCGTCAATCTCAGCTACGCCCAAAGCGCTCTGCCTGGATTCCGGGTCGCGCTGCGCTTGCCCGGAATGACGCATTGCAGTTGTGATACATCATCGTAATGTTGCCTGTCTTAGCGGATTTGATATTAGGTTCGAGTTTCTTGCTGGTTTGTCCTGGCTTTATTCTCCTGCAATTTACTGGGCTGCCGGAAACGATTTTTGCCGGCGAGCCGCATTAGTTGCCGAAAGGTAGGACACTCAAGATGACTGGGAGCACTGCAGTAGGAAATACTATGGACGCGAGATTTTGGCATCAGAAATGGCAGCGAGGGGACCTTGGGTTTCATCAACCCCAAGCCAACCCATTGCTCGTCAGACATTGCCATCGGTTAAGGTTGGCCCCAGGCAGTCGCATATTGCTGCCCCTATGCGGCATGACGCTCGATATCAGTTGGCTGCTGGCTCAAGGGTTTCGAGTGGCCGGGGTAGAGCTGAGCCAGGTTGCCGTTGACGAGCTGCTGAACAGACTGAACCTGGAGCCGCACATCACCCAGGTTGGCAGTTTGCGGCACCATCGTGTCCAAGATATCGACCTGTTCGTAGGCGACATTTTTGAGGTATCGGCCGACTGGCTGGGGCCGGTAGACGCCATTTACGATCGCGCCGCCTTAGTGGCCCTGCCGGACGCCACCAGACAACGCTACGCTTCGCACTTGATTCGCTTGACGGATACCGCACCGCAGCTACTCATCACCTACGAATATGACCAGTCGCAGATGGCTGGCCCCCCCTTCTCGGTCCCACAGCCAGCCATCGAACGACTGTATGGTGCCGCTTACCAGCTGCAATCGCTCGAACGCCAAGCGGTAGCGGGTGGATTCAAGGGAAAGGTCGCAGCCATCGAAGCTGCCTGGTTGCTGCAACCAAAACGGTAGCTGGCTGCTCACTAGGGCTGCCCGAGAAATTCTTGAAGCGGATATTTGCAGTCATCTCATTGCTGTTGAGTGTCAAGATGCTGCTCTCAGTTGCTCAACTCTGATGCATCATCCTAGCTGCGCTGCCCGCCGGGCAGCACCGACTAAGCCCACTTGGGGATTCAGCACCACATGAACCGGCACACTCTCCAGCAGATGGCTGACCCGACCCTTATGGCTGAAAGCCTGCAAGAAGGGACCGGCCTGTATCAGCTCTAGATTCTTAGCGGCGATGCCGCCGGCAACATACAGGCCGCCGTAGGGCAGGAGTTTCAGGGCCAGGTTACCGGCTTCGGCCCCATAGGCACCGACGAAGATGTCCATGGTTTTCTGGCTGAGGTAGTCGCTCTGTTGCTGGGCCGCCATGGAGATGGTGGCGGCTGGGTCTACTGTCTTTTCGGAGCTCCCCACCTGGCGCTCCCAGGCGGTCATGGTCTCGGCTACCTGGGCGGATTCTTCGCCGAATTGGCGATCTCGCAGGAACTGATAGATGGAGATGATGCCCTGGCCCGAGACCACCCGCTCGGCGGAGATGCGGGTGATCTGATGCTTGTCGAGCAGATACTTCAGCAGTTGAAACTCCAGTTCGGAGCGGGGGGCGAAGTCGGCATGGCCGCCTTCCGAGGCAAAGACGCGATACTGGTCGTGATCTTGAATCAAGAAGCCCTGGCCCAGGCCAGTGCCGGCGCCGATGATGGCCACGGGGGCCAACGGATCTGGGTCCCCTGGCTGTAGGGTGCAGAGATCCTCGGCTTCTAGACCCAGCACCCCATGGCCGATGGCCTCGAAGTCGTTGATCAGCTCCACACCCGCTGCAGCTCTCTAAGTCAGCTTGGAGGCGTTCACCACTGAGGGACCAAGCCAGGTTGGTGAGGTTAGACTGATTGTCGACCACGGGACCTGCGATCGCAAAACAGGCCCGACTCGGTACTGGGGTCGTGTCCAGGTGGTCGGCGGCTTCCTGCAGAAACTGACGCACCATGGGCACCAGGTCAGGAAACTCGGTGCTGGGA
The DNA here is from genome assembly GCF_002075285.3 of Halomicronema hongdechloris C2206. Taxonomy (GTDB): domain Bacteria; phylum Cyanobacteriota; class Cyanobacteriia; order Phormidesmidales; family Phormidesmidaceae; genus Halomicronema_B; species Halomicronema_B hongdechloris. Next base: position 4,705,482 of record NZ_CP021983.2, on the reverse strand, counting down.
TAGCGCCCTTCGTAGCAGGTCTGCAAAGAATCATCCCGTTCCTGACGCACCAATCGCAGGATGGTTTTGGTGCCGCCGATGTCACCAGCGAGAAGATAGGTCATGGGGTTAGGATTGAGCCGCTGCCAGGGAGAGCCCCTGATTTAGCTTACCGCTGCGGTAGCCCTCTAGATCCAGAGTGACATAGGTGAAACCATAGTCCTGAAACGCCGCCACCAGGGCTGGCAGGTCGGTCTGGGCCACGAAGGCCTGAATCTGATCCGGCGGCAACTCGATGCGGGCCGTATCGCCATGGGAGCGCACCCGCAACGCCTGCCAACCCAGCTGGCGCAGATAGCGCTCGCCCCGGCCGACCCGCTGCAGCTTCTCGACAGTAATCGCTTCGCCATAGGGAAAGCGGGAACTGAGGCAGGGTTGGGAGGGCTTATCCCACCAGGGCAGGCCCAGCGCTTGGGTGAGCTGACGCACCTCCAGCTTGGTGATGCCCACCTCTGCTAAGGGCGAGCGCACTCCCCGCTCCTTAGCCGCCTGAATCCCGGGCCGATAGTCGCTGAGGTCATCGGCATTGACTCCATCCACTACGTAGGGATAGCCCCATTCCCGGGCCAGGGGCTTGAGGGTGTCATGCAGCTCGCTCTTGCAGAAATAGCAGCGGTTGACGGGGTTATTGGCGTAGTTGGGATCGTCCAGTTCGTGGGTCTTGACGATGTGGTGGCGCAGACCGATGACGGCGGCCTGCTGTCGGGCCTCTTCCAGGTCTTCCGGCATCAGGGAGGGAGACTCTGCCGTCACCGCCAAGGCCCCCTCTCCCAGGACATCGTGGGCCACCTTGGCCACTAGGGTACTGTCGATGCCGCCGGAATAGGCAATCAAGGCCTGCTCCATCTCGGCAAATAGCGCCCTGAGGGTGTTGAGTTTCTCTGCCACCATGGCTCTCCTAACGGCGTTGTGTCTGTTGTCTCGATTGTAGTGAATGGTGAGGGAGGAGGACGGAGGAGGGAGGAGGGAAGAGTAAAGAGGGAAGAGGGAAGGGGCAAGGACAACAGGTAGCGTGGGTCGTTTTACTTAGGAGAATTCTGGGAAAGAAAATACCTTGAGGAGGGGCGCAGGGCCTGCGCCCTTGGGTAACAGCCCATAAAATGGGTAATTTTCTTTCAAGAGATCTCCTTAAGCGAGAGACGTTATGAATGGCCAGGGAAAGACCCACGGGAAAGGAAGGACGGATGGGTCTGTGACGGGAAAAGCAATGGGTGGCAGGGGAGGGACCCACGGCAGCGAAAACGGAAACGTTTCTTCTTACTTTGAGTAGAGGTTAACGGTTGGGCGGGAGGGATAGCGTGAGTCAAGACTCTCAAAAAAGATTTAACATGCCATGACTTCTGAGCCTGCCCGGCAACTGCAGCTATTTGAGCCTCCTCAGGATAACGATGGGGCTGAGTCTCAGGCGGCGGCTGGCCAGGCTCGACTACGGCATCACTGGCTGTGGCTGCTGCTATTGATCCTGGCCCTGGCCGGCCTCATCGGCTTGATCGCCTGGATCAAGAGCCTGCGGCAGCAGGATACGGCGGCGATTGCGGTGTTGCCGGTGGAGACTCAGCGGGTGGAACCGGTGAATCGCTACCAGACGACGCGTACTTACACCGGCAGTGTGCGGGCGCTGCAGGCCAGTGAACTGGGCTTTGAACGGGGCGGCGAGGTGATTGCCCTGCTGGTGGATGAGGGCGATGATGTCGAGGCCGGGGATGCGATCGCACGGCTAGAGACCAATAACCTGCAAGCGCAGCGAGCTGAGGTAGAGGCCCAGCAACAGCGAGCCATGGCTCAGCTGAGGGAATTGGAGAACGGTCCTCGGCCCGAGCGTATCGCTGCCGCGGCAGCAGCCGTGCAAAACATTCGAGAAGAATTGCAGCTGGCCCGTCTACAACAGGAACGGCGGCAATCCCTCTACGCAGCCGGGGCCATTGCCCGGGAGCAGCTTGATGAGGTCACCACCCGCGTCGATGCCCTCGAGGCCCGTCTCAGTGAGGCCCAAAGCACCCTGAACGAATTAGAAAATGGCACTCGGGTTGAACAGCTGCAGGCCCAACGCGCCCGGGTGCGGCAGTTGCAGGCTAGGGCCCAGGACCTGGAGATTACCTTGGCAGAGAGTACCCTCAGGGCCCCCTTCAGTGGACGTATCTCACGGCGCCTGGTCGATGCCGGAGTGGTGGTTGGGGCGGGAGAGCCTGTGGTACGCCTGGTGGAGGCGGCTGTCCCAGAGGTGGCTATCGGCGTGCCGGCAACCGTGGCCGCCGATCTGCAGCCGGGGAGTCAGCAGCAGGTGCAGGTCAATGGCCAACCCTACAGTGCTCGCATTATCTCGATTCTGCCAGAGGTGGATGCCGCCACCCGCACCCAAACGGTGATTCTGGCCTTGGAGTCAGCGGCAGCTGGCGCCGTTGAGCCCGATCAAGTCGTGCGCTGGTCAGTGACTCAGTCCGTCGCTCGGGAAGGATTCTGGCTGCCGACGACGGCCCTCTCTAGCGGTGACAAGGGACTCTGGAGTGCCTACGTGCTAGCCGCGGTGGCAGATCCCCCGGCTGGACTAGAGCCGACTGTGGATCCCGATCAGGTCTATCGCATCGAACAACACGCCCTGGAAGTGCTCTACACCGAGGGAGACCGAGCCCTGGTGCGGGGCACCCTAGAGCCTCGCGATCGCATCGTTGTCAGTGGCCTCCAGCGAGTCACACCGGGGCAGTTTGTGAGGCCGAAATAGCCATGATTAGCTTGTTCTACCGCAGTCTGCGACTGCTGTTGCTGACGATTGTGTTGATCATTGTCTGGGGCAGTTTCTCCTTCCAATCCTTACCGCGGTTGGAGGATCCACCCCTGGTGTCTCGCAACGCCGTGATTCAGACCTTCTTTCCCGGGGCCAGTGCCGAACGGGTGGAGGCGCTGATTACCGACAAAATCGAGCAGGAACTGCCCGAGATCGAAGAGATCGAGACCTATGAATCCACCTCCCGGGCCGGCAGTTCCATCATTTCCATAGACCTGATGGACTCGGTCCAGGGCTCAGAGACCAGCGGCATCTGGTCCCAGATCCGGGATGCCATTAGCGACGTGACGCCGCTGCTGCCCCCGGGGGCCACAGAACCAGAACTAGAAGACATCAAGGTCAAGGCCTATGCCTTGATCGTGGCCTTGACCTGGGGCGCTGAGGGTGAGCCCAACTACGCCATTCTGCGCCGCCAGGCCGAGGTCCTACAGGAGCAACTGCGGGCTTTGGCAGGGACAGAGGAAGTCAACATCTTTGGCGATCCTGACGAAGAAATTGCCGTGGAAATCGATGCGGCCCAGTTGGCGGCCCTGGGAATCACGGCTCAGGAGTTATCCCAACAGATTCGCCTCAGTGACGTGGAGACTACGGCCGGTCAGTGGCGTGGCCCTGACAATGAGCTGGCCATCGACGTGCAGGGAGAACTGGATTCCCTAGACCGGATTCGGCAGATTCCGGTGCGGTTTGGCCAGCAGGGGCAGTTCACCTTCCTAGGCGATATTGCCCGCATAGGCAAGGGCATCCAGCAGCCTCCCACCGATGTGGCCATCGTCGACGGGGACCCCGCCGTCGTATTGGGCACCTTCATCGAGCCCCAACGCCGCATCGATTATTGGAATCGCCAGGCCCAACAGATGCTGGCCAAGTTTCGCACCGGCTTGCCTGCCGAAATCGAGCTGCATACCCTACTGGAGCAGAGCGACTATGTGGATGCGCGGCTGCGACAGCTGATTATTAACTTAGTGTTGGGCGCCCTGCTGGTCTTTGGGGTGACCCTGGCGCTGATGGGTTGGCAGTCGGCCATCATCGTCGGGGCCGCCTTGCCCCTAGCCATGCTGATGGTGTTCGGTTGGATGAACCTAATTGGCATTTCCCTCAACCAGATTTCCATCACCGGCCTGATCGTGGCCCTGGGCATCCTGATCGACACCGCCATCGTCATGGTGGATGAGATCAAACACCACCTCCACCAGGGCCTGAGGCCGCAGCTGGCCATCGAGCACAGCACTCGCCGCTTGGCGGTGCCGCTGCTGAGTTCTACCATCACCACGGTGGTGGCTTTTCTCCCCATTGCCATGCTGCCGGGGCCGTCGGGGGAGTTCATCGGTGCCATTGGCACCAACGTGATTCTAGCGGTGACGTCGTCCCTGGTGTTGGCCTTTACGGTGGTGCCGGCCCTGACGGTGTTGCTGCATCGGCAAGTAGTCCGGTGGCGAGCGGCGCCCCCCGCCTCAGCCTGGTGGCAGACTGGGGTTTCTAATCCCAAGCTAGGCAACGCCTATCGCTGGCTGTTGCGGCGAACCACAGCGCAACCGGCACTGGGTATTGTGTTGGCCTTGCTGTTGCCGATGGCGGGGTTTATGGTCATCCCCAGCCTGGATCAGCAGTTCTTTCCCCCGTCTGATCGCGATCAGCTGCACATCCAGTTGGAGATGCCGGCCTCTACGGCGCTGGCTGAGACCAGCCGCCAAGCCCAGCGGGCGCGGCAACGGCTGATGACCTATCCGGAGGTGGAGACTGTGCACTGGTTTGTGGGCCGCAGTGCCCCCCGCTTCTACTACAATCTCACGTCCCAGCGGCGGAATCAGGCCTTCTATGCTGAGGCCCTGGTGCAACTCAACACCCTGGCCACCCCAACCATTACCAAGGCGTTGCAATCGGAGATGGATGCGGCCCTGCCAGAGGCCCAGGTGTTGGTGGAGCAGTTGGCCAATGGGCCGCCGGTACCGGCCCCGATTGAACTGCGCATTTTCGGCACCGACATTCAACGGCTGCAGACTCTGGGGCACCAGGTGCGATCGCAGCTAGTCCAGATCCCCGGCATCACCCACGTCCGCACCGATCTGGGGGAGGTGGTTCCCCAGCTGGCCCTGGAGCTCGACGAAGCCGAAGCCCGCTTAGCTGGGCTCAGCCTCACGGCCATTGCCCGCCAACTCAATGCCAGCCTGGAGGGAGCCATCGGTGGCTCGGTGCTGGAATCTACCGAAGAATTGCCAGTACGGGTGCGCTTCTCCAACGCCGATCGCGGTGATCTCGGCCAAATTACGGCCCTAGACCTGCAGGCGACCGCTCCCGGCCTGGCAGAACCCCAGTCTGCCAACGGCTCGGTGGCTGCCACTCCCCTAAACGCCCTGGGGAACGTGGACCTGACCCCGACCCTCTCCACCATTACCCGCTACAACGGCCAACGGGTGAATACGGTGCAGGGGTTTGTGGCGGCTGATGTATTGTGGTCACAGGTGCTAGAGGCATTTCAGCAGCGTCTGGATGCCATCGAATTGGAGCTGCCCCCCGGCTATCGCTACGAATATGGCGGCGAGGCGGAGGAGCGCTCCAGCGCCATCAATCGGCTGCTGGCGCCGGTGGCGGTGTTGGCGGTGATTTTGGTGGCGACCCTGGTGCTGTCTCTACAGTCCTTTCGCCTGGCCGCCATCATGGGCATGGTTGCGATCGCATCCTTTGGGCTGGGTCCCCTGGCAGTCTGGCTATTTGGTTACCCCTTCGGCTTCAACCCGATTATTGGCACCGTGGGCCTGATCGGGGTGGCCATCAACGATTCCATCGTGGTACTGACGGCCCTAAAGCAGGATCCCGAAGCCAGCCAGGGCCGTCGCCAGGCAGTGCAACGGGTCGTCCTGCGGGAAACCCGCCACGTTCTTACCACCACCTTCACCACCATGATTGGCTTCGTGCCCCTATTGCTGGGAGGCGGTAAATTCTGGCCACCGCTAGCCGTGGCCATTGCCGGGGGCATTGGCGGAGCTACTCTGCTGGCCTTGCTGTTGGTGCCCTCGGTGTATCTGTTGATGGTGGGCCGGGATGCTGGCGCTAAGGCCGTCCCTTCCCAGGCTCGGGCCTATCCCCCGGCCTAAAACTGGCGCCGAGAGAAGATGGCGATGGCGATGGCCAGCAGCAGCAGGGTATAGACCAGGGCGTAGAGCAGATGGCCCAGCAGCTCTGGCAGCGGCGGTAGCAGCTCCATGCCGTAGATGGCTTCGTTACGCAGATTCAGCCGTTCCAAGTCCGGCAGCACCAGGTAAAGGCCATCGGTCAGCCGCTGCAGGCTGGGGTTTTCGCTCAGTTGCCCCAGGGCGACGATATCTTGGCTCAGGTGGCCCATGAGATAGATAGCGAAGGTCAAGAGGGTGGCCAGCAGGGAGCTGGTAAACACCCCAAATAGAATGGCCACCGCCGTCAGCAGCATGCCTTCTAAGGCCATAAACGCTACGGATATCAACAGGCTGCCCAGGGGATAGTCGATGCGGTTGAGGCTGAGCACGGCCAGGAAGATGACCGTGAGTAAGCCGATCAGCACCGCCAGCACCCCGACGAGGCCCAGGTGTTTGCCAATCACGAACTCTAGGCGGCTGACGGGCTTGGCGATCAGCACCAGCACCGTCTTTTTCTCGATTTCCTTGTTCACCAACCCGGTGCCAACGAAGACAGCCACGACCACACTCAGTAGGTGAATGGCTGCCAGCCCCAGGTCTAGGGTGATCTTGTCCTGGGCCCCGGCCGAGACTTCCGGCAGCAGCAAGGTGGCCGCCACCAGCAGCAGGGCAAATAGGGCCACCAGATAGAGGATGCGATCGCGAATCACCTCCAGGAACACATTGCGGGCAATCACCCCAACTCGTGCCAGACTCATCGTGTCATCTCCATCGGGTCATTCCCGGCAACTGATACCGATTCAGCATCCTCTCACACAGAGGGGAACCCCGGCGAGCGGGGTGTCCCCAGCTCACACTCCACCTGAGCCACCAGCGGGATCGTGTCATCGGCAGCTGGATCGGGCTCAGGCTCTTGGTCGGGGGAGGTGATCGTGGCTTTCGGCAGAATCTGACAGGTCTTCTGCAGATAGTAGCCCTGGGATTCTGCCGCCGGCCCCTGCCAAACCGCCATCAGCATTAGGGTATAGCCTTCATCCTTACGCTCCGGAGCCGGGGCCACTAAGTGCCACAGGGGCGCCTCTTTTTCTGGCAGCATGATGCGTTGGCGGGCGGCGGTATCCAGCTGGTTGAGCTGTTCGTCCAGGTTCAGTAGCCACCGTTCCACCCAGGGCCAGGGTGTATCGCTCAGTTCTTGCTTGAGGCTGGCTTCGGCGGCCGTTAGCAACGAAACCCCCCGGGAGAGGGGCACCTCTTGACCGGGGAAGCGATAGACAAACCCGCTGTGGTGCAAGTCTTCCGCCAAGAGGCTGGGATAGTCATCAAACCAGTTTTGCAGGCGAAAGTAAAACTGGAACCAACTGCTCAACAGCAGCCCCAGCAGGCCCAGCAAGATCAGCCGTTGACGTTCGCCCGGGGGGGGCACCTGCAGCGTGAAGTCCCAGCCGATAAATTTGGGGATGATCACCACCACCACCGAAATCAACGGCCAGCTGACTAGGGCCAGGGACCACTGGTTGCCGGGCCAGGAGCCGAAGATAAATAGGCAGAGGATGGCACCCACTACCCAAGGGGCAATGACCAACCCAAAGGGGCGAATGCGGTTGGCTTCTAAGGCCCAGCCGATACCGATGGCCAGAAAGACCCAACTAAAGGCTGTTAGTAAAAACCGGGTAAATCCACTGGCCCCAGCCGCCACCGCCACCCAGGACATCACCCAGGAAAACAGACACAGGTAAATGATGGTCTGCCAGGCGTAGTACTGCTGGGGCAGAAAGAAAGCCTGCAGGCGATCGATGAGTTGTCGGATCAGGGCGATCATAGGACGAATCGTCGCAGGGAGAGGAGCAGGAGAATGGCGACGAAGCTGAGGGCATTGCCCTGCAAGACGGCCAGGGTGCGCCTGGAACTGGGGGTGAGGAAGTGGCGCCGTCCCTGCCGGGCTCGCTGGTAGAGTTCTCGCCGCGACAATTGCTGACTTTGCCGATCTGCGGGCTGTAGCCGTCCCAACATCCGCATCAGCCACTCTAGGGCCTGCAGCTTGACGAAGAAGGTGGCAAAGAAGCAGAGGATGCCCACCGCCAGGAGCATCCAGATCAGCTGGCTAGCCATGGAATTAGCATAGAACTGATCAAACAGGACATAGCTGATGATCTGTCGCTGTAGGGGGGCTGCAGCCAGGGGCTCTAGGCCCAGAAAGGTGAGCCAGCCTAGGCTGGTGGCGAAGAGGTTGACCGTGGCTGCATATTGCACGCTGGTCTGGTAGCCCAGGCGCAGGTGTTGTCGCAACACGGCCCCCTCTAGTGCGATCGCAACTAGCAAACAGACGCACTGAAAGGCAATGGCCCGTAGGGGCAATACCCCCACCACCTCCAGTAATTCCCGAAAGGGCATGGCGACTCCTAGCGAATCTAGGCAATAGGGTATATCGTCTGCAGGGGTTTCGCTAGAATTTGTAGGTTAAATTACCAACGGTAGCCCCTTCTACCAGACCTCTAGGTGTAGGGCTATCCGTGCAAACCCCCTTTTCATCTCTGGTCCTACCCAGGCATTCAACACTATGGTTAAAACCGGCATCGGCATTCGGACAGCCCAGGGCAACAGCGAGCGGCTCACTGGCCAGATCCATGTCTATGACGGCGACGGCAAGGGCAAGTCTCAAGTGGCCCTGGGGGTGGTGCTGCGCTCCATTGGCCTGGGCATTCAGCAGTTTATGGAGAGTCGAGTACTGCTACTACGGTTTCTCAAGGGTCCCGGTCGCACCTACGACGAAGACGCCGCCATCGAAGCCCTGCAACGGGGCTTTCCCCACTTGATCGACCAAGTCCGCACCGGCCGCGCCGAATTCTTCGGTCCCGGGGAGATCACCCGCTTCGACCGGCAAGAGGCCCAGCGCGGTTGGGATGTGGCCAAGGGAGCCATCGCCTCCGGCCTCTATTCCGTGGTGGTTTTAGATGAGCTGAATCCAGTCCTGGATCTGGGACTCCTGCCCATCGACGACGTGGTCCGTACCCTGCGCCGTAAACCCGAGCAGCTCGAGATCATCGCCACCGGTCGCGGCGCCCCCCCAGCCCTCCTCGACATCGCCGACCTCCATTCCGAGATGAAGCCCTGCCATTACCGGCCTGAGGATTATCCCGGCATCGAAGGGGTCGAGATCTACACCGGCGACGGCAAGGGCAAGTCCACCAGTGCCCTGGGCAAAGCCCTGCAAGCCATCGGTCGCGGCATCAGTCAGGACAAGTCCCACCGGGTGTTGATCATGCAGTGGCTGAAAGGGGGGCAGGGCTATACGGAAGATGCCGCCATCGCCGCCCTGCGCAAGAGCTATCCCGACCTGGTGGACCATCAACGCTGTGGCCGCGACGCCATCGTCTGGCGGGGCCAGCAGCAAGAGATCGACTATGTGGAAGCCGAACGGGGCTGGGAGATTGCCCGCACCGCCATCGCCTCCGGCCTCTACAAGACCATCATCCTGGATGAACTCAACCCCACCGTAGATCTGGAACTCTTGCCAGAGGAACCCATTGTCCAGGCCCTGCTGCGTAAGCCCCGTGATACCGAGGTGATTATCACCGGCCGCTGCAAAAACCCGCCTACCTATTTCGATCTCTCCAGTGTCCACTCCGAGGTGTTTTGCCACAAGCACTATGCCGAAAAGGGAGTAGACCTGAAGCGCGGGGTAGATTACTAAGCCAGGGATTGAGCCAGGACTACCTTACCCACCGCCGTTCCCGACTCCAGGTAGGCATGGGCCTTAGCCACATCGCCGATCGTAAAGGTTTGCTCCGCCAGCAGGGGCCGCAGTTGCCCCTGGTCTACCCCGCTGGGCAACCTGTGTCAGGATCCAGCCGTGGTGGGCTCGGTTGATGCCTGATAGCAGCGGCAGCAACATGAAGACCAGATGCAGGGTCAGGCCCTTGGCGTGGAGCAGACTCAAGTCCTGTTGCGAACGGGCCACCAGAGACACGACGGTGCCATTGAGTCGGGCCGCTTGGAAGGCGTTTTGCAGATTGTCGTTGCCGACGGTGTCAAACACCACATCGAAGCCCTGGCCCTCGGTGTGCTGAGCCACCAGATCTGCCACAGGGATTTGGCGATAGTTTAGGGTGACATCGGCTCCTAGTTGCCGGGCAACGGCAGCCTTCTCCGGGCTAGACACCATGGCATAGACCGTGGCTCCGGCTCCCTTGGCCAGCTGCAGGCCCACATGGCCCACCCCTCCCGTGGCTCCGTAGACCAAGACTCGCTGTCCCGCTTGCACCTGGGCCCGATCGATTAATCCTTCCCAAGCAGTGATGGAGACCAGGGGCAGAGCCGCGGCTTCCAGCATGGTCAGGCTGCGGGGTTTGGGAGCGACTAAGCTGGCATCGGCCACCATGTACTCCGCCAAGGCGCCACCAGTACCCTTGATGCCCCCGGCACAGGCATAGACCTCATCGCCAACCTCAAGGCCAGATACTCCCTGGCCCAAGGCGTCTACCACGCCAGCCACATCTCCATGCAGAATCGCCGGAAAGTCCGGAGCAATGGCGGCCACCGCTCCCTGACGGATTTTCACATCCACGGGATTGACACTGGTGGCCATCACCCGAATCAGCACATGGTGGGCCGGTATCTCTGGTGTTGGCACCTCGGCTGGCTGAAAGACCGTGGGGTCGCCAAATTGCTCAATGACCATCGCTTTCATTGTCATTCTCCGACTGCAAACGCCATGTCACCTCATTGTTGTGAGTCACTAGTAGGTGACCAATCTAAATTTGACCCCCACAGCTGGGGAGCTGGGGAGGCAAGAAGAGGCAGGGCTATCTCGGAGTCACCTAAGCTACCCCGTTAAGTTCAGGGAGCAATTTTCTGGAATCTTGAGCTCAACCCTGAAGATATAAATTACGTTGCAGTCTACCAGTCCCGCCTCCCCCCAAGGAGCCCCACCATGGCAACGGCCCCCCAACTTGCCCCTACCGTTGTTCCCTCCATAGCGGCCCATATCACCGGCGATAACAGCGGCCAGATTGCCGTGGGCGATCATATTCTGCAGCTCACCAACTATGGCGGACTGGTCAATGTGGCCCCTCCTGCCCAGACCGCTCAGGTAACTCGGCGCTCCCAACCAGTTAAGTTACTGCCGCGGCCATTTCCTCACCTGATCGGTCGACAGCAGGCGCAGCAACTGGCGCTACAGCACCTCAGCATCCACCAGTCAGTCGATGTCTACGGTCAACCGGGCATTGGCAAGTCGGTGTTAGTTCGCCATCTGCTCCACAGCACCACCTGGAAGGCCTATGGCGATGGCATTGTCTATGTCTCGGCCCACGGCAAGCCCCGAGCCGACCTAGAGCAGTTTCTGTTTGAGGCCTTCTACGACACCGATATTCCCTATCGAGCCACCGATCACGAGCTGGCTCATTACCTACAGCCCATCCAGGCCCTGGTGGTCTTAGACGATCTGCAACTCGATGCCGCCGCCATCGAGCAACTTCTGAACCGAATGCCCCAGTGCCTGTTCCTGGTCACTGCTCCAGAGCGTCGCCTCGGGGGAGATGGCAGACCATTGCCGCTATCGGGTCTACCCTTACCGGAGGCCGTGGCCTTGTTGCAACAGGATCTGGGGCGTCCCCTGCGACCCGCTGAATATGCTCACGCTGAGGCTCTATGCCAACACCTGGAGGGGCATCCCCTGCGGATTCTGCAGGCTAGTGCCCTCCATCGTCAGGAGCGGCGCTCCCTGGCTAAATTGGCTCAGCAGGCTGCCAAGACCCGAGATCGAGTGCTGCTGAGTGCGTCTAGCACTCGTAAGCGGCAGCAGCAGCTCATCCTAGCTATCCTGACTGCCCTGGAGGCCCTGGCCATGACCGTCGAGCAGCTAGCTCGCCTGTCATCACCCGTGATCTCCTCGCTGCCGGAGACCCGCCAGGTGCTGCAGAGCCTGGAGCAGCTGCGGCTGGTGCAACTAGAAGGCAATGCTTACTCCCTGGCCCCGAATCTGGCGGAGGGCTTGGCCCAACGCTGGCCCATTGAGCAGAGCCGGCAGGTCTTACTGGAGCGCTATGTCACTTGGGTAGGGCAGCTGCCCAGCGAGGCGATTCCACCAGAAGACATTGATCCCATGCAGTATCTGGCGGCATGGGCCGTGGATCAAGGCCATTATCAGGAGGCCATTATTTTGGCTCGGGCCATCGAGCCGCAGCTGATGCGATCGCATCGCTGGGGAGCCTGGTTCTTGCTGCTGGGCATCCTGCTGCAGGCAGCCCGAGCCCTGGCAGACACTGCCCAGACCGCATGGGCGTTGCATCAGTTGGGGACACGAGCCCTGTGCCTTGGGGATCGAGACACTGCCCTGAGCGCCCTGACGGAGGCCCTAGAACTGCGTCAGAGCCTGGGCAATGCCGATGCCATCGCCGTCACCCGCCATAACCTGGAGTTACTCTTGGGGCCTAATGCTGACTCTGATGAGAAAGACGCCGATCCTATCGAGGAGGACATCGACGTCGACCCATCACCGGCAGAGGACTTCCTGGACAGTGACCCTGACGACCTCAGCCAAAGCTTGGCGGCACTGCGCTGCCAACCGATGCCATCGAGTCCAGCGCCGCCCCAGCGCTGGTCCCTACTCACGGGCAAAAACCTACCGCTGCTGCTGCTGGCCGGTGGCACCACCACAGCCTTAGCTGTAATGGCGGCCGAGGCAATTAAAAACCTTGGCCCAGAGTCGACACCGTTTGAAGACAGTCCTTCCTTAGATCCGAATGAGATCGAAGACCAATTGGCGGATATTAGCATTCAACCTTTTGCCTCTCCTGAGACCGAATCCTCTGGTAGTGGCCCCAGTTTTTCCCCGTCTCCTCAGCCTCCTAGTCCTCCCGTGAGGCCTTCTCATCCGCCTCAAGCATTACCGGATATTGTCACAACCGCCTATGGTCAGGCAGTACAGATTGTCCCTTTGCAGAATGATCGAGATCGTGATGGCAATCCCCTGGCCATCGTGGCGCTGCAGCAGCCTTTGCAGGGGCGGGTGCAGGTGCACGGCGACGGTAGCCTGACCTATACGCCCGCCCCCCGCTTCTCCGGCTCAGAGCGGTTTGAGTACACCGTTAGCGATGGTGATCATACGGCCAAGGGGCTGGTTGAGGTGGCGGTGGCAGCTCCTGAGCCGATTCAAGCGTTTGATGATTTTGTCCAGACCGCCTACGGCCAGCCGGTCAGGATTACGCCTCTGCACAATGATCGCGATCCTAGGGGCCAGGCACTGCAGATTACTGAGGTCACGGCCCCAGCCCACGGTCGAGTAGAACGCCAGAGCGATGGCAGTCTCCTCTACCGGCCAGCAACCCAGTTTTCCGGGCAGGATGGCTTTATCTACACGGTCAGTGATGGCGATCGCAGGGCCGCGGCCGCGGTTCAGATAGAGGTCTTGCCTACGGTTCCCCTGCAACTCAACCATGACTTCGTGGAGACTCCCCAGGAACAGCCAGTGGAGATCGCGCCCCTAGCCAATGATCGAGATCCCTTGGGGCAACCCCTGAGGCTGGAAGAGGTGGCCACACCAGCCCATGGCCGCCTAGAGCGTCTAGGCTCGAATCGCCTGCGGTATACGCCTGACCCCGGCTTCTCTGGCCTCGACACCTTCGAGTATGGGGCTAGCAATGGCGAGCAGCGTCAGCAGGCGTTGATCGAAGTCTCCGTCGTGGCTGCCCCCTTAGAGGCCGTGAATGATGCCGTTGACACCGCCTACAGAGAGGCCGTGGAGATTCGTCCCCTGGACAATGATCGCGGCGATACTCTACGGCTGGACACTGTAACGCCACCAGACCATGGCCAGCTAGCCATCGATGAGGCCGCGGGCACCATTACCTATACCCCCGAGCCTGATTTCTCCGGACGCGATCGCATCACCTACACCCTCACTGACGGCTCCCAAACAGACACCGCCACCATTGCCATTACAGTACTACCACCACCAGAGATCCAGGTGACAGATGACCAGATCACCACCGAAGTCGGGCAAGCCGTGACCCTCTTCCCCCTAGACAACGATCGAGATCCGGCGGGAGAGCCCCTGGAGTTGTTATCCGTGTCGGCGCCTGAGCACGGCAGCGTGACTCGCAATGACGACGGATCTGTCACCTATCTGTCTGAACAGTTCGTGGGCGCGGATCGCTTTACCTATCAGGTGCAAGCCGGTCACCGCACCGCCACCGCCACCGTTGCCGTCACGGTGACAGAGCCCCCCTCTGAGCCCGTCACCGCTCCTTTAGCCGTGGCTCAGCCTGCAGAGATAGACTTTGGGTCTGTGCCCTATGAAGCGTTGGTGGGCAATGGTCGCCAACAGGAGCTGACGATTCGGAACCAGGGAGATGCTCCCCTGCAGATTGAGTCCCTGACCATCACCAGCAATGATCCCAATAGCCCGCTGACCGTGCCGCTTCAAGGCACCATGCAGTTGCCGCAGGACACTCAAAGCCCTCCAGATCCTGGGTCGACTGGGTCGTCCGGCCGGGGATCAGGCAGTACCAATGGTGCTGGTGGCAGCGAGGGTGCCCCATCGTCTAATGGCAATGGTGCTGGCGGTGGGGATCTCATTTAACCACCCCCCCTAAAAACCGATCAAACACTGTAATGTTGTCCATCTTTTTGAGGAGATCCACCATGACTTCTGCGAATACTCCCGATCCTGGGGCCATCAATGCCCATATCAATGCCCATGACAACAGCGGCCAGATCGCCGTGGGGAATCAGATCCAGCAGCATATGGATACGGCTGACGAGCAGTCACTCATGGCTGTGTCAGCGGATTTGCAAATCCTGTTGCAGCAGCTTTCGACCCAGCATCCGGGGCAAGGGGTGACTAACCACATGGCCGTCGCCACCGAAGCGGTGGCACAGATTCAGCAGCATCCGCCCCTGCTGCAGCGGTTGTTTAGTGCCCTGAAAGCCGGAGGCACGGCCACCCTAAAGCAGTTGGTGAAACATCCTGCCGCCACCTTTGTTATCAGTGCCCTGGAGGACTTGCAGAAAACAGCTCCTTCATAGGTCTCTATAGGGGCATTGCAGAAAAGGGGGCCAACACGGACTCCCTCCTGTGACAGATTTCACCCGCAGAATTAGTCTTGGGGCGCCCTAGCTTCGATTCCCCCATAGGGATCGGTGGTCTGCACCGTAATCACCTGGGGGGGCGTGGCGTCAGGGGGATAGAGAAAGTCGACAACTACCTGGCGTTGCTCCCCTGGGGGTAGCTCTAGCTTCAGCAGCGGTTCACCGGCCTGACCTCGGCGTTGCACCAAATGCACATAGCGACTCTGCTGCAGGCCTAGACGATTGGTGGCCTGAATCCGCACGGTACCGCGGAAAAAGATGGCATCATCGGGGGGCTGGCGAAACCGCAGCCCGTCTTTCAGGGATTCATCCTGCAGTGGGGTTTGAAACTTGAGCAGCACCATCTGAGCATCGTCGGTGGGGTTCTTCAGGGGCAGGGTGAGGGAGTAGTGCACCCCATAGTTGCCGTGGGCGCGATAGGCGGTGTCGGGATAGCGGGCCAGCATGGGAGCACTCTGGATCTGACCAGTGCCCAGGGTGTTGCGGTCCAGGGTGCTGATGACGTAGGAAAAGGCTTCCCCAGGGTTGGGAATGCTGAGGCTATCGCTATCGGGATCGTCGGTTGCGATCGCATCCCACCGTTCTCCCTGGGCTACCCCTGCCACCCGACCGTAATAAAAGGGCTCCGCAGACTTATTCTCCGGCGGTGTAGGGGAAATATCCCGGGGACCAGCCAAATCTCCCGTCTTCAGCAAGGCAATCCATTCCGAGAGGGTCGGCACCCGTTCATCCCCATTGGCTAAGCGGGGAGCATACATGGCCAGACTGGCCAGATGCACCGGACCATCACTAGATAGATACATCAAGGCCGTACGGCCATTGCTGGGTAACGCCTGCCCATCCGCCAATGCCGGTGAGCCAGCCATCCAGTTACCACTCTGCAGCGGCAAGCCAAGCTGCATATGAGGCAACGCCGCAATCACATCGGTCGGCTTCACTGGAATCGGGGAACCAGGCGGTAGGGTGCCGTTGGTAGGCACCGTCAAGCGTCGCAGCGGAATCGGCACATTCATCAACAGACTGACATGACCAGGGGGAATCGTAATCCGATCAGGCCAATGCTCCTGAGGCTTATCCTGCAGCATGTCCGTCATGGTACGGCTGCCCGGCCCGGCATAGACATTACCGTTGGGATTAGCTACATAGGCGGGTAAATCGTGAAAGGGAGCTTCTTGACTGAGATAACTGACCCCCTGCAGCACCTCTAGCTTCACGGGCTGTTGCCCCGGGTTATGAACCAATACCCCTAGGAACAAAGAGCGCCGATCAGTCTGAGTCAGCCCCCGAGCAATGTGGTGGGCAAACAGATTAAACCGCCCCTGCAGAGGAAAGTCTAGGTGAGCCCGGGGCGCGGCCATCTCCTCCGCTGGGAAGGTCGACAACAAAATGCCCTCCCGCTGCACCACCTCAGGGCTGTTGCTGTTAAACATAGGAATTCCATCCAGCTGCCCCGGTAAAGCACGCACTTCGTGGCGCTGGACCATATCACCAGATTGCCCCGGTGACGACGAGGCGGATGCCGTCACGGTGGGTGGCGGGCTGTCCACCGCCGATTCTGGAACCGATGCAAACAGTGGCGCGAACGCCAGCATAGAAAGGGCAGTGAGCATGAGCTACCTGATGACTTGAACAGTAGGACAGCAACCGAGAGCAGCCATCATCCCAGATCACCACAATTTCCTGGAAGCAGTCAATCTATCAGCAAAATCAATAGCGTACTGGCAAGATTTGCCGGTGTATTACCATGAACCGTAGACAAAAGCGTAACCAATAGTACCACTTGATGCCGACTCAACATGCCGGCAGTAACCCAACCATTCTCAATGGCTGGGATAGCCTGCCGTCTCGATTACGCTCATCTCGGCCTTAGCCCCCCTTAATCCGCCCATTGTCTTCAGATGGAGGGAAATCCCCCAATCTGCCGAGGAAAATTTATGAGAGAATTGTGACAGCCGTTTAAGCTTTCTGTCGGGAAGGAGGTATTTCGAATGGACGGGCGTGTTCTCATTGTGTTGCTTCCTATTCTTATCGCAGGCGGTTGGGCCGTTTTCAACATTGGTAAGGTAGCAATGTCCCAACTGCAGGAATTTATGAATAAGGAAGCCTAAGGGATCTCTCAGGACTCATCTCGGCATCCCTCTTGCAGGGGTGCCTGAGAATATCGAGTCCCTGATACGCTTAGCCTAAACAGCAAGAGGCATCTGCCCAGGGTAGATGCCTCTTAACTTAGGTTAGGCTGGGATGGGCCTTGAGCTGAGGCAGCAACTGCCGGAAGGCAATGGCTCGATGGCTATGCTCTGCTTTCTGGGCCGATGTCATTTCTGCAAACGTCAAGCCCAAAGCTGGCAAATAAAAGATGGGATCATAGCCGAAGCCACCTATGCCCCGAGGCGCCAGAAGCAATTCACCTCGACAGATGCCCTCCGTTTCTAGGGCAATGGTGCCATCGGGACGAGACAAGGCTAAGGCACAGACAAACTGAGCCCCCCGCTCAGGCCGGTCGCCTAACTCACGTAGTACCCGCTCGATGCGGCTGGCGTCAGAATCAGCGTAGCGAGCCGAATAGATGCCAGGGGCACCCCCCAGGGCATCCACCTCTAGACCAGAGTCATCGGCAATGGCCCATTGTCCTGTGGCCTGGGCCACCTGAGCTGCCTTGAGGCGGGCATTTTCCAAGAAGGTCTGACCAGTTTCTTCCACCTCTAGTTCAGGGGGCTTCAGGGTCAGTTGCCATGCCAAATCGGCCAAATGAGCTTGCAACTCCTTCAGCTTGCCTGGATTTCCCGTTGCCACAACCACCGTCACCATAGCGCCCTCTCACTGCACTGCTCTGTCATTGAACCAAGGCTCAGCCTTCGGGACAAGTCAGACCGGTGTAGAGCAGAAACCTGATAGCGTAATGGGGCGTAGTCTGACTGGGAGTTTGCGTGAAACGGCGCCGCAATAACTACTGGCAATTACTGCCCCAGATTCGCCAGCAATGGTTGACCATCGCCCAGGCTCTGCTCTGTACTCTGGTATTTGTGGCCTTCTGGCCAGTGCTGGCCTGGCTAGCCGGGAAAATGCTGGCCCTAGTAGTGCAAGGCCAAGTGCGGCAGCTGGCTCAGATTTCTGCTATCACCATGGTCGGGTTTGTGGTGCAAAAGCTGGGCCAATACGGCCAGGATGCCCTCATGGCCAAGGCCGCCCTGGAGATCGTCTACCAACTGCGCCAGCAGGTCTATCGCCATTTACATCGCCTCAGCCTGGCCTACTTCGAGCGCTCTCAAACCGGAGATCTGGCCTATCGCCTGACGGAGGATATCGATCGCATCGGCGAGGTGGTCAATAAGTTATTTCACGACTTCGTGCCGTCGGCGTTACAACTGGTGGTGGTGCTGGCCTACATGCTCTACCTCAACTGGCAGCTGACTCTGACGGCTCTGGTGCTAGTGCCGTTATTGGCTTTGTTGGCGGGGTGGTTTGGCAATCGCATGGTGCGGATTTCCCGCCACAGCCAGAACGTGGTGGCCGATCTCTCGTCCCTGGTGACGGAAGTGGTCAGTGGCATCCGCCTGGTGCAGGCATTTGCCGCCGAAGATTACGAGGTAGAGCGGTTCTCCCAGGCAGCAGAACGCAACCGCCAGGCCCGCTATCGAGCCGCTTGGCTGCAAGCCGTGCAGTTCCCGGTGGTGGGATTGCTCTATGCCCTGCTGGTGGTGATTATCCTGCTCATGGGCAGTTGGCAAATTTCCCAGGCAAACCTTACCGGTCAGGCCTTCGGCAGCTATGTGGCCGCTGCCCTGATGTTGATCGACCCGGTTAATCACACCATCGATAACTACGGTCAGTTCAAGCAGGGAGAAGCCTCCATCGATCGCATCTTCGAATTGTTTGCTCTGCAGCCAGCGGTGGTGGAGGCTCCCCAGGCCCAGCCCTTGCCAGCAGTCACCGGTAAGGTGGAATATCGCCGGGTCAGTTTTGCCTATACCCCCGGCCAGCCAGTGCTGCAACAGCTAGACCTGCTGGTTCAGCCAGGGGAAACCATTGCCCTGGTAGGTCCCTCAGGCGCTGGTAAAACTACTCTGGTGAATCTATTGCCCCGCTTCTACGATCCCCAGGCGGGCCAGATTTTGATTGATGGCATCGACATTCGCACAGTAACCCTGAAGAGTCTGCGGCAGCAAATCGGCATCGTGCCCCAGGAAACCATCCTGTTCTCTGGCACCATCGCCCAAAATATTGCCTTCGGGCAACGCCAATTTGATCTGGAGGCAGTGCAAGCAGCAGCTAAGATCGCCAATGCCCATGACTTTATCTGCCAGTTTTCCCAGGGTTATCACACTTGGGTAGGGGAACGGGGGGTAAATCTGTCTGGGGGCCAGCGTCAACGTCTGGCCATCGCTCGAGCGGTGTTGCTGGATCCGCGGATTCTAATCCTGGATGAGGCTACCTCGGCCCTAGATTCCGAGTCAGAAGCCCTGGTGCAAGAAGCTCTGGAACGGCTGATGTACGATGGTCGAAGACCTGTCCGAAAGGGCCATCGCACCGTTTTCATCATTGCCCATCGCCTGGCCACGGTACGCCGCGCCGATCGCATCTTAGTCCTAGAACAGGGACAAATCGTAGAGTCCGGCAACCACGATGAATTACTGGCCCAAGGCAATCGTTACGCCCAGTTCTACGCCCAGCAATTTCAGGGGTAATGGGGCACAGTGTCAGGCTCTTTAAGATGGAAGTGGCTAACAAACGCGCGCGATTCTGGAGTCGTCTATGGATGGGACATGGCCCATGGCCACCGCTAGGTTAGGGGGACTGGTGCTATCCGCACTAGCGGCCAGCTGTGCCTGGTCTCCCTCCGTAACCAAGACTGATTTCCAGGGCAGGCAAAGCCCTGCTGATACACCTGATATTACTTGGCAGACTAGGCGTGAGGTAGCCCAGGGAGAAGCCATTCGCGGCCCCTGGCAGATGAATGCCTCTGAGTTTCGCTATGTTGACGACCCGACAGTTGCCCTCACTGCTACAGGCACCGTTGGGGTGGCCTGGGCAAATCAGGCTGAGCAAGACATCTTCTTACAGATCTATGAACCGGATGGGCAGCCCCGCCTAAGTGCCCCGATCAATGTATCGAGGAGTCCAGGTATTTTTTCCTGGCTGCCTAAACTCATCATCCACGGTGAAGCCGCCCAGAATATCTATCTACTGTGGCAGGATATCGTCTTCTCCGGCGGCTCCCACGGAGGAGAGATTTTCTTTGCCCGCTCAACTGATGGCGGCCAGACCTTCAGCCAGCCCCTCAACCTCTCAAATACCCGAGCCGGGGCAGGGAAGGGTCGCCTTTCCGCTGAACGCTGGAGCAATGGCAGTTTTGCCTTGGCCCGCGGCCCCCAGGGCGCTCTCTATGCCGCCTGGACAGAATACGAAGGCAATCTGCGTCTCAGCTATTCCAGCGATGGCGGCAAGCGGTTTTCCCCACCCCAGACCATCGTCACTGCCGGTGAAGCGGGGGCACCGGCTCGCGGCCCTACCCTGGCGGTAGCCGGAGATGGCACCGTATTTTTAGCCTGGGCCGTAGGCGACGATGACAATGCCGACATCTATGTCACCCGCTCTAACGACCTGAGACGGTCGTTTGCCCCGCCCCAGGTGGTCCACGACAGTAATGGCCATTCAGATGCCCCTGCAATTGCTATTGATTCTGGGGGAACCCTGCATCTGGTCTATGCCGAAAGCCCCAGGGGCCGTTTTCGCCGCTATCACATTCGCTATGCCCAACTACCGTTGGGAAACGCCAGATTCAGCCAGCCCCAAAACATCACTGGCCATCACGACCAAGACTTTGCCAGTGTCAGTTTTCCAGAGGTTGCCCTAGACGGTAATGATCGCCTGTATGTGCTGTGGGATCTGTTTTCAGAAGGGGGACATCGCCCTCACGGACTGGGGCTAACCCTATCTGAGGATAATGGTCAAACCTTCAGTGCCCCCGCCATTGTACCGGGGACCGATGATCCTAACTTGGGCATCCATGGCAGCCTGCAGGGGTTGTTGATGCAAAAGCTGGCTGTCGCTCCAACCGGCATCTTCACGATTGTGACCAGCACCTTCCGGGCCCGTCACTCCAGCCACATTTGGCTGCTCCAAGGACAGCTGAACGCCACTAGCCCCGCACCACCGTAACCCTTCGTCCGTCAGGGGTTGTGACTCTTTCGGTGGTGGTGCGTTCCTCAATCGGGGGGATGCCACTGCGGCGATCGAAAATCACCAGCCAGCCAGTCTCTTCCCCCAGGCGAGCCAGATAGCTATCCAGCTGGGCCAACCCTGCCTGCAACGGATCGGGGCGCCCCTGCCGCCAGACCTTGAGTTCGATGCCGAGGACCACCTGACCATAGCGTAAACACAGATCCATGCGGCCAGTCCCTAGGGCATACTCGCGCTCCAGGGTGCCGCCCCCATTCACCACGCGATGCAGAAAGGCCATCAGCACCAAGTGGGGTTCACTTCACAGCATGGTTTAGCCATGGGGGAATCCTGGAGTTGACCGGCTGAATTCTTGGGGGCTGTTCTCATCCAGCGACGGGGCGAGGGCTGTAGGATAACGATATGGATGGAAACGGTGCGATCGCTCACAGTAAAGTCTCAAAGGGCTACTGCCACGGAGCTATTTGATACCCTGCTGCTGCTGCTCAAAGCCCATCCGCATTGGCGCATCGATGCCCTGGTGTCTCAACTGCTAGTGCCCGCCATGCCGATGGATATTGCTGCTCAGCTTGCTCAATTAGATCAACTCAAAGGATGGCTCGACAGCTTTCGGCCATTGTCTCCTGCCGTGCTGGCAGAGCTGAAGCAGCGGTATGACGTGCGCTTTACCTATAACTCCAACGCGATCGAGGGCAATACCCTAACGCAAAACGAAACCGAGTTGGTGCTGGCAAAGGGCATTGCGGTTGGGGGCAAAACCCTAATTGAGCATCTAGAAGTGGTCGGGCATAAAGAGGCGATCGATTACGTGGAAACCCTGGCTCAGGCCGAGTCTCCCATTGGCGAATGGGAAATTCGACAGATCCACGCGCTGATTATGCGGCAGATTGCGCCGACTGAAGCCGGGCAGTATCGCCAGCTCGATGTCAAAGCTGCCGGAACAGAGCATGTCTATCCACCGCACTATTTGTTGCCAGAGCTGATGACAGAGTTTGTGCAGTGGTTAATAACCGAATCAAGCCGGTTGCATCCCGTCGAAGCGGCAACAGAGGCTCACTACCGATTTGTCTCTATCCATCCCTTTCGCGATGGGAATGGGCGCACCGGACGACTGCTGATGAATTTACTCCTGATGCGGGCCGGATTTCCGATTGCGATTATTCCTACCCAGCAACGCCAGCGATACCTAGAGGCGATTATTCAGGGGCAGCGATCGCAAGACGACCTTGCTCCCCTGATGGCGATCGTGATGGAATCGGTGCGCGAATCGTTTGTCGAAACGTTGGCCCTGCTAGCAACCGCTACCGACAGCCGCGGCCAGGGTAAACCTTTCTACGAAGAAATCATGGAATTTTTGAAAACGCATGGGGAGACTCGCAAATTATCCTGATACCGCTTCGCTCAATGTCAGTCACATCACTTGCCAGGTGGATAGCTTCGACTCTGTTCAGAAAACGATGGCTGAGCGACATCGAAGCTGGGTCACTGAGCATAGCCTCGACTTCCCTCAACAGGGCTCAGGACCAGCCGCTCGGCCAACGTCCCTTGTCGAAGGAGTGAAAGCTCACAACCCGTTGCCAATGAGGATAAACGATGCCCAGTAGTAGGGATGGCTGAGATTGTTGCCGGTGAGGGGTTGTCCGGTTTCGGTGCTAATGACATCAATGGTGCCGCGCCCACCGCCGACCAGACTGAGGTCATTGGCGATCAACGCCTGCTGGGCTCGCTGCAGGGCCTCCGCCTTGGTCATGCCCTGACCGAGGGCAGCGTAAAACTCCGTCATCAAGACCTGGGTGCCCTGGTCACTGACTTTCCACAGGGACGACATCACCGCCCTAGCCCCACTCACCTGAAACTGATAGCCCAGTCCCAAAATTTCTTCGCCGTTGCCCAGGCCGCCCACCCCGGTTTCGCAAGCGCTCAGCACCACCAGCTCAACGCCGTTCAACGACCAGTCTTCCACATCTCGCAGGGTGGGCGTGTCGCCATTGCCAAACAGAATGAAGGAATCTTCGGGTACGCCGGGAACGAAGGCGGCATGGGTGGCAAAGTGCAGAATGCTGTACTCGTCCATCAATGGCCGCACCGAATCCAGGCTAAAGGCTTCGTCGAGGAATTTGGTCTCGGTGGGGAGGGTGGCGACTTCGGCCCCGGCACCGGGTAAGCCCTGAAATGTATAAGAGGTGCCGTTCACCTCCGGCTCATGGATCAGGGAGGGGTCCGCATAGGCAGCAGCCAGAATGCTGGGCTGAGGGGTATCGCTCTCGGTCAGGTCGGTGAGAGATTCGGCGGTGATGTTGTTGATGCGGTACTGCTGGATCAGCCATTGCTCACCGTCATGCAGGGCAGCGAGGGGAATGTAGCGCAGTTGCCCATCGGGGGAGTAGATGAGGGTTTCGACTCCGGCTGCCCCTAAGTCAGCTTCCAGAGGACGGATCAGCCAGTCGTAAAGCTGTTGGGCAGGCGTTTCCGCGTCAGAACCTGGGTGGGTGAGTGCGGTGCGGAATTCTAGAATTGCCGCGTTTAGCTCCTCGCGAGACACCTGAACAGTTCGTCGCAGCGGGGGCGAGTCGGGCACGGTAATCACCAACTCCAGGCGATCGTCCAGGATGAGGGGATAGAAGATGGCGGCGTTGAGCTGCTGGAGTTCGTCGCGAAGGCGATCGAGTTGATTGAGACTGAGGCTGGCTTCCCGAGCTTCGAAGTTCAATTCATCAATCAGCTTGAGAATTTCGGGACTGCGGGCAAAGTCGCGGAAGTCGCCGTTGATGTCGTCCAGTAAGTCCGTGAGTTGGGCAATGCGCTGTACCTGCTCTTCACTACGTTGTTCTCGGGGAATAGCCTTGAGGTCTTCGAGTTCTTGGCCAGCAGCAATGGCGGATTCTTGCAAAGCATCGTACCGGGCCAAAATCGTCTCCTCAGGCCGCAGAAAGTCAACCCCTGCTTCGGTTTCGCTGGTACGCTCAACGCCGCGAATGTAGTCGTCGAGTTCCTGCACCTTCAGCAAGTCCAGTACCCGCTGGGCTTCCATAATGCGGTCTTGTTGGAGAAGGAGGTCAGCTAGCAGGCGATATGTGCTCGCTACAGTATCTAAATAAGATTTTTGTAGGTCTGGATCGAGGTCTCGCATACCACTGCGAATGGACTCGCGTACTTCGACCGAAGCCTTAAGAAAAACAATGGCCAATTCAGGCTGTTCTTGGGCGTCAAATAGTCTACCTAAATTTGCCAGGGTGTTTCCTTCGCCGTGGCGATCGCCAGTTTGACGTTTAACAGCTAATCCTTGCTCATAAAAACCAATAGCTTGTTGATAGTTGCCAAGACTGTAGTAAGCATTGCCTAAACTGCTAAGAGCACGTCCTAATCCACGGTGATGATAGATGTCGCCAGTGATTGCTAGCTGCTGCTCGTGAAGGGCTAGCTGCTGCTCGTGGAGGTTAATTGCTTGTCGATGATCGCCCAGCAGTCCGTAAGCTACACCCAGATTTCCTAGAACTTCTGCTTCACCGAAAAGTTCATCAATTTCGCGATAAATTGCCAAAGCTTGCTCATAGAAGGCGATGGCCTGCCAATAATTACCAAGATCTTTGTAGGCAACCCCTAGCCCATTAAGAGAACTTCCTTCTCTCAGACGATCGCCAATTTCCCGAGCAACAGATAACGCTTGTTCCAGCAAGTTAATCGCCTGTTGATCGTCTCCCAAAGTTTGGTACACATTGCTCAAGGTGCCGAGAGCATCACTCTCTCCTACGCGATCGCCAATTTCGCGGGTAACCAACAGTTGCTGCTCGTAATAGCTAATGGCCTGTCGATATTGCCCTAGATTGCTGTGGATAATCCCTAAACTGCCCAGCATTTGTCCTTCTCGTTTCCGGTCTTCCAAATCTCGATAAATGACCAGCGCTTGCTCTAGGGACTCACGTGCTGCCTGAAACTGTCTGGCTTTGTACTGTTCAAAACCTTGCTGACGTAATCTGTTCGCCTCTGCCTGACGTTCTGAGAGGGGCTGTTGATCTAGGAGTAATGGATTGCCTTGTGGTTGCTCTGGATCTTGAGGCTTTTGAAATGTCTCCGGAATCTGGGTGGCAGCGACCTGGATAACAGGAATAAACAGGGCGGTGAGGGTGGCGAGGCTGAGGAGATGAGCGGCGGGGCGCATGGACAGGTTTTCCTTCCGGGGACGACATCAGGATATAGCTCTGAGCCGGGAGAGCTTATGCAGGGTTAGGAAAGCTTTGGAAAGCGGGAAAGGGCGAAGGGTAAAGGGTGAAGGGACGAACTTTGAGTGGAGGGTGAAGGTAAGGGAAGAATGAGCGCGGGATGGTGAGTGCCGGGACAGGGAAATAGGACGGGGCTGAGGCTTTCGGGCAGAATGGAAGTGGATTCAAGACACCTTTAGCAATTCTGGCCCCATGCATCCCATCTTGCACGAAATTCAAAATCTCCCACCGCAGGCGCAGCAGCAAGCGATCGCCTATCTGACCAACCTGCTCCAGCAGTACCAGCATCGGCCCCAGCGCTATCTCCAGCAAGACTGGGCGGGGGCGATGAGTGCCTACCGGGAGCAATACACCAGCCTGAGCCTACAGCAAGAAACTGTAGATGACTGGAGCCGCGATGTATCTGATTGACACCAATATCTGGTTAGAGCGACTCCTCGATCAACAGCAGGCTGAAAGTGTTGGTGAGTTCAAGGTGATGCGATCGACTCCGATTAGAGAGGCCGCCATGCCAGAAGATAACCGCTTCAACTCAAATAGCTTGACCGCCATTGCCCATTTGGCTTCCTGCTCAAACTGGTCACGGGTGCGACCTAGGGCATCCGGCAAGGTGTCAGGATATTCGATGGTTAGATTTAAGGGCATTGGGTCTCAGGGGGATTGCTCTTCAAGAAATCAGGATTACTTCCAGAATACCTGGCCTCCGAAATGAGGAAATCAGCGAGGTGGAGGAAGTGGGCGGCGGGGCGCATGGGCAGGTTTCCATTCCGGTAACGACATCAGGATATAGTTCTGAGCCGGGAGAGGTTATTCAGGTTTAGGAAAGCTTTGGGAAAGGTGAAGGGTTGAGTTTTGAGTTTTGAGTTTTGAGTTTTGAGTTTTGAGTTTTGAGTTTTGAATTTTGAGTTTTGAATTTTGAATTTTGAATCCCCGCCTTCGCGAGGACAAGCTTTGAATTTTGAATTTTTGGTTGCCGCTTCTCCGGCATGGCTTAAACTGTGGCCATCGTGCGCTGATGATTCGGTGATGCAGGCTCAAAATGGAGCACCATGATCTGCTCCGGCGGTAACCCAACTGACTCGTAGGTGCGACCGTCGCGATCGCTGAACTCAACCTCAAAGGCCTGACCGTCAGCGAGCAACTCGACAACGGTTCCGACCTGCCCACGTAATAAGCCATACTCCGGCAAATCGAGGGTTAAGGCGACAACATCTAGTAAGTTAATTTGATTAGCCGTCATACGTCTGGTCTCCCAGCACTACAGGGGATAACACGTCGTCAATTTTGGCGTTTCTGAGCCATGCTCAACGATCCAGCCACTCCGAACCGTTGCACTTCTATTCTGCCATTCGACCATGAAATCTACGGTGTAGCGTTGCCCAAACTGATCGCGTCGCCCTAGCTGAGCCTCGCGGGATACTACGACCGCAAGCAGAATTTGACGTAAAGCCTCTGCATCATCAGAGGTCATACCCAGCTTTGACCGAAACAACCGCGCTTTGTGTTTACCGTCATCATGCTCTGAATTTAGGCAATAGTCGCGGAGTTTACGAATATCCACAACTGCATTCGCGGCATAGGGAATCAACATAAACAGTGATTTGATTTCAAGCAAAGACCCGGTTTCTGGGATGGCGTGGCGGTGACCTCAAGAGCGGGAACGAGGAGAGCGGTGAGGGGCGAGGCTGAGGAGGTGGGCGGCGGGGTGCATGGGCAGGCTTCTATCCAGTAACGACATCAGGATAAATGCCTGAGCCTGAGAACCTTATTTACGGTCAGACAGCTTTGGGAAGGGCAGAAGCGGAAATTGTGAGTCCGGAGGACGGGTAGCGATGGTCCTGCAGGGCCAGGCTAGCCCCTCTGGGGTGGCTTAGCCAATGACCATCGCCTCGCAATGCGGGCTATCGACCAGTGGCAAAGACCTCTGCCTGGATTCCGGGATGCCGCCATTTTTGTCCGGGACCCATAGACTTTTCTCTGGGACGCAGCTATTTTTTGCCGGTACTGATCTATTTCTGGGCGGGACGCAACCATTTTTGTCCGGGACCCATAGACTTTTCTCTGGGACGCAGCTATTTTTTGCTGGTACTGATCTATTTCTAGGCGGTCCCCATAGATTTTTCTCTAGGACGCCGCCATGTTTAGGCGAGATGACTCTATCTCTATCCGCCCCATGCTACCGTGATGAACATCAGGCAATGCTTGCTGTTATGGTCACTGCTGGCATCACTCAAGCCATTACCAACCTCAATGAAGCCCGCACCAAATTAGGGGTGGCGCCTAGCCAAGATGCTGCGTTTTTTCTGGAATGGCAAGCACCACTGCCATCGCTAACAGACGCCCAAAAAGTCAGGCTGGATCACCTGAAGCAGCGCTATTTGTTCTATGCCGACAGCGGTGCCATTACTGAAGGCACCGTCAACCTGATTCTGCTGGCTCCTCTGCTGGAAACCTTGAGTTTGATGGATCCCCCTTATCAGGTGCGGGGTGAGAAATATGTACGCGTTGCCATTGAAGATGGCGAGACCATGCTAGAGGGCTTGATTGATGCGCTGTTGCTAGATGAGCATCTGTGGCTGATTGTGATTGAGAGCAAGCGCTATGGGTTTAGTGGGCGGCAGGCCATTGCGCAAACCCTAGGGTATATGGTCACAGCCCCGGTCTCTCCTGTGTTTGCCTTAATTACGACGGGGGAAGATTTTCTGTTTGTGAAGCTTGATCGCGAAACCGGCATGTATGGCCTGTCGGACAAGTTCACCCTGAGTACCGTTGCAGGCAATGACTTGCATCAGGTGGCACAAATTTTGCAACGATTGGCCGCTCACTAAAAGGGTTACTTATTAGGCATCCTCAAAGTCAGCGGCCTCATCCATCACCAGTAGCCCCCGCGGTGCTGCCGCCTTCAGCCACTCCACCGGCCCGGCGGAAGTCAGCGGCGGCGGCTAAGCCAGCCTCAGGGGTCCATGATGCCGCTTGCACTCCCCCGAAGTACATCGATGCAGTCTCAAACGGATACGCCGAAAACTCTGGTAGGTCTGGAATCGAGAGCCCTGGCTCAAACGCTAGCCGCAGCGCCTGATCGATGACTTCTACATGGAGGCGGGGATATGCGATCGCATCCGCCAGTCCTAACTTGCGGTGCACGATATTGAGCAGCACCTGAGCTATGGCCGTGGTAATGCGGGAGGCTCCCGGTGAGCCAATCGCCAACTTGGCACCGTCGGAGCGCTGGGCCAGGGTAGGGGCCATGTTAGAAGAGAGCCGGGTGCCGGGGGGCAGGTCCTCAAGCCCTTGGGGATGGAGGTCCACTTCTCCCAAGGAATTATTCAACCAGAGGCCAGTGCCAGGGATCATGACGCCAGAGCCATAGCCTGCGGAAGCACTGATGGAGCAAGCCAAGCCCGCGCTATCTACCGCCGAAATGTGGATGGTAGACGGGGACTTGGCCAGGCCGCGACAGTTGCCCTGTCGGGCCAGTTGCAGCATTTGGGTAATAGCCTCAGCGGTATCGGCCAAACCATCCAAGGCCTGGGTGCGATAGGCCAACACCGCCCGCTGACTCTCGATCAGGTGTTCTATGGAAGGACAAGCCCCCTGCATCTGGGCCTGGTAATCGAGCAGCAGCAGCATCGCCGCCAGACAAGCGCCGCCAATGGCGGGAGACGGATTGGTCGCCACCTGCCAGTCACTGAATTGAACCCTCAGGGGATGGCGAGGAATAGCCCGATAGGCCGCCAAATCCTCTGCCGTCAGCAGGCCACCGTTGGCCTGAATGTCTGCCGCCATCCGCTGGCCGATTCCCCCGTGTAAAAAGCCGCGACACCCTGATCTGCAATCAACCGCAAGACTATCGGCCAGGTCGGGAATGTGAACAATCTCTCCCTGCTGCAGCAAGCGGCCATCATCGTGGTGCAGGGCTCGATAGCTGTCGGGATGCCAGCTAAAGATAGCCTCATGGGTATAGCGCAAGTACTCGGCCGCGCCGCCGGTGAGGGGAAATCCCCGCTCAACCCAGTCAATGGCCGGGGTGACTACATGTCGCCAGGGCAAGGTGCCATACTGGTTAGAGGCTAAACCAACCCCGCAAAGATGCCCGGCGTGGCCACCGAGCCCGTAGCCCACCCGATTGCTCATGGGACCGCCGTAATCAAACCTGACGTCGAAGGTGCCCTGCCCCACCGAGGGGAGGCTAAACGCGCCCGGCATGTCAGCATAGGCGTCAATCACCACAGGCTCCCCTGCAGCCGGCCAGACGGCGATAAAGCCGCTGGCCCCCGGGGCCATCACCCCAAGATCCGTGCTCATGGCCACCAAGGTGGCGGCCAGGGCCGCATCTACCGCGTTGCCTCCCTGATTGGCGATGGTAGCCCCCGCATCAGCAGTAATCTGTGACCCAGCCGCAATCGTGACCCTAGCCATAACCCCCGAGTACCGCACCGTGACGCCTGAAACCTGAAGCCTGAAACCTAGTACAAAGGGTATCGAATTCTGCAGGGTTCTGGAGTCGAGGCGATGGTGAAAGCTAGGGAGTCTCCAATATGAACAATGCTACGGACAATGCCGCCGTTAGCTTTGCCAAAAGTCGCTTAGGGCTGATTCATCCACCAGATAAGCCCTGCTGCCCTCACGGATGGCCCGTTTGCCATGGCGGGGAAAGGTACCGACATCGATATTGACTTGCTCACCGCCCACTAAATACACCAGGTCTTGGTCGCCGGGGTTGCGCAGGTGGTGGGCCAGCTGAGGTAGGCTAAAGCCCATGAAGTCGCCAGGCCCCACTTCCTGCTCGGCGTCACCGATCTCGGCGATGCCGTGCCCAGAGAGAATGTAAATCCACTCTTCTTCGTTGCTGTGGGCATGGTAGATAAAGGATTCCTTGCCCGGGGGAATACGGCAGCTGCCTAAGCCTCCACCATCACTACCGGCCAGGGGCTGGTTTCCAGCAACCGCTTGGGACACTGATCCGACTAATACATCCTCTAGGGGAATCGCGCCGATTGCCGCCTGCACCGTCGCTTTAGCGGAATTTCCCGGCAGCAGAAAACAGCCGCTCCTGCCAAGTCCAGTTACTCCCCAATGTAGACAGATACCAGCCCAGAGATCGCCCCACCAGGGTGCCGATGGCCAAAACCAACACCCCGACCAGCAGCACATCCGACAGTGCACTCCCGGTCAAAATGGCATCGGGAATCCCTTTTTTGACTCCCCAACCCAAGCTTTTGAGCCGCAACATCCCCGGGACAATGACTGCTGGCGATTCAGCCCCGATCACACAGCCCAACAACAGCCCCGTGGCCAGATCAAACTGAAACAGCCAGATGGCAGCCAGGGCAACCGCGATTACTTCACAAGCCGCCGGCAAAAATCCCAGTCGCACTGCCACCGATCCTTGCTGGATCAGCTTGTCGCGATCAAGCCCCAGGCCTGCCTTCATCAAAATCACCATCACCGCGATGGTCCGCAGGGAATCTGCGACTGCTAAGATCTCCGGGCCAATCACATTACCTACCTGGGGACCGAGGAGAATACCCACCAGCACCATGCCCACCAATGCTGGAGCTCGAAGTCGCCGAGCGATTTGCCCGACGAAAAACCCCATCAACAGAATCCAAATGATGCTTTCTAACATGTCGCCACTTTTATCGCATGGGAACGGTTTGCCCTGAAGGCTGGCATGTCGAGTCCCTAAACCTCAGAGAGACGCTGAGGCCTGGATTTCCTCTTTACCTATGGCCTGGCCAGCCAACCAACCCGTGGTCCAGGCGCTCCGAACGCGGCTGTGGGGATGGGCCGTGGCCCAACTGAATACTTCTATGACCGGCTCTGCCCAACCCACATCCCAGGCCGATTGCCCTATATTAAAAAGTGTGAATAATCCTCTGGCCACGTCAAACACAGTCGCACATCACTAGGCAATCCTATGGCTGACAAACAGCAAATCCAACAACACCTCGCCATGACTAGCGGTATTTCCCTCGATGTCGCCACCAAGCTCAAGGGAGAAGACGCCCGTAAGCTGCGCATCATGGAGCATGTCAAGAAGAGCAAGGGCTAAATCCTGCCCTAGAGATATGCCATGGGATTCACCGGATTTCCATTCTGGCGTACCTCAAAATGCAGGTGGGGGCCGGTCGACAGGCCCGTAGACCCTACCGCTGCAATGGCCTGCCCCTGCTGCACCCCCTGTCCCTCGCGCACATAGAGGCGGCTGGCATGGGCATAGAGGGTCGTGATGCCGCCACCATGGTCGATGATCACCGCCTGGCCGTAGCCACCATACCAGCCCGAAAAGATCACCCGGCCAGCATCGGCGGCTTGAATGGTGGTGCCGTAACTGGCGCCGAAATCGATCCCGGAGTGGAAGCGGCGATAGCCCAGAATCGGATGCACCCGGGTACCGAAGCGACTGGTGATGCGAGCCGCCGCCGGGTGAATCATGCGGCCAGTGCCCCGCACCACCGTTGATGTCTGCAGCCGTTGCCGGATCAGCACCGCCAGCTGCTCCGAATCTTTAGCCAGTTGTGCTTCTGCCGCTTCCAGTGCCGCTCGGTCTTGGCGCAATCGCCCGATTAACTGCTCCTGCTGGTTGGCCTCTGCCTCATACTGCTCCTTCTGGGAGAGCAGCTGCTGCCGCAACAGGGCCACCTGATTTTTTTGCGCCTCGACCACCGTTGCTTGGGCCTTGAGGTCTTCGGCTTTGGCCTTCAGGGTTTGCAGGGCCTGACGGTCAGCATCATAGACTCGCTTCAATTGATAGCGGCGATCGAGAAACTCATTGAAATTCTGGCTTTGCAGCAGCACCGCCCAACCTTCTCCCCCCTGTTGCCGCTGCAACACTTGCAAGCGGGCCACCGTCGCCCGCTGCACCACCTGGTAATCTGCTTTCGCCTGCTCTAACTCGGCTTGCAGCGTCGTCAACCGTTTTTCTGCCTGCTCCAGGCGATACTCCGTCTCGGCAATTTGGTTAGCCGTCGCCGCAATGGTTTGCTCTAGGCCATCTAACTTAGTTTCGGCCTGATCTTGTAGGGATTCCAGCTGATCTTGCTGCTGTTGCAGTCGCGAGCGTTTCTTCTCCAGGTCCTGCTGTTGCTGCTGCAGTTCCTCCACTGACTGAGCCACCAGTCTCTGATCAGTCGCAGCTTGGGACCATCCCGGAGAGGCCAACCAGCCCCAGAGGGCCAATGCCATCAGCGCCAGCACCAAACCCGTCACATACCATCGCCGTAACCGCCTCCAGGCTAGCTGCATAGGAACCTCATCCCCGAAGACTCAGGGCTATGACACCAAAGGCTATCAACACCAGGCCAGCGCCCCTATTTAACCAGCGCAACCGGGCAGGGGGCATCACTGCTCGAAAAAGATTAACACTCCAGCTCAGCAATAACCACCATAGGGCCGAGCCCAGAAATACCCCTAGCACCAGCACCATGGCTGCACCATAGGCATTGGCTTGGGCCGCCAGTCCCAGCCCAGCAAAGATAGCCACAAACGACACAATGGTAGCTGGATTCGTCAGGGTGAGAAACAGGGTGGAGCCATAGGCCCCCAACCAGCCATGGACACTGGGATTGACCACGGCTTCGGCTGGGCGACTGAGGCCGGTCTTGATCCCCAGATAGATCAAAAACACCCCCCCGACTGCCGTCAGCCAGGTCGCCTGATCCACTAGAAACTGCGACACTGCTGTCAGGCCAAAGGCGGCAATGCCTCCATAGATGCCATCGGCAGTGGCGGCCCCGAGCCCCGACAACAGGCCCACCCACTGCCCTTGGGTTAGGGTACGACGAATGCAGAGAATACCGATGGGACCCACTGGCGCCGCAATCGATAGTCCTAAAATCAGACCTTGCAGAAATAGTGTGTGCATGGGTCAGGGAAAATTCAAAACTCAAAACTCAAAATTCAAAACCTGTGGTGAGTCCGTCGAACCATTCAAAATTCAAGGCTTTACCGGCAGGAACTGGTCCTAAGACGAAGATGTCGATACCGGCAAGGCGGCGGTTTCCTTCACAGTGGACAGGACAATGGTGGTGCGGGTGCGGAGGATGCCGGGGAGGCTCTTGAGGGAGTCGCTGATCAGGTGCTCCAAATGACGGGTATGGCGACAGCGTACCTTCAGCAGGTAGTCGTCATCACCAGTGACGTGGTGGCACTCCTGGATGGCAGCCGAGGCATGGACACGCTCTAAGAAGGTAGCCCGATGCTCGGGGCGCTCTAGGGTAACGGCGATAAAGGCGGTCAGGCTATGGCCCACCCGTTCGGCATCCAGGCATGCTGTGTAGCCCTGAATTACTCCTCGGTCTTCTAGTTTGCGCACCCGGTCTGCTGCGGCCGGAGCCGATATGCCGATCTGCGCTGCCAATTCCGCCCAGGTGATGCGGCCCTGCTGCAGCAGATAATTTAGGATTTTCACATCCAAGGTATCTAAGGATATCTGCATTGGATAAAAAAATAATAATGCTCATTTACTCCTTTATATTAAGACTTCTTAGTATTTCGACTTGAAAAAGAAGGGAAATTTTTCGTGTGGCCATGCGATCGCATCCCGATTCCATCGCCAACCTACCTACAATGGGAAACGCTGCATTTCCCATGGTCCTTGCCCCTGTGACAGTCACGCCTGCCTCCACGGTTGACCCGATGGCCCTCTTCGACGAGGTGCTTTCGATCTTGGATCTGCCCGCCGACTGGATTGGCATGCGAGCCCAGCGCACCACTGGCAGCCAGCGCACCCTACGGGATGGCCGCCCCCAACAGAACCACCGCTACCGGGATCAGGGCGCCATGGTGGAAGTATTGGTAGCGGGGCAACTGGGCTATGCCGCCAGCAATCAGCTCACCGTGACGGGGCTGCAGGCGGCGGCCCACCAGGCCTATCAACAAGCCCAGGCCGCTGCTCCCTGGCAGCTGCAGGCTTTTTCCTCGGGCATGCGGCCGCGGGAATTGGGGCTCTATACCTCTTCGGTGCTCCAACCCCCCGACCAGATCAGCGGCGGCGACATCAATGCCTTGCTGGCTCAGATCTGCCAAGGCCTAAACGTGTCAGAGCAGATTGTGCAGACCATCGCCAGTCTGCACAGCCAAACTACGGACATTTGGCTGCTCAGCAGCAGTGGCACCCGGGTGCAGCAGCAATTTACCTACTTTGGCACCCACTTCGGGGCCACGGCCCAAGCTGGGGCGGTGGTGCAGACCCGTCATCACAATGGCCCCTATGCCCACTACTACCAAGGCGGCTGGGAACACCTGGCAGAGGCAGAGGACCTCTGGCAGGCGGTGCAGCAGGCGGCAGAGCAGGCGGTGGAGTTATTGACCGCCCCAGAGTGCCCGACGATGACCAGTACCCTGGTGCTGGCCCCGGACCAGATGCTGCTGCAAATCCATGAGAGCATCGGCCATCCCCTGGAACTGGATCGGATTCTGGGGGATGAGCGCAACTATGCCGGCGGCAGCTTTGTTAAACCCG
Organism: Halomicronema hongdechloris C2206; assembly: GCF_002075285.3. Taxonomy (GTDB): domain Bacteria; phylum Cyanobacteriota; class Cyanobacteriia; order Phormidesmidales; family Phormidesmidaceae; genus Halomicronema_B; species Halomicronema_B hongdechloris. The sequence continues at coordinate 4,670,595 of NZ_CP021983.2, read as the reverse complement.
AGGACTTTGGCCAGTTGCAATACGGTTCGCCTCTGCTAAACGTCACCTTCGACCCCACCCTAGAGCACCAGCTAGCTAGCTATGGCTTTGATGACACTGGGGTGGGGGCCCGAACGCCAGTATCTGATTCGCCAGGGGGTGTTAGAGCGGGGCCTGGGCGGCCGGGAGAGCCAAGTGCGCTCTGGGTTACCGGGGGTCGCCTGCGCTCGGGCCACATCTTGGAATCGGCCGGCCATCGATCGCATGGCCAATATTAACCTGGAGCCGGGGGATCGCTCCTGGGCCGAGATCATCGCCACCATCGAGGATGGCGTCTATATGGAGGCGAATCGCTCTTGGTCCATCGATGATCAGCGCCATAAGTTTCAGTTTGGCTGTGAATATGGCAAGCGCATTCGCCAAGGACGACTGGCGGAAACCCTGCGCAACCCCAACTATCGGGCCACGACGCCCCAGTTTTGGCACAGCCTGGTGCAGGTGGGCAATGGAGACACCTGGCAGGCCTTTGGCACTCCTTTCTGTGGCAAGGGGGAACCGAATCAATTAATCCGGGTGGGCCATGGCTCTCCGGTGGCAGCTTTTGAGGAGATTAAGGTATTTGGGGGCGGGGGCTAATGGCGTGGGAACCGGTTTTTTATCGCCTGGTCGAGGCCCTGGTGTCACAGCTGCAGCCCCAAGAGCACATCCGGCTCAATCTAGTGGCTGAAACCAGCCAATTCACTCGCTTTAACCGGGCCAGGGTGCGCCAGAGTGGCCAGGTGGTGGATGGCCGGTTGACCCTGACCCTGATGGCTGGCCAGCGCACCCTGAGTCAGACACTGCCCTTTACAGGAGAGCTGGCCCTGGATCAGGCCATGGCCATGGCGACCCTAGAGGAGCTGCGCCAGGAGCTCCCCGATTTACCGCCGGATCCCTACCAGGTGTTGCCAACGGGAGGAGACTCTAGCCGGGATCGGCAACCGGGGCAATTGCTCTGCTGCGAAGCGGTGGTGCCGACGGTGTTGCAACCTCTGGCCGGGCTGGATGCCGTCGGCTTCTACGCTGGAGGCCGGTTGATTCGGGCCTATGCCGATTCTGCCGGTCAGCGCCATTGGTTTGAGCGGAATACCTTCACCCTGGACTATTCCCTGTTTACAGCCGATGGCAAGGCCATCAAGCGAATGTACGCCGGCCAGCACTGGGACGCCGATGAGTACCAGCAGCAGGTGACCGCAGCCAGGGAGCACCTCGCTCAGCTGGCCCATCCGGCTAAGGTCATGGCTCCGGGGACCTATCGCACCTACCTGGAACCGGCGGCAGTGGCGGATCTGGTCACGATGGTGGGCCGCAGCGGAGTCGGGGCTGGGGCCCTGCGCCGGGGCAGCAGTCCCCTGGGGCTGCTACAGCGGGGGGAGCGACGGCTGTCTGGGCAGATTCACCTGCGGGAGGACTTCAGCCAGGGCCAGGTGCCCCGCTTCAATCAGGATGGTGACCTGGCTGCCATGACGCTGCCGGTAATTCAAGCGGGACGACTGATCAATGAGCTGGTCAGTGCTCGCTCGGCCCGAGAATATGGCCTGGCCTCGACGGCGGCGGCGGCATCCGAGGCGATGCGATCGCAAGTCTTAGCCGGGGGCACCCTACCCAGGGAAAACGCGCTGGCAGCCCTGGACACGGGCCTATATGTCTCCAACCTGCATTACCTGAACTGGAGCGATCGGCCCCAGGGATACCTCACCGGCATGACCCGCTATGCCTGTTTCTGGGTAGCAAACGGCCAGATCGTGGCCCCGATCGAGAACCTGCGCTTCGATGAGAGTCTCTATCACTTTTGGGGCGATAATTTGGTAAACCTGACCCAGGAGTCGGAGTGGATTGCCCAGGTCAGCACCTACGATCATCGCCGCCTGGGCGGCACCTGGGCGCCTGGTATGTTAGTGGATGCATTCACCTACACCCTATGACCCAATACGCCTTTCCCAGGGCAGATTCCGTCTGGAGAGTCCCTAAGGCACAATGAGTCATGGATAGTCAGTTACTCAGCTATGGCCAACCGTGAGTCTGGTGAGCAGCGCCTCACGCTATCAGTGAGTAGTTTGTTGGTAGTGCTGTTGGCAGTGCCGCTGCTGCTGCTGGTGTGGCAACTGCGCAGTTTAATCCTATTGCTGCTGATTTCGGTGGTATTGGCCTCATCCATTGCCCCGGTGGTGGATTTGGCGGAGCGCTATCGCGTTCCCCGTTGGTTGGGGGTGGTGCTGGTCTATCTGACCATGCTGTTCCTGGCCGTGGGGGCGATTTTGCTGATTGGTCCCACCATCTTCGAGCAGATTCAACGGCTGCTGCGGCAGATTCCAGTCTCCCTGAAGAATGTCTACGATGGGGCCGAGGCCTGGGTGTTGAGCTTCAACGAAAATCGCCCAGAACTAGCCAGTGATCTACTCAATCAATTTCTCGATATCCAGGGGCTCACCCGCTGGGTGATTCGCTCCAGCCAGCAACTGTTGCTGCGCTCCTATGGCCTCACCACCGGCATCTTAGGCGGAGTCCTGAGTCTGATTTTAGCCCTGTTTTTGTCGGGTTATATGCTGGCCGACAGTCGCACCCTGATTCGCAATTTCCTACGCCTACTGCCCCAGCCCTGGGATGAGCGCCTAGCAGCCCAGGTAACCCCAGTGAGCAATCGCATTGGTAGTTACATCCGCGGTCGACTCCTGGTATCTGCCATCTTGGCCGTCGTCATTACCATTGTCCTCAGCTTCATCGGCCTGTCTGAGTTTGCCCTGGGTCTCGGTGCGATCGCAGGCGTCACCAATCTAATTCCCTTTCTGGGTCCCATTCTCGGGGCGATTCCGGCCCTGGCCGTCGCCGTCTCCCAAGGGGGCTGGACGGTGCTGTGGGTGCTGGTACTCTATGTCATCATCCAAAATCTAGAGACCTACGTCCTCGATCCCCTACTGGTGGGCTCCTCGGTCGGGGTGCACCCCCTCTATCAGTTACTGGCCGTCATCGGCGGCACCCAAGTCCTAGGCATCATCGGCGCCCTGATCGTGCCGCCCTGGATCGCCGGTGGAGCCGTATTGCTGGAAAACCTCTACCTGCGCCCCAAGCTGATGGCCGAACGCCGCCGGGGCAAGCAGTTGCGATCGGCCTCCTCGACCAACGAGAGTCCCCTGGAACCCGACACCCCGATCAAATCCGTCGTCGGTGGCACCTAGCGACCTGAATACCCCAAATCGCCCCAAGGCGCTAGGATTGGGGGTGGCTTGTCAGGAGCGAATCGTGTTTATCAGCGTCGTCATTCCCACCTACAATCGCCAGCCCATCCTAGAGAAGTGCCTGCGGGCCATGGAGCAGCAGCAGTTTCCAGATCCAACCCCGGTGGCTGGCTACGAGATCATCGTGGTGGATGATGGCTCTACCGACGGCACCGTCGCCTGGCTCACCGCCGAGACGGCCCAGTTTCCCCATGTCCGGCTGGTACAGCAAGATCACCAGGGACCCGCCGCTGCCCGCAACCTGGGGGTCCATCGGGCCCAGGGCGACTACATCGTCTTCATCGACAGTGACCTGGTGGTGCTGCCCGATTTCCTCCAGTGCCATGCCGCCACCCTAGTCGAGGGTCAGGCCCGGTTGGGGCAGCGGGTCTTCACCTATGGCCGCGTCATCAATACCTGCAACTTCGACGACCCCACCTCAGAACCCTATAAAGTCACCGACTTTTCCCAGGCCTACTTCGCCACCGGCAACGTGGCCATTGCCAAGCACTGGTTATTGCAAGCAGGGCTCTTCGACACCCAATTCACCCTCTACGGCTGGGAAGATTTGGAATTGGGAGTGCGCCTGAAACAACTAGGCCTCACCTTGATTAAATGTCCCGACGCCGTCGGCTACCATTGGCATCCGCCCTTCTCCCTAGCCCAGGTGCCCAAGCTCATCGACCAAGAAATCCAACGGGGCCGCATGGGGGTGTTGTTCTACCAAAAACATCCCACCTGGGATGTAAGGCTGATGATTCAAATGACCTGGCTGCACCGGGTGCTCTGGGGCGTGTTGACCCTGGGGGGACAGCTGAATGAGAAAACCCTGGCCCCCCTGCTGCAGTGGTTGATCGACCGGGGTAAGCCTCAATTGGCCCTGGAAGTGGCCCGCATCTTCCTCAACTGGTACAACGTTCAGGGGGTCTATGCCGCCTATGCGGAACAGCAACGGGGCTAGTCTAGCAACTTCACCCAATCGCATCGCACTCTGTGTATTAGGTGCGGCCTCCCCCGTTGAGGATTCCGCTGCGCCTCAATATGGGCGCTAGCCCGTTCGTCAATCGCCTCAGCTGAGAGAGGCATAGCACGCCGCTCCTATCGTTTTTGCAGGCAACTTGGGCCCCCAACTCGCTATATCATTCTTCGCGATAGTTCAAGCAAAAGGAAATGCTGGGTTTCTTTGCCTCAATCTAGCCTAGGGCGAGGTGCGATCGCATGTGCCCTACATTGATGACATCGAACATGCTAAAGCGGTCCAACACCTACCTCCTGTGCCAGCCACTCAGAGGTAAAGTGCTGTAGCATGGGCATTACTGAATCTAGAGATTAGACTATTCAATGCCTACCGTTTGAGAAACATGGTGGGCAATCAAAGATTATCTTCCTGTGCTGAGATTACTCAATGATATTGCCCACCCTACCCACTACGACTGCGCTCAAGGCATGCTTCCTCCCACAAGGGGCGGAAGGAGAACAGTTGAACGCTGCCTGGAGCGTGGGTCGCGTTACAGGCATAGCAGTTATTGACCCACAGATGAGCTTTCTACAAAGTCGGCAACATCATCTGGATACTGAAAGTCTTCAGGAATACTGTTCAGCAACTCCTCCAGAGTCGAGACAGAGACCCTTTTGCGGATCACCAGAGCACCTTCAGATTCTGTGAGCTCTACAATGGAGTGTTCATCAATCCCAAAGCTTTCCGCAATTTGCTGCGGAATTTGGACTCCAACCGTGTTTCCCCATCGTTGAATCTGAACTTCCATGCTGGGCCTCAATCATGGGCTATACAGTTTGTGGTGCGGAGGTGTCAAATATCCCATCAGAGTAGGAGATGTACTGGCCTCCTCTTCGCCAGCCGATGCGATCGCAGAACGTGCCCCAAATCGCATCACCTGGGTATTCGCCGTCGAGTTTTGCCCCGCACTCCACGTAGATATCCTTCTGCACGCTAAAACCAAATTGTCCCTGGCTGTATTTCACCCAGAGCCGATCGATTGTCTTTAAGTCAGCGCAGGGAAAGTTCAGTAGATCCTTGCTGGGAACATTGCCCCAACTGCTCTTACCCATGGCGTCAAGCATGCGATCCGCCGTTTCCTGATCCGCCGCTTTCCAGTCCCCTGCTGCCAGCAGGTCCCGCAGGTGAGTATAGTCAATGCCTTTTTCGGAGCTGAGATCATCTGGTTCTAAAACAGGAGCGGCCTCAGAGTGAGAATTGTTAGGCTCTCGGGTCGGCTTTTGTCCAGTGATACCCCACACCAGTTGAGACAGGGCTCTCTCATCGTTGATATCCGTTGAAAACGGCACAGCATGAAACCCGCCAAGGAAGATTAGATTATCTGGAATACGGTCAACCCCAGGCAATAACACTGGAATCACTCGGATATCTCGCTCGACGCAGCGTCTGATGAATGCCTCCAGTTCTAAGACCTGCCAGCGGCCTAATCCACTCTGACCAATACAAACAGCTGCGGATTTGATCTGACCAATAGCCTGTTGAATCTCGTCTGCGAACCTAGTGCCGGGAGCAATCTCCTCTTCATCAAGCCAGGGTCGAATGCCTCGTGCTTTGAGCTGCCGGTAGATTTGCCGAATGAGCCGCTTATCCTTGCTGCTATGGGCGAGGAAAACATCAAATTGCTGCTCCGCCATCCGTCAACTGCTCCTGTCTAGTCCGGCTCCATTCTGTCCAAAGTCTAACCCTTCCCCCCTCTACAAGAACGCTATGAACTGCTCAGGCGTCACTGCCTAGATACAATGGGGCTGTACTCGTCTGCAACCAAGGGGCCGTCTATGGTTCATAGTCCCATCGCTCCCCAAATTCTCTATCCGGACTCAGACGGTAACCCCATGGCTGACAACACAATCCAATATCGCTGGATTGTCCGTCTGGTCACCAATCTTAAGCGGTTACTCAAAGACCAAACCGCCTTCGTGGCAGGAGATCTACTGTGGTATCCCATTCCGGTCGAGACACCGCCGGCTCCGGCTCAGGCGCCTGATGTCATGGTGGTGTTAGGCCGCCCTGACGGTGACCGGGGCAGTTATAAACAATGGGAAGAAGACAATATTGCGCCGCAGGTGGTCTTTGAAATTCTGTCGCCCAACAATAGTGCTCGGGAAATGCTGGCTAAACAGGCCTTCTATGGAAAGTACGGTGTGTTGGAAATGTTCTTCTATGACCCAGACTCCTTTGACTTCTGGGGACTGGTGCGCACCACTCCAGAGCAGGGGTTTGCGCCCATTCTGCCGCTCAATTTTCCCTGGACCTCTCCCACCTTAGGCATTCGCTTCGATCTATCCGACCAGGGTTTAGCGGTCTACTATCCAAACGGGACCCCCTTCCAGGATCCGGAAGCGGTTATCGAGGAGCGTGATCGGGCTCAGCAAGAACGCGATCGGGCTCAGCAAGAACGCGATCGCGCCTTTGCCAAACTCCGGGAACTCGGTATCGATCCCAGTCAACTCTGAGACCGGCACGATAGGGCAGCCCCTTAATCAGTCATGCTGGACACCGGCAATATCGGCCAAGGCATCGGCATATTGCTCCAGATCGCGGCGCAGGGCTTCTAACTCTTGCCGCAGCACCGGCTCTTGCTCCCAGGCTTTTTCATGGGCCTGGGGGCTGAGGTCAGCCGGTTTCTTCACCTCCCAGGCCTGCAACAACGGGTGCCACTTGGATAGAAACGGGCGCAGGCCATTATTCAGCACGGCGATGGCGATGCCCCCCACCGAATCCTTCGAAGCCCCGACCTGGGGTCCGGCTTTGCGGAGGATTTCCCGGGTGGAGCCAAACAAACTGTAGAGAGAGTTCATGGCTTCCCGCACCGTCCCCACCTCGGTGGCCAGGGACTGCACCGCTACCCGGGTCACCAGTTCGATGTAGAGTTCCCAGGCGGCGTTGCGTTCGGTGGGGTCTGCTTCCCAGGCGGCAGAGCCAATGCCAAAGGGCAGGCTGACGGTGACGCTTTTGAGGACGGCGGGATCGGATTTGGCCATGGTGTGGATGGGATAAGCGTTAGGGAAGATTGCCGGGGGGTTGGATCAATGTCCGCTGCAACCGGTCTCTTTCCCGATTATAGGCGGGGCATCAAGCTTGGCTATTCGCTGCTCCCTACCCCTTCTTGTCAAGGGGATACGGGAGGCAACGTAAACCGCGAGGGAATTGGGAGAGCTAACTCTCAGCCAATGGCAATGATCTCAGGGGCCAGGGCCGTGGCTATGGCCCCATCGTGGGAGGTAAAAATCAGGGCACCCCCCTGGTCGGTAAAGGTTTTCAGCGTCTCCAGCATCAACGCCAGCGAGGTGGCATCCTGGCCCACCATGATTTCATCCAGCAGACAGACCTGGGGTTGCCGGGCCAGGACCGCTCCCAACGCTAACTGGCGCTTCTGCCCCTGGGACAAGGCCCGGGGATGCTGATCTCGGCAGGGGGTCAAATTCAACTGCTGCAGCAAGGCCTGGGCCTGGGCGGGGGCGACCCCGGGTTGATGCAACTCGGCGGCGACACTGTCGGCAAACAGCTGGTGATTGGGATTTTGCAGCACGAAGCCCACGGTCTGAGACCTTTGCACCACCCGCTGGCCGGTGACCTCTCGGCCCTGGAGCCAGATGCGGCCGCTGCTGGGTTTGAGCAAGCCACTCAGAAGTTTCAGCAGGGTGGTTTTGCCGCAGCCATTATCCCCCTGCAGCAGCACGATGTCGCCGGGGAAAACCTTGAGGTCTGGGAAAGCCGGATAGCCGCCCCAGCTAAGGCCATGGGTTTGCAGGACAGGGGGAGTCGTAGGTCCCCGAGCTACTTGCCGGGGCCGTGAAGTCAGGGGAGGCAGCGAGACCGTCGCCGCGGCCAACTCCGAGACCGCCATGGGGCAAACCGTGCCGGCCTCGACTCGATAGGCGCGATCGCATATCCCTTGCAACAGCTCCAGCCGATGCTCGATCAGCACGACGGTTTGCCCCCGCTGCACTCGGCGCCGCAACAGCCGCAGCAATTGCTTCACCCCGGCGGTATCCAGAAAGGCGAAGGGTTCGTCCAGCAGCAGCAGGTCAGGCTGGCGGGTGAGCAGACAGGCCAGGAGTAATCGCTGCTTTTGCCCCGCCGACAGACGGGCAATGGGCCAGTGTCGCTGAGCCACCAGATCGAAGTCGGCCAGGGCCGTCTGGGCCAGGGCCTGGATCTCCCCCGGCGGCAGGTTCCAGTTTTCCAGGCCGAAGACCAGCTCTTCCCACACCTGGTCCGTAAATAGCTGGGTCTCGACGTTCTGCAGCAAAATGCCCATGACTTGCGATCGCATCCGCATCGACCAGGCGGTAATATCTTGGCCCCGGTAGAGCACCTGTCCGGACAGGCGACCCCCCGTATGGTCCGGGGCGATGCCGGTGAGGCAATTCAGCAAGGTGCTCTTGCCACTGCCCGTGGCCCCCGCCAGCACCACCAACTCTCCAGCCTGGAGGGTCAGATGCACGTCGTGTAGCGTTGGCCCAGGCTGGCCGATGTAGGTGAAGGCAAGATTCGCCACCTGGAGCAGCGGTGAGGTCGTCATCGCATCAGGCGCCATAGGCAGTCGAGGCATGGATACAACACCAGGTCATTCCCTACCCGCCCCACTCGCCGTAGCCAATCAGCCCCAACCACAGCAGCGCCCCGACACAGAAAAGCGTGTCGCGCCAGTGCCAACCCAGCGGTTTACTGCAGCTGCGGGGAGCATCCGGGGCATAGCCCCGGGTTTGCAAGCCAATGGTGACCTCATCGGCATAGGACACCATTTGAAACACCAACGGCACCATCAAGCCAGAAAACCACTGCCCTGGACGGCGGCTGAGATCGATGCCGCGTAATTGATTGGCCTCCCAAATCCGCTGCAACTCCTGCTGGATCAGGGGAAAAAATCGCCAAATCAGCATCACACTCAGGGTCAAAAAGCTAGGCAACGGCAGCGTTTGCAGGGCTCGAATCAGATCGGCCGCCGGAGTAGACAGGGCCAGGATCGGGGCCGGCAGCAGAATCGCCAGTAACCTCAGGGTACTAAAAGCAGCCTCAGAGGGCTCTGCCAAGAGCCAGGCCGAGGCCAGGGCAAACCCCAGCAGGGTCAGCAGGCCATACCCCAGCAGCAGTGGCCGCAGCTTAAACTGCCCCAACAGCAGCAGCAATCCTCCCACCAGGATCCCCATGGCCACCAGGCGGTCCAGCACCAGGGCCAGACTCATTAACACCAGGCTCAGCCCCATCTTCAGGAAGGGATTAATCGGGCTGAGGCAGCCGCGATAGCCATGGGCGTGTTGACTTACCTGCATTGCCCCTCTCACCGATGCCATGGGCGGTATTTGGCTGCCAGTCCCATCAATCATACCGGCTGACCCTTGCTGTAGCATTGACATAGTGGCCGTCATTGCCAGGCAATCACCACCATGGGCTCCCTGATCTCAGCCGACACCACTTATTTGACCATGGAGGCGTATCTCTCCCGAGACACAGAGACTGATACCCGCCATGAACTCGTCGATGGGACGCTGATCGAGATGCCGCCCGAGAGTGATGAGAACCTTAGCATCGCTAAGGCTCTGTTTTTGGAACTGATTAAGCATGTGCCGGCTGACCATGTGGTCTGGGGCACTGAACTTGTTGGTCAGTCAGAGACCCGCCCTATTGTTACGACTGCCTGGGTCCGTGATGGTCATGAGGTGTCGCGGCGCATCTCCGTGACCTTGACTCAGCTAATGTTAACGGCTGTTCTGATGATCGCCCTTACTCCGCATCGAGTTTGCCGGCTCGCCGCAACTGGCTGACGATGTTTTCTCCCAACCACCAACCGATGGTGCCCGTGATCCCGGCGGCGACGGCCAACCCGCCCAGCAACCAGGGTTTGGTCAGTAGCTCGGCGAAGGCATCCCCCAGCATCAGCCCGGCACTGATCAGGCCAATCACCGTGGCACTGACGAAGAACACCACCGTGCCCAGAAGCCGGTTGCCCTTGACTCGATAGTTACCGCGCAGGAAGACTACCGCCTCGGTCACCAGGGAGGTGAGAAACAGGTAGAGGGTAATGGCCGGAGAAATCGGGGCCAACAGCAGCGCCAGGGGCCAGATCATCAGGGCGACACTGCCTCGCCGCTGTAGGCGGGCCATCCCTAAGGTGAGAAAGATGCCGCCCAGGGGAGCCCAGGCCACCAGTTGTAGAAACGGCGGCACTAGTGGCCCAATCACAAACACAGAGGCCACCATGCCGATGGTCATGAATACGGCAAAGACGTAGTCGCGCAAACTCCAAGGACTCTTCATCGGCCAAGTCACTAGAAGGGGGCTCTAGTAGTGTATAGCGAGCCAGTGACTAGTGAGCCAGTAAACAGCCCTGATTGTCCCCACGGGTGAACAATACGCATGAACTGTTTTGGGCCAATTTCAGGAGAGGCATGACCTGAACATCGGTGTCTACGTCAGCAAAGCTAAGAGATCCAGTACTTGTTTCAGATAGGGCTTAGCCTAAACGGATATGCTGATAAAATAGAAAGGTATCTGTGTAGCCAATCAGTTGAACTGGATAGGCTGCTTTAAAATTCATCCTTTAAACTACGGCAGTAATTCATGGCTGTCAGATTCAAATTTTTTCGGAGCCTGTAGTATTTCTTAGTGCCTTGGTAACAAATGTCAACGTCGATGACAGGTAACATCTGATATGACGCTTGCGATGGCCCTCTAGGGCTGATCACCCTCTTCTCGAAAGACCGGCTAAACCAGCTATCTCCCTGATCCAAACGGCTAGAGCAGTGTATCTTTGTCAATCACGTGTCACCTAAGACCAATGCCAGCCTTTCACCGATTCAATTCAACACGACTCTCTGCAGAGATAATCCTTGGGTTGCGCTTTTTCGGGTTGCCAATGCTCAGGCATTATTCCCTATTTCTCCAGACTCAACTTGAGTAGTGACACCCCTATTATCAAGCTTTAGTATCCTAAGCTTTAGCCTATTCAGTGAGAGCTGTATAAGCGCCTTAGATAAGCGCCTTAGATAAGCGCCGTAACGATTCATCTCGTGTCCAACCTTGCCTTATTCCTGCTCTTTATAGCCCTGACAAACATTAACTAAACTCATTTGGCCATTTTGTTCTCACAGTTTTTGGAGGATCCTCTGTGTTAGCGCTTTCTCCACCACCGGCCAACTGCAAATGGGATAACCTCAGCTTTGTATCGACCCTCTATCTCTGTCCCATTTTGGATCTGCTCTTGGCAGGCATCCCTGATCCGTGGCAGGCAGAAGTTCGGCTGGGGTTGCAAGAAGCCCTAGTCAATGCCGCTAAGCACGGCAATAAACTGGATCCTGGCAAGAAAATATCGGTCAGATTTACCGTAAACGGTGACGATTACTGGTGGATTATTACCGATCAAGGCAGTGGATTTTCCTATCCCTGCTGCCGCCACAAGGAGCTTGATGGTGATTGCAACCACTCCGTGGAGGAATGCGGTCGCGGGCTCTATATTCTCTACCAAGTTTTTGATGACGTCACCTGGATGCAGGGGGGATGCGAGCTCCACCTGCGCAAGCGCGTGCGTCGTCGCACTAAATTCCCCCGCTTTACCGAGTCCGTGGCCCATGGGTAGGGCAGGGGGGCGCTGTCAAGCTGTGGTCTAGCCAACCACTGGCTTGTTGGGTTCGCATTAACGCTTCCTCTGGCTGATCGCTCAGCAGATAGACCAAGGCTGCAGCCAATTGCTCCTTGGCTCGCACCTTACGGTTGCGATTCAAGCGATGCCAATCATTGGGCTCAATGGCCAGCTTCTCGGCTAGGGCCTGGGCCAATTCCAGAGCAGTGTATTGCTGCAACTGGGCAGAGGTCTCTCTGCCTGGTGAGCTTTTGGCAGGGGTATCTGGCATAGTCAGAAGCAAACCTATCTCTACTTACTCTTGCATAATGCCACGACCCTCTCGACAGCGACGGGCCGATTCCCGACGCGGTTCTTTCGAACCGGCCTCTTCTGAGGTGGTCAATTGGGACGAATTAGCCCAGCGCTTACAGATGCTATTAGATCATGTCAATCAACTCCGAGCCCTGCAGCAACACCAGGGCCCCATTGGTACCGAGGACATGGTTCGTACCCAGCAGCGCCTTGCTGCCATTGAAGCCGATCTCGCCAGTCAGTTGTGGTCTTGGCGACAACTCCAGGAGCCGTTCTGGCAAGCAGTGCGGTTTGGCGGACTAGGGCTAATCGTAGGATGGGTATTGCGTAGCTGGGCAGGGTAGGCCAGCCCCTAGACCACCCTTTACAATCAGTAAAGGTGACTGAGCCAGTGAAACTGCCAATGACGCAACGGATTCGAGACATTTCGCAGCAGGGTCAACCGGGAGAGGTTATCACCCTGCAAGGGTGGGTGCGGACAAGGCGATCCACCAAGGGGCTGACATTTATCAATATCAATGACGGCTCCTCTATGGCCGGGCTACAGGTGGTAGTGAATGCTGAGTTGCCCGACTATGAGTCTATCCTCAAACAGTTGAGCACCGGCGCCTCGGTGAGCATCTCGGGCACCCTGGTGGAGTCACCGGGTAAGGGACAACGGGTGGAAGTCCAGGCCAGCCAAATTACGGTGTTTGGTGCGGCCGATCCCGAGACCTATCCCCTGCAAAAGAAGCGGCATTCCTTCGAGTTCCTCAGAACTCTAGGCCACTTGCGATCGCGCACCAATACCCTGGGAGCAGTGTTTCGGGTCCGCAATGCCTGTGCCCAGGCCATTCATCAGTTTTTCCAGGATCAGGGGTTTCTCTGGGTGCACACCCCGATTCTGACGGCCAGTGACTGTGAAGGGGCCGGCGAACTATTTACGGTCACCAGTCTCGATCTAGAGCAGTTGCCCCACACCCAAGCCGGAGCCGTTGACTTCAGCCAAGATTTCTTTGGTAAACCCGCCTATCTGACCGTGAGTGGCCAACTGGAAGCCGAGATCATGGCCATGGCCTTTACTAATGTCTACACCTTTGGCCCCACCTTCCGGGCTGAAAATTCTAATACCTCGCGGCATTTGGCCGAATTTTGGATGGTAGAGCCGGAGATGGCCTTCTGTGACCTTGATGGTGCTATGGACTGGGCTGAAGCCTTCCTCAAACATGTGTTTCGCACTGTCCTGGAACAATGCCCTGAGGATATGGACTTCTTCAACCAACGCATCGACACCAGTGTCCTGGCCACGGCGGAGAATATTCTGGCCCATGAGTTCGAGCGCATTACCTACAGCGAAGCGGTGACCCTGTTGGCAAAAGCCGATCGCTCCTTTGAGTTCCCGGTAGAGTGGGGAGTTGATCTGCAGTCGGAACATGAGCGCTATCTGACCGAGGAGGTGTTTAAGAAGCCTGTCATCGTCACCGACTATCCAGCGGCGATTAAGGCCTTTTACATGCGCCTCAATCAGGATGGCAACACCGTGCGAGCTATGGATGTACTGGCCCCCAAAGTGGGTGAGATCATTGGCGGGTCTCAGCGGGAAGAACGGTTAGAAGTCCTGGAACGGCGGATTCAGACAGCCGGTCTGCCCTTGGAAGATTACTGGTGGTACCTGGATCTGCGCCGCTATGGCACCGTACCCCATGCCGGTTTTGGCCTGGGTTTTGAGCGATTAGTTCAGTTCATGACTGGCATGGCCAATATTCGCGATGTGATTCCCTTTCCCCGCACCCCCGACAATGTGGAGTTTTAAGGGGACAGCCACCTTTGCCATAGGATGTGGCCAATGCCAGATAGGACTTAACGGGGATAATCCGAGGGCGGTGTGCCCATGGGGGAAGGACGCAAGGGATAGGGGGTGATCAACTCTTGCTGGTAGTAGGGATGGTAAGCGGTGGGGGGCACATTGACTGGATACATAGGCGCCTGGGATGCCCGAGACTCTCGTCGTCGACTAGCCACAAACACAACGATCACCACCATCAGGGCGGCGCCCCCCAGCAACACGATCATGACAATACCAGCTCCCACCCAGACCAAGGACGTCTGCGTCTGACCAGCCGTCTGCTGGGCCCCTTCTAAGCGATTCTGCTGGGATGCCAGGCTATCCACAGAGTGCTGATAGTCATCTAGACGGGCTAGGAGAGTGCGGGCGTCGTCTTCTTGACGGCGCAGTTGCTCTTCTAAGTCATCAATTTGCTGTTGTTGTTCTCCTAGTTGGGTTTCTAACCGCTGAATCAACTCCTGCTGTTGTTCCAGCTCTTGCTCTAGGGGATTGGTGTCAGGGGTATCTACCGTGGGTGGCGGCGGTGCCGGTATCGGAGTAATGGCCTCGTTAATGTAGGGCTCGGACTCAGTGGCAGGGCGGGGCGAGGTCTCATCTAAGCTCATGCGAGCTAACAGCAGCATCAACGCTGCCGCCCCAGTGGTGGCACATCCTGCAATAAAGGCTGACGTATCGCTCATTATCCCGGCTGAAGCAACCGCTCTAGGTTTAGCGGTTACAGTGGCTTCCAGGTCATCGATTCAGGGTAACCCTGGGATGGCGGTGCTGGCTGATGATAGCCTCAGCCATTCACTTAACCCTAAAGTATTTTGCCGAAAAAACTTCAGAGTCATTGACCCAGCTCCAGAGTAGCCCAGTCAATACTTTAGTTTATCCCTAGAAAAATGCCTAACGGCTGTCACCCCTCCGGCAACAGTGCATAGGCTCATGGCCGTCAGAGATATCTGCTGGCGGTTCACCCCCTGTCAGGATAGTCCATGCCCCTCTCTCCTACTATGGTGTTGAATGCTCCGCCCAGGATGCGTAGTCTGTCTCCTATGGATAGTCCTTCTGAGATTCCATCCAAATACTGGCGACTGGTCCGCATCACCGCGAGTAGCCGCATTAGCCCCCACCTATTGCCCACGGCCAAGACCTATCTGGCCCAGCATCTAACCAAGGGTGCCGAAACGGCAACGGATACCGCCATTCAAGCCTATCTGTTGAGCCAGTGGCAGGCGGCGGCTGATCAAATTACGGTGGCCGAGGGCTGCCTCCGGTGCTATGTGTCCAATCAGGTGGAGTGGGTTTGTCAGGATTTAGAGGCACGCTTTGGCGAACGCTATGGGTTTACCCGCTATGAGTTATTTCCCTTCGTGCTGGATGAGACCTATCCCCTGGAGCCCTTGGCCAACTCTAGCAGTGAAACCTATTGTTCTTTGGCGGCTGACATTCTGCGGAGTTTTGATCCGCAGCGAGCCAGTCTCAGCACTTGGGTGACCCGGCGAGTGCGCCACCATCGTGACCTGAACCGCTTCTTGCTGCAGCACGGGGTCTACTTGGTCAGCGACTGGGCCATTCTCAACGATACCTCCGTGAAGCAGGTATCGAAAATTTTGGGGGAGTTCCATGGCCTCAGCCCGACAGAGGTCACCCAAGCCCAACAGTTGCTGCAGAGTTATCATGGGGTCTATCGTCGCGATCGCATCCAGCAGCGACAGGCCGGCGGCGGCGGGGGCTGTGTGCCCCCTACCCCAGAGCAGCTCCAACGCCTGGCCCAGCAGTTGCCCCGTGCCCTGGCCCAAAAGCTGTCTGAGGACGATTTATTGGGTCAGTTGCAGGCCTTAGCCAGCTACCTACGCCACTACCGCATCCATGTGCGGGGCGGGCTGGTGCCGACCGAATCGCTGGATCGGCCCGAAATTGCGGCGGTGGCCCAGGGGATGCGAGCTCCTGCCCCGCAGGAAGACGACACGGCCCAGTTTTTAGCTGGTTTTCGTCAGGTATTTGACCAATGCCTGCAGCAGGCCATCGCCACGGTGATCGAGACCTGGCTAGCGCGGCTGCAACGCCGCCAACCTGAGAAGATAGAGCCCTTTCTCAAGGCGCTGCGGCTATTTCACTGCGACGGCTTGGCCATGGGTGAGATTGCCCGGCAAATCGGCTTCAGCCAGCAGTATCAAGTCAGCCGCCTGCTGAAGTTAAAGGCCCTGCGGGCCGATATTCGTCAGCATCTATTGCAACAGATGTGCGATCGCACCCGACAGCTAGCCCAGGCCTATGTCGATCCCGAGCGATTGCACCACTTGAATGCCCAGATCGACGCCGCTCTGGCCGAGCGGGTGGATAGCCTGATGGCCACCGCCGAAACCGAAGCCACCACCCAGAGTCAACATCGCAGCCAGTTTACCGTAGCCCTTTGCCGCCACCTAGACAGCCGGAGATGACACCATGATTGCCTTTGACGACCATATCGACCTAGAACACGAAGGCTTAGACGCCGACATCCTGGAGCTTACCCCAGACCAAGTGGCCCAAGCGGCAACCCGCAGCCAGGCCGACCCTCACCCAGAGCGGCAGTGGCGCATTTATCTGCATGGCCTCGCCCTGCAGGGATTCACCAGTTGGCTGCAGGAACGGGCTCCAGAGTTGGCGCTTGGCACTGACCAGGTGTCTCTCCAGGATCCGGCCTATGCCCATGCCATTGACGCCGTCTGTGGATTGCGAGTCGGAGAGCTGCGACTCTGCCTGCTCACCAGCGGCACCTTGGTAGACTCAGTGCTGCCGCTGCCCAAGGCCGCCGTGGAATTGCCCGATTGGGCCGCCCAGTTATTTGTCTGGATGGAAGTGGATGAGCATCGAGGGACGGCGCGGGTAGGGGGCGTGCTGCGACGCGATCAGCTGTTACGGCAATTGGGCCCAGACTCCCATCAGGTAGATTGGGCATTATCAGTGCCTCTCAGCTGGTTTGAGCGAGATAGCGAACAGCTGTTGCTATACCTGCGTTGCCTAGAAGCCGCCGCCCTGCCGGTGACCACGACCGCCACCCCCGATCTAACAGCTAACCACCAGACCCGCTTACAACAGCTATTGCCGCAGCTGCAACAGGCTGATGTCTTACCGGAGGCCAGGCTGCCCTGGTCCCTAGGGGCGGCTCTGCTCAGTCATCCCGATTGGACCCGTTGGCTCTATGGAGTGCAACGGGGACAGACCCCCGCCTGGCCCCAGGTCAACGCCACATCTGACCTGGTCCCAGGGGGTGATCAACACGGGGCTATGGCTGCGGCAACAGCTCGATCCCCTAGCCCAATCGCTGGCCTGGACCCTATTGCCACCCCCCAACTTGGCCACCGCCATGCGCACCACCACCCTGGATGATCTGGGGTCACTACTACAGTCTTTAGACGATCGTGGCCTATCTATGGGCTCAGGGGCAGCGGCGGCTTACCATGATGTCTCTTGGGCTGGGGGAGGGCTGCGGCTCTATGCCCTCAGTTGGGCCCTGGCAGGGACCACAGGGGATCCAGAATGGACCCTGCTGGTGATTTTGGGACCGCAGCCGGGTCAGTCTCGACCGTTGGGGGCCGGGCTACAGATTTCCGACGACCAAACCCTGTTGGTAGAGCGCTATTTCGCCGATGATGAGGGGGATGACTATCTCTATGCCCAGGTCATTGGTAGTTGGCAGGAGACCTTCCAGGTGTCATTGCGATTCCCTGACGGCACCATCCTGACCTTACCGCCCCTGGGCTTCCAACCAGATTTCTGCTAGGGCAGTCGTCCTGTTGATATCGATTGATATTGATCCTGATACTGAGTTGTTACCGTGCGATCGCATCCCCCCCACCGCCACGTCCCTCCACCTCAAGGTGCATCGGGTGGAGCAGACCTGCCTCTTCGACCTGACCTGGGGCCAAGGCCAGCATCTAGCGGCAGCCTTACCCTGGCGCTCTGAGTTGCTGCAGCACTATCAGCACTGGCAGCAGGCCTATCTTCAGGTCTATCGTCACCTGGAAGATCCGGCCCCGGCCCCGCCAGTATCGCCCACTTCCCTGCGCGGACGAGTTCAGAGTAGCGGCGGCTTGACCTCGGCGGTGGATTGGTCGGCTCGGTTAGTCGAGGCAGAAGCCCAGCTCCTCTACGACTTTCATCGCTGGCTGCGCAGCCCAGAGCTATTCGAGATTCGCGCCCAGATCGGCCACCAAGCTCAAGGGCAGCCAGTGGATCTCTATCTCACCTGCCATCCCCTAGAGGTGGCCCGCCTTCCCTGGGAAAGCTGGGAGATTGGCAGCGAGTTTGCCGCCGTCCATCCGTTGCGCTTGGTGCGGTCACCGGCTAGGATTCGCGCCCCAGCCAATGCTCCACCGCCGCGCCGCCGTCCCCGCTTACTCGTCATCCTGGGAGATGAGACGGGCCTCAATTTCGCTGGCGATCGGGCCGCCATCGGGGCCCTGAACCGCCTGGCCGAGGTGGTGTTTGTCGGCTGGCAGCCTGGCTGCCACAGCGGTGAGCTGAAACGCCAAATTGCCAATACCATTGCCGCTGACCAGGGCTGGGATGGACTCTTGTTCGCTGGCCATAGCAATGAGACGGCCCTGACCGGCGGGGAACTTGCGATCGCACCCGGCGTCACCCTAACTGTTCGCGAACTGGCCCCCAGCTTAGCCATCGCCCAGCAACGGGGCCTGCGCTTTGCCCTCTTCAACTCCTGCAGCGGCCTCAATCTAGCCGAATCCCTGATCGACCTAGGCCTGAGCCAGGTCGCCATCTTTCGAGAACCGGTCCATAACCAAGTGGCCCATGTATTCCTGCGCCGCTTCCTGCAGCGGCTAGCCGCCCACGACGACGTCCACACCGCCCTGATCCAGGCCAGTCAGGCCCTCAAACTAGAGCATGCCCTCACCTATCCCTCGGCTCACTTAGTCCCGTCCCTGTTTCGCCACCCCGATGCCCCCCTCTACCGCATTGCCCCCAAGGGCTGGCGCCAGCAACTACGGGCCTGGCTGCCAACCCGCTACGAAGTCGCCGTGATCGGGGTGATGGTAACCCTGAGTCTACTGCCCCCTCTACAACGGGGCTTGCTAGATCAGCGACTCTGGAGCCAAGCCATCTACCGCGATCGCACCGGCCAGCTGCCGGCTGCATCGCCAGAGCTGCTGCTAGTCACCATCGACAATGATTCTCTGATCCGGGCCGACATTAGCAACCCCCGGCCCATGGATCGGCGCTATCTGGCGCGGGTCGTCGACAAAACTGCCCAATTGCAACCAGCGGTCATCAGCATTGACTATCTTCTAGATCGCCCCTTAGTCAGTGACGACAATATCCTGGCCCAGACCCTAGAGACTGCGGCTCAAGACGATATCTGGTTTATTCTAGCCACTTACCTCGACCAAACTGGGCAGTGGCTAACCCCTCTACCGGCCCTAGGCAACCCCGACTGGAGCTGGCAAGGGGACATCAAGTTATTTGGCCAGGGGCGCTTAGTGCCCCTACTTCTCAGCCGTTATAGTCCCGACTGGCCCCTCCCCCTGGCCTATCTCATGGCCCTGGCTGACGTCCTGAGCTCAGGCCACCAATCCGTCGACCTCTCCCAAGGACACCAAGCGGTACCAGCCCACTTAACCTCTCCCCGCATGCAGCCTGCCTCGGTGACCACCAGTGCCTATCGTCTGGGGCAAACCTGGTTGCATCCCATCGTCGACTACTCCCTGCCACCGCAGCGGCTCTACAGCCAAATACCGGCTTGGCAGCTCCTAGAAAGCTCACCCCCGCAGCTGCGGCAGGACTATCCCCAAGCAGTGGTGATGATCATGCCAGGGGGATACGGCGAAGCTGGTGTCAGCGAACTCAATGAAGACAATTTCCCCCTGCCTGCAGCCATGGCCTACTGGCGTCAGCGCCAGGCTCCTGCCAATAACAGCACCGTTCTCCTGGGAGGCGAAGTCCATGGCTATTTGTTTCACCACTTTCGCCACCGCCATTTGGTCGTGCCCCTGCCCGACCTGTGGTTAGTACTAATGGCGGCATTACTGAGCAAAGTAATCGACCAGACTAGCCTCCACCGGCGGCGGCAGTGCATCTTCCTAGTCAGTGGCTCCCTACTCTATGCCATCATTAGCCTGCAAGTCTATGTTGCTGGGCTGGTGCTTCTGCCCATTGCCCTACCGCTGGCTACCCTCTGGTTCTACCGATTGCCGTTTTTGATGCGACGATAATCCCATGTTTAGATTTATCACGTCACGTTTCCCACAACTCCGCCTCAGCCGCTATCTGCTATTGGGTTCTCTGGCTTGGGGCCTCCCTAACCACTATAGCTAGCGCCCAAAGGCCACCTCTACCCCCAGGGGAAGGTGCGCCCCGGCGGCTCCCGCGGCGACCTCTGTCTGGTGGCCCCAGCCACTACCTCCCCAGAAATCTGGCATCTCAACCCGGTCTTTCTCTGGCAAGGGGGGCTGATTGAGGCATTAGAAGTCCACGATGTGGCCAGCGGCGATTCTCTCTGGCGAGTGGACCTGTTCAATTTCCTGCCGCGCTTGCGCTACAACGGGCCTGGCCTAGAGCCAGGCCGAGAGTACACCTGGACCCTCTATGACGACCTCACCGGCGATGCCATCATGAAGGCAGACTTCCAGGTGATGGAGTCGGACGAGCGGCAACGGATTGCCACCGAGTTAGAACAACTCACCCAAGACCTGAGGGACAGTGGGGCCGACCCCCTAGACATTGGCCTGGCTCGCATTACCTATTTTGCTGAGCAGGAACTCTGGGCCGATGCCCTGACAGAGGTCTACTTGACCCGACCGGCTGCCCCCGCCCTCAGCCACTATGTTCGCGAGGTGACCAAACGAATTTGTGGCGAGTAAAGCAACCCGCTCCATCGCCACCTATTATCAGACCCAGGCCCAGGGCAATTGCCCTGGGCCATTTTGAGCTGAAAACCTACACCACAAGCGGTTTTGCCCTGTAGCAGTCCGAGGGAAGCAAAATTCCCTCGGGTAAGCTCTCCAACCTGAGAAATTAAGTGTAGTCTTACCGAGGTCTCAATCCCTGATCGACCCGCTCACCTCAGGTTGAGTCTCCCTGTCCAAGGACTATCTGCCAATCGCGTAAACCTTCAAATGTCCTCTCAGAGGGCTCTGCCTGGATCCTAAGCGCTGCCCCTACCCGGAACGACCACAGCCCGTCAGCCTACCTTTTGGGTAGACCCGTTCATCTTTTTAGTTGAGCCACCCATTGCCAGATGACATATAGCTGTAGTCAGCCAGGGTAGGACATGCCAGGATTGACCGTTAAGATAATCACTTTCGCTATAGACGCGAGTGATCACCGCCACGCAACGTGGGCTAGTTCCCCAGAGATTGTGCATACCCTCTCGGGGCTCAGAGATAGATCCTACTAACCACCCTAAATGACGCACCTGTGAGAAGGAGATGGCACCGATGATGAGCCCCCAAATATCCTTAATGGTTCTCACTCAACCCTCTTTGGAGGTGATGATCGCTCTGGTACATGGAACCTTGGCCCAGGCCCACCCTGATCTGGGGACGATCAGCGATGATCTCTTCCAGCAGGGCTGGCAATACTTTGATCAGGGGGCTGTGGCAGAGGCCTTGGCCACCTTCCAACAGTTACTCTGTCAGCGGCAACGCCAGGGAGACATGCAGGGGGTTGCCATTGCCCTCAACTGCCTCGACTTCGTTTGGCAAGACTGGCATGCTCAGCCGCGGCTGGCCGTACCTGGACAATCAGACCCAGCCAGTCCTAAGCAGTTGGACGATCGGCGGTTACACCTGATCACCCGGGGGTCTTTACATCGTCAGGCGGGAGAGTGGCCCCAGGCTCTGGAGTGCTATCAATCGGCCCTCAGTCTGTATACCGCCGACAACGAAATGGAGGGAGTAGGCCTCTGTCTAAATAATCTCGGGGTCACCTATCTGCAGATGGAACAATGGGAACAGGCGATTTCTCTAGGACAAGCCAGTGTCAGTGTGTTGGCAGAAACCCCCGATCAGGTCAACTATGCCACGGCTCTCCACAACCTGGGCGTCGCTTACTATCGCTGCGGCGATAGTAAGCAGGCTCTGCCCTGGCTAGAACAGGCCCTCTTTCTGCGGAATGGAATATGCGATCGCAGCGGTGAGGTTACCACCCTCAGCTACATGGGCCAAGCCTATTGTCAACTGCAACAGCATTGGTATGCCCTGGCCTGTTTTGAGGCCGCCTTAGACCTTTGCCAACAACAGGGTGACACGGCGGCGGCAGCCACGATTCTAGGTCACCTGGCCATGCTCTGCCACCGCACTGGCCATACTGGGTTGGCGCTGCAATACAGCTATCAGGCCCTATCCCAATTCCGAGATCTGGAAGACTACAAAAGCACCGGACGACTCCTAAGCCATCTCGGCGTCCTCTATGAAAGCCGAGGCCACTACAGTTTGGCCCTACACTACTATCAGCAAGCCCTAACTACCCTACGCAACTTGGGTGATGACAACGGCGAGCAAACCCTACTGCAACAAATCGACGGCCTTTATCAGCGCCTGCACTGGCTGGATTTCGCCCTAGAACAAGCAGCCTAGCCTCAGGCCTCAGGCAATCACCTCAAAGACAATAGACAGGGCGGCCACATCGCGGCTATCAATCCCCTGGATATCAGGGAGGGGTTCTATGCCTAAGCCGCGATACCCCCGAGTGGCAGACTGGTTAAAGTCACTCAGAAGGCTGTCTACCAGAGTCACCATACCGCTGTCCCCCACTAGGGGCTCGCCCCCCCGTAGGCCGCGTTCTGTTCCCAATTGCCCCATCACCCGCAGGGCCTCACGCAAGGGCACCGCACTGGCAATCACCAGGGTTTCCACCACCCCCGTCGGCGGGCGCAGTACTAAGCTAAAACGATCGCGGCCAAGCTGCGGAATCTGCAGGGTCGTGGCGGCGGGAATTCGAGCAGCATCCTCCGGGGCCGCCCAGTTATTGGGATAAATCAGAATCAACTCGCCGTCAGGGGCAATCACCACCAGGCTGATGAAGAGATGCCGCGGCTCTTGGTTGGTGACTTCGAACTGAATTTCAGTATCCACCGGTAGCTGCACGCGACCAGCCGCGGTAGTCGCGGCCACCTCCGTCGGCGAATTTCCAGCGCTACGCCCCCCCCGCACCGTCAGGCGATTGGCAGCCACATCTAACCCTCCTGCAACCGGATGCATGGTCGCCGTGACCTGCAAACGGGAGGAACTGGGGTTGAGCATCACCTTCAAGAGGCGGACGGCCAGTAACTGTTGCAACTTAGTCCGGAGTCGTCGCACGGCATTAGCCGGAGACTCTCCAGGCACACCGAAGGAGCCCGGCAGGGGATCCAGCCCTGGCGAGAACAGCCCTAAGGCTCCTGTCCTGGCACCAGGTTGGGAGGCTGGGGCAGCGATATCAGCCGTTAGGGGAGCTAAGATATAGTCCACCCCGCCCAGTGACACCGGTCGCGGTTCAATCCTAGGCAAGGCCGCCAAGACTTCCTGAACCGCAGCCATGCCATCGAGAGATGGATCCAGGCCGATGCGCAACTCCAGATTCTGGGGGATGCCGCGAATCACCTCCTGCAAGAAAATTCCCGTGGGGCCACTGCGACCGGAACCTAGCCAGCGACCGGTGCCCTCCAATCCCTGACGCGATCGCACCAGGACTTCCCCTTGGGTATTGCCCTGACTATCCAGTACATCCAGCACCGTATTCTCGCCAAAGGCCACCAGACTACGCGGATCGACGCCCCCAAACCAGATAGTGACCTCGGGGTCCGACCGCCCCGTGATCACGGCTTCAGCCGCGGGGGCCGTAGGCGGCAAGAAATACATGGGCACCGACTGTCCAGCCGGCAGATTGGCTTCAAATTCAGGAGTCTGCAACCGCGTAGAGACATCCTGGGCATACTGCTGGGTGCTGCGACCGACGGTGGCTAGGGCCTGCTCTAGGGGCTCTTGATCGCCCTGTTGCCACAAATATTGGGTCAGAAGATAGGTGAAGGCTCCGGCCCTAACTTCACCGAAGTCGGCATCGAGGGCCACTTGACCGGGGCCCGCTGCCGTGATCACCACTCCCTTAGCCACACCGGCCTGCCGTCGTTGCTGCAACTCCGCTCGAGACCAGCCCAGCCGCTCCCGCCAGGAGTCTTGATAGGCCAACTCAGCCTGGCTGGGACGGGGCAATTGCCGTTGCCCTCCCCGGACGGCCGACCGCACCACCGTGGTGCCCCGTTTGCCGCCGCCAGAGTAACAACTGTCGAGCACCACCGTCACCTGCTCGGTCTGGAGGGCACTCATCAGTAAGAACAAGGTCTTGCCCATGATGTCGGAGACGGTAGCAGGCGGTTGACCAGATCCCCCCAAGGAGCTGTCAATGGGCACTAAGGCACTGTTGAAGGAACGGCCGTCGATAGGAGTCGGGTCCTGCAGGCGGGAGCCATGGCCCGAGAAGTGAAACAAGACCACATCCTCTGGTTTAGCCTTCTGAATCAAGTGGGTCTCAAAGGCAGCTAGAATGCCGTCTCGGGTAGCCGCCCTGTCGCTCAGGGTGAGGACATCATCTGGATGAAAGCCAAAGCGATGGATCAGCAATGCCCGTTGTAGGGCGACATCGGTGAGACAGCCCTGCAGGGGTTGGCTGCCATAGGCATTGATACCCACTAGCAATGCGAGTTTACGGCCCGCCGGTTGGGCCAGGGCCTGCCGGTAGTCCTGGGCCTGCCGCAATAGGTTGGCTTCGTGCAGCCCTAGGGCTGCCAATAAGCCCCCTGCTGACTGCAGTAACTGACGCCGTTTCATGGGAGCCCTCGTTTGGTCCATTCGCCCGCGGTGGCAACCACTATGGTAGCCGTTGTCATGGTCACAGCGGTTGCACCCCCAGATAGCTCCCAGTTCTCGACGAGTTCGTTCCTTCTGCCCAAGCAAGCTATCTGGCCAGTACTGTATAGACTACCGACTGAGTTGACGCCCATTTCGGAGAGAGGTCATTGCTGCTAAAAAAAACCCCCGGAATTCCAAAGAACTCCAGAGGGGTCGAATCAGGGTGCATCTACCAGTTCACTCTCCGCGTTTGCCCCGACCTTTCCGGATAACCGCTATCACTTTACGGAGACTTTATGGCTGGCCCTAAGATCAAGGCATTCATGAAGTTTTTATGTAGCCCATGACCTTATCTCAGCTATCCCCAGCGGTCTATATCGTCGGAGCTGGCCCTGGTGACCCCGAATTACTCACCATCAAGGCCCAACGGCTGCTACGGCAGGCCGATGTGGTTCTCTATGCCAACTCCTTGGTTCCCAAACAGGTACTGGACTGGATCCGCCCTGAGGCCGAGCGCATCGGCACCGCTGCCATGACCCTGGAGACGATTCTGCCCCTGATGATTGAACGGGTGCGGGCAGGGCAATCGGTGGTGCGGTTGCAGTCTGGAGATCCCAGTCTTTACAGTGCCATCCATGAACAGATGCAGGCCTTGGCCCGGGCACACATTCCCTTTGAGGTGGTGCCTGGCATTGGCGCCTACCAGGCGGCGGCGGCCAAGCTCAAGGTGGAGTTGACTATCCCTGGGCTGGTGCAGTCCATCATCCTCACCCGTATCAGTGGTCGCACCCAAGTGCCAGCCTCAGAAGACTTGGCTACCCTAGCGGCCCATCGCACTAGCCTCTGCCTCTATCTCAGTGCCCGCCATGTAGAGCAGGCCCAGGCCAAGTTAGCGGCCCATTACCCCAGCGATACCCCAGTGGCGATCTGCTACCGCTTGGGCTGGCCCGATGAAAAGATTCGGCTGGTCACCCTGGCGGAGATGGCCGCCATGACACGACAAGAAGACCTGATTCGCACCACCCTCTACGTGATTAGCCCCGCCTTGGCTGCCGGGCAGGTGCGATCGCACCTCTATGATCCCAGCCACGATCACCTGTTTCGACCACGGCCCCCAGTGACCACACCCGGTTGAAATAGTTCACACAATATTCATGACAGATTGATGCATCTTCCTTGGCAGATACCTAAGGTGGTGAATAACCTGTCATTCCCTTGGTAACATCATGCGTTCTCGTGTTGGCCGCCTCGGCTCTAAGGTTTTAGCGTCCAGTCTGGGGATACTCCTCGCAGCCTTGGGCGGCCTACTCTGGCCCGCTCAGCCAGCCTATGCCCATCGCCCCCACGATGTTGTGCCCTATGTGGAAGTGTCACCCAGCTTCAGCCAAGATAGCACCCTGTATATTCTGGGCAGAAACAATCTCTTTCGCTCCACGGATCAGGGCAATACCTGGTCTCGCTTAAGCAATGGCCTAGACAACCGCTTTGACTTCTCTTCCCTAGACCTGTCGCCCGTTGACCCGGCTCTACTGTATCTCACCAGTCCGGGAGATGGTATCTATACCTCTAAAGACGGCGGTGACTCCTGGCAAACCGTTAACCAAGGGCTTGATAGCCTTGATATCACTTGGATCCAGGCCTCTGCTACCTCGTCCCAAGTAGCTCTGGCCATGACCCAAGACAACCAACTGTACCAGACCAGCAATGGCGGCAATCGCTGGCAAAAGGTTCTTACCGCTAGCGATGCAACTAGCCTGGCCTATATCCCGGAAACGCCGACTGCATTACTGGGGAATGCCCAGGGGCAGCTGTGGCGTTCTGACGATCAAGGCACTACCTGGTCTGCCTGGTCCACCCTGCCTCAAGGCGAAGCAATTCAGGCTATTGCGCCCTCCCCTAATTACTCGACCGATCAGACCCTATTCATTGCTACGGCTGAATCAGGCATTTATCAGTCTATAGACGGCGGTGCTTCCTTTACCTCGTTGAATCAAGGGCTAGAGGATTTACGAGTACGGGAGGTACTGCCCTTACCAGCCCCAGCCGGAGAGATGTCATTACTTGCAATCACCTGGGATGGGGGCTGTTGGCGCTGGCGGCCAGAGCAAGCACAATGGGTAAATACAGACACTGGATTAAGCCGTGATCCCCAAGCCGACGAGATGGAGGTACCCCACTTCCAGGACCTGGAAATCTCGGATCGCTTCCAAACTGACGGCATTGCCTTCCTGGGAGGGTTTGACGGCCTCTTTCGCAGCCGTGATGGCGGCAATACCTGGACTGAACTGGAAACCCTGTCTCTCGGCACCATTATTGATCTAACGGTTTCTCCCACCCTGGCAGAGGATGGCACCCTAGCGGTAGCTACCTATGTCGGGGAACTTTACATCAGCCATGACCGGGGTGATTCTTGGCAAGCCATCAATCAAGATCTCTATTTGCCCCGCTTCAACCGCACGTTGAAAACACCGGGTCGCTACGAACAGGATCCCAGGCGCTTTTTTGATATTGATATTTCCTCCAACTATGCTGCCGATGAAACATTATTTTCGGCCATTCTCTACAGCAAGATTCTGCAATCTTCAGACGGAGGGCAACGTTGGTCCATTGCCCAACTCGATAAGTCGGAGCGAGGCGTTACCCTGGCAGTATCTCCTAATTTCGCAGAGGATCACACGGTCTTCAGCACCAATCAATCGGGCCGAGTCTATCGCTCTCAGGATAGGGGCCATACCTTTGAAAGGATTGGTGAATCAGCCAAACAACCAGGTAACGATTCCCCCTCCACGGTTCTATCGCCTGGGTTCGCTGTTGACCAGACCCTATTCACTACCGGGGAGCAAGGCATCTATCAAAGCACCGATGCCGGAAAGACCTGGACCCTGCTGACCGCAGACACCCCTCTAGCAGAGGCTACCGGCCTACAGTTGGCCATCTCCCCCAATTTTCCAGAGGATCAAACCTTACTAGTGGCCACCCGCAGCGGCCTCTATCAAACCCAGGATGCGGGCAAAACCTGGACCAAAATTATCAGCACCGCCTATGGTGAGGCTCCCTACGTGGAGGCCGTCGCCATTTCCCCGGACTATGCCGAGGATCAAACCTTTGCCCTTAGCGTACGGGGACGAGGGCTATTTAAGACCACTGACAGCGGCCAAACCTTTACCGCAATTGGCGACTCTAGGATTACTCTGGCACGGATGAATAGCGTGCCCTCG
Organism: Halomicronema hongdechloris C2206; assembly: GCF_002075285.3. Lineage (GTDB taxonomy): Bacteria > Cyanobacteriota > Cyanobacteriia > Phormidesmidales > Phormidesmidaceae > Halomicronema_B > Halomicronema_B hongdechloris. The sequence goes on along the minus strand of NZ_CP021983.2, from coordinate 4,642,614 downwards.
GCAGGACGGGCGCTGCAATTTTCGTCCAACTATGCTGACGACAATATCCTCTACGGATTCGGCTCCGCCAGAACCGAGCTCTATCGATCCACAGATGGTGGTAATACCTGGGAAACCCTGGCCATCGCACGACAGCAAACCCCTGCTCCTGGCACTCTGACCCAAGCAAAGCTATTCCTAGCAATTCATCGCGGTCGCATCCTGAAGCTACTGGCAATCCTTGTCGTAGTTCTGATCACCTATGGAGCCATCGAGTATCTAGGGGCCAAGGGCTGGATGACATCCTTCTTGCCAGAGGTGCAGTCCTGGTCACAGCAGGTTCGCCGCGGGGTGCCGCTTAGTCTCAAAGGAACGATCGTGGCACTGATTATCCTGCGATTGGTGTTTTCCCTGGTCAATCTGGATGGCAAGGCGTACAATGCCGACGAAGTCAGGGGATTTTACCGGATCTCTGGCTATACCCGGCAGGAGGTTCTAGCTGAGGCCTTTCAGGGTGACATCCTCACCGTCGATCAAATTCAACATTATCAGACGCCCTCATCGGCGCGCCAATTGGGTGATACCATGTCTGCCCTAGCCGGCAATCCTGAGCATACCCCACTTTATTATCTGTCGGCCCGATTTTGGATGCAGTTGTGGGGAACACCGGTATCGGCGCGGGTAATCTCGGTCCTGTTAGGGATTGTGGCCCTGCCCTGTGCCTATTGGTTTGGCCGAGAACTGTTTCGTTCTGCTGGGGCCGGGTGGATCGCGATGGGATTAATTGCTATCTCCCCTTACCATCTTTTACTGGGGCAAGGAGCCCGAGAATATAGCCTTTGGACCCTGGCCATTCTCCTGTCGAATGCGGCTCTACTCAGAGCTCTGCGAGTTGCCAGTCTGCAGGCTTGGATGATCTATGCCCTGACCGTGATTGTGGGACTCTACTCTCACCTGTTTTTCCTATTTACGCTGGCTGCTCAGGGAGTTTATAGTCTGTTGTTTGAATGGAGACGGGTGCGATCGCATCTCCTGCCCATGGCCGTCTCAGGTGGAGTAGCTCTGTTGGCCTTTGTCCCCTGGCTGCTAGTCGTCCTCATCAGCATCGAAGATATTGACGAGAAAACCCAATGGGTTCAGAGTCGTCCCTCCAGCTTTGTCAGCATTGCTCGGGCCAGTATCGCTAACCTCGGTAACACCTTTTTTGACCTCAATGATGCCACCCGTTTAGAAAACTATGCTGACTTACTGCTGCTAGCATTAACGGTCTTGGCACTCTATTGCCTGATTCGGTTTACCCCAGCGCGGATTTGGATATTTCTACTCCTGCCCATCGTCATTACAGGGGCAGTCTTAGTGATTCCCGATCTGCTCTACGGAGGAGGGCGCTCCTTACAGGCTCGCTACCTAGTACCTGCTTTTCTATCGACTGAAATGGCCGTCGCCTATTTCCTCGGCAATGGCATCGCCTTCGCCAAACGGGCCTGGGAACGGATAGCTTGGAAACTTGTATTCTCTGGTTTAATCGCTGCCGGAGTGATGTCAGCGGTGGTGATCGCTAATACTCCAGGCTGGGACTATCTAGATCAAGGGGAAACCGCCAGTGCCACGAACTTGGAAATGGCTCCTATTATTAACCAAGCCGAGAACCCACTGATCATCAGTGATGCCACCCATAGCTTTATCCTAGCCCTAAGCCATGTCGTCCATGACGATGTCCGCTTTCAACTATTTCAAGAAACCCCTCCGGAACAATGGGCTGCCCAGATTGATTTGAAGGCAGCTCTCAATGAATATGACACCGTATTTCTCTACTTTCCTGGAAATGAATTCAAAACATTCTTCCAGGAAACCTATGGGGCAACCCTGCAAGCAGTTTACGAAGATGAATTATTCAGGGTGACTATCCCAGGATAATTTTGATGGTCTAGGATCTCGTTGACTACGAGTCATAAAGGCGGGATAGATGTCTCACCAGGCTCAATAATTAGCGTAGTGAAGTACCAATAGGTATTCTTATGCAGATGCCAATGATAAAGGTGCAGTAACACTCCATTCAAGTAGGGATCTCCACACCAATTTCTAGATAATTATCTCAGAGCTAATGAACCATTCTTTGGGGGGTAAATACACCTCTTAGGTGAGGTTGTCTTGACTGGTCTCTCTCTGGTGAACCCGCCATCATGGGAGTTGTAAATAAAGAGTCTTGAAAAGCACAGCTTAAGGAGACCTAACATCATGACTGTTCGCTACTGGAATCCTCTTTGGGAACTAGAGACAACCCGCCACCGCCGCCAATTGGATGAGCTGTTTAATCAAATCGGCCCCGCCACTTCACAGCAGTCTAAAAAGCAAATTCACTGGACTCCAGCGGCTCGATTGGTTGATCAAGGCGATGCCTATGTCCTGACCATGCTGCTGCCCGTGGTTAATCCTGATGCCATCGATATTCAGGTTAGCCGCAATGCCATTGCCATCTCTGGGGAGCGGCAGCCGACTTCCGTGGCGGCGGAGCATACCGTACTCTATGACGATATTTCCTACGGAACATTCCGTCGTGTAATCAATCTACCGGATGCCATTCAGAACACTCAGGTTCAGGCAGACTTCAATGCCGGGCACTTGACCCTAACGATGCCTAAGGCGGAAGAGGTGCGCCACAGAGTCGTGAAAGTGAATGTGGCCAACGGGGCCAAGCCAGCCATCTCCACGGCGGCGGACAACGGGGCGAGTACTGCTCAAGAGACCACTGCTCAGTAGCCTAGGATTGTTGAGTGTCTACCTGCGGGGGACCGAACTAGCCCCTCGAGGTTCAAGCTCACTGGCTGAGCAGTTACAGTAACAAGATCCCGGTAGCGGACAGGATGGATCATCTTGTCCGCCTTTTTAGGTACGCCTTTTTAGGTGGGGAGATGCGATCGCATCTCTTTTACCGATCTCACTAAACAAAGCCTATGGCGATACAGCCTTTCCTTACTGGGTGAGGTACAGCCTATCTCGTGATATCAAGGGGCTTACTTCACTCATGTCGCCATGAAACTACTGGAGCTAAAAGACAAAGTTTGGAGAGCCTGGAAGCTTTTCAACGATGCCAGTGGCGTCATCACCCAAGAAGTGACGTTTGTCCAAGACATGAAGCGTTTTGGCGATCGTCGCTACAAAGCGACCTGGATTAAAGCGCTGGCGTAGTTCACGGCCCAAGCCAGCTATGAGAGCTGCCTGGATGCTTACGTTGGAAGCATCCATAACCAGGCGGCGATCGCGACGAAGAGAGACAGTAGGCGTCTCACTAGCCCATGCTGCATTCTTGGCTCCAAACTATGAGAGTTTCGTGGGTTCTGGATTTAGCTGGGATTATCCCTTTGCCTGATCAAGTTGGTGAATCATTCCAGTCAGAAAGGCATCCCCGACACCAGTGGTATCTTTGCTCTCAACGGCAGAAGATGCTCACCGATCGCTGTAGCGCTCGACAGCCCACGGATCCCCCCGGCGGTGATAGCCGTTGCGCTCCCAAAAACCCAGAGTTTGGCCATCTAACACCTCTATGCCGTTAATCCATTTAGCGCTTTTCCAGGCATAGAGATGCTGGCTAAGTCGATGTCTCTAGTGTGGGCTAGTCCCCATTAACCAACTCACCAGCAGGCCAATGATTAACCACGTCCCCCAGTTTGGTAAATGCAGCGGTACTGCCTCAGGCAGAAGGTTGATCAGAGCAGAGAGACTCCAGTTGACCGCAATCATAATGAGTAGCCAGACCAAACTCATGGGCTCGTTATCGCGATAACGATTGTCCTTTTCGTCCTTTTCGTCCTTTTCGTTCTTTTAGATAGATAGAGGGAATGGTATCCCAGCAGACACTTGAGAGACTGTCTACGGTAACATCACTCTCCTATTAAAGCAGGGCAAGATGAGAATAGGTTTAGGAGAAACACCATGTTTAGCCACTTTAAACGATTTATGCGCGGGCCAGTACTGCTGGGATGTGCGGCCATGGTAAGCATGGCTCCTGCCCTAGCCCAAACGGCCAACTTTGGCAGCCTTACCCTAGGCACCAATAGCACCAGTGCCAGTGCCAATGGCAATACCGCTGGCTTCTTCTCGTTGTCGAATATTGCCCCTCGCGATCGCAACGGAGATCTCTGCTTAGGGTACGCCGCAGAAAATCCAGATCACATCTTGACCTTGCAACAGGATTATGAAGACCTGACCGTCCAGATCGACAGCGGCGGCAATGATACTACCCTGCTAATTCAAGGCCCCGACAACAACACTATTCGCTGCGGTAGCGACACCAGCCGCCGCAATCCCGACGCCAACGTCGTCGACAGTGGCTGGCGGGCGGGGACCTATCGAATTTGGGTCGGTTCCCACCACCAAAACCAGCGCTACGAATACACCATTACTGTTTCTCCCTAGGGCCATCAATGCCTGCCCGCTGCACGCTAAGATAGACCTTGATTTGGATAAAACTTGTTCAAGTCTAGACCTGGAGGTTTGCTTAAGGAAAATCTCCGGCCCCTGAGTGGGACTTGACACTTAGGCAATCCTATACAAATTGGCCAGACAGATCGGCGAGGCAAGGCTTGTGCTAAAGACCCTAGCGGAAGACTTTCGAATCATCTTCGAGCGAGACCCGGCGGCTCGCAACTGGCTAGAGGTATTGTTTTGCTATCCAGGGCTGCAGGCACTTCTATTTCATCGTATTGCCCACGGGCTCTGGGGAGTGAAGCTACCTCTAATTCCCCGCCTGCTATCTCATGTCGCTCGGTTTCTCACCGGCATCGAAATCCATCCCGGTGCCACCATTGGTCGCGGCGTCTTCATCGACCATGGCATGGGGGTGGTAATCGGCGAGACCACCATTATCGGCAACTATGTCTTGATCTACCAAGGCGTCACCCTAGGAGGGACCGGCAAGGAAAGCGGCAAGCGCCATCCCACCTTAGGAAACCATGTAGTCGTCGGGGCTGGGGCCAAGGTGCTGGGTAACATTTGCATCGGAGACCATGCCCGCGTCGGGGCTGGGTCGGTGGTATTGCGAGAAGTGCCGGCTGACTGCACTGTCGTGGGGGTTCCTGGCCGTATTGTTTATCGCGGTAGCGAGCGAGTTGATCCCCTGGAGCATGGTCGTCTACCTGACTCTGAAGCCCAGGTGATTCGAGCCCTAGTCGACCGTATCGAATCTTTAGAGCAACAACTGGACACTCTGCGCGCCCAGACCCAGGTACCTGTCAGGGTAGGAGCCCACGCCAGCAAAGACAGCTGTCGTCTTCGAGATCGGGCCATCGAAGAATTCCTGGATGGCTCTGGCATCTGACGAACTGGGGAACCGTTCTTCAGGAGGTTAACAACAGGTTGGGAGAGGTCATCGGTCGGGAGAAATCACCCGACCAAGTCCAACTTGGAACATGGTGGGCTGGATTCGCCTTGCCAATCAAATTCATCTAGGGCTCGACTATGGATTTGGTGCTCTCGTTTTTCTATGACAACCCTCTGGGACCGTTTACGCTGCTGCTGGCCATCATTTTGACGGTGCCACCGTTAATTAAACAGCTGCATCTACCGGATCTGGTGGGGTTACTCCTAGCGGGGGTTGTTTTTGGTCCCAATGGATTGGGCTGGCTCAGTTCTGAGTCAGAAACCATGACCTTACTATCGGATATCGGGGTAATCTATCTGCTGTTTGTGGCTGGCCTAGAGATCGAACTGGAGGAGTTTCGCAAACTACGCCACCGGGCCTTGGGGTTTGGCAGTCTCACCTTTGCCCTGCCGCTGATTGTCGGTAGCCTAATTGGCCGTTTATCTGGGCTGGGCTGGACTGCATCGATTTTACTGGGCTCTTTATTGTCTTCCCATACGCCATTGGGGTACTCGATTGTGCGGCGGCTAGGGGTGGCTGGCAATGAAGCCGTGGTGGTGACCATTGGCGGCACAATTCTGACTGATATCGCCGCGTTGCTAGTGCTGGCCCTGTGTACCGCCCTCAATGCCGGTGAATTGACCGTGCAGAGAGGTCTGGTGATGGTGATGGCCATTGCTTTGTACGTGGTGGTGGTATTAGTCGGGGTCACTCGAGTGGGGCAGGCATTCCTGCGGCGTTCTCGCGAAGATGAGGGCAATCAGTTTTTATTCATTCTGTTGGCCCTCTTTTTGGCGGCAGTAGGGGCTCAAATCGTTGGGGTGGAAAAAATTGTCGGCGCCTTTTTAGCCGGATTGGCTGTGAACCATGTGCTCAAGGAAGGGCCAGTCAAGGAAAAGGTGGTGTTTGTGGGTAGCGTGCTGTTCATCCCCATCTTTTTTGTGGATATGGGGCTGTTGATCGATTTGCCGGCTTTTTTGAAGACGCTGACCTCCATCTGGCTCTGTTTGAGTATTGTGGTAGGGCTGATGGCTAGTAAGTTCCTGGCGGCTCTCTGCAGTCGCTATTGGTATCACTATAGCTGGCCACAGATGTTCACCATGTGGTCTCTGTCGCTACCCCAGGTGGCGGCTACTCTGGCGGCCACCTTGGTGGGATATCGAGTGGGGCTATTGGACGAGCGCATTCTCAACAGTGTGCTGGTGATGATGCTGATTACAGCCATCTTGGGACCATTTATCACAGCCCAGGCAGCAGTGAGGTTATCCCCACCCCCCTTAGCTTTACCCTTGTCCCCGGCTATGTCCTTGGCGTCTCCCCATCGGAAGACCCTAACGGTGCTGGTTCCCATCGCCAATCCCTTGACAGAGGCCGGCCTGATTCAACTGGGTGCCCTATTACGGGGAGAGGCCGGTCGGCTAATTGCCCTGTCGGTGGTGACTGCTAGCTCCTGGTTAGACGACGACGCTGTTAACGATGGCATTGCCCGCAGTCAGCAATTGTTGCAGCGGGCTGAAACCCTAGCCCGGCCGTTTGGCACGCCGATTGAAAGTATTATCCGTATTGATGATGATCCGGTCTTGGGCATTTGTCGGACCAGTCGAGAACAACAGGCTGATTTGATTGTCATGGGATGGAGCGAGTGGGATACCTTACAGGCTCGTCTGTTGGGGAACGTGATTGACGGGGTATTACGCAATGCTCATTGCCCTGTAGCCATGACCCGACTACTGGACAACCCTAGTCATCTGCGGCGCTTGCTGGTGCCGATCAAAGCCTTAGTTCCCCAATCGATTCAGGTCATGAATCTGGGCCAGCAGCTGGCTGTGGCCAATCAGGCTAAATTGACTTTACTCCATGTCTATGATCCTCGGACGCCTGACTCCCAGATTACGGATTTCAGGACGCAGCTCTCCCAATTGGTGGCAGACTCGACTACTCCCCTGGAAATAGACATCACATTAGTGGCGGATACCGCGGTTATTCCAGTAATTCTGCGCCTGTCGTGCCACTACGATCTCGTGCTGGTAGGCTCGATGCGTCATCATGCCAGTAGCAGTCTGCTGACGAGCAGTGATGGGTCAGCTCAGTGGGTGCAGGAACTGGGATGCTCGGTCATGATGGTAGGCAATCTCCGGGCCTGAGGCTTGAGGGGCAGGCGAAACCTCTGGAAATCATGGGAAGCTAGGAAATGCTTCTTATGTACTGCAGCAGTGACTCATTAGCTTTATGACTATCTACGCCATCCTTGCCTTGCTTAGTGGTGGTTTACTGCTGCTATTGGGAGCGGAGTGTCTGGTCAGGGGGGCTGCCCGCTTGGCTATTTTGATTGGGTTATCTCCCTTGGTCATCGGCCTCACCATCGTGGCCTATGGCACTAGTGCGCCGGAACTGGCTGTTAGTATTCAGGCGGCTTTGGCTAATCAAGGGGACATTGCCCTGGGTAATGTCTTGGGCAGCAATATTTTTAATGTGCTGATGATATTGGGGCTATCGGCGGTGGCCATGCCGTTGACGGTGGCGCAGCAGTTGATTCGATTAGATGTGCCAATTTTGATTGGGGTGTCTGGTCTGCTGTTGCTGTTTGCCCTAGATGGCACTCTCCATGCTTCAGACGGCGTCATCCTACTCGGGGGCAGCATTGTCTACACGCTGTTTTTGGTGGTGCAGAGTCGCGGGGAGCAAGATTGTCAGGTTCAGGCGGAATATGCCGAGGCTTATGGCCGTGGTAAACCCTCTCTACGGGCTTGGGTGATCAATCCGTTATTGGTGGTGATTGGGGGTAGCTTTTTGGTGGTAGGCTCCCGGCTGCTGGTACGGGGGGCGGTTGCGATCGCACAGGGGTTGGGCCTGAGTGAATTAGTGATCGGCTTGACCATCATTGCTGCTGGCACGTCCCTGCCGGAATTGGCCACCTCAGTAGTGGCCAGTCTACGGGGCGAGCGCGATATCGCCGTCGGCAATGTGATCGGCAGTAATATTTTCAATATTCTCTCGGTGTTGGGGGCAGCAGCTGTATTTTCCTGGGATGGTATTCCGGTGGCGGCATCGGCCTTGCGATTTGACCTGCCCATCGTGGTGGTCGTGGCGGTGGCCTGTTTGCCCATTTTCGCCACGGGCAATGTCATTTCCCGTTGGGAGGGGCTGTTGTTTTTAGGTTATTACGTGGCCTACAGTGCCTATTTAATCTTTCGCGCCGCAGACTATGAGCACATCGCCCTATTCAGTCGAGTCATGTTGCTCTTTGTCATCCCCCTCACGCTGATTACGGTGGTGACAATCGCATGGCGATGGCTGGGTCGAGAACGGCAGCCAAGCCCCCCGGCAGTAGAGTCCCCCCCATCGCAACCACAAGATACTCCCAGGCACTGACTCGATGATCCCCGAATTTGATAGGTTAGGGAATATTCATCTGCAGTCAGTTCGCTGCGCCTATGACCATCGCCATTGATTTCGGAACCAGTAATACCGTTGTCGCCCGTTGGAATGCGGTTACTCAGCAGTCTGAGATTCTATCGCTGCCAGCCATTAGCCAGGTCTTGGGAGCGAATCCACCGCTGATCCCCAGTCTGGTCTATGTTGAGTCGGTGGCCAATGAGCATGTGCTCATTGGCCAGGCGGTCCGTGACCGCGGTCTAGATCAGGGAGCAGACGCTCGCTTTTTTCGCAACTTCAAGCGGGGCATCGGCACCGACATTCAGGGCTTCTTGCCAGAACTGGAAGGCCAGGCGATTCGGTTTGAGCAGGTGGGGCAGTGGTTTCTAGAGCGCGTGATCGAGCAGGCGATGGCGGCAGCGGGGGAGGCGTCGTCTCTGGTGATGACGGTGCCGGTGGATAGTTTTGAGGCCTATCGCCATTGGTTGGGGGATCTCTGTCGTGGGCTGGCGGTGGAGCAGGTACGGCTGTTGGATGAGCCGACGGCGGCGGCTTTGGGGTATGGACTCACCGGCAAGCGGACGTTGCTGGTGATTGACTTTGGCGGCGGTACCTTGGACTTCTCCCTGGTACAGCTGCAGCTGCCAGAGGATCGTAAGCCCTTGGGATTCATTTTGAAGTGGGGGCAAGCCTCGCTGGCGGAGCGGTCGGGGCAACGGGTGCAGGTGGCTCGGGTGCTGGCTAAGGCCGCCGAAAACCTGGGCGGCGCCGATATCGATCATTGGTTGGCCGATTACTTTCACACCACTCAGGCGGTGCCCCTGTCGCCCCTGACGCTGCGGTTGGTGGAACGCTTAAAGATTCAACTGTCGACCCAGGAGGAGGCCAGGGAGGCCTACTTCGACGATGAGACCCTGGAGAGTTACGACCTGGCCTTGACGCGATCGCATCTAGAACAGATTTTGCACCGGCAGGGATTTTTCCAACGCCTAGATGAGCGCATGAACCAGGTGTTGCAACAGGCTCGCCGCCAGGGGATCGCTCCCGAGGACATCGAAGCGGTGGCCCTGGTGGGGGGCACGGCCCAGATGCCTGCGGTCCAGGCTTGGGTGCAGCAGTATTTTGACTCAGAGCGGCTGCGCTGTGAGCGTCCCTTCCAGGCCATTGCCGAAGGGGCTCTGCAGCTGTATCAGGGCACCAAGATCGAAGATTTTCTCTACCACAGTTATGGCATTCGCTATTGGGATCGGCGCCAGAACCGCCATGGTTGGCATCCGATCATCAAGCAGGGGCAAGCCTATCCCATGGAGCAGCCGGTGGAGCTGCTGCTGGGGGCCTCTGCCGAGAAGCAACCCAGCATCGAGTTGGTGCTGGGGGAGCTGGGGGATGAAACCCCCACGATGGAGGTGTATTTCGAACAGAATCGGCTAGTGACGCGCCCCATAGCAGGCAATAGCACGAATGTGCAGCCTCTCAATGATCGCAACGGCCGTCGCACCATCGCCCGCCTGGAACCGCCTGGGGTGCCGGGATGCGATCGCATCCGAGTGCAGTTTTGGGTAGATGCCGACCGCCGCCTCTGCATCACCGTTGATGATCTGCTCACCCACGAGACCCTACTGCGCAATCAACCCGTGGTGCAGCTGCGATAGGCTGACGCCGAAAGCCAGGCTTACGGAGGCAAAAGGCGGCTTGAATTGGGAAAGGTAGGGCTTTGCGCTTCCACGATTCATGCGACAAAGCCTCATTTTTAAGTCATTTCGAATAATATCCGAATAAAAATTTTTGTGTTGTCGATAATGGATCTCCATTGTCCTGAAAAGGGAATTTCTCTGTATATAAAATTACCTTTACTGAGATTACTATGCCTTGCGTGACTCAGGACAGAATCCCTAATTTTTATGTTGGCTCTGAAATCGCCTTAGGAGAAATTTAGGGTGTCTCTAGGAGAAGGGTCCTATATGCTACATGTCAACATCCATCTGTCACAGCGAGATTTCATCTTAAAGGCATTGTGCTTTTTCAGAAAAATTTTGATAGCTTGAGGCATCTCCTTGTCAGCAGTTTTCCCTTCCGGATAAGTTTTTAACTCTTCAGATTGAGGTGCTTCCGTGAGCAACAAGTCCGGAGCCTCGAATCAAATTATTTCTCTGCCTCAAGGGGGCGGAGCCCTGCACGGCATCGGCGAGACCTTTTCGCCAGACCTGCACACCGGCACAGGGAACTTTACGGTTCCCATAGCCCTGCCCCCTGGACGCAATGGGTTTCAGCCAGAGCTGAGTCTGGTCTACAGCACCGGCAATGGTAACGGCGTGTTTGGCCTGGGCTGGGGTCTCAGCATTCCTGGAGTGATGCGCAAGACGTCTAAGGGCATTCCCCGTTATGACGATCGCGACACCTTTGTTTTGTCCGGCGCAGAAGATTTGGTGCCGGTGGAGCGATCGCCCGGAATCACTCGCTACCAGCCCCGCACCGAGGGACTTTTTGCCCGCATCGAACATCACCAAGACGCCAACCACAACTATTGGAAAGTCTGGAGCAAAGACGGACTGATCAGTTATTACGGCACAGCTGAAGTTCCAGATGGGGAAACCGATCCGGCAATTATTGCCAATCCTGATTCGCTGCGCCGAGACAACGTCTTTGCCTGGAAGCTGTCTCGCACGGAAGATTCCTTTGGCAATCGCATCGAGTATGCGTATGAACGGGACTCGGGAGAAGACGGCCCCCATCACTGGGACCAGCTTTACTTGAGCCGCATTCAATATGCTGACTTTGGAGACCGAGAAGACCCGCAATTCTTAGTCTCTGTCACCTTCGAATACGAAGACCGTCTCGATCCGTTTTCGGAATATCGATCCGGGTTTGAAATCCGCATGCGCCGTCGCTGCCGGGAAATTCAGGTGTGCACCCACGCGGATGCAGAACGGCTGGTGCGGACTTATCGGTTTAGTTATTTAGACCAGCGGGATGATTTGGCAGATCTAACTCAGCGATTGCCGCTGAATGGTGTTTCCTTACTCAGTCAGGTGCAAGTTACTGGCCATGACTGGGAGCTGCAGGAAACCCTGCCAGCACTGGAGTTTGACTACAGTCGATTTGAGCCTTTAGGCAGAGACTTTTTCCCCATTGAAGGCAGAGACTTACCAGCCCAATCGCTGGCCAGCCCAGATCTGGAACTGGCTGATTTATTTGGCAATGGCCTACCGGACATCCTGGAGATGAACGGCACGGTGCGCTACTGGCGCAATCTGGGTAATGGGCGGTTTGATCTGCCCCGTGAGATGCAGACCACGCCGGGTGGTTTGACCCTGGCAGATCCCGGCGTACAGATGATTGATGCCAATGGGGATGGGCGCATTGATCTACTGGTCACCAACGAGCGACTCTCCGGCTATTTTCCCCTACGGTTTGGCGGCTTATGGGACCGCAAATCGTTCCAGAAATATGACGTGGCCCCCAGCGTTAACCTGGAGAGCCCAGATGTGCAGTTGGTCGATTTGACCGGAGATGGGGTCACCGATGCCATCCGCTCTGGCAGTCGGCTGGAGTGTTTCTTTAACGACTCCCATGGGGGCTGGACGGAGACCCGCCAAGTCAATCGGGGTGATCTAGAAGCCTTCCCCAATGTCAATTTTTCTGACCCACGGGTGAAGTGGGGCGATATGACCGGGGATGGCCTGCAGGATATTGTGCTGGTCCATGACGGCAATATCGAGTACTGGCCCAACCTGGGCTATGGCAACTGGGGCAAGCGAGTTTCCATGCGCAATAGCCCCCGCTATGTCTATGGCTATGACCCCCGGCGGATTTTGATTGGCGACATTGATGGTGATGGGCTGGATGACATTGTTTATGTCGATCACTGCAAGGTGATCCTGTGGATCAACCAGAGCGGCAATGGTTGGAGCGACCCGATTGAGATTAAGGGCACGCCCCCCGTAACTGACCTGGACGCGGTGCGGCTGGTGGATTTGCTGGGGACGGGCATCAGCGGCGTGTTGTGGAGTGCGGATGTGCGGCAGCTGGGCCGCAGCCACATGTACTTTCTGAACTTCACAGGGGGAGTCAAGCCCTACCTGCTGAATGAGATGGATAACCACATGGGGTCGCTGACTCGAGTGGGCTATCGATCGTCGATCGAGTTTTATCTGGAGGATGAGGTCCGCCCCGAAACTCGCTGGAAAACCAATCTGCCATTTCCGGTGCAGGTGGTCTCGCGGGTGGAGGTGATTGACCAGATTTCCCAGGGCAAACTGACCACGGAATATAAGTATCACCACGGCTATTGGGATGGAACCGAGCGAGAGTTTCGTGGCTTTGGTCGGGTGGAGCAGTGCGATACCGAAGTGTTTGAGGCGTACAACGACGTAGGGCTGCACGGCGAAGCTGCTCCTTTTTTATCTGTGGACGGCGATCGCACCAAATATTTCTCGCCGCCGCTCATGACAAAGACCTGGTTTCATCAGGGACCGGTGGGAGACGAGTTTGGTGAGTGGGAAGAGATTGACTACAGCGATGAGTATTGGGCAGGCGACCCGCAGGTGCTGGCGCGTCCTCAAGATGTCACAGAGTTCTTGAAAGGATTACCGCGACGAGTAAAGCGAGATGCGCTGCGGACGCTGCGAGGACAGGTGCTGCGGACAGAACTCTATGCCCTAGATGCTACGGATCGCCAAGACCGACCCTACACCGTGACGGAATCGGTAAATGGGGTGCGGGAAGAAGCACCTCCTGACCCTGCGGACAGGGAACGGCTGCATATTTTCTTCCCCTTTGGATGGGCTCAGCGCACCACCCAATGGGAGCGGGGTGAAGAGCCCATGACTCAGGTCAGCTTTACCACGGACTACGACGACTATGGGCAGTCGCGGCTGCAGGCCAGCATTGCCGTGCCGAGGGAACGAGATTTTCGAGTGGCGCAGGCCTCAGCAGAGCCCTATCTGGCGACTCAGGCGGTGATGACCTATGCCCAGCGGGACGATGCCACTCGCTACATGGTGGACCGCACAGCTCACAGCGAAACCTACGAAATTCTCAATGACGGCAGCTCACCGCTGTTTGCCCTGTGGGAGACGATTCGCACGGGAACGGTAACACGGGAGTTGATTGGCCAAAGCTTCAACTACTACGACGGCGATGCTTTCACGGGCCTGCCCCTGGGAGACCTGGGAGATTTTGGGGCGCTGGTTCGTACAGAAGCCCTGGTGCTGACAGAAACCATTCTGCAGGGGGCGTATCGCAGCGGTGACACGGTGCTGAATCCACCAGAGCTGCCGCCTTATCTACAGCCAGCGACAGTCTCGAATTGGAGTGCTGACTATCCTCAAGCTTTCCGGGATGGAGTTCCCCAGCTAGCGGGCTATGTCTTTCATGCGGGGGATGCCCATCATGAACGGGGCTATTTCGTTACCGCTGCTCGCCAGCAGTATGACTTTCAGACCAGTACCGATGGTCAAGGGCGGGGACTGTTGCAGATGACTCGTGACCCGTTGGGGCGAGATACTACCGTCACCTATGACCCATTTGAGCTGCTGCCCCTGACAGTGACTGACCCGATTGGTCTTTTTACCCAAGCGGAATACGACTACCGGGTGATGCAGCCCTCCCAGGTGATGGATCTAAACGGGAATCGGCAGGCCTTTACCTTTACACCGTTGGGATTGCTGGCCAGTACAGCCGTCATGGGGAAAGCCAACGAGGCGGTAGGAGACACCCTGGCGGTGCCCGGTACCCGACTGGTCTATAACTTTTTAGCCTTTGAGGAGCGACAGCAGCCAATTTCGGTACGCACGATTCAGCAGGAGCACCATGTCAATGACACCGATGTGCCCTTACCCCAACGGGATGATGCGATCGCAACGGTGGAGTATTCCGATGGCTTTGGGCGACTGCTGCAAACCCGAGTGCAGGCGGAGGAAAACGTCTTTGGTAGAATGGCACTGACATAAGCCGTATCAAGCAACTAGTTTAGCTTTCGCAACCGAGCGCGGTTCTTGCATTCTGGGGAACGGTTTGGGGCGACGTTTGACCACTCGGGGTTCTGAGCGGTGCGGTCGAAAAGGGATAATCAACTCCCGCACAGCGTTTAACAAGGCTTGGTAGCCTTGCGGTCGCGCAGATGGCGAGAGATGCAGCAACTCGGGTCGGAAATGATTGAATTGTTGCCGCGTGCCCTGTAGGGAGAGCCGCAAAGCCCCGACCTCGGCATCGGCGCCGGCTTCCCACATCAGCGTTCGCAGCAGATTGTAGGCCAACAAATGCACCCAAATACTTTTAGTCACCATGGTAGGGGTTTTGGCGGCAACCATCTCCATGGCTAAGGTGGTTTTGAGATGTCTGAGATTGACTTCAGCGGCTTGCCAACGCAACTGATAGAGTTGGGCCAATTTGGCTCTAGGATAGCGTTTGGGGTCTATCAAGGTGGTCACTACCACAAAGTTGCTCGGGCGAAACCCAGGGACTTGAATCGAGAGATAGACTTCGCGCACCTCAAGCGCCTCGGGCAACGCCTCAAACTCCTCCGGTGAAAGGGCATGAGGACATTTTTTCGGGCGCTGCCACCGGACGATGTGGTCGCCAATGCCTAGCTTTTTGCCGCGCCTGAAATCACAACGGCGTTGATGATGCTTGCGAAAGACGGCATCGGCTCCCATCGCGGTGACTCCAGCCAAATCGACATAGGTGCCGTAAGCCGAATCGGCCACCACCACATCCTCTGGGCACAACGTCTGATAGAGGTGACGGGCTAAGCGCCATTCACTGACCCGAAAGGGAGCCATTGCGACTTCCAATACCGCTCCTGTGGTCACACAAAACCACACTTGCAGCTTCAGGAGGGGAAAGCCACAGCCGCTCTTTTGATTACTGTGCTGGGGATACGCCCGTTGATTCACTTCGGTATCGCTCATCAAAATCGTCGTCGCATCAAACGCCCTCACGACCCGACCGCGCCACCGCTGAGCTGGGGATACCTGCGCCTGTAAAGCCGTGGCGACGCGCTTTACAAGCGGTGGAAAAATCGATTCGGGCCAGCGTTTGCGGGCTTTGCTGTAGGCGCCCGTATCCGCCGACGGCACGCTCAATCCAGCCACCCGCATCCAGGTCGTCACGCGCTTGACAGCATGGCTCAAACTGCTGTCCGAATCGAGAACTTGCGACAGCCAACTCCACAGCACCACTATCGGGGTGTAAAGCACTTGGCGATAAGTGACTCCCTGGGCCTCCAGCACCGCCTGAATCTCTGCTTCCGGCAGCACATCGCTAAACGGTAGACCGATGCTGTTCTGGTATTGCTCCTTGAGGACTGCTGCACGATTCGGCATCATAGAGACATGGTTATGGGCTTCGACGCTTTGATTCTTACAGATCAAGCGCTTGAAGCCTTTTTTGCTCTCTTATGTCAGTGCCATTCGTGTATAGCTTCTTCTTGCAGCAGGCCACATCCATGGCTAAGCTGGCCGAAAGTCAGCTGGGCTTTGAACGGCAAGAGACACCGCCAGCCTTTATTCAGGCCGACTATTGGGAAGCCCCCGCCGGCATGGAAATCGGAGGCGACCCCCACAGCGCCGCTCCTGATCGGCGTGGCCTGACCGGCTCAGCCCGGCTCCTGCAAGATATTGAACAGCTCGATCTCTACGCCTTTGAAACCAACCAGCGCAAACTCCAGCTCACCAAAACCCTTTCCCTGGTACAGCTATCACCCGGTGAGTTCCAGATCTTTCGCGAGACTGGTGTGCTGCCCTTCGCAACCGCTATGGAATACTTCGACCGGGATTTTCCGGGGCATTATCTCCGCCTCATCACTCGGGTCCGAACTTCCGTGGTTGCTCTAATTACCCCCACAGATGGCATCCACGCGACCCTATCCACGACTGGCTTATCCCGCGTAGTCATCGGCGGCACCGGGTTCTACCAAAAGATTCCCGTTAAGCGTCCCCCCGAGTCCGTAGCCCTGACGGCAGCCATCAACGCCACCGGGTTATTTGAAACTCACGCCCCAGCCTCAGGACATGTTGTTGCCCTTCGAAGGTATGGGCGTTGATACGTTGTGGGAACTACGCTTACCCAAAGCTGCCAACCGATTCGATTTCAGCACAATAGCCGATGTCCTCTTCACCATCGAATACACCGCCCTCGATAGCTTTGACTATCGCCAACAGGTTATTCAAGAATTGGGCGATCGGTTTAGTGGCGATCGCGCCTTCAGCTTCCGCAACGACTTCGCCGATCAGTGGTACGACCTCAACAATCCCGATTGCACCGCTACCCCCATGGCGGTCCGATTCGAGCTTCAACGCTCTGACTTTCCCCCCAACCTCGATAACCTCAAAATTCAGCATGTTCTGCTCTACTTTGTGCGCAAAGACGGCGAAACCTTTGAAGTACCTGTCGGTCACCTACACTTCACCGAGCAAAACGGTATCGGCAAACTTGGCGGTGGGGCGCAATCTATCGACGGTATCATCAGCACTCGCCGAGGCAACGCTGGAAGCTGGCTCGCCATGTTGGGCAAATCGCCCTTCGGTGAATGGGAGTTGGCCTTTTCCGACGCTCCTGGAGTCATCGTTTTGCCGAATGGTTTAAGAGTCCGCGAGCTATTCGAGCAAGAGCTGATCGAAGACATTCTCTTCGTTGTCACCTTTAAGGGCGCCACCCCAGAATGGCCGACCTAGAAACAGACTACTTATCAAGCATTGCAAAACGAGGGGTTTCTCTTTTATAGCGCTGGCCAGTCAGCTTAGACATGGTTGATCGTCCAATAGCCCGGCTGACTGGCTCGCCACCGCACAAAGCATTGTGGCGATGGCTATACTGAGTAGACTCCATATTCACAGTCCGAAAAAGTCCTCGTCCAGGATTTGTGCGATCGCAAACGGACAGGCTATTGAGTACTCACGTTCATCAGGCATCCGCACTCCCAACTTTGCCAGCTGACCTGCTTTAATCGCGAGCTTACGAGCACTGGGATAAGCTTGCTCCACAGCCTTTTCTAAATAGCTTTTCAAGGGGGGGGGTGTTTTCCAAATTGTCTAGCACCCGTTGACGATGCTCTAGCACCGAGCTATACTAACTACCTTTCATCATCAGTCTATCTCTGTTCAAAATCACCCCCTTGAAGACAGCGCAATTCCAACAGCCCTAAGCCAAACTCAGTAAGATGGGCCAAAATCAAATCATCAGCCTTATCGTTTGCAAGCACCTAAGCCGATCGCAGCCCTTTTTCCCGGAGTAAACCATCCATCCAGGTAGCGAATTCCTGCGAGAGCGGTGGCAGGGGTTCAGTGGTGTAATCAATAAAGTAGTCGTAGCCTGATCGCCCATAAATATCAGTCAAGAGTGCCTGAAGTGACACTGTCGGTTCTTCATCTTCAGCCTGTAGCGGCAGCGTAAACACCGGAATCGGGTCAGGTAAGTCAAACGCATACAGATCAGCCATGGGGCGCTGGTCAGCACGACTCACCAAAATTCGATAATGGCTGGGTACATCCATCCCCAAGGTTGGTAAAGGATTGCCCCCGCGTAAAAGGTCAATCTCAACGAGATGAGTGCGACTACTTAAAACTTGCTGGCGCTTTTGCTCATATTTTTGTCGTCCTTCTCCCTGCTTATTACTGGGGGACAAAATTTCAATGGCAGTGATGACCGCCTGGGTTGCTACCTCTTTAACTTCTAGATAGGCCTCGCGCACTTCTTCCGACATGGGCACGATGACCTTAACTGGCTCCCCTGCAGGCTGAGAAACGATTACATTACCTGGCTGTTCTGGGGCAGGGCGGCGAGGCCGTTGCACTGACACATCAGGTCGCCCCACCAGCAGCGAATTAGCGCCTATGATTTCATAGACGCGTTTCTCAATATCAACCTGGTACTTGGGCAACAGTTGCGGCGTCAGTGCATCCGCCAGCGCTACAATCAAGCGGTTATGTACTGTTGACCACCGATCCGGGTGCTCTAGGTAGGGATTCATTCCAGGACAAGGGGAGGGCATCGGAAATATCCCCAGTTGAGGTCTACTGTTCTTTTAGAATAACCATCTAACCACAGCCGATTTAGAAATTGCTACTCTCATCCTACCTAGCTCCTGTTCAAAGGGACCTAGTTCCCCCCGCCGTTGAAATCTCTGCTGAGATCTCCCACAAGTTGCCCTTCAGGCCATCTTTCTCTCCCCGCCTCTGGCACAGAGCCAGTATACCCCTTGAGATACTCTCTACTGGGAAGATGGCTTGGTGGACCGTTGTGGCTGTCGATGCGATCGCGTCAAGCGATAGGGCTGCCCTCGGTAGGTAATCACCATCGACGGCTGATTCTGCTGATCTGCCTCGGAGATGGGCTGGGTTAAGGGCGTTGCCATCAAGGTCAAGGCAGCCATAGACTGGCCCTCGGCTGGAGTCAGGAGGTGAGCCAACTGTACCTCTCGTTCCAAGGTTTCTGTGGTCGAAACCAAGCCACTCAGCCCATTGATCAAGTCCCGGACATTATTACGAAAAGTAGGATCCCCAGTCAGTTCATCCACATCCGCCATAATTTTCTGAGCACTCTGAAACACATCCCGGGCCGATTCCAGGGTCTGCTGCAGCATCAGCAAGTTGGCCGGGGTATTAAACGCCGCCGTAATCTCCTGCAAATCAGCCGATGCCGATGCCGCGTTGGCCGAGAGCGTTTCCAGATTCTGCAACAAGTCTCCCCCCTGCACAGCTGGCTGCAGGGTTTCCAAAATCGCCAGCAAGCGCTCACTGCTCCGATTAATATTCACCAGAGTGGTACTGATATTGGTGCGATTGCTAGTCAGCAGGCGGTTCGCCTCCGTCGCTGTCAGTTCAACCTGCTTGGCTGCCACACTGGTAGACTCCGTGGCTTGGCGGGCCGAAGCGGCTAGGGGACCCAACTCTGAGCCCAAGGTTTCTGTCAATACCGTCAACTCATCGGTGAATCCAATCATTTTCTCGGTCAGGGCAGCGGTATTATCCAGAGTTGCCTTGAGACTCAACCGCAGTTCTGGATCCGTTAATACTCGGGTCAACTCCTCAGTGGAGCGCAATAGCGCCTCATAACTCACGCCAATCTGCCCTGGCAACCGATCTCCCTGGCAAATAATCACCTCGCTATTGCAATCACGACTGCGGGGCATCATGGCCAATTCATCCTCAGTCAACTGAGCCACAGGGGTAATGTCCACAGTGGTTTCGCCGATAAATCCCGACTGATTAGCCTCAATCCGAACATCATTGGGAATACGCAAATCAGCTCGAGTGATCTCCACCGCCACCTCAATGCGATTGGCCGTCGGCTGAATCTCCAAGACCCGACCCACCGTTACCCCCCGATAGCGAACCGCGGTGCCAGGTTGCATCCCCAGAGTATTCTCAAAAATGACGGTGAATTGATAGTTGCGGTTGGCCGGATTAATGCCCCGTAACCACAGCACTAATCCCACCAATATTCCAATCCCAAGCAAGAGTAACAACCCCACCGATCCCTGTCGCACCGCCTGTGGCCGCATATAACCTCCTACCGTGGTGTGTTTCCCCTGTTAGTCGGCATCCGTCTCTTCCAGAAGAACCCATTGCTATCTCGGTCAACCTACCATTAAGACATCCCCTTTCAGAGTTAATTGCCGAGAAAATCTTAGCGGACTGTCAAAGCCAGCTCTATAGAGAATTTAAGCAAGCTTTTACCGACGGTCGCCCTGATCTTGACAGCCTCAGTGCATGGCCTAGCAGTGTGCACATCACCTCTCAGTCAAGTGGCGAGTTGAATTGGTCCCTCCACCCTACCGCTGAAAAATTGGCGGACATAGGGGTTATCCGTGGTATCGATGTCCTGCACCGGACCACTCCAGCAGATTTTACCCCGATGCAGAAAAATTACCCGATCCGCCGTTCGTCGAATTGTACTGTCCTGGTGAGTCACGATGATATAAGAGCCACAGCCTCGGTGACGGTGAATCCCGCGAATCAAATCTTCGATCACCGTCGAAGCAACCGGATCCAGCCCAGCAGTAGGCTCATCGTAAAGGAGTAACTCTGGATGATCCGCTGGGTTATTGGGATTAGACATAATCGCCCTAGCAAAACTCACCCGCTTACGCATACCACCTGACAACTGGGCCGGATACTGATCGGCGATTCCAGGCAGCCCTACCATGTCTAAGACCTCATCCACCAATCGTCGAATCTCATCGGGGCTTAGATTCGAGTGTTGGTAGAGTAAGAAGCCAACATTTTCCTCCACCGTCAGGGAGTCAAAGAGAGCTGCCTGCTGAAACACCATGCCAATACCAACGGGATCTTGGGCATCTTCGATCAGCCCCAGTCGTTTCTGGCCCTTGATGTATATGTCTCCGGCATCTCTATGCAATAATCCAGCAATGATCCGCAAAATGGTCGACTTACCAGTGCCAGATGGCCCGATGATAGCAACCGCTTCACCATAGTTCACCGTCAGGCTAACCTGGTTCAGTACCTTATTCGGCCCAAAGCTTTTAGAAATACCTTGCAGCTCTAGAAGGGGCTTCTCTTGCCCGCAGTCTTGGGACGGGGTCAGGGAAAATGACGGTTGCGCCATAGCGATCTAACCAACGGATAGACAGGATTTTAGGCATTGGCCGGAGGTTGCCCAATTACTTGCCTTGACTTTACCAAATGCTCGATAGAATCGGGGGGGCATGCGGGTATGGTCGCCATGGCTACACTTGCTATCGCCCCCTTCCTGCCTGAATACTCGCCTGTGTCGATGGCAACCTAGGTTGCCCCTTGATTGCAATGTTTGGTTCCAAAGTCTTGCTCAAGTTGATGACCCGATTTTTTCGTGGGCTACGGCACCGACGCCGAAATAGATATCCTCTGGTTGTTCCCCGCCGCCGTCATCGCTGGTTTAAGTGGCTCACTCCCGGTTTATTTGTCAAACGGTGGCTCTTGCTGAGCGTTGGTGGAGTCCTCTTAGTGGGATTGGGGACATTGATCACCTTGAAGCTGACGCCAATTTTCTACACCGTACAGCTGTTGGGGGCCACCCTGAGGGTCATCACGAGTGTGATTCCTAATTTCGTCAGTGGCCCCTTGGCGATTCTCTGTGGGTTGCTGTTAATTCTCTGGGGACAGACCCGCACCCTGGGGGCCATGTCTAATGTCTTGATGCCAGGCAATGAAGAAGACCTAGTAGACGTGTTGTATGCCCAACGGCGACTGTCTCGCGGCCCCAAAATTGTCGTACTAGGGGGAGGGACTGGGCTCTCTAACCTGTTACGGGGACTCAAACATTACAGCTCTAATATCACTGCCATTGTTACCGTAGCCGATGATGGCGGATCCTCGGGCCGACTTCGGCGAGAGATTGGCGTGTTACCACCGGGGGACATTCGCAGCTGTCTAGCGGCCCTAGCCGACGAAGAAAAACTGTTAACAGAACTCTTCCAATATCGGTTTCGCGCTGGCAATGGCTTAGTCGGTCACAGCTTTGGCAATCTCTTTCTGACCGCCATGAACGAAATCACCGGCGACCTAGAGCAGGCCATTGCCGCTAGCTCTAAAGTCCTGGCGGTGAGGGGGCAGGTCTTACCCTCCACCCTCAGCGATGTAAGGCTATGGGTAGAGTTAAGCGACGGTCGTCGCATTGAAGGAGAATCAAACATTGCTGATGCCCGCGGACGCATCGTACAGATCGGATGCAGCCCTGTAGATCCCCCAGCATTGCCCCGGGCTTTGAAGGCGATCCAGGAAGCCGATTACATCATCATTGGCCCTGGTAGCCTCTACACCAGTATTATCCCCAATTTGCTCGTGCCTGATATTGTCAATGCCATTGCTGAACAGGCCGTGCCTCGGATCTATGTCTGCAACATCATGACCGAACCAGGGGAGACCGATAACTTCGCTGTATCTGATCATATTCGAGCCCTAGATCAGGCCTGTCGCCGCCCCTTGTTTGATGCTGTGTTAGTGCAGAAAAAACCCCCATCCCTCCATGTCACCGCCCATTATGCCAAGGAGGGCTCTGTGCCTGTGGAATTAGATCGTGAAGCCATTCTCGAATCGGGGCGCCGTATCGTCATTGCCAATGTCATGGAGGAAAATCTCAATGGCACCATCCGCCACCATCCCTACCGCTTAGCTCGCATGCTACTGCGCTGGTATTCTCGGGCCAAATAACCCTGGCCCGAGTTTAAACTCGACGGTTATATTTATTAGGATTTCCCGTTCCGCCTGCTTACTTCTGTTTTGGTATATTTATCCATCCCTAAACACCGAAAGTTTTCGAGATATCCAGCCAGCAACACCACTGAGGATAGCGCCGCCGATCAGTAGGCTAATGGCCGGCAAAAATAGAGGATCCCAAAGGCTGTACCAAAGCCTCAACCCTAGATCGAGGGCGAAACTGCGGCCAATCACTGCCACCACTAACCATCCGAAACTGGCCAGCACTAGAAAGAAGTCTAGTACCAGTAGCCAGTTGAGGCCTCTTAATAATTGCTCTTTCATGGCTAACTCTGTAGCAGTGGAGCCAATTTTAGCATTGCAGGTGGATAGACAAAAAATATGGCTGTACCGAAGGAACAGCCAGATAAGAAGCATTGATTTTTGCCTGAAATTAATCTTGAGCAGGCATGTCTACTCTACGTCAGTGACCTGAGAAACCTTTAAATTATCTGGATCGACATAGTGGCAAACTACATCATCCAAGCAAATCAATGCCCAACCTGACGATTCAACTCCCATAAGTTGATAGGCAGCTTCTTGCACAAAAAACCCCTTGTGATTGCGGGTTTCTGGCTTGACTTCTACAGAACGTCCAACCATAGCCATTTTAACTCCAAGCACAACAACCAACACTAACTAATGAAAAACATCTGGCAGCTTCTCAAGACATGAGACTGAACTCATTGGCTTGATGGCTTCCAGAGGATAAGCAGGCAACAAACAGAAAATTTTATTGCTTAGTTGATAGAATCTTATCATTGCCCCTCTGAGAATTTCATTAAGTTATTTTTTTGAATGTTACATAAGTCCATGCTTCAACACGAACCGGCTGAGGCGTCAAGGCCATAAAAACCGGGGGATTGCGATTGTCACCCCCCAGTTCAAGGCCTCATGTCTGTTAAGAATGCCTCTGTTTTTAATACTTTTTAACCTGAACATTGACAGGCTTAGGCTACTCAAATAGCCAGTGCTGTACCCGCATCAGACTAGCCCAGTTAGGGCGTCTCTCTAAGCCATCTGCCAGGCTTTTTTGGACATCGTCCCGCAGCTCTGGAACAGTCGCTAGTACTTGGGCCGCGGTTTCTACATGGTTCCGTACCCCTGTTTTCCCTGCCTCTAACATGGCGATGGCTAAGTTGACTCGGGCTTGGGGATCGTTACCGTTCAGCTTGACAGCGCGTTGAGCTGCCTTGAGGGCTGAATTGGGTCTGTCTTCTAAGAGATAGAGCCAGGCCAAACAGGTTTGGGCCGCGCTATTTTTGGGGGCGCGATCGCATATCTGCTTAAACACGGGGATCAGATCGGCGACGGGTTCGCCAGCTTTGTAGCGTTCAATGGCCTGATCAAAGAGATCTGAAGAAGTCTCAGTCATGGTTCCTTGCGATGAATTAGGATCTCAATCTATTACAGCAGACTCAGAGGGGAGCCAGAACTCAGAACGCCCGGCACCACTGCCTAGAGAACCCAACCCTCTTCACCCTATGCCCTCCGGCCAGGCCACTCTAGACATAAAAAAATGGGGAAAGACGTGAATCCTTCTTTCCCCGAGTCGTCCTAGCTGTTTAGACAGAGAGCTTAAGCGCCGAAGGACTTACCACAGCCACACGTCTGGGTGGCATTGGGATTGGTGAACTGGAACCCCCCTCCGATTAGGGCGTTGCTGTAGTCCAGCATGAGGCCGTAGAGGTACAACAGGCTTTTGCGATCGCAGACCACCTTAAACCCGTCGTAGTCATAGACCTCATCGTGTTCCGTGACGTTTTGGGGATCTTCAAAGTCCATCATGTAAGACATCCCGGAACAGCCCCCTTGACGGACACCCACCCGCAGGTAGAGGTCGGTGCCCTGTTGTTCCCGTAATGCCAGCACGTGCTTCAGGGCCGCTTCTGACATTTGAATGCCTGGTTGCGATTGGGTTGTCTGTGTCATCAGGCCTAAAAAGACTCCTCAACAAAGCAGCAGAGAAAACAGCGAACAAATAATCTTTGGAACCTACGCCAGAAGGTCAACTTCGGGGTAGGCTTGACGCCACGCGTCTAACCTTAGCGCTCAGGCGTTCGAGTTATGCATTTAACTACCAATTTTATCGCTAATCTTAATCACCAGGGGGCTAAACACCGAGCTTCTATCAGTTTAGCTCAGAGAAACTGGAAGCCTTCAGGAAAGCGTTGAAATCGGAACGCTCAGGCGGCTCTTTGCTGAGGCATTGAGTCGCCTCCCAGCTCCTGAATGGGGTGCCTTCCAGAGGAGTTGACTCCTAGTAGCCCACCCAATCGTCGTTATCATAGGCATTCTCTATGGCTACCCCGCCACAATGCCTATGTAAAGATTGCCTATGCAAAGATTGAAGAGTCAACTGCGTAGGGAGGCAACAACGGCATATTTTCCTATAGGGATTATGCGTTTTTTGCCCATGGACTTTACTATAAATGTCTTGTCGTCACTGCTGCCGAGCGTTCTTCATGAGCACCCTGAACCGATCCACCAGTCAACGTCTGCAGCGTCTCCCCAAGTTGCCTAGTGTTTGGGAAGGAGATCGGTGCTCAATGACGGGCTCCTTAGCGGCTCAGTTTGATGCCAGTGACGATCATGACCCGGCGCCTACCGACTGTATTCTCTGGGTAGATGGCACCCAGGGAACCGTACGATCCCTGGCCATTGTGCCCACCGACGCTGGCCCTGAGGCCATGGTTCGAACCTTGCTCCAGGCCATCGAACATCCCCAAGGGGCGGCCGATCCCTGTCGTCCCCAAAAAATTGTTGTCCGCGATCGCGAGCTGCAATTCTACCTGAGAGGAGTATTGCAGGACTTAGACATTACCGTTGACTATGGACCAGCCCTGCCGTTAATCGATGAACTCTTCCAGCAGTTGCAGCAACAGGTCCTGCCAGAGCGCCCCAACCTACCGGAACCCTATGCCCAGGACCTCATGGCTACAGCCATGGCCATGTGGGATATTGCCCCCTGGCAGGTGCTGAACGAACAACAAATCTTGGCCGTTGAGATCAATGCCTGGGAGGTTGATACCCTTTATGTCTCTACCTTGGGCATGGCTGGGGTGGAATACGGATTGCTGCTATATCGGTCTGTGACATCCCTGCGACAATTTCGCCAACGGGTGCTGAGTGGCAGCCAATCCACCAAGCAGATGCAAGAGGCGTTCCTAGAGCAGGATTGCCTATTTCTCAATTTTGAACTCTTAGACGCCGATGATGGCTGGTTCAGCTTGCCCCAGACTGTCACCACGCCAGGGCCAGATGCGGTTCAGCCGGAGTTCGGCAGCCTGCACCCCCTAGAAGGGCTGCGCAATCATTTGGAAGTGGAAGAAGCCTTCACCATGATGGTGGCCTTAGAAGCCCTGCGGCGATTTTTCAAACGCTTCTATCACAGCTTGGAGGCGGTTCCCTTTCCCACCCTAGACGGCCGTTATCGCATCGAGAATCCCGATCCCAACCTATCCCAGAAAACCCTATCGGTACTGGTCAAAACCCTACCGGCCTTGGCCCAAGAGCTGATCCAGGAAACGGAAGTGGCCCTAGGAGGCGCTGGCGACCAAGGCCAGCAGGACTTCAGCAGGACCCTGCCGGTGCTACGGGATGACTATATTCCTCAGGGATCTCTGGTGATGCTGACGAAATTGCCGGGAGACTGGTTGCAGCAGCTACGCCAGAGTCCTCAACGATATCTGCAGTCCATGGCCTTCCGGGCAGCCGCGGGAGAACGCTCCTCGCCCCAAGAGTTGCCAGTCGTGCTGATTCAGACCTCTCGCCCCAAGGCCAAGACTCTGATCGAAAACCTGCGTCATGCCCAGGGAATCCAGGCCGTGTGTTTCACCCCTGGGCACGACTTCTACAGTGGGGCAGCCTATGAGTTGGGGCTGCTACAAACTGGGGATGACGAGTTCCATCTGTTTGCTGAATATCTCAGGGATGACCCTGTCGATCGGCGCAGCCTTAGTCGCTGGTGGCAATGGCATCAAGACTATCAAGGGCATTGCGGCGTGGTCATTGCGGCCGGGGTAACTGGCAGTGCCAGTGGCAATCCCCAGCTCAAGGATCTCTGCGCTCTGTTTGAGACCCGCTCTTGTACGGCTGAGGAGCTTAACATTCCTCCCCTGGAGATGCAATAACCCATCGTCAGATCGAGATATGGCAGCTCGGAGCCGAGTGGCCTGCGGCCCCAGTTGGCCTGCCCTGCTTCAGGGCCGGAGAGGGGAGAAGCAAGGGAGAGCTGGGGGCGCCATGACTGATCGACTGCCACCATGTTGTACTGGGCGTTTAGGTGAAGCGACCCAAGGGATTACACTATGTAAAGCACTGATGAGGAAGGGTCGCTCATGCGAGTTGTCATTGTCGGAGCTGGGCTAGCGGGGTTAGCGGCAGCGGTGGAGTTGGTGGATGCTGGCCATGAGGTGGAGATATTCGAGGCTCGTCCCTTCGTCGGTGGCAAGGTTGGCAGTTGGGTCGATGGCCAGGGTAACCATATCGAGATGGGGCTACATGTCTTTTTCGGCTGCTACTACAACCTGTTTGAATTGATGACGCAGGTAGGGGCGTTCGACTCGCTGCGGTTGAAAGAGCATGTCCATACCTTCGTCAATCGAGGTGGCCAGACCGCTGCCCTCGATTTTCGCTTTCTCACGGGGGCACCATTTAATGGGCTGAAGGCATTTTTTACCACGGGTCAACTATCCCTGCGGGATAAGGCCCAAAATGCGATCGCATTGGCCACCAGCCCCATCGTGCGTGGGCTAGTCGACTTTGAGGGGGCCATGACCACCATCCGGCAACTGGATCGCATCAGCTTCGCCGACTGGTTTCGCGGCCAAGGGGGCTCCCAGGGCAGCCTCAAGCGGCTGTGGAACCCCATCGCCTATGCCCTGGGGTTCATCGACACCGAGCAGATTTCAGCCCGCTGCATGCTGACCATCTTTCAGCTGTTCGCCGCCCGTTCCGAGGCCTCTGTCTTACGCATGTTAGAGGGATCCCCTGACACCTGCCTGCTCCAGCCTATTGTCCAGTACCTAAGCCAACGAGGGGTGACCATCCACACGCGCCGAGGCGTGCGTGAGATCTTGTGGCAACGCCAGGGTAACAGCCCGCAGGTCACCGGCTTAGTCATCGCTAACGGTGACGCCAGCGACACCATCACGGCCGCCGCCTACCTCTGTGCCTGTGATGTACCCGGTATCCAACGGCTACTGCCGGATGCCTGGCGGCAGTGGCCAGAATTTGACAATATCTATCGGCTCGATGCCGTGCCCGTAGCCACGGTGCAACTGCGGTTCAATGGCTGGGTGACAGAACTAGCCAATGCCCAAGCCCGTCAACAACTCCAGCAGGCCGTAGGTCTGGACAATTTACTCTATACCCCCGATGCCGATTTCTCCTGCTTCGCCGATTTGGCCCTGACCAGCCCAAAGGACTACCGGCGCCAGGGGGAAGGCTCGTTACTGCAACTGGTGCTTACGCCCGGCGATCCCTTCATTCGCCAGTCCAACCAGGCCATTGCCCACCATGTGCTGAAGCAGGTGCACGATCTGTTTCCTTCCTCCCGGCAGCTGACCATGACTTGGTATAGTGTGGTGAAGTTGGCCAAATCCCTTTACCGAGAAGCTCCCGGCATGGATCCCTATCGTCCTGAGCAGGTGACCCCTATTTCCAACTTCTTTTTAGCGGGCAGCTACACTCAGCAAGACTACATCGATAGCATGGAAGGGGCCACCCTATCAGGGCGTCAGGCCGCTGAGGCCATTGCTGCCTGGGCCCCAGTAGGCCCAGTGACGGTGCCATCCTAAGCCCTGCCGCCGTATCCCTTTCTCCCTATTCCCCATAGCTATGAGCGAATGGTTAGACCACAGTGTGTTTGTCGAGGTCGAGATCCCGGTGCAACTGGCCTGGGAGCTTTGGTCTGATCTCGAGCAAATGCCCCGCTGGATGAAGTGGATCGAATCGGTCACCGTCTTAGCAGACACGCCAGAGTTATCTCGGTGGAAACTTGCCTCGGGAGGGCTAGAGTTCAGCTGGCTGTCCCGGATTACCCGGCTAGTGCCAGAGCAGCTGATTCAGTGGGAATCCGTAGATGGGCTGCCCAATCGCGGGGGCATTCGTTTCTACGATCGCCAAGAAGGTACCACAACAGTCAAGCTCACCGTGTCCTATGCTGTTCCGGCCATTATCAAGTGGATGGATAACTTGTTTTTGGGTCGCATTGTTGAATCCACCATTCAAGCCGATATGAACCGTTTCCGTGACTATGCCCTGGCAGCCCAAGCTAAGCAACAATCGTCTGAGACTCCCTGAGCCCCAGTGGTCAACATTCGGGGTAGCTTCACTTGCTAGGGTGAAGGTGGCCATCACTCAAGAGGTTTATGTCAGCCCCTAGCCCCTTCTCTAACCTGACATCCCAGGGGCGAGCTGATCGGCTCTCTAGCTTGGTTTCGAGCCTAGAGATAGGTAACATGATTGCCCTGTTTGATGGGTTGGGATGGCAGCGACTACACTCTGATGCCGTCGCTGGCTGGGACACCGATTTGTCGGCTAAGGGGCAACCTTCTGCCCAGGCCGGTGACATTGGGGTGGTTACAGCTGCCTATACCCCCCAGGCAACTGCTCGGTGGCAGTTTCTGCAGCGGCTGCAGTCTATCTGGCCGCAACCAGTGGTGATTTGGCTGAATGCCCGGGGGCAGAGTCTTTGGGAATGGCCCACAGACTCGGGCTCCCCAGCTTATCGGGTCCAGGGACCCGGTCAGGTTGCTCCCTTGGCGGCGGATTGGGTGCAGCGATGGCTGCAGGTGACCCCAGTCAGCCGCTGCAGTCTCAGTTGCAGGGCGGTGATAGCCACTGGCCCGGCTATTACCCACGCTTTGACGCCGCCTATGAGTCTCTATTTGCCGCCCTGGAGGCGGTGCCAACGGCACCAGAACGGGCTAGCTATGCCATTACCCTGATCTGCCGTCTGATCCTGCTCTACGGTTTGCAGCGGCGGGGATGGCTGGGGGACGATGAGTGGTATCTGCAAAATCAGTACGGCCAGAGCCAGCAACGGGGCCGCGATCGCTTCTTTCATCAGGTTTTGCAACCGCTGTGTTATCAGGGTCTACTGCGATCGCCGCAGGGGCGACCGGCCCCCTGGCGATCGCATCTGAGGCAATTACCAGCCATTTCCCTGGGGCTGTTTCAGCCCTCGCCCCTAGAGCAGCAGTATCCGTCTCTGCAGATCCCCGACGCCGCCTTCGAACCCCTGCTGGAGTGGTTGGGGGATTTGCCCCCGGGAGAGGGCTTGCCCCTGGATTTGCTAGGCCAGGTATTTGAAGCCTTTGTCACCGCTCAGACCCAAGGCACCCCCACGGTGACAGCGGCAGCGGTGGCTCAGCACCTGTGCGATCGCACCCTATTGCCCCTATTGCAACAGAAAGCCGAGACCCTCTTCCCTGACCGCTTTCACCATTGGGCCGATGTCCTGATGCAGGCCGATTCATCCCTGGCGCGCGCGCTCTTAGCCATTCCCCCAGCTCTGGTGGATCCTGCCTGTGGAGCAGGCACCTATCTCCTGACAGCCCACCGCCAGCTACTGTCCCACTACGCCCCCCTAGTGGGACAATTACCACCCGAGGAACAACCAGACCTGCTCAGGTTGCATCAACACATCAGCCGCCACATCTATGGAATCGATGCCTGGCCCGTGGCCGTCCAGTTAACCCAACTGCAACTGCATCTACAGCGACTAGCCGCCACCCCTACCCCCGCAGACCTACAGCGATTTCCCCCAGCCGACACCACCCTGTTCTCGGGCAACGCCCTGGTGGGGCTAGTGCAGGTCGATTCCGAGCGGTTTGAAGCCCCAGCTCCTACCCTGCCTCGGCAAGGTAGTCTGCTGCAACCCCTCGCCGCCGAGGACTACCGCTCGATTCTACAAGCCCGCCACATTCACTTAGAGTACTACCGCGCCCAGACAGAACCGCTAATAGCAGCTGGGGATTTAGCCAGCCAGGGACAAGCCAACCTGATGTGGCAGCAACTTCACCACATCAATCACACTGCTCAAATCCGGCTAAACCAATTACTGCTCAGCGAATTTAGTCAACACCTCGGCATCCATTATCAGCAGCCAGATGCCTACGGCCGCCATCAGCGACGCGTCCTCACCACAGCCGACATGGACGCCCTACACCCTTTCCACTGGGGCTTTCATTGCCATGACATCCTGCAAAAAGGCGGGTTCGACGGCATTCTCTGTCAGCCCCCGCCAGGACTACTGCGGCCCAACCTAGATGAGTTTTTCCTAGCCTTTCGTCCCCTGTTTCAGGCCAAAGGCATCGATCGACAAACCCTGAACCAACTGCGTCATACCATCCTGCAACACCATCCCGATTTGGCCACTGCCTGGCGCGACTACCAGGGGCATTATTCCTATCTGCGAGACTTTATCCGCCGTTCTTCTGACTTCCGTCATGCCACCCGCTCCCTGTCACGTCGCGCTGTTCCCCTCTATCGAGAACGGCTCTTCCTAGAACGCTGCCTGCACCTGCTGCGGCCCGGAGGTTACGCCACCCTACTCGTCTCAGAAGCGCTGACTAAACCAAATGCGGCCCCGCTGCAGGACTGGCTACATCACATCAGCTCGAACTCAACCTGGACAGCCATCACGGCCCACACCTATCTCCTGTCCTTGCAGAAGCATCCCGGCAACCAGACTTAGAGGATGTTTGGAAAGTACCCTGCAACCTTTCTCCAGACTGGTTTCTGGCCAGCAGGGCCATACACTCTAAAATGCCTACCTTACAGGCCTTTCAGCCGAGTTTCCAAATGTCCTCTTAGCTCACTAGGACAGAATTCAGAAGGCAGACAGAGAAATCCCGATAATATCGCCTTGCCGCTTTGATCAATCGAGGCATTATTGCTGCCACAGAGCACGAGTAGTCGACCTCTTCCCAGGGGCACAGTTTCCAGATAGGCTGGAGAGCAAGGAAATGGGGAGCTATTGCCCCGTCTATCATGATATCCACCTCTCCAGCCCCTGTGCTAATCTCGCCGCCGCTGCCAGACCCCCTACCTCGCCCACCACAACCAACACCACTGGGGATTTTAGCCTCTGGTAAGGGGAGTAATATGGTCGCCATCGCCGAAGCCATCGCCCAAGATCGGCTTCAGGCCAAGATTCAGGTGGTCATCTACAACAACCCAGGCGCTAAGGTGGCTGACCAAGCAGAGACATTAGGCATTCCGGCAATTTTGTTGAACCACCGCCAGTTTGATCGCCGTGAAGCCTTAGAACACGAGATTGTGATGGTATTGCGGCAATATGGCGTCGAGTGGGTAGCCATGGCCGGTTGGATGCGACGAGTCACCCGAATCCTGCTCGACGCTTTTCCCCAACGAGTACTAAATATCCATCCCAGTCTATTACCCAGTTTTCCAGGGGTGCGGGCTGTCGAACAAGCCTTAAAGGCTGGCGTCAAAGTCTCTGGGTGCACCGTCCACTATGCCGTGCTAGCCGTAGATAGTGGCCCGATCATTTTACAGGCGGTGGTGCCCGTCCACCCAGATGACACCCCCCAGACATTACAAGCCCGTATCCAGGCGCAAGAACATCGTATCTATCCCGCCGCTATTGCTTTAGCAACAGCAGCCGTGTCTAAATCAGCCATAGTTTAAATCAATGGATGCTTAAACTGTCTTTAAAGGTGTCGTAAAAAGTGTCGTAGATATCTCTCAGTCAATCCCTTGGTATTGGCCATGCAACTCCCCGAGGACTCTGGACAATCGCCGGTCATCAACATCGTACCCATGATCGATGTGATCTTTGCCGTACTGACCTTTTTTATTGTGTCAAGTCTGTTTCTAACAGAGACCACTAATCTACCGATCACTCTCCCCCAAGCCACGACAGCCTCGCCGCAACTATCCCCCTCCCTCACCGTCACCTTAACCGCCCAAGGGGAGATTTTCTTGGCAGATCAACCGGTAACCCTTGATGAACTGACAACAGCAGTGCAGGCGACCCAGGCCGAGAACGCCTCTATCTTAGTGGTGCTGCGCGCAGACACGGCGGCTTCCCATGGCCAGGTAGTTGCTGTATTAGATCGCCTCAGTGCCCTGGGCGTGCAACTGGCGATTGCCACCCAAGACCAGTAGTCGTGTTGGCTATCGGGCCCCTAGCAGCAAGCTTATCAATTGCAGTGGAGCTGATTACTGGATATTATTCTCAACAAACTTATCCTCTTGCGAATATCTGGCAGATGTATTATCATTCTCAATTAAGGATGGC
Organism: Halomicronema hongdechloris C2206; assembly: GCF_002075285.3. Taxonomy (GTDB): domain Bacteria; phylum Cyanobacteriota; class Cyanobacteriia; order Phormidesmidales; family Phormidesmidaceae; genus Halomicronema_B; species Halomicronema_B hongdechloris. The sequence goes on along the minus strand of NZ_CP021983.2, from coordinate 4,609,433 downwards.
TATTGCGAGGAATTTATCATGGCAGCCTATACCCCTGCAGCCCTTAAGACTGAGCTGAATGAACGGGGCTGGCGCATGACTCCCCAGCGGGAAATCCTGCTGACAACCTTTCAAAATTTGCCTAAGGGAGAGCATTTGAGCGCCGAAGATCTCCTGGAGGTCTTACGGGAAAAAGGGGAAACTGTCAGTCTGTCAACGATTTATCGCAATCTCAAACTGCTGTCTCGCATGGGTATTCTGCGAGAACTGGAGTTGGCAGAAGGACATAAGCGCTATGAGCTCAATCAGCCAGCTCCCCACCATCATCACCATTTGATCTGCGTGCGCTGCAATCGAACCATCGAGTTTAAAAATGATTCGGTCCTGAAGGCAGGCGCTAAGACGGCCCAGAAGTCTGGGTATCACTTATTGGACTGCCAACTCACGATCCATGCCATTTGCCCTACCTGTCAGCGCTCATTGCTGCCAGTATAAGAGAGAGGGGGACACCGACCTCGAGGCTAACTAGCCCTCCGGGTCTGGGGGGCTACCTTGATGATATGGATGGATGATATGGATGGATGCGATCGCACGTGTATTCTTTTCTGCAAATCATTCAATCCCTGGCCATTTGGCTGGTCCAGCTAATCCAGTCCATCCTAGGGCCAATTTGTTTCGTCTGCGCCTGGGGAATCCTCTTGCTCCTAGGCTGGAATCTATGGTCATTTACCCGAGACGGCATTGCTCGAGCCAGGCAAATGCACCGCATTCCCTGCGCCGACTGTCGGTAATTTACCAATAATCCCTTACTCAAGTGCCCTATTCATCCCAGCGCCGCCCTCTCTGAGACCGCCATCGACTGCCCCGACTTCGAGGCAGACACCCTCATGTCCCATCCCCGCCCCTAACATGTTTGTGCGCAACCTACTCAACTGTCCCGAATTCACTGCCGGTGATGGCACCCAACTGCGAGAGCTGCTGCACCCCGATAAGGCAGCCCTAGCCCTGCGCTATAGTTTGGCCCACGCCACCGTGCCAGCAGGGCGAACCTCCACTCCCCACTCCCTCAAGACCTCAGAAGTCTACTACATCCTACAGGGCCAGGGGACCATGCACATCGACAATGAGGCCCAGGCCGTGAAGCCAGGGGATGCCATTTATATTCCTCCCGGTGCCCGCCAGTATATCCATAACAACGGCACAGATGCCCTCGTCTTCCTATGCATTGTCGATCCAGCCTGGCGACAAGAAGATGAGACGATTTATGAGTGAGGGGGTAGGGTCCTTTCCCGCCTCATCGGCCATTGCCGATCAGGATAAAGGGAGCCCAATAGTAGGGATGGCTGAAAGAACTGGGAAGTTGACGAGTCGCACCGTCCGAGAGCACGATGGCAATACTGCGTTGGGTATCGTCGATCACGGCTTGATCATTGCGAATCAACGCCAATTGCGCTTGACGCAGGGCATGGGCCTTCGTGGAACCCTGCTGCAGGCCAGCATAGAACGCCGTCATCAGGGCTTGGGTCCCGCCGTCGTCCACCGACCACAGGGAAGCCACTGCGGCTTTAGCGCCAGCCCGTTGAATCTGATAGCCAAAGCCTAGAATTTCTTCGCCGTTGCCCAGCCGTCCTCCCAACCCGGTTTGACAGGCACTGAGCACCACTAAATCGGCTCGATTCAGGTTCCAGGTACCGATATCTTCCAGAGTCACCTGTTCCCCGTTGCCGAACAGGATGAAGGAGTCCTGCGGCTGGCCGGGCACAAATTCGGCGTGGGTGGCGAGATGGACGATGGTATGGTCCCCCATCCGGGGAATCGTGGCGGTGGGGCTGAAGTCCTGGTTCAAGAGTGTGCTGACCGTCGCGAAGGTATGGGTCAAGGAGTCGACCTCGACGCCGGCATAGGGTAACCCGGCCAATTGCACCCGGCGCTGACCGATGTGGACATCGTATTGCCCCTGGCTGAAAGCGGCGGCCAGCACACTGGGGCTCGCCGCCGGCGCGGCATCGAAGTCGGTTAGACTGGCGGCGGTGATGTTGGTGACCTGGAAACGCTCCACTAACCACTGCCGGCCATCATGGAGGGCGGCCAGGGGAATATAACGCAGTTGACCATCGGGGGCATACACTAGCAGCTCGGCCTCTGCCTGGGCCAAGTCCGCTTCCAGGGGCTGCACTAACCAACGGTAGAGTCGATGAGCCAGTTCCTCTACCCGAGGCTCTCGGTTGCTCAGGGCAGCACGAAAGGCCTGAATGGTCGTCGTTAGTTCCCCTGCCGTCACCGCCACCGTCCGCCGAATCGGTGGGCTGTAGGGAGTGACCAGGAGCAGTTCCAGGCGATCCTCCAAGATTAAAGGGTAGAGCAGCACCGCTGGCACCTCCAGTTGACGCAGATTATCCTGCAGACTGTTGAGGTGGGCTGGATCGATATTTTGACGCCGACTGGTCATGCTCAGTTGCTGGATCAGGGCCGTCACCTCGGGACTGGTGATGAAGCGGTTGAAACTATCTAGGCTGTCTTGCTGGGCAGCGACGAGTTCGGCAATCCGTTGTTGTTGGGCCGGACTACGCTCGGGGGGAGGAATATGGCGGAGTTGCGCCAGTTCTCGTCCTTGAGCAATGGTTTGGCCGTAGCGATCGAGCAAGGCTGTCTCGGCTGACAGAGACTCGATGCCTAGCTCGCCTTGTCCCGATGCTTCGACCGCATAGAGATAGTCATCGATCTCCTGAACTTTGAGCAAATCCAACACTTGCTGAGCTTCCTCGATCCGCCCTTGCTGCAGGAGCAAATCGGCTAGGGCTCGATAGGTGCCGGCGAAGGTCTCTGGGAAAATGGTCTGTAACTCCTGGGGCAGTAGGCGCAGTTCCTGACGCACCCCTTCCAGCACATTGATGGCTCGCTTGTAGACAGCGATGGCCAACTCTGGTTGCTGCTGCTGCCGCAGCAGGGTGGCGATGGTGCTCAGGGTTTCGCCTTCTAACCCGCGGTAACCTAACACTTGAAAGATGGCGGCGGCTTCATGGAGGCGATTAATAGCTGGGTTGATCTGGCCTACTTTCGCCTGGGTCAAGCCAAGGTTTTGCAGCAGGGTGGCGGTTTGGGCCAGGTTGTCTTGCTGGCGACTGAGGTCTAAGGCTTCTCGATAGGCTCCTAGGGCCTCAGGGTATTGGCCCTGCAGGGAGTAGGCACCGCCCAAGCGGTTTAAACTCTCTGCCAGAGCTAAGGAATCGGCTCCCTGGCGGCGCCGGGCAATGGCCTGCCGATAGGATGCGATCGCATGGTCATACTCCCCCTGGGCCAGTTCGACTTCCCCCGTTGGTGTAGAGCCGCCGCTGCTGCCACCTGATCCCCTATCCCCCTGGGCCATGGCCAAGGACTCCGCCGCTGCCTGCAGGGCCGCCAGCCACTGCCCATCCTCTTGATGAGCAATACTGATCAGCCGCCACGTGGCCGCCACCTCAGCAGTGGCCCCCACCGCTTGGAACTGCTCCAGGGCCTGCTGATAATACTCTAAGGCTAGGGCCAACTGACCAAAGTCGGTATGCACTCGGCCCAAGCCAGCCAATGACTCGCCTTGCAATCGGGGCAAATCCAGCGATTGAGCCAACTCCAGGGCCTGCTGAAACTGCTCAATAGCGCGGGGATACTGGCCGAGGTCATGGGATAAATCCGCCAGCCGATGCAGCACCTCAATGCTGAGCTCGGGCTCCTGTAACAAGTTAGCCAGGGAGAGGGCCTGCTGTAGCAGCGCCAACTGGGGCAGCCGTTGGCCCACGGGCAGGCTTCTCGGATAGGCGTCGGCCTGCTGCAGCCAACCCGCCAAAACCTGATGGCAGATCGTCGCGGGTTCCATGCCTTGCTCCAGCTGAGCATAACAATCTGCAGCGGTCGGTTGAGCCCAGGCTGGGCTGCCCACACCAGCCAATCCCATTGCTAGGCCTACGCCCCAAGCCCGGGACCATACAGCAGCAGCTCCCCATGATAAATAATTGTTCATGGTAGCGATCAGGGACATCCTCCTTAATCATAGGAGCGCGTCTCCGCCAGAGCGCCCCAGGGCCCCCTGATTTATTGCTTCGTGGCAATGCGACGACATCCGGAATAAGAAGAAAAATCTCGATCAGCCCGCCGACTTGGTCGGGGCCGCCAACTCTGGAAATACCTGCTGTACCGCTGGGTGCACCAGTTGCCCGTCTCTAACATTCAGTCCCGCCGCCAAGGACTCATCCATGGCCAATGCCTTCAGGCCATGTTGAGCCAGTTGCTGCACATAGGGCAGAGTGCTGTTGTTCAGAGCCTGGGTCGCCGTCCAGGGCACCGCCCCTGGCATATTGGGAACACCGTAGTGTAAGACCCCCTCCGTTTCATAGGTGGGATGGCTGTGGGACGTCGGTTGCATGGTCTCAATGCAGCCCCCCTGGTCCACGGCCACATCCACGATGACAGAGCCAGCCCGCATCTGGGCCACCAGAGCTCGCGACACTAGAGTAGGCGGACGACGTCCCGGCACCAGCACTGCCCCCACAACTAAATCGGCGTCGGGCACTACCCGTTGAATCTCTGGCTGACTGCTGTAGAGCAGCTCTACTCGGGAGCCGAAGAGGGTTTCTAGATAGCCCAATTGCTCCACATTGATATCGACAAGCTGCACCCGGGCGCCTAATCCCACTGCCATTTTGGCAGCTTCGGTGCCGACCACACCGCCGCCCAGGATAGCCACATGGGCTGGTCGTACCCCTGGCACTCCGCCTAACAGCACGCCCCGCCCCCCCTGTTGCCGTTCTAGATAATGAGCGCCAAACTGCACCGAGAGACGCCCGGCAATAATGCTCATTGGCGTCAGCAAGGGCCGGTGCTGGTTTGACCTCCACGGTTTCATAGGCAATGGCCTGCACACCACTGGCCATCAGTTGCTGGGTTAGGGAACGGTTAGCCGCCAAATGCAAGTAGGTAAAGAGAATCTGCCCTGGCTGCATCAACGGATACTCGGCCGGCAAGGGTTCTTTGACCTTCACCACCAGGGTCTGATTCCAGGCCTCTGCCGCTGTAGCGACCATCTCGGCCCCCGCCTGGCCATAGGCTTCATCGCTGAAGCCAGCGCCGAGCCCAGCCCCCTGTTTGCACGACGAGACGATGTTCCCTGTTCCCGCAAGACCTTGACACTGTTAGGACTGAGCCCAACTCGAAATTCCTGGTCTTTGATTTCCTTGGGAATGCCAATTTGCATAGTTCTTCCTCGTGCCCATTGGTCTTCAGCTTAAGAGCATTCCGCTGGGAGACGCTGGAGTGCCCTGGCTCAAACCCGGCGAGCAGATGGGGGAAAAGAGGGACGGTATTCCACCATTGACTGAAATGGGCCGCCTCATCAATAGTAGGAGTATCAAACCTTGTCCAAGTCGGAGACCTGGGTCGAGACCTGGGTCGAGACCTGGGTCGAGACTTGGTATAGTCTTGTCAACAATCATCCATGGCTGATATGGAACCTAGCGTTAGGCCTAACCTAGAGCGCCGAAGACTGGCTTCAACGAGTATGCCGAACGGCTGAGATGGCCGAGCTGCCATGGTGGGATTTGTGCTAGTGGTGTTGATTCGAACTCCTCACCGGCAAGGGAATTCTCACCTGGCTGGGGCTGACCTGAGGGGGGCGCCTGAGTATGCTCTTGCGTGACCCCATTGTCTCTGAAAAGGGCATGCTAAGGTAGGAGCATATTCCCTCGGCTGCATCGAGGAGAGGCTGGCATACGCTGGTTAATCTAGTCGGTTAATGGAGTCGGTGGGCAATCGCACCTGTTGATTTAATAACCCGAATTCGATACCCCGAATTAGATGAATCGCCCCTGGACATACTGGCTCAAGACAACCTACCGGCGTCAGCGTCTGGTCAGTATCGCCGTCACCGCCGGTATGGTCGATGTGTTGCTGGGCGGACTCGATGGCAGTCCCTCTCTGGCGGCGTTTGGCCTGGCCATGGCGGGGGGGGGCGATGGCCCTGCGGGGCCGGTCTTTGACCATCGCATGGCGGTGGTGGCAAGGACAACGGCGCTCAGCAAATCTTCCTGAGACACCTCCTATCTACGCCCTACCCGATAAAACCTCACGGCCATCGTTGCCCATGCTAGGCATTTCCGCCCGACGTCACCCACCCCGGCCATAAATTAACAGCTCACCCTCGCCTGAGCTCGGGACTAGCCTTAAGGGTCGTAGCTTTGGCAGGTTAACACCGGGGAATGAATTCGACCCTGGAGAGGGCAGTTAGCCTGATGGCAGCGGCTGCAATCTGCTGCCTGGGGCAACGCTTGAGGGCGGGGTTGATACAGACTCACCCCTTGCCGGGTCAAGCCTTGCACCTCCAGTTCAGACAGAGTTTCACTGATGACCAAGGCCTTGTCCGTGCCCCAATGGCGACGGGCTCCATTCACCCGTTCCAGCGTTTCACCAAATCCTTGGTCGGCTGGCTTGAACTCAACGGGAATGGCTACTTCGATGCCCTGGAAACACGGAGGTGGCTCCAAGGCATAGAAATCCCGATACTGTAGGCTAAAGCGGCCATCGGCAAACCGACGGGTCCGAATGGCCCGACAAAACGGCAGGGTCAAGTGCCCAGACAGGTCGCTCTGATACCACCAATCTCGGTGCCAGGCCTGGGCCGGCAAATGCAAAATTTGACTGATCTGCTCACTCTGGAACCCGGCATGGGACAAGAGGGCAATCGCCTCTGAGAGGGAAATATTCTGGGCCAGGGTATGCAGCTCCGAGTGGCAACGGGTCAAATCCTGGTAGGGTTGGTGGTCAGACCCCGAAGGCTGGGCCGCCAGGTCAGGACGCGATCCAGCTAGGGCACATTCGATTGACTCTACCCACAGCACCCCATCCATTGCCCGTTTGCCCCCCTCCGGCAAGGGCACACCTACTTCAGCCCGCAGGACACCAATGCGATCACTCAAGGCCAGGGGAGGGGTGCTCTCTGTCAGTAGCGATCGCAACGTCGATGCATCAGCGATGGCTAAGGCAATTTGCACCTGCTCCCGTAGTCGTTGCGGCTGACTAGATGCCATCTGCAGGTGGGCAAGCGATGACTCAATCATGGCAGAGAATCCTGGCGAAGCAGATTACTCTCCTTTTAACAAAGGTAGCTCGCATTGACAGCAGATCACATTAATCTTCGTAGTCTTTCGAACTCTGCAACATGAACGCATTATTTCCTCATTCAAACAGCTGGTCCATAAGAAAGCGGATGGCCACTGACCATCCGCTCGTTGCTAGCCGGAGCGAGTTCGAGATCGACGATTCGTCGATCCCGCTGATTCCTCGCTGTCTCTATTTATTGGAATCTGTCTCAGAGAACTCGGCATCGATTACATCATCGTCTCCGCCGGAACTACCACTGCCGCCGCCATCAGCAGCCTCGGGACCTGCACCAGGGGTGGCGCCATCGGGGCCTCCTGCCTGCTGGTAGATGTTACTGCTAATGGTGTACAGAGATTGTTGCAGTTCTGTGGTCAGAGCCTTGAGTTGATCGTAGTCTTCTTGGGCTACGGCATCCTTCAGAGCCTTGATTTGCCCCTCCACTTTCTCTTTTTCGGCAGCAGGGACTTTATCGCCCAGTTCACCGATCTGCTTCTCAGCTTGATACGCCAGAGAATCGGCTTGGTTCTTCAACTCGATGCGCTCGCGACGCTCCTGGTCAGCAGTGGCATTTTGTTCCGCTTCCTGCACCATGCGCTCGACCTCATTCTCATCCAGGGTGGACGCCCCAGTGATGGTAATGGATTGCTCTTTACCGGTGCCTTTATCCTTAGCGGTGACATTGAGAATGCCGTTGGCGTCAATGTCAAAGGTCACCTCGATTTGAGGCACGCCTCGAGGAGCCGGGGGAATACCATCCAATCGGAAGGTTCCTAGGCTCTTATTGTCATTGGCCATCTCCCGCTCACCTTGCAGGACATGGATCTCCACATTGGTCTGGCCATCTACCGCCGTCGAGAAGACCTCAGACTTCTTAGTCGGCACCGTGGTGTTGCGACTAATCAGTTTAGTCATGACCCCACCGAGGGTCTCAACCCCGAGAGATAGGGGAGTCACATCCAGCAGTAGGATATCCTTCACATCCCCGGCTAAGACTCCTCCTTGAATTGCCGCACCAATGGCAACCACCTCGTCCGGGTTCACGCTCTGGTTGGGATCTTTACCCAGAACTTTCTTAACGACGTCTTGCACGGCTGGGATGCGAGTAGACCCCCCAACCAGTACTACCTCGTCGATGTCGCCCTTATTGAGCTTGGCATCCTTGAGCGCATTCTCGACGGGAACACGACAGCGATCGATCAGGTCGGCACACAGCTCTTCAAACTTGGCCCGGGTTAGGGTCATCTCCAAGTGCTTAGGACCATCCTGGGTTGCCGTGATGAAGGGCAGGTTCACCTCTGCCTGGCTAACACTGGAGAGCTCAATCTTGGCCTTCTCGGCGGCTTCCGTTAACCGTTGCAGCGCCTGCTTGTCCTTACGCAGATCAATCCCTTCCTGGTGCTGAAATTCAGTGGCCAGATGGTCAACGATCTTCTTGTCAAAGTCATCACCACCTAAGTGAGTATCCCCTGAGGTGGCTAGCACTTCAAAGACTCCGTCGCCGACTTCTAGGATGGAGACGTCGAAGGTGCCCCCCCCTAAGTCAAAGACTAGGATGGTTTCATTACTCTTCTTATCGAGACCATAAGCCAACGAAGCCGCTGTAGGCTCGTTGATGATCCGGAGAACCTCCAAGCCAGCAATCTTACCGGCGTCTTTGGTGGCTTGGCGTTGGGAGTCGTTGAAATAAGCCGGTACGGTAATAACAGCCTGGGTCACTGACTCGCCAATGTACTTACTGGCATCATCCGCCAGCTTGCGCAGTACCTGGGCCGAGATCTCCTCCGGTGCAAACTGCTTACTAGCCTGGGGGCAATCTAGCTTAACGTTGTTGCCCACATTCAGCACGTTGTAGGAGACCTCAGTCGCCTCGTTTTTCACCTCATCATGGCGACGGCCGATGAAGCGTTTGACTGAATAGAAGGTGTTTTCTGGATTCATCACGGCTTGGCGCTTGGCGATTTGCCCAACCAAGCGATCGCCGTTTTTAGCGTAGGCAACCACTGAGGGGGTGGTGCGAAATCCTTCGGCGTTAGCGATGACAGTTGGCTTACCGCCTTCCATCACAGCTACGCAGGAGTTGGTAGTCCCGAGGTCGATTCCGACTACTTTTCCCATAAGTATAATGCTCCGGCTTGACAGCTATTTCTATAGTGCGGGTCTAGCTCGTTTCCCTGAAGGGGGGGTTACCGAACACATTTGGGGGAGGACAAGCTCGCTTATCATCAGAAACGGGGCGTCGCTGGAGGACGCCCCGCAGATTCGCTGACAGAGACATAACAATAGAGAAACCCATCCCCTAGGCATCTATACTTAGCTAGCTAGGTAACTACGCACGTCTGCCTTGCGCCGACGCAGATGCTTGAGAGCCTGTTGTTCGAGTTGACGCACTCGTTCCCGACTGATGTTCATGCGATGGCCCACCTTGGCCAGAGATAATTCGTTGCCATCTTCGAGGCCATAGCGCAGGGTAATCACTTCCTTTTGCTGGGGGGTTAGTTCTGCAAGCAGGTCACGAATATCCTGTTTGAGGGACTCCTGCACCGTATAGTTTTCTGGAGACACGCTATCGTCCTCCAGTAGCTCTTGCAGTTCTGTGTCTTGGTTATCACCAATGCGCACATCCAAGGAGATGGGCTGACGCGCCATCAGCAGGTAATCACGCACCTGCTTGGGCTCTAGCTCTAAGGCGTCGGCAATCTCGATCGCGTTAGGGCTACGCCCCAGACTCTGAGAGAGTTCCCGCTGGATTCGCTTGATCTTGTTCAGCTTTTCGGTGATGTGAATGGGCAACCGAATAGTGCGTGCCTGTTGGGCAATGGCCCGAGTAATGGCTTGGCGAATCCACCAGTAGGCATAGGTAGAAAATTTATACCCTTTCGTGGGATCAAATTTTTCTACTCCTCGCTCTAGCCCCAGGGTGCCTTCCTGAATCAAGTCCAGGAATTCTAGATTCCGTTTCTGATACTTCTTGGCAATGGCGACGACCAAGCGCAAATTGGCCTCAATCATTTTGCGCTTAGCCCGTTGCCCTTGACGCAACTTAGTCTTCAGCTCTGCCTCTGGAATGTCTGCCGCCTCAGCCCACTCTGCCGGGGTAGGCTCTCGATCTAGACGGTCTTCGAGAGCCTCTTTAGTATCCAGCAGAGTCATCATTTGCTGCACTTGCTTGCCTAGAACAATCTCTTGCTCATGGGTCAGCAGAGGAACACGACCGATCTCATGCAGGTAACTGCGCACGGCATCGGCTGTAAATAAGGGTTGAGCGTTGGAGTTACGGGTTTTGGTCTTTGGCATGGGGATGATTCGCCTCCGCTGACAAATCTGCTCGATAGTTCGCGATTAGAATAGACAAGGAGATGCAGGCTTTGAACCAGCAACGAATTCAGATAACAAAACCCCCGTTAGTCACACGTGGCGCTTTGGGGGAAGGCAACAGCGATAACCTGCACGAATTACTGCTTTAAGCTGCCTGCACTAGCATTGCCGACTCAATGGCTGAGGCGCTAGGTCGTCTACTGCTGGAGTGAATGACACCAATTGGTGGCCGTTGAGGAAATTGGCCGCAAATCGGATCCGTTATGAGTTCACGTTTACATACTATAACAACTTAAATGTTGCGTAAAGTGATGGCACTCAATTTCCTCTAATCATTCCTATTAGATTCACTAACAACAATTGGGGCATCCCAGCACTCTTTTAGGCTCCTCCACACACTCTTCATTGTGCCGGCAGCAATGGGATTCTCCAGGGCGGTCTTCCATAGGGATAGCCGTACTGCCGGTGACGTCATAAACAACGCTCGTATATCTATCCTGCCCAAGTTGTCTCTACTATTACCGCTGAGTCTGAAGATGAAATGACAACTGGATGAATAAGCTATGAACATCTAGGGGACTGCTATGGAGAGTAGCTGCCACGGCCCATCTGCATACCTCGACGCATTCACTTGCCGGCCAACTGCTATCGGATCAATGGGTATCGTTGTCTCCTTAGGGGTTACGGAGCCGTAGCAGGCGTCTATCCCTACTGGGGCCAGCTAATTTCAGTGTCGTCTCCTACTTTGATGCGAAATAAATAGCTAGCGGTGGGTTCATCGATCGGCGGGGAATCTCGCTGCAAAATCACCATATTAGATCCAATGACTGGACTGCGGGCCACCAAGTTCCCCTGGGGATCTCGCAGATACAGCTTCGAAAAAGATAGCTCCTGGGCTCGCTGTAGCAGATCTTGGCTGAGGCGGGTTTGTTGCGATCGCATCAGGGTATACCAGTCATCGCTGATATGAATTGTGAGAACCCCGTTAGCAAATTCTGCCTGCACCGACTGAATCAGATCCTCAGCATAGGTGGCCGTAATATCGGCCACTTGAGCCTGGATATCAGCAATGAGCTGAGGGTCAGGCATCATTGCCATAGCTTCAGGCTTCTCCGGAGTAGAGGCTGGCTTGGCCTGGGTAGAGGGAGCATCGCGCTTGGCTACTTGCTCCGACGACGTGTTGGAAGTATTGAATGAGCTAACCATCACGACTAGTATCCCCAGCACCACTAAGCTCCCTAACCACAAGCGGCTGCGAACCAGCATAGGCAACCAGCGACGAACACCCCGCGGCAGGCCAGTTTGGAGAGACTGACACAGAGTCTGCCAACCGCCACTAGCCCACTCTAACCCACGCTGCCATCGTTGGCGGTGCGAAGCTTCAGCAACGGACCGATCACCGTTAGCCTGACTATTCTGGCTATTATTAGCAGAGGAAGCCTCCCTTAGGGTTAGCGGCTCTGGAACGGATGCTGCAGCCTCTTCCTCAGCAGCATCTGATTCTGAATGCCTTGGCTCTTCAGCAGTCATGATTCACTCCTCTGGCGATAGCAACCCGTTTCCGGCCACCTTTACCTCAGTCAACTTACCTGAAAGCCGAGGTTGAGGTTGGATTAATGCCCCCAGCAGCTGCCATCAAACCACTGGTTGCAGCCTTCAACTAGCCTCTAAGCTTTAACCAGCATCTAACAGCGGCACTGACCTAAGCCAGTCTTTAAACCTAGAGCGTAAATCTTAATTACGGTTCAGGCTTGAGCCCCAGCCACCAGAGTCCTTCACCCTAGCTTATAACGTATCTGTTTCAGAGCTTAACGAAGAAATCGGAATTTGAGCACTCTGAATCGGTTAACGTGTAGACCATGAGCGAAACCATCACCATTGCCGGAATTGAAATTCCCAAAGCCGATTGGGATGCAACCCCTGCCAGTGTGCAAGCCGTGGTGATGGTGTTGAGTGAGCGTCTTGCGCACATTGAAGAGCAACTCAAGCAAAATTCGAGAAATTCATCCCGTCCCCCCTCCAGCGATACCTTGAGTCAGCGCCAAGCGAAACCAGAAGAGCCATCATCGAGCAAGCGCCGCGAGTCTAAGCGCTCACAAGGAGCCCAAGGAAAGAAGGGGCATCGCGGCCCAGCCAAAGGATTTGGCTTTTATCCGGTCGAGGCGGCTCATCTGCTAAGTGTTGGGGTAATATGAATTTCTCCATCCCTGGGTATTTGTTTTGACATATTAGGGCCTCATCTAAGAATCAGGGCTTTTCAGATACAGCAGATCTCAATAGATTGTGAAATTCTGGCTTGGCTTCAACTTCATCTTGTTGGCAGGTGGCGAGAAACTCGTAGAGTTGGTCTTTGGAGACAACGGGAAAGGTGGGGGTGCGATCGCCCCCAGACAGAAACGGGAAGCTACTGGGCAATCGCCGCTAACAACTGCGATCGCGCTTCTTCCGGCAAGTCCACAAAAACGAACTGCTCCTTCGTATACAGATAATCTTCACCTGATTCGTCAATGATCCGCAGACACCCAACGGCGTCAGCATTTTCATCTGGCAGCACTCGATAAACCTTCCACGCTTCGATGTCTCCATCCGCTTCACCGGAGACACAGATAGCAAATTGCACATTGGCATCAGATGAGTTCATCGGCCCTAATCCAAGACACGCTTAACTTTCATTTTACGCCGACCAATTCCGTGGGCTTCATACCAGTGAACTTCAGCCCGACGCACTTCTCCATTTGGGAACCGAACCAGTCCCACACCCTTGAGCTTTCGCCATCGCCGCCCACCAAATGCATCTTTAAGCCGCTGTAACTCCCGGATCGATAAGTTGACCGCAATCACTTCGATATCGGTCAGGCCGCCGATGAGTTCAAATTTGCTGCTCATTTTGTAGAGAGAGAAGCCCAGTTTTTGAAAACCGGGCTTCTGGTTAAAGGTGTTAAGGAAGGTCGGTGGTGCCCCTGGGGTGCGATCGCCCTTTGAGCTAGGCTCGCTGCAACACGCCTAGGGCCTCTAGCAGCTGCCGATTGTCTTCCAGGGCGACTTTGGCAATGGCCAGATAGTCGCTGAGCCAGCCTTGCAGGGCATCCAGAGCGGCGTCGCGGGCCTGGGTGGCGGCTTGGCCTCGCCTTTTTCTCGCTCTTGGCTGAGGTTGCTAGCGGCCACGGCCTGAACCTGGGCGAGGCCGGCCTGGAGCTTGTCGGCGGTGATGCCAAAGGCGCTGAAGCCCTCTAGCACAGCGGCATTGGCCAGGGCGTTGGTGTAGAACTGGTTGGCCTGGGCCAGCCAACCGGCCAGGGGGCGCTTACGCTGGCCGTTCAGGCTTAGCTGGGTGGCAATGCCAACATCCCCCCTAAAGGCGACGCGAGCGATCTTGAGCAGGCGCATGTAGGTGGCGTTGGCCACGGCGCGGTTGGCCTCCAGCTCGGCGGTGGCGGATCGTTGCGCTCCTGCCTTCCGTTGCTGGGTGGCTTGGGCGTTGAGAGCCGCGGCGTAGAGGGCCTTGCCCTGCTGGATGCGATCGGCGGTGTAGCCAAAGTCGCTGAGGGTGGTGAGAATTTGCTCGTGGTTGAGGGCGTTGTTGATGGCGACTTGTGCCTGGTGCAGTAGACCGTCGATGCTGTAGGCGTGATCAATTTTAGGGGCGACGCAGCGATTGCCACCAACGGCCAATGATTTCCAAAAAGCATTGGCGTTAGCTTCATGCCCCTGGCTTGATAGAGCTTCGAGGGCAGTCTGCTTATTGTTAATCGCGAGTTGACAATCCGGGTTAATTGCCAGGGCGACGTCATAGACGGCGATCGCCTCCTCATAGCGCCCTAATTCAGCTAGCACCAAGCCTTTGTTGTAGAGCGCTTCGTGGTCGTCCGGGTTAATCGCCACCGCCGCATCATAGGTGCCCCCTTTCGTGGAACAAGGATACTGCTCTTAGCCTTGTGTCCGACAATCGGGGGTCATTTCACCCCATCCCTTGGCAAGGCTGTCACAGCCATGACACCCTTGCCGATCTCAAACACTCACTCCTCAATCAACTCGGCGGCAGGTAGATGGATGAATTACAGTGCCTGGACAACTGGCGTTTACTGCACGGAGGCAAAAAACTCCTTAGACTTGACCGGATCGGGGGTCATGGTCTTGTCGCCGGGTTGCCAACCAGCAGGACAGACCTCATCCGGGTGGCTTTGCACATATTGAATGGCCTGCAAAACCCGTAGGGTTTCATCCACGTTACGGCCAAAGGACAGATTATTGACGGTAGCGTGTTGAATGACGCCGTCCTTATCGATGAGGAAGAGGCCCCGCAAAGCCACTCCAGCATCAGGATCTAGCACATTGTAAGCAGTGCTGATGTCTTTTTTGATGTCTGACACCAGGGGATAGTTCAAATCACCCACTCCTCCCATCTTACGGTCGGTTTGAATCCAGGCAAGATGGGAAAACTCACTATCGACAGAAACTCCCAGTATTTCGGTGTTGAGCTCCTTGAATTCACCGTATCGGTCGCTAAACGCCGTGATTTCAGTTGGACAGACAAAGGTGAAATCTAGAGGATAGAAGAACAGCACCACATACTTGCCCCGATAATCAGACAGCTTAATGGTCTTGAACTCCTGATCGACAACGGCGGTTGCCGTAAAGTCAGGTGCAGCTTGACCAACTCGGAGGCAGCCTTCAGTCTGGGACGTCATGAACTCGGTCTCCTACAAAGATACTGTCGCAGCTTACTCGACATATCAGCTGTCGAAGGTGGCACCAGCTGATCGCGGCGCAACGTTACGACTGTATCACGGTCCAACCGCTTTAAAGTACCACTCATTGAGCGGCTCAACTCTCTGAAGATCCCACTATACTCCTGGAATCTCAGTGCTACAGATCCAACCCAACGGGTAGTTAATGGATTGGCAGGGTCTTAGGCTAGCTAACCAATGCTGTAGGATGGCTCAGGCGTGATTTGAACACGCGACCAAGGGCTTATGAGTCCCCTGCTCTACCGCTGAGCTACTGAGCCATAGTTGCCTAACGGCAAAAGCCACCGCCGATTTTTGACAACTGCCGATTTTTGACAACTCTAGAAGGATATCACGAAATCAATCGGTGCGTTAACAGCCCATTCAGTTGATGGGGCTAAAACTTGAGCAAGACCCCGAATGAATGTGCCTTGCTCAAGTCGCCAATAGCCTTAGCGGGACGGGAGATGGGCAATTGGGTTCACCGTACCCTGCCCTGGCAGATGGATCTCAAAGTGCAGGTGAGGGCCGGTGCTACGGCCGGTACTCCCCATTTCAGCAATCTGTTGCCCTTGCCGCACCTGTTGCCCAGTTCGCACCAATAGGCGGCTATTGTGGGCATAGCGAGTCATACTGCCGTCAGGATGACGAATATCCACCAGATTGCCGTAGCCACCGGAGTTCCAGCCAGCTCGCTCTACTGTGCCATCTGCCGCAGCCACGATGGGAGTGCCCACGGGGCCAGCCACATCAATGCCTCGGTGCATACGGCCCCAGCGCCAGCCATAGCCGGAGGTCAATGTGCCTCGAGCGGGCCAGGTGTAGCCGTCAAACCGATTGGGAGCCTCCGGCAGGTATTCTTCTGGCCCTGGCAGTAGGGGCATATCTGGAGAAACCTGGCGTCCCACCGAGGAGCGGTTAATGGGAGCGTAGATTTCGGAACCGAGGGGCGCCGCCGCGAGTAACTCCCGTTCAGCTACGCCTAATGGCCGTTCAGACGGAGAGGAAACGACGTCTTTTTCTTCAATGACGGCGTGGTTGCTACCGGCTGTAGACGGTTCAGTTGCCGACTGCTCCGTGACTTGTTGGCCAGGATGGGCCGCGATGACCTCTTTAGTGTCTGATTGCTGTAGCGATCGCACCTCTGCCAGCAAGTTGGCCACAGAGGCATCTGTCGACGAAGAATCTGTCGACAGCGTCACCGATCTCGGTAACTGGCTCGGGGTTTCCGGCCCTGTAGTCTGCTCTAAGGTGCCCTCTTCTACAGCCGCTGTCACTGGAGATACCAGGTGCCCGGGTGCCTGCCGAGAATGACTCTGTCCCAGCTGGGCAGTGCTACCAGGTGCAGGGACAGCAGCGTCGATGGTGAGCTGGGATGCAGGGATTGCAGCTATCTCGGCCGAGCGGGGTTGACTGGCTTCTGGAGGGGCTGCGGCTGACCTGGCAGGCAGTGTCTCTGACTCAGGCAGATGCAGGGTGTCTCCCACCACAATCTTGTCTGGGTCACTCAAGCCATTGGCTCGAGCCAGCATGTCTTTCGAAACACCTTGCTTAGAGGCAATGTGAGACAAGGTATCGCCTGCCTGAACCCGATAGGCCGCTACCTCAGAGGAGCCTGAACGCTCCTCAGGATGAGCCTCAACGGTCGAGTCAGACGTGAGGGTCCCCGCTTGATCCACAGCCGCTGGTTCAGCGGCTGCACCCCCAGGAGCTTCTGCTGGCTTAGTGGCGGACTGCTGACGGCTAACCAGGGAAGCCATGGTCTGCTGACCAGCAGGCATGGAAGCGTCAGACGATGCAGTGGCTGCCTCGGCCTCTGCCATGGCAATAGTAGCAGTGGTTGGGGCCGAGGCTGATTCTACCGGAGCCGCTTCGACGCTACCTCCCACAGACAATTTAACGCTGCTGCTGGCAGCGCTATCGGGTAACTGAACTGCCAAATGAACTGGCGATTCCACCGCTGCCGCCTCAGGGGAGGCTGCTTCTACGGGGACTCGCAACACCTGACCTACCTGTAACGTATGGTCAGGAGCCATACTATTGGCTTGCTTCAGTGCCTTGACATCTACCTGGTGTAGGTGAGCGATATGCCAAAGGCTCTCGCCTGCTTCAACGGTGTGATAGACGGCCTGCTGAGAAAGCGTCGGGGACGATGCTGTTGCATCTGGCGCGCTAGTCCCTAGAGCTGCCGCCGAATACTCTGCGGGCAGAGTTGCCGCTAGAGCTTCCGTAGAACGGGGCATCAACGTTCCAGAGGCACCGACAGAGAGTGCTAAACCTAACACAGCAGCGGATTGGCGCACTCTAGAACAGCCTCCTGTAAGCCCTGGCCTAGTCCTATCCATCGAGGATGAATCAGGATTCGACGTAGGCTCCTGCGAAAATGCTCGTTTCAAGGAACGACCTCCTTAGACCAGCGTTCAACTGTTTCCACAACACCGACCCACCTTGAGGCTAACGATGACGTATGCCGAAGGATGCGGTGTGAAACATCGAGCATGGTGGTTTTCCACCGGAGATTGGCCTTGACTAGGTAACATTACCCTAGCCTTAGCAACTTAGGCAACCTTTACATGAGTGCCCATAAAATTCAATTATTCGCCTTGATGCATAGGTCAACGATAAAAGCCGATAAAAGCTCTGGTGGACTTTACTAACTCAGGGATTTTTTAAGTCCAACTTTTCATCGCCATAAAAATGTCTAATCTTTGACAGTGTCAAGACATGCGCTTCAACCCTTACGCTAGTTGTCTCAGGGCATTATGGCGTCAAAATGATTGAATCAGCATCTGGTCGAGGAGCACTTCATCGAAGGTTTTAACCCGGGGGAATCTCCTGTCAAGAGAAAATAGACTACCCGGTGATAGCGGGGATGGTTCCATAGAAAATCCTTATTGAAAAATCGCCTGTTTCGTAGTCTCGGCAACCAATTTTATGGGCAGGTCTTCTCTGGAGAGGAAGGAGTTGCTGAGCTGGGATAAGATGCGGTCAGGATTGCTTATCAATTGAGTCGCTGTTCAACGTTGCAGTGATAGAGCCAATTCAATTCAAAATCATGGAGACTCGGCTGGATGTCTGGCCTCGAGTCGGTGCGCGGTTACTGGATCTGGTTCAGCTGACGTAGGGCCTCAAACAGGCCAATGGTGACACTAACGGAGAGATTGAGACTGCGAACCTGGGGTTGAATCATCGGAATATGTAGGGTGCGATCGCACCGAGCCAGCACCGTCCTAGATAACCCCGTCGTCTCCGCCCCGAATAATAGCCAATCATCCTGGTGAAATTCAAAAGTGATATAGCTCTGCTCTCCTGAAGTACTAAAGCCAATCCAGCGGCCGCCGCGCTGGTCCCGGTGATGGGCGAAACTGTCCCAATCCTCATGGACCTTGAGGCTGACATGGGGCCAATAGTCCAGACCCGCTCGTTTCAAGTAGCGATCACTCAATTCAAAGCCCAAGGGCTTGATTAAATGCAATTCCTGAGCCATGGCGGCACAGGTTCGGGCAATATTGCCAGTATTGGGCGGAATCTGCGGATTTACTAACACGACCCGAGGCATACACGCTTCTTTAGCACACTGGCTCCTTAACTACCAGCCGACCGCTCAGGATAGCGACGGAGCTATAGAATTTTTTAATATATCGGTGATCCCGACAACCGATCGGGGCCGCTAATCCAGGCGAGCCACTGATGTCAAGCCTAGTGCCTGCCACGTGGCCACAAGCTCAACATCCATTGGCAGCCCCATCCCCCCTTAGGCAACCTTCGGTTCACAGATATCGTCGCTCAGGCCCTCTTCCTGACGCCGCATGGTGTCAATGGCCTGTACCACCACCTGAGAGACACTAGCAGTCTGGGCTTGGCGTAACCACAGCTGGGCCTCGTTGCCCTGGCGCAGAATTTTTTTCAGGGGCACCAGAAAGCAGCTGATGCCGTAGGCCTTAGCCGTGGGCCAGACCTGATCATAGAGTTGCTGCAGCCAATCGGCGGCCAAGATGGGGCTACCATCACGCCAGTGCCGCAGTTGGGCCTCCAGACTCTGATCGGCCACGGCGATCTCATTGGCATCTGTCAGCTGCAAGAGCTCGTCAGCCCGAGTGTGGGCCGCTAATTGGCTCGACTCCAGCGGATCGAGACTGGGATCCTGGAACAATTGCAACAGCCGAGCTTCCAGTAACGCCGTCACCGCCAACAGCTGAACCGGATCACTGACTAAGTCACAGATCCGCAACTCGAGACGATTCAGGCAATAGGGACGGCGATCGCCGTTGGGGCGCACCGATAGCCATAGGTGGCGCACATTTTGCATAGACCCCTGCTCTAGCTGGTGTTCTGTCCACTGAATATGGTGCTGATGGCTTTCAAACAGAGGCACTTGGGGCGGTGTTTTCGGGAAGACGCGCCAACGGCTAGAATGAGCCCCTGTGATCTGCCCCCCTAAGAAAGGAGATGAGGCCGTCAAGGCTAAGTAGAGGGGCGCTTCCACTCGCACTAAACGGCAAGCTTGCATTAGCAACTCGGGATTCGCAATGCCAATGTTGATATGCACACTGGCGGTGACAACCTTGGTGCCATAGGTGTGCTCAATATAGGTGTGGTAAGGATTATCAGGGTCAGACCGATAGAATCGGTGGGTATCTCCTAGGGCCAAGCTGCTGCCAGGAATCAGCGTGTAGTTCCCCAACTGCTTTAGGTAGGCGCGCAGCTGCTGACGGGGTCTGACTAATTCGCATAAGAGCTGCTCATAACGACGCAGGGGGGGAGTAGTGTATTCAACATTGCGACTATCGGGTTCACGGACAAATCCATTCAGATCGGCCACGATCCGATCTGACAAGCCCACAATGTTGCCTGCCGGGGTACCTGTGTAGAGTTCGACTTCAAAGCCTTTGGAGAGCAGCACAAATCGCCTCAATGAGAGAGTGTTGTCTCTATAGTATCGAGGCGTGGTCCATCGCCGATGCTCTCTCGTCTGCAGAGATAGCTTAGAGATGATCTGGCGAGCGCCCATCTCCCTTGCCACAGCCGGCAAGAGACTGGATAACAACTGTGATGATGCGGATGAAAGGACTTGAACCTTCACGCCCGAAGGCACTAGAACCTAAATCTAGCGCGTCTACCAATTCCGCCACATCCGCGTTCGGCTCTGTATTGTAGCAATAAATTCTGCCATCGTCTTGCTCTGGGCCCCAAGAAAGTGCCTGAGCCTGCCCTGGATTGCCATTAAGGACCGCGGGGAAGTCATCCCCGATACAGCCAGTTGCACTATATACCGCCCTGTAGCCGGTTCTACTATATATATAGGCGTAATAGATGTAATAGATATAGGCGTAGTACTGGCCAGATGGCTGAGGACAGGATGCCTCTGTGGCAGCTTCACACTCAGGAGCACGCTAGCCATGGTCCTACAAAGCTTTGTGGCGGTTGCTATAGAATCGAAGCCTAGCTAGGATACCAGGCTTTATTATTAAGAAAAGTGTCTATCCTATCGCGTCATGCTGCTTCTACTTGTCGTCCTGAGGTGCGGTCATAGCTTGGCCACTGTGGGAACAGACTCTGAGTCAACAGGGTGAGTAGGGCGCTAGGATGTAGCGCACACGTCGGACACACGAGGAGAGACCAAGACGGATGGGTAAAGTAGTCGGCATTGACCTGGGCACCACCAACTCAGTTGTAGCGGTGATGGAAGGGGGGAAGCCTATTGTCATTGCCAATGCCGAGGGGATGCGCACCACCCCGTCCGTAGTTGCCTTCAGCAAGGAAGGAGAGAGATTGGTGGGTCAAATGGCCCGGCGACAAACGGTGTTGAATCCACAGAATACCTTCTACGGGGTCAAACGCTTCATGGGACGGCGGTATGCCGAACTCCCACCAGAGCTGAAGCAGGTCCCTTATACCATTCGGCGGCAGGAATCCGGTGGGATTCGCTTGGACTGTCCGCGATTGGAAAAGAGTTTTGCGCCGGAAGAGCTCTCCGCCATGATTCTGCGTAAGTTGGCGGATGAAGCCAGTCGCTATTTGGGACAGCCGGTGACGGGGGCCGTGATTACGGTGCCAGCCTACTTTAATGATGCTCAACGCCAAGCGACTCGGGATGCCGGGCGCATTGCCGGGCTAGAGGTGAAGCGAATCCTAAATGAGCCCACGGCTGCTTCTTTGGCCTATGGTTTGGAGCAATCCTACAGTCAAACCATCATGGTGTTTGATTTAGGCGGTGGCACCTTCGATGTCTCCCTATTAGACGTGGGCGACGGTGTCTTTGAGGTGCGGGCTACCGCTGGCGATGATCAACTGGGCGGGGTGAACTTTGACCAGCGGATCGTCGATTGGTTAGCGGATTTATTCTTAGAGCAGGAAGGCATTGACCTGCGACGGGATCGCCAGGCCCTGCAACGCCTGACGGAGGCCGCTGAGAAGGCCAAGATTGAGCTGTCTGGGGTGACTGTCACCGAGATTAATTTGCCCTTCATTACCGCGACTGAGGATGGTCCCAAACACCTGGAGACCCGATTGACTCGAGCCCAGTTTGAGGGCATGTGCGGCGATTTGCTCAGTCGCCTGCGGGGACCCTTGAAGCGGGCCTTTGCCGATGCCGGGGTCTCCCCCAGCCAGATCGATGAAGTGGTCTTGGTGGGCGGTGGCAGCCGTATGCCCATGGTGCAGGATTTGGTGCGATCGCAAATTAATCTAGAGCCCAACCAAAACGTCAACCCCGACGAAGTGGTTGCCGTGGGGGCAGCCATCCAAGCCGGCATTCTCACCCGGGATCTGCAAGACATCCTGCTGCTAGATGTGACTCCCCTATCCTTAGGCCTAGAGACCATCGGCGGGGTGATGAAGAAACTAATCCCCCGCAACACCACCATTCCGGTGCGGCGCGCCGACGTCTTCTCCACCTCCGAGAATAATCAAACCGCCGTCGAGATCCATGTCTTGCAAGGAGAGCGGGAGATGGTCCGCGACAACAAGTCCCTGGGACGTTTTAAGCTCATGGGCATTCCCCCGGCGCCGCGAGGGGTGCCCCAGATCACCGTCGCCTTCGACATCGATGCCAACGGCATTTTGCAAGTGTCCGCCATGGATAAAACCACCGGGCGAGAGCAGGTGCTGACCGTGCAGGGGGCCTCGAATCTATCGGAGGCCGATGTGCAACAGATGATTCGAGAGGCAGAAGAATTCGCCGAAACCGATCGGTTGCAGCGGGAACGGGTAGAAAAACGCAACCGGGCCGAAGCCCTGACTTATCAGGCCGAGCGGCTACTGCGAGAAGTGGCCCTAGACTTCGGCATGCAATTCGCCCGCGACCGCCGCCGCCGCATTGAAAGTCTGATTCAGGAACTGCGCGATTACCTAGCCCAAGCCGATGAGCGGGGCATTGATATTGCCCAAGCCGACCTGCAAGACGAATTGTATGACCTGAACCGAGAAGCCTATCTCTATGAAGACGAAGACGAGGGCGATCTACTGGGGCAAATCGGTGGCACCCTGCGTCGCACCTTTCGCGGCGAGCCAGAACCAGAACCAGCCCCCAGCTATCGCGACAATTGGGATCGCAACCTAGGTTGGGAAGACGATTGGTTAGACGACCGCCGTCCTCCCCGTTACGACAATCGGCCTGACTACGGAGCACCCGCCCCGCGCCGGGCCCCGGCCGCTGCCTGGGGAAGAGATTGGGATCATGCCGCAAATCAGCGTCGCCCTCGTCGGCCCCAGCCGCGGGACCCCTATCCCCCCCGAACCACCAGCGAGCGACAATTGGGATCGCAACCAGGTATGGGAAGGATTATCTAGACGACCGCAGTACTCCCCCTTACGACAACCGGCCTGAAGATGGAGTATCCGCCGGCTGCTTCCCGGCGAGGCGGACGTCCTCCCAGGCGACAGCCCCCCCAGGATCGGGGCAATGGGCCGCCACGGTCTCAACCGGCCTCTCCCGATAATGCTCCTCCCAGGCGCTACGATGACGAAGACTGGGGTGATGAGGATGAATGGTTCTAGGGGCAGCCGTCTCCGCCATGGCCCTAGGAGATGGCCCCCTCCTGATTTGGTTCAATCTATTCATTGTCAAATAGCCACGATTCATGCAGAACTTTCGGAACTATTACGAGATTCTGGGAGTTGCCAGAGATGCGCCGCTGGAAGATATTAAGCGGGCCTACCGTCGTTTAGCTCGGCAATACCATCCGGATATGAATCCGGGGGATAAAACCGCAGAGGAGCAATTCAAGCTGCTGGGAGAAGCCTATGAAGTGCTCTCGGACAGCGATAAGCGAGCCCAGTATGAAGAGTTCAGTCGCTTTTGGAAACAGAAGGGATTCAGCAATCCCTTCGGCCGCAATAGGTCTGCGGCTGGGCGCAGTAGCCGCGTTCCCTTGGATGATGTTGACTTTGCCGAATTTCGGGACTTCGATAATTTCGTTGACCAACTGCTGAATCGCCATCGCGACAATGGGGGCAGCAATGGCAGCCAGGTGCCAGAACGGGATCCCTATCGCCCGGGTAAGCGTAAGACAGCCTACACAGTAGCCAGTAGTCGTCCTGGTCGTCGCGACGCCGAAGCAAATCTCACCGTCCCCCTGGAAAAGGCCTATGCCGGCGGTCGGGAGCGCATTCGCTTAGAAGATGGCCGCTCCTTAGAAGTGGATATGCCCCCCGGGATGATTACCGGACACCGGATTCGGCTCAAAGGGCAAGGCATTGGCGGTGGCAATCTCTATTTGCGGATTGAAGTGGAGCCCCATCCCTTCTTCACGTTGCAGGGAGATGATATCGTCTGCCGTTTGCCCCTAACCCCCAGCGAAGCAGTCCTGGGCGGCGTGATTGAAGTGCCCACTTTGGATGGCCCCGTACGCATGACTATTCCCGCTGGAGTTCAGCCGGGGCAGCGCCTGCGCATGGCGGGTAAAGGCTATCCCGTGGGCCAGCAGCGGCGCGGGGATCAGATTGTGGTGGTCCGGATCGGGGTGCCTAGCTACCTGAGCGATCGGGAGAAAGCCCTCTATGAAGAACTGCGAGCCATCGAAACCTTTGATCCTCGAGCCGACTTGCCGGTATGACTGGATGACAGATTGGGATCGTTAAGGAACATTTCAGTGATAAGCTTTAGGATGGCGCT
Source organism: Halomicronema hongdechloris C2206 (assembly GCF_002075285.3). Classification (GTDB taxonomy): domain Bacteria; phylum Cyanobacteriota; class Cyanobacteriia; order Phormidesmidales; family Phormidesmidaceae; genus Halomicronema_B; species Halomicronema_B hongdechloris. Next base: position 4,585,169 of record NZ_CP021983.2, on the reverse strand, counting down.
TTGGAACCTAAGACTGTCTTAAGGAAGCCGCCGCAACAGCTGATCACGAGATAGGCGCAAGCATGGTCACCACTGCAGAGAAAACGAATATCGGCTACATTACTCAAGTCATTGGCCCCGTTGTAGACGTGAAGTTTCCCGGCGGAGCGCTCCCCCAGATTTACAACGCCCTCAGCATCACGGGCACCAATCCTACCGGGAAAGAGATTTCAGTTACCTGTGAGGTGCAACAGCTGCTGGGAGACTCCCAGGTACGGGCTGTTGCCATGAGCTCTACCGAGGGCATGGTGCGCGGCATGGAAGTGGTAGACACCGGTGCTCCCATCAGCGTGCCGGTGGGGACGCCTACCCTGGGTCGCATCTTCAATGTCCTGGGTGAACCCGTAGATGAGAAGGGGCCCGTCAATCTCGACAACACGTCGCCGATCCACCGGCCGGCCCCCAAGATGACCGAGTTAGAGACGCAGCCGTCAGTCTTTGAAACCGGCATTAAGGTGATCGATCTGCTGGCCCCCTATCGCCGTGGCGGTAAAGTTGGTCTGTTTGGTGGCGCCGGTGTCGGCAAGACGGTGTTGATTCAGGAGCTGATCAATAACATTGCCAAAGAGCATGGCGGCGTCTCGGTGTTTGGCGGTGTGGGTGAGCGCACCCGGGAGGGGAATGACCTCTATAACGAATTCATCGAGTCTGGTGTGATTAACTCTGAAGACCTGAGCCAGTCTAAGGTGGCTCTGGTCTATGGTCAGATGAACGAGCCCCCTGGTGCTCGCATGCGGGTGGGCCTGTCGGCGCTGACCATGGCTGAGTACTTCCGGGATGTCAATAAGCAGGATGTGCTGCTGTTCATTGACAATATTTTCCGATTTGTGCAAGCAGGGTCTGAGGTGTCGGCGCTGCTAGGCCGGATGCCCTCGGCTGTGGGCTATCAGCCCACCTTGGGCACGGAGATGGGAGACCTGCAGGAGCGCATTACCTCTACCACAGAAGGCTCCATTACCTCGATCCAAGCCGTCTATGTGCCGGCCGACGACTTGACCGACCCGGCTCCAGCCACCACCTTTGCCCACCTGGATGCCACCACGGTATTGTCGCGGGCCCTGGCGTCTAAGGGCATTTATCCAGCGGTAGATCCCCTAGACTCTACCTCTACGATGCTCCAGCCCAGTGTGGTGGGGGATGAGCACTATCAAACCGCTCGGGCGGTGCAATCCACGTTGCAGCGCTACAAAGAGTTGCAGGATATCATCGCCATCCTGGGCTTGGACGAATTGTCTGAAGACGACCGGCTGACGGTGGCTCGGGCGCGTAAGATTGAGCGATTTCTATCTCAGCCCTTCTTTGTAGCCGAGGTCTTTACCGGGTTGACTGGTCAGTATGTCTCTCTGGAAGAGAATATCAAAGGCTTCCAGATGATCTTGAATGGCGAGCTGGACGATGTGCCTGAGCAGTGCTTCTACTTGAAGGGCAACATCGATATGGTTCTAGAGGCGGCCGAGAAGGTCAAAGCCGAAGGCTAACGATTAGCAGCGCGGGTGGCTGACGAGAGTGTCAGTTGCCCGGGGATATTGCAAGGCTCGGTATTCTAAACGTTCAAGCAGTGGTTTAAGGCAGCTATGGCATTGACAGTGCGGGTGGTTGCGCCCGACAAAACGGTTTGGGATTCGTCGGCAGCAGAGGTGATTCTGCCGAGTACCACAGGGCAGCTTGGTATTCTCAGTGGGCACGCACCACTGTTAACGGCCCTAGATGTGGGCGTGATGCGGCTGCGCTCCGATAAGGAGTGGGTTGCGATCGCATTGATGGGAGGGTTTGCTGAAGTCGAGAATGATGAGGTGACCATTCTTGTCAACGGTGCCGAGCGCGGCGAGAGCATCGATAAAGATGCCGCTCGCTCAGCCTATGAAGACGCTCAAGCCGCCATTGGCCAGGTTCCTCCCAATAATCGTCAAGGGGCGATCCAAGCCAAGCAGACGTTGAAGCGGGCTCGGGCCCGACTGCAGGCAGCTGGCGGCCTACTGGAATAGCCCAATCTCCAAGGAGAGGGCGGACAGCATGGCCTCCATGGGTTCTTTCACAGGCGACCTTCGTTCCAACTGTCTGGGCATTCAGCTGCGCCGCTAACGCCCCTTCGGCTCGGCGACCCATGTAATTGCCCCCAATTCTATCCCAATCGCTGGCTACGCCCCATCAAGGAGTGGGCTGGATGACACTAAGATGACACTAATAGGTCGGAGGCGCTAGGCCGAATGGCCTTTACAGACAGGTAATCCCGCTTTTCGCCAAGCCATCATGCCGCCCGTGACATTAAACACTTGGGTGAAGCCTACATTAGCCAGGATTTGAGCTGCGATCGGACTGCGGTGAGCCGTCAGGCAGATAATAGCGATCGGTTCATCTTTAGAGAGATCCCAAAACCACTTCGGCAGTGCCCAGTTACGTAGCAACGGCACCGGAGCCATCAGAATGCGCGGCAAGCTCAGGTTGATAGCGTTGGGTGCATGAAATAAGGTGTATTCAAAACGACTCCTGACATCGAGCAGTCGCAAAGGTTTGGAGGATTGAACCCATTCTGCTGGGGATAGATCAATGACGTTTGACTGAGTTGAAGAGATAGATGCCATGACAAACCTTTCTCATGTTGGAAAATAGGCGATCGCGAGAACGCTGGGACTGGAGGAATTAATTTCCGATTGGCATCATGATTGACTGAGAACTGCTGTGAACTGCCAGACTCAATCAAGTGGCCGATAGGTAATCGTTCATCATCCCTATGCAGCCGGCAGCATTGAAGCATCTGTTGCAAATCGAACCCTCAGATGATCGCCTTCTAGTTTGGCTCCTGCCGGTTGCAAAGTCGCTAACGCCTGAGGGAGCACCAGATTGCGACGATGATTGCCAATCCGAATATTGAGTTCATCCCCCGTCTTGTGCAAATGGATTTGCGCCTTGGGGATATTGGGGAGATAAACTTCTAGATGGTAGCCCTCAGACTGCTGAATCACCTGGATCGTAGTCTCCCGGTAATAAACCTGGGTGGGATCTTCATTGCCATAGAGGTTTTCCTTCAGATGCTCCAGTGCCTTCAAACCACAGAGTTCTTCACTGTAAAGTGGCACTTCTTTGATGGGCAGAGGCTGAAAGTTCTCCTGAATTTCCTGGCGATACTGCTGCTGCATCTCTTTCCAGCGGGCGAAAAAGGGATCGCTCACCTGCTCAGGAATGATGCGATTGGCAATTACCAGGTCAGTGGCCACGTTGTACAGACTCAAATAAGCATGAGCTCGGAGTGACTCTTTAATCACCATTTTTTCAGGGTTGGTGACTAATCGAACGGTGGTTTGAGCGTTATCAGTTAGGACTCGTTCCAGTGCTTCAATTTGTTCGTAGAACTCGTAAGGGGCATCCATCACCTCGCGATTGGGCAGCGAGAAGCCGGTGACCCGCTTGAAAATCGGTTCAAATACCGGACTTAGCGTATTGGCCATACCCTGGAAGGGTTTATAGAAGCGGCGCACATACCAGCCAGAAATTTCTGGCAAGCTCAGCAACCGTAGCGCAGTGCCTGTAGGGGCTGAGTCTACAATCAAGACATCAAAATCGCCCGCATGGCAATGGCGCTTCATGCGCACTAGCGCAAAAATTTCATCCATCCCAGGTAGAACTGAAAGCTCTTCCGCTTGCACCCCATCCATTCCCTGGGCCTGGAGCACGTCTGTAATGTAGCGTCGTACTGCTCCCCAGTTTTGCTCCATTTCTCTCAATGCATCCAGCTCCGCTCCCCACAGATTCGGTCGAATCGGTTTCGGATCATGCGCCAATTCCCGATCAAAGCTGTCTGCCAGCGAATGGGCTGGGTCGGTACTCAAGACTAGGGTGCGATACCCCAGTTCTGCTGCACGTAGTGCTGTGGCCGCAGCAACCGAGGTTTTACCGACCCCACCTTTTCCGGTCATTAAAATGATGCGCATTGATAAAATACCTCTTCTTTGCAAGTCGTTATTGACACGATTAAGCCATCAAGGCTAAACCCACCAGGGCGGTTCGCCTGTGCGAGGGTCAGTCTCCGTCCAGGGATACAGCCAAATGGCGTCATCCTTCACAGCCACATGCGCAAGCTTCAGCGGCAGATTAGCCGGTCCCCGCACCACAACCCCATCTGGCGTGTAGCGCGAGCCGTGACATGGACATTGAAACTGCTGATCCAGGGGATTCCACGGAAAGGTGCAGCCCAGGTGAGTGCAGTTATTGACGATGCCTATAGGCTCTAACGTGCCATCGTCTTTAACGGTGAGATAGGTGGGCTCGCTGGCGAGTCCGGCAATCAACGCCCGAGTTCCGGGGGGTTCGGCTAAGAGTTGACTGGCGGGAATCGGGGTGCCGTGTTGATCTTTCGCCAGAGTACCCCCGCCTTCACTCACCTCTGAGGGCGGCACCAAGAATTTAGCGGCAGGATATAGGGCTGAACCTACGGTAGCCGCCACCGCAGCACCCGTCAGGAAGTTCAGCAATTGCCGCCGTGACATCGATGGGCTTTCAAATGGAATGGTATAATACATAACTCTGATCGACCTCCTGTAATTTGGGGGCGATCGCACTTGATCGCCCCAGAATAGTGACATCTAGGCTTGTGGCGTTTGGTCTGCCTTGCGGGTATTAATCCTCAGCAGACTGTAAAGCGCACAGAAACCAAATAAGCCAGTCAGCGCTGCGATCGCTCCGATCACATCCAAGCCAATGCCCAAAGCCGAGCCAGAATATACGCTCGTGCCTAGGTAGAGCAGTACACCCGCTAGCATGAAGCGAATCATGCGATCCAGCATTCCAACGTTGTTAGTCATGAGGTTGACCTCCTAAGTGAATTACAAGTGTTGTTGAATCTGGGGCGGCGTTTGGCCCCCAGCGCAATAGTGGGATTAGAGTTTCAAGCAGCGGCAGGAACCACACTCGGCAGTCGCTCCATTACGGTCTGCATCTTTTGGCTGGCATCCAGGGCAATTTCCTTCGCTCTGGGGCTATGAATCATGAGAAACATGATCAGCGGGTCCACCTACTTTGAGAGCTTCGGTGACCAGGGCGATCGCATCCTCATAAGAACCACAGATTGTTTTGCTGAAGTGGTACATAAGCCGCTGTTGGGTTGACATATCGTCAAGTTATATGTCGTAACCATGAGAAATATTGCGTTTCTCATAAACATAAATGATTATATAACTAGATAGTAGTTTAATCAAGCAAAATTGTAAAAGGTTGGCTGCTGTTTTAACTGCTTTGAATCGGAGGATGGATAGCAAATGCCTAATATTGCGGTGATTGGAGCGGGTCTGGGAGGGCTGCCTGCGGCCTATGAACTGCGCCATCTCTTGCCCCGAGACTACACGGTGACCCTGATTTCCCATGAGCCCAATTTCACCTTTATCCCAGGGCTGATCCAAGTTGCCCTCGACCTTAAGCCTTTAGAACACATTCAACTCGACCTGGAAACCCTTGCTCAGCGTCATGGACTGAACTGGGTTTCGGGAGGTGTGACCGCCCTCGATATCCCGAACCGGCGTATTACCGTCGCAGACGAGAAAACGATTGATTACGACTATGCCATGATTGCGACTGGCGCCTCCCTGGCCTTTGATCTCATTCCAGGCTTAGGGCCTCAAGGGGGATACACTCAGTCCGTTTGCACCCCCGATCATGCGATAGAAGCGAGACAGGCATGGCTCCAGTTTCTAGACAATCCAGGTCCGTTGGTGGTGGGGGCAGTCCCTGGTGCAGGCTGCTTTGGTCCGGCCTACGAGTTTGCCTTCATGGCGGAGCGAGAACTGCGCCGTCGCGGATTGCGTGACCAGGTGCCGATCACCTATGTGACACCAGAACCCTATGTCGGGCATTTGGGTGTCTCCGGTGTGAAAAACGCCCAGGCACTCACCGCTCAGTTGATGCAGGAGCGGGGCATTGAGGTGATTGACAATATGACCATTACAGCCGTCGAGGCAGAGAAGATGATTCTGGCTAACGGTCAGACGCTGCCGTTTAAGTACGCCATGATTCTCCCCGCCTTCCGAGGCGTGCAGTTTGTTCAGGATGTTCCCGGTTTAGGGGATGAGAGGGGCTTTATCCCGGTGCTGCCTACCCAGCGTCATCCCAACTTTCCTAACATTTATGCGGTTGGGGTCAGCGTCGAGTTGCCGCAACCCGATCAGACAGACATTCCGATTGGTCTGCCCAAGAGTGGCCAAATGAGCGAAGCGATGGCCACGGCGGCGGCTCACAATATTGCCGTTGACCTGGGTGTGATTCAGGCACCCCTGCAAATTCCCACCCTGGATGCCCTCTGTTTTGCAGAGTTTGGCGACACCGGGATTGCCTACATTGCCGCCCCAGTAATCCCCGATCCAGAGACCGGGCAGCGGCGATCGTCCTATGCCGTGCGAGGTCCCTGGGTGGTTTGGGCGAAGGCCGCCTTTGAGAAATATTTCATGCTGAAGATGCGCTACGGTGTGGGCATGCCCTGGTTCGAAAAGCTGGGGTTACGCGCGCTCTTTAAATTGAAGTTGTTCAAATCTGTATTACCGGAGGACATTCAAGCGCTGGCTCGGGTGTGAACTGACTGAGGCATAGCAGTTGCTAGTCCGGTTAGGACGCGACTGCGAGCCACTTTGCTTGTCTAACGACAGGGATAACGTCACCAGGTGTCCTAAGCAAAGTGGCCAGAGCTATAAGTGCGCTACCTGCGTGCAACTGAGTCCCAGACCGACAAAATCACAAAGACGTGCCATCTACTGGCCTGTCAACTTTCAAGCTCAGAATGAACCGTAAGTGCAGCTTGATGGAGCATTCCCTTGGAGGATTTCATGTTGAATCTGTTCAGTGCCTGCTTAATGACTCTGCTGGTGGTGTTGGGTATTTCAGTAAGCTTTCTCTCACCTGCCTATGCCCAAACGAATCCGGCAGATTTGGCAAAGGCCGTTGAAGAAATTGAGTATTTAGACGCGATGCGATCGGGGCTGGCATCCAGCTTAGAGGGAACCACAGAAGCGCCTACGCTACAAACGATGAAAGAGGTTTGCAAACCCGTGGGTATGCGAGCGAAGCAATTGAGCCAAGACAATGGTTGGCGGGTCAAACAAATTGCCAGCAAGTATCGCAACCCAGCCCACGCCCCCGATACGTTCCATGACAAAAGGGCGCTGGCCAAGTTTGAACAAGATCCTGAGCTGACGGGCTTTTGGGAGCGAGAAACCCTGAATGGTCAGGACGGAACGCGCTATTACCGTCGCATTAATGTTGAAGCCAGTTGTCTCGCCTGCCACGGGGCTCAGGGCGATCGCCCTCAGTTTGTCAAGGATAACTACCCACAAGATCTTGCCTATGACTTTCAGGTGGGGGACTTGCGCGGTATGTATGCCGTGTTTATTCCCGATGTGAAACAGGCATTAGAAGGGGCCCTTTCAGAATCTTAGGAAGGCGCATCGAAACATCCCATAGGAGCACTATGAGACATCCCATTCGCAAAATGGTTGCTGGGTTGGCCGCAACGGTACTGTTGGGATTCTGCGTCCTGTGCGCTGTGGCCCCTGCCTCCCCTGCCCTAGCCGCGATTCGGCAACTCGAAGAAGCCCCCGCACAGGTCGTCTACCAATCTCGGCAGACCGTGCAAGACCAACAGGGCGATCGCTGGCAGGTTATTTGGATATTTTGGTGGATGGCCCTTATGTGGAATCCCTCAACCAGGAGTCGTCACGAACTACCCGTAAAAGCGACGTCAGGAAACCGAGCCTGGGCTTCACCCATGGATTTCCCTTTCCCTTCTTCCTGCCAGTAGTTAATAATTTCAGTAGCTCGGTTTAAGAGCTCAATCCGCTCTTCTTCCTCGATCCAGGGCTTCTTCTCTAATTCCGTTTTGATTTGTTCCCAAGCATCATTGCGAGGCCAGAAAAAATAAGAGGTCAGCGGACTCGTCCCCTTGCCCACTACTTGGTCAACGGCTATGGCGACATCTTTTTCTAGCCAAAGCACTTTGAGAATGAATCGCGACGATAATGAGACCTCCACAGCGCCCCCATCTTACAAAACTACAGTCTTTCAGGATATCATACTTTATCCGACCACAAAACGTCAGCGTGGAGACCTGTTCAGATATCCCTAGCCATTGAGTACAGTCAGTATCCTGCTCCTGGGCCCATGAACCTAGTCGCTGCTCAGCCAAACGCCATCGTTGTGTTCGACATTGACGGTGTGCTCCGAGATGTGAGCCAATCCTACCGACGAGCCATTGCCGATACCGTCGAACACTACACCCAGGGCTATCGACCTCCACCAGAGGCTATTGACCGACTCAAGCAAGAAGGTATCTGGAACAATGATTGGCAGGCCTCCCGCGAGCTGATCTATCGCCACTTCGAAACCCAAGGACAGTCTCGGGAGACCATCGATTTGGACTTCGCCGCCCTGGTGCATTTCTTCCAGAGTCGCTATTTTGGGCCTGATATGAACCCTGTTGACCGCTGGAGTGGCTACATCACCCAAGAGGCGATGCTAGTCGATCGAGAGTACTTTGAGCAGCTGACAGCGGCTGGTATTGGCTGGGGATTTTTTAGTGGCGCGACTCGAGGCTCTGCCGCTTACGTCCTCGAGAGACGGCTGGGGCTCGAGCAGCCAATTCTAGTGGCCATGGGGGACGCGCCTGACAAACCTGACCCCACCGGTCTGATAGCCGTTGTCAAGCAGCTGACCCCAGATGCCACCACGGCAGTCCTCTATGTCGGTGATACCGTCGCTGACATGCATACAGTGGTGCGAGCTCGTCAAGCAGCCCCCGAGCGTTCTTGGTGGGGAATAGGCACACTGCCTCCCCATGTTCAGGCCCAGCCCCCTACCTATCAGGACAGCTATGGCCAGGCCCTAGAGAGGGCTGGCGCCGCCGCCGTGCTGTCATCGGTGCCAGCCCTGACCCCGGCCATGATCGACCACCTACTGGCCCAACCATCCCGGTCATAACGCCTTCTAACTCTAGACTCTGCCCTAGAGGACCCATGACTTGCAGCGCTGATTGCCGGGGCAGTGCTGGCTGACTCATCCCCCGCAGCAGTTGAGCCACAATGAAAGGGATAGCTCGTTCAGGCCGTGACCATGAGTACTCTCCCCGCATCTGCCACCCCTAAACTGCTGCAAATGCTCAATTGGATCTTCAGACCCTTGGCCTACATGGAGACCAATGGTCACCGTTATGGTGATCTGTTTCGGGCTCGGGGGCTCTACAACACCGTCTTTGTCAGCCATCCCGAGGCGATTCGCTTCCTGCTGACCAACGATACCAACGGTATCTTCACGGCTCCAGGAGAGACTAACGAGATTCTCAGGCCGCTGCTGGGGGGGAATTCTCTGATGCTGCTTAGTGGCCAAGCCCATCGCCAACGACGCCAGCTGGTGATGCCGCCCTTCCATGGGGAGCGCCTGAAGGTCTACGCCGACTTAATTCGTGATATCACCCGAGAGGCCATGATCGGCTTCTCTCCCCAAACTCCCTTCCAGGCTCGCAAACTGATGCAGAAAATCACCATGCGGGTGATCTTACAGGCTGTATTTGGCCTGCACCAGGGGGACCGCTACCAGCGTTTACAAACACTCTTGGCCCAGCGCCTAGATATGGCCAGCAAGCCCTTGGCCTCTACCCTGCTGTTCTTCCCAATTTTGCGGACCGATCTCGGGCCCTGGAGCCCAGGAGGACGGGCCCTGGCCCTGGCCGGCGAGATCGATGATCTCCTCTATGCCGAGATTCGCGAGCGCCGCCAGGCGTTGGCGGCAGACCGCAACGACATCCTTTCCCTATTACTGCAGGCCCGGAATGAGGATGGCAACGGTCTCAGCGATGAGGAATTGCGGGATGAGTTGATGACCCTGCTGGTGGCCGGCCATGAAACGACGGCAACCGCCCTGGCCTGGGCCTTGTACTGGAGCCATCGCGATCCAGCCATTAAGGCTCGTATTCGAGAGGAGATTGCTGAGGCCAACGCCACTGATCATCCGTTGCAACTGACGAAACTACCCTATCTGGAGGCCGTCTGTAAGGAAACCCTGCGCATCTATCCTGTGGCTCTGCTGACCTTTGCCCGACGACTAGAACAACCGGCGGACCTCCTAGGCCACTCCCTGGAGCCCGGCACCACCCTGATGGGGTGTATCTATCTACTGCACCATCGAGAGGATCTCTATCCCCAGCCCCAGCAGTTTCGACCGCAGCGCTTCCTAGAGCGACAGTACTCCGCCTTTGAGTTCATGCCTTTTGGGGCCGGTGCCCGGCGCTGTGTCGGTGCCGCCTTGGCCATGTATGAATTGAAGATTGTCTTGGGCACCCTGCTGGCTGAATTTGACCTGTCCCTAAGCAGTGATCAGCCGGTGGTGCCTGAGCGCCGTGGTGTCACCCTGGGCATGAAGGGCGGGGTCGATATGGTGTTTGCAGGCAGGCGCACTCCAGTGGCCTCGGCCCTGGTGTAGCCTATGCCGGTGTTAACATCAGGGCCAATTGGTCTCAAAGGCATCTTGCCCCTGGCCATAGACTAGATCGCCGTACCGTTGCCAGTGAGCCACCTCTTCAGCCGACAAGGAAGGCGCCTCTAGGACAGCCAGATTCGCCTCCAGGTCGTCGCGGGTCTTGGGTGCCGTCAGCACCAGCCGAATGGCGGGCTGATGCAGCCCGAAACGATAGCAGTCAGCCGCCGTCGGAGGATCGGTAGGCCAGGCGGGATGGCCCTGCAGCAGGGTGCCCCAGCGGGTACTGGTAAAAGCGACGACGGGAATATCGGCTGCCAGCGCCGCTGGCAGGACCGCTGCTTCGGCCTTGCGGTGGGCCATGTTGTAGCGATGCATCAGCACATCACAGCGAGATTCCTGGAGCAACCGCTGGGCGATGGCACGGGTGTGGGTAGTGACGCCGACATAGCGGATCAGACCGGCGGCTTTCCACTCGTACAGCTGCTCCAGCAGCGTCATGACCTGCTGCCAGTCATCGGCGGGGGACACATACTCGGCGAAGAGAATGTCGACGGTATCGATGGCTAGGGTCTGCCGTACCTGTTCGATATACGTTTGCCAAGACTTCAGTTCCCGGCGTTCACTGCCCGTGGCCACGATAGCCTGCTCACGATGCTGCTTCAGTAGCTGGTGCAAGTCCCTGAGCAGGGGGCTATCACCCAGGTCATAGGAAAAGAAGTAGTTGACCCCAGCCTGCCAGGCCAGATCGACACAGCCTGACTCCATTGGCTCTTGGCCTGCCAAGCCTAGGATACTGGCGGGTTGGCCCTGAATTGTCTGAATCTGCATGGACAGCAACTAGGTATTGTTAACTCTGAATCAGAGGATATTTGGAAAGACCCTGCAACCTTGCTCCAGACTGGCTTCTGGCCAACGGAGCCATACGCTCTAAAACGCCTACCTTACAGGCCTTTCAGCCGAGTTTCCAAATGTTCTCTCAGGCGTTGTCTAGGCAGCGCCATCAACCCCATCATGCCAAACCATGAGCCTAGCGATTACTATTTGTCCTTTACAGCGGGAAGAGTTACCCCAGGCCGACCACATCTTTCGGCTGGCCTTCGGCACTGCTGCCGGCCTGGCAGAGCCCCGACATATGTTTGGGGATGCCGGCTATATGCACCGCTGGCACCTTGAGCCTGGCGTTGCCATTGCGGCAAAGCATCAAGGACGGCTCATCGGCGGCAACTTTCTGACCCGCTGGGGCAGCCTGGGCAACTTTGGTCCGCTGACCGTGCATCCCGACTATTGGAATCAGGGGGTGGCCTCTCAGTTGATGGCAGCAACGATGGACCAGTTTAGTCAGTGCATCAACCGCCGCACTTGGATTTCTGCCGACCCGATGTCTATGCCCTAGACGATCGGCGCTGAGGAGGAGGTAGATTCCTTTATCTATCATGCTTGTTGATGCGCTTCAGATGCCTGAGCCTCGGGCCGGTGATGCTTCTCAGTTCCCTGGGCACTGTGATTCAGCCCTTTCCCGGCTGGTTTTCAGCTTTCTCAGAAATCCCTTATCGACCGCTTAGGTAGCGGTCAGAGACCCTTCAGGTGCCCCCATCACTATAGGACTCAAGATGATTGATTCGTTGAACACACCTGAAGGAGCAATGACCATGAAACGCTTTGCCTTATCTCTCCTGGCAGTCACCACCCTTGGCATTGTGGCGGCCCCAGCTAGCTACGCCGCCCCCGACTTCGACCAGCTGCGGCGGGAAAATCTAGAGAAGGATGCCGTCAACTTCGACGAGATCCGCCAGGAAAACCTGGATAAGTCCGGCAAAGTCGACTTCGACCAGCTACGCCGCGAAAACCTGGACAAAGACGCCGTCGATTTCGACGAGATCCGCCAGGAAAACCTCAACAAGTCTGGCAAGGTGGACTTCGACCAGCTGCGGCAGGAAAACCTGGACAAAGACGCTGTCGACTTCGATCAGCTGCGCCAAGACACTCTCGAGCAAGCCTAACCCTGTTCTAAAGCTAGGGTGATGGCAGAGTTGAGTCACCCTAAACGCCCCCGGTTTCCCTGGCCGGGGGCATTGTCATGGCCCGGGGCTACTGCAGCCGGAACAAAAACAGCAGCGTGGCCTGGTCGGCATTGAAATTGTCATCACTGACCAGCAGCAGACTGCGGCTGCCATCTGGGAGCCGGGGGCCTAGGCTCATGCCCTCTAGGTTATCCTGGGGCCCGTCTATCGTGGCGAAATCGAATAGGAGCCGCTTACGAATCAGCCGAATCGAATCACCGACGCCATCCAGACTGGCCATGGTCGAGGTATCGGTGGCCCCGCCTATGGCCATTTGAAACAGCTGGTTCTGAAACCCCTTCAGGCCAAAGGACCGCTCCAGCGCCAGGAAATGGCCGCCTTGATCTAGGGCCAGCAACTCGGTGAGGCCGTTGACGATGGCGCCTTGGGGTTCGAGCTCTAGGGGATAGAGGTGTTCGGCCAGCAGGGTTGCTTGCTCTGGCCCGATGAGGTAATGCAAGAAGCGGCTGTTGAGGGCATGGCTGGGGTCGTCGTCATAGTCTTGCACCAGGGCCGATTCGCTGGCGGTGAATAGGCGAAAGGGGTCTACCATGCCCATCGGACTGGGGACAGCGTTGAGGGTCAGGGCCTCTAGACCCAGGTTCTCCTGCACCCCTCGGGTCGGTTGTTGCGGGTCGTCTGGCAGGAAGCGATCGGGCAGGCGAAAGGAGGTCAGGGCTTGGCCGTCACGGTTGAATTCAGCGATGAAGGGGGGAGAGTTAGTGGCGGGTACTCCCTCGCTGGTGATGAAGACGGTCTGGCGAGGTGAGAGGGCCAATCCTTCTGGATCAACGGTATTGGCCGGGTAGGGTTCTCCGTCTGAGTTTTTCAGGAAGATCACATTTGCGATCGCAACTTGCGCCAACCGGGGCTGCCCCCGGGCATCCTTATTTACCGACAGAGACAGGACATAGAGCCGCGGCCGTTGCCGATCATCGCAGAGGGCATAGAGGCGATCGGTCTGGGCATCATAGGCCAACGCCGAGAGCCCCCCTAAAGGCACCCCCTGAACCATTTGTGTCGGCAGTTCATAGACATCGAGTAACTCGGTGGAGAGATCGAGAAACAACCGCTCCTCGGCGCTGACTCTAGGTAAACTACAGCTGCTCAGACACACCAGGGCTAAGGCCAGGCACAGCACCAGAACGGAACGCAGTCGGACCATGGATACCCCTTTCCCTTATCTCAGGTCAATGACATCACTGGGCAGTCTCCCAGCCAGGTCAGCAAGCCATACCATTTCTCACGTGAGCTCCGCCCGTGGATCGCTTGGAGTCAGGGCGTAGACTGTATAGTCGCAGCGCAGAAAATCGGTATTATAGCCATCAATCGCAGTGTACCTGACCGGCTCTCCCCTGGCTTCCCCAGCCTGCCAATTCCCGGATACATCAGCACTCTGCGCTTCTGATTACTAATTACTAACATGACTTGACAAGCCTTAGAGCAGACGCCTAGCGTAGACCAGATTCTCTACATCTAGCGTCTTGGTCCTGCCATTATCGGCCCCAGCCCACTATGCTCAAATTCTTCACCAAGCTTGACTATTTGCTACGGGAAACCCTCCTAGGCCTGCGCCGGGGTGGTTGGATGAATTGGGCCGCCGTCAGTACGATTACGGTGCTGCTGTTCCTCTTCGGCATCAGCCTGCAATCCACCTGGCAGCTGGAAAGCCTGCTCAACCAATTCGGCAGCCAATTAGAAGTCTCTGCCTATTTAGAGAGCGGCATCCCGGCGGATACCCTGCGTCCCACGGTAGAGGCCATGCCCGAGGTGATGCAAGTGACCACTGTCAGCAAAGAGGAGGCCTGGGAAGCCCTAGTAGACGACCTGGGCCTTGCCGACATCGAAGGGGCCACCGAACAACTCAATGGCAATCCCTTAGTGGATGAGCTCAAGGTCAAGGCCCGCTCTTCCGAGGATGTCCCCGCCCTGGCCGACCAACTGACGACTCTGCAAGGGGTGGATGAGGTTAGCTACATCGACGAAGCCGTCCAGCGCCTGGCCCAACTAAATCAAGGATTGCGCTGGGTCAGCATTGGCGTGATTACCCTGCTTAGCCTCACCGCCATGGCCGTCATCACCACCACAATTCGCCTGATCGTGTTGGCCCGCCGCCGTGAGATCGAAGTGATGCAGCTGGTCGGCGCCACCGCCGCTTGGATTTACTTGCCATTCATCCTGCAAGGGGCCTGCTTTGGTATCGTCGGCGCCGGCATTTCCTGGGGCTGTTTGTTGGGGATCCATCGATTTATTGAGGAACTAGTGGCCCAGCAGCCAGATTTCGTGCAATTCCTGGTCAATGGCCTGCAACTCACCGTCCAGCAATCCCTGCTATTGCCAGTGTCCCTGTTTTCTCTAGGCAGCATCGTGGGACTGATGGGCAGTCTGCTCGCCGTGCGCAAGTTTGCCCTGCGGTAAGCACTGACAAAACCTCTGCCGGCTGCGGATAACTCTAAAAAAGTGCCTTGATACGACTTTGAATGCTGGAACCGGCTTGAAAAGTGGAGAGACCGTCGGTTGGCGCGTCAATGGCGATTGAGCTGGATGAGGTTACGCTAAGACAGCAACTTAGATTGCATGACCCCCGATTCCTCTTCTCTCGTGAGATATCCGGGCTAAACTCCTGGAATCATTTAGCACGCAGCAGTTACGGCAAATGGCAAAGCAGCATCAGCTGGCTGGCTATTCCAAAGTAAAGAAAGCTGACTTAGTGGAGTTATTGACAGCTAGGTGGCTCTACACTAAGCAAAATGCTAGCTTGAGCCTGGCACAGTCCCCTGACTATCAAGCACGGAGCTAAAACCCATGGCTAAGCGGGTGAGGTTAACCATCGACTGGCGTCAAGGCATGGCTGATGTGCCCCTAGACCACCAAGAAACCATCACCACCAGCCTCTTTCAAGATCTCAGCCAGCTAGACGAGGTGGACCAGATCAACCGGGTGGCCGACCCCCAAGTACCCGCTGGCGGCATGGGAGTTGCTGCTTGGCTGTGGAGCATTCTCACCGCCGAGATCACCATCGAGGGGATTAAGGCCCTGGGCCAGGATGTCCAGGCCCGCCTGCCGGGAAAGCCCATCGAGTTCACCCTAGAGGCCGGAGGCAAATCCATTAGCGTTAAAAACCTGCGCCCAGCGGATCTCGATGCCACCCTGGATAAACTAGTGGCAGCGGCCCAAGATTTGGCCAACGATTCCCCATGAGCACGCTGACCTTGAATCTCAATTCGGTGGTGCAACTGACCGATGATCAGTTCCTGCGGCTCTGTGCCCACAATCCTGATGTGCAGCTGGAGCGGACGGCCACTGGAGAGTTGATCATCATGCCACCGACGGGGGGAGAAACCGGCAAGCGCAGCTCCGATTTGAACGCAGAACTGAACCTGTGGAATCGCCGAACGCAGCTGGGCGTCACCTTTGACTCCTCCACCGGGTTTGTGCTGCCCAATGGCGCTATCCGCTCACCCGATGCCGCCTGGATTCCTCACCACCGCTGGGACGAGCTCACCCCAGATCAGCGCCAGCGGTTCTTGCCCCTGTGCCCTGACTTTGCGGTGGAGCTGCTGTCGCCCAGCGATCGCTGGCAAGATGGCTATGCCAAGCTACAGGAATATCAGGCCAACGGCACTCGCCTGGGTTGGCTCATCGATCCTCAACAGCGCCGGGTTGGCATTTTTCGTGAGGGCGGCACCATCGAAGTATTAGACAATCCTGAGCAATTATCTGGGGAAGCCGTTCTGCCCGAATTTATGGTATCCCTATCGCTGCTCTGGGCCGCTTAGAGTGGCGTAGGCTGAGCTACGCGTCTCAGTCATATGCATCACGACTTATCCCAGATCTAATGCCGAACAATCTCTTGAGCAGCCTATACCGTGTGAGCTTTTTTACTGTCTCTCAGGCTTTAAAGCAGCCTCTAAGACAAACAAGGCTCCCTCTTTACGTAACATCTCAAAAATTCGGATATAGGGAACTTCAAAAGTATGGCAGACCGCTGGAATTTTGATCTTTCGACGTCCCGGTTGCCTAGGATTGAAGACTTCATGGGTAAACACCGTATTTGCTTCATTCTGCTGCTCTAACCAAGCCCAAAATCCCGGACACAGGTCAAAGCCGTAATAATCATTCTTGGCTTGAATAAATATATTGGTGTCGAGGAGATAGGCCATTGGAGTATTAGACAGAGACCGAAAGTTCCCTTGCAAGCTGCTTAAAGGTTTCGACCTTAGATAGCTTGAGTAGCCTAAGTGCATCTCGATAAGGGGTACGCCCCTCTAAGGTGCTCTCCACCAAGGCCATGAGAAATTGATTACTAAACCGAGAGATTTGCGTGCGATAAAAGTCTCCTCCGCCTGTTTGCTCATTAGCAGAGACCTGAAAGCGTTCCTGCTCAGCTTGATAACGCTGCTGGAAGGTACTGTTAGAAATCAATTCTTGGTCGTTTAATCGGCGCAAAACCACCAGGGTGCTGACCTTGAAACGCTGAGTCAAAGGTTGCAACCAATCTTCTTGAGACGCTGCCTCAGCCCAGGCATCTCTTAATTCAGCGGCTGGGACAAGTAACTCAGCAGCAACCTGGTTACAGAATCGTTCAAGGTCGTCATGGTCGGCATAGGTTTTATCGAAGTTAGAAATGCCAGATACGCCCACCCAAATATGCACTAGTTTATGGGCCAGGGTAAATATCTGGGCTCCTTTAGAGTCGCTAGAATTGATGAAGATCAGAGGCGCATAGTCATCAGACAGCGCAAAGCCCCGAAATTCATCTACAGAAAGCTTGCGGCAATTATTGGCGCCGACAACGCTGTTCCGCATAACCAACACGCCTGTGGACTCAATTTGCTCGGTTTGCAGCTTGAGTGCATCCTCCCAGGGACGAGCATCTCGACTGGCTTCAAAGTTGATCACCTCGCGGATGCGATCAGCCGCTGCTTTAATCGATATGTCCACAGGCAAACTACCCACAAAGGACAAGGGGGTTTCACCTCGGGCGAGCAATTCATCGCGAAACCAACTCTGAATTTGTTGAGCCTGATTCAGAATCTCGAGCAGATCGGGACTGGGCCGCCGCATTTCCTCATTTCGGAGGGTGCGGAAGTCGGGAATGGAGAGGGTCTCTCGAGGCGGCTCTGGAAGATAAAGATAACCAAAAGGTGTATGGGTTATATCTGCTAGCTTCTGGGCTTGCTTGAAGGTCAGCTCTCCGCTTGCTTCCCAGCCTGTGATCCGCTCTGGCTTGACGCTCATTTTCTTAGCCAACACGTCTACACTCATGCCGGCGCGTTCTCGCGCCCAGCGCAAAAGTGTCGGTTGCAGGCTGATCTTCATAACTTAGCAGGCGGTAAGGCTGACTCAGGGCAGTTAACCGTGAAAATATAGTGCCAGCGATCTTACTAATATTGTCGCTCTAATTACTGCGCTTTGAAGACAACGTAGGGTAGGCATTCCAAGATGCGAATACAGCGTTTTTGAAGCTAGTGAGGTACACGGATGACTATGAAACCCTTGATATCAGGAGATAGGCTGTACCTCACCCAGTAAGGAAATGCTGTATGCTCTTTGCCTACTTCATAGACAAGGCGATGTTCTTGGGTAATACGTCGAGACCAGCATCCTTTTAACTCATGTTTCAGAGGTTCTGGTTTTCCAGTGCCTATAAATGGCGTGCGCTGAATCTCTCTAATCAATTTAATAATACGAAGAGCGATTTTACGATCTTGCTGAATCCACCAAGCTAGGTCTTCGAAGGCATTCGGGTCAAACTCAATAGGCTTCATTCCAGACCTAGCTGAGTCAACGCGGTTTCAAAGGCTATTCCCTCTGATCGCTGTTTAGCGTCTAGTAGGCGCTGCCGCATCGTGTCACTCTTTAACAGATGTTGGGTTTCAAGCTCGCCAAGAATGCTTTGCCAAAGCTGAATCGGTAAGATAACCCCGGTCACCTCACCCTGTTCGTCAGAAATGTACTGAACCTTTGAGTCATCTACCATAGTTGATTTCGTAACCCGTCTCCTAGGATGATAGCTATCATTTCAGGCGGGCGACAGTGCATGAGTCCTGCCCTTGCGGCTAGAAGTCGTGTAGGTGGGCATTGCAGCCCAGTCATAGGCATTATTGCCTGGGGCTTCAAGGTTGATCTGCTAGAGACGGCCATTGAGGTCATCAAGCCAGGTTAAAAGCCTCTGTCCGGAAGATCTCGACAATACTCTGGATACACTAGTGGCAGCGGCCAAAGAACTCACCAAAGACTAGCGCAGCAGGCATGGGACGCAAAATCGCACTATTGATCGGGGTAGGGAAATACGGCAAAGGTTTACCCCCTCTCAACTGCCCCATCAATGGTGTCGAGGCCCTGAGGCAGGTCCTGGAGGATAACCATATCGGCGGTTTCGATCAGGTGATACCGCTGCGCAACCCCGATGTGGGCACGGCCCGTCGTCGCATTGCCGAAGTCTTCAACCAGCTCTCCCAGCCGGATTTAGGGTTGCTCTATTTCACTGGCCATGGCATCAAAGACATGTCGGGAGAGTTTTATCTCACCACGGCCGACTCTCAGCTCTTCGAGAATGGCCGCATCAATGCCGGGACCGCCCTGGAAGCCGAGTTTATCAAACGAGTCATCAATAACTCCGTAGCCCAGCGCAAAGTCGTGATTCTGGACTGTTGCTTTGGGGCCGCCTTCGCCGAGGGCTTTCTGGGCATGGATGACAGCCGCATCGATGTCGAAACCCAGTTGGGCGGCAAGGGCTGGTGTGTGTTGGCGGCCTCCACCTCTACCCGCTATGCCCTGGAACAAGAAGGAGAACCCCTCTCGGTCTACACCCGCTATTTGGTAGAAGGGCTCAAAACCGGGGGGGCCGCCCCGGAAGCCAAAGCAGCTATTTCCGTGGGTGATTGGCATGACTATGTGCGCGCCAGCGTCCGCGCCGCCGCCCCAGCCATGGAACCGGTGATTTTCAACGCCAAGCAGGGCCGCGATATCCTCGTGGCCAAGGCGGTGATTGACGCCGAGCAACTTTACCGCAAAGAGGTGCAGTCGGTCGTTCGCGGGGGCAAGATTTTTGGGGCTGGCCGCCGAGTCCTAAAACAAAAACGGCAAGTCCTAAACCTCAGCGCTGACGCGGCTGCAACCATCGAAGCCTCAGTGCTAAGACCCTTCCAAGAAAAGGCAGCGAACTTAGCCGAATACGAAGCTGCTCTGCGGGAAGAAATTGAGATGACGTTTCCCCTGGATGAGCCAGCCATCAGGGTGCTGAAACGGCTTCAGACATCGCTAAACCTGCGGGATGAGGACTTGCAGCCGGTGATTAAGCAGGTAGACAAAGAGTTTCCTGTGGTTGAAGCTCTCTTACGAGGACCTCAGCCATTGCAACCAGCGACATCACCTGCTCCTCCGGCCCCCTCAAAAAATGAAGCCCCCACCTTCGAGTTTGAGACGGTGACGGTGGATGCCCAGGGCAACATCACCGAGCGCCGCCAGGGAAAGGCTGAATATCGCAGCGAAGATCTGGGCAGCGGCATCACCCTGGAACTGGTGTCCATTCCCGCTGGCGAATTTTTGATGGGAGCGCCCGCAGATGAGGAAGGTCGAAGTGACGACGAAGGACCTCAACATCGAGTGCAAGTGCCTGAGTTTTGGATGGGCAAGTTTCCGGTGACGCAGGCGCAATATCAAGCCGTCACGGGCAAAAATCCCAGCAAGTTCAAGGGTGAGAATCGCCCGGTGGAGAAGGTGTCCTGGGAAGACGCCGTGGCCTTCTGTCAGAAGCTGTCGGAGCAGACGGGCCGCACCTACCGCCTGCCCAGTGAAGCCGAGTGGGAATATGCCTGCCGGGCTGGCACCACCACCCCATTTCATTTTGGTGAGACGATCACGCCGGACCTGGCGAATTATAACGGCAACTATACCTATGGCTCCGGCCCCAAAGGCACCTATCGCCAAAAGACCACCGAGGTCGGCCGCTTTCCCCCCAACGCCTTCGGCCTCTACGACATGCATGGCAATGTCTGGGAGTGGTGCCAGGATGTCTGGCACAGTAGCTATGAAGGAGCCCCTACGGATGGCTCTGCCTGGCTAAAGGGAGGCGATCAAGACCGCCGGGTGCTGCGGGGTGGTTCTTGGGGCGCCTTTCCTCGGTACTGCCGGTCTGCTAGCCGCCTCAGGTACTACCCGGACAATCAGTACGGCAGCATCGGGTTCCGCGTTGTCTGTTCTCCCCCAAGGACTCTACCGTAACCCTTTTCTCTATAGTACTTTTGCACTATCCACTTCAGTCTTTTCTCTTTCCCCACCGCCGCAGGCGGTTCAAATTTTTCGGCATTTTAGAAGTGTAGTGTGGGCATTGTGACTCAATGACAGGCATCACCCCCTATTCCAGACCCAATGCCCACCAATCTCTTCAGCAGCAATAGCTTATTCACCAACCGCTCCGACCAAATCTGTAAAATTTGGAATTTTGGGCTGTTTCCCATCGCAACAGCAAGCCCAATCTACCGAGTAACTTCCGGCTTCAACCCATTTGTGGAAACTCGAAAATGCCCATAGATGGGGACAGGATACTAGCCCAGTGGCCTTTTCCAGAGTACCCAGGGCAGATTCAGACAATGCTTACCCTACCTGACTTAGTGGTAAATCAGGTGGTGGAGATCAGAGCTGGTTTCTGGCTATGTGTCTTCGGAAAGGGGGGCATTGGCGATCAGGGGAAAGCGCTCTGGGTGTTGGATGGTCTCCAGAGAAAGATCAACATCGAGGTCTGGCCAATAGAGATGGCCAGGGTGGGGTTCTTCTAAGTTAAAAATATGTTTGACGGG
This sequence comes from Halomicronema hongdechloris C2206, assembly GCF_002075285.3. Classification (GTDB taxonomy): domain Bacteria; phylum Cyanobacteriota; class Cyanobacteriia; order Phormidesmidales; family Phormidesmidaceae; genus Halomicronema_B; species Halomicronema_B hongdechloris. The sequence goes on along the minus strand of NZ_CP021983.2, from coordinate 4,563,820 downwards.
GGCATTCTCAAACCACGGAAAGGTTTCGTATGGCAGAAAATACTCATGGTCATGGCAGAGCAGCCAGATCCCATTGACGCAAATGTTGCTAACTTCGGTTTTGGAAGTAACGGTTTCATGCCGTTCTAAACTCGTCATAATGTTCCTCAACTAGCGTTTCAATTTGCTTGAGTTGCACTCTTGAGAGTTTGTAATTGGTGGCCAATTCGATTTCGGGTTCTAGCCAAAACTTGGCCTCGCCATCTGGACAGGAAATATGGATGTGGACTCGGCTTTCTTCTCTAGAAAAGAAGTAAAAGCGATAGGGGCCAATTTTTAGGACGGTTGGCATTGATGAACCTGTGACGCTCAGGCTGTTGGCATCATCGGTGTGCTATCTGACTACGGTGAATCTCGGATGCCAGTGATATCGCTACTGCATTTTAGCAACCAGATTTAGCTGTCATAGGCGGCCTCCAGGATAGCGGCAGGGGCATCACTGGCGGTCGCTTGCCAGCCCCACACATCAATCTTGCCCGTCACCGCAGTGGAATCGAGAAAGCAGCATAGGACCCCCCTACCGGGGCAACGGCAGTATTCACAAAGCTGCTGAACTCTCTCAGCCACCTCGCGCCTGAGGCTGGGAGGAACCCGGTCAGACTCAGGCGGCATTGGAGGGATGGGATTGAGAGGAAAACTGCTGATTTAAGGCCAATAGATCAAGATTTCTCAACTTAGCGAGTTCCATCAACGCCTCAAGTCGTTGACCCCGGGGATATGGCTCGTTGCCAGATATCGCCAGGAGGCATTGCGAAAGATGGGTAAGGATTAGTCCCATTTTACCAGTGCACCCTACCTGACTACTGCATCACCTCCCAGCACCACTAAACTCCCCACCACGGAGGGTTGAATTGGTATAGCCTGTATCCGTCTGTATCCATGAGAAACTGGTTCGGTAAACCCCGCCTAAAGAAGTACAAAAAACCGCCTCTAATAGTTTGCTTTCTGTTTCTATACTGTAACTAAACAGGGTAGAACTTCCCTGATTGCCAATGACTCAATCCGGAGAGTACGAACCTCTTATATCCTTGTCTAGGATTTAGGATTGGTCACTAGTTAGTCGCGAGGAGGCGATACTAATATGGCACTGGTACGTTGGGAACCGTTCCGCGAACTTGATAACCTGCAAAAAGAGATGAATCGACTGTTCGACAGCTTTTCTCCTGAGCGTTATGGTCGGCTGACCGATGGTGTTTTTGCACCGGCAGCTGAGATCAACGAAACAGACGATGCTGTTGACTTGAAGCTGGAACTCCCTGGCATGAAGCCGGAAGATGTCGATGTGCAAGTGGCAGCGGATGCCGTCGTTATAAGTGGTGAGCGCAAGTCTGAGTCACGCACTGACGAGGATGGCTATGTCCGCAGCGAATTTCACTACGGTAAGTTCCAGCGGACGATTCCTCTGCCGACACGGGTTCAGAATGCCGATGCTAGCGCCGAGTACAAAGACGGTATCTTGACCCTACACTTGCCTAAGGCGGAGGAAGAACGCAACAAAGTGGTGAAGGTCCAGTTAAACCCAGCTAGCTCATAAGGAACTGGGCCTCCATAGGCTACTTTAAGGAACCTTGGGCGTTGCTGCGGCAACGCCCTTTTTACATATAAACCACCTGTCGTCGGCCCGTATCTAAGTGAACATGGGTGCTGTAGATTAAGATGCCCCCTGGCCAGGTATTGATTAGGGCATTGGCTACCTGTCGTGGGCTGTAGCCCGGTACATCCATGTCTACGGCCTGCCCCTGTAAGTGTAGGCTGCGGGGATGGCCGCCGGCGGCCCTGTTGGCCTCTGGGGTGCGATACCAGGAGTTGATGATGAAAGGACTGCCGATGCGATCGCGTGCTTGCTGCAGGTGCTTGGCTAGCGCCAAGATGTTTTTAACGATGTCAGCCGTCGGGGGGATCCGGGTTCCCTCCTTAGTCGCCTCTCCCCAGGTAAAGTCTCCCTTGGGCAAGATAGGCTGGCCGGTATAGAAGGTACTGGTATTGCCAGGCAGTTTGAAAGCTTTGCCCTGAAAGGCGGGGGGATAGACGACCTTATCTCCTAGGAGGACCTGGGCATGTTGGTCGTAGACGTACCAGGTACTGAACTTCTGGATAAAGTCCTGCTCGTACTTAATGGCGAACTTGATGTGGCGGTTAAAATCTCCCTGCTGATCTCGGTAGGCCCAGGAGTGCAGGATCAAGCTGGTGCCTTTGGCAATCATGTATTTCTCGTTATCGGGTAGCTGAGACGACTGTAGGGGTCGGCGTTTCAGAATGGTGTCTTGGGTGACTTGCAACCGTGGTAGATGCGGGTAGACAATTTGTCCATCAAATTCCACCATGGCGTGCTGGTCATAGACAAACCACTGGCTCAGATCGTTGATAAAATCTTTCTCGTATTTCAGGGCGATCTTGATGTGGCTGCTGAAATCGCCATGGGCGTCTTGAAAGGCATAGGAATGCAGCACAAATTGGCTGCCTTGCGCCACTGAGTGTTTCTGGGTGGCTGGCAGCTGGCTCGATTGAATCGGACGACGTTTGAATAGGGTATCGCGATAGATCTTGAGAATGAACTCGGCTTGTTGTTCTTCCCAAGGATAGACGACTTCCCCGTCTTTCTCGACTTGAATGTGACCGCCGTAGACAAACCAAGTGTTGAATCCCTTAACGTTTGTGCCTTGAAAGGCGACCTTGATATGGCCATTAAAATCGCCCTGAGTAGGGTCGGCATAGGCATAGGAGTGCAGGGGATAGGTGCTGCCTTTGCTGACGGCGTGAACCTCGGCCTCGGAGAGTTCGGTCACGTCTTCGGGGCGCAGTTTCAGTAGAGTATCTTGGCCAATTCGCAGGGTAAAGTTGGCCGCGGGGTCCATCAAGGCAGACCAAGTGTTGTCCCCGACGATGCCATCTACCGTCAGGCCGTTGGCGGCTTGAAAGGCTTCTACGGCCTGTTTGGTAGCTGGGCCGAAAATGCCGTCTGTACTAATGGAGTGACCAGCTTTGACCAAGGCCTCCTGTAAGGCGACGACGTCTTTGCCCCGCAGGTAGGGCATGGATTGCAGCAGGGTGCGTTCCCCCGGTTCATAGTCTTTAGCAGGTCCCTCGAAGTACTCTTGGGGGGTCTGGCCCCCAGCCAGATAACGCTTCCCGGCTGCGCTCAGACTTAAGCCTGAGGTTCCTTCTAGAAAGACTTGGGCCTCGGTGAGTCGTCGCCGTAGCAGTCCGGCCTCGACGTTAGTGCCTGGATTGCGGTAAAGCACCAGGGCTGATTCAATCTTGCTCCAGTTGCCGGTTTTCAGAACCTCTGTGATCGTGGCAAAGTTATTGCCCCCATAGAAATGGGCCCCTAGGTTATAGGCAAAGCTGAGAATGGCCCCCCGTTGCCTCTGGTTCATGGTAGGCCAGGTGGGAATCTTTTCTAGGGGAGGTAAAAATTCATTTTCTAGCTGCCACCGCAACAGCTCTTCGGCTTGGTCTGGGGTAATGGTGTCGCCTAATTCGAAGGGACTGCCATCTTTCTTGCGGGTGCTGCCCCAGCCAATGGTGTAGGGTTTGCCGCCAGTGCGGGGATCTGGATAAGCATTGCGGCTAAATCCCTCAAAGGTTTTAATCAGCTCGACGGCAGGATCGGGTACGTTAGCCATGGCGCTTACCGAGTAGATTGCAGCGAAAGGGTGAGGACGATTGCAAGGGACTGGGGAGCTAGGGAGGACTAGGGAATGGGCAGGGTAGCGTTGTGGCCACAAAATTCTAGGATGACATGACTAGTAATGCCTAGAAACGGCTACCGGATATTGAGGATCGCGGCCACCGCTGTTGTCTGGCCAACGGTCAACGCTAGCGTTGACCCGATAGATTAGGACAGTGGGGACCCAAGCCCCAAATTGTGGAGCTGTTTGGGCCTAACTGACCCAGGAGGGGATGATGGTGGTGACTCGATGGTGGCTGCCCGGTCACTGAGGATGTTGATATTGGCACATGTATTCAGAAATATCTGTAGACGGGGTACTCCTTGAGCATATGTGTCTCAGCATAGGCACCGTTGCGACAGAGATGAGTTGGACAAATTATAGGAAGCTAACTCCCAGAATGGAAACGACTCGTTAGGTTGGATTGGTGTAGTCGCTGACTGAATGCTGGACACGAATACCGTTAATGATGCTGCTAGATCCCCCTTATTTTTCTGGCTTTGAGGCGTTAGGGGCCGCTGAGAATGTATTGATGCCGGAGGCTTACCCCCACTGGTTGCGGGCCGATTCCCCGGGTAGATGTGGTGTGAGATGTGGTGTGATTTGCGTCCATGGTTTTGCCGGGGTGCCCTATGAAGTCACCCCCGTGGCTAAGGACTGTGTGACAGCCGGCATGGATGCGGTGACGATGGTGTTGCCGGGCCATGGGTATCGTCAGCGTCAGGACCAACGTCGCCAGTTTGCCCGGATCACCATGGATGGGCTGCTGCAGGCGGCACGCCAGGAAATTGCTAAGGCTCGGCAGTATTATGACCGGGTGGGGATGTTTGGCCTGTCGATGGGTGGTGCGATCGCATTGACCATGGCCGCCGAAGGCCGACTAGATGCCTGTGCCGTCGCTGCCCCGGCCCTGCGCTTACCGCTGCGGGCAGAGATATTGATTCCCCTGTTGGGATGGGCCAGTTTCTATCTGCCCAGTGCCACCAAGCCCAGCTTCGATCAACCCTGCTACGATTTCTATCATTCCTGGGCGCTGCGCCAGCTCTATCGGCTCAGTCGCCAGGCTCGGCGGCAATTACCCCAGATTCAGGTGCCGACCCTGGTGGTGCATTCCCATTGCGATCGCATCATCCCTGCCATCGTCGTCGACTGGATCACTGCAGAGGTGCCAGCCCCGGTGGAAGTGGGCTGGTTCGATGCCTCTGGCCATGCCATGCTGTTAGATTGCCAGGGAGCAGCCGTGGCCAGACGAGTGGTCGAGTTCTTTGAGCGGCACCTAGCTCCTACTTAGTGGGTGCTGCGGCGCCCACCACCTCTCGGACTCGATAGATGGGCCGCCGTTGTGACTCATGGTAAGTACGCATGAGTAATTCGGCTAACAAGCCAAAGCTAAAGAGCTGGATGCCACTCAAAAACAACACAATGGCCAGAAAGAGCAGGGGCCGATCGCCAATGTCCTGCTGCCCCATGAACTTGACGAAGGCCAGATAGACCGCAATCAGCACCCCAACCACGATGGCACTGAGGCCAAAGGACCCAAAGATATGCATGGGACGGGTGAGGAATTTCTTCATGAAATAGACCGTCAGCAAATCCATCACCACTCGCAGGGTCCGCCCCAGGCCATATTTGCTCTGGCCAAACTGGCGGGCGCGATGGCTCACCGGCAGCTCCGCGATCCGAGCCCCCTCAATGTAGGCCAGCGCCGGCAAAAAGCGGTGCAATTCACCGTAGAGATTCATATCCCTCACCACCTCCGCCCGGTAGGCCTTCAGGGCACAGCCATAGTCGTGCAGCGTCACCCCCGTGACGCGCCCGATCAGCCAGTTGGCGATCTTCGACGGCAGTAACCGGGTCAGGCGATGGTCCTGGCGATGTTGGCGCCAACCACTGACCAGATCGTAGCCCTCGGCCAATTTGGCCAGCACCTTAGGAATATCAGCCGGATCATTCTGCAGGTCACCATCTAAGGTGACGATGATCCGGCCCCGAGCATGGTCGAATCCAGCGGCCATCGCCGCCGTCTGACCATAGTTACGGCGCAACAACACCGCCGTCAGATCGCGCCGTTGGCCCACCAACTGCCGCAGTAAGTCGGCCGAGCCATCCCGGGAGCCGTCATCGATACAGATAATTTCATAGTCGATGTCAGTCGGCTGCAGTGCCTGAGCGATGGTGTCAACCAGGACCGGCAGGCTGTCACATTCGTTGTAGATGGGTACCACCACCGACACATCCAAGGATGGATCATGGTTGGGACCAACGGGAATCAAGGCCGCCAAGGCAGAAGATCTCATGGAGCTAGACACGGTGCTACTCCATTGAATCACGGCTGGGGGAAAGGGCCGCCGTCGAGGGATTGGCCTGGGGGGGTAAGGCTGGCATGGGATGGGCTAAGGTGCCGCTGCCTTGGTTGTCTAGCCAGACCAGGCCAGCCCCACCGGCCTCCGCCAGGATGCTGATGAGGCGATACCAGGCGACACCGCCCAGGATGAGACTGGGAGACAGTTGGGACTGCAATAACGCCACTGCAGTGGCTTCGAAGACGCCTAACCCGCCTGGGGCTCCGGGGATGATCAGGCCCAGTAACCAGGCCAGGCTAAAGCTACTCAACAGCAGCAACAGCTGGTTAACCTGCACCGGGCCCAGGGCCGCGATCGCCATAATGAAGCCCAGCCCCCTCAACATGACGAAGCCGATTTCTCCTAGCAGGGGCTTCCAGGGATAGCGGCGCAGGTTGCTCTGGGCCACCTGTTCTGGCGCCTCTGGGGCATGGGTGACTGCTGCCTTCGCCCGCCCTAGGCGATGGAGTAGTGGGTTCAGCAGGCGAGGATGAATGCCGATGAGTAGGGCCCCTAACCCGAATAGATACCAGGGCCACTGCTGCTGAATAATTAGCAGGGCCAGGATCAGGGCGGCTGCCGCCATCAACAGGGGTTCCATCACCACACTGACAATGGCAATGCCGATGGGAACGCCTAAGGATTGAACCGCCCGTACGCGCCCGTAGAAGTGCCAGATATTGCCCGGCAAATACTTGGCAATGTTGGTGGTGAGATAGGTGTAGATTCCCCAGGTGCCCCGTTGGGGCTGATTAAACTCCCACAGCATCCAGCTCCACACCCAACCGGCCCAGATGTGAGCCAGGAGGGTGACCCCGAGGGCCAGGGTGAGACAAGCCCAGCCTCTGGCGGTAATCTGCATCGCCCATACGTCTTGCCAGTGCTGGCGCAGGGTCGTGGCCAGAAAGAAGCAGGTGCCGCCGAGAATGAGCCAGCGCAGATAGGGCTTGAGCCGAGAGATCCAGGCCTTTAAACCGATAGCCATGTAGTACATACATATAGGACCCAGGACTGTGTCCTGCTCCACCCACCTTATCCTTCAAGACGGATTTAGGCATGCCAGCGGCACTATATAGCTGGGCTTGATGGCTACAGTATTGTCGGTGGCGGGGTTACATGAGCCCAGGCAGTAATTTCACGTCGAATTCTTCCTGGAAGCAAGCCTTTTTATACTCTAGGTTCCAGAGTTCCGAGGCGCAGTCGTCGCCAGAGCGGCTGGCGGTAAGGACCAGATGCAGGATGCGATCATCGGCGTCGAATTGGCAGTTGAGACTTGCGATCGCACCCACACTGCGCCGATCTAGGGCAACGGCCACCCGCAACATGGCACTGAGTTGGCTGACCAACTGCCGGTGGTGCTTAGTGGGCAGGTTGCGATAATTGCTGTGCTTCTTCTTGGGCGGGCTCTTGCGATGGTAGCGGGCCAGATTGGCAATGGTCTCCAGTTCAGTCTCTGTGTAGCCCAAGAGCTCACCATTGCGGATTAAATAGTAGGAATGCTTGTGGTGGGCAGAGTGGCTGATGAAGTGACCACAGTTGTGCAAAATGCCCGCCGCCCAGAGCAGTTCCCGCTCCAGATGGCCCCAGGCATGGAGGTGCTCTCGGGTTTGATCAAACAGGGTGACAGCAAACTGTGCCACCCGTTCCCCGTGGGTGAGGTTGACCCGGTACTTCTGGGCCGTCTTCACGACGCTGCGCTGGCGCACCGAGCGCTGAAACTGCATGCGGTCTTCGATCAGCCCATGGGTGAGCATCCAGTCCACCACCAGCCCTTCCCGCAGGGCCCGTTCGCAGATGGTGATGGCCTCTGCCCCCAGCAGTTCCATGGCCTGCTGCAGGATCACCGCCCCAGCCACGATGATTTCTGCCCGCCGGGCCGACATATCCGGCAGGGCCAACCGCTCGGTATAAGTCAGGTGCCGCAGCCGCTCGACTAATTCCACCAGATCGTCGTAGCGGATCTGGTAGCCGTTTAGCGGATCGGGAACGAAGCCCAGCCGGTCATGGGCGCTGAGGGCGGCCAGACACTCAATGGTGCCGGAAGTGCCCACCAACCTGGGGGTCTCCGAGGAGGCCAAATGCCGCTTTAGATCATCGGTGGGTGGCTCTAGCATGCCCCGCACATAGGCCCGCAGGCAGTTAAACTCCATCTCATTGACGGGGTTGGAGGAGATAAACTGCCCTGTTAACCGCACTGCCCCCACCTTGGTGCTGCTGAGGAAGCGATGGGGTTCGCCGGTACCCAGGATCAATTCGGTGGAGCCGCCGCCGATGTCGATGATGGTGTGGGGCTGGCTATGGAATTCCATCCCCGACAGCACCCCCAAATAGATGCGGCGGGCCTCTTCGGTCCCCGAGATCAGATCGATGGCCAGACCCACCTCGTTCTTCACCCGGCGGAGAAACTCGGTGCCGTTGCTCGCCTCTCGCACGGCACTGGTGGCCACGGCCACAATGTCTTCTGCCTGCAGGCTGTGGGCGATGTCGCAGCAGCGTTTCAGGGCAGCGATGGCTCGCTCCATGGCATCTTTGCTCAGCCCGCCGGTCTTCTCGCAGAAGTTGCCCAGGCGGACGGTTTCTTTTTCGCGGTCGATGATGGTGAAGGTGGGGAGGCTCGGTTGAATCTTGACCACCACCATATGGATGGAATTGGTGCCCACGTCGATGGCCGCTAAGATGCGATCGCAGCCGATCTCATCGGCCGGCGAGGTCAGCGGTAGAGACAGGGGATCATCGGTAACACGGGCAGGGGCAGTGTCGACCATGGGATCTTCTAGGCTCGCGGTTCGTTTCCAATCCTACCGGGGTAAGGGTTAATCATCAGTATTGATCTCAATCTTTACTGGGTTTTCAAGATCCGCCCCTGCCTGGAGAGCTCCCTTCCCAAGGGACGTGACCTATAACACCCCATTTTGGATGCTTATGCCGCAAAGTTTCAGCCTAAGATCCCTCACAAGGGGTGATATTCAACTCTAGGTCTGACTAATCACCCTAATCAGGGGTGTTATACCGATTAGAGAGGGAGAATGCAGGCTAAGCAATGGTTGGGCTGCTTTTCCTTATCTGTGAGACGGTACTCAAGTCACTTCTGTTGAGTGTTGAAAGTGATCGCGCCAATCCAGTAACAGCATCAAAATGTATTGACAATGTAAATACGTCCTGTCTAAACTGCAAGCATGGATGTGTATTTCGTTCTCAATGGCATCACTTTTGTCTGGAATGACGAAAAAGCCAGGATCAACCCGATTAACCACGACGGTGTTACGTTTCAGCAAGCCGCAGAAGTCTTCTTCGATCCATTGCTGGTGGTCGTTGATGCAAGTCGTAATGATGAAGCGCGAGATGCTGTTATTGGTTTAGATCGGCGCTGGAACTTGCTGTATGTTGTCTTCGTTGAGCGGGAAAACGACATCATTCGGATCATTCTCAGCTCGTAAAGCGACACGGAAGGAGCGGGAATTTTATGAAGCCTGAGGCGTTGAAAAAGCGGTTGGATAGGAATCGTCCTATGACAACAATCACCATTCGTATGCCTGAAGATGTGATTGAGGATTTGAAGCAAGTTGCTCCTCTGCTGGGTTTTTCTGGGTATCAACCTTTAGCGCGTGCTTATATCGGGCAAGGACTGCGGGCTGACTTGGAACGTTTAGAAGGCGATACGGTATCTGCATTGATTGCGAGTCTAAAGCGTCATGGGGTCAGTGATGACGTGATTCAAGAGGCACTAGGTGAAGTGACTGGGCGTTAGTTTAAGTCTGGGTTGCAGCCAGCAACCCAACAACTCCAACGCAGCGGACGGACGAGAGCCGCTGGTGCTAAGTTCGTAGGTGTTCTGCCGCCGCTGATTGGGAACGTGTGCGATTCGTTCATCCTAAATGAGGCATCGTCCTCAGGGACGGATGGCGAGGGTAGACCCTCGACAACTGAATCATCGTGAGGGTGCAAGACCCTCTCTCCAAGTGCAAGGAGTAACAGCATTACCCCTACGGTAGCGACTGGTCCTCAATCCGTAAAGCGGGGTAAAAAGGCAATAAACTGGAAGCCTCATCCGGTGGATGCTGAGCATGAATCGATGGATAGCGAAAGCGAAGCTGTGTCTGAACTGTCGTCAGATCAACCCAGCCAAATCAGGCTGATAGGCTGGAGCCAAAAAGGCAAAGGATAATGGGGCAGGCGTTTACGTTCACGACCTGTATGCACTCCCACTAAACCCGGCAGAAAGCAGCATCCTAAAGATTCAAGAACGGTGATTCGGAACGAAGTAACTCCTTAATGGCTCTTTGGGAAGGTCGATGCCCTAAGTAGGTGCCAACCGCAAGCCACGAGTGAGCAAGATGGTCTAAGAAGCCAACGCCTAGAGTAATGTCTGGGATATGCAGACGTAGACCCGATAGTTTGGAATGAATGGGTACAAGTAGCAGTCAATACGTCTAAAGCACAGTTGATGAAACTGATGAGGGAATGGAGAACAATCCCTTGGCGAAAGCTAGAGCGGAAAGTTTTTAAGCTGCAAACGCGTATATTCAAAGCCTCACATCGTGGCGATGTCAAAGCAGTCCGGCGACTCCAGAAAACGTTAATCCGGTCATGGTCAGCTAAGAGTCTAGCGGTCAGACGGGTGAGTCAAGACAATCAGGGCAAGCGAACGGCAGGGGTGGATGGTATTAAATCACTCACCCCAGAACAACGGCTCGAACTGGTTAGTCAACTGAGACTCCTTGGGCGGGCAAAACCGACGCGCCGAGTTTGGATCCCTAAACCCGGAGGCAAAGCGGAAAAACGCCCGCTTGGAATTCCCACCCTCGCCGACCGCGCCTTACAAGCGCTGGTCAAACTGGCGCTAGAGCCAGAATGGGAAGCCCGCTTTGAAGCAAACTCCTACGGGTTCCGACCCGGACGGGGATGTCATGATGCAATTGAAGCGATATACAATGGCATATTGCTGAAGGCCAAATATGTGCTCGATGCCGATATCTCGAAGTGTTTCGACCAAATTGATCAAGATGCGCTGTTAGCCAAGATCAATACCTTTGCGACACTACGCCGCCAAATCAGGGCGTGGCTGAAGTCAGGGGTATGGGATCAAGGACAATGGTTTGCGACAACCACTGGAACACCTCAAGGGGGCGTGTTGTCGCCATTACTGGCAAATATTGCCCTACATGGTATGGAAACCCTCATCAAACAAGCATTTCCAAAAACTTGGGATGCTCAAATGAAAGGGCACATCCAACCCCCCCATCTGATTCGCTATGCGGATGATTTTGTGGTGTTCCACGCCGACCTAACCATTGTGCAGCAGTGCCAACAAATCCTGGTGGAATGGCTAGCGCAAATGGGTCTCACCCTACACCCAGAGAAAACTCGAATCACCCATACGTTGCATCCGCACGAGGGACATATTGGATTCGATTTCTTGGGTTTCACCGTGCGCCAATTTCCGGCAGGCAAACATCACACGGCACACAATGCCTACGGCACCCCGCTAGGCTTCAAAACCCTGATTCAACCGAGTCGAACCAGTATCCAACGTCATCAGCAGAAGTTAAAGCAGATCCTCCAACGGCACCAGGCAGCGACTCAATCTCAATTGATTGATGCCCTCAACCCGGTGATCATCGGATGGTCGAACTACTTCTCGACCGGAGTCAGTTCTCACGCCTACCAAGGGCTGGATAACTGGTTATATATTCAGTTGAAAAACTGGGCAACCCATCGCCATCCTCGTAAAAGTCAACACTGGATTGCCCATCGGTATTGGCTGATTGACCGAGATGAAGGATGGACGTTTGCTGCATCCACACCGGAGGGTATCCAACGCTTAGCAAGACATAGTCACACCGCGATTCAGCGGCATATCAAGGTTCAAGGTCAACGCTCAGTGTTTGATGCCGACTGGATTTACTGGAGTACCCGCATGGGACGACATCCTCAAGTCAATCAGCGCGTTGCTCGCTTGCTGAAACGACAACAAGGGAAATGTGCCGTCTGCCATCTGTTCTTTAAGGACAGAGATTTGCTGGAAATCGACCATTTCATCCCGCGCGCCCAAGGTGGAAAGGATGAAATCAACAATCTCCAGCTCCTTCATCGTCATTGTCACGACGTAAAATCGGCTAATGATAGCCGATGAGGTGTAGATGAAAACTACCAAACTGTTGAGGAGCCGGATGAATCGAAACGATTCACGTCCGGTTTTGAAGACCAGCGGGGTTGGTGACAACCTCGCTGAGTTTAATTATGCCTCTTAGATCTTGGTGAGGACGCACCTGAACGTTCATTGGCTCGACTCCTTAAAGTTGGCGAAATTGTTGCACTCAATGCCAATATCTTGAGTGAAGCAGCCTCCTATGAAACTACCACCCGGTCCTAGCCGATGGCCCTGCCCTCGATTGCACCGACGCGGCAGAGGTGTTGTTTTTGATTGAACGCCTGTAGCGTGGATCAACCGCAGGGCTCGTTGCCTCGACCTAGGCTACCAGAACGGCACAAGTCTTGCGATCGCGTTGCGAAATATGGGGTTAATCACTCATTACCTGCAGCCGCACCAGAACTGTCGGCCTCTGGGGCAGGAGCTTCTAGGGTGTCGGCTGGCTCGGATCCGCCCGCAGCCAGTTGTTCGATTTGGTCCTGGAATCGATCGGGAGCCATGGCCAAGGCTTGATCAAATAGAGCCTGTGCCTCTTCGGGTTGGCCCATTTCCTTCAGCACCAGGGCTTTGGCTAATACAGGCCGAAAGTCTTGGCCAGCGGCTGCTATGGCTTGGTCGTAGAGGTCTAGGGCTTCCTCATAGCGGGCTTCTTCCACATAGACCTGCCCGAGGAGCAGTTGCACTGAAATTTTGTCGATTTGGTTGGAAGAGTCATCTGCCTCGGTCAGCTTCAGAGTATCTTGCAACAACCCAATGGCAGCCTGGGGACGCTCTTGCTGCAGCAGCAAGACCACTAGGCCCTGCAGGGCATTCATGTTACCGGGGGTTTTATCCAGCACCTCCCGGTAGGCTTGGGCAGCGCCTTCTAGGTCGCCGAGACGTTGGCGGGTCTGCCCGAGGAGAATGCGATAGTCACTGACATCGGGATTGAGTTCAGCCAGTTTCTCTAGGGGGGCTAATACCCCTTCCATATCACCGAGCTGGATCCGAGTCTCTAGCAGTCCCCGTAGGGCAGTTTGATTGTCAGGTTCCCGTTCTAGCACCAATTCGTAACCTTTGGCCCGACTCTCCAATTCAGCCCGAGCCTCTTCATTAGTCGGCTGTGAAGCGGAACTGTTACTGGTGACGGGAGTGTCGCCTATGCTGCCGATGATGGGGAGCAGAGATAGGGCCAACAGGGCGCCCAAGGCCACGACAAGAACACCGCCTACCAACCAGCGGTTGCGTTTTAGAGCCACGGTATTTCCTTAAACCACTTCCCGTCGATTTTAGCGTCCTATCCCAAGTCCAGCTCAAGTCCAGCCCAAGATCTGGCGTTTCTCCTGGGGAAACGCCCTAGGACTAGATGGGGCAAGGGTTAGCGCCGCTTGCAGACCAGTGCCAAGGGGCAGAAAGGGGGGAGTAAGCCTGTCCCCTGGCCTACAGAAACTTCACACAAGGCCGACAAAACCGTAGGAGGCATGCAAAATATTCGGATTTGCGCCAATATCGATCGGAAACGTAGGTAACTGCGATCGCAACTGGATCTGGGGCAGGCCAACTCCCCAGGCTAGGCGCGGATGGCTGACGAGAGGCTAGCCTAGCGATGCTAGGCTTAGCGTGAGGGATATCTCCTGAGTCACGGGGTAACCCAGATCACGGGTTAATCAAGTCTGAGGAAGCCAACCGTCCCCGACAAATCGCCTGAGATTGCAGTTCACCCAGGCTCTTCCCAACAGAGCCTCCAGCTCCCCCAAGCTAATCGGTATCGCATTGAAGAGGTGTAGGTCGTTATGAGTTCGGCAGCTAATCACTCTCCTGAGTTTCCCCCATCCGCGCCGGAACCGTCATCAGAGCAAAAGAAGAAGACATTGAAGTCGCCACCGATGCGTCCGACGTTGATGTCGCCGCCCCATCGGTCAGAAACTGCTGCTGATACATCTCAACAGCAGGGCCGCGGTAGAGCCCCAAGCATCCTCAACCGCTGCCGTAGCTGACCATCGGCCTCACCCCATCTCTCCTCCCAGTGAGCCCATGCAGTATCGGGCCATCGGCTTGGTTCGGGGCATCTACAGTCCCTCCGAGGAACAATTCAACCGGGGCCTGTTGACCACGGAGGATGGCACGTCGATTGATAGTGTGCTGCTGGGGCGGATTACCAGTCTGGTCAAGAAACACCTCACCCTCGAGACCCCCCATCAGTGGGTGGTCTATCCCCGTACTCGCACCGATGATAGTGAGGACAGCCAAGATTTAGATCTGCACCTGCAGATTGTCGGGGTTTGGGAGCCCGAGACCCTGGGACTGCCAGGGGAAGATCCCCACAGCCAATCGGAGGAAACCGCCTCGCCGCCGGCAGAAACCGAGGAAGCCGCCTCGCCGTCGGCAGAAACCGAGGAAGCCGCCTCGCCGCCGGCAGAAACCGAGGAAGCCGCCTCGCCGTCGGCAGAGACTGAGGCGGAAGCGGCCCCGGAGCAGACTGAATCTGAAACGGCCAGTCCTGAGGTGGCGGCAGTCGATGACAATTACTTCTCCATTCGGGGCGAGGTCATTCGCTATTCAGAAGCGGAAGAGTTGATTTTTATTAAGATTTTGCAAGGGGCCAAGCGCAGTGCTGGCTCCCAAAAGGCATTTCGACTGGTGGTCAAGGGCAAACTGGAGGGTAAAATCGTTGGCTATTTCTGGGATTTAACCGCCCAACGTCAGGGCAAAACCCTGATGCTGCAGGAGGCCACGCCGGTGGCAGCGGTTCCCCCTAAGAAGAAAAAGCGGCATAGCCGTGGCAGTCGGGGCAAGGCTCCTCGACGGGAGGGTCCCCGCTCCGGGGCCTCGCGGCCAGCGGCAGCTGCCAGTGGCAGTCGCCCCGTGCCAGTTCATCGCAAACGAGAGGCCGATCACCCACCCCAGCAACAGGACTAGACATTTCTCGAATTCCAGCCTTAGCCTAGGGTCACCTGCCTGCCCCAGGTGTCTTGGGGGATGAAGGTGCGATCGCATGGCAACGGCGCCACGGGGGCCGTCAACTGAAAGTGCCCCGCATCAATCCACTGTTTCAGGGTCTCAGCCACCTGGTTGGCCAGATAGAGGCTCGCTAGCGGGGCGGTGCGCACCGGGCGGCCGTCGATGGTAATGCGGCCAGCCTTAAGCTGGGCATAGCTGACCATGCCGAAGGTGGGGCGCACCCGACGGGGAATGGCAAAGTCAACCACCGGTGCCACCAGCTCACTGTCTCGAACGGCACAACCCAGCGCCACCGGTTCATTCAGGACCGGGATCGGTACCCCCACCCCTAACATCAGGGAAGGGCCATAGCCGCGGAAGAAGCAGCCCCGGACCCAGCGGGCCTGCATCTGCTTAGCGTCGCCAATCAGGGCCACCGTCGCCGCCGGGCCAATGGGCGTCTGGTTGGGCAGCCGCTTTTGCAGGGGAAAATGCTGGGTGCCTTCCCAGGCCACATAGCCAATGCCTCCCCCCAGAAAGATGCGACTGCCGATGCCAATCACCTGGAGGTCGGGGTCATTCATCAGGGGCGCCAAAGCCCCTGGGTTAGAGTAGACCGCATTGCCCAGGCGAGGCTGCAACGGGCCGAGATAGGTGTAGAGGGGACGCTCACCGCCGTTGACGCCGACGATGAAATTTTGATAGAGGTTGCGGGGATTGAACAGATAGAACTGGTTAATGCTGTGTTGGCTGATGGTGGTTTCGAAGGCGGCGCGGGGATAGCAATCGGTGACCTGCCCTGTGGCCTGCAGATGCACCGATTTACCGGCCACCAAGTCGGCAATCACATGGCCACCGCCCCGTTCCCGCGGCTCGTCGTTGTCGCTGCCCTGGGCCATTTGGCTGGCCCCCAGGTAGAGGTCAACTGCCCCGAAGCCAGCGTAGGCTGGCACCCCATCCAGATAGCAGTCACGGATTTTGATGGGAGGATCCGTATGGCCCAGGTTTAACATGGCTCCCGAGGCTTCCATGGGCTCGAAGGTGCCAGTGGTGACCACATCTACCGTCTTGGCTGCCTGGGAGATTCCCACCTCGGCCACGTGGGCTTTGAAGGCCGCCGCCGTCATGACGGTGGCTTGCCCCCGGCGGATCTTGTCGTTGATGGTGTCGATGGTGGCCATGGCAAACCTCGGGGCGGTAGCGGTCAGGCTAGGAGCGGAGCCAATGCCAGCCTAACCAGCCAAGGATCCCTAGGGTGGGCAAACAGACTAGCCCGAGGCTGACGGCGGGGGTGGCCGGAATCGCTAGGGTTGGCCCTAGATGTTTGATGGCAACGGCAATTAGGGTTGCGATCGCAAATACCTTCACCACAAACCCAATCGGACTCCCCATAGTGACTCTCCCCAGTCAAACGCCCCAGTCAAACGCCCCAGTCAAACGCCCCAGTCAAACGCCCCAGTCAAACGCCTCAAGTCCGGCGAATATTCAGACAACACCACTCCTGCCGTCGCCACAGAGTAGCCACCACCCAGCCATACTGCTCCAAGGTATCAGCCACCAGCTTAGACTGATCCAACAGAATGCCACTGAGAATTCCCCAGCTGGTGGGTTTGGCCAAATCACTCATCTGGGGAATCAAATCTAGAATCACCTCAGCCAGAATATTACAGAGGATGCCATCCACCGGCCCCGGCAACTGCTTCGTCAACGTCTCCAAGGTGCCCTGAGTCACCAGACAGCGCTGTGGGTCCAAGTGGTTGAGCTCCAAATTGGCCCGGGTCGATTGCACTGCCATATCATCGGTATCGACGGCATAGACCTGCTGTGCTCCCATTAACAAGGCTGCAATGGCGAGAATGCCAGATCCACAGCCGATATCTGCTACCACCGGGGCCGCCGTCGGATCACTTAATCGCATTTCCAAGGACTCTAGACAGAGCTGAGTGGTGGCATGGGTACCGGTGCCGAAGGCGACCCCAGGGTCGAGGCGGAGGATCTGACGATCAACATCGGCCGGGGGAGACAACCAGGCCGGCAGAATCAAGAGGCGGTCTCCGATGGCCTGGGGCTGCCAGTGCTGCTTCCAGCTCTTCGACCAGTCCTCGTCATCGATCAGAGACCAGTCCACCCTCGGCAACGGCAGCTCAGCGCAGAGGGCATCTTGCCGCAGCAACAGCGCCACCGCCGCTAAGTCCAACAACTCGAACCGCTGCTGGGGGAAATAGGTCTGAATCAAGCGGGCTTGTCCCTTGCGTTGGCTCGACGTCCCCTGGCTACCCAGAAGGTCAAACCGCCAAAAGACAATGTCTTCTAACGCGGCATCACAGACGACTTGAATATCCCACCAGCTATTCACATGTCCCCGAGAATCACAAACCTTACCAACCCGCGATCAAAGGCTTACCGTGTAGGCATCACGAATGCCCGGCACCTTCGTGATTTCCGAGAGAATGCCCTCTGGTAGCGGATCGTCAATACTGAGCACCATCACCGCATCTCCCCGTACGATCTTACGGCCCACTTGCATACTGGCAATGTTGACATTAAAACTGCCCAGCAGAGACCCTATCTTGCCAATGATACCGGGCATATCCCGGTGCAGGGTAAACAGCATATAGCGAGTTGGCGGCACATTGATCGGAAATTCGTCGATATCGGTGATGCGAATCTCATCGCCCCCCAGTAGTACCCCGGTCACGGAGTGTTCGCCCAAAGAGCCCTTGGCCATCAACTGCAGAGAGCCAGTGTAGTCTTTCACGGCGGCGTCTCGGGTCTCCACCACATGAATGCCCCGCTCTTTGGCCTCGATACTGGCGTTGACATAGTTGACCCGTTCCTGCAGAGCATGGGATAGCAGCCCCTTCAAGGCGGCAATCATGATCGGTTGGCTGTCGTGGTTGGCAATATCACCCTGGAGTCGCACACTGAGGGATTCCACCCGGCCCCCAGCCAGTTGTCCCACCAGGTTGCCCAGGGTTTCTGACAACTGTAGATAGGGCCGCAGCTTATCCAGCACTTCCGCCCGCAGTCCGGGGATGTTAACGGCAGAACGAGCCGGTAGCCCTAGCAGCACATCGCGAATTTGCTCCGCTACATCCGTGGCCACATTCACTTGGGCCTCCTCGGTAGAGGCACCTAAATGGGGCGTGAGAATGACGTTTTTGTCCAGCTGTTTTAGGGGAGAGTTCCCTAGGGGTTCCTCTTCATAGACATCCAGGGCGGCGCCAGCAATTTGCCCCTGTTTCAGGGCATTGGCCAGGGCAATTTCGTCGATCACGCCACCGCGAGAGCAGTTAATCAGGCGGGCCGTGGGTTTCATGATCGCCAGGGTCTGCTCATTAATCAGATGCATGGTCTCTGGCATCTTCGGCACGTGCAGACTGACGTAGTCGGCTTCCCGCAGCAGCAGATCTAGATCCACTAAACGACAGCCCAGTTGATCGGCCCGTTCCGATGAGATGAAGGGATCATAGGCCAACAAATTCATCCCCAGGGCTCGCCCCACGTTGGCCACGTGGGAGCCGATTTTTCCTAAACCGACGACTCCCAGGGTCTTTTTATAAACTTCTACCCCGGTAAATTGCTTGCGATTCCATTGGCCAGCTTTAACGGACTGGTCAGCCGCGGCGATATGACGAGACAGGGCCAGCATCATGGCTAGGGCATGTTCAGCCGCCGCAATGGTGTTTCCTTCCGGCGAGTTGACCACCACAATGCCGCGGCGAGTGGCCATGGGCACGTCGACGTTGTCGACCCCAACCCCAGCTCGACCAATGATTTTGAGTTGTTTACCGGCTTCGATGACCGCTTTCGTCACCCGGGTACCCGAGCGAATCATCAGGGCGTCATAATCAGAAATGATCGCAGCCAGTTCGTCGGGAGACAGGCCGGTTTTCACGTCGACCTGAGCTACCTGAGAGAGAATATCAAGTCCAGCTTGATCGATAGAGTCGGAAACAAGAACCTTAGGCATAGCTCAGCAACGGATTTCACAAGGAGCTATTGTACTGCAAAGACCTCACTGCCCAGTGTCGTCTCCTGACGGCGACGTGCCAGTGACAGGGGACAGGCCATTGGCCAGAGCGGCTTAGGGGAGTTTGAACTTCCGGTTAAATAATATAGTAACGGCATCAACGGTAACCATTGCCCTGGTCTCGTATGTCTCCAGATCGTCATCACGATTGGGGGCACGATTGGGGGGCAGGGGTAAGGGCTGCAAAGAGAGCAGTCAAAATCGTGTTGGACATGAGGAAACCCTCTGGGTCCCGCAGTCGGATGCGGCTGTCTGCGGTGATAGTATCGTCTTTATCGCCATCAATGAGTACCCAGCCCTTATCGATGTAGGGTCTCAGACAGCGAGCGAGGATGGAAACCAGGGAGGTCCCGGCTAGGGGAATTAATGGTGCGATCGCAACTCCCTCCGCCAGCCGCAAGCCCAGCATCAGGGTCTCCAAGACCTGATCTTGGCGAGAGGTCAGCGGCTCTTTATGCCGCCCCCCTTGGGCCTCATACTGCTCCACCCAGCCATAGTATTGGCGGCGTGTACGGGGCCGACTCACCCGTTGGCCATGGACATAGCTCGTCGCCCCCATGCCAAAGCCATAGTAGGGACGGTTCTGCCAATAGACACGGTTATGGCGACAAGAATGCCCCGGCTGAGCATAGTTGGAAATCTCATAATGTTGATAGCCCGCAGCCACCAGAAGTTGCTGAGTTAGGCGATACATGGCCGCAGTAGTCTCATCACTAGGTAATGGCCCTTGCCCAGGACGATACCACCGATCAAAGGCAGTGCCGGGTTCCAGAGTCAAGTCATAGACCGACAGGTGCGGCGATCCATGGGCGATTGCCTCGGTCAGAGTCTCTTGCCAACTGGCCAGGGTCTGCCCCGGCAAGCCCGAGATCAGATCCAAACTCCAACTGGGCAGGTTAACTGCCTGCAACCAACCAATGGCTTGCTCAATTTGAGCCCGACGATGGGTGCGACCACAGGCTTGCAACTGCTCATTCTGGAACGACTGCACCCCCAAACTGACACGAGTCACCCCTAATTGGCGGTAGTGCTGTAGCTGCTCTAGGGTGAAGGTGCCTGGATCCATCTCCACCGAGATCTCCACCCCCGGCTCAACGCCGAAGCGGCACCGCAAGCTTCGCAATAGCATCGCCAGCTGGGAGCCATCCAACAGGGAAGGGGTCCCCCCACCAAAAAAGATTGTCCGCAGTGGCGGCCCTGGCGGCGTCGCTGCGATTTCCCGCTGCAACCAGGCAACATACTGGCGCACTGTTCTCGAGGTCTCTCCCCGCCGACTATCGCCCATCACCGAGATAGGAAAATCACAGTAGAAGCATCGACGCCGGCAAAACGGAATATGCACATAGGCCGCCTTCGGCGGACAAGTCCGCAGGCAAGGGGAATGGGAGGCAGCCATGCTCAGCATCAGGAGCGATAGGGAAACGGGGGACAAATCCCCACCAAAGGGATCACTATAATGAATGCTATAGCATAGATCAATGGCAACAGCGCCAGCCCAATACCGATTCTCTAAAGAGACACCATCGCCCGTACACTGAGATTGGCCCGAGTAGCGACCTACTATGCTCGACGCACTAATTGTCATTTCATTCATGCTAGCTGGGGCGGGGATTGGCTTTTATTCAGTCGATTTGTTGCCCCAGCGCATCCTACAGCAGGTTACGAACTTGGAAGGCCTGAGTTCTGTTACCGCTGGATTTGGAGCCTTGTTGGGAACGGCCCTGGGGCTAGTGGTTCAAACCAGCTATCGACGCCTGGAAAAGCAAGTTCGTGATATGCCCCCGGATCGGCTGCTGACCAGAGCCGTTGGCCTAGTGGTGGGGCTATTGATTGCCAACCTGATGTTGGCGCCCCTATTCCTGCTGCCCATCCCCGCTGAGTTTGTGTTTATCAAGCCGATGATGGCGGTCTTGGGCAGTGTGTTGTTTGCTGTCTCTGGCATGAACTTGGTCGATACCCATGGGCGGTCTCTATTACGTATCATTAACCCCAACAGCGTCGAGTCCATGCTCTTGGCCGAAGGTACCCTCAAGCCCTCTACCACAAAGGTTCTCGATACCAGCTGCATCATTGATGGCCGCATAGAGGGACTCCTAGACACTAAGTTTTTAGAAGGGCAAATTCTGGTGCCTCAATTCGTGCTGCAGGAATTACAACAAGTGGCCGATGCGTCCAATGATCAAAAGCGAGTGCGGGGGCGACGGGGGCTCGATATTCTCAATCGTATTCGCGAGACCTATCCCAACCGTGTCTTGATCAATGCCGCTGACTACGAGGATATTCCCACCGTCGATGCCAAGTTGGTCAAGTTAGCCCAAGAACTCAACGCCACTCTCCTCACCAACGACTACAATCTCAACAAGGTGGCTAGCTTCCAAGACGTCGACGTACTGAATATCAATGACCTAGCCCAGGCCATTCGCCCCAATTATCTCCCTGGCGACGATATCGATCTGCGCATCGTCAAAGAAGGGAAGGAACCTCAGCAGGGCGTCGGCTACCTGAATGACGGCACCATGGTTGTCGTAGAGGAAGGTCGAGATCATATCGGCGATGAACTCGCAGTAGTGGTCACCGGCTCTCTACAGACCTCAGCCGGTCGCATGATCTTTGCTCGCCCTAAGACTTCCGTCGTTACCTCTTAGGAAACCAGGGCACACGTTCACAGAGGCTACCATACTGAGCCCAGCAGATGGAGCACTAGAGCGATCTGCCTAGAGCAGCTTGCCCGAGCGTATCCTGGTCACATCGGCGACTTCACAAGAGCCACGCCGTTATCGATACCACCAGGACGCTAAAGGCAATGGAGTGGCATATTCCCCGCCGCCTCACCATGCTGTAGCTATGGCAAGGGACTCGGTCCGTTTTTGTCCAGCGGGATTCCCGCCCGGAGTAATTTTATAGTACATTTGACCTATACATGCTTGCCCTAGGGAGCTGCCGATGTCTGTGCACCAAACCAGCCAGTTGATTCAACTGATGTTGAATTCAGCGCTGATGACCCTGCTTGCTGCGTTATTTTGGCTGGTGCTATGGCTACACCATGGTTCGCTGGCAACCCAGTTGCAGCATCGCCTGCAGCGGCGACGCTCTTATCTGGCCAGAGGACCATGGCTTGGAGAGCAGCCAGGGCAATGGCTCCAGGCTAGCCGCAGGCCCTCTCAACTCCTATTGGCGTATCGACTGATTGGTTACAGCATTGGGGTGCTCCATGGGGTACTGACCCTCTTCTTAGCTAGTCTGCTAGGGTTGGCTCTGCGTACCCTGGTGTCGCTCGATGGCTTGATTGTCTTCTCGCTGGCGCTATTTACCTTGGGCATAGCGGGGATGCTCTTAGCTGCAGCCCTAGCGCTGGGCTCCCTGTACCAAAGACCCAGCCATCGCCATCGCCGTCGCTCGCCTGCCCCTGGCCAGTCCTCTGCTGCTCAGGAATCTACCCCTTCTCAGGGCATAGCTAGTTAACCGAAGCTGGCACCAGCGATGACTGTCGCAGGGCTTCAATTACATTTCCCAAGCCATCAACGTTCAATCGATAACTCAGGGGATGGGCAATCAGTCGGGCAGTGCTGTGATACAGCACTTCTAATTCCATCAGATTGTTTTCTCTCAGGGTACGCCCTGTGGAGACCAAATCTACGATGGCTTCTGACATGCCGGTAATGGGGCCAAGTTCTACGGAACCATACAGGGGCACAATATCCACTGGCAGGTCGATATCTTGGAAATAGTCTCGAGCGCAATTAATAAACTTAGAGGCAACCCGGCTGTGAGGGGGGAGATCTAGAGCCGATCGATAAGGGCTATCGGCCTTGACCGCGACCGATAGACGGCAATCACCAAAGCTTAGGTCTGCCAAATGAGCCACTTGGGGGTGTTTCTCCCGCAGCACATCATAGCCGACAATACCGAGTTGAGCCTGGCCATATTCGACGTAAACTGGCACATCCTGGGCTCGTACCAGCAGCCCCCTGGTCCGTCCGCTGGGATCTTCAATTTGCAATTGGCGGTTGGATGAGTCTTGAAAGGCACTAAAGTCGATGCCGACTGCTTGGAAGCGGCGAATGGTCTCTTCCAATAGGGCTCCCTTTGGCAGGGCAATGGTCAACATAGTCATGGATAGATAGGGCCTGGCCTATTGTATCAATGGGCTGGTCCAATCGCGGCCACGGCGGCCTCCAGGGCCAGAGCCACATGGGTCCAGTGGGTACCGCCCTGACAATAGACAATGTAGGGGGGACGCAGGGGACCATCGGCAGACAGTTCAGCGGTGCTGCCATCGATAAAGGTGCCACCAGCCATGACTAGATCGCTGTCGTAGCCAGGCATGGTGGCGGGAACCGGCTCCACATAGGACTCTACTGGAGAATAGTGCTGAATCGCTTTACAGAAGGCAATTAGTTTCTCGGCACTGCCCAGTTGCACCGCCTGGATGACATCCCGTTGGGCGGCATTGACGGCGGGATTGACGGGATAGCCCAGGCCATGACAGGTGGCCGCAATAAGATAGTTGCCCTTCATGGCTTCTCCTACCATTTGCGGGGCCAGGAATAGGCCTTGAAAGAGGAGGCGGGTTTGGTCTAAGGTAGTGCCGCCGTGGCGGCCAATGCCTGGGGCCGTGAGACGATAGGCGGCGGCCTCTACCCACTCGGTGCGACCAGCCACATATCCACCGGTGGGAGCAATGGTGCCGCCTGGGTTTTTGATGAGTGACCCAGCGATTAAGTCGGCGCCCACGGCTGGGGGTTCCCGATCGGCGACGAACTCACCATAGCAATTGTCTACAAAGCAGACGGTATCAGGATTCTGCCGTTTTACCACGTGCACGATCTCCTCGATATCGTCTATGGTGAGACTGGGCCGCCAGCTATATCCGCAGGATCGCTGAATTAACACTAACCGTGTATCGGATCGAACAGCGTCAGCCAAGGTCGCCCAATCAATTGTGCCCCTGGGAGTCAGCGATAACTGTCGATAACTAATGCCAAATTCCTGTAGGGATCCTTGTCCCTGGCCTCGAGTGCCAATGACTTCTTCTAGGGTGTCGTAAGGCTGACCTGCCACCGCTAACATTTCATCTCCCGGTCGCAAGATGCCGAATAGGGCACATGCGATCGCATGGGTTCCTGAAACGAATTGCAGCCGCACCGCTGCAGCTTCCGCCTGCATTACCGTGGCAAAGACCTGATCTAGCGTGTCTCGACCCAAATCATTGTGGCCATAGCCAGACACACTGGCAAAGTGGTGAGTGCCTACCCGATGTTGGCGAAACGCCACCAGGACCCTGGCCAGGTTGTTCTTGACCTGCAGGTCAAATCCAGAAAAAATCTGAAATAGTGCTTGTTCTGATAGCTCCAACGTTTTAGATCGTTCCATGGAGGGCAATTGCGCCAGCAGAGTCGTATAGACTCCATATTCTGCCTATGATTAGCCCTCCTTGTCCATAATT
Organism: Halomicronema hongdechloris C2206; assembly: GCF_002075285.3. GTDB lineage: Bacteria > Cyanobacteriota > Cyanobacteriia > Phormidesmidales > Phormidesmidaceae > Halomicronema_B > Halomicronema_B hongdechloris. The sequence continues at coordinate 4,539,219 of NZ_CP021983.2, read as the reverse complement.
TGAGAACTTTGCATGACTGTTGCTAAATCTGAATTACCTGTGTTTAATTGGCCAACGACCTCGTTTATGTTGGCCGTTCATCTAGCTGCCCTACTAGCCTTGCTGCCTAGTAACTTTAGCTGGGGTGCTGTTGGGGTGGCCTTACTACTACACTGGATTACGGGCTGTCTTGGTATCACCTTAGGATGGCACCGTCTCATTGCCCATCGCAGCTTTCAGGTTCCCACCTGGTTAGAATATTTCTTCGTATTCTGTGGTAGCCTAGCCTGCCAGCATGGCCCTATTGAGTGGGTCGGCCTGCACCGACACCATCACGTTTACTCTGACCAATCCATCGATCACCATGATTCTAGAAAAGGGTTCTGGTGGAGTCATATGGGGTGGCTGCTGCGTGAATTACCGAAAGACATTGAAATTCGACGATTTGCTCGAGATATCGCCAACGATCCGGTATACCACTTCTTTAACAACTACTTTTTAGCGCTTCAGTTTGCTCTAGCCCTGATTTTGTATGCCCTTGGCGGCTGGCCCTTCGTCGTATGGGGCATTTTTGTCCGCCTGGTAGCTGTCTATCACTGCACTTGGCTCGTCAATAGCGCTACCCATAAATTTGGCTACCGCAACTACGAGACCGAGGATGCCTCCACTAACTGTTGGTGGGTTGCCCTGGTAACCTACGGTGAAGGCTGGCACAACAACCATCACGCCTTTCAATATTCCGCTCGCCACGGATTAAGGTGGTGGGAAATTGATACCACTTGGTTAATGATCCGCCTCTTGCAGCTACTGGGCTTAGCCAGTCGGGTGAAACTGGCAGAATCAGAAGCCCCCTAACCTCTGGCTTGCTATAGAACAGCACATTTGATGATTTCTGGGACAGGCACTACACCAGTGCCTTTTTTTAGTGCTTTTTCTAGTGCTCTCTAGTTCTCTAGCCCTGCAACCAATGATTGCTGGCCAATGCGACCTGATGCCGCAGCCTACCAGGGAGCTAGCTAGCCCACTATATCGTTAGGGCACTATTGTCCCCTGCATAATATGTTTAGCTGTCATCAGGGCCTCTAGACCAATAAACCCCTTGCCCCGTCCTCGTTGAGCCGTCATCCCCAAGGCAATACCAGCAGCTTGCACAGGGTTGCGAGTAAACCGCGGTGAGGTGTTGATATAAATGGCTGTGCTCTGCAGATGCTGACTAAAATAATGGGCTTCTCGATAGGATTCACTGACCAGACAATTGGCGTGGCCACTACTTTGGTGATTAATCACATCCACGGCCTGGGCTACGTCGACCACCCGCTGAAATGCCACCGTATGAGAAAGGTAGGGCTGGCTCCATTCTCCTGATTCCATCGCAGTGAGTTCTGGATAAGTTGCCGCCATGGCATCATCTCCTCGCAGGCTAAAACCATAGGTCTGCAAGTACTGCCATAGCCGTTGCAGCGAGGCACCATCATGGGACTCATGGATCAGGACCTTTTCAATGGCATTGACAGCATCCGGGCTCCCCTTATGGCTATCTACGATCAGGTCGCCAACCTGTTTCTCCGCCCCTGAAGCCGCCCAATATAAGTAGCAATTGCCCATGGCAATGGGCAGCACCGGCACCGTCGCATGGCGCATGACCTGCTGAATGAGAGTGGGACGCCCATAGGGAATCAATAGATCGATCCCTCGGGCTTGCATCAGCCAAGTCCGAGCAGCATCTCCTTGATCAGTCGTCAACGGCCAGAGGCATTGGTGGTTGAGACCAGCCCGATCTATCTCCTGCTGCAACACTTGGATAATCGCCTGGTTCGTTTGGCTGGCTTCGTTGCCTCCTTTGAGTACTAGCCCATTGCCGGTCCGTATGCACAACCCTGCTGCTATCGCGGCTAATTCTGGCAGGGCTTCGTAGACCAGAGCCACAACCCCCAACGGAGTCACCTGAGTGTAACCCGTTGCTGTTTGACTGAGGCGGGGCATGGGAGACTGCAACAAAGGACGTGGGTCTCCCAAGGCGGCCAAGCGGCGTAAGATCTTAATCGTGTGCTGCAGCCGTTCTGGAGTCAGCTTCAGCCAGTCTAAGACGAGCTCTGGCACCGCCATCTCCAAACTGGCCTCCAAATCCAGAGTATTGGCCTCCAAAATAGTGTCTTGAGCACTATCTAAGCCGTGGGCCATGCAATCTAAGGCATGACTTTGATGCTCACACCCGGCTAGGGCCAACGCATGGGATGCCTGACGCACCTGTTCCAGGATCTGGGAGAACTCAAAAGAGGATTGGGATGAAGCCATGGTGTCAGCGTCTGGAGGCTAACCAAAACATAAAAACCAACAATAACGAGATTAGCAAGGCCGCAATTAGACGCACGACCATGCTAGTGCCTGTTGGTGGGTGTAAGGTAGCCAGTAATAAAATAAATACCATCACGCCAAACAGTACCACCAGTAAGACGGGCAAATAGCTATTACTGGTGGCTCGATCCAAGCGCCATTGGTGACCGGTCCAACGCCAAGCTCGTTTATAGGGGTAGTGGGTAGACAACTGCTCTATGGCATAGCCATCATCACGAACCACAAAGATTTGCTGGCAGCGATCGCATCCAAAGGCATCGGTTAGGGCAATCGGCTTCAACCGTCCACGGCGACGACAGGGGCAGGGATAATCTGCATTTAGGTCAATCTTGTGAGTCTTAGGAGAACGCACAGCCAGTTGCCAGCAGATTCTAGAGAAAAATCAACCAAAGCTTGACAAGTCACAGACTAGCCAGCCTATCCATCATCTTGCATCGATCTGTTCAAGGCTGAGGATAAATCCCCATGAAGAAAGGGTGAACCCTACAGAATCTCTCTCACCTTAGCTAAAACGACCTTAGAAAAACAATATCCAAAGGGGGGTAGTCACAGGCACAGTCAACCCAATTCAGACTGGGGTTAGGTCATATGAGCTCCCCATCTTTCTAAAAAGCGGGTAACGCGATTCGAACGCGCGACATTCACCTTGGCAAGGTGACGCTCTACCGCTGAGCTATACCCGCATATGACAGAACTGGCTCGAACTAGGCAGCTATTTTAGCATGCCCTTACCCTTGGTAGCATCTATTTTCCTGCAGGAACGATAGACCTTAGTTGCAGACAGACCAGCTCCCGGCTGATCTCAGAACAATAAAGCTATCTCGATGGTGAACGGGGCTTATCTGGAAATTGCCTCACAGTGTCGTAAATGCTGAGAGAATCGCATCAAAGCCCGTTTGGTCCAAGCCTGATGGCAGAGACCAGCCGAATTCTCTATGCTGAGAGGATAGGGAGGCTCTGTCAGCGTTTGATGGAAGTCAGACGTTGAGCAAGATACCAGAGTGCTCAGCCAGGGCAAGAAGGCTAAGATTTCCTCAGGTAAGAGGGTGACATTCACTTTGATCTTTCTCATCAGCCCAGCCCGGGTGCGACTCATCGACTTAGCTGCCATGTATTCCATGCCATTGTTAACAGCTAGTCGCAGAATCAAAGGTCGGTCCGGAAACAACATGTCTGGAGCTAGATGGGCATAGACACAGATGTAATTGCTGTGATTCTGTTCATCCACCCAGGAGACCTTTGAAGGGGTGCTGCCGTAGGCCTTTTCTGAATTAATGCTGACGGGCACGGCCATTAAATCGGCAAATCGTCGATAAAACTCTTGCCGAATCTCAGTAACGGCACGAATAGTGTCTGGAGCCATAGCGGATCTCCTGTCATTGATTGGCTTGAGATGGGGCTGGCCTAGGATCGGGGTCTGGCCTGATTCACCTTGAGACTACGCCCCAGCCATTCAATCCCATTCAAGGCATCAATGGCCGCCGACTCTTCAGTGACGGACTCCATGTCCACAAAGACAAATCCTCGAGAGCGTCCCGTCTCCCGATCCGTGGGGATACTGACCCGACTGACAGTACCGTACTCAGAAAATAGTTGAGTGATCTGCTCCTCCGTAGCGTCATAGGACACATTGCCAACATAAATAGACATTAGGGCTGTCCCCTTAGCTAAAACCACAGGTGATGCGAGCTGGACGGAGGTGTATTTGTAGATGACAACAATCGCAGTAGATGATTTAATCGCGAACCATCTCACCAAACTCTACCGTAACTTTGCCACAACAGCAGCAATTTACAAGCTTCGTCGGCGAAAACAAGGCCTCTGCTGAAGGCAGGACCAACGGTAGTCCCCTCTTTACAGTAGCCAGCGGAAACTTCGAATTAAAATTTTACAAGGCCTCGATCGGGGCCTTGATCGAGACTCTAGACCTCGCAATCTCCAGGTTCTTACCTGCATCAGGGAGCCTAGGCGGCTGAGAGGCTCCCTTTGTAAGTATCTAGGGGGTTTTCCAGAGGGCAACAAGGGGTGGAGGTTAGCCTAGAATAGCCCCCTATCGGTCACAGCGCCCTGACTGCTAGACGATACTAACTTGGCATACTTACCCAGCACTCCCCGGCGGTAATGGGGAGGACGAGGTTGCCAAGCCGAGCGGCGGCGCTCAAGCTCTTCCTCTGATGCCTCTAATTGCAATAGATTGGCATCGGCGTCAATGGTGATCGGGTCCCCCTCTTGTACCAACGCGATCGCACCTCCTACAGCAGCCTCTGGAGCCACATGGCCGACGACCATGCCATAGGTTCCCCCCGAAAATCGACCATCGGTAATCAGCCCCACCGAATCGCCTAGCCCAGCGCCAATGATGGCCGAGGTAGGGGCCAGCATCTCTCGCATGCCAGGGCCGCCCTTGGGCCCTTCATAGCGCACCACAATCACATCTCCCGCCTGAATCTGCTTGTCCAAAATTGCCCGCAGGCAATCCTCTTCAGACTCAAACACCCGGGCTGGCCCAGTGATTTTGCGATGCTTAATGCCGGTTAACTTAGCTACTGCCCCCTCAACCGCCAGATTACCCTTGAGAATGCCCAGGTGTCCCTGGGCATAAAGCGGGTCATCAAAGGGACGAATCACATCCTGATCTGGACGAGGTTCTGCCGGAATATCCGCCAGTAATTCCGCCACAGTCTGACCGGTGATCGTCAGCGCCTCGCCATGGAGCAGCCCATTCACCAACAGCATTTTCATCACCTGAGGGACTCCCCCAGCTTGGTGAAAGTCTGTGGCGACGTATCGACCAGAAGGTTTCAGATTACAGAACACAGGCACCCGACGGCGAATACGCTCAAAGTCATCGATGCTCAACTCTACGCCGATGGTGTTGGCTATGGCCAGCAGATGCAACACCGAGTTGGTGGAGCCGCCAACGGCCATAATGACGGCGATAGCATTTTCAAACGCCTCTCGGGTGAGAATATGGCTGGGCAGAATTTGTTTGTGGACAGCCTCTACCAGTACCGCCGCTGACTTAGCCGTACTATCTGCTTTTTCAGCATCTTCAGCTGCCATGGTGGAGGAATATATCAGACTCATCCCCATGGCCTCGAAGGCAGATGACATGGTATTAGCCGTAAACATGCCACCGCAAGACCCAACGCCAGGGCAGGCATGGCGCTCCACCGCCAGCAGTCGCTCGTCATTGATCTTGCCAGCACTATATTGGCCCACCGCCTCAAAGGCACTGACTACCGTCAAATCTTCGCCATCGTAATGCCCCGGCTTGATGGTGCCGCCGTAGACAAAAATCGCCGGGATGTTGAGGCGAGCGATGGCAATCATTGCCCCTGGCATATTTTTGTCACAGCCACCAATGGCAATGACCCCATCCATGCTTTGGCCATTGCATACGGTCTCAATGGAGTCGGCAATCACCTCTCGGGACACCAAAGAATATTTCATTCCCTCAGTGCCCATGGAAATCCCGTCACTAATCGTGATAGTGCCGAACATCTGGGGCATGGCACCAGCCTGATGAATCCCCGTTTCGGCGCGCTGGGCTAACTGCCCTAACCCCATGTTGCAGGGGGTAATGGTGCTGAAGCCATTAGCCACGCCAATGATGGGCTTAGTAAAGTCATCATCACCAAAGCCTACCGCCCGGAGCATGGCTCGATTAGGCGTTCGTTGGACTCCTTGGGTGACGATTTGGCTTCTGCGGTTATCCGGCATGGTCTTTCTCTCAATCAATGACGAATGGGCAATGACGAATGGGCAATGACGAATGGGCAATGACGAAGGGACAGTCTGAGAACAATGCTCCCGGTTAGGACCATCCTCCATTCTATTCACAGGAGGTTCCCCTAGTAGTTGACCAATCTAAATTTGACATCCAGAGCTGGGGGATAGGGAGTGGGGAGGCAAAATATATAGATTTAGGCATGGCACAACCGCTCATCACGATAGACTATATCGGTCTTCTGTGAGGGCTTACTATTCACTTCTGCGATCTTGGCCTATGAATGCGGATGAACTGCTGAAACGTTATGCAGCAGGAGAGAGAGACTTTCGTGCTGCTCAATTGGCAAAGGTGAATTTAGCCAATTGCGATCTAAGCGAAGCTAATCTGAGGCGGGCTAACTTGCGCCAAGCTAATTTGCGAGGTGCCATTTTGACTGGCGTTAACTTGCGGGAAGCTGCGCTCACGGAAGCGAATCTAAACCAGGCTCACTTGGTATTAGCTAATTTGATCGGAGCCGATCTCACCGATGCCACCATGCTCGAGGCCAATCTCACCGATGCTGGCATGCGCAGTGTCATCCTCACCCGGGCAAATCTGAGCCACTCGGTGTTGGAAGAAGCCAACTTGAATGAAGCCAACTTCGATAGGGCTGTCCTGCAACTAGCCAATCTCACCAATGCCAGTCTGACGCGGGCCAAAATGCTGAGCGCCGATCTCAGTCAGGCCAAGTTAGATGGTGCGAATCTCACCAGCGCCATCATGAATGGCGCTATCTTATCGGGGGCAAGCCTAACGAATGTCTCCCTAAGCGGCGCTAGCTTAGAGGGGGCTGACTTACGCCAGGCCGATCTAAGCCGAGCTCGGATGAATGGGGCAAGCTTGGTGAATGTCAGCCTCATCGCCGCGAATCTGCGGGGGGCTAATTTAAATTGGTGCTCGCTGCGGGGGGCTAATTTGCACGGAGCCACGCTCTATCGCACCAAGCTGTTTTGGTCGAACCTGAGTGGGGCGGATTTGTCCGAAGCTGTCATGATCAATGCCAAGCTTGATTACACGAATTTAAGGCATGCTGACCTAACCGGCGCTATTCTGCCAGATGGTCTGACCCATGAGTAGTCGCCTGTAACCAAGGCTGAGGCTGCAGGGATGGTAAGGGCACAACTGTCAGCGCCGGTGGGCTGGTGCGCAGATAGGCAATCATCTGCTGTTGAAGCTGCTGCAGGCGACGGTGCATATCAATGGCTTCTAGGTGCAAAAATGACACCAGATAGCCTGGCATGCGATCGCGTTTGATCCAAGCTTGTTGGTTGAGATTGAGCCAGCGGGTTAGGCTCTCTGGAAGCGATTGGCTTAACCGCAGGCTCAGCTCTGGGGTTGAAAAGCTCTGGGCATACTCGGGGGTGAGGAAAATGGTGTATTGCTCAGCCAATTCTCCTTGTTGCATCACAAAGCTAAGGCTGAGCCCCTGCAAAAATTGTCGTAGGCGGGCGGTGGTTTCCCCTCTCAACTCAGGCATGAAGGGAATTTCCTGTAATTCTGGGTTGATATTGTCCGGATCGCCAACGCTCAGATGGGTGCCTCCGACTACCGTGACGAGATACTTAGGGCCAGTCAACTGGTGAAAGGGCCGTAACTGCTGATCGATGATGGGAGTGACGCTGTCTTGGGTGCCGGCCAGGAGTAGTACCGGAACCTTGATTTGACTTAAGCCTTGAGCGCTAAACAAGTCGCCAGTTAAGGGGTTCATGGCCATGACTTGGGTGATGCGCTCATCTCTCAAGGAGGGAGGCTGCAAAGCTAGATTGGCGGCAGCACACTGGAGCCAGGCGGCTGGGGAAAGGCCAATGGGGTCTAAATCGGCGCAGCTACGGCGTAGCGATCGCACATCCAACGGGGCCCCAGCCAGAGCCAACCCCGTATAGCCTCCCAGGGAGTGACCAATCAGAGTGACCTGGTCTGTGTTCAAGCGATCGCGCAAGGCAAAGGACGAGTCATTCAGCTGGGCCAGGCGATCTAGCACGAAGCTGATGTCCCGCGGGCGCTCTAGAAACTCATCGGCCGGCAGAATCCGGCTGGGTTCTCGACCGGCTCGTAGGTCGAGGGGAATGTCGGCCAGGGCCGCCACATTGCTGCCGGGATGTTCCACCGACACCACCGTGAGACCGTGGGAAGCTAGGTGGCGAGCCAAATAGGCTAGAAAATAGCGATCGGCCCCAAAGCCGTGGGACATGACCACCAACGGTCCCTGGGTTTGGCGGCTCCAATAGATATCAATAGGGATGCGACGATCTCGGCTGCGATCGTTGAGCCGTAGTTCCCAAACCCTGATCTCCTCTGGGCCTGGTTGCGTGGGATCCACTAGATGAAGCGATTCGTCTAGTGGGGTCGATACGGCCAACTCTTGCTCTAAGACTCGCCCTAGGGCCTCTCCCTCTAGACGGGAAAAGTTGAGTTGGGAAATGAGGCCGATCAGGGCAGTTCCATTAACCTGTAAGGTATCTTGGGGAATTGCTCGTAAGATGCCTAGCAGACTCAGTCCCGGGGTTTGCAGGGCAGCCAATTGGATCGCCGCCTTGAGCTCCTGCACCGAGAGATTAGGGGCCACCGCCGCCAGGGTATCGAGTAAGTGTTGACCGTTGGAGGACTGCAAGACATCATCTAAGATGCGATCGCTCACCTCCGGGTCTAGGGCCACATGACTGTTGAGCATTTCTCTGGTTTGATCCGTCAGCAGGGGCTCAAACACCCGTAATCTGGGGGGAATCTGTCCCGTTGCGGCGAACTCCTCTAAATCCTCGATTTTAACGGTATGGCGCAGCGGACCGACGCGAAACTCAATCTGCTCTGCAGCTAGAGCAGGCCCAGCCAAGATCCCCTGCCCACAAACCACCAGGGCAACTAGCCCAGAACGCAGGACAGAATAAAGGCGGCTAGACGATAAACGAAGCAGCTGGACAGTCATGGGTTAGCGGCAATCAAGGGAATGGAATGACTAGGATTTTTCTCTCAGCCTATGACAGGGGCCTGTGACCAGGGAAAAGTCACTATCAGACGAGGTAAGCAACTCCCTCTTAATCTAAACGACGGATCTTGCCCTTGAGAGGGTCCACAGCATCAAGTTTTTTTGCACGTGCCAGAATTTCAGGCCAGAATTTCAGGTGAGTCATGCCCAAAACGATTGTCGGTATCATGGGACCAGGGGATGGCGCAACGGCCATTGAGATGGAAACAGCCTATGCTCTAGGCCAACAAATTGCCCACCAGGGTTGGGTGGTGCTTACTGGAGGACGCAATGTAGGCGTCATGGATGCCGCCAGCCGAGGGGCTAAATCGGCAGGTGGGCTAACCATAGGCATTTTGCCCACAGCCAACGCCAGCCAGCAATCAAGTGCCATTGATATTGCTATCCTGAGCGATTTAGGCAACGCCCGCAATAATCTCAATGTGCTCTCCAGCCATGTAGTCGTCGCCTGCGGCTTAGGCGTCGGCACTACCTCAGAAATTGCCCTGGCCATTAAGGCCCATCGACCGGTGGTGATGCTCCAGAGTAGTGCTAATAGCTACCGTTTCTTTCAGCGGCTTACTTCCCAAACCATTGGCTGGGCTACCACGGTTGATCAGGCTGTGGAGCAGATTCGAGCTCGGCTATACGAGCCCAGTTAGATCGGCAGTAAGACAGCATTGATACCTGGGGAACAGCCCTTCTCAGTAAAAGGGAGCAAGCGAATATTAGAAAACTTCTCTATGCTAAGGACCAATGACCGTCCTCGACAGACAGACCGCTAGGAAATGTACTATGGCTAACTCTGATCCATCGTCCAAAGATGACTTTCTCTACCCTCGCAGTCAGTACCGAGGAGACTTCACGCCTCAGAATTTAACCTTCAATGCCAACCTCCAGGAATTTGCCCAGCGGGTTTCCTATATCTGCAATCTGGAGACAGCGGGGAAAATGCCCCCCCACGATGCTTACAAGGAAATTAAACAGCTGTGGAAACAGTTGAAAGATTCTAAGAAGAACCTACTGGACATGCCATCGCCTCCAGAGGATAAGGGCGGAGAGTAGCTTTAGGAGAGATAACGATTGACAATCTCGACAATACGCTGGGCGGCGTGGCCATCGCCGAAGGGATTGATCGCTTGGGCCATGGTCTCATAGGCCTCTGGATTGCCCAGCAGTTCTGAGGCAGCGGCGACGATGGACTGAGCCTCGGTACCCACCAGGCGGGCCGTTCCCGCTTCCATGGCCTCAGGTCGCTCTGTAGTCTGCCGCAACACTAATACCGGCTTCCCCAAGCCAGGGGCTTCTTCCTGCAAGCCACCAGAATCGGTAAGCAGCAAATAACACCGCTGTAGGGCTCCCACCAGTTCCCCATAGTCTAGGGGCTCACTCAAAAATACTCGGGGATGAGAGCCTAACTGAGCCTGCAGCGGCTCCCGCACCACGGGATTACGGTGTAGCGGCAGTAGCAGAGCCGTATCTGGGAACTTATCGAGTAGGCTTAAAAAGCCCTGGATAATTCCCTGTAAGGGCTGACCCCAGTTTTCCCGCCGGTGCACCGTGGCTAGTACCACTCGATGGGCTGACCAATCCAGACCAGGGATCGGGCATTGAGGCTGGCGGACCGCCACCGTCAGTAGGGCATCGATGACGGTATTGCCGGTGTGGTGGATTTGGCCGACGACGCCGGAGCGCTGTAGATGCTTCACCGCTGTCTGGGTGGGGGCAAAATGGAGTTGGGTAAGCTGAGAAATCAGGCGGCGGTTGGCTTCTTCCGGATAGGGATTGAACAGATCATCGGTGCGTAACCCCGCTTCCACATGCCCTACGGGAATCTTGCGGTAAAACGCCGCCAGGGCAGCAGCAAAGGCGGTGGAGGTATCTCCCTGCACCAGGACTAGATCTGGCTGGAGCCGTTGGAAACAGGTTTCCAACCCCTGCAAACTGCGACAGGTAATCTCGGTCAAGGTCTGCTGCGGCTGCATGATAGCCAGGTCTTCATTGGCGGTGAGATCAAACAGGGCCATTACCTGATCTACCATCTCGCGATGCTGGCCAGTCAGAATCACCCGAGTGTCGTACTGAGGATCTCGCTGAAAGGCTTGAATCACCGGGGCCAACTTGATCGCCTCTGGACGGGTGCCCAGGGTAATGCAAACACGACGGGGAGAATCAGCCATATAGCAAACGGTAGACAGCAGCAGGATGCATCACAGTGTCTTGGCGCAGCCCATGTCAGGGATGGGGCATGAGCCTAACTATCGCGTCATCTGCAGTAGTCAGCAAGTTGCAATAGTAGGTCAGCCCAGATGAGCGAGGGGCTGGCACAACTCCCTATCATGGCATGGTTTTTTCGTATCTCTCAGCTCTCTCAGAGGAGCTGGTTCTAGGCTGGCACAATGATCTGAGTGGACATTTATGCCTCTGCCCATGGTTTATACCCTGACGTTGACCCCTGAGACGCTGCACACCCTTGATCTCAGTCCAGCCACTGCAGTGCTGGAGCCGTTGATAGCGGCGGGCAATCTGCCAAAGCAGGACCTTAATCTGCGATTCGAAGTAGAGTATCCTCGCGAGCCCACGGATCCGAGAGAGTTGTCGGAAATCCCGGCGGTGCGTCTCTGGTTCATTCGCTTAGACAGTCTCTATCCCTGGTTACCCTTTGTGCTGGATTGGGAAGCCGGCGAGCTCGGCCGCTACACAGCCATGCTGGTGCCCCACCAATTCAGCCCCACCGATGGCATTCGCTACAATCCAGAGGCCTTAGAAATCTTCGTGATGCATAAGATCTTTGTGATCACGCGTTGGCTACAGCAACAGGGGCAAGTGAATGTGACCCGGGTAAAATTTATGACTCAGATGTTGGGCTATGACATCGAAGAAGGGCTATTTGACTTGTTGCAGCAATCTGCCTAGGGCATCTGCCAGATGACCTGCACGGGGTCCCCGAGACGGACCCGAAATCGTTCCCAGGCACTGCTACCGTTGACGGCAATTTCCAGCCAGCCATGGCTGCCGATGAAGGCGGCTGGTTCGCCAGGGGGAACCTCGCCATAGGTCTGGGTCTGGGGTAACGTAGCTTGGTTGAATTGCACCTGCCACGGTTTTTGGGCAACGGCTGCCGCCGGGATGGTGGTGATTAGGTTACCGAAATGATCGATGTATTGAATGGTGCCTTGCAGTCCCCCATTGATGGGGGCTAGTGGTGGCGGCTCTAGGCTGATTAGGGTCTGAGGATCGATGGGGCGACCCAGGTAGTCTAAGGGAACGCCGTTGGCCAAGTGAGCGGCAGCGGGGGCGAAGATGTCACGACCGTGGAAGGTGGTGCTGGGGTTTAGGCTCCGCCAGTAATCGCGGTTACTGAGTTCGACCGCTGCGATGGTCGTTGGCGAAGCCGCCCCAGAGTGGCTAGACCGGCCCTTGAGGGCCATCGCGTCTTCCTGTTGCAGCACACCACTGAAGCCGCCGTTATCGGGACCCACCAAAAAGCCGCGGGGAGTCTGGATGGCGATGGCTCGCCGCTGCGTGCCCACCCCCGGATCCACCACCATTAGGTGCACGGTGCCATCGGGAAAGTAGGGATAGGCGGTTGCCAGATTGAAGCGGGCGGCGGTGACGGCCTGGGGGGGAATGGCATGGGTGAGGTCAATGGTAGGAGCCCCAGGACAGATCTGGGCGATCACGCCTTTCATGACGCCGACATAGACATCGCGGTCGCCGAAGTCGGTGAGTAGGGTAATCAGGGCAGCCATAGCCAATTAACGAGTCTGCAGTAAGGGTCGTTTCTACTGTACTTAGTAACCCTACTCGAGAACAGGCCCCAAGGGACGATACAATACAGGGCGATTGCCTGCTGGTAGTGGTCGGTTGCCGAGACTGAGGCTAGCAACGAGCAACTCTGAATGAGTGCACCGAGGGAGGGCTGACCCATTGCAACGGCTGCTGCGCCTTGCCCGTTGGATTGACGCTGTTAACACTCGTATTGGTCGCATCACCTATTGGCTGGTGCTCTTGATGGTGGGGGTCGGGGCCTGGAATGTGCTGGGCCGCTATTTGGGCTATTTCGTCGGCCGCAACCTCAGCTCCAATGCCCTGATCGAAGTGCAGTGGTATCTTTTCGACCTGGTATTTCTATTGGGGGCGGCCTATACCCTACGCCACAATGACCATGTGCGGGTGGATGTGCTGCAGGCTCGCTGGAGCACCCGCCGCAAGGTGATCGCTGATCTGGTGGGGACGCTGCTGTTCCTGTTGCCCTTTTGTGTCATGGTGATCTGGGTGTCCTGGGATGCGATCGCAACCTCCTGGGCCATCCGCGAGACGTCTCCCGATCCGGGAGGACTGCCCCGCTACCCGATCAAAGCCATGATTCTAGTCAGCTTTGGCCTGTTGATTTTGCAGGGCCTCTCGGAGGCCATCAAGCAGGTAGCCTTCCTGCGAGGGCAGCACAGCCCGGAGGGCGAGCCATGACCTTTGCCTACGAATGGCTGGGTCCCACCATGTTTGCTGGGGCGTTAGTGCTGCTGTCCATCGGCTATCCGGTGGCCTTCTCCCTGGGGGGGGTGGCCATCCTGTTTGCGCTGATCGGCATGGGTCTAGGGGTGTTTGACCCGGTCTTCTTGACCGCCATGCCCCAGCGCATCTTCGGCATCATGAACAACTTCACCCTGCTGGCCATTCCCTACTTCATCTTCATGGGCGCCACCCTGGAGAAATCGGGCATCGCCGAAGCCCTGCTGGAAACCATGGGCCAGGTGTTTAGCCGGGTGCGGGGGGGCTTGGCCCTAGCAGTGGTGGTGGTGGGGGCGCTGCTGGCGGCCACGACTGGGGTTGTCGCCGCCACCGTAGTCACCATGGGCCTGATTTCCCTGCCCACCATGTTGCGCTATGGCTACAACAAATCCCTGGCTGCCGGGGTAATCACCGCCTCCGGCACCCTGGGCCAGATCATTCCTCCCAGCATCGTGTTGGTGGTGCTGGCGGACCAGTTGGGCATTTCCGTCGGCGACCTGTTCCTGGGCTCTATTGTGCCCGGCCTGCTGATGGCGTTGGCCTTCGCCCTGAATGTGTTGATCACCGCCTGGGTGCGGCCCGATATGGCACCGCCGCTGCCGTCGGAGCTACTCACCGTGAAAGGTTGGGCCCTGGCCCTGAAGGTGCTGCGGGTGATGGTGCCCCCCTTGATTCTGATTTTGCTGGTCTTGGGCAGCATCTTCTTCGGCGTGGCTACCCCCACCGAGGCCGGGGCCTTGGGAGCGGTAGGGGCCTTGGTCTTGGCAGCCTGTAACCGGCAACTCAGTCGGGCCACCCTGAGGCATGTCTGCGATAGCACCCTGCGTACCACCACCATGGTCATGTTTATTCTGCTGGGCTCGACGGCCTTTAGCCTGGTATTTCGCGGCCTCCACGGGGATCAGTTCATCTTCGACAGTTTTGCCAATCTCCCTGGTGGCAGCCTCAGTTTCTTGCTGGTGAGTATGCTCACCATCTTCGTGCTGGGCTTCTTCATCGATTTCTTTGAGATCGCCTTCATCGTGGTGCCCCTGTTTGCCCCCATCGCCCAGCAGCTGGGCATGGACCTGGTCTGGTACGGGGTGATTATCGGCGCCAATCTGCAGTCGTCGTTTCTGACGCCGCCCTTTGGTTTTGCCCTGTTCTACCTGCGCGGGGTGGCCCCAGCCGCCTTGACCACGGGCCACATCTATCGGGGGGCCATTTCCTTTATCTTGCTGCAGCTGCTGGTGCTGGTACTGATTATTGCCTTCCCGGTGCTGGTGAATGGACTGCCGGCTCTCAGCCGCTAGGCGCTGCAGTCCCGTAGCGTTGGGCCAAAGCCTGGCGGGCCTGTTCCCGATCGTCGAAGTGGATCTTCTCGGTGCCGAGGATCTGGTAGTCTTCATGGCCCTTACCGGCGATCAAAATGCCGTCCCCCGGCTGCGCCATGTGAATGGCTTGATGGATAGCGGCTTTGCGATCGCACACCACCTGCTCCGCCGCCAACGGCTCTGGAATCCCGGCCAAAATATCCTGCAGGATGGCCTCAGGGTCTTCGGTGCGAGGATTGTCAGAGGTGACCACCACCACATCGGCCAGGTCATAGGCAATGCGACCCATCTGGGGCCGCTTGCGGCGATCGCGATCGCCGCCGCAGCCAAACACACAGATCAATCGCCCCGGCACAAAGGGTCGGGCTGCCTGTAGGGAATTCTGCAGGCTGTCGGGGGTGTGGGCATAATCGACAATGACGCTGATATCCTGCTGCAGCTGCAGCTGCACTCGTTCCATGCGGCCCGGTACCCTCGGGAAATGCTGGAGACTGTCCACCACCGTGGCTAGGGGCACCCCCAGATGCAACACCGCCCCCACCGCTGCCAATAGATTTTCCAGGTTGAACTGTCCCACCAAGGGCGAGGTGAAAGGCAGGGTCCCTAAGGGAGTGCGCAGCGTCCCAGTCACGCCGGTGGCGTGATACTGCAGGTCATGGGCGGATAGGTCGGCCTGGTCATCGGCCACGGCATAGCGCCACACCTGGGCCGGGTCTAGCCGCGCTAGCAACCGCTGTCCGTAGGGATCGCGGCCATTGACGATGGCCCGTCCCCGCAGATAGTCAGGGCTAAAGAGGCGGGCCTTGGCGTTGAAATAATCGTCCAGGTCCCGGTGGAAATCCAGATGGTCTTGGCTCAGGTTGGTGAAGACCGCCACGTCGAAGGGGCAGCCCCAGACCCGATGCTGGGCCAGGGCGTGGGAGCTCACCTCCAGCACTCCATGGCGACAGCCGGCTTGGCGTGCCGCGGCCAGATCGGCCTGTAGATCGATGGCAAAGGGCGTCGTATGTAGGGCCGTCCGTTGATAGCCAGGCCAGCGGGTGTAGAGGGTGCCCAGTAGAGCCGTGGGCAAGGTGGCCTGCTGCAGCAAAAACTCGATCAGATGGGTGGTGGTGGTCTTGCCGTTGGTGCCGGTGACCCCGGCTAATGTCATCGCCTCAGCCGGATAATCGTAGAAGGCCGTTGCCACTTCGGCACAGGCAATGGCCATGTCCGCCAGGGTTACCAGACAGGGGGATTCCGTCTCGCTAGGGGGCCGTCGCTCTAGGGCTTGGGGCGATATCAGGGCAGCAATGGCTCCCGATGCGATCGCAGAGGGCCAAAACTCGCCCCCATCTACCCGGGTTCCCGGCAAGCCCACGAACACATCCCCTGGTTGACAAGCATGGGAATTGGCACACAGCCCCTTAACCTCTGCCTCTAGCGCCGAGGCTGTCGCTGGCACCGTCACTATCAACTCATCAGGAATCCGAGACAGCAATTCACGCACGTTCATGTCAGCGACTCCTCACATTAGCGATTGCGATTATTCTGCCCTACCTGCTGCCCCCGCCGTCTGTAGCAATCGCTCCAACTGGGACACCGGCGCCCGGGGTGACAGCCGTGGCAGTACCACTTCTTGCATGCCGTTTGCCGTTTCAATCTGGCGACACAGCACCGGGATTGTGTACTGATAGGCCTCAAACCACTCTGGCCGGGTAGTAATATCCCGCACCTCCAAGTCAATTTCTATCTGTCGCACCGCTGCCAGCTTCTCCTGCAGCCCCTCACAGAGATGGCAACCCGGTTTGCTGTAAAGGATCAGCCGCATGCCAACATCCTCAGTGTCCAGTGACCATCAACGCCCCAGATTGTAGCCCACGGAATGGGGGTTTCGTTTCTCGGCCCCGTGGTGGGTCCTGTTCTTGCCACCCATTGCTTACCCAGTTTCAGCAGCACGACCCACCCTTCACCCTTCACCCCCACCCTTCACCCTTCACCCTTCACCCCCACTCTTCACTCCCCACTCTTCACTCCCACTCTTCACTCTTCACTCCTCCCTCTTCCCTCCACCCCCCCCATCCCTTGAGCCAATAAATACCCGTATCCCGACCGGAATATGCGTGATTATGTCATACTGGCACTGGATACGTTCTGTAACACTCTCTGCTTGAAGCTGCTCGCAGCGACGACTGTCCTATGGTTCAATGCATTTCGGCAACTCCCACAACTACCTGCCAACTCGACCTGGCCTGGGCCAATCGCCACTTTGCCCAGGCTACTCCTCAAGAAATTCTGGCCTGGTGCCGACAGCACTGGACCGACGGCCTGATTCAAACCAATTCCTTCAGCTTGCCGGTCATTCCCCACATGCTGTATCACGAGGTACGCCCCCAGCCTCCAATTCCGGTAGTGTTTCTAGATACCCTGCACCACTTCCCCGAAACCCTCGATACCATGGCCCGGGCCACCGCTGCCTATGATCTGGATTTGCGTGTCTACCGCCCCCAAGCTGCCCATAGTCGGGACAGGTTTGCCGCTCGTTACGGAGATCGGCTCTGGCAAGAGGATGTGGACTGGTTTCACTACGTGACCAAGGTGGAACCCCTGAAACGGGCCCTGAAAGAATTACGGGTCCAGGCTTGGATCACCGGTCGACGGCGCGATCAATCCCAATCCCGCCGCTCCTTACCCATCTTCGAGCAGGATCCCCAGGGGCGCATCAAGATCAATCCCCTAGCCCATTGGACCCGCAAGCAGGTGTGGACCTATATCGTTCAGCAGCAAGTGATCTATAATCCGCTGCATGACCAGGGCTACACCAGCATTGGCGACGAACCATTAACCACCCCCGTTACCCAAGGCGAAGAGGAACGGGCCGGGCGCTGGCGCGGCAGCAGTAAGACCGAGTGCGGCATTCATGGGTAAGCCTCCCCCATAAACTTTTGTAACGGCATAATAGAACTATAGGGATTCACTCCCAATGCCGTACTGAATTGACTACGATGGTGACTTATTCTCCAGTAACTGCTCCTGACACCGCCGTCATAGCTCCCCACCAGCGGTCCCTGCCTGCTGGTGGTCCAGACCCAGATCGTTTCGACTGGGCCGAAGCCTGGCATCCGGTCCACTATGTGGAAGATCTGGATAAAACCCGCCCCAATCGCTTCACCCTGCTAGAGCGAGATCTGGTGATCTGGTGGGATCCCCAGGAGCAGACCTGGCGCGTCTTCGAGGATAGTTGCCCCCATCGTCTGGCGCCTCTGTCGGAAGGTCGCATCAACGAGGCCGGTCAGCTGGAATGCCCTTACCACGGCTGGAGTTTTTCTGGCAGCGGGGCTTGCCAGCAAATTCCCCAACAGTTTCCAGAGCAGCAAGGTCACCAGTCTCCCCGGGCTTGTGCCACCTCCTTACCAACGGCCGTGCGTCAGGGCCTGTTATTTGTCTATCCAGGAGATATCGCCAGGGCTGCCCAGGTGCCGGTGCCTGTCATCGACCCTTTAGAAGACGACTCTGAAGGCTGGGTGGTTCTGAACACCTTTCGAGATTTGCCCTACGATGCCCTCACCCTACTGGAAAACGTCCTAGACTCCAGCCACATTCCCTACACCCACCACGAGACCGTGGGTAAGCGCGAGAATGCTGCCCCCATGGCCATGGAGGTACTTGCTTCTGACCGCCAGGGCTTTCGCGGCCTCTGGCCCGAGGGACCGCGCCAAGGAAAGCTCGGTACCCAGCACACTCGCTTCATTGCCCCAGGGCTGATGTACCATGACTTGACTTCCCAGCAGTTTGGCCGCACCCTCACCGTGGTCTATGCCGTCCCCATTCGTAAGGGAGAGTGCCGACTGCTTGCCCGCTTTCCTTTTAAGTTTTCTACCCGGTTACCCAAGCTCTTCATCGGTCTCACTCCCCGTTGGTATACCCATGTCGGCAACAACCGGGTACTAGAAGACGATCAGATTTTCCTGCATCTTCAGGAGCGGGCTCTGGCCCAGGCTGGTTCCCAGCCCTATGCCCAGGCCTGTTATCTGCCCACCCAAGCAGATCGCTATGTGCTGCAATTCCGCCAGTGGGTCAGCGAGTTTGCCGCCGATCCCTTTCCCGGGGCCTCCCTAGCTCCAGAATGGTCTCAAGAAGCCCTAATGGATCGATACCATTCCCACACTAAACATTGCCACAGCTGCCGCTCTGCCTTGCAGCGAATTCAGCAGGTACGGCGCGGTGCCGTGGTCGTTAGCGCCACTACCTGGTCTGCCATTCCTCTGGTGGTGGCACTGGCTGGTTCCCTGTCTTTGGGGCTGGGCGTTTTGCTGACCGCCATCCCCTTGGCCGCTGCTGGGATCTGGTGGTACCTAGGCACCCTAGAGCATAAACTCCATCGAGGCCAACCCATCCCTCCCCGCAATCAACCCGCCTAGGAGGCCATAGTGGAAGTTGACCGATATTTCGCTCTCTAGCTCCTGGCCTTACGGCTTACTGCATAATGGTAGCCATTGTCACAATATGCTAGGGCGGTATAGGGTTGACAACCCCATCAACTTGGACAAGCTTGACCACTTGTTCTTCTAGATAGGCCTGAGCCAGCTGCAAACCCCAACTGCAAATCATTGAAGGCGCAGTCGGCCACTACTAGCTACTTCAACCTGGGGGTGATTAGTCCAATCGGAGAACCGGCCCAATCGTTCAGTCAGCTGCCCGGCTTGGGCTTGGCCACTGCAAAACAGCCAGACCATCGCCAAAAACGATAGCCACATGACGTGACGGCGGTGTTTGCAGAGCCAATGGTTCATGGGCAAGGTTGTCCTTCCGGTGTCTCTAGCGACAAATCAGTAGCCCAGCTTTTCCTGTGCCGCTTAGACGCTAAAAGCTCGGGTAATACGCGCCATGGCTTCATTAACCTGTTCCCGGCTATTGAAGGCAGATAGGCGGAAGTAGCCCTCTCCAGCGGCGCCAAATCCAGACCCAGGGGTGCCCACTACGTTACAGGTGTGCAGTAGCTTATCGAAAAAGTCCCAACTGGAAAGTCCCTTGGGCGTTTTAACCCAGACATAGGGCGCATTGACTCCGCCATAGACGCCAATGCCTGCTGCCGTGAGTTGCGCCCGGATGATGCCAGCATTGTCTAGATAAAACCTGACTAACTCTTTGACCTGAGCTTGCCCAGCTTCGGAGTACACCGCCTCTGCCCCTCGTTGCACGATGTAGGACACGCCATTGAACTTGGTGGACTGACGACGATTCCAGAGAGGATGCAGGGGTACATCAGAACCGTCAGCGGCCTTACCCTTGAGGGACTTGGGCACTACCGTAAAGGCGCAGCGGGTGCCGGTGAAGCCGGCGTTCTTGGAGAAGGAGCGAAACTCAATGGCACAGTCCCGGGCCCCCTCAATTTCATAGATGGAATGGGGGATAGCAGGATCGGCGATGAAGGCTTCATAGGCGGCATCAAACAGCAAGATGGAGCCATGTTGGCGGGCATAGTCAACCCAAGCCTGCAAATGCTCCTTGCTGGCCACGGCTCCGGTGGGATTGTTGGGAAAACAGAGGTAGATCAGATCAACCGGCTGACGGGGAATCTCAGCGGTGAAGCGATTCTCGGCGTTGATGGGTAAATATACCAAACCTTGGTATTCGCCATTATCCTTAGCGGGGCCAGTGTGACCAGCCATGACATTGGTGTCGACATAGACGGGATAAACCGGATCGGTGACGGCGATGGTGTTATTTTTGCCGAAGATGTCGAGGATGTTGCCACAGTCGCACTTAGAGCCATCCGAGATAAAGATCTCGCTGGCCTCGACCTGGCACCCACGGGCCTGAAAGTCATGGGCGACGATTTTTTCTCGCAACCAGCCATAGCCCTGTTCCGGCCCATAGCCTTTGAAGGTAGCCCGGTCTCCCATGTCTTCTACCGCTTTAATCATGGCCTGGCAGCAAGCTTGGGGTAAGGGCTCGGTGACATCGCCGATGCCAAGTTTGATGATGTCGGCATCGGGATTGGCCTCGACGAAGGTATTCACCCGACGGGCAATCTCGGGGAACAGGTAGCCAGCTTTGAGTTTCAGATAATTGTCGTTGATGGTCGCCATAATGCTGCGGCAGGAGATGAGACATGCTTGATCCAGATTACAGTGCCAACGGGGAGGCAGGGACCCGCTGGCAGAGAATTCCCCTTCATGCTTAGGCAGGCCGCCCTAGGGTGGTGATATAGAGGACTGCTTCGTCGATGGGAATCCCCAAGACTTCATTCACCTGGTCATCGAAGAAGCCGCCGATGCCGCTCACTCCCAGCTGCAGTCGGACAGCAGCTAGATTTAAGCGCTGGCCTAGGTGACCGGCGTCTAGATGCAAGTAGCGATACACCCGATCCCCATATTGGGCAATGGCAGCCTTTAAGTCAGCCGTGTGAAACAGGACAGCACTGGCATCGCGTCCTAAATCCTGGCCGAGGCATAGGTAGTGCAGCTCTTTGCGAAAGTTTTTGAAGCGAATCTGCCGCAGTTCTTGGGTGTGCGGGGCGTAGTAGTAGCAGCCTTCATCTAGGCCGGTAATTCCCGACACGGCAATAAAGGTTTGGATCAAGCTGAGATCGAAGTAGTCAGGGGCGCTATCAAAGCCTTGATCGTGATAGTGGTGGGGTTGATAGGCGAAGTCCAGTAGGGCCTTGAGTTCTTCTAGGGTGAGATCGGCCCCACTGAAGCGCCGGGTGGAACGACGTTGCAGTATCGTGGGCTCTAGTTCTTCTAGGTTCTCGCCCCAGTCAACGGGGGCAGTGTTGAGCTTGATCTTGAGGCAAAAGGGGAAGTTGTACTTGTCTTCCAGGGTATCTGCTTGGTCGGAGCTAGAGGCGTCAGCATTAGACCAGCGGACATCACTGGCTGTGAGCGGGAGCTGAGTCGCTCGATGAAGATAGGGCAAGAGGTCGCCATCGGGTAAGGTGGGATACTCTGTGTAGGATGGGGTTGGTAGCACGGTGCCATAGCGCGGCAGGTTTTGCCCTACCTGCAACAAGTCAGCCAGGGCAGCTATGGCCACGGCTCCCTCTTGATCGGCGTCTAGGTACAACAAATTATTGACGGCTTCATCGGCAAAGCCGCCAATTAAGTGGGGGCGATAGTCGGTGAAGGTACCAGCCAGCTCCAGATTACCAATCAGGTGGCCACTATCTAGGTAAATGCGGCGGTAGGCCCGGTCTTGGTAGCGCCAGGCGGAGCGGTAAAATACGGCGGTGATGACTAGGGCCAGTTGAGTGGATTCTAGGGCGGGGTGCCAAAAACAGGCTTCCTGTAGGGATTGCCAGGGATGATCGTCCCAAAATCGCCAAAGGCTGTGGGTGCGGACTTGATAGTTGTAGAGTCCTGCTGGCAGTAGGGAGGTGCCCCGAGAGATCAAATAGATCTCGGCTGGATACAACCCCCCAGCCGAGGGAGCTGCCCGCAGATAAAAGAGGCTACCGTTGACGGTCATCACCTTGGCAGTTAAGCCATAGCTATTGATCAAGAATCGTGATAGGCGACTCCACCAGAGGGTTTCGGCAGGAGCTTCGACGGCATCAGACGGTCCCTCCAAATAGGGCTTGAGGTCAATTTCGCTGCCTAGCTTGTAAGTTTTGAAGGGCAGGGGTTGCTGGGAAAAATCTAACCCCTTGGCCTTGCTGGCCAGGGTCTCCGGGTCATATTTAGTACGTTCATGATAATGCTGGGCGATGGTAACCGGGGCGTCGGACATGGATACTCAAGATGGGCAACTGGCGATCGCAGGCAAGCAGGCTAGAGATGCTCGAATGGGAGGGGCCAATACCAACTCTCTTGGATAAAGACCTATGTTTACCGGGGGGCGTGTTTACCGGGGGGCGTGTTTACCGGGGGGCGGGGTTTATCGCTTTAATTTAAGCGTGGGTATCAGCGGCAGCGGAAAAATAGTGGGCTGAGCTGGGAAGTTTAGAGATACGCGTTTCTGGAAAAACCCCTAGGAGAAGGTTAACAAAATTGTTGCCAGGGAGCGGCAGAATTCACTACCGTGGGTGAGCTCAGTGTTAACTGAGCACCAATACTGATTAAGGGATGAGGGTAGACTCGGCACCAGGAGTTTATAGCGGTGGCTATCGAGTTATCCTAGGCGTATTCTGGGTCACTGCTCAGCACAGGCATTACGGATTTCCGGCAGATGGGTAACGGTGTAATGAGGCACGCACAGACGACTTCCGTTTCAGTCCTATCCCGCAGCACCCTAGTGTTGGCTCTGATGCTGTTGAGCGGCGAGGCGGTACAGGCCCAAGCACCGGTGCCAGCCTTGGTGGCTCAGACGCCAACCACCGAAGAAATTGAGCAGCTGCAACGAGAGGCTAATGTGGCCTTCAGCCGGGCCACTACGCTGTTTGTCATTCTGCTGACCACCTTGGTGTTGCTAATCGGAGTAGGGTTGGCATCTCTCTGGTTGCTACGGCGTTCGGTGGTGCAGGAAGTCGCCAAGGTGGTGCGATCGCAAATCAATGAAATCACCGACCTAGAAGATAAAATCCGCAATGCCACCCGGGAGCTGGATCACATCCTCAAGGATGCCGAAGACCTGGCCGATGAACTCGAAAGCCGCACCGACGGCTTTCAGCAAGATGCCAAAGCCAAGCGGCAGGTGCTGGGGCAACTGGTGGACGACCTGGCCGCCTTCAAGGCCAAGACCCTGGAAGACTGGCAGCAGCAAGTCAGTGACCTGCAGGTGAGGCTAGAATCCCTGGAGACCGATTTCGTCGGCCAACTCACCGGCCTCAGGTCCACCGCCGAGGATAAGCTGGCCCACCTGGAAGAGACGGCTCAACAGCGTCAGGTGGAGATGCTACAGCACCTGCAGCAGGGTGAAGCCGAGGCCAGCCAGACCTTCAACCAACACCAAGAGACCCTGCAAACCCGCCAGCAAGAGGTGCTGCAGCGGTTGCAGACCACCAGCGATGAGTTCAATCAACGCCTAGAGGGCCTCCAGCATCGGGCCGAGGGGGAATGCGATCGCACCTTCACCGCCCTGGCATCCCTCGGCGATCAACTCACCCCCCACCTGGATCGCCTCAAGGCCGACGCCCAACAACGCATCCAAGGCCAGACCGACGGCATCCTCGACACCCTTAATCAACAGGCCCAAGACATCCGCCAGACCCTCTCGGAAGTACAGGCCAGCGTCTTTGGCCACAAAGAGTTAGCCCTGCAAAACATCGAACGGGCCAGCCAGTCCTTCGAGGCCGAGTTCAGCCAACTCAAGCAGAACATCCAAGGCCAAAACGAGCGGATTCTGGGTGACCTGAACCAGGCCGCAGACACCTTCCTGGCCCAATTTAGTGGCCTCAAGGGCGATATTGACGCCCGCAAAGAAGCCCTACTGCAGCAACTTCAGAGTAGTGCCGACGACTTCCTCAGTCAGTTTGAGCAACGACAACGGCAGGTAGACCAGCGGCAGGCCTCCGCCTTTGCCGACCTGCAGCAGACCGCCGACCGCTTCCGAGAGCAGCTGCAACACTTGCAGGATGGCCTCGACGCCGAACGGGCTACCCTGCTGCAAGACCTGCAGACTTCCGTCGAGACCCTCACCCAGCAATTGGCCGGGCTCAAAGACAGCGTCCAAGGCGAGCAGGACCAGGCCCTAGAGCGGCTTCAAGCCCTAGAGAGCGAGTTCACCGACCAACTGAGCCAGATTCGCAGTGTCGTCTTCGACCGCCGCGATCGGGTCCTGGACAAACTGGACACCTTCGACCGCCGCCTGGGGGACCAACTCGAAGCCCTCTCCAGCGACGCCGAGGCTCGCCAAGTGACCCTGCGCCAGCGCCTCGAGCAACTCGAAGCCGACCTAGACCGCCAGATCGAGCAACTGCAGCAGGATATTGCAGCGGGTCGTGGCTCCACCCTGGAGACCCTCTCTACCCTGGAAGCCAGCTTCCAACAGCGCCTGGAGACCCTGCAGGACGAAGCCCAGCAGCAGAAAGACGACATCATGCGGCAGCTGGGGGAGGTCAGCCCCCAGTATGTGGCCGACTCCTTCATCAGTGAGGCCCAGCAACGGCTCGATACCCTCACCGATCTGCTGCAACGGCTACAAACCAACCGCCCGCAGCTCTTCCGCACCGCCGCAGACTATATTCAGTCGGGCAATCGCCTATTGGCCGACACCCAGTACGCCGACGCCGTCGCGGCCTACGACCAGGCCCTAGAGATCCAGCCCAGCAACGCCGAAGTTTGGCGCAATAGGGCCCTGGCCCTGATCGAACTCGATCGCTACGAGGAGGCCCTGACGGCCCTGGAGCGAGTCACCGAACAACACCCAGAAGACACCGGGGCTTGGTATCAACGGGGACTCGTGCTCCGAGAGTTGCGTCGCTTTGACGAGGCCCTGACCGCCTTTGACCGGGTGATTGAGCAGCAACCGGAAGATGCTAAAGCCTGGCTAAATCGGGGCATGGTGCTCAGCCGGCTGCAACAACGGCAGGAAGCCATTGCCGCCTTCGATCGGGCCCTAAAGATCACCCCCGAATACCATGAAGCCTGGGTGAACCGGGGCGTAGCCTACGGCATCCTGCAACAGCATGAAGAGGCCTTCAAATCGTTTGACCGAGCCGTCGAGATTCAGGCTAACGACGCCGTGGCCTGGCTGAATCGCGGTCTGGCCCTGATTGAACTAGAGCGCTACGATGATGCCCTGACCTCCTTTGACAAGGCCACTCGCTTCAACCCCAACACCCCCAAGGCCTGGGATAACCGTGGCTATGTGCTGATGAAACTCGGCCGGGATCCCGAGGCCCTCAAGAGTTTCGACAAGGCCCTGGAACTGGCCCCCGACTATGCCCAGACCTACTACAACAAAGCCGTCTGCTATGGCCTGCAGCGAGAGTTTGACCTGGCCCTGGAAAATCTACAACAGGCCGTGCGCTTAGACCCCAATTACCGAGAAGACGCCCGCAGTGAAGCCGCCTTCGACGACCTCTGGGAGGATCCCTGGTTCCGAGAATTGCTAGAGCGCTAGCCTCTGCCCATGGCATTGGCCCCCGGCCCGCTCATGGATCCTGTCGCCGGAAGCGTTGCTTGGCAGCCTCGAAGGCATCTTGCATCACCGCTTGAATGCGCTGGGGATCGGGCTTTTTTTCCCCCCATGAGGTCACCGAAGTAGACACAGGCCCCTTCCCTAGAGCCCAGGTGTAGGCAGCGGCCCAGGAGGCGGCGACAACACTTCCAAAGACTGGAATAAATTTGATCAACTCGCGCCCAATCACCTGGGCCAAGAACCCGCCGGCGATGGCGCTGATCACCCCGCCGGCTTGGGACGGGCTCAGGGTTTGGCCGTAGAGTTTGCCCAAGAGCCCCACCATGGACACCTGCAGGGCCGTTAACACTGGCATGGTGGCAAAGGGCAGGGGCACTGCGGCCAGGGTGGCGGCCATGATGGCGAAGGTGGAGATGTAACGGCGACTGGTGCGACGGTAGAGGTTACCCAATTGCTCGGCGGCACTGTCCTGTGCTTCCAACAGCTGGTAGATGGCTCGGGCTTCGGCCTCGGGCAGCAGATCGGCCAGGGTGTCTCGTAAGGCTTCTAGGCCGTAGAACACTGGGGTGTAGCCGTCTTCCTCTAGGGTGAAGTCGATCAGCACGGTGCGATCGCATATCCCTTGGAACTCTTGGCGCAAGGTCTCACTGGCCCGCTGCAGGGGCTCAAACTGGGGGGGATAGTCGGGATGATCGGCCACCTCAGGGGGATACAGCTCGTGGAGACAGGTAATGGTCAGCAGGCAGGGCAGCCGGGGATAGGCTTGCTTGATCTGGCTGACCAGCTGCAGCAGGGTATCGACGGCGAAGTCGGTCCCCTTGACGGTGAGAATCAGGATGTGGGCCTGTTGCTGGGACCACCGCAGATCGTCGATTAACTCTTGAATCAGGGCCTGCATATCCTGATGGGCTTCTCCCAGCCCCACGGTGTCGGTGAAAATCAGCAGGGGCAGTTCTTCCGAGGGATAGGCATAGCGTTCCGTGTGTTGGGTATGGGGGCGAAAGCCCTGGCCGACGATGGCTGCCGATACCCCGGTCAACCCCCGCACCAGGGAACTCTTGCCAGACTGGGGTTTGCCGATCAGCAGCGCCTCCGTAACCGGCAATTCGTCCCGCACTGCCGCTAAAATCTCGGCCACCCGCTCATCGCTGATATTGAACCACCCCAGCACCGCCTGGCCCATTTGCTCCCAAGGCAAGGCCGCCCGCAGCCCCACCGGTGGTGCGGCGCCACAGGTTCTTCACCCGCCCTGTCAGGGAGGGACCAGATGATTTGGCAGAGTCCTGGGGATCCGTCATCGCCGTTGCGATCGCATCGGTGTCACATTCGCCATGTCTTTGCCATTGTATAGCCACCGCCACAACGCTTCCCGCAGTTTCCCTATTTCCTCCGTCCTGCCGCAGGGGAGTTGGCTTCCTGTCAAGCGACGAGAGGTTAGCCCTGTCAAGATCGCCAGCGAGTTATCCCCCGAAGCAACATTCAACGCTACAACAGTAGTATCGATAGCTCTGCAGCATGAGGAGGGGGGGATTATGCCCAGTGCAATTGCCGTCCCTACCAGGCAGCAAATCGTCCCTATCCAATCAGCGGAACCTGGCGCTGCCGGGGGGCATCGTCGCTGCCACCCTAGTTGCGATCGCACCTCAGCCGGCCCCAGCCGCCAGCCTCCGCTTTGCCTCCTTCAATGCCTCCCTCAACCGCGATGCCCAAGGTCAACTGATTAGCGACCTACATCCACTCCTAATAATGCCCAGGCCCAAACCATCGCCGAGATCATTCAACGGGTCAATCCAGACGTTGTGTTGATCAACGAATTCGACTTCGACGTCGGTGCCCAGGCGGCACAGTCGTTCCAGAGCAACTACCTGGGGGTTAGCCAAAACGGCGTCGACCCCGTAGGCTATCCCTTCGTCTATATCGCTCCCTCCAACACCGGCATTGCCTCCGGCTTCGACCTAGACAACAACGGCAGCATCGTCACCACCCCGGGTGAGCCCGGCTATGGCAACGACGCCTTCGGCTTCGGCAACTTCCCCGGCCAGTTTGGCATGGCCTTGTATTCCAAGCATCCCATCCTCACCCCGGACATCCGTACCTGCCAGACCTTCCTCTGGCAGGACATGCCCAACGCCCTACTGCCTGACGATCCCAATACCCCCGAGCCCAATGACTGGTACTCTCCAGAAGAATTAGCGGCCTTTCGTCTCTCCTCCAAGAGCCACTGGGACGTGCCCATCCAAATCGGCGATGATATCATTCATGTCTTGGCCAGCCATCCCACCCCCCCGGTCTTCGATGGCCCTGAGGATCGCAACGGGCGCCGCAACCACGACGAGATTCGCTTCTGGGCAGACTACATCACCCCCGGTGCTGGCGGGTACATTTACGATGATCAGGGCAACGTCGGCGGCCTGGCGGCAGGCTCCAACTTCGTGATCATGGGCGACCTCAACGCCGATCCCTTCGATGGCGACAGCACCGACAATGCGGTCCTGCAGGTGCTGAACAATCCCCTGGTCAACACCGCCAATCCCCCTGCCAGTGCCGGCGGCCCAGACGCCACCCAACGCCAGGGGCTGAATAACCTTACCCACCAGGGCAATCCCGCCTTCGATACCGCCGACTTTGCCGAAGAAAACTTCGGTGGCCCCGGCAACCTGCGGGTCGACTATACCCTGCCCTCCCAGACCCTCTCGATCACCGGTTCCGGCATCTTCTGGCCCACGGCCGATGACCCCCTGTTTGAGTTGGTGGGCGATTTCCCCTTCCCCAGCTCTGACCACCGGCTGGTGTGGGTGGATGTGCAGGCCGAAGACGATGGCGCCTCGGTGCCCGAACCCTCGACGGCCTTGGCAATGCTGGGGCTGGGTGGTCTGGGCCTATGGCGCCGTCTGCGTCGGGCAAGCGTTTAACAGAATGGGGCTAAAGATCGAGCGATTCATCACCCTTGGTGATTCCTCCTTAAGCAGGGGATAGATTGTTGAGCCGATTGCAAACCCCATGCGACACCACTAGACCGCATCAGGATCAACCCCCATTTCCCGGAGCTTCTCGGCCAGGCGCCCTGCCTGTTGCTGGGCGGCTTTAGCAGCTTCCTCAGGGGTTGGCACCAATGCCCCGTCAGGGGTAAAGAACCTTAGCTGAGCATCATGGATGCCCAAGTACAGCCCTAGCTGGCGGCTCCATAGATGTCCCACAGCATTGGAGTCTATGGCCTCATAGACGCCGCCGACGAGCAAGAACCCGCAAAATTCCAAGGTGTCTGGGTCAAACCAAAAGTACTCAGGGGTGCGAAACGTATTTTGGTAAATCTCCTTCTTAGTGCCTCGATCTACCTGGGCGGTACTGTCCGACAACAGTTCAACGATCACGTTAGGGTATTTCCCGTCTTCTTCCCAAACCACCCAGCTCTTTCGAGATTTTCGCTCCGTTTCCAACACCACAAAAAAATCTGGGCCTCGAAAATCCTGGGACTTGATCTGCTTGGGGCTGAAATAGATGGTCAAATTGCCGGAGGCAAAGAAATCGTCCCGGTCTTGCCAGAGCCAATCCAGACAGCTAATCAGCAACAGCATCTGGCGCACATGCAAGTCGGTTTCCATCTGGGGTTCTTCACTGTACAGATCGCCCGGTGGCAGATTCACAGGCGCAGAAGTCTCGTTTGGCGTAGCAACCATAGCAACCGACTCGGGAACGATTGTCCCTATTCTAGTCAGCTTAAGAGGGTGTCGCTGCCCAGCAAACGCACCCAAGACCTTTCATATTGCATTTGTCAGGTAGCTTAAGACATTGAGAATCGCTGACATGCCTAGACTAGGGAGCTACCTAACCGCAACCGCCCTATAAGCATAGGCCTGGTTGCTATATGCCCCCGGTGCGTTGGGCTGCCGCCACAACACACTTTGCCGCCGCTTGAATTTAGATCCCCCAGCTTCTCGCGGTTCAAATTTTATCCTGTGCCCCCCTGGCCAAGGGGGGTTGGGGGGAGCTTTGCGATGGGCTTTACCCAGTTAAAATTTGCCGGAAGCCAACACCTGCCGCAGCATCTGGCGGTGCTGCCCCACCGAGGCCAGGGTGTTGGCCGTGGTCATGCCGCTGGCCGCCACCGCTGGTAAGCCGATGCCGGGAAAGGTGGAATCTCCCGTACACCACAGCCCTGGCAGAGGGGTGCGGGGGCCGGGAAACAGCCCCGTCTGGGCCGAGATGGCCGGGCCGTAGGTGCCCTGATGTCGGCGCAGAAAGCGCTCATGGGTGAGGGGGGTGCCCACCAGCTTGACCTCGATGCGGCGCTGGAGATCGGGGATGATGCGCTCCAGGGCCTGGAACATCACCGCCGAGCGCGTCGCCTTCAAGTCGGCATAGGCCTGACTGCGGCGATCGAGCCCCTGCCAGAGGGAGTAGGGCTCATTGCCGGGGGTATAGACATGAATCGTATGCTTGCCGGGCGGGGCCAGGGACGGATCCAGCAGCGAGGGAATCGAGATCAGCACCAGATTCTGCGGTGCCGTCACCCCCAGCTGCCAGTCATTCACCACGATATAGTGACAGGCCAGGTCGGGACGAATATCCGTGGCGTCGATGCCCAGATGCAGATGCATGAAGCTGGGGCAACGGGGCATGGCCTGGCGCCGCTGCACAAATCGCTGGGGCATGGCTCCTGCGGGCAGTAGTTTCAGGGTGTCCCAGATGGAAGCATTGGAGATCACCGCCCGCTTGGCCCGCAGTTCTTCCCCAGACCGCAACACCACCCCCGCTGCCCGTCCCTGTTCCACCATCACCTGCTCCACATGGGCCTGCAGCCGCAGCTGGCCCCCATACTTCTGCAGCCCCCGCACCAGGGCATTCACGAGGGCGCCGCTACCGCCGCGGGGATAGTCTAGGTAGACCCCCCGTCGATACCACTCCCCGGCAAACATGAAGGCCATCTCGGCGGCACTGGTGTCCGCGGCGGGCAGGCCGGAGAGGAGAAAGCAGAGCAAATCCATCCAGTGGCGAATGAAGGGATCCGTGACCGTGTCCTGCAGGATGGCGCTGAAGGGGCCCTGCAACCGGGCCAGTTGGGGACCTCGGCGCACAGCAGCTGCCAGGCGTAGGGAGCGGACCGGTTCTCACTATCCCTAGGTCCCAGCGCCCGGCAGCGGCGGGCAGGGCCGTAGCCCCCTGACCCAGGGGAGTCATCACCGCCTGCAGCCGTCGCCACTGCCGCACCGCCTCCTCACCGCGTAGGGTCTGCAATACCTGGCAGAACTGCTCGGCACCCGACGCTGGTGGCGAACTCGCCCTCCGGGAATGTAGACGCCCCAGGTGTCGTAGGTGGCCCAGTCTAGGTCTCCCTCGATGGCGTCGAGGACATGGCCCAGGGGATTGCTGGAGGGTCGCTGGGAGAGGCCGGAATAGAGGGAGGGGCCGGAATCGAAGGTAAAGCCCTGGCGTTGAAAGCCGTGGGCAGCGCCGCCGGGGATGCTGTGGCTTTCGCAGACGGTGACGCGAAAACCGTATTTGGCCAGCAGGGCGGCACAACAGAGGCCGCCGATGCCGCTGCCGATGACGAGGATATCGGTGTCTGGGGTCACGGATGGCAGGGAGCGATCAATGCAGGGACGTCTGGTGGCAGGGTAGCCCCTTTAGGACCGTAACGCAGTTGATAGGGCTGGAGCCATGGCGTAGATTCGAATTCTGCCTTTCTGGACTGTCCATAATTTGCCCGTAATTTCCTCGCGCTCCAGGCCACCGATCAATGTTTTCAATGTGTCGAGTAAATCCTGGGGCTCAGGACGAGGTTGGAGTTTAGACTAATGAGCCAATAAAAAGCGGCTGGGACTATGCCCAGCGCGCCCAATAGCAGACACTGAGAAAAGCAAAACCCTCAGGTCTGCCACTATGTCCTACGATACCTTGGAACAGTTTCGCCAGCGCGCTCATCCCTGTCTGGGCAGGGCGAAGGATGCCACGTTTGAGCTGATCGATGCAGTGCTATGCACTCGTCATGTGTACAGCTTTGCAGAACTCTCGCAATCGCCCGTGTTTGGCTGAGGCTGGTCGAGCGTCTATGAAGCCCTTGAAGATAGCCGTCCGCAGCGCAATAAGCTGATGCGACTGTACATAGAGCATATTGAAGTTGCCGAGGACGAGCCGATTGTGCTAGCTGGCGACCATACCGGCTGGGCGCGTCCGTTTGCCAAGCGATTACGCGAGCGTACCTATGAACACCAAGCGAATGGGGGTGGGTTGCATGGACCCGTGACAGTGGGGCAAGGCTATAGCACGTTGGCTGGGGTGCCTGAAGCCGAGGGGAGTTGGGCGTTGCCGTTGCGCCATGAGCGGATCACCAGTTGGGAGAGTCCCATTAGCAAGGCAGTCTGGCAACTCAAACAAGTCTGCAAATATTTACCCAAACGCCCTCTGAGTCTATGGGATGGCGAATATGGCTGCGCCAGCTTTGTGCTCAAAAGTGCCGACATTGCGGCTGATAAATTGATGCGCTTACGTGCCAATCGCAATCTCTGGGGGGCTCCACCCACCTATGGCGGGCGAGGACGCCCTCGGGTGCATGGGGAGAAGGTTAACGCCCGCCTCATCCATAAACACCAGGTTCTCCGGGGCTATGTCTCGGATCTGTTGCCAATACTCGACTCGGGCTTGTCGCACCCGTAGACTCCCTGCTTCAGTAGCGTGCAGCGTTTTTTTTACGGGTGAGTTCAAGCTATTGCACGATTCGTCCCATGGACGACCGACTGATCAAAATCGAGGTCTCGGCAGCTAGGCGATCACGGAGTTCGTCTAAGGTCGCATCATTGTCCGCATCCACCAAGGCTTTCACAAGTTTTAGTTGTTCTGCATTGAGTTTAGGCTGAGCGCCACCCCCCATGAGGCTTAGGCTGAATATCACCCGTTTCTCGCAGGCGCTTCAACAGAGTTTCAATAAAACTCTTCGACACGCCAAATCGCTTAGCTAACTTGCGAACCGACAGCCGCTCTGTAAAGTAGACGTCAATAATCTTTTCCCGGAAATCAAGGGACGGCTGCCCAGTTGCAAGATGCGATCGCATCCATGGGACTTAGCGAGAATCAACCACGGTGCTTGCCGTTGCCCTCGGGTGAGTCCCGGGCTCTGCGCCCATCACCACAGGTTATGACTGTGGTTAAGGAATTTCCCTTGGGGCTAAATATCTCGCAAGGCCCATCAAGCTACTCTCCCAGCTGGGGACTCGCGGCATAACTATGTGTTAAGTGGCAGATCTGCTGGATAAAATCCCCTATGTCCCACATTATCTGGAATGTCTATGGGGTAATACCCAGTTTTCAGGAATTAAACAGACTATTTGACTGATAAGTCTGAGGTTTTTGGGTGCTATCGAACAGGTCTAATAGCCAATCCTGGAGTTCAAGGATGTTATCCGTCAACCCTGCTGGATAACACCCCCAATACCGGACTTATCTATTAGATAGTGGTCAGTCACCTCAACAAAAAGGAGCACCCCGGAGGACCCCCCTACTGCAGACCAACGAAAGCTCTAGTTAGTCAGCCTTGGCCGTCGCGGGTCGGCGAGACCACTGATGCTGCAAAGATGGACACCCGTTGGCCCTGGCAGGAGAGACCTATCACAGCCGTGTCGTCGTGTAGGGCCGGTGAGTAACCATTGCTGCTGGCATTGACTGGGCCAGACCAGTAAGCTGTGGATGCACATTAAAAACAACTACAGCCATGGGAGCCACGGTGCCAGACATTCTCGCCTTCGACTTTGACGGGGTGCTCTGTGATGGGTTGGTTGAATATTACCAGACGGCCTGGCAGGCCCATGGCCAGTTGTTTCCCCACTCTCCGGAAACACCGCCCCCGGGGCTGGCAGAGCAGTTTTATCGACTGCGACCGTTGGTGGAGACGGGCTGGGAGATGCCGGTCTTGCTGCAGGCGCTGTTGCAGGGCATCTCGGAGGCAGAGATTGGCCACGACTGGCCCAGCCTGGCTAAGACCCTGGTGGCGGCGGCTGACCTCACTCCCCGCCAAGTGGCCCAAGCCGTGGATTGTACCCGTGATCGCTGGATTCAGGCGGATTTAGACCATTGGCTCAGCCAACATCGCTTCTACCCCGGCACTCTGGAGCGATTGCAGCAGGCCATGGCGGCTGGGGTGTTTGCGGTGATTATTTCCACCAAGGAGGGGCGGTTTATCCGTCAATTGTTGGCCCAACGGGGCATCGAGCTGGCTGATGAGCAGGTGTTTGGCAAAGAGGTAAAGCAACCCAAGTATGAGACCTTGCGGCAAGTGAAGGCGGGCTATGCCGAGCGACGACAATTGGTGCCCCAGGTCTGGTTTCTCGAGGATCGGCTGCAGGCGTTGGAGGCGGTGCGACAGCAGATAGATCTTGGCAGTGTGGAGCTGTTTCTGGTGGACTGGGGCTATAACACCGAGGCCGATCGCCAGCAAGCCCGGCAGCAGGAGCGTATTCATCTGCTAAGCTTGAGCCAATTAGTACAGGGGTTCGACTGCTGGATTGCCTAGGTTCTTCTAAGAGTGCCATGTTAGATCTGATGAAACTGGCCCGGCAGATGCAGGGCATCAGCCACCACTTGACCCAGGAGGCGGCGGCAGCTCAGCGGCGGGTGGAGATCGCAGAGCGACTGTTGACCCAGATCTTGCCCCACCAGGCCCAGCGCGTCGAGCAACTACAGCAGTGGTGCGATCGCATGGGGTTCACCGCCGCCTACCCGGTGGAACCCCTGGATACTCCCGTTGACGTGCAGCCCACCGCCGCCGCCCACACGGTCCTGGCTACCGACGGTTCCCAGATCTCCCCCAGTCACCACGAGATTGCCTACTGTTATTTGATCAATGTGGGTCGGGTGGTGTTGCACTACGGCCAGAGCCGCTATCCCCGGCTGGACAGCCTACCCCAGGTGATCTACCGTCCTGAAGATCTCTATATCTCACGGCAGTGGAGCATTCGCACCGAAGAGTGGATGGGTTATCAGCGCACCGTAGCCGAGGCAGTGGCCCTGGCCGAGTTGGCGGATCAGGTTACTGGGGATGTGCCGGCTCTGGCCCTGGTGGATGGCTCGTTGATCTATTGGTTTTTGGAGTCCTTGCCTCAGGCGGCATGCGATCGCATCTTGCCCCCGATCCTAGCGGCCTGGGATCGACTCAAACAGACCCAGATCCCCCTGGTAGGCTATCTTAGCGCCTCCCGCAGTGGCGAAGCCCTCAACTTTTTCCGGCTGCAAAGCTGCCCCTACCAGCAGCCCGACTGTCTCAGCCACTGCCCCGGCCCCGGCGACCAGGCCCCCTGCCAGGTATTTAATCCCCTACGGGACACCACCTTCTGGGCCACTCAGCTAGCTCCAGGGCAGCGCAGCCCTCTTTGGCGTAGTTCCGCTCCTCTGCTGCAGCACTATCATGACGACCAGGCTATTTATTTTTGCTATGTCCACGTGGGGGCTGAGATTGCCCGCCTGGAAATGCCTGCCTGGGTCGCCACCAATCCCCAGCTGTTGAGTCAAGCCCTCAACCTTAGCCTCACCCAGGTCCAAAAAGGCTATGGCTATCCAGTCATCCTGGCCGAGGCCCACAACCAGGCCGTGGTACGCGGTGGAGATAGAACCCGATTTTTCGCTTTACTAGAACAAGAAATGATTCGAGCCGGGCTCAAGAACGTCGGGACCTCCTATAAGGAAGCCCGCAAGCGGGGCAGCATTGCCTGACACCCGGAATCGTCACCACCCAGAGTGTAGTGTAACGGGTAGTCACGTTCGCCGTTCTTTACCACGGTCCTATGAGCGTTTCCTCTGCCTCCGACCTCCGTTACTCGCGAGCCCCCTGGCACCATCAAACCACCCCTGCCAGCCCCTGCCACGGTTCCCGGCCTATGCATATCGATCCCTCCCAGCAACCCGCCAAACTATCCGGCGGCTGGTCCTGTCAGCACACCTTCGCGGACCACACCAGTTGGGTGCGCTCCGTAGCCATTAGTGCCAATGGTCGCTTTGTCGCCAGTGGCAGCGGTGACAAAACTGTGCGGGTATGGTCCTTGCAAACGGGGCAAGTGCTACAGGTGCTGCGTCATGAATCGTGGGTGCGCGCCATTGCCTTCAGCCCTGACAGCGACTCCCTAGCCAGCGTTGGCAATGACAATCGGGTGCGACTCTGGCAGCCCCAAACCGGTCGCCTGCAAGCGGTTATGGATGGTCACACCGATTGGGTGCGCGCCGTTACCTTCAGTCCCGATGGCCGCTATCTCTTCACCGCTGGCCAGGACAATAGCATCCGCATGTGGCAGGTAGCGGATGGTCAATCCCTCCGTCGCTTCAATGGTCATAACCACTGGATCCGTACCCTTGCCATCAGCCCCGATAGCGGCACCTTGATCAGTGGCAGTCAAGATCATTCCGTCCGGTTCTACCGCCTCAATGGCAAAGGACAAGATATGGTGCTCGAGGGCCACACCGCCGAAGTCCTCTCGGTGGCGGCTAGTCCCAATGGCTGGCTCGTGGCCAGCAGCAGCGCCGATTGCACCGTGCGTTTCTGGAAGCTCAACAGTGGTCGCCAGATCACCGAATTCAAGGCCCATCCAGCCCCTGTCAACTGTGTCAGCTTTAGCCCCGACGGCAAGTTGCTGGCCACCGCTAGCAATGACAAGACCGTACGACTTTGGCACATCGACAGCGGCAAACTCATCGGCGTGCTCCAGGATGATGGCGGTTGGGTCTGGTCTGTGGCCTTTGCCCCCGACAGTCGCACCCTAGCCAGCGGTAATTGGCAGGGGGCGGTGAAAATCTGGAGTCGCTAAAACTGGGCCTGCAGATACTGTCGCCGCATGCGGGCAATGGCATCAATGGAAATGCCCTTGGGGCAAACTGCCTCGCATTCGCCATGGTTAGAGCAACCGCCAAAGCCCTCCGCTTCCATTTGCTCCGTCATGGCTAAGACCCGCTGCCGGCGTTCCGGTTGTCCCTGGGGCAACAGGGAGAGGTGGGCAATCTTAGCCGCTGTGAACAGCGAAGCCGAGGCATTTGGACAAGCCGCAACACAGGCACCACAGCCGATGCAGGTAGCGTAGTCAAAGGCCAGATCGGCATCATGTTTGGGCACTGGTATCGTGTTGGCCTCTGGAGCCGCCCCCGTATTGACTGAAATGTAGCCGCCCTTGGCCATGATCCGGTCGAAGGCAGAGCGATCCACTACCAGATCCTTGATCACGGGAAACGCCTGGGCCCGCCAGGGCTCTACCAGAATGGTGTCACCCGATTGAAATTCTCGTAGATAGAGTTGACAAACAGTAGTGCGCTGCTGGGGTCCGTGGGCCTGACCATTGACCATGAAGCCACAGGAGCCGCAGATGCCCTCTCGGCAGTCGTAGTCAAACTCTATGGGCTCCTCTCCTGAGTAAATTAATTGCTGGTTGAGTACATCCAGGAGCTCTAGAAAGGACATATTGGGGCTGGCATTGGACACAGTGTAGTCTACAAACCGCCCAGATGCCTCTGCACTGGCCTGCCGCCACAGCCGCAAGTGAATTTCCATGGCCTCTCCTAGGGTTGAGCGCGGGAATTCCCGCTCTTCTCACCATAGATCATTCGTCACAGATCATTCCTCTTTTAATCGGTCTAAAGTATTGCGCTGACTAACTCTGCAGATATTGGGCGACACCGTCCAACATCATCTGTACCGAGAGGATAATCAACAACATGCCCATCAACCGTTCCACGGCTAGGGCTCCACGCCGCCCCAGCCGTTGGAACAGCCAGGGGGAAATCCACAAAATCAGTCCGGTGATGGTGGTGGCTAGGGTTAGGGCTCCTAGCCATTTCCAGAGTAACTGGGGGTCTGATTTGGCAAAGACGAGTAAGGCGGCAATGGCACTGGGACCCGCAATCAACGGCATGGCGATGGGGACAATGAAGGGGTCCGCGTCCAGGCGAGTGGGCATGGCTGAGGAGCGATCTGGAAACACCATGCCCAGGGCGATCAGAAACAAGACAATGCCGCCAGAGATACTTAGGGTGGACGGGGTCACTCCAAAAAAAGATAGGAGAGGATTACCTCCTACCAGGAAGGCGAGCAAGATGCCGTAGGCGATCAGGGTTTCCCGCAAGATGATGCGTCGCCGCTTCGCTGCCGGGATCTCAGTCAATAGGGTGTTGATGGTGACCATGTTGCCAAAGGGATCCATGATCAGCAGCAGAATAATGGCAGCAGAAATGAGAGTCACTGAAGTACCTACAACACAGCAGTGTTGGCCAGGCGGTTGCAGACAGAAGAATGCGTGGGGTTAAACTCAGGCACGTTTCCAACCAATGTCATAGGCAGTCCAGGTTTTCCCTAGATGGCGATGGCCAGGGAACCTTGTCCCAAGTATTTGAGGGATAAGGAATTCTCTGTGAGCACCAGTATTAGGCCCTGTCCCACA
This sequence comes from Halomicronema hongdechloris C2206, assembly GCF_002075285.3. GTDB lineage: Bacteria > Cyanobacteriota > Cyanobacteriia > Phormidesmidales > Phormidesmidaceae > Halomicronema_B > Halomicronema_B hongdechloris. The sequence continues at coordinate 4,500,921 of NZ_CP021983.2, read as the reverse complement.
GCCGTCGCACCTTATCAGGGACGTGGTCAAACGTGCCTCCCGCCTGAGTTGGAGTTGGGCAGCGCAGTCGGTCCTCTCTATCCATCATGTGCCAAGTCGTGTCCTTACTCTACCGTCACGCTCTTGGCCAGGTTACGGGGCTGATCCACATCCAAGCCGCGGCGGGCGGCAATGTGATAAGCCAACAGCTGTAGAGGAATCACCGCCAATACTGGCGATAACACCTCCTCTACCGGCGGCACCGGCAACAGGGCATCAAAGGTATCTTCGGCATCTTCATCATTCATTGGCACGACCCCGATTAGCTGGGCATCCCGAGCCTTGGCCTCCTGAGCATTGGAGAGGACTTTGTCGTAGACGGAACCGGGCATTGCGATCGCAACCACTGGTACCTTGGCATCTAGCAGGGCAATGGGGCCATGCTTCATTTCCCCCGCCGGATAGCCTTCAGCATGGATGTAGCTGATTTCCTTCAGCTTCAACGCCCCTTCCAGGGCAATGGGGAAGTTAATGCCTCGGCCCAAATAGATGAAGTCCTGGGTTTCGCCAAACTCATGGGCCAGTTCCTCGATATAGCGCTCCTGGCTCTCCAATACCAATTCAATCTGAGCCGGTAATTGCCGCAGCCCGACGATGATATCTTCTAAGCGCTCAGCCGAAAGCATCTGACGACGATAGGCCAAATCAAGAGCCAGAAAGTAAAAGGCCATCACCTGGGCCGTGAAGGTTTTGGTGGCAGCAACACCAATTTCGATGCCAGCATGGGTATCAATAATATGAGGCACCAAGCGGGCCAGAGAACTCTCAGGGCGGTTGGTAATCCCCAGCAAGCGAGCTGCCAGGGCACCATCTTCAAACTGCGCCCGTCGCTGCTGTTCCATGTCTAGGGCCGCCAAAGTGTCTGCTGTTTCCCCCGACTGGGTCACCCCCACTGTCAGAGTATGGCGAGTCAGGGGAGCGGGCGCGTAGCGAAATTCCGAAGAGTACTGCACCATGGTGGGGATACCAGCCAACTGCTCCAGCAAATGTTTACCGACTAAGCTGGCATGCCAGCTCGTACCACAGGCCACGATTTGAACATACTCTACCCCCTCCAGCAAGGCATCGGGCAAGCCCAAACAGATAGGAGAGATCACAGATTGATCCGCACTCCAAGTGCCATCGATATAGGTGTCTAAGCAGGTGCGCACTACTCCCGGCTGCTCATAAATTTCCTTCAGCATGAAGTGCTTGAACCCCTGCTTCTCCACCATGATGGGGTTCCAATTCAGGGTTAGCGGATGCTTGCGCAATCGTTCCCCGGCAAACGTATAAACCTCGACTCCTAGGGGGGTAAGACGGGCTACCTCACCATTCTCTAACGGCAAAACCGCTCGGGTATGGGGCACTAAAGCCGGAGTATCCGACGCACAGAAAAATTCCCCTTGGCCAAAGCCAATCACCAAAGGAGCCTGTTGACGCACAACAATTAACTCGTCCGGGAAATCAGCAGAGATAATCGCCAGGGCAAAGGCCCCTTCTAAATCATTAGCGGCCCGTCGCACCGCCTCTAGCAGGGCCGAGAGATGCTGCAGTGGTCCCTCGATGGCCGAGGATTGCTGCAAATAGTCTGCCACCAGGTGAGGGATAACCTCTGTATCGGTGTCAGAGCGAAACTCGTGTCCCTTGGCTTTGAGATCAGCCCTGAGTTCTCGGTAGTTTTCAATGATGCCATTTTGGACCACGGCAATGCGAAAAGCCGTATCCGCGTGGGGATGAGCATTGTGCTCTTCGGGTTTGCCGTGGGTAGCCCAGCGGGTATGGCCAATGCCAATGCGAGCCGAATTCTCCCAGCCGTCTAGCTTATCCTGTAGATTCTGGAGTTTGCCTTTAGCCCGGATACTCTTGAGGTCTCCCTCCAGGACAGTGGCGATACCAGCAGAATCATATCCCCGATACTCCAGCCGGCGCAGGCCATCCATGAGGATATCGCTAGCTGCTCGGGTGCCAATATATCCGACGATTCCGCACATATAGACTCCTTAAGGGGCCACGACAGTCATACCATCCGCTACTGTAACTAATTGCGACTGGTAATGAACTGCTCAATAGGATACATGGGGAGTCTGGCGAGAGAAAGTACTGGGGTGAGGCGGAGTTATTCTCTGGCGCAAGCTAGATGACTCAGGCAACCGATAAGTTGTCCAGGAAAGACTTCAAGACGTCTTCCGGTATCCAACCGCGGGCTAGTAACACCTCCTTAAAGTCCATGCCAGTCACCTGTTGGTCATAGAGGGCGACTTGCTTTTGCACTGCTGTTAATATCCCTGCCTGAACTAGGCGATCTCCTAAATCATTCTGAGATGCTGAAGAGGCAGAGACCGGGTTTGTAGGGCTTAACTTAGTGGTCGATGAGTTAACAACAAGACAATCAACCATTGCCCCGCCATCTGGAAAGATATAGATAACCGTCTTACTCGTATCCCCAAGGGGGGATCTAGCTGTATCTTCCAACATGAGTCTGACCGTATATATAGAAATAAACGAAGTGGATAGGAGTGATTAGATCGCAAATCCTATTCCCCCTATACGGCTAGTATGCCCAGGCTACAGCCAATAGCCAAGGGTAATTATATAAAGCCTCTTGAGAGCCTAAAGTAGAACATATCAGGGATTATATCGATACCCTAAAAATATACTGGTATAAGTGCTTAAAATCGTCTTATTTTGCCGTGTCTGAATAGCTAATTTACAAATATCATCCGTAATTTCTCTAGATTTTGAGGATACAGATTACAGATGAATTTAGAATATTTTTCCCGGCTTTGGAGATGCTTACAGCAGTTCTCTCTTCAGGGATGTACCGGTTTTCCAGCGATTCCAAGGCGCAGCAAGGTTGTGAACGGCTACGCCCCAGGCCAACAATATCTAATAGGATCAGGGGAGTGGAATGATGATTACTATGGTCACCTCAAAAGATTAAGCCATGTCCATGTCTAGGCCCAGAGTTTTGCCTAGGGTAGCACTTCAAATCTCGAGCTGGACTCGGTATAAGCTCCAAACGGGTAGAGACGACCTCATCGGGTGTCAAGCAATTCGATTGGTGCTGCGTAACGTGACATTGACGCCTTCGTTTGATTGCTCCAAGACTAGCAATGGGGTGGGTTTCGCCTTTTGATCCCAGTGCATGTAAGCAATCCGCCCTTGCAAGGTAGGTTGCCAGTTCTTGGCATCCACATCTGTGCTGAGGAAGGTTTCAATGCAGTCAATAATTTGATTGATTGTTACCGATGTAGGTTGGGTCGGCAGTTTTGCCAGTTTAATCTGGATGCGGAAGAGGACACGCTTGCGGACATTGGGACCATTGTGAAGGGCATATTCCACATCGAAGATCTGGTCGACTTGACGAGGTTTGCTGGCAATGCCAATCAATCCTGCATCTGCCTGTCGCGGCCTGAGGGCGATACTAACTTTTTGTTTGACTTTCACCTTTAGTTGATTGAGGATGGCGAAATGGAACAGTTCCTCTTGCATCCGCATTCTTAAGTAGTCCAGATTGACCTCTCGGGAGTGAATCAGGTCAGGATTCCGCTCCATTTTAGAGATAGTACTCAGGGCTAGTTTGACCCGCTTTTGCAGCTCTCGATTTTTGAATTCCTCAAACCGTAGCTTCTTACGTAGACGGCCATAGCGCACTTGCGAAACAATGCCTAAGCTGATGAGGAAGATGAGCAAAATCCCGCTGGATATCATCCATGCCTGATCTGGCCGAGGGCCCGATGGCTCGGTTGGGGAAGTCTGGGCTACCCAGGGACGAATAAGGATGATTGGGGTCGCCATAATTGGAGAAGGGGTGACACTAGCGATAGTGTTAGGATTCCCAATGCCTAGCAGAGACTCATCAGTAGTTTCTCGGGAAGTCCTGGCTTATTATCTATCATTCTGCTATCGATGGGCGGTAATAGGCTGGGAAAAGGACAGGCAGAGACAGATGGTGCTGCTTGTATACTTCTATCTCTTAGAGTGTTTTTCAAAGTTCCCAGGGGGCGTGAGCATGATTGATAGGCCTGGAGGGTAGACCTATCAGATCGTTACAAAATTTATGCAGACCGTCATCCAGCTCACAGGGGCAGCTCACAGGGGCAGCTCACAGGGTTAAGAACCAAAGAAGTCTCCAAGTAATCTTTAGCTGGGTTTAGCGATAGAAGTAGTGCACTGTCAGATCTACGTTTCCAATCTCCTGCTATCAGGAAATTTCAGATTAGGATTGGGAGTTGGTATGGGTCGTGGCCACTTCAGCAGAATGAGCTACCTTTGCTGCCGAAGTGTTTTGATGGTGAGTAAGACGATTCAGCAGCGCTTGACGAGCCGTTAGGGCGGCTTGAAAGTCGGGCTTGATGTGAATAGCTTGATTATAAGCCGCTAGAGCCTTACGAGGTTGACTCAGGCATTGCAAAGCAAATCCTCGTTGATACCAAGCCCAATGGTTATCTGGCTGAATTCTAACGACCTGATTGTAAGCTAACGTTGCCTGGTGGTATCGGCGAAGTTTCTCCATGACGTGACCGAGCTTGAACCAGGTAATGTGATCGTCTTTTTGTCGCATCACGACCTGATGGTACGACAGAGCAGCCTCTGGTAGCCGGTCCAAGTTTTCTAAGGCCATGCCTCGCATCAACCACGCACCGGTGTCGTCTGAGTCCTGACGAAGAGCGCGATCGCAAGCTGCGATCACCTCGTCATAGTACTGCAGCTGATAGAGAGTTTCTACCCGCTGTAGCCGTAGCAACAAACGCTTACGATTATCTAACGCTAACTGGAAATCGGCCTTGAGTTGAATGGCGCGATCGTAGGCGGTCAGGGCCTCTTCAACTTGCTGGAGCTTCTCTAGAAGCTGTCCCCGATCATTCCAAGCCCAGTAATTTTCTGGCTGTAGCCGTAGTACTTCATCGTACGCTGCTAAGGCCCTGTCATAGTGTTGAAGCGCTCCTAAGACATTGGCCCGTTTGAGCCAGGGCAGGTAGTCATGGGGCTGCAGTTGGATAACCCGGTCGTAGGCTGCAATGGCCTGCTCGAAATCTTGGATGCTTTCAAAGGCCAGGCCACACTTGAACCAGACTTGTTCATGATTGGGCTTTGCCTGAATTACCTTTTCATAAGCCGCGAGGGCCTCATGGTAGCGATTATGCTGAAATAATTCATCTCCCCGCTCCAGCCAGGCGAGATAGCCGTCGCTCACTGCGATTAGCGGAGGTTGTGAAGGCTGCGAGACGGCAGACTGGGTCAGCGCTTGTAGGGCTTGTAGAGCGTCTTGGGCTGAGGGATACCGCTGACGGTGGTCATAGCGCACCATTTGGTCCAAGACAACGGCAAAGGCAGGGCTGACCGTGACGAGATCCCGCCAGAGAATTTCACTGGTGCGGGGATCTTTGCGAAAACGTTTTGGATCCAAGCCCGTCAGGGCTCGCAGGGCTAACATGCCCACCGCATAAATATCGCTGCTGAGGCAGGGTTGGCCGGCCAGTTGTTCATTGGGCATGTATCCCATGGAGCCAATAGCGATGGTGATACTGATGCAGCCGTCGGTCTCAACGGGTTGACTACTGACCTGCTTCACCGAACCGAAATCAATCAGCACGATGGTGCGATCGCATCGACGCCGAATCAGATTCGAGGGTTTAATGTCGCGGTGAATGACTTGATGCCCATGGACAAAACTCAAGGTTTTGAGAATATCGAGCACCATCTCGATGACCTCCGCCTCGGGCAGGCAACGATGGCGTAGTTCATTGCTGAGCAAATCGCCGTCGACATACTCCTGCACCAAATAGAACTGCTCATTCTCCTCGAAATGAGCTAAGAGGCGAGGAATTTGAGCATGGTTCCCCAGCTGATAGAGGGCTTGAGCCTCACCATCAAACAAGCGGCGGGCAGCCTCCAGAGCCCCATCATCCGTCTTACGGGGTTTCAGCTGCTTGACGACGCAGCGGGGATGTCCCGGTAAATGGCGATCTTCAGCCAAGAACGTTTGGCCAAAGCCACCGCCGCCAAGGTAACCGAGAATGTGATAGCGTCCACCAACTGTTCGGCTTAACATAGAGTGCGGCTGCAGATGCGAACACACAGCGATGTCCCGACTAAACTGGAACAACCTGTCCCTGATTCCATAGGGCATTCCTGACGGCGACAACGATGGCAAAGTAGCCTCGGTTAGTACGTTACCCATCTAGCTTGACTCGGCTACACCCGATACCGCAGTGCATCGAGCCCCTGAGGAACTACAGTTATTCTGACGAGTAGTGGCAACCCCTGATGGCCATTGGTTCCAGGCTTTACAAGATATTTATTGTCAGGGTAGGCAAAATTTATACCTTTTTACCGGATCCGGCTAGGTATTCCCTGAAGGGTTCCAGTTAACCTGAGCCGGAACCGTTTCCAACAACAGCTGCCCCTGAGAAATCACGTAGCGTACGGTGGCTCGGCGGCGAATAGCCTCGCAGGGGTCTGTAGCATCTAGCACAATCAAGTTGGCTGAGTTACCGATCTTAAGTCCGTAGTCGTCGTCTATCTGCAGGGTTTTAGCGCCGTGCTCAGTGACCATGTCATAACAGGCTGCGATTTCCTGTATCCCCGTCATCTGACAGGCATGTACAGCCATAGAGGCCACGTCTAACATGCTGCCGGTGCCAAGACTGTACCAGGGATCTTGAATGCAATCATGGCCCAAACTAACATTGAGTCCCTGCTGCCATAGCTCCTTGACTCGGGTTAGCCCTCGGCGCTTCGGGTACGTATCGGTGCGACCTTGCAGGGTGAGATTAATCAAGGGGTTAGCAACGAAATTGATCGCTGTCCGTTGCAGCATCCCTAGTAACTTCAAGGCATAGGCATCGTTGTAAGACCCCATGGCAGTGGTATGGCTTGCAGTGACCCGACTGCCCCAACCACGGCGCTGGGCACAGGCAGCCACGACTTCGATAAAGCGTGACTGGTCGTCGTCAATCTCATCACAGTGAATATCGATTAACCGTCCATAGCGTTCGGCTAGGTCAAACACATGCTGAACCGACTGCACTCCCTCTTCTCGAGTGAGTTCGTAATGGGGAATACCACCAACGGCATCGGCCCCCAGTCTTAGGGCCTCCTCCAGGTGAGTGGCATTGTCGGGATGGCTATAGATGCCATCTTGGGGAAAGGCCACCAGCTGCAGGGTGATCCAATCTTTAACCTGGTGCTTGACTGCTAAGAGAGCCTTCAAGGCCGTTAAGCTAGCCTCGCTGACATCAACATGACTGCGGATATAGAGTACTCCCTGTTCAGCTTGTTGTCTCAGGGCTTGGAGGGCTCTGCGTTGCACATCCTCTACCGTGAGTGACTGTTTGCGATCGCGCCAGATATCGATGCCCTCGAATAGAGTACCGCTCTGGTTCCACCGGGGCTGTCCGGCCGTCAACACAGAATCTAGGTGAATATGCGATTCGACAAACGGCGGGCTGACCAGATGACCTCCCACATCAATTTCTGTGGTCGCCGTAAACGCCAGGTCTGGGGCAATGGCCTGAATGTGTCCTGCCTCAATGGCAATGTCTACCAACTCATCGGCGGTAGAGCCGTGGACTAGACGACAACGTCGCAGCAACAACCTAGGGAGAACAGTCATAGAGATGCCAGATGACACATTCTGGGGGCCGGATACAGCCCCCTAATCTAGATTGTAGGTAGAGTTATCTGGGCAGGTAGATTGACGCTGAGCGAGGGCTACCGCTGCGATGCCCCACACTGAAATCCCGTGACGCCGCAAGACGTTGGCCGCGGCCCTAGCCGTAGCCCCGGTGGTGAAAATATCATCTATCAGTAACACCGACTGGGAAGGGCGCCTTTTCAACCATTGAGGTCCTAGGCCAAAGGCCTGCTGTACATTAGCTTGACGTTCCTCTGCTGACAAGCCAAATTGGGCTTCAGTAGCTCGTTGCCGTACCAAACCATCTCGGGACAGAGGCAGTCTCACTTGCTGACAGAATCGCTCTGCTAAGAGGGCAGCTTGATTGTAGCCTCGTTGTTGTTGCTTGATGGCATGTAACGGAATCGGCACAACGATGAGACGATTAGTATTAACCCTACCAATGTCTTGCCAAGATTGCCCTAGCCAGGTTCCTAACAGGTCAGCGATCTGTGGTTGGTGGTCGTATTTCAGTGCAGCCAGCGCCCGTCTCAAAGGCCCTTGGTAACTGCCCCAACCGAAGACTCTTAAGCCTATCTGTTGTGATACTGCCGCTGACAACTGGCACCGTCGCAACTGTCGTTGACAGGCTGAACAAACGGCTACTGTGGTAGAGCGCTCACAGAGGGGGCAAGGGGCTTCTAACACTAACTGAAGCAAACTGGACGCTGTGCGCTTCCACCAAGGCACAGCAATGGAAGGCTGAAGGGTATCAAGGAGCTGCATGGCTGGCTCCAATTAAACGAGGGGAATGGCTATGTAGCTGAGCAACAATGACTCGACCATCTGGATAGACATAACAGATGGTCTGTGCCTCTGGTGACGCTAAGGTCAATGACTGCACTGCTGTTGACAATAGGCCGGCAAAGGTTTCCTGAGAGGGCTTGAGCCTAGATCGAAGGTCCTTCATGGGATTTATGCCTCCATGGGGGCAGTTTTGAACCGATACCCTTCTATTGTGTTGACTTGGAATGGATTCGATTAGCGTGAAAATAGCGATCTTTTGTCAGCGGCTGGGCAGGTATTCTGTAGGAATTTACGGATACTATCGTCAGTGCCTGAGGTACCGCGCTACTTCAGAGGCTGATGATATGGTCATGTAAACGCCATATGCTGCGAAGATTGCTAGGCAATGGCGACAATCTGATTGGGGAAGTGCTCTGATGCCTGCTCAACCCAGTAATGATGATGTTTCCTACCCTCAACCAGATCTCAGCGTCAGACCGGCAACAAGTTGGTGATAAAGCATTCTATTTGAGCCAACTTCAACAGCAAGGTATTGCGGTGGTCAGGGGTCAGGTGATCCCAGCCAGGGCCATGGCGACATTACTAGCAGTGGCTCAGTGGCCAGATTCCTTGCTAGTAGACATCTTTGACCTGCCAGCAGCCTTGCCCCTGGAGCATCCTGAGCACATTGTCCCGATGGCGCAGCAGTTGCGGCAGGCCCTGTGGGCGGCTCCCTGTGGACTGGAGCTATCCCGCCTAATTTCCTCAGAAGATGACGCTGTGATGCTGTTGCGGTCGTCCATAACGTTAGAGGCTACCACTGGGGCCTGGTCATCTTTGATGACAGGCATGCTTGCACCGCGGACCAGTTGGAACCAAGTTCAGGCCCTCGAGCATCATCTCAAGGGATTTTGGGCCGATCTTCTGACCAATCGGGCATTGACGATTCTGCAGCGACGTCACCTGCAACTGCGCCATGTTCATTTAGCTGTTTTGATGCATCCGCTTTATCCGGCCGGGCTGTCCGGGACGTTGGTTCGCGATGGGTCTCAATTGACTCTAGAGGCTGTGCAGGGCTTAGGGTTGGCCATGACCCAGGGAGAGGCAATTCCCAGTCGGTGCTCCTTGTCCTTAGATACGCAGCCATCTTGGACCTGGCAAGCTGGTTATCAGGATGTTGTGTATCGGGTTAGTGAATATGAGACGCCATCGCAGTCTTCGACGACGACACCGCCTGTCGAGCCCTTCCCTGGCATTACACCGCAGAGTCCGGATAACCCCTACCTAGACCAGATTGTATCGAGGCAGCAAACTCAAGCCCTGATCGATTTGTCTCAACGGGTGCAACCCCTACTAGGGTCTTCTTTTCGCTTGGACTGGTTGATCTACGATGCGGGAGCAGTGGGCCATCGTCTGATTGTTACCCAAGCCCATCCCGTAGTGGCTGCACCTGTGGTTCTGGCTCGGGAGAACTCTGCAGCTGTCACGGTGGAACCGCCGCTGCCAGCGGTGACAACTGTAATTAGAGGGCTAGGGGCTTCTGCTGGGCAAATTATGGCCCCAGCCTTAGTGATTGATAGGGACTGGGGAGCTCTATCGGCAGCCCAGGTATCCCAGGCAGCGGGACACATTGTGGTAGTGCGTGATCTACAACCGGATCGGTTGGCCCATTTGAAGGGCATCGTGGGTATTGTCTCGGAACAGGGAGGTCTAACTTGCCATGCGGCTATCTTGGCTAGGGAGTTAATGATTCCTTCAGTGGTTGGGGCTCCTCAGGTCACCGAGTTAATCCAAACGGACGATCGCTTGTGGTTAGATGGCCAGCGCGGCCTAATCTATCGATTGCCATCCTCGGCTGCTGTTACGCCATTGGCTTGGCAGTCCGTCCCCTCTTCTCCACCGTCTGATCAGGCTAAGTCCCTAGAGGCCACAGCGGCGACAACACCCCCTAAGACTAAATTGATGGCGAATCTAAGCCAGTTGACCAGTGTGACTAGGGTAAAGCAGCTACCCATTGATGGCATTGGGTTACTACGGTCTGAGTGGTTATTGTTAGAAGCCCTAGACCATCGCCATCCTCAGCAGTGGCTGGCAGAAGGATACACGACTGAGTTGGTAGAGCGATTGGTCGAGCGGCTAGGTAAGATTCTGACGGCCTTTGCCCCGGCTCCGGTGCGCTATCGCTCTCTCGATATGCGGTCCCATGAATGGGCAGCCTTAGCGGGTAGTCCGGCTGTAGAGCTCAACCCCACCTTAGGGATCCGCGGCACCTTCAGCTATCATGTCAGCCCCCAGCTTTTTGAGTTGGAATTGCAAGCACTGGCTCGAGTACAGTCGGAGGGAGGTCATAATCTCCAGCTGCTTCTCCCCTTTGTCCGTACCTTGGAGGAATTTTTGGAGTGTCGCCAGTTGATCGAACAGGCTGGACTCATGCAGGTGCCAGAGTTTCAACTATGGATCATGGCAGAAGTCCCTTCAGTGTTATTTCTATTGCCGGAGTATATTAAGGCAGGGGTGCAGGGTATTGCTATTGGCACCAATGATTTAACTCAGTTGTTGTTGGCGGCTGATCGCGATCAGCCGCTGATGGCATCTGTGTTTGATGAGCGTCATCCAGTGGTATTGACGGCGGTTAATCACCTGATTCAGATGGCCCATCAATATGGCGTTCCCTGTTCCATTTGCGGTCAGGCTCCGGTGCGTTATCCAGAACTCGTAGAGTTGCTAATCCAGTGGGGAATTAGCTCGATTTCAGTGGAGCCAGCCGCGGTAGAACAAACTCGTTTGGCAATTGTGAAGGCGGAAGCGGGAAAGCGTCTGTAATTATCCGCCGTATTGATGCCAGAGGGTATGGGCAGCCTGTACGGTATCGGCTTCGCTGATGGGTTTATCGCGACGCCAGCGTAAAATACGGGGAAACCGCACTGAGATGCCTGATTTGTGCCGCTTTGATTTGGCGATACCTTCAAAGGCAATCTCAAAAACATGGGTTGGTTCGACGGCACGCACGGGGCCAAATCGATCCTGGGTATGGCGGCGGATCCACTTGTCTAGCCGCTCGATTTCGGCATTGTTGAGCCCGGAATAGGCCTTGGCGAAGGGCACTAACTCGTCCCCGTGCCAGAGGGCAAAGGTGTAGTCGGTAAAGAGATTAGCCCGCTTGCCACTGCCGGCTTGGGCATAGATCAAGACGGCGTCTAGGGTCATGGGATCGACTTTGTATTTCCACCAGTAGCCACGCTTGCGACCCACGAGATAGGGACTATCTAGGGCTTTTAGGACTAAGCCTTCGGCGCCATGATCTCGAGCTTGTTGGCGTAGGCTCTGGAGGGTCTGGAAGTCGTCTGGGGCTAGGGCTTGGGAGAGATGGATGGGAGCGGTGTCGGGCTGGGAATTTAGGAGAGTGGCTAGGGTTTGTTTGCGATCGCATAGGGGGTGCGGGCGCATATCATTGCCGGCAGCCTCTAGCAAGTCATAGGCGACGAAATGGACCGGACTATCTGCCATGAGTTTTTGGGTGACCCGCTTGCGACCTAAGCGTTTCTGGAGATGATTGAAGCTGAGGGGACGATCTTCCCGCCAGCAAAGAATTTCGCCATCCAACACCGAGCCATTGGGAAACGGCTGAAAGGCCTCTACCAATTCTGGAAACTGGGGCGTGACCAGATCCTCTCCCCGAGACCAGATAAAGACTTGATCGGCGCGCTTGATCACCTGGGCCCGGATGCCGTCCCATTTCCATTCCACCAGCCAATGATCTAGGCGATTTCCCTGATCCTGTTGGAATCGATCGACTTCTAGAGGAGCCGCTAGAAAAAAGGGATAGGGCTGACTGGGAGGGTGCTCTGTGGCAGCGGTGCTGGTCAGTTGCTGGAAGAAGGCCACCGTGGGTTCAAAGTCTCCCATGAGTCGATGGGCCAACACCGCTTCCGGCACCTTGCAGGCCTGGGACAGCCCTCGAATCACCAGTTTGCTAGAGGCGCCAAAGCGAAAGGCTCCCGTCAGTATCTTATTCAGGACGAACACCTCAAAGGGGGCCAACGCCGACCACCAGGAGACGATTAGCGCCTGACGGTCAGCCTCGGTGTCGACGGCATTGACCTGGGGAATGATGGTCTCTAGCCAATGGTGCAGCGGTTTGGCAGCCTGCGGTTGTCGGTCTAGGGAGGTGGTCTGCAGCAATAGGGCAATCACCTCGGCCGCATCACCGACATGGGCGTAGCAGTCTCGAAACAACCAGTCTGGTAGCCCCGATATGGTCAGGTAGGTCTGGCGCAGCACCCGGGAAGTGACCAGGCGGCGCCGGGGTTTCCCCAGTAGGAGGTACAGCGCCCAGGCAGCGTCAGCTGGGGCAACCTCGGTGAAGTAATCCCGTAGGGCGCGCACCTTTTCATTGGTGGAGGTGGTGGCATCCACCGCTTGAAACAGCTGGACAAACCGCTTCATGACGTAGAAACAATCACGTAAATGTCGGTGAGTGAATGTCAGCAACAATTGTCATGATGACACTACTGCCGCTAGGGGGCAGCGGGCGAGGGACGACCGACCTGCGATTCATGGGCCTAGGCCTACTCCTGACTGCAGCGATGCGGCCTCTAGGCATAAACTCCATGCCCCCGTAGACTATGAAATGAAAACTTTCTTAAAGGACGCGGGGGTCTATGCGGATACTCTTTGTGGCAGCGGAGGCAGCTCCCTTGGCGAAGGTGGGCGGCATGGGAGACGTGGTGGGTTCTCTGCCAAGGGTCTTACGCCAGATGGGTCACGATGTCCGCATTTTCATGCCCTACTACGGCTTCCTGGCGGAAAAGCTCCAGATTCCCCAAGAGCCAGTCTGGTGGGGCTATGCCATGTTCAATGCCTTCGCCGTATACGAGACGGTATTCCCTAACTCCGATGTGCCCCTCTACCTGTTTGGCCATCCCGCCTTCGACCCTCGTCGCGTTTACTACGGGGAGGATGAAGACTGGCGCTTCACCTTCTTCGCCAACGGTGCGGCCGAATTTGCCTGGAATTATTGGAAACCCCAGATTATTCACTGCCACGACTGGCATACGGGCATGATTCCGGTATGGATGCATCAGTCTCCTGATATTGCCACGGTCTTTACCATTCACAACTTGGCCTATCAGGGCCCCTGGCGCTGGAAGCTGGAGCAGATGACTTGGTGCCCCTGGTATATGCAGGGTCATAACACCATGGCAGCGGCAGTGCAGTATGCTAACCGCGTCAACACCGTGTCCCCCACCTATGCCCAGCAGATCCAGACGGCGGCCTACGGGGAGACCCTGGAAGGCTTGCTGTCATTTATCAGCGGTAAGCTCAGCGGCATTCTCAATGGCATCGATACCCAGTCCTTCGACCCGGCAACAGATCGTGCGATCGCACCCAATTTCACCGCAGACACCCTAGAGCAGCGTCGCCACAATAAAATCGCCCTGCAGGAAGAAATGGGCCTGGAAGTCAACTCCCAAGCCTTCCTAGTGGGGCTGGTCAGCCGGCTGGTAGAGCAAAAGGGCATCGACCTGGTGCTACAGGTGATGGATCGGTTTATGGCCTATACCGATGCCCAGTTCGTGCTTTTAGGCACTGGCGAGCGCTACTACGAAACCGAGATGTGGCATTTGGCCTCTCGCTATCGAGGACGCATGGCCACCTATTTGCTCTACAGTGACAGTCTGGCTCGACGCATCTATGCTGGAGCCGATGCCTTCTTGATGCCGTCCCGGTTTGAACCCTGTGGCATCAGTCAGCTGATTTCTATGCGCTACGGCTGTGTTCCCATCGTGCGGCGTACCGGCGGCTTGGTAGACACGGTAGCTCACCACGATCCGCTGCACCAAGCTGGCACCGGCTATTGCTTCGATCGCTATGAACCTCTAGACCTCTACACCTGCCTGGTGCGCGCTTGGGAAGGATTCCACTACAAAGATGCCTGGCAAGCCCTGCAGAAGCGAGCCATGGCCCAAGACTTCAGTTGGACCAAGTCGGCAGTTGAGTATGTCAAGCTCTATAGCGATATCTTAGGGGTGCCTTGGCAAGAGCAGGTGCCCCAGGCCAAGGCTGCCTCAAAAGAGGAGGTAGTGGCGAAGGCAGCGACGGCTTAGAGTCCTAGAGGAGGAGTAAATGAGCAGGTGGGATGATCTAAAAGTAAACGATTAACGAGTTATCCAGCCACGCAAGTTACTGACAGGTACCTAGGCCAACTTGTTTGACGATTGCTAACTCATCACATCACGTCTTCCCACCAGCTTAGTAAAGGATGGTTTCGATGTGGCATATAGCGCCCTTGAGTTCAAAATTATCAAAGTTGCTGCACCCAAATCCAAGTCGTTTAATGAACTTTAATCGGTTATTGATGCCTTCCACAATACCGTTTGTTGTCCCATTTTCGAAATAATTTAGGACCTGGCCGAACCATCGACAAAGCGTGCCTACACTATCGTTGGAGTATGCTTTAGCATCGACCATCCAGTCAAGCAATTTAAACAGAGCCTCCGACCATTCACTCGCCGTTTCAAAGATAGTTCTAAACTATTCTTTTAGACGATACATTCCGGTTAATTTAGGGGAGGCATTGCTGGCATTTCTAATTTCATTAAGCTTATTTTGCGGCACTTCTGGGATGAGACTTATTCACTAAAAAGCCCGGAGCAACCAAGATTAGGTTCCTCTGGGCGGTTAGGTTTTGGGAAGCAATGATGGCGGTTAAGCGATGGGGGCCATGGTGACCTGATTAGTGGTCAACAGCTCCTGCAGTTCTTCAGCGTCCACCGTCTCCTTCTCCACCAGCATGGCAGCCAGTTGATCCAGGATATGGCGATTTTCCGTCAGCACCTGCCTGGCTCGTCGATAGGCTTCACTCACCAATTGCCGCACCTCATCGTCGATGACGGCGGCGGTTTCCTCGGAGAAGTCACGCTCGGAAGTAATATCGCGACCCAGGAACATATTGCCGTTTTGGCGGCCTAGGGCCACGGGGCCTAGGCGCTCGCTCATGCCGAAACGGGTGACCATCTGCCGGGCGACGCGAGCCACCTGCTGCAGGTCGTTGGAGGCGCCGGTCGTGACCTCTTCATCTCCAAAGATGATCTCTTCGGCCAGCCGGCCACCCAGGGCCACGGCCATCTGATTCTCCAGGTAAGAGCGGGAATATAGCCCAGACTCGAGGCGATCTTCGCTGGGGGTAAACCAGGTCAGACCACCGGCCCGACCGCGGGGGATGATGCTGATCTTCTGTACCGGGTCATAGTCGGGCATGAGGGCACCCACTAGGGCATGGCCAGCTTCGTGATAAGCTACCAGCTCCTTGCGCTTCTCGCTCATGACCCGATCCTTCTTCTCGGGACCGGCCAGCACCCGATCAATGGCGTCATTCACCTCATCCATGGAAATCTCGGTGAGATTGCGCCGAGCGGCTAGGATTGCCGCTTCGTTGAGCAAGTTAGACAGGTCGGCACCGGTAAAGCCAGGCGTGCGACGGGCGATCTTCTCCATGTCGACATCTTTGGCGAAGGTCTTGCCGCGACCGTGTACCTTGAGGATTTCCAGACGACCAGCGTAGTCGGGGCGATCCACCACGACCTGGCGGTCAAATCGTCCGGGCCGCAGCAGGGCGGAGTCTAGCACATCGGGGCGGTTGGTAGCGGCAATGATGATGATACCGGTGTTGCCTTCGAAGCCATCCATCTCGGTGAGCAGCTGGTTTAGGGTCTGCTCCCGTTCGTCATTACCACCGCCGAGACCGGCGCCACGCTGTCGGCCGACGGCATCGATCTCATCGATGAAGACGATGCAAGGGGCATTGGATTTGGCCTGCTCGAACAGGTCGCGTACCCGTGAGGCCCCAACGCCAACGAACATCTCGACGAACTCGGAGCCAGAGATGGAGAAGAAGGGGACTCCAGCTTCACCAGCCACGGCCCGGGCTAGCAAGGTTTTACCGGTTCCGGGAGGGCCAACCAGCAGAACCCCTTTGGGAATTTTGGCCCCGATGGCGGTAAAGCGGTCGGCATTCTTGAGGAAGTCTACCACCTCAGTCAGCTCTAGCTTGGCCTGCTCGATGCCAGCCACATCACCGAAGGTGACCTGGGTCTGGGGCTCCATCTGCACCCGTGCCTTCGATTTGCCGAAGTTCATTGCCTGGTTGCCCGGCCCGCTCTGGGCCCGACGCAGGATGAAGAACAGCACTACCAGCAGTAACACTGGAATCAACAGGGTGCTGAAGGCCCTAACCCAGACGCTGTCGTCGTTCTGGGGCATGACCACAATATCGACATTGTTGCGTTCCAGAATGTCGATTAACTCTGGATCGCTGGGCAAATTCACGACAATCTGACCGTTGCCTTGGGGGTCAGGGAAGCGGGCCCGAGAGCGGTCGGCGCTGATGCTGACTCGCTCGAGTTGATTATTTTCAACCGCGTTGACAAAGCGGCTGTAACGCCATGATTGGGTCTCTTGGCCAGAGTTATCGAAGATGGCTGTGGCCAGGGCAATGACCACGACCACTAACAGTGCATACAGTCCTGCGTTTCTCCACCGTTTATTCACCGGGGTTATGCCTCCATTCGCATCAGGGCAACGATAGCTTGTTTAAGCCGTGTTCAAGTCCAGACCCGAGGGTTGCTTCGAAAAAAGTTCCAGCATTCGGACTGAACTCGAGGTAGACAACCAGGGCAACTGTCAGCGCACCATCGCTGCACAGTCTACTGGTCATAGGTTGGGTTAATTTAATGGGATATTAACTAATGTTAACGAGATTATCAGAATCTGACCATCACTTAACCATTACTCATGGGAGTTAGGGCGGCCCAGTCGCGCCAGCACCTCCTGATCTGGATTGTAGTGCAGCTGTGTGGTTCCCTTCAGCAGAGTGTGAATGGGAATAACACCGATGACGCTGTTGCTATAGGCCAGGGTCTGGATCTGGCTGGCCACTTCAGGGGTCCATGGTGTTTGGGACACCGTTGCCCCGGCCCCCTGTAGATGCCGCAGTAGCTGCGATCGCATCACCCCGGGCAAGATTCCAGCCGCCAACGGCGGGGTCCACCAGGTGCCCTGGCCCCAGCCCCAGAGGTTACCGGTGGCGGTCTCCAGCCAGTGCCCCTGCTCATCCACCAGGATAGCTTCGCTGGCCCCCATTCGTTGGGCTGCCTGTAGGGCCAACCAACTGCTGAGATAATTGCCGGTTTTATGGCCTGGCAAACTGCGGCGATAAAGCGGGTCAGCCGATTCCCAGGCGCTGATGCCCTGCCGCTGCCGCTGGGCCAGGTTGTCTGGTAAGGGCCGCCCTGTCACCAATTCGCGGCCATCGGCCAGGATGGTCAGCCGCAGCACGGGAAAGTGAGTGGCGACATGGGCTGCCCCGGCGCGCACGCGAGGCCAGTCCGGCTGGGGCCAGTGAAAGGTGGCCAAGGACTGACGGATGCGATCACAATGGGCCTCCCACACCGTCCAGGGATGGGCTAAATCTTGGCCATGGACCCGCAGCGTCGTGAATACCGTGGCGCCATAGCGCCAGGCCGGATCCGTCACATCCAACGGGGAGCGGCGTCTCTCCATACAGTTCTCCTGCAAACCAATACACCATGGCCTACGGTAACATCGCCGTAATCGCCCCCAGACAAGCCACCAGCACTGCTCCCCAGGCCACCACTGCCATCAGCCGTAAGCGGCGAATCTGGTGCTCTAGGGCTGTCATCCGAGCCAGGTGCCCCATGGCTGGATTGTCCAAGGTTACGTGTTCCAGGACGGCATCGATATCGATGCCAGGTTGCTGTCGGATAAACCCTACCAGATAATCATGCACTAACTGGTAGCGATCCCCCTGCCACTCCGGAATCTCAAATACCAATCCCGACTTCACCAAGATCTCCAAGACCAGATCCAGGGCAGGCCGCCGAAAGGGAAGCCGCAACAGGGCCAGTTCTTCCTCCAGTTCCTCTCGAGATTTCAGCGGCCGCTGTAGGCGGCCATCGCTTTCCTCCGCCTCCTCCGTCAGCAAATACAGAATCCAGCGGGCCAGGGGCTCCTGTTCCGGCCCACAATCCTGCACCACGCTGCCTAAAAACTGCTGTACCAGTGTCTCCTTAGGGGATGGCCCCAAGGCGTCATAGGCCCAGAGGGAGACGATCCCCTGGCGCTGCAGCTGCGCCCCCACCACCTGCAGCTCAATCGGGCGCACTCCCCCTTCTGCATCGGTTAAATCCTGCACCAGCCGCTCAATCAGGGGCTCATCTAGGTAAAAATTGGCTCGAGTCGTCAACCGTCGGAGCAGATCCTCGGCCGCCCGGGGGGAAAAGTTACCTAGGTAGTAGCGTACGTCCCGGCTGAGAATGTCATTGTTGATGATATCCAGGTCACAGAGCCGCTCCCACTCCAGCAGGTAGAGAAAATAATCCTCCCGCAGGGCCATCACCACCTTGAGAAAGGGGGTATTCAAGCAATCACAGAGAAACTGATAAAATTCCCGCCGTTGGTCTAGGGTGGTTGCCTCTACGAAGAATTCTTCCACCTGGTCAAAAATTAACACCACTTGTTGAAACTGCTGATTTACCAGACTTCTGAGCTGATCGAGGAGGCCATGGCGATCGACGCAGGCCGCCGTCGGCATGGCACCGCCATAGAGCCCCAGCGGTTGCCGTTGACGGGCGACTATCACCGCCTGGTAGATGGCATCGGGCCAATTGCGATAGGCCGTCACCAATACGGGCAGCGTCGTCCGACCATCGGGAAAGGAACGCCGCAGGGCCGGTACCAACCCCGCATAGAGAATCGAACTCTTGCCCACCCCCGAGGGGCCATGCAGAACAATCAGCTGGTAGCGGGCTTGCTCTAGCCGCTGCACCAGGGCGATGACATCTTGCTGTCGTCCTGATGCCTCGATCTCAGTGGCCAGCAGGGCCTGGGTAGACCCATTCAGAGACGCTAACCGAGAGGATTCGTAGGGTTGAATTTGTCCGGCGCCAATAAATGCCCGCAGTCGAAATCGGGTCTCTAACTGCCGTTGCTCAAGCTTAATGTGGAAGGCCCGACGATAGGCTCGACGCTGGAAGTATTGTTGTCGCAGGGTCTCTAGAATGCTGCGGTACAGGACCAGATCGACTTCAGGATTGCCGTGCTGCCGTGCCTGCAGCAGCTGCTCGATGGCCTGATCCGGCTGTCCCAAGACAATCTGAACCCGCCCCAGTAAATAGAAATACCAGCTGCGTTGAAACCGAGTCGCGACATCCCATCCATCCGGAGCCTCTGCTCCAGTAGCCTGCACAGCCTCAGCAATTTTGAGAATCTCTAGGGCCTGGATAGCTGCTGCTTCAGCCTCCGAGGCATTGCCCCGGGCCAGTGCCACCTCTGCTAGGTAGCCATAGTTGCGAGCCAGGCGCACCGGGTCATCTCGATGCAGCTGTTGCCCCTCCTGGGCTAGGGCTTCCAACTCAGCCCAGTACGCTAACTTTTGCAGCACTTCCGCCAGGGCATGTAGAAATTTGCCTACCAGGTCTAGGCGTTGTTCTTGTCGTAGGCATTCTAGGCAGGCACTGAAATAGTGCCGCGCCTGCTCACAGGACTGCCGATAGGTCTGCCGGTGTCGAATGGCATACTGACGCCACCAGGCCCCCATGTAGAATAGCAGCACCGCTTGTTTATCTGAGGGGGTTGGCGCTGCTGGCTCAAGGATTGAGTGCGTCGTCCCTTCTGAAGACGCCACGGGACTCCGTTGGCTGGTCTGCTGTTGCCAATACTCCAGACTGCGAGTGAAATAGAGCCGGGCTACATCCAGCTCACCACGGCTGAAGGCATCTCGTCCCTTTAGAAAATCGAGGCTGGCCTGTAATTCGGCACTGAGGGGGCCAGATTGGTGGGCAATATCCGTCAGGGCAAATTCTAGTTCTGTCCGCAGCAAAGACCCCTGACGATAGAGGGGAGCCTGACCTGGCAGAGAGCTATCGTCCCCCAGGGAGAGCATGGTGGTAAACAGCTGATTGGCCCCCCGATGCAGAGACTGGATCAGTTCGTCGGTCGGATAGTCGAAGCTAATCGGGGCGGTGGCAAAGCTCCTGAAATCGGGGGCGTGGTGATTGAGGAGATGCAGTATCCGGTCATTGCACCAGAGCACCAGGGGACATGGAAAGGCTTTGGGAAAGTCGTCCCGGCCCAGATTGGCAGCTCGCAGCACCTCTTCTAAGTCTCGAACCAGCTCCAGACCCGTGACCATCACCGTCAGGGGCGGTGGGATATCGTCGATGGCAACTTGCATGGCCTGGCGTAGAGTCAGGCTCTGATCGAGCTGCGCCAGATCTACCACGGCGATTGTGAGCGGATCTGCCTCGACCTGCACTGCCTGCTGTACAGCGGTGATCAGCATCTGCCGCAGGCGGCTGTAGTTACAGCGGGCCAGGATCAGGGAAAAGCGATGCGATCGCAACTGCAGGGCCCGTTGTAGTTCTATCAGTCCTTGTCGATTGTGCTCCAGAACCTTAGCAGTGGGATAGGGAGAGGTCATGAACCCTAGGTCTAGCGGTAGTGAGGTGGCTGCGCAGCCCTGGCAGCGTACTAATGGGGCTGGCAGCAGGAGACTGACGACGCTGGAGCCAATGCCAGCCCACGGCCAGGTTGAGCAGCAGCAGACAGAGATTGGCCGCTAGCAACAGACGCATCACCCCCTGGGGCGATAGCCGTTGCCGCCATCCAGAGAGGCCACGCTCCAGGCGCTGCAGAATTTCCTCAGCGTTGAGGGGACGCTGGCCAGGGAAGGGGGCCATCAGGTCGTCGATCAGGTCGGCGAACCAAGGGGGAACATGGGGAGCTAGATGGCGCCAGCTAATCTGACCGGTACTAGCATCTTCTTCTAAGTCAATGGGGTGTTGCCCGGTTAACACATAGACGAAGGAACGGCCCAGGGCATAGAAGTCCGACTGGGGCACGGCCTTGCCGTTGATCTGCTCGATGGGGGTATAGCCTGGAGAAACGACGCTGGTGACGTCTCGCTTGCCGCCAATTTTAGCCAGATAGGTACCAGTCATCTGCCGCACGGTGCCAAAGTCGATCAGGGCCAATTGGCCATCGGGCCGGCGCATGATGTTGGAGAGTTTGATGTCACGATGAAAGAGTTGATTTTGATGTACTAGGCCCAGAATCTCAGTAATCTGCCGCAACCAGTCCTGGGCCAGGGTCGAGTCGGCTGTACCATGCTCTGCCAGCCAATTTTCCAAGGTCTGGCCTTGAATGTTTTCCATCACCAGGCCATGGAGTTCCTTGCCCTTGGGCGTGGTCACGGTGAAATAGCCATCGAGGTCCACGTGGGGAATACCGGGATGGCACAGCTGCTGCAGGGTGGTGGCCTCCCGTTCGAACAGGGGCAGCAGCTTGGGTTGCTTCAGTAGCTTCAGCACCTTGCGGGTGCCGCGATCATCGACGGCGAAGATGTCGGTGGGCCCCCACTCATCCACCTCCCGTAAGGGGCGCAACAGGCGATAACGCCCCTGAATCAGCAACGCCATGCCACAGGCGGCGCAGACAGTGCGAGAATCCGGTTGCTGGCGGTCAGGGCACTTGGGATTGATGCAATAGCTCACGCCGTCTCCTCTGCCCCGGGTAACCGTTGGCGCACGTATTCCATCACCACTGGCCGCAGGGTAAAGCCTGCCGGGCTTTTTTCCACCAGGGAGCGGCGTACCAGAGATCCAAGTGGTTGTAGAATCTCTGGCGATAGCAATTGCTGCAGCCGGGCGATCTCCACCGGTTTCTGCAGCCGGGCCAGCTCGTAGAGTAGGGTCTGCTCTGCCGTCGAGAGCCGCTGCACCTGCTGCTCCACCAGATAACTGACGTCGCTAGTAATCAGCGTGATGCGTTGCTTCAGAAAGTCTTTGACCCGACCGTTGAACAGCTCCCGGATGGTGGTGGCGACGATCTTCAAGACCAGGGGATTGCCCCGGTAGATACGGATGAGCTGGTTCCAGAGCGAGTCATCCTGCAGGTCGGCCTCTTGCAGGAGTTGGTGGGCCGCCTCGCCTAGGCCGGACAACTCTTGCGATCGCACCGGTCGATGGGGGCCACTGAGCATGACCAACTCCTTAGTCGGCTCCCGACTGGTGATCAACACACAGCTCTGGTGCTGCTCTTCCCCCAGGCGGCGCAACAGGTCTCCATAGTCTTCATAGCCCTGGCGATAATGGCCAGCAAAATCCCCTTCCCGCAGCAGCGTATCCAGATTATCCAGCACAATCAGACAGCGATGTTGATGCAGATAGGTGGTAAGGCGAGACATCTGGTCATGCACACTGCCCTCTGGCTTTTGATCAGACAAATGGATCAGCCAATCTTCCAGGATCGCTGCCATGGGCGGAGCATGGCGTAACGATTGCCAAATCAGGTGATCAAACTGGGGTTGAATTTGCTCGAGTAACTTCACCACCAGCGTCGTCTTGCCGATGCCCCCCGGCCCCAAGATCGCCACCAGACGACAGGACGGCTGACTATCGATAGTCCACAGCCGCAGCTGATCCAACTCGATGTCACGACCGTAAAAGACTGGGGCATCCGGCACCTGACTCCAGTTAATTTCTAACCTCGACGCCTGATATCCTGCCACTGCCAACCAATCGGCCACATCACGCCAGCTCTCCAAGGTATTGGCCTCTCGCCTGGTCAGGCACTCCACATAGCGATAGAGCGTATTAGACAGAGACACCTCCACGGTCTTAGGGGCGGTATAGCGCTGGGCCGCGATCTCCGCTGGACTATAGCGGCACAACAGTCCCCGCAGCAATTCCTTTTCTACCTTGGTGAGGCTGGCTTGCTTGTGGGGAGCTATCTGCTGCTTGGCCGCAGCCAAATCTCCATACAACTTGTCCAGGTTCCAATCCCCCTGGGCTTCCGTAAACAGTTCCTGGTTAGAGGCCATGACCGATCTGAAGTGTCTTACTCGTATCCTAATCGACTTCTCCTGAGCTACCGGAGATTACTAACTGGTTTCATAACCATGGTTATAGCCCTCCAGATTCCCTCTCTCCGTAAGGTTAAGGTGACAGGTTGAATCCAGTGACGTAGTAGAGGGAGTTATGAGCAGATCCATCGGTATCGGCAACGCTCTGATCGGAGGTATCCAAGCCATGGCCAAGCAAGGTAAAGCGACGGTGGAGCGCATCATCCAACCCGGCCAGCGAGGCCGAGTTCACTTCCAGGCCACCTACTGGTTCGGTATCTGCCCCGACCCCGTGGTCTTACTCCCGGGTATGGATGTGACAGTAGTGGGCCGCCGCGGCAACACCTTGATCGTGCGACCGATGGAGTCGCAAGGGGTGGGGTGAGTGGGGAAGAGAGCTCGCTCGGGGGATGTCGCTCCCACCGGAGCCCCTAGGACCAGGGCGAACCGCTTGTGGTGTATGGCTTTCAGCCAGGCTTCGCCAAGCGCGACAGCGGCTCCGCTCGTAGTGAGCGAAGTCGAACTGCAGGAGCAACGCAGTCGAACTACCGCCCTGGACCCTGTGGAAGGGCCTGTCGGTCAGTGGCGATGGACCCCAATAAGACCAGTCATGGAAAAAGTCAAGTATCGGCGAAGCGAATTCTGTGAGTGCGATCGAGCTTAGAAGGGGACAACCAACTTCTAAGCTATATGGGGCAATAGTTTGAGATGAAGCCCGGAATATCAATGTTTTCCATAAATCAGCTTATTTAGCAGAGATAAACTTTACAACTTCATCATATCTATCAGCCTAATGACTAAGTTGAGCGGTGGCTAATATCTTTTGCTTCCTCACCAAGATCTCTCGTCCGTCCGCTCCAACGTGTTGTTAGACCAGGCTTACGCGATAAGGTCACAACTTCTCTGCCGCTTTCTTCTTGCTTTTTACGTAGGTCTGCAAATATTGCATTCAAGTCATAGTTAAAAGACTTGGCATATTCTTCGCGAATACGATGAATTTCTTCAACAATTTCATCTTTCCACATCGCCTAATCTCCCATCAGTTCGTTCGGTGTACAGAGGACTGGAAGCACATAGCCACAATCAAGACTAATTTCTGCCAATTTCCCTTGGATTTGAGCATTTGCAATATGTCTACAGTTCCAAGTTAGCAAATAATCCATGCCGTGAACTGTCGCGGCAGCAATATGGATGGCGTCTACCTCGGCTTTGGAAGGCAAATTGCTTCTGGCTAAAAACTGTGCTGCCAAGCCTTGTACAGCCTGATTCAACGCGAGCAGGGGAAAATCACGCAGTATTTCTAGACGTTGAGCAGCGATTTCAGGATCTCCCTGCATCACTTCTTCTAAAACGGCCTCTGATGTGTAGAGAGTGAAAGCATTTCGACGTAATTCCCACCAATCCTTAGTAATTTCCATATTTGCAGCCAATATCAGGTTCTTGGTTGACCTAGCTGTCAGATACCCCAAAATGCTAGTTTCAATGTAAACAGTTTCGGTCACTTGTAGCTTTGCCCCTTTTGGGAGATCAAACGATATCAGTTACTAATATTACACCCAAACTAATAGATACCAAGGCATAAAGAACAACAAACAACCGTAAGACTTCGTGTAAAGGACTAAATGTAAAGGCTATCCTTGTCCCTAATTCTTCAGACAATATATCGTGATCTCTGTCTAGAATATCTGCAAAACTTGCTCCCTTGAAGCAAAGATATGCGAAGCCAGCATTCATAATTAATGGAAGACAAAGACTTAATTCGACCAGTGGCTTACTGGCATTAGAGAAATAGTATGAAACGATTGCTCCCGTGATGCCAAAAATGAAGATGCTTGTCTTTAGGACGATTTCTAAGTAGAACTTGTACAAATCGATATTTTTGTCAAATTCCTTCCATAGATCTTCTCTTTCCAAAGCTCTCACACCTCATGAATGCCTTTATGCTGAAATACTCTGCAGTCTAACATTTTGGCTAGCCTGCCGCAGGATTGCGGGGCGCAGACTTTGATTAACCAGAAAACTTGATGCGGGCTGCAAAACTTGAAAAACCCCACAGTCCCTGCGGTCAGGTTAAGCCGATTGTTAGCCCATAGCCATTGTTTTCAACATTCATTCCAATATTTTTCCATAGCACGCTTCATCATGAGAATTCTTCCAAGAAGGGATGTTTGAATATCATTATCTGGTGCAAGAACAATAAGCCGCAGTCTTTCATAAGCATTTTTGTTCATCGATTTTATATGAGCGTGCCCATTTCTAATTTATCGTACCTGCTTAATAAGGTAGGCGAGACCATGCTCGTCTAGTCTTAAAATAAAATCGAGAATTTGTTGATCATTCTGGAAAACAGGTTTTATCTCTCGGCCGACATTGTTATCTTGTGCCGTACGAATTAGCCACTCGATGTTTCCCAACATCTTGCCTTCAAATTCTATAGAACCTCTTTGGCGTTCGTTTAGGTTTATGGTTGCGTTGCCTGCTTCATAATCGACACGGGCACTTGGGTTAATGTCTGCAATAGGCTTTCTGTTATTATCCGCTATATTTCTTACACGGCGTAAGTACCAAATAAGGGATGAGTTCAATTCTCTTTCAACAGATTTCCATAATCCACAACCACATAGGGAGTAGTCAAAATCATTTGCGAGTTTTTCGCCAGCAAAACGGAACACCGTTTCAGCGGATACAAGAAAACTCTTCGTCTCATCATCCATTATTACTCCAAAGTGTTCCACAATAGACGGGGTTACCTTATCGACCTGCTCTGATAAACGCCGACCTTCTTCAAGAAGGGTTACTTCAAAGTCTTCTATCAGACGTCTTATTTGTTCTTCATTTCTTACCGTTAAGATCGATGTCAGAAATTCATCACGACCTTGTTGGATACGTTCACTAACTTGTATAAAATTGGTGACAGTCTTTCGCTGCTGTTAATCATAGAAACGGATTTCGGGCTGCTTTAACAATTCTTCAAGGGGACTGTCGAAGCGAACCACTTGAAACTTTCTTGGAGGTATGGGATGCGGAAACGAGTATGTTCTTCCCCGCTGAATATACTCAATTAGGTTTCTAAAGCCATTATATGGATACCAGTTACGGTTACCACCATAAATGTACTCTAACAGGCCTGACAGGTAATTGCCGAATTTCTGTGGGTCATTTAGACTGGACGGAGTTTCTTCATCGGGAAAGGGTAAAACAAGTAGCTCTCCAGGTACATTTGCACGATAGAGAATAAGCCAAGATTCTGCACCTTCCTGCATTTCTTTAGGTATGAGCCTGGATGCAATTTGATGAGTTGCCTTGACTCCTTGAATTTTACCCCAGTATGGAACTGGTTCCCAATGGCTTAGGAAGGCGCAAATCCTTTCGTTGGCAGGACTCTCATAATACAGGAATATGCCCAACCGATTCTGACGATTATTCTCTTGTTTCACAGGCATAATGTTAAGCACCGTATTACTTTAACCGCTATCCTTTTGTGTTGCGATATAGCGGGCTAACTATATATTCAGCGTCAGATCCGGTAGATAAGATCCACATTTCCGGATCTTATCTGTCACTTTTGGGTGATAACACCTGGATTTACAGAACTTACATACAATTTTTGACGGATAACTCCGGGAAGGCAGGGTGTTATCTGTCACTTCTGGCAGTTAAGTATGGTGAATGGGGTGCTTATCTGTCAAAAGTGACAGATAAGCACCCATCTAGGGGAGTTATATGCGTTTACCATGGCACCACCCAACCCCCCTCGCCTGCTCGACCAAGTCAGAGAAGTGGCTCGGCTCAAGCACGTTAGCCCTGCGACTGAAAAGTCCTATGTCTACTACATTCGGGATTTCATCCTGTTTCATCACAAGCAACATCCCAAAGATATGGGGGCGCCTGAAATCAGGGCATATTTATCACACCTGGCCATTCAGCGTCACGTGGCTGCATCGACCCAAACGGTCGCTCTGAGTGCCCTGCTGTTTCTGTAGCGTCAGGTGCTAGATATTGAGCTGCCATACCTTGAAGATATTGAGCGAGCTAGCCGTCCCCAACGCTTGACAGTTGTCTTGACTCGTTCAGAAGTGAAGCGCATTCTAGCGAGCCTCGATGGTATCCAACATCTGATAGTCAGTTTGCTCTACACAATCCATCCTGTACGGACGATTGTTTTCTGATCAGGCTCTATGCCGATGATAAGCATATCAACCCGATAACGAGTTCTCAAGGCTTATAGCCATTGATTCATTCCTTGAATCAACAACGCCTCCCACTATTTACTTTTCATCGTATACTCTATTCCACGTCGGCAAACACCTCTCGCGCAGCCGTGATACCGTTCAGAGCAGCAGGAAACCCTGCATACATTGCCATTTGCTGGATCACTTCGACGCTCTCTTCCCGCGCGGCCCCAGCGTTAAGCGCCGCGTTGATATGCTACTCAAGGTGCGGCTGTGCATTTCCCATTGCTGCCAGCGCTGCGACGGTCGAGTTCTGGCGCGTCTTCAGGTCGAGTGCGTCTCGTGACATGATGTCGCCGTAAGCAAACTCTACGGTGAACTGCACAAGGTCAGGTGCTATATGGCGAAGGTTGTTTATCGGTACATCGTAATTTTCGCCTCCGATTTGCCTAAGAACCTCGATTCCAACTTCTGAAAATTGCGATCGCAAGGGCCTGTCCCAACCGTTGATGCTGCTCTGCCGACAGATGGATGCCATCCCAACCATCAGTCATCCCAATCGCTTCTGCCTTCTGCCTTCCCTATGCCCTCCGGGCAGGCTATGCCAACGGCTTCGTTGCCCCTGCGGGGCCGCTACGCGCTTGGCGGAGCCTGACTGAAAGTCATACAGGACAAGCTGCCTTCTGCCCTCTGCCCTCTGCCTTCTGCCTTCTGCCTTCTGCCTTCTGCCTTCTGCCTCTCCCCACTTCCCGTTTTCCGCTCTCCATCCTCCGGTCTCCCTCATCACCGTACCCCCAGAGAGGGAATGAAATCCTGAGGATCACGGGCGACCCATCCCAAGGACGTATTGGAGCGCACTTCGAAGAAGAGAAAGCTGTCGGTGTTGCCAGCAGGCACGGCTACCCGGCCCACCGATGCCCCCTGCTGCAATGACTGGCCTACGGTAACAGCAACCTCCCCGAGATTGGCATAGCGAGTCTGTAGCCCCTGCTGATGATTGATCACCACCAGGGTGCCGTAGGTGTCGTGGGCACCGGCGAAGGCCACTACTCCGGGGCCAACCGCCAGGACTGGGGTCTCTGCTGGTGCTGCCAGAGTAACACCGCTGTGAAAGACCAATTCCTCACGATCGTGATGGGGCTGCCAACCATAGCCGGTCAGAATCGTGCCTGGATTCGGCAAGGGATAGCCCTGCAATGGATGAGTACTGCGACGGGTACTGTCCGACGTAGTCGAGGGCGGCATTATCCCTGGGAACCAATTTACCCCCGGCACGAAGATCTCATCGGGCACAGTGGCTGGGCAACCATTGATCTCAAACAGCACATCAGCCCTGACCCGATAGGCATCTGCCAGTTGCTGCCAGGTCTGCCCTGGGGAGACGGTCACCTGAATGCCGTTGTAGGGAGGGATGCGTAGAGAACGCCCTACCCTTAGGGAATCGGGGGATGCGCCAGGATTCATACCCAATATGGTCACTGGCAGTACCCCATATTGCTGGGCAATGCTATCTAGGGTTTCGCCAGCGGTAATCCGATGTGCTACTACCCGACTCAAGGCTGGTACTGGGCATAATGTGCTGCGATCTGCCCCATGATCAGCAACGGTGCTGGCTAGGGACTGAGCAGCGGCGGATTGCACTAACCCAAGGGATACTACGCTCAGCAGCAAGACTCTCCAGGAGACTGTTGCTGCCGCTAAGAAGCGATACACCATCATCATTGCGGGGCACTATTGCGGATTACTATAGTTGAGGAGATACTCGTCACCGCGGCTGTGAATCGAGGCGCTTTATGGGATCTTCAGGGTATTACCCCGATCGTAGCAGGTGAAATTTTCGCTAGAGTAAAGGCAGCAGAGTTTCTCTGCCAAGTTTAATTGGCTTCTCGCCGACGAGGAAACACCATGGGGTCTTACCCGAAACAGGCGGTGATGATAGCTGCTGCATTAGTGGCAGGCTGCGGCGCAGGCTGGGTTGGTCATCACTACACTACTCAACTGCTGCTGCCGGAACCAGAGACAACCGATGTGTCTCCTGTACTGAGCACATCTCTGCAATCCGTTGTCGACTCTGAGTCTGTGGAGCCGAGAGTGACGCGGGCAGCCCGTCGGAGTAACCCCAATTTCATTGCAGACGCCGTTGAACAGGTGGGACCAGCGGTCGTGCGCATTGATGCCGCTCGCTCCCTCATGGGGGATATGCCCGACGCCCTACAAAATCCCCTGTTTCGTCGCTTCTTTGGCGATGAAATGCCGGAGGACGCCATTCCGGATCAGATTGAACAGGGCACCGGGTCCGGCTTCATCATCAACCCGAATGGCCGCATCCTCACCAATGCCCATGTGGTGGAGGGGGCCGACAGGGTAACTGTCACGCTTAAGGATGGTCGTAGCTTTGAAGGCTCTGTGGTTGGGGCGGACTCGGTCACCGATGTGGCAGCCATTAAGATCGATGCGACGGATCTGCCGGCAGTGGCCTTAGGCACGACTGAGAACTTAGCCCCCGGCCAGTGGGCCATTGCCATTGGTAACCCCCTGGGGCTGGATAATACAGTCACTGCCGGCATCATCAGTGCCATTGGTCGTACCAGCTCCCAAGTCGGCATTCCTGATAAGCGGGTCCAGTTTATTCAAACCGATGCCGCCATTAACCCAGGCAATTCTGGGGGGCCTCTGTTAGATGATCAGGGGCAAGTCATTGGCATGAATACAGCGATTCGAGCCAATGCCCAGGGACTGGGGTTTGCCATCCCTATTGAAACGGCGGAACGCATTGCCGAGCAGCTCTTTACCACCGGTGAGGTGCAACATCCCTACTTGGGGATTCAGATGGTAAATCTATCGCCGGAGATGCGACAGCGAATCAATACCGACCCCGAACTCAATGTCAAAGTCGATCGAGATGAAGGGGTGATCATCGTCCGTGTGCTCGAGGGAACGCCAGCAGAGGCAGCAGGGCTGTTGCGGGGAGATATTATCCAGAGCATTAACGGTAAACCGATCGAAACCCCGACGGACGTACAGACCCAAGTAGAGGGCACCGAGATCGGTGAACCTGTAACTGTTGAGGTAATTCGCGATGGCGAGACCCGCAGCATAGCGGTGCGACCGACGGCGTTGCCACCCGATCTACAGTGATTGCTATGCGATTTGTCCGAGTCGGCAACGGCGCCAGCTGAGGTGCGTGCGATCGCAATGGACTGAAAAATCAAGAGTCAGACAGCTGGGGTCGCACAGTACCAGGGCAAAAGCCGTTAGAGCATTTTAAGCCTCCCTATTGCCGATGGAACGCCACCCAATCACCTGCGATCGCATCTAGCGAAACGCAGGCAAACAGCAAACAATTCGCCACGGCTATCCCCCAGTGGAGAAGCCTGGAACACTGATCTGGAACACCGATACAGATTGGTTCGGCTGGTACTGCGATGCCTAATCGCTGTCAGGGTGGTGAGACTCCGACTCACTGCCAAAGGATGACCAGGATCCGGACAACTGGTCTTCTAGTTCCATCCGCTGTTCCATCTGGCGGAGAAAATAGCCCGTCATCATGGCTGAGGCCAAAAGACCGGCGAGGTTTTCTCGATCAGTGGTGACTTTTACGTTAAACCCATCTGCAGGTAGCACTCCAATCAATCCCTGCACGTTATGGGAAATAATCTGTTTAATATCGACACTAACTGACTGAGCGATGCGGGTGAGCACCTCTGGAGACTGATTTTGCAGGTACTGTAGCAGTTGATTAGACTGCTCACTGTCCGTCGGAATGCTCATGAACTCGGCATCTTCAGGGTTAAACACCATAAATATTCTAGGAACCTACATCTACACCTTAAGACCTATCTGCGGGATTAGGCGAACTTCTCCCAAGGAGCTTCCCAAGGATGGGAAATGATCTCGCTGGCTGACTTGGGGTGTGGCTGGTCCGGTCGATAGTGAAAGCACCCCTGCACCTGATGTTGCAGACAGTTAGTTACAAAAGGTATTGACTGATCATATCGTACTGAATTGGAGACGGCTGCTCATGAGGCCTGATCTAGGCTAGAGGCCGCCTCATCCTGGGCATCTGTCGCGGGGCGAGACTGCTGAATGGTGGGCAGTTGGTCGATTTCAAAGTGTTGATGAAACTTTTCGGTGACGTGCAGCCAGAAAGAGCGACCGTCTGACTGACGGCGTTTTTTCACAAAGCCCAATTGCACCAGTTCTTGCACATGCTGGTAGGCACCGGAGCCGCGCAAGTCTACCAGGTCAGTCTGACTGATGGGGCCTTTGAGAGCAATGGCTGCTAGGGTACGCAGGGCCCCTAGCCCTAGATCGAGAGGAATCAGGGCATCGACCAGATAGCGATAGCCTTCTTTGAGCTGCAGACAATACCCGGCCTTGGTCTCGGCCACTTCGAGGGCGCTGGCCCGGTGGGCGTAGTCGTCCATGAGCTCCATCAGCCCCTCTTCCGCGTCGCTGCGATCGCAGCGAGCATAATCAGCAATCTCATTCAGGCTCAGGGGGCGGCCCTTGAGATAGAGAATGGCTTCGATGGTGCTGGCCAGGGGAGGCATGGCGACGGTCAAGACAATACTGGGTTTAGTTTAGAGTATCGCTACGGCTGCCCATTGTGCGCCTCTGCCCCCTTATACCAATTCTCTGGCGCCCCTCAGCCCCCAACTCTATTGCCAATCGTAGGTGGCGTTTTCTACAAGAACTGGCATTCCCCCCATAGTAGCCATTACGTCTGCCTTGGCGTCTTAGCCTAGGTCATGGCCAGTGAGTTCTACGAAGATATCTTCCAGGTTAGAGGGGCGGGCCATCATGCCGGTTTTGTCGGGTTGCTGGTCAACATGCTCGTGGGCGGCAGTCAGGGTGGGGAAAAATAAATAGTCCCAGCGATCTCCCCGTTGTGTCATGACAAGTCCTTCCCCGTGTTTGTGGCGCAGTTGCTCCAGGCTGCCGATCTCGATCAACTGGCCTTGGTCTAAAATGCCGATGCGATCGCACAGATATTCCACCTCTTCCATGTAGTGAGTGGTCAGCAACATGGTGATGCCCTGCTGATTGAGTCCCTGGATAATTTCCCAGAGGCGACGGCGGGTTTGGGGATCGAGGCCCACCGTCGGCTCATCTAGGAAGAGAATATTCGGCTCATGTAACAGGGCACGGGCGATTTGCAACCGCCGCTTCATCCCCCCCGATAGGGTCTTGACCTTATCATTGCGGCGCTCTGCCAACTCCACAAACTCTAGCCACTGCACAATTTGGCGCTGACGGCGAGGATTCGGTAGATGGTGCATGCGACCATGGAATTCCATGTTTTCCCAAACGGTCAAATCCCCATCAACGCTAGTCTGTTGCAGCACCACGCCAATCTGGCGGCGCACCTCTAAGGGCTGGCGAGAGACGTCATAGCCTGCCACCACAATATCTCCCTGGGTGGGTTGCGTCAGGGTGGTGATCATGCGCAGGGTGGTGGATTTGCCAGCTCCATTGGGCCCCAAGAGACCAAACATTTCCCCTGCTTCGATGGTCAGCGACAGATTGTTGACCACGGGGATGTTGTTATAAACCTTATGAACGTTTTGCAGTAGAACCGCAGCCGCCATAGTCGCGCTCAAAACTCCCCTCTGATAACGGTATCACTCTCGAATCAACAGTATGCGAGCCCACATTCACAACGACGTCCTCTATCTCCATCGCGACGACGTACCCCAGTACCAAAAAACGGGCTCGGTGGTACGAAATACCTTTTTCTGGGCCCTGCGCTCCATTGCCGACCGCAGTCGACGGGACCAAGACTGGGAATATGAAGCCGCCGTGTGGATCGCTCTCAACCGCATGTTAATGGCCTTCGCTGAATCCGGATATCTGGGCTACCGGGAAACCCTGCTGGAATTTGAGGGCGATGCCCAGATTCCAGAGGTCTTGCGGTCAACCAGCACTTGGGACAATTCTGTGCATGACCCAGGCTAGAGCCCTCAGGACAGCATAGACAGTTCGCCTCGGCTGAGGGGCTAGAGAGCCCAAAGCACTGCCAGTGGCTCCGCACCCGCAAAAAAGGGTGAGCTTGTCGCTCACCCCAGCAAATATCCTCTAGCCGTAATATGGCTGCCGCCGTTGCGCGGCATCGGTGCATCGTTGATGACGCGCTTACATCAGGCCTAGTTGTGCCAGGATGCCTTGGCCGGTCAACAGCTCAGTCGCTAGACCGATGATGAATCCCAGCATAGCCAGGCGGCCATTCCAGTTTTCAGCAAATTGAGTAAATCCGAACTTAGCTTGCTCTTCAGCCATGGTTTAAGAACCTCACTCGCTTCATCAGGAGACGTTGAATCGTCCTTGTAACTAAATATTAACTGCTTGACGCCAAAGTTGCAACATTTCTTTAGGATTTTAGGTATAGCGCCAGAATGGTTGCAGGGTTTACCAAATCAGGACTTTAGCTATTCCTTTCAATAGAGGCCAGCGTGGCAGCATTAAAAACGCCCCGCATACCTTGACACAGGGCGAGGGTTGTGGGTGATGGGGAAGGTGAAAACGGAGAACGGAGGACGGAGAACGGAGGATGGAAAAGGGGTGGAGGTGGGATGAGTAGCGAGTAACGAGTAACGAGAATTACCCTTCACTCTTCACTCTTCACTCTTCACTCTTCACCCTTCACTCCTTCACCCTTCACTCCCCTACGACTCCTGCAGAGCTTGCTCCTCGACAGCCGGGCTCTCCGCCTGCTGGGCCCGTTCTTTATCCCGGCGGCGTTTGCGGGCGTAGAGTTGAATCGTGACGGCCATGGCTAGGGTAAGGCCGACCACTAGCCAGGTGGTGGCGTCGGCGGGCAGGTTATTCTTGAACACCACTAGCATGACAATGAGCACCAGCAGTAGGGTGGGGGCTTCATTGAGGGCCCGGAGTTGGCGGCTGGACCAACGGCATTCTCCCTGCTCTAGCTTTCGCATCAGGCGAGCGCAATACATGTGATAGGCCAGGAGCACAGCCACCAGGCCAAGTTTGGCATGCATCCAGCCGGATTTTAGGTAGTCCGGCATCAGCACCAGCAACCCAATGGCCATGGCCACCGTGACAATCATGCCAGGGGTGGTGATGATGCGGTAGAGCCGTTTTTCCATCAAGGTATATTGCTGCTTGAGAATGCTCTGGGCCGGTTCTGGTTCGGCATCAGCCTCGACATGGTAAATGAATAGACGCACCAGGTAGAACAACCCGGCAAACCAGACGACGACACCAATGATGTGAAACGCTTTGAACCAGTAATACGCCATAGCTAGGTTGAGTAAACAATCCAACGGCCAATGAGGGCTTGGGATCTTCTGCCTGTAGATAGGGAGTGCTGAAGCAAGGAGCAGCATCTAGGCTGCCGCCACTGTGTCGTCCCAATATCTAGGGGCAATTGAGAGGCCTGGAGTCGGCAATTAAGATCTTATGTTGCTAATGGTAAAGATCCCAGAATCTATTCTGGGCCAGTAGGTTCTGATTTTTCAGGGCTGGGGCTAGATCTTAACGTTTAGTAGCGATCCCGGTTGGCAGAACCCAGGTGGAACTGTCCTGACTCAGCTGCTCAGTCCTGCAAAAGGGAACGGAGCTGTTGCGTAAGGAAAGATGCACCATGGCAGATATGAGTTGGTTAGTCGCTCACCTGATCGCCACGGCTAGTCAGGCTGAGGGAACGCCTGGGCCGGAGACGCCAACCCCTGATGTTAGTCAACCTCAAGCGCGAGACGCGTGGGCGAGAGTGCCTGGAATACGTGCGATCGCACCGCCGACGATGCCCGACTCTCCTCTACTCTTGCCAGAGGACTCCTGCCAAGTGCCCCAATCTAAGGCCAAGACGCCCTGTGCGGTGCCCCCTGATCCCCGGCCCCATCCCCAAGACTCCCTAGAGGCGACTCGGTCCACCCTAGAGGTGCCCCCTCCAACGATGCCGTTCCCAGAGCACACCACGCCTACCGTGCTTGACGCTGCTCCTGAAACCGCCCGTCTGGCCCCGCCGAGGACGGTATCCCCATCCCCCCGACCCCAAACCGGTAGCCAGCTCTATCGCCAGCGGTTGGCGGCCCTGCGAGCCGGCCAGCTCTACACCCGTATTGCTCCCAGTCAGTTTGCTAGCCAGTGGCAACAGGCTGGGCAGTCTCCTAGCCAGCGGCAGTGGTTGGCCTTGCTGCAGCAAGAGGCCAGAGCAGTTGCTGCCGGCCAGGGGCAGAACCGTCTGACCGTGGTGGTGGGAGATTCCTTGAGCCTGTGGTTACCGTCCGAGCATCTGCCCAGGGATCGCTTCTGGCTGAATCAGAGTATTTCTGGGGAAACCACTGCCGATATTCTCAACCGATTAGACACCTTTGCCCAAACTCGCCCTGACACGATTCACCTGATGGCTGGGATCAACGATTTAAAGAATGGGGTGCCTGTGAATAGGGTGGCTAGAAACTTGCGGCAAATCGTGCGGCAGCTGCAACAGCAACATCCCCAGGCTCGCATCGTACTCCATTCCATTCTGCCCACCCGCTGGGACCATATTCCCAGCCAGCAGGTGCAACGGTTGAATCGAGACATTGCCTGGATTGCCCGCCAGGAAGAGATTCAATTTCTAAATGTGGCCACTGACTTTGCCGATGCCCAGGGCCGACTACGCCCTGAGCTCACCACCGACGGCCTCCACCTCAATGTCCAGGGTTATCGTCTCTGGCAGACGGCCATTCTATCGATCTAGCACTAAGACAAAACTTTAATGCGGGGCGGGTTATAGACACGAAGTGGCTTCTCTCTGAGTAAACCGCTGCTATACAATCGAAGGCGGCCTGTGCCGACTATCTTACTGAGCTGAAAACCCGCGCAGGCGGGTTTTCTTGGTATAGGCGTGGCTTCTAGCCGCCAGCCGTAAGATTTTTGTCCGTCTTCTGCGGTCTGGTTTCTGCCTTTGGCCGTAGCTGCCGCTATGCTGAAGGGATAGACAGAGAGGAGCCCTGTGGTCAGCAGTCCTTCCCTCGATCGCCCTGCCGTGCTGCAGGAGCTATACCGTGGTCTGCGCCATGGTCAACAAGCCATGGCCGATTGGACCGGAGGTCCCTTGGCGGTCTCGGCGGTGCCAGGGTCGGGAAAATCTACCGGTATGGCGGCGGCGGCAGCCTTTACCATTGCTCAGCAGCGACTCCATGGTCGCCGCCAGTTGATATTAGTTACGTTCACCCGCTCGGCAGCGGCGAATCTGAAGGCCAAGGTGCGATCGCATCTGCAGCAGCTATCCCTGCCCCAAACCAGCTTCGTCACCTATACCCTACATGGCTTAGCCCTGACCATCGCCAGCCGCAACCCAGAACTCTCCAACCTCAACCTAGAGACCCTGACCCTAGTCTCCCCCAGCCAGAGCCATCGGTTGATGCGTCAAAGCGTAGAGCGTTGGATCACCCATCATCCCGAGTTATATCAGCACTTGATCGAAGGCCGTCAATTCGACGGCGAAGAAACCGAGCGGCTGCGGCGGCAATCGGTGTTGCGCACCGACGTCCTGCCGACGCTAGCCCATACCGCCATCCGAGAAGCCAAAAGCTCGGGTCTGCTGCCAGAGGTCCTGGCCGAGTTAGCGACCAGTCTCCATCGCATCGATACTGACGGTGGTACCGACTATCCGGTGCTCACCCTGGCGGCAGGGCTTTACCAGCAGTATCAAGACGGCCTACAGCAGCGGGGCTTCATCGACTACGACGACATGATTCTGGCGGCCTTACGCGCCCTGGCGGACCCTGAGACGCGACGATTCTGGCAATCGCGGGTATTTGCCGTGTTCGAGGACGAGGCCCAAGACTCCTCGCCGCTACAGACCCAACTGCTAGAGCAACTGGCCGCGGCTCCCCAACACCCAGATCAAAACCTGAATCTAATCCGGGTGGGCGATCCCAACCAGGCCATCAACTCCACCTTCACGCCGGCAGACCCGGTGTACTTCAACCAATTTTGCGATCGCTGCCAGGGGCAAGGACGCCTGGTGACCATGGATGAAGCCGGCCGCAGCAGCCCCATCATCATGGCAGCGGCCAACTTCGTACTGGGCTGGGTCAACCAGACCGTGGCGATGCAGCCATTGCCCTTTCGGCCCCAAACCATTCGACCAGTGCCCTGCGGTGATCCTCAGCCCGATGCCAACCCGGCTCCCCTGGGTGAGGGGGTTACCATTCAGACCCCAGACACCATTCACGATACGGTAGCCGCCATCGCCCAGCAGATCCTAGCAGGCACGATGGCCCCCCACACTTACAGTTGGGCCATCCTGGTGCGGGAATATCGCCAGGGTCAATTTATCAGCCATCATCTCAGACAGTGCTATGGTTCCGACCTGGCCGCGACTGGGATTCATCTCTACGACGTGGGCGAACAGGATCGCCAGACC
This sequence comes from Halomicronema hongdechloris C2206, assembly GCF_002075285.3. Lineage (GTDB taxonomy): Bacteria > Cyanobacteriota > Cyanobacteriia > Phormidesmidales > Phormidesmidaceae > Halomicronema_B > Halomicronema_B hongdechloris. The sequence goes on along the minus strand of NZ_CP021983.2, from coordinate 4,463,023 downwards.
CAAGTGCCCCGGGAGATGCTCACCCTGCTGCAGTTCATCCAGCGGCCCCATTCTGCCGACACCCTGAAGGCGGCCCTACGGGTATTGGTAGACCGTCGCCGCATTCCCGGCCAAGATCTCGACGCCCTAGCCAGTGCCCCTGAACAGTTTCTCTACCCGACCCCCCTAGACCCACCGCGAACCACCGATGCGGCTCGCCAGGCTCAGCACCTCTGTGTCAGTTTGGTGCGATCGCGATTTGAATTGCCCCCCTACCACCTGGTGCCCTTCATCGGCCTCAGCCTCGGCTACAACCAGAGTGAACTGGCCACCGCCGACAAGTTGGCGACTCGCTTAGGCCAACAGGCCCAGGCTGCCATGGGCTTAAACACCCTGATTCAGATCCTGCGAGACATCGTGGATACCGAGCGCTTCGAAGCTGTAGAGACAGAAGATACCGACGATCTCTATACCCGCCGGGGCCAGCTAACCGTGATTACCATGCACAAAGCCAAGGGCCTAGATTGGGACGGCGTATTTCTGCCCTTTCTGCACCAGCGCACCTTGCCAGGAGAGCTTTGGGTGCCACCCCAAGCCCAATTTCTAGGAGACTTTACCCTAGCCGAAGTAGCCCGGGCTCAAATCCGGGCCCATGCCCACGGAGACGCCGCCGCCCAGCCTATGCCCAATGCCATAGCCGCCTGGCACCAGGCCCAGACCCTGAAAACCGCGGAAGAATATCGCCTACTCTACGTCGCCATGACCCGGGCCAAGCGTTTTTTGTGGCTGTCAGCCGCCCGCCAGGCTCCCTTCACCTGGAGTAAACCGGATGCTTTACAAGAAGCACCCCCCTGTCCAGTGGTGCCAGCGTTACAGCGCTGGCGGCAACAACAGCCCCTGGCATAACTCTGGTCATGGTTCCGTAGCGATTGCTATAGGATGACTATGGTCCTCTGCAGGCTAACGAGTCATACTGACGATCGATTGTGCTGGGGAGCAAGAACCATGAGTCGCACCGTAATTAAATTTTCCTCCGAGGACTGCGGCATCTGCCACAAGATGTCGTTCTATGATCAGAAAGTCGCCACGGAGCTGGGCTTGGAATTCGTCGACGTGAAGATGCAAGACACAGCGACTTACCGCAAATATCGCAATGTGTTGCTGGCTCAATATCCCGATAAAGCTCAAATGGGATGGCCGACATATATCATCTGCGATGATCCAGACGGGGACTTCACCATCCTGGGAGAAGTCAAGGGAGGACATCCTAAAGGCCAATTCCGCAGCCGCTTGCAGGCGGTCCTAACGGGGAACACTCCAACCTAAGATCGAGGCAAAATCATTGCACATCGTTTGACCTCCCACCCTGCCCAGGGCCATAACTATTTCTGCACCAATGCCTATGGCCTACGACCAGCTCTTCCACCAGATTGATCATTTGGTCATGTGCCACTCCCCGAGTGGAGCCGAGACCGAACTGAATACATACCTGTTAGATCGTCTGAGTGCTTTAGGCGTCGAGCACTGGCAAGACGAGGCTGACAATATCATTGCCAAGATTCCCGGCCGTAGTCAGACCAGCGACAACGGAGCCGCTCAGCCTGAGCGGGCCATTGCCATTACTGGCCACAAAGACGAAATTGGTGCCATCGTCAAGACCATTCAGCGCAATGGGCGTATTACTGTTGGTCCCCTAGGCGGGGCCTTCCCTTGGGTCTATGGCGAAGGGGTGGTTGATGTATTGGGGGACCATACTACCGTCAGTGGCATTCTCTGCTTTGGCTCCCGCCACGTCTCCCACCAATCTCCGCAGAAAGAACATCAGGAAGGTAAGGCCGTCCTCTGGGAAGATGCTTGGATCGAGACCACTTTGTCTCAAGAGGCTTTGGCAGATGCTGGTGTTCATCCTGGCACGCGGGTAGTGGTAGGCAAGCACCGCAAGCGCCCCTGCCGCCTGGGCAATTATATGGCCAGCTATACCCTCGATAACAAGGCCTCGGTAGCCATCTTATTGGCTCTGGCTGAACGGCTGCAGCAGCCTCCAGTAACGGTCTATTTAGTTGCCTCTGCCAAGGAAGAAGTGGGAGCCGTAGGAGCCCTTTACTTCACCCAACGCCATCGGCTCGAAGGTCTGATTGCTCTAGAAATTTGTCCGCTTTCCAGGGAATATCCGATTCAGGCTGGGGAGCAGCCAGTGTTGCTCTATCAGGATGGCTATGGTCTCTACGACGATGGGCTCAATCGTGATATTCGCCGAGCAGCAGCGGTGGCAGGTGTCTCCCTGCAATTGACTACTCTTAGTAGTTTTGGCAGTGATGGCTCCATCGCCATGAAATTTGGCCATGTGTCTCGAGCCGCCTGTCTGAGCTTCCCCACCCAGAACACCCATGGCTATGAGATTGCCCACTTAGGGGCCATTGCTGAGTGTATTGAGATCCTGGTGTGTTACTGTAACGACCTGTGAAAGGCCGATGGTTTCGTGATGGCCTTTTCTAGAATGACTATAGAGGAGACTGAGTCCCTCACCTACGCCAATTAGGGGGTTATATGGCCAAAGCTGTCGCCGACGTGATGACACCGAATCCACTAACGGTGCGTCCCACTACTGTCTTGAAGGATGCTGTGCAGGTGCTAATCGATCACCACATCAGCGGCATACCGGTGACAGATGATACCGGCCGACTGGTGGGAATTTTGTCGGAATCAGATTTGATGTGGCAAGCTACTGGCGCGCCTTTGCCCGCCTATATCACCTTGCTTGACAGTGTGATCTATCTGAAAAATCCGGTTCGCTACAACCAAGAATTGCACAAGGCGCTGGGGCAATTAGTCCGAGATCTAATGACTGAACAGGTGGTGACGGCAACGCCAAGCCAGTCGATTCGGGATGCAGCCCAAACCATGCACGACAAACATGTGCGGCGTTTGCCCGTGGTTGATCAGGACCGCAAGGTGGTGGGCATCCTCACCCGGGGCGATATCGTGCGGGAAATGGCTAGAAGTTACGATGAGACGGCCCAGTCTGTTTGATATGGCCATAACAGCGGTTGCTATCTGGTGCAGGGTTAAATCGTTTTCTCGAGTCCCGCACCAGATACTGGTTAGGTGAAATATTGCTTAATGTTGGTAGCTCCTGGCATGGGACGAAGGCTTGACCCTGCTACCACAGAGGTTTTTCAGAGCAATCACCCTGAATATGCCCAGGGCTCTCTCTTGAATTCTGAGAAAATCTTGTAGACACTCTGTCGCCTGATCCCCAAAATGCCCGATAGTGGTACTAAGGGTTTTGTGTAGCGGATAACAAATGTCCATCACACCGGAAAGTGCCAGGCAGCTCTTGCAGTCTGAGGATTTTGGGGAGCGACTCCGCGGCGTTAACCAATTACGACAGCTCGACCCGGCCATCGCCTTTGACATGGTGCAGTTAGCTGCCCAGGACGGCAATGATCGAGTACGTTACGCGGCCATTAGCCAACTAGCTAGCCTGGGCCATCAAGATGGGAACCGCTTGCTAGGGCTATTGCGTCAGGCGTTACTGAGCGATCCTGAACCTGACGTTCAAGCGGCGGCGGCAGACACTATCGGTGCCTTGAAATTATCGGGGCTGTTTGAGGATTTGAAAGCCCAGTATTATGAAAGTTCAGAATGGCTAGTCCAGTTCAGCATTATTGCAGCCCTAGGAGAGTTTGGTGACCCTAGGGCCTTTGATTTGCTGCGAGAGGCCCTGGGGTCGGACAACGAATTGGTGAAGACCGCAGCCATTGGCTCCCTGGGCGAGTTGCAGGATGAGCGCGCTATCCCTTTACTATTGCCCTTCGTAGAAGATGCCGACTGGCAGGTACGCCATCGCCTGGTCACGGCCTTGCATCATTTCACGGCTCCAGAGGCCCGGGCGGCCCTAGAGCGCCTGACTCAGGATGAGTCTGAGATCGTTGCTCAGGCGGCTACTCAGCATTTGAGTATTCAAACAGGTGGCTAAGGCAGAGGGACCAACTGCTGGCTGATAAACGCTGGTTTCAAACAGTCTCTTGGGCCCAGAGTGTACGACCTGAATTCCGGGTCGTGCTGCGCTTGTCCGGAATGACGTATTGCAGTTGTTATAAATCATTACTCTGCAGATTTTATTGGCGAGATTGCTTGGCCCGCTCTAATACCTCTGATTCATCTAAGGGAGTGGGCGGATGGAAGGACAAACACAGCGGCACCGTGATTTTAATCGGGGGATTGATTGATTCAGAAACGGCATAAAACTCTCCTCGCTGCAGTTGAGCAATATCGTCCCCCTGGCCGCCGCGTTGCTGGAGTTGATCCCGCACTACATCGATCGCTGCTGGAGAATTGCTGCGCCCATAGAACTGGGTTGAGCAGTTGGCGATAATATTATGGTCAATACTCTTGGGGGCTTGGGTGGCAAAGATCAGCCCTAGCCCGTATTTCCGAGCCTGGGCAGCGAGACGATTCAGGCTGGATTTACAGGGAGTCGATTGCCGAGACGGTAAAAAGTCCTTGGCCTCATCGATCACCAGCAGCCCCCGTAGGGGTTGACCTGCTGGGGCTGGGTGTTTCTTAATCCAGGTAAATAGGGTCATGGCCAGTTGATGGAGGAACTGCTGCTGCTGCGGCAGTCCAGACAGACCAATAAAGTTGAGAATCGAGAGGCGAGTTTTGGCAGACGAACCCTCTAGCCCTAGCAAAATGGCCGGGGCCAGTGGGGCGCCACTCTGACGCAGGAGGGGATTGTTGGCCATTTCTGCACTGAGTAAATCTGCCATGGCTTGGGCATGTTGGCTGGCTCTAGAAATGTTGCCGGCGGCATCCTCGGGGAGGTCTCTTAAAAAGTCGGCAAAGCCCTCAAGATCACCGCCGCCGTTAGTTGCGAACACCTCTAGGGCATTTCTGAGAATGCCTCGCCGCACCTTGGCCGTGGCTGAATTGCCCGAGGCAACGATATCTTGCAGACTGTCGCGGGCCATGTCGATGGCCTGATTGAGTTCATCGGCGTTGTTCGTGAGGGCGGCAAAATCCGGTAGCGGGTTCAGGGTGACTGCATTGCCAGCTTCACGGCCAGGGGTCCAAACGGCGACATCGACGGATTGATGGTACTGCTGGGCTTGGCGACGGTCGAGGTGATCCCATGCCGCTGGTGTTTCTGGCCATGGATCTCCCATGCGGGCCAGATCATTGGCCCCATCAATGACAATGGCCGGGATCTGCTTCAGGATGGCTTCTTCCACCAGTCGACGCACCAGCACGGTTTTCCCCGCCCCGCTGCCGGCCAGGATGACGATGTGTTTGGTTAAGGCCTCTAGGGGAATCGCGACGATGTCTTGGGGCTGTCTAAGCTGTCGGCCAATGGGCAGGCCAACCGGCGAGGGTGCGACAGGGTGATCTCCTGAATGTGGCGATTTCAGTGGCAACTCATCTGGCTTGTCAGGTGCTGGTTGAGGAGGGGAATCTAGCGTCCCCGAAGAGACCGTTTTCCCAGAGGAGAATACATCGACGGTATCGCCAAATAGCCAGGTGACGGTGGATTGAAAGCACCGCAGTTGTGACACTGGACGACGCTGATGCAGCCAGGTATCAAAATGTTCCATTGACCTGATCTGATGCAGGGCTGCCAAGAGGCGCAATTCAGCCTCGTCGGGATAGACCATTAAGCCGCCTGCTTCAGTAAATCGGTGGCTCAATTCTTGAGTAGTTGCACCACCAGGAATATCACCGACTCTGACAATGAGCAGCCGCCGAAAACTCAGGGCATGGTCGATACCAGCCGTGGTCATGGCCGTTTTCAGGCGGGCGCGGTAGGCGGCATGATGCGATCGCAACAGCGCCCTCAAGGACAAATGCTTCTCCCGGTCCCCTTCGTTGCGGTAAATCAGCCTCACCCTGGCGTGAAGTTGAGGATAATTTTTGCCGCCTGGAAAGTTGACCTCTACCTCGCTGTCCACCGTATCTGGAGTCGGGTTCTCCGCAACCAAGCACTTTGCAGCGGTTTGCAGCCACTGCCCTAACACAGCATCTTCTTGGGTCTCATCTAGGGCAGCCCTGATGTCAACCTGTTGCTGAGCCGTTGCGAATGCCTGATCAATTGCCTCGAGGTCGACAGGAGGATCATCTATGACTACGTCGTTACCAAATGAATGAATTTCCTGAATTTCTCCTGCCACTAAGCAATGCTGTTGATGCTCATAGCAACGCTTTAAAATCCGTCTCGGGGAATGACGAATAGCAGATTGGAAAAATGATTTGGAAAATGGCCAAGTAGAGTAGGGGGCAACAAAACCAACCTGCTCATATGCCTGCTGAAGGCGTTTTTCAACAATGGCTCGAGCAACTTCAGAACTAATAACTCGTCCTAGGATGAGCGGTCTATGAAAGCGATCTTGAAATGTACTAATAGCTTGATTTACAAGAACGTTCCAGGTTGATTCCAGACAAGAAACAATTATTTGCGTACGATAGATGGTATCACGTAGAGCCATTAATCCACCGCCAATACCTTCGATAATGGCTTTTGAGATACGTTGTTCTTCTGATAGATCTAAATCTGTAGAGCCACCGGCTCCATAGTGATGTTGCATCACGATAGAATCCAGTTGATCGAGAGCCAATACTGATGGTCGCTGCAAACTCATTAACCAAGACAAACCCTGTACGATTTTCCTGGGACTAGTCGCAATAGTTTGCCTGAAGCCAAATCGAGTTTTATCCTCAGTTTCGATTTCTAATCCCTGCAGCCAAGTATGACCAATACCCAAGATTTCAAAGCTATCAGAATTTAACAAAATTAAGGCTCGGATGACATCTTGGAACTCGGCTGCAGCTTTCCGATCAACTTGAGCTAGGGCATTCAAAACGTGCTTGATAGCATTTCTCAAAGACTTCTCAGGCAGAGCAGCCATCACACCTGAAGAGACCGATTTCCCTGTCAGGGAAACCAAATAACCCACTAAATCTCTTAGTTGAAATTGGGCCGTACCATCAACAGCATCTTCTTGTAATGAACTAATATAGCCCTGAAGAACAGTTTCCCAAAAGTCACGGACATCAGTCATATCGACCAGAATAAAATTGAGCCCATGGGTAATGGTATATTTACGAATTGCTCCAATGAGATGAGTTTTACCTACACCTCCCTCCCCTGCAATAACAATGCCAAGTGGCGCAAGCGGCTGAGATGTCTTTAGGAGTTGGTCAAGGGCAGAGGCGATAAAGTGGCGTTCCTGTTGGTGTAATCCCTCAATATCATCAATTATGTCTTCCCATACACTTTTAATGTGCATGGTCCAGTTAAAATCGACAGATTGAAGAGCCTGAAAAGCAATCGAATTTTCCACCGTTCTATATCCTAAGCCTTTAAGTATAAAATGTGACTTTTATGGCCATCAATATCGACAGCTGCCGCCTCATCTTCTGGCTTGATTTCATCTGGATCGTCTAAATGCATTAAGACTACATGTCCAGCTAACTCCATATTTCTCAATGCACTGTCAACTTCAGCTCGAGAAAAATTAGATAGATTATGTCGTAGGTCAGATAGTCGCACTCTAACGCTGTATTGACCACCTGTAATCTTGGTATAAGCAGCATGTATATGTTTTGTTAAGTCGACTTCGGCAACTTTCTCTAAATCATCATTATTCAGTTTGTGGGACTCAGGAGGTGGGTTGAGAAATTCAGCCAGGGAAATATTGTGCGATCGCAAAAATTCCCCTACTTTTCCTAGCAAGACTTGAAATGTGGGAATAGCAGTCGTAGCTCGACTCGGGAACTCGACTGTGAAGTCTGGAGATTGCAACCGTGTGGCCAGCCAATCCCAGGCTTTATCTTCTAGCACAATATGAGAAGCTCGACCTCGTTTCTCCAATCGAATCAAACCTGCATCAATCAGCTTTTTTCGCTCAGTTGGCGTTATGCCTGGCTTCACCTTTGACATCATCGGTTCATCGCCTGTGATTAGGAGACTCCAAATCACCAAATCCAGCTTGGGCGTTAATTCAATAGTCACAGAGACACCTCGCGGGTATGACAAAGCTGTCGGCGACGAAATCGCACCACGTCGCGGATCTTTTCTACCGCAACTTCGACATCGTTGAGCACCTCATCATGGGGCAGCCGCAGCACCACATAGTCGCTGATCAGGAGGTCATAGTCACGATGGCGATCCTGATTAAACCCAAACCGGTTACCGTGGTGGCGGTAACCATCCACTTCAACAATCACCCGACCCTCTAGCCACAGCAAATCTACCAGATAGGTCTGGCCCCTCTTCGTCCTCACCATCTGGTTGAAGCTAAATAGCTGCCCTAACTCCCTATCTCGAGCCAGCCATTGAGCCAATTTCTCCTCCCCTGGACTAAACGGATGCGGTCTACCGTGGATGGGAAATACCACATGTTTAGCTTCGTCTTCAGCGGTAGCAACCGCCGCCGTCAATGGGCAAGGCAGAACCTTAGCGCCATACAAGATCGAATCCAACGCCGCCGCTTGTGCTAGAGATTGAGGCAGCCACAGGGCCACACGAGCCTGTGAATGGATGGCTATCCAATTGACGGCCCTAGCTAAGGCCAACAAACGATGGTCGGCAGGCCGGGGCTCCGCTAAGGCTAAGACTAGAACAATACCGGCTGGGTCAATGGCAAGGGCCAGTTGAGCCAGCTGCAGAGAGTGGGGAAATGGATCTAGAAGCGGCACCTTGCCCTGCTGTCGGGCTCGAACGGCTGCTTTCAGCCATGGCAACGATACTCCAGCCTCACGCCTCTGCCAGTCTAGACAGCGATAGCTGTTGAGGACGGCGGCTTCTGTGGTAGCATCATCGGCAAATAAGTTGTCCTGGCAATACCAGCTGGGCCAGAGTCTATAGACAACCTCTGCCAAGGTCTGGAGCACACTCTGAATAATCCCCTCGTGCTCGGACAATTGGGGCCAGCTGTGAAACACCAGCCGTAGATTTGCTGAGCAAATTTCCTCAGCCAGTATTACCTGCGACCATGCTTCCGCTCCTCCGTCCCATAGGAAGGTCTGAACTTGCCCTGGAGCAATGTCGAAGGTCTTGAGTAACACGATGTCGCCGAGGAGACTCCCCTCTAAGCAGATGAACAGCCGTTGCACCTCTCCAGTCTGCCCAGACTTTTATGGAGAATCAAGAGCTACTTTGGGTGATTTGCGAAACGCCTACACAGCAGTTAGGGCAAATCTTCTAGGACCACCGCAAACGCTCCCTCAAGGTTGTTATTAGCCTTGCAAGCTTTTGAAGAATTCCTTTGCAAATTAGGTCTTAGGGTGCTCTTTCAGAGCGTTTGCCGTAGCCCAATGGCTGACTAGCCAGGGCTAGTCCCGTCTCTAACTTGGCGAAACAGGCTAATATGCTTGCTTTCTTGGAATGACTGCTGGTTAGCAGCTCGCCGGCTTGTTGAGTTAAGACTACTGAGAGCAGCGTCGCTAGGCGTCCCAAAACCGTCTCAATGGTCGGTGTGTATAGTAATGAACGGCCGATTAAGGAGTAGCCCTGTCAATGCGCCGTTCTGATTGTCAGTTACCGCCGCCGTTGCAACCTGGGGATTGTCTACGGGTAATTGCCCCCAGTGGTGCCTTACGGGAGTTGGAGGCTTTTCAGGCCGGGGTAGATATCTGGCGGCGGCGGGGCTATCGCATAGAGCTGAGCCCTGGCTATGATCACCAATGGGGGTATCTGGCGGGCCATGATGCCGCTCGCCGCCAGCAACTGCAGCAGGCCTGGCTGGATCCGGATTGTCGAGGCATCCTCTGTGCCCGCGGCGGCTTTGGCGGCACCCGCCTGCTGGAGGCGTGGCGTTGGCCTTCGACCGAGCCCAAATGGCTGATTGGCTTTTCGGATATCACCAGCCTGTTGTGGAGTCTAGCCAAGCTGGGGATCGCCGGGGTCCATGGACCTCTCTTGACTACTCTGGCCCAGGAACCGCAGTGGTCGCGCCAGCGCCTATTTGACTGGATCGAGGGCCGTTCTGTGGCCCCCTTACAGGGTCGGGGCTGGCACCAAGGGAAAACACGGGGACGACTGCTTCCGGCCAACTTGACGGTGGCTACTCATCTGTTAGGTACCGCCGATGAGCCTGATTTGGACGGAGTGATTCTGGCTTTAGAAGATGTCACTGAGGCTCCCTATCGCATTGACCGCCTGCTGACCCATTGGCGGGCTAGTGGCAAACTCCAGCGAGTTGGTGGCATTGCCCTAGGGCGCTTTAGCCGCTGTCTTCCCGCCGAGCATACACCCAGCTTCAGTGTGGCTGAGGTACTGTGCGATCGCATCGGCGATCTCGGCATTCCCGTCGTCTCCGATCTACCCTTCGGCCATGATGGCGTCAACGCCGCCCTGCCAGTGGGTGTGCCAGCAGAGCTCAATGGTGACCAGGGCCAGCTTACCCTTTTACCTACCGCTGGGTAGACTGCTGTAAACCCCCGTAGAATATAGGAGTCGTCGCTCTAACCAGGCCTGTGGTTCCCCTACGTGATGAGAATCCCACCCAAACGACGCCCCATGTCACCTATACCCTGATTCTCATCAATGTCCTCATCTTCCTCTACGAGCTCAGTCTGCCCTCTTCAGCCCAGCTGCAGCAGTTCTTTGATACCTGGGCCATCGTGCCTGAGCAACTAACTGCCAGCTTTGCCGGTCAAGCGTCCCCGCAGGAATGGTTCACCCTAATTACGTCTCAGTTTCTACATGGTGGCATTCTGCACATCGGCGGCAACATGCTCTATCTCTGGGTGTTTGGCAACAACATTGAAGAGCAGCTGGGCAAAGGACGCTTCGTGATTTTTTATCTGGGGTGTGGGGTGTTGGCTGCCCTGGCCCAGTGGATATTCGCCCCCCTCTCTGCAGTGCCAACCCTGGGAGCCAGTGGTGCCATTGCTGGCGTCATGGGAGCCTACATCCTGCGGTTTCCCCGGGCCTACATCCTCACCCTGCTGCCTCTCTTTTTCTTTATTACTACCGTGCGGGTGCCAGCCTTATTTTTCCTGGGGTTCTGGTTCGTGCAGCAGGCCCTTTATGGATTGGCTAGTTTAGGAGCAAACGCCGATGTCGGCGCTGGTGGCGTCGCCTACTGGGCCCATGCCGGCGGCTTTGTCTTCGGTATCATTCTGGGTCCCCTGTTGGGCCTGATGGATACCAAGGGGCCTTCCCGCCGCTATTAGTCATAAATAAAGCGCCTATCCCTTGCCGAGATAGACGCCAGGCTATGGTCCCGCTACAGGCGGAAAGCTATACCCCTTGACGAGAAATCAGTTTTTCGAAATCAGCTTGGGTTTGGTGCAATAGCGTCTCACGACGATCGCCCCGATGTTGCAGTGCCGGTACCAGGTTACGAGCCTGCAGGGCCATATGCAGTTGCAAATGGGCGACATACTCGCTGAAGTCTTCGCGCTCAGTATTGACAGCGTTGTTTACAGCGTCGATAGCGTTCTCAGACAGTGCCACAGAACCCTCTCCCTAATGTAACGATGTGCAATGAGAACGTTACGAACGTAACATGGTCCTTCCAGGCTGCGTGAAAGCATGCAACGAAGCTTAATGGTACGAGCTGCTGCCTGCTCAGGCCTCTAGTCACCCCAAAGGCATAGGGTCTGGTGTCATTGCCTTCCAGAGACTGGCGGTTGGTCCAAGCCCAACTCCGCAGGGGGACTGGTCAGGGGCCTACAATATAGCCACTGTTAACCAGCTTGAGTGCCCGTCATACCTTGACGATGTCTATGACCGGTTCCCCTGCCGCCAACCCGTCTGCCGCTGATCTGCCAGAGCGGCTGGCCAAGCATACCGTCCGCTACAGCGACCATGGTTCCGTTAACTGGGATGATCTGACGCCGATGATGCAGCACTATGTGGCCATCAAGGAGGAACATCCCCACGCCCTGCTGCTGTACCGCGTCGGTGATTTTTTCGAGACCTTTTTTCAGGATGCCATCACCATCGCCCGGGAACTAGAACTGGTGCTGACCAGCAAGGACGCCGGCAAGGCCATTGGCCGGGTGCCCTTGGCCGGCATTCCCCACCACGCGCTAGACCGCTACTGCACTGCCCTGGTGGAGAAGGGTTTTGCCATTGCTATCTGTGACCAGGTGGAAGATCCGGCCCTGGCCCAGGGGCTGGTGAAGCGGGAAGTCACCCGGGTGATGACCCCAGGCACAGTGCTGGAAGAGGGCATGCTCAGTGCCAGTCGCAATAACTTCCTGGCGGCGGTTGTGATGGCTGCAGACCACTGGGGCCTGGCCTATGCCGATGTCTCCACGGGGGAGTTTTTTACCACCCAGTCTCGCTCCCTAAAGCAGCTCACCCAAGAGGTAATGCGTCTGCAGCCGGCCGAGACCCTGGTGCCCACCAATGCCCCTGATATCATCACGTTGCTGCGGCCAGGGGAACCCTCCGAGCATCTGCCCGATTGTCTACCGCGCCAGTTTTGCTATACCCTGCGGCCCCAGGCCCCCTTTACCCAAAGCGAAGCCCGCCAGCGACTGCTACAGCGGTTTCGCCTCCGTTCCTTAGAAGGGTTGGGCTGTGAACACCTACCGTTGGCCGTACGGGCTGCTGGGGGGCTGTTGGAGTACCTGGAAGACACCCAGAAATCGATGCAGGTGCCCTTGCAGTCCCTGGCCACCTATACCCTGAGCGAGTATCTTGTCATCGATCACCAAACCCGCCGCAACCTGGAAATTACTCAGACCGCCCGCGATAGCACTTTCCATGGTTCCCTGCTATGGGCCTTAGACCGCACCGTGACCGCCATGGGCAGTCGGGCTCTGCGTCGCTGGCTGCTGCAGCCTCTCTTAGATATTGAGGCCATTCAGGCTCGCCAAGACACCCTAGAAGACCTGGTTCAAGATGGTAATCTGCGGCAAATCCTGCAGCAGCGCCTGAAGCAAATCTATGATCTGGAGCGGCTAGCCGGTCGAGCCGGCTCTGGCACCGCCAATGCCAGGGATCTGGTGGCCCTGGCGGATTCGTTTGCCCGCTTACCAGAACTGGCGGCCTTGGTAGCCTCGGCTCAATCTGCTTACCTAAAGGCACTACAAATGGTGCCGCCTGAATTGGAACAGTTGGGTCAGGTGTTGCGATCGCATCTGGTCGACACCCCGCCCCTCTATCTGAATGAGGGCAACCTGATCCGCGATGGCGTCAACGACAAGCTCGATAGCCTGCGGCAACAGGTGGCCGGAGATCAACAGTGGATCGCCAACCTAGAAGCCGTAGAGCGGCAGCGTAGCGGCATTGCTACCCTCAAGGTGGGGTTTAACAAGGCCTTTGGCTACTACATCAGCATCTCTCGGGCCAAAGCCGAGCAGGCCCCGGCCGACTATATCCGCAAGCAAACCCTGACCAACGAAGAACGCTACATCACCCCGGAACTGAAGGAACGGGAAGCCCGGGTCTTTAACCTACAAGCTGAAATTCACAGCCTGGAGTACGACATCTTCGTGCAGTTGCGGCAGCAGGTAGGCCAACACACCGACTGTATCCGCCGCGTGGCTCAGGCTGTGGCTGCCGTCGATGTGCTCTGTGGGTTGGCCGAAGTCGCCGTCTATCAAGGCTATTGCCGCCCCCACATGGGACAGCACCGTCAGATCGCCATCGAGGCTGGCCGTCATCCAGTGGTAGAGCAGTTGCTCCCGACCGGCTTCTTCGTGCCCAACGCCACGGCATTAGGAGCAGACCAGTCAACAGGCAGCGGACAGGCACTGGCAGGCACTCAACCCCGATCATCCCCCGACCCGGATTTAATTATTCTCACTGGCCCCAACGCCAGTGGTAAAAGTTGCTATCTGCGTCAGGTGGGGTTGATTCAATTGATGGCTCAGGTGGGCAGTTTTGTCCCGGCCCAGGCGGCTAGCTTGGGCATTTGCGATCGCATCTTCACCCGAGTCGGGGCCGTAGATGACCTAGCCACCGGTCAATCCACCTTCATGGTGGAGATGAACGAAACCGCCAACATCCTCAACCATGCCAGCGAACATTCCCTGGTGCTCCTGGATGAGATTGGCCGGGGCACCGCCACCTTCGATGGCCTCTCCATCGCCTGGGCCGTCGCCGAGCACCTGGCCAGCGACATCCGCGCCTGCACCATCTTCGCCACCCATTACCACGAGCTCAACGAACTCTCCGGCATCCTCGACAACGTGGCCAACTACCAGGTGACGGTGAAGGAAATGCCAGATCAGATCATCTTTCTACACCAGGTGCGCCCCGGTGGCGCCGACCGCTCCTACGGCATCGAAGCCGGCCGCCTAGCTGGGTTGCCGCCATCGGTGATCCGGCGGGCCAAACAGGTCATGCATCAGATCGAACAACACAGCAAGATTGCCGTGGGGCTACGCCGGGGCAGTCGCCCCAAGTCGTCTCCTCATAAGCCGTCTGACGATACTGTGGCCGAGCCCGTAGAGCAGTTGGGCATTTTCGATGCCTGAAGGCAGCCCAGATTAATCCACCAGCCGCACCCGTCCCATGCGGACATAGTCGAATACGCGGTTGATCTGGCTGCGGTCTAAGGGGTCCAGGGTAGCGTCTGCTAGCATAGCCGAGACCAGGGTGAGATGGTCGCAGCGGCTCAAGCGCCCCTGATGGATCGCCTGGTGCACGAGTTGATAAATCCTGGCCTGGGCAGCAGTGGTCATTGTTCCCATCACGGTACGAGTCCAAATGCGTGTGGATAGCATGGGCCAGACGGCTGAGGCTGGCATGGGTCGTCCGCCCCTCTCGGTAAGCATCATCTGGCCGAGACTGGTAGTCGAGTGAACGAGGTGCCATCACTGCCACGATTTCGTAGTGGATATGAGGCAATAACCCGTTGTCTTCTCAGCACCCATCGCCACCTGATATCTGTATTACAGGCTGGATTGGCCTATCAGCGCAGCGCTAAATTCACGGAATCGTTACCACAGAAACGGTTAACGCTTCAGTAATTGTTCGGAGATAATGGCAAGATGCCTGGCCCAGGATGGATGCTAATTCCCCCGGCAGTTTCTACGCTAGAAGTAGCCATGTGTGTAGTCATGTATGACGTCGGCCTGATCGCTGAGGCATCATCAATCGATCCACGGCCATATCTGGTCTGCCGATAATGCTCAACCTATGGATATCTATCGCCTGAATGCCCTCTCAGACAACTACATCTTTGTCCTCCACGATAGGAATTACAACACTGCTGCCGTGGTGGATCCAGCCGAGGCTACCCCGGTCTTGCAGAAACTAGAGGAACTCGGAGCTCCCCTGGGGACCATCTTCAATACCCATCACCACGCCGACCATGTGGGTGGCAACCGGCAGCTGTTAGCCCACTATCCTGAGGCGGTGGTCTATGGCGGCGCCGAAGATTGCGATCGCATTCCTGGCCAACAGATCTTTCTGCAGGAGGGCGACACCGTTACCTTCGCCGGTCGTACCGGCACCGTCCTATTCGTACCGGGACATACTCGGGCCCACATCGCCTACTATTTTTCCCCCGCCCCCGGTAGCGACTGGGGCGATCTCTTCTGCGGCGATACCCTCTTTGCCGGTGGCTGTGGTCGCTTGTTTGAGGGCACGCCTGAGCAGATGGTGCAATCCCTCAGCAAGATTCGGACCTTACCTGACCAAACCCGCATTTGGTGCGCCCACGAATATACCCTGAAAAATCTGAAATTTGCCCTCACCGTAGATGGCCAAAACCCTGATCTGCAACAGCGATTCGCCATGGTCAAGGCCGCTCGCCAACGGCAGCAGGCTACAATCCCCTCGGACCTAGGCCTAGAAAAGGCCACAAATCCCTTCCTACGCTGGGATCATCTGGCTCTACAAAAGGCTGTCCAGAGTCACGAACCCGTGCAAGCCTTTGCTCGCCTGCGGAGCCGGAAGGATCAGTTTTAAGCCCCGTAGGAGGCGGAAGATTGGTGGGCCAAGTCGGAGCAGGTTTCATCGCCTTCATCTTCATTCAAACCCAGGGCATTCACATAGCTGGTGACGGTAGCAGGTTGAGCATTAAGAGAGGATGCTCCACACCAAGAGGACAAACCACCGAAACGAGGACTCCCGACTAAAGACTAGACGCAGTCTCCCCTAAGATTTGCTCAAGACGTTGGCATAGCTCCATAATATTGCTGGCTGAAACGTTCTATATCAGCCAGTTTTGGACATGATGGGTGATTCGACTTAACCCACGTCCGTTTTTCTTGGTGTCTTGCCAGCGGACTGAAAACTTTCCACTGTCCAGTTCTAGAGCTTGAGCAGCTTTTCGCCAAAATGAGAATTGCTGTCGTAGCCAGCAGAGTGTTGATATTTGATGCTCTACTAGTGTAGTGTAATAGACTGTGCGTTTTTGCAGGCCCTATGAACGCTGAGGAGATCATCCGCTCTATCGAAGCGGACTACTATAAGGACGATATCCCCGAAATTTACGTCGGCGACACTGTCCGCGTCGGTGTAATTATTCAGGAAGGGGGAAAAGAGCGGGTTCAGCCCTATGAAGGCACGGTGATTGCCAAGCGCAATGGTGGCATCAATGCCAGCATTACTGTCCGCCGTATCTTTCAGGGTATTGGTGTAGAGCGGGTCTTCCTGCTGCACGCCCCTCGCATTGCTAACATCAAAGTCATTCGTCGTGGTAAAGCTCGTCGAGCCAAGCTGTACTACCTGCGTAATCGGGTTGGTAAGGCAACACGTCTGAAGCAACGGTTCGACCGGCCTATCTAACGGTAGACTAAGGATGAGCTAGGATTTAGCTTGATTGATTCAGGTTAAATCTATTCAAATTGACTCTGGCCGTATGCGTCCTTAGTTCAGTTGGTAGAACGCGGGTCTCCAAAACCCGATGTCGGGGGTTCGAGTCCTCCAGGGCGCGCTGAGTCACCATTACAATCTACCCGAAGTTCTTAGGGACTCAGCTTGACGTGTCAGGACTTCGGGTAGAATTGTCGTTCGGTGGTGAGGGCCTTTCAGACAGGCAATGAGACTGCTTATCATAGAAGGAGTTTGCAGCTTGAGGCCAGACGCTAAATGCATTGTCGTAGGCTGATTCAGCTAGTAAAAGTATTTGGTGTGCTTGAGTTGCCGAGGTTGAATACGCAGGAGTCTATAGGCAGTGGCTAAAAAAGATACGAAATCTGACCCGAAGCGCGATAATGCTAAGGCTCAATCCAAGGCTCAATCCAAGGCTCAATCCAAGGCTCAATCGACGGCAGAGGAGGGCTTTAATCTAGCTAAGTTCTTGGAGGGTACCAAGGAAGAGCTAGGCAAAGTTGTTTGGCCCAGTCGGCAGCAGTTAATCAGCGAATCTGCCGCCGTAATTCTGATGGTGAGCCTTTCCGCTTCCTTGATTTATTTAATCGATCAGGTTTTCGGATGGGCGTCTAGACAGGTGTTTTAGAGATGGCGTTGACAGCAGACGATTTCAACGACGGCTTCAATGACGACGTGGAATCTGCAGATATCTCATCGGCTGATGTAGTTGATGAGGGTGAGGCCCAAGCGATTTCTGAAAAGCAGGGACGCTGGTATGCCGTGCAGGTGGCTTCTGGGTGTGAAAATCGAGTGAAGCTGAATCTGGAGCAGCGCATCAAGACCTTCGATGTAGCTGATCGAGTCTTTCAGATCGAGATCCCCCAAACTCCGGCAGTTAAGCTTCGTAAGGATGGTAGTCGCCAGAACATTGAGGAGAAGGTCTTTCCAGGCTATGTGCTGGTGCGCATGCTGATGGATGATGAGGCTTGGTCTGTCGTCAAAAATACCCCCCATGTGATTAACTTTGTGGGGGCGGAGCAGCGGCGTCGCTATGGTCGCGGTCGGGGTCATGTGAAACCCATGCCCCTGAGTCGAGCTGAAGTTAAGCGCATCTTCAAGCGGACTGAGGAACAGAAGCCTGTTGTCAAAATTGATATGGCCACTGGCGACAAGATTTTGGTGCTGTCGGGTCCATTCAAAGATTTTGAGGGTGAGGTGATTGAAGTCAGTCCTGAACGTCACAAATTGAAGGCGTTGCTGTCAATCTTTGGGCGTGATACCCCAGTGGAGTTGGAATTCAACCAGGTTCAAAAAGAGAGTTAGTCGATGGCGAAGAAAGTAGTTGCGATTATTAAATTAGCGATTCCAGCAGGGAAGGCAAATCCGGCTCCCCCCATTGGCCCAGCTCTAGGTCAGCATGGCGTCAATATCATGGCGTTCTGCAAGGAATACAATGCCAGAACGGCGGATAAGGTGGGGCTGGTAGTGCCAGTCGAGATTTCGGTGTTTGAAGACCGCAGCTTCACCTTCATCCTCAAGACTCCCCCAGCGTCGGTCTTGATTAAAAAGGCGGCCGGGATTGAGAAGGGATCCGGGGAACCTCGCACTCAAAAGGTGGGATCCATTAGCCGTGACCAACTGCGAGAGATCGCCGAGACCAAAATGCCCGACCTCAATGCCAACGATATTGAAGCGGCTATGCGCATCGTGGAAGGGACAGCCCGGAATATGGGCGTCACGGTATCTGGCTAGGTTCTTTGCCTCAGCCTAGGATTCTCTGCCATGATCAGGTGGAGTAGGGTATTGTAGAAAAGTTTGCCGTCATGGTCAGGTGGAGTAGGGTATTGTAGAAAAGTTTGCCGTCTCTAGGGCGGTATGTCCCATAGAGGGGGAGAGGTTGCGACTTCGTTATCACCCCAGGAGTAGTAATGGATTATGCCTAAGACAATTTCTCGACGACTTCAGGACCTTCACAAAAGGGTTGAGGATCAGCTGTACGAGCCCACGGAAGCCCTCACCTTACTGAAGGACACAGCCACGGCTAAGTTTCCGGAATCAGCAGAGGCCCATATTCGTTTGGGCATCGATCCTAAGTACACGGATCAGCAACTGAGAACGACGGTCATTTTGCCAAAGGGCACCGGGCAAACTGTGCGGGTGGCTGTAATTGCTCGAGGTGAAAATGTAACGGAAGCCAGTAGTGCCGGGGCTGACATGGCTGGTTCAGAGGATCTAATTGAGGAGATCTCTAAAGGCATGATGGACTTCGATGTCTTGATTGCCACTCCAGACATGATGCCCAAGGTGGCTAAGCTGGGGCGTCTGTTGGGGCCACGGGGCTTGATGCCGTCTCCCAAGGGTGGTACGGTGACCTTTAATTTGTCCCAGGCGATTGATGAGTTTAAGGCAGGTAAGCTCGAATTTCGAGCGGATCGGACTGGAATCGTTCATGTGATGTTCGGTAAGGCATCTTTTTCGGTGGCAGATCTGCTGATGAACTTAAAGGCCTTACAGGAATGTATCGATCGCAACCGGCCTTCGGGAGCTAAGGGGCGCTACTGGCGATGGTAACCCACATGGGTCATCAGTGATAGCGCCCTACGGGATATTAAGATGGCTGATATTGCCTAAGGCAAGCCAAGATATCCCTACTGCAAACATTTCTCATGGAGAGGTAAGTTATTGACCCACGCCACAACTCCATAGCTTGGTAAGCCGGAGACAGCAGGTTGCCTGCGCATAAACCCTGCCGAGGTAGATGCCCTAGCCATTGCGATCGCACATTGATAGCGTGCGGCCGCCGCTTACTTTCAGGGCCTGTCCTCCGGTATTTCCCGGAGGTTTTTTAATGGCTGGGTCCCCCACAGATTTGTAATCCCCGATTAAAAGGAGGTGAGACCGAATGGGGAGAACGTTAGCGAACAAGAAGGAGATTGTGGCAGAGCTGAAAGAGCTATTGACTGGCTTTGAGCTGGCTCTGGTGATTGACTACAAGGGATTATCCGTTGCTGAAATCACCGATCTGCGCAATCGTCTCAGCTCCAAAGGGGCTGTCTGTAAGGTGACCAAGAATACCCTGATGCGCATTGCCGTTGAGGGGGATGATAACTGGCAGCCGATTCAGACCTTCCTGAAGGATGCCTCGGCCTTTGTATTGGTCAAGGACGATCTGGGCGGAGCCATCAAGGAGTACCAAGCCTTCCAGAAAGACACCAAAAAAACCGTCTTGCGCGGCGGCGTCATGGAGGGACAAGCCCTTGATGAAAACGACATCAAAGCCATCACCGACCTGCCGTCAAAGGAAGAGCTGATTGCCCGCATTGCCGGTGCCATCAATGCTGTTCCCACCAAGTTGGGCGTAGGGCTCAATGCCGTTCCCACCAAACTGGCTGTGGGTATCAAGGAAGTGCCAGCTTCCCTGACTCGCGCCATCAAGGCTGTTTCCGAGCAAGAAGAGTCGTAGGAGCAGCCCCTCTATCTCTACTGTCTCGATTTGTTGTGTCCATTTCACAGGAGTTAACCCATGTCTGCTAAGACCGACGAAATTTTAGAACAGCTTAAGTCCCTCAGTCTTCTGGAGGCGTCTGAGCTGGTGAAGCAAATCGAAGACACCTTTGGCGTCGATGCCTCTGCCGCTGGTGGCGGTGGCATGATGATGATGGCCCCCGGCATGATGGCCGGGGCTGGCGGTGACGGAGCCGCCGCTGAGGAGGCCGAAGAGAAGACCGAATTCGACGTGGTCCTAGAAGAGGTTCCCGCGGACAAGAAGATCGCCATCCTCAAGGTAGTACGTGCCCTCACTGGCCTGGGTCTGAAGGAAGCCAAGGAAGTGGTGGAATCGGCTCCCAAAGCGGTCAAGGAAGCCGTGGCCAAGGAAGCCGCCGAAGATGCCAAGAAGCAGCTGGAAGAGGCCGGTGCCAAGGTGTCTGTCAAGTAGCCTGGTCCCTGGCTGCGGCTGCAGGGCCGGTCATGATGGATTCCCTCGACGCCAAGGCG
Source organism: Halomicronema hongdechloris C2206 (assembly GCF_002075285.3). GTDB lineage: Bacteria > Cyanobacteriota > Cyanobacteriia > Phormidesmidales > Phormidesmidaceae > Halomicronema_B > Halomicronema_B hongdechloris. The sequence goes on along the minus strand of NZ_CP021983.2, from coordinate 4,442,325 downwards.
CCGGGGGATTTTTTCTGATAGGATGCGGATCGATTTATCGATTGATTCACGAGGATACCGATGACCCACCCCACCACCACGGGCGCCGATGCCGTTGATCAGGCCCTTGCCCAGGGCATTGACCTCGATGGCAGCCCCATCCCTGCGGCCAAGCTGGAGCTGTATCGGCGGGTGATGGCCAAGGAAGCCCAGTGGTAGCGCAGTGGCGTCACCAATACGATGCGATGGTCATTTCGCAGGGCGACATAAAAGGCGACGCCGCCCCAGAGGGGCTAGACCGGCCCTGAAGGGCCATCGCGCATCCTCCGCATCGGTGCCAAGCACTTTTCCCTGGCTGATCTGGAGCACATGCTGCAGGAAGCTGGCTTTGCGCCCCTCAAAGACAGAGAAATCGCCTTCTACTACGGCAGCAAATCATAGCGTTAGGTTCCGAGGAGGTTGCGACGCATTGATGCGACTTTCTCAAGTCAAAGGCTTGCCTGGAGAGGGAACGGCTCAAATCATCGGCAGCAGACAACCTTAAACTCAGCAGCAACGGCTCAAAACTGTCCGCTGCATTTGAATTGTCAGCTTTTTGCGAAAGCCTAGAATCAATAAGATTTTCTCGAAAGGGAACAGATTTTTGCATAAAAGTCAACACTGCTAGCTAAAGCTTAATTATTAGGATCAAGGAATATGATCATATCCCTGAAGATCGCCATCTAAAGACCATATAAAAATACGGTGATTGGGCGTTATCCTAATCGTCTTCTCCCACTCTTTGATTATTGATAAGTCTCCCATACCTGCGCCACGCATTGCTGAATCAGGAAAGTTACTTAGCCATTCTCCAACCTCCTCCATATCTGGCAGCTGCATAACTTGCCAAGGTGCTTCCCCTTTTATCGCTTTCTTGACTTGCTCAATGAAAACTTCAGCAAATTGACGCCGGTTTCCACCATCACTGAGTTGAGCAATATGATTCCCTGTTTCATAGACGGCAGCCATAGGTAGAAGAAGATTAGTACTTTCCTCAAGTAAATCTTTCAACTTTTGCATTACCTGAGTCCGTTCACTATTCATATGAGGAATATCGAGAACATTGCAGAATATAGATGTATCAACAATTGCAACTGCTTTCATTCTCTCGGTTCCCCTACCACAGCGAGAGAAGCTAGCCACTCCATTGCTTTCTTCTTTTTCTGCTCTGTTCCGGGATGTTGCTTAACAAACCGTTCTAATAGTCCGCGAGTCATGAGGTGCCCAACAGACCCCTGAGCAATGAGTTCGGGATAGTCGGGAATGTCCTGCAATCTAACTAACTGACTTGATCCATCTTGAGGACTTCGATAGCAAAATACAGTTTCAGGAATGGCTTCATCAGGCAGGGCATCAAGAAGTGCGGGATTATGGCTGCTAATTAGAACCCGTAAATCACGGTTCTTTGCAATACTAGAAATCCGCTCTAACAAATCTGCTGCTCTGCTAGGATGTACGCCGTTATCGATTTCTTCAATAACAACTAAACTTTGCTCAGGTGCAGAAAGCATTGCTGCAGCAATAGAGAGCACGCGTAAAGTTCCATCTGAAAGTATGGAAGCATCATAGGTAGTCGATGCACCGCCAAAGGTTTCAGTTAGCTGTAGCATAACCTCATCACGAGGTGTTTCTATGAAATCGATATTTTCAATATCCTGTTCAGGCAAACTTTGAACGAAATCCAGAACCGAACTTTTGACATTTGGGTTAAGACATAAGTTATAGATTACCCCTGAAAGGTTTTCACCATGCTCTTTGAGTACCTTATCAACTTTATGACCATAAGAGCGCATTGAGCTTGGCTCAGGCTCAAGAAATACGATGCTACTTAACCATTGAACATATCGTTCAGCAACCTTAGGAATTATTTTTCGACTTTTAGTGTTCTCTGGACGGAAGCGGATATCACTCAAAAGTTGTGTAAAAATTGCCATATGACTGCTGCATACTATGCTAGGTTTTTTCCCACCTCTGGCAAAATTGTTATAAGTAACAAATACGTCACTTCCAGCCCCTTGAGGTGCGCTTGTAATTTCATACAAAGGAACTGTTGAAGTATGACTTGTAATTTTTTCCTTGGTAACATGAAGATCTCCATCTCCTCCAAGACTTAAATCGATTGAGAGATCTTTCCACTCTGGCTCTGTTGTTACACAAGAAAGCCCGAAAGATTTTGAACCCCGATAGCCAAGATTCTCTACTCCTCCCCTAAAAATTGTTTCGTCTTGCTTATAAGGCCCACCCAAAAGGCTAAGTCGTTCTCCCTCAGCAATTCTTGCTAGCAAGCGTAGCGCTTCAATTACGTTGCTCTTTCCAGAAGCATTAGCCCCGATGAGTACGGTCAACCGTCCAAGTTGCAAAGTGCCTGATCTGTAGCTCTTGAAATTTTTTAATTCGATTTGAGTAAGCACCTAAAGTACTCCATTTCGGTCTTAACTAAGCGACTCTAGAATTAAACAGCCTGACATTGAGCATGTGAATAGTACATTATACTGCTGTGAGTCTGTAGCTGCTGCACACTGCTACCCAAATACTAACGACTGTCTACCTTCTATATCTTTGCTTCAAGTAAAATGCAACTGTACTAATTGAGCATGTTTTAATCAAGGATTTTAAAGAGGGGATCTGATCTCTTGGAAGCTAACTATTGTTTAGCCTGCTTTGCTCTCCTCTATTCTGCATAACACCCCCAGTCGAGGTGACTAGGCAGGCTTAAAGTCGAATATCATCTCTGCTAAAAGTAGTTAGGCTGAAAATTTTCGGCATAAACACCCAAAATAGGGTGTTATGCAGATCTTGTTCGGGCTATATCGCCAAATCGGGATGTTATGCCCATCAATGCCTTGATAACACTCCCAAATAGGGTGATTAGCCGGATCTTCCTCTGTATAATAGGTCTGCTGTGGGGGATTATGCAGAGACCTTCAGTAAATCTTCATCGCCAGTAAGGCAGGGCATTTAATGCCTTGACTCCAGTCCTCTCTTCTCACTATGAATCTGCTCCGTCCCTACGACTTCAATAGAGTCGTCTGAGCGGTTTGGGTGCGATCTTGGATCATCGCTAACTCTGGCCCTTCCAGGGATACGCCAGGATCTGCCGACAGCCATAGCAAATACTCGATATTTCCGGCCGGTCCCACCATGGCCGACCAGGTGAGGCCGCGATAGTGCCAGCCCAACGCTTGGGCCGTTTGCCACACGGTCCAGATGGCCTGGGCCTGGACCTTGGCATCGCGAACCACGCCCTTTTTCCCCACCTGTTCCCGGCCCACTTCAAACTGGGGTTTCACCAGTAGCACCACTTCTCTAGGTGGCTGCAGCAATCGCCAGAAGGCGGGCAGCACCTTGGTTAGGGAGATAAAGGAGACATCCATGACGCCTAGATCGGGCCAAGAGCGGTCTGGCCCATAGAGGGTCTCGGGGGTGAGATGGCGCAGATTGGTGCGCTCCCGCAGCACCAGGCGCGGGTCTTGCCGTAGCTTCCAGGCTACCTGGCCATAGCCGACGTCGATGCCATAGACCAAGCGGGCGCCTGCCTGCAGTAGACAATCGCTGAAGCCGCCGGTGGAAATGCCGCCGTCTAGGCAGATGCGATCGCAAACGGAAATCTCGAAGTCGGCCAGGGCTTTGGCGAGTTTTTCGCCGCCACGAGACACATAGGGTGCTCGGCGCTTCACCTGGATATCTGCATTGGCTGCGATCGCATGGCCGGGTTTATCCACCAGCTGCTGGTTGACCCTCACCGCTCCAGCCCGAATCAACCGCTGGGCCATCTGCCGCGAGTCACATAGCCCCCGTTCCACCAACAGGGCATCCAGGCGCTGCTTAGCCATGGCCCTTACTTGTCCTGAGAGCGGGTGGCCATTTGCTGCAGCTGGGCTTTCACCTGCTCTAGCCCAGCTTTCGTGCCCTGGCGATCGTACAGGTCGCTGGCTTGCAGCAGATCGGCGATGGCATAGTTATCATTGCCCAGGTTAGCCTGCATCAAGCCCCGATTATGAAAGGCTTCGGCACAGTTGGGCTCAGCTGCGATTACCTGGGCGAAGCGATCGATGGTCCGACGGAATTGCTGCTGCTTGAAGGCCTCACACCCCTGCTCAAAAGAGAGGCGGGCTGCCTGGCTGAGGGGTAGCGACGATTGCGGTTGGGGCCGGGGAAACAGTAAGGTCTTGCTCGGAGGCCGCAAATAGGCCCGACTCATGGATATCATCCCCACGGCCAATGTTCCCCCAATAACGACTAACCAGACCCAAAATTCCAGGGACACTATGTCTGCCATCGCTGCTGCTATCGTCTTGATGTCACCATACTCTGTCATCCTAGCGAGTCAGGAGACGCCGAAGGATATTTGATCGGCGATGCGATGCGATCGCAGGTGGCAATCAGGGGAAGACGGGACTGACGGGATTCGTAGGCGTAGCCAGCCGCAGGCTTACCCGCAACGGTCGCCGCTAAGGCGGAAGTTGGGGTCTGTGCATAGGAAGACGGGACTGACGGGATTCGTAGGCGTAGCCAGCCGCAGGCTTACCCGCAACGGTCGCCGCTAAGGCGGAAGTTGGGGTCTGTGCATAGGAAGACGGGACTGACGGGATTCGTAGGCGTAGCCAGCCGCAGGCTTACCCGCAACGGTCGCCGCTAAGGCGGAAGTTGGGGTCTGTGCATAGGAAGACGGGACTGACGGGATTCGAACCCGCAACTTCCGCCGTGACAGGGCGGTGCTCTAACCGGTTGAACTACAGTCCCTCGCGTGAGGTCGAAGCGACACTCCTTTAAGGCGATCTCTATTTTGCTAACGGAATGTTCCTTTTGTCAAACAGATTGTTCCAGTTTTGCTTCCCCCGGACCCCTACGACCAGGGCAAACCGCTTGTGGTGAGCTTGCCGAACTACTGCCCTGGACCTGCGGAAGGGCATATCGGTGAGTAGTGATGGATCGCGTTGCATCGGCAAGGAAGTGAGCTGGTTGACTGACAAAAGATTCTGCATTGGGCGCGGAAACCGCGCCCTTACCAGATTTCGGATGCTGTAGGGGGCAGGTTCCCTGACCCTTTGGATAGTCTGGGTTCTAGCAAGTTTTGTCAGTCAATGAGGGAAGTGAGGGGCTTGTTTCCCTTTTGCTCAACCCATGATGAGAGTAAGAGCCTGGCATGCCCTCACTCAAACCCTAAAAATTCAAAGTTCAAAGTTCAAAATTCAAAATTCAAAACCCGCGTCCTTCCCTGGCTACACATTGCTTTCCCTGTTTCAGCGACAAGACCCACGCTACTCCCCATCACCCTATTCCTCATCCACCCACCCACTCGCCTACCCTCCCTCCGTTCTCGCCATCACCATCCTGCTTCGTCGCCGCTGGCCTTGGCTGCTGGTTTCACAAACTTGCAGATACCCCGCTTCGAGCCTCGGACGAATTGGCAGATTTCGGTTACCAGGGGCGAGTCGAATTCTTGCTCCAGCTTGGCAGTGGCTGTTTGAATGTTTAGACCAGAGCGATAGAGCACCCGCAGGGCCCGTTGCAGGGTTTGTCGTTCCGGGGCGCTAAAGGCTGCCCGGCGCAGGCCCACCACATTCAGCCCCATGATGATATTGGTGGTGGAGCTACGGGTCATGCAGAAGGGGGGGACATCTTTCTGGGCGGCGGAACCCCCTGACATCATCACCAGACGCCCCACCCGGGTGAACTGATGGATCAAGCAGTTGCCACTGATAAAAGCCCGATCGCCTACCTCGGCGTAGCCCCCCACCAGGGCACCGTTGGCCATGATTACCCGTTTGCCTAAGCGAGCGTTGTGGCCGACATGGCTATTGGCCATCAGTAGGTAGCCGTCTCCGACCACTGTGACCGAGTCTGGCTGGGTGCCTCGATGAATGGTCACCCCCTCTCGCAGTACACATTGCTGACCAACGCGAACATGGCTGACAGCATCGTTGAAAGACAAATCCTGAGGAATATCTCCGAGAACGGCTCCAGCATGGACTCGGGATCCAGCCCCCAGAGTCGTGTAGGGTAAAAGCGTTACGTGAGGTCCTAGGTGACAGCCATCGCCCACATAGGTATCGTGGGCCACGTAGCTGAAGGGGCCTACGACCACTCCCTGGCCCAGCACCGCGCCCGCTTCAATCACAGCGGTTGGATGGATGGTCATGTTCACTCCCGATTGCCAGTGGTAAACCTTGCCTCAGCAACCCCTAGATGATTGCTATCGAGACAACAGCTGGACATGGTATCAGTACGGTACTACGCTCTCGCGCTGGGCGCTATGGCTTTGGTGCCCAAAAGGGCTGGGCAAATTCCACTAACCAGCGTTTGATCCAGTAGGTGGCGCGGCAGTCGTCCTCGTTGTAGCGCAGGATGGCCTCTAGATAGGTGCGATCGCACGTGGTCAGCCAATCGTTATACCAGCAGATGGACTGGGCCCCATTGGCGCCGCTATCGCGCCAGTCGAAGCCAATCCAGCGGGCAATGTGCTTCAGGGCATAGCTCTCAATCGGCAAGGTTACCGATTCCGTGATGCACCAGTGCATATCCACGAAGCGTGCTAGCAAGGGCTCAACGACGGCATCCGCTGTGCCATAGAGACGGGCCAACTTACGGGCGGTCTGGGCCTCATAGGGACAGAAATGATAGATGGGTGCTTCAGGATATCGCTGCACCAGAGCCAGAAACCCTTGCCAAGCCTCGTATTCCTCTTCCGGGGTCTCCGCCAGCAACGCATGGAACTCCTCGCTGCCGGCTTCATGATTGACCACCAGCACCCCATGCAGGTAGATCAGATCCTGATCAGGAGCCGCCTCGATGTCGAAATAGAGTTCTACGGCGGCCGAGGGCAACTGCCCTGGGACCAGGGGAAAGCGGTTATCCTCATCCGTGCGGGCAATGGCGCGATTATGCAGGATAGCCTGGGCTTGATGGATCAGCTTCTCGGCCACCGTTTCCCCAAACCCCGGTAAGGGAGCCAACCGCCTAGGGTTGGCCTGGGCCAGGGCCTCTACCGTGGTCAACTGCAATCCCTGCAACTGGCTGTAGCGGGCCGGCGTTACCCCCGGCAGCAGGGACAGGTGCTGGGTGGTCTTGGCCTGGTCGTAGCAGTGGCTAAACCAATGGCACAGGTCACAGCGACTATGGGAAATAAATACCGACGGTGCCGTCTCTGCTTGCAGATCTTGCAGACAATCGGCCAGCACCTCCTGCATTTTGGGAATTTGCCGCACTAAGTCCACTGAATAGAGGCGGCCTTCCCGCAGCGCCAACCAACTCTCCTCCGGCCACATCCCCTGGGTATGGGACAGCAGATAGGCATGAAACGCCGCCACCACCTGATAGTCAAGCTTGGGCTTCTTACCCAACTTGATATCCATGGGCACGTAGTACCAGTCGCCCCAGAAGGACTTGCCCGGCTGCTTGATCAGTAGATCTGGACGGCTAACCAAGGCAATGCCGGCGGTCGCCGGTGCTGTCAGCACTCCCTGGGTGATGTGGTCGACTCCCTGGGCCATCAACGCCTGGGTAGCTTGCCTGCCTGCCTGCCAGTCCCGGGCTGGATAGAGGGGGCGGTGGCGAGGCTGATAGCGCTGCAACATCCCTTGGCGATGGTGGGTGCTATCCTGCTTCAGCTTCTCCAGGTAATCGCTGGGCGGATCTGGCTGGGTCGAGGTGCCATAGAGATCTAAAAACGCCCGGCGGCTACAGCGCTGATAGTGAAACAGCAGATCATGAGTAAGCCAGCGGGCAGTGGGATGTTTGATGAAGCCCTGACGCTCAGGCGGAACCCTGAGGGGAGTCAGTTGGCTACCCCCTGAATTGACTCGTCGCGGTAGGGGGTAGCTAGCAGACAAAACTGCGTTGGGGTAGACAGTGGATAGGCATTATCGTCACTGGCCCGTTCACCCAGGATATCGGGAGTAGATGGAGAGCTATTAACCACCGGCATTGCCAAGACAACGCCGTCTGAGGCCATCGAGGGGGAACGATCCAGTGCACAGTCAGTACCAAGGGAAATCCTTAAAATGCGGCTCTCGAACCTATTGTCTGTTATACCGCACGAAACGGGGTAGCGTCTGCCGCAATCGAGCTTGATAGAGTGTTAGTGGTCTATGTCTATGAGTCTGTGTCTTTAGTTTCCGCCGATCCTGCCGCCCTCGATTCCCTGCGTCAGCAATTCCCAGCCCTGACGAATAAAGCCTATTTCAACTATGGTGGCCAGGGGCCCATGCCCCAAGCCGCCCTGGAGGCCATCCAACGGGCCCACTGGAAGATTCAACAAGAAGGCCCTTTCTGTGGCCAGATAAATCGTTGGTTACAGCAGCAGGCTGAGGCGACCCGGCAGCTGATGGCGACGGAATTGGGCTGCCCCGCCACTGCCATCACCCTGACCGAAGATGTCACCGTGGGTTGCAACATTCCCCTCTGGGGCTTGGAGTGGCAGGCGGGGGATCATATTCTGCTGTCGGACTGTGAACATCCCGGCGTCATTGCAGCGGTACAAGAAATCTGCCGTCGCTTTGGGGTGGAGACGAGCCAGTTCTCTCTACTAGATGGCCTGGATCAGCGCTCACCAGTGGAAGCCATGGCGGCCCGGTTGCGACCCCGGACGCGGCTGCTGGTGATTAGCCACCTCACCTGGAATACGGGCCAGGTGTTGCCCCTGGCAGACATGGTGCGGTATTGCCATGATCGGCCCCAACCGGTCTGGGTGCTGGTGGATGCGGCCCAGTCGGTGGGCTCGTTGCCCCTGAATCTGACGGCATCAGAGGTGGATTTTTACGCCTTCACCGGCCATAAGTGGTGGTGCGGTCCGGCGGGTTTGGGCGGGCTCTATGTGCGACCGGCCCTGTGCGATCGCATCCATCCTACCTTCATCGGCTGGCGGGGCATTACCACCGACGACCAGGGCCAGCCTACCGGCTGGAAACCCAATGGCCAGCGCTACGAAGTCGCCACCTCCGACTATGCTCTCCAGGCCGGGCTCCAGGCCGCCCTGAGTCTGCATCAACAGTGGGGCAGCGCTGACCAGCGCTACCAGCGCATCTGCCAACTCAGCCATTACCTCTGGCAGCAGCTGCAGACCTTACCTCAGATTCGCTGCCTGCGGCAGGTGCCCCCCGAATCGGGCCTGGTATCCTTTCAGATCCTAGCGGCTGGTCAGCCCGCTCCCTCCCAACATGTCAGTCTAGTGCAAACCCTGGAGAGCCAAGGATTTATGCTGCGCACTCTGCTATTCCCCCACTGCGTGCGGGCCTGTGTACACTACTTCACCACCGAGGCGGAAATCGACCAGTTGGTAGGAGCGATAAAAACGGCTGGCTCTGCATGACCCGTGGCAAGAGTTAGTCACTTAGACATGGGGCTGCAGCACAATAAACAGCCCGATGCCTAGCAAGACACAGCCAGCTATACTCTCCAGGCGTTGACGAAGCCTGCTGTTTTTGAAGACTCCTTTTGCCTGGTTAGCCAAGCAGGCATAGGTGCCCTTGACGCCGCCGACCACCGTCGTTGCAATCAGCATAATCACCAGGATATCTAGGACAGTGATCGTCGATAACTCGACGAAGGCCGGTAGTAATCCCATATAAAATAAAATCGCCTTGGGGTCGGCCAAGGTGATCAGCAACCCCACCAAGAAGCTGGAATATCCGGGGTATTGTCTGACATCAGATACCTCGATACTGTGAGGCCGAGAGCGTAAGGCATGTATGCCTAACCCGATCAGGTATAGCCCGCAGCCATAGTTGACGATTACAAATAGCGCTCCCAAGGAGTCAGCTACTTCTGCCAAGCTAAAGACGGCTAACACAATAAACAGCAGATCGGCCATGACGATGCCGACCACCATGATCAGCCCCTGAGTGAATCCAGAGATCAGAGACCTGGCTACCACGGCTACATCACTAGGACCTGGAACCACCGCCAGCACCAGCATGGTGCCAAACAGGGTGGCAATATGACGGCCGGTCATGGTTAAGGGGGGTGTCATTTTTGATCTGGCTGAGGCTCGGGGTCGACCACGTTTAACACGAGTCTTGGCCCGCGACAGAAGTCTACAGCCCCTTGCTGAGATGCCACCTGAACCTGCAGCCGCTGCTTGTCACTAGCGCGGCTTAGCTGCAGCATCCAAGGCCGCATCCATTGCCAGCCTCTAGAGGTTGATGCCATGGCTCTGACGTGAATGGTTGATATGCCTTCACCCTAGCGATCGCATCTGCCGGCAACCAACGATGGGGTGCATCCTATCCATTGATGGCATCGATATGGGGCGTTGCCTCAGTGAGTGAGGTGGCGGAATTGCCCGCCGTGTCAGGGCTCAACTCTAAGCTCATGCCTCATCAACCGCCCTAATAGTTACTGCCATCACGGCCGTACCGCCAGACAAGGTTCGCCGTGACACTGGTTCACTTCAACCAGTACATGGGAAAGAGATGGAAGACGGCTGAGTAGTTGCTTATAATGCTCGGGTGCCTGGGGATAATGGGTGACCAGTGAGATGGTGGCAGCTAAGTGATCCTGATTGAGATACCAGACGTGTAAATCGGTGACGCGATTATCCGCATCCTCTTCGATGGTGGTCACGATATCCAACTTGATTTTCCGGTCAACAGCGCCGTCCAGCAGGACCGAACTCGTATCTCTGACTAGACCATACGCCCATTTCGTAATCACCCCGGCCCCCACCAAACCCATTAACGCATCCATCCAGACCCACCCTAAAAATTGCCCAGCCAGCAAGGCAACAATGGCAAAAATAGACGTCAGCGCATCTGCTAAAACGTGAAAATAAGCGGCGCGAAGGTTCTGGTCATGATGGTGATGATGATGGTGCCCATGATCAGGCTGCGCTTGCAACAACCAAGCACTGACTAAATTGACGACTAAGCCCAGGATGGCAACACCGATGGCCTCATTGAACTGAATCATTTGAGGTTGAAAAAGCCGTTCAACCGATTCAAAGGCCATCAGAAACGCAATGACGGCAAGGGCAACGGCGCTGGCAAAGCCGCCCAGAACACTGACCTTGCCTGTGCCAAAGGTGTACTGAGGGTCGGCGGCATGGCGGCGGGCATAGTGATAGGCAAAGATCGTAATTCCAAATGCTGCAACATGGGTGGCCATGTGCCAACCGTCAGCCAGCAGAGCCATCGAACCGAAGAATGTGCCGGCGACAATCTCCGCAACCATCGTGACTGCTGTCAGCAGCATCACGAGTTTGGTATTTTTCTCGGCATGACTCCGATCATCGGCAAAGTCATGGGAATGCTGCCACTGGTCAAGGGCATGAATATGCATAGAATTCTCAGGGCAATTCGACTGACCTCAATATCCCTATAGGGTATCAATGTTCACTGCCGATAAGGAGCCGCTTCAAGGTCCGTGTATAGCCACTGCCACATTTGGCGCGGTGGCGGAGCCAGTCAGCCTCTCTAAACCGGGCCGGAGTTGCTGATCCCAAAGAAAAATGGCTCAATAGGTGTTTCAGGGAGATGGCTTTCGGCTAGAGAGTGTAAAGCTTACACAGCATAGGTTTTGACCGATCTGCACCTCTCGATTTTTTTGGGGAGTCATATGAAATCCGGCTAATCGGTCTCAGAAAACCTCGTATCCGTCATTCCCGCGGCGGCGGGAATCCAGGGAGTCAATCTCGGCTAGAGGATGTTTGAAATGTCTGATCGGAGTCTCAAAAGTACCTGATAAAGGCTCTGGACCACCAAAATCCGAGATTTCAACCTCAAAATAGGGGTATAGGCCTACGGATTCAAACATTCTCTTGGGCTCAGAGCGCTCGACCTGGATTCCGGGTCTCGCGCTGCGCTTGCCCGGAATGACGCATCGCAGGTGTTGTCACTCATCATAATGTTGGTCATCTCAGCGGATTTAATATCAAGAGAGGACAAAGAGAACTCATCCGGGAGCTTGTCTTGCCCATCCAGTACATCGACCCCACCGAGCCTGTCGCCCCACAAGACTAGGATATTGTAATGATTGTGCTCGACACCCATCCTGGCCCATTGAGTGAGGGATAGCGCTATGAAACCAGTCCTTCCTAACGCCCTTAGCCCGGTACTCAAACCCCTCAAGCAATACCTGCAAGAGCACTATCAAGATCGGCTCAATCAGGTTGTTCTCTTTGGTTCCCATGCTCGCCAGCAAGCCACAGAAAACTCTGATATCGATATTCTTGTCGTCCTCGATGATCCGGTAGACGCCAGCGCTGAAGGTCGGCGCACCAGTGAGTTCATCGCTCAACTGTGTTTAGAGCATGACCTGCTAATCTCCTGCTTATTTCTACCGACATCGCGCTATCAAACTGAAAACTCGCCCCTGCTGCGCAACATTCGCCAAGAGGGCATCGTTCTATGACGCCAGAGCAAAAATTTTTAGTGGCCAAAGCTCAAAATAGCTTAGACGCAGCCAACCACCTCATCCAACAGGGGTTTTATGACATTGCCGTCTCTCGTGCCTATTACAGCATGAGCTTCTATATTGCCGAAGCCCTACTCGATAAAGAAGGATTATCCTTTTCCAGCCATGCAGCTGTGATTAGCGCCTTTGGGCGATCGTTGGCCCGTCCTGGTAAAGTGCCGGTCGAATTTCATCGCCACCTCATCGATGCCCAACGCCTGCGCACCCGTGCCGACTACGATCTTCAACCCGATCTATCATTACAAGATGCCCAAGCCTTAGTCGCCCAAACCCAAGCATTTCCACCATACTAGACACCCCTTAGTGGTTCAATGCCTAGCCACCTGTAACGAGGTTTCAACGCCAAGCCCACCATACTAGACACCCCTAGTGGTTCACCTATCCCAGGGCTTGCCGCTTTGCCTGTCGCTACGGCTACCCAGGCTCTGCCTCGACAACCTCGGGTTTAAATCATATTGTGGGTGTTGCCCCGTAGCCCTCTCAGAAATTAACCGCCATCTGCTTCTTGGCCAGGTGGCCCAGGGTCTGCATGGCCTGCTCAATCCGGTCGGACCAGGGGAGGGCGGTGTTGAGGGCGAAGCAACTGCGGTAGCACTCTCCCGAGGCGGAAAAGATGGGACCGGGGGCGATGCTGATGCCCCGTTGTAGGGCATCGTCGTAGAGCTGGATGGCGTCGAAGCCCTCTGGCATCTCCAGCCAGAGGACGTGGCCGCCGTGGGGATGGGTGACGCAGGTTTCCGCCGGAAAGTAATCGCAGATGGCCTGCAACATGCGGTGCATTTGGGTCTGATAGGTGCGACGCAGGTGCCGCAGGTGCCGGTCGTAGCCGCCGTTAGCCAGGAAGGCGGTGACGGCTAGTTGAGGTGCGATCGCACTCATCCGATTCATCACCGATTTGCGGTACACCACTTTCAGGTGATAGCACCCACCGGAGCACCAGCCCAGGCGCAGTCCCGGGGATAGGGTCTTGCTGACCGAAGAGCAGTAGATCACCCGGTTGTCCGTGTCGAAGGCTTTAATGGCTTTGGGCCGCGTGCCCTCGAAATATAGCTCGCCATAGACATCGTCTTCGATCAGAGGCACCTGGTAGCGAGTCATCAGCTCCACCAGTTGTTTCTTGGTGTCATCTTCCATGCAGGTGCCCAGGGGATGGCTGAAGTTTGAGACCAGCAAACAGGCTTGGACGTTGCCAGATGCTAACGCTGCTTCCAGATGAGACAGGCTGATGCCTTGGCGGGGATGGGTCGGCAGGGCGCACACCTTCAGGTTCAGAGCCTTTAGCGTTTCCAGGAGAGCAAAGTAGGTGGGAGATGCGATCGCTATGGTGTCCCCGGGGGTAGTCACTGCCTGGAGTGAGAGATAAATCGCTTCGTGGGCTCCATTGGTAATTAAAAGGTGGTCGGGATGAATCGAGCAGCCCGCATCCAACATGCGCTTCGACACTTCCGTCCGCAGCCTCTCGCACCCGGCAGGGACGTTGTAGGTATGAGCTTCAGGATGCTCACGCATGACCTTGGCCATCAACCGATTGAGCGGCGCTACGGGAAGATGCTCTGGGGAGGGGGTCGCCGCGCCCAGTTGAATCACATCCGGTTCCAGAAGGTTGCTAAAGAGCTTGAAGGTCAGAGACGTTTTGATTTCGCAAACCCGCGCATAGGGTTCGGTGAGGGAAGGCTCTAAGTGCTGTTGCAGGGCGGTTAGTTTGACATAATAGCCCGACTGGGGCCGAGCGGAAATTAGCCCCCGATCTTCTAGCAGGCGGTAGGCTTCCGTCACCGTGGAAAAGCTCACCGACAGCTGCTGTTTAAGCTTGCGGATGGACGGCAGGCGATCGCCCGGCTTCAGGGTGCCGTTGGCAATTTGTTCCTGCAGGCGATCAGCAACTTGCTGATAAAGCACTTTATCCTGGCTCGGCTCCAGGGGAGACAGTCGCATCAGTTCAGCACTCCAGAGTCGACAGTGGTTAAGCAGCGATCCAATCGCAGCCTTTTTTGACCATAACAGTTTCAAAATCTCAAACTGATACGGTGTTAATTTAGCATAATTGCCTCTGTTATGGTCGAAGATTCTGCGTCAGGATAGCAATGTCAACTGAGGACAAAAAAGTCTTTTCTCTCGGAGGATGTCTGCGATGGGACAGAGTCATTGTTGTGCCTATTTGGACCAGAAAGTCTCCGCTTCTAGTCAGTCTGTAGAGGGTCAGTTCTTGGGGCGTAAGGCAGTCCTTCTTGGATTAAAAATCCACTTGGCTCGCCTTGGAGAAGCGGTTGCCAGAGGCTTCAGGCTGTCGAAGGAGCCGGTCATTTCCAAGCAGCAAGATCGCCAGGGTGATTTCTACTATCGGGTGTATGACCCCTACCACCGCAGTCACCATACTTTTCGCGCTGAGAATGAGGTGCGGATCTGGTTGGAGGAACGCCATTACCGATAACATCCGTCCTCTAGCCGTTAAATGAGGATATTTCCATGAAATCTATTGCCTTAACGGACGCATTCGGCAGTGACCATCTACGGCTTATCGCCACTGATTTACCAGATTTTGGTCCCGATGAAATCCTCGTCAAACTGCAGGCGGCTGCCCTCAATTATGTCGACCTGCTGCTGATTAAGGGCGACCTCAATCCCGACCTCTCGTTTCCTGTGATGCCGGTGTCCGATGGGGCCGGTGTGGTGGAGGCCGTGGGCAGTCAGGTGACGGAGTTTCAGCCGGGCGATCGCGTCGTCACCACCTATATTCCCGACTGGATCGATGGGCGCTACACGCCTGCCAATTCCCAGATGACGACTCGTCCCGGCATGGGCAGGCGGCCGGGGCAACTGGCGGAATACAAATCCTTTCGCGCCCATGAACTGATCAAACGGCCTACCTTTCTGAGTGCGGCGGAAGCCGCAACCCTGCCCATCGCCGCCCTCACCGCCTGGAATGCCCTCGCCTATGGCCAGGCCAAACCCGGTGACACGGTGCTGTTGCACGGCACTGGTGGGGTGTCCATTTTTGCCTTGCAATTTGCCAAAGCCGCTGGGCTGCGGGTAATCATCACCTCTAGCAGCGACCACAAACTGGCGAAGGCGGCGGCCCTGGGGGCCGACCATGGCATCAACTATCGCCAAACTCCTGACTGGGTGGGTGAGGTGCTGGCGGCGACAACGGGCGCAGGCGTGGATTTGGTCGTCGAAACCGTCGGCGGGCAAAACCTCAACCGGAGTCTGGACGCCTTGCGGCTGGATGGCCACATTTCCGTGGTCGGCTTTCTGGAGGGACAACACAGTTCCCTGGACTTGGTCAGCCTCAACCTGAAACGAGCCAAACTACACGGCCTTAGTGTGGGCAGTCGCCAGGATTTTGCCGACATGCTCAGGGCCATGGCTGCTAACCAGATTCACCCGGTGATGGACAAAACCTTTCCCCTGGAGGCCACGCCGGAGGCCTTTCGTTACCTGGAATCCGGCCACCATTTCGGCAAAGTTGTGATTGAGATTTAGAACCATGACGACCTCTATGCAAGCCCTGATTGCCGGGGCCAGCGGCATCATCGGGCGCGGCACCGCTCGCACCCTCAGGGAACGCGACATTCCGGTCCAGGGGCTGGCCCGGCGTCCCATTCACGGGATGGAGACGGTATCGGTCGATTTGTGCGATCGCACCGCCACGGTGGATGCGATCGCCCAGCAAGCCGCCCACACCACCCATCTGTTCTACGCCGCCCTGGCCCCGCACCCCAACTTGAGTCTGGAGGCCCAGCAAAACGCCCAGATGCTGGCGACCCTGCTGGATGCCCTGGAAAAAGCCAGTGCTCCGCTTGAACGAGTAGTCATCTACCAGGGCTTCAAGATCTACGGCATCCATCTGCCGGGGGCCGTGGTACCGACGCCGGCCCGAGAAGACGACGCCAGCCATATGCCGCCCAATCTCTATCAGGCCCAGGCAGCGATCCTGACTGAACGCGCTCCCCACGCTGACTGGGACTACGTCGTGTTGCGACCTGATCTGGTGGTCGATGGCAATGGCTACGGCAATCCCATGCACATTGCGCTGACTATCGGCGTATTCGCCGAGCTGTCGCGGGAATTGGGCATTCCCTTGCGCTACCCCGGGACGAATGCGGCGTACCAGGTGCTGATGCAGTTCACCGATGCCGACCTGCTGGGACGGGCCAGCCTCTGGGCCGCCACCACTCCAGCAGCAGGCGGTGAAGCCTTCAATGTCACCAACGGCGACGTGTTTCGCTGGCAGCGCCTGTGGCCAGACGTGGCCGAGTATTTGGGACTCGACATGGCGCCGCCGATTCCCCTGAAACTCACCGAGCACATGGCCGATAAGGGGGAGGTCTGGCGACGGCTGGCGGAACGCCACGGCCTGGTGGAGCCCAATCTGGACAAGCTGGTGGGTTGGGCCTTCGGCGACATGCTCTTCAACACCGAGACCGACATTATTTCCGATGTCAACAAGATTCGCCGGTTTGGCTTTACCGAAACCGCCGATGCCCGCTTGACGCTTCTAAAAGCCCTTGATCGCCTGAAAGAACAGCGGGTTTTGCCGTAGGTGCGATCTCAACTTTGGAGATATCTCATGACTACACAACAACCAAGAATTTGGTTCATCACCGGCAGTTCCAGAGGGTTGGGCCGCGCGCTAACCGAAACAGTACTGGAACTTGGCGACAGCGTTGTTGCTACCGCCCGTAAGCCGGAACGTCTGACCGATTTAGTGCAGCAGTATGGCGATCGCCTCCTGGCGCTGCCCCTGGATGTCACCCAACCCTTTGCCATACAGACGGCTGTCATGCACGCTCTGCAAGCCTTTGGCCACGTCGACGTGCTGGTGAACAATGCTGGATACGGTGTGTTCGGAGCGGTGGAGGAAGTGACCGCTCCAGCTGTCAGACAACAATTTGAAACGAACGTCTATGGGGCGTTGGAGGTGACGTGTGCCCTGCTGCCCCATCTGCGTCGCCAGCGCTCCGGTCACATTCTAAATATCTCCTCTAGTGGCGGCTTTGTGGGCTTTCCTGGTGCCGGCATTTACGGTGCGTCAAAATTTGCCCTGGAGGGATGGTCAGAAGCGTTGGCCCAGGAAGTTGCCCCGCTGGGCATTCGCGTCACGATTGTCGAGCCCGGCGCGTTCCGCACGGCCTTCAATGGCGTACTCCGCTCGCCGGCACAGACAATCCAGGATTATGCCGAAACCAGCGGTCAGATGATGCACTGGCTACGTCAGATGCATGGTCAGCAACCGGGCGATCCTCAAAAGGCTGCCGCTGCCATGATGCAAGTAGTCGATCACCCCGATCCACCGCTGCGACTGGTCTTGGGTGCCGATGCCCTCATTCAAAGAGTGGCTGTTCTCCTGATCGCTACTATTAGCCTTTCAATTTTGATGAGCCAACCCTTGCATCCGGATGCTGCCCTGAATTTGATGCCATCACTGATATAGCAACCCTAAATGAGTTTAGAATGGGTAGTATATAAATATCATCAAGCTGTCAATACAGTTGTACTCATGAATAGTTTTCAATTAGAACACCAACAAAAAGTAGATAATCGTGCTATTCTATCAGACTTTATAAGTAGTAATCCTGATTCAAGAGAGCTTAAGCGAGCATTGGCTGTAAAAATGGCATTGGAGGGTGAGCCATATTTTAAGATTACCAAATTTCTGGGAATAAACAAGTCTTTTATTACATATTGGAAGAACAGATTCGAAGCACAAGGCATTGAAGGTATTAAACTCGGCTACCAAGGATCAAAAAGTTACCTAACCCCAGATGATCGTACAGAAATTATCTCGTGGCTGAGAACCAGAAACTACTGGAACTTTGATGAATTAGTTTCATATTTAGATGAACATTATGATGTGATTTACAAGTCTAAGCAAAGCTACTATACACTTTTTTCGGAAGCAGGTATTAGTTGGAAGAAATCTCAAAAAACCAACCCGAAATCTGATCCAGCTCTAGTCAAAAAAAAAGAGAAGAAATCCAAGGATTTATCCGTCAAAACCAGTTCAAAATTGAGTCTGGGGAATTGATTGTACTTTTTTTGGATGAGTGTCATCTCCTTTGGGGTGATGTTTGTGGATATGTCTGGGGCAAGACAGATATGCGAATCGAAATCCCTATTACAAACGAGAGAATCAGGCAAACATATTATGGCGCATTAAACTATCAAACAAAAGAATTTATTTTGCATCCTTACGAGAAAGGGAATGGAGAGAATACAGTTGCTTTTATGAAGTACTTGCAGGAACAAAATCCTGGGAAGCAAATCGCATTAATTTGGGATGGCGCTAGTTATCATAAGTCACAAGAGATCAAAGATTTTTTAGCTACAGTCAATCATGGGAAGGAAGAGACAGAATGGCAATTCAAATGTATTCTATTTGCACCCAATTCACCAGAACAAAATCCAGTGGAAGATGTTTGGTTACAAGCCAAAAATTCATTGAGAAGATTTTGGAGGTTGTGTCGTTCTTTCCCCGCTGTAAAGTATCTGTTTGAGTTCTTTATAGATCATCAAAAGTTCGATTTTTCTAAAATAGAAGAATATTCACCTTGTTCATAAATCAACTGGGATTGCTATACATGTCAATTCCAAAATCAAGAGGAGCCCTGAGGTGGAATTTTTCAAGAACCAAAGACTTTCGGACACGTTCTCAACTGAGTTAGGCAATGCTCCAACGTCTCGAAATGAATTACTGAAGAATGCAACGGTGCAACAGACAATGACTCGAAGTGTAGTGAGCCAATATTTCAAGATGGTTTATGCAGATGCGGAGCCAGAATTGATTGCATCTTTATTCAGCGAGGATGTCGACTTTTATATCCCTGGTGCTGTTGACATTGTCCCGTGGATTGGTCGCAGACATGGACGTAGTGGCGTTGTAGATTTTATTCAAGAGCTGCGTTCATACACTGAACCGATTAAGTTCGACATTCGCTCGATTGTCGTCGAAGGCCATCAAGGGATCGCACTAGGCGCACTAGAAACACTGGTAAAAAGCACAGGCAAGATAATTAAAAGTGAATTCGCATTCGAGTTTTCCGTGCAAGGTAGCTTAATAACCCGTTACAGAATCTTTGAAGATGGCTTTGCGGTGGCAAAGGCCATTGGCGAGAGTGAAAATAATGCACAGGAAATTCATTTCTAAACAATCCAGAGATTCAAATTTTTAATGCTTCTGGAAAGCGAGTTTTTGATGATAAAATCACACATCTTATAGACCATTTTCACTTTGTCAAGCCTAGAAGAGGTTGAACAAATACTGACATGAATCCGAAAGAACGAATCAGGATTGTCGAAGCTTATTTCAGAAAAATTGATGCCAAAGACGCCACCGTCTTCGATCTGTTCACTGAAGACGTTCAGATGTTCTTTCCCAAATTTGGCTTCGGCTACGGCAAAGCCGACATGATCCAGTTTTCGGAGATTATGGGTCGCCATCTGGAGCGACTTGAGCACGACATTGAGAACTTCAACTACATCGTTGCGGGCGACTCCGTTGTGGTGGAAGGTACCGAACGTGGAGTTACCCGAAATGACGTACGCTGGCCCGATGGCCTGATCTCGGAGGGGCGTTTCTGCAACGTTTTCGAGTTTCGAGGCGACCTCATTCGGCGCGTGTTTATCTACGTTGACCCGGACTACACCAGTGCCGACCAGGAACGCATCGCTATTTTCCGCGGCAATCAACGCAATCCCATAGTCGACGTTTCACCCCATTCCAGTAACTGAAAGCTCTCCAGCAGGTAGAAAGTGCAATCACACAGCCCTTCTACTGCTTACAAAAATAACCGCTCAGAGGCTACACCAGAGCACATATTCAAGAGGTTAAACCATGACCAGCCCCCTCAAACGGGCGATCGCTCTGCTGATCGCGACCGTAACAACGTTGACATTAACCACTCGATCCGTTCACTCAGACTCCCCTGACACTCCAGTGAGAGTCCTGGTGTATGGCGACTCCAATACCTGGGGCTGGGTGCCCACCGAATCTGGATTTCCCACCACTCGCTTTCTGAGCGAACAGCGGTTTCCAGGGGTGATGCAACGCGAGCTCGGCCCTGAATTCGACATTATCGAGAACGGGCTCAACAACCGCACCACTAACCTGGATTTCCCCGAGGCCATCGACCTGGTGGCCGGTGGCGGCTTCAATGGCGCTCGCACCCTGCCCGGCCTGCTGGCAGCCCATGCACCGCTGGATTGGGTGGTGATTATGCTGGGCACCAATGACCTGAGGGCGCCGTTTCATCGCACGGCGACGGAAGCCGCGGCTGCGATCGCACCCCTGATCGACATCGTGCACGACTCTGGCGGCAGCGTTGCCAACACCTACGACGCCCCACGGGTACTGATCGTGGCTCCCCCTCGCATCGGGAACATGCCTCATCCTGAGATGGCCGCGGCGTTTAGCGACGCTGAGAGAACCTCCCAGGGATTTGCAGCGGCCTATGCGGCAGTGGCTGAGGCCGCTGCAGTCCCGTTTTTGGATGCGACTGAGATCATTGGTGTCACCGCCGGCTGGGATGGCATTCATCTGTCGGCAGAACAGCACCAGCGCTTGGGACAGACCCTTGCGATCGCACTGTACACCAGCACGGCCAGCGCCCCTGACTGACTTGCTTAACTCAATTGCCGATGGCCTTAAGCATAATTTACGAAAGGAAGTGACTAGACTCCATTAATCTACCCTGACGCTTTGGGGATAACGCTAAATTGAACTTTGAAACTCTAGGAGAGATTACCGACATTGAAGTTATCGCCGTTGGCAATTCTATTCGTGAAGTCGAACGGCTTCGCAAAGCCTATGGAACAGGACGCTGGCGAAAATTGAAGGGCATTGCCACTATCAGTCTTGACGATGGCTCCATTTGTCGAGCAGAGCTGCACTGGTACGAAGCCCACAATATTGGCAAAAAAGAGTTCAAAATCAAACGTTTTCTGGAGTAACCCTATGAAATTTGTCGTCTGCATTAATAACCAAGCCTATCCTGCTTCTCTAGAAATCCGAAAACTCTATCAAGTGCTAGAAGATGAGCAGGCTAGCCAGTGCCAAATGCTACGGATTATTGATGAGTCTGGTGAAGATTATCTATACCCTGCTAACTACTTTGCAGAGATTGAAGTGCCTGAAAGTGTTCAGCAAGCTTTTGCGACCGCTAGTTAGAAGATTGAACACATTCCTCAACCAGTTCTAACACCCTACCCTATACACTTTTGGTGTCATACCTGTCAGCTGACGAAACTGCTTGCTGAGATGACTGTGGCTATTGAAGCCGCACGCCAAAGCGATATCTATAATGGGCCGATCGCTGTGCTTCAACAACCACTTTGCCCGCTCTACCCGCTGTTGAATCAGGTATTGGTGGGGTGAGAGGCCAGTCGATTGCTTGAAGAGACGACTGAAATGAAAGGGACTCATGTTGAGCAACTGAGCCAGGTCCACCAGTTTGATGTCGTCATGCAAATAGGTGTCGATGTAGTCCAACACAGGGTTGAGTTGGCGGGGCAACAAACCGCCTTCATACCTAGGCACCTGGGGATGCGTGGTGGCGTGGTGCCGGAGCAGATTCACCGCCAAGACATGGGCTAGGGAGTCCAGATACAGGGCACTGCTGGACGGGGTTGGGTGCGTTTCGGCCAAAAGTAGAGTCGCGATGGCCTCCAATTGGGCATTGCGACTCTGAAATTCCGGCTGCAGCGTCAGGCGGTCCCCATCGTGTTCCAGGGTTTCAGCCGCCACCCGTTGCACAAACCCCTTTGCAAGTCGAATCCGCACGATCTGTTCCTCGCCATCCCAGCGGGCAAAAAACGGCGTATCCGCGGGGGCCAGACTGACGTCTCCCTGGCGATACAATCCGGTGTGAGTCTTGCCGTCCTGGCGTTGCAGATAGTGAATCGGGCGCGGGGCCAGGAACATAAACAGCGTATGTTCCGCCTCAAAATGGCAGTTCCCCTCTCCGGGTGAATTCTGAAACCGTTCGACGACAATGTTTCCCTGGCTTTGCGGCTCGGGAACCAGGGAGAGGGCGTCATTGGCGGCAACTATTGGTGTAGCAGGCTGTGGCATGGCGCGAACCCAAGCTGCCTTCTCATCATAGGCGAAAGTTTTCAGGGGGCCGGTTCGAGGCCACACCAAACAGCTGGCAAGATTGTGCCAGAAACGCAAAAAACAGATAGCTGCGCCGGGGCCATCTCCGTAAGTTGGAGATGTCCTCTTCGGGAGTAACCCTGATGAAACTACTAATTTTTGGCGCCACGGGCGGGGTGGGTCG
Organism: Halomicronema hongdechloris C2206; assembly: GCF_002075285.3. Lineage (GTDB taxonomy): Bacteria > Cyanobacteriota > Cyanobacteriia > Phormidesmidales > Phormidesmidaceae > Halomicronema_B > Halomicronema_B hongdechloris. The sequence continues at coordinate 4,419,622 of NZ_CP021983.2, read as the reverse complement.
GCAGCTGGTGGACCAGGCCTTGGCACAGGGCCATAGGGTCACCGCGTTTGCCCGCACCCCTGATAAGCTCGCGGTGCAGCATCCCAACCTCGCGGTATTTCAGGGCGATGTGATGGATCTGCCGACGGTGCAACAGGCGGTCCAGGGGCAGGATGCGGTGATCTGTATCCTCGGGTCGGGGCAGAAGCTCACGGGCACGGTGCGATCGCAAGGCACCCGACACATCGTTCAGGCCATGGAGCAATCCGGCATTCGCCGGTTCATTTGCCAAACCACCCTAGGGGCAGGGGAAAGCTGGGGCAGCCTCAACGTTTACTGGAAGACCGTCATGTTTGGCCTGATTTTGCGAAACGTGTTTGCCGATCATGAGCGCCAAGAACAGACCGTACAAAACAGTCATTTGGACTGGACGATTGTGCGTCCGGGGGCATTTGTGGCGGGACCCCGCACCGGGCAGTATCGCCACGGCTTTCCTGGTACGGACAAGAGTTCGCAGCTCAAAATTTCACGGGCCGATGTGGCGGACTTTATCTTGCAGCAGTTGGGGAGCGAGGCGTATCTCCATCAGGCGGCCAGTCTGTCGTATTGACCCAAGACGGACATCGCTCCCTCATCGATGACGCCAGCCTTCCCTATTGGCGGCAGCCGGGGAATCCGTACGCGCTCTGGCTGCCTTGCCCGACCCTGATGCCATGACTGATTACCAACCCCCATATCCTTTTGGAGGATCCAATGATCATCATCGAAAACTGGCGCTTGCCGGCGGTGCTGTTTGCTGCGATCGCAAGTGCCCTCACCGCCGGTATTTTCTTCGCCTTTTCCACGTTTGTGATGCAGGCTCTGGCCCAGCAGCCACCCTCGCAGGGCATTGCCACCATGCAGTCCATCAACATCACCGTGATTAACCCCTGGTTTATGACCGCCTTCTTTGGACCGGGGCTGGTGAGCTTGGGGCTGGCGATCGTTGCCGTGAACCAGTGGGGAACCTCCGACTCACTGTATTGGCTGGCTGGCGGTTTACTGTACCTGATCGGCACTATCGGTGTGACGATTGCCGGTAACATTCCCCTGAACGATGCGCTGGCTGTGGTCGCTCCCGACAGCGCGGCAGGAGCAACCCTCTGGGCCAGATACCTGACTAATTGGACCCTTTGGAACCACATCCGTACCGTCGCCGCCCTGGGGGCTGCAATCCTGTTTACCCTCTCGCTCGTAATCAAACCGAGTTAACTGGCGCATTAGGGTTAAAGGTGATTTGCAAACCGCCTACACAGTCCTCAGAACAGGGCTTGTAGAAACATAGCGAACACACCTGCAAGTCGCTAGCAGCCTTGAAAGCCCGCGCCTGCAACTTTCCTTTGCAAATTAGCTCTCAGAGCTCCGGGCTCAACAATGCTTGGATGGCCTCGAGGGTAGAGAGCGTCTCATTTAAGGTGGCCTCTCCCAACCTTTTGCAGAGAACCTCGTCTAACTGAACCAGCAAATGTCTGACCCTAGACATCAGGGCTTCTCCTGACGCCGTGAACACGATCTGTTTCTGTTTACCCTTAGCCTGAACCTGCTCTAAATAGCCAACCCGGCAGAGTTCTTTGACCGTTTTAGCCACCATTTGCCTGGAAACGTTGAGCCTGCGAGCAATTTCTGAGCCATAGTTCACACCGCAGTCCAAAGTGCCCAGAAAATTCAGCATGGAAGGAGAGATGGCATCATACCCTTCCTGCTGCAGGCGTTTAGCAACGTACTCGGTGATGTGGTCATGCACTCCCGCCGTGCAGAATACCAACCTGAGAGACTGGCTATCGGCCATGGGGATACCACGCTGTGTAAACCATGTTGACATAGGCGTTTTCTGTGCTTACTATGTCTACTAAGTTTACATGCATGTCGCGTTGTCCTCGCGTCTGAAACACCATTCCAGCCAGGAGGTTGTCATGAGCAATACACGTCCACTGCGCACGGCGCTGCTTTCAAATGCGATCTTTTCTTTGAGTTGTGCCGGGGTGATGATAGCGGCGCCAGTTTGGGTCGGCCATCTGCTAGGCATCCAAATTCCCTTGGCGCTCCAGATCGTCGGTCTGGGTCTAGTGGTATTTGCTGCGGATCTGATTCACCAAGCAACTCGTCCCAACCTAGTGACTTGGCGAGCGCTCTACGCCAGCATTGCCGATTTCGTATGGGTCATCGGGACAATCGTCGGAGTTGCTGGTTTCTCAGAGGTGTTATCTGGCTCTGGCCGACTGACGATTGTTGCCGTTGGGGCCGTCGTCCTAATATTCGGTCTGTGGCAACTCTGGGGCATTAATCGGGTGATGGTACGTGACTGCTCTTTGTGATTTCCCATGCCAGGGACCGAGAATTCCCAAGCCCTTGGCCAACCGCACTTCTCAGGCGATCAGTAAGGTCGTGATCTTTGCGTCTTTTTGTGCGATCGCACAGCAACCATCTCATGAAAATTATGCTGGATAGTGATGCCTTGGAACGTACGGTAGACTTTTGTCCCGCCATGCCTTTGCACTAGTAGTTGCTGAATAGGGAGTTAGCTATCTAGCGGACTCCGCACGCCTTGCCCACCCCGATTCAGCCCATTCGAAGGCATTTCAGACCTGACAATGTTGTCTCGTGCTCTGAAATGCCTTTGGTATAAATCATGGTGGTTTTCACATCTTTATGCCCCAGCAGCTCCTGCACGGTGCGAATATCGTAACCATCTTCCAGCAGGTGGGTGGCAAAACTATGACGAAACGTGTGGCACCCACCATGCTTAGCAATACCAGCTGGTTGAATCGCCTGCTTCACGGCCCGCTGCACCGATTGCTCATAGACATGATGACGCCCTACCACCTGAGAGCGTGGATCCACTGACCGCTTCCAGGAGGGAAACACAAATGGTTGATGCTGCTTTAAGCTTATTACCAGGCACATTCGATGAGATGCTGGGAGAAGAACGTCTAGAAATCGATCCAGAACTCATCCCAATTTTACAGGATTTAGCAGAGCGTCATGTTCAGTATCAAACAAAGGCTAAGCACTATAGTCCAGTGGGGCTAGCTATTGTTACAACTTTTGAAAGAATGCTAGGGGATCGGTTTAATGATGATACTAAAGCAGCATGGGTTGAGCTTTGGTCACTAATCTGTTCAGTCATGATTCCTGCCCATGTGAAGCGAGCACAACAAATGGGGGTAGAGATTGAGTACAATCGCCAATCTTGTAGATTGGGTTGACAGAGGAAGCTCAACATTTTCTTACTCGATCACTTCCATTGCTTCAATGATCGCCAGCTAACCCTTGCGTGCATCGGACAGACTGGCAACTTTTGCTTCGTTTCAATGTTTCTACCGCCGCTGAACTCAGCCGTTATGCGGCTCGAGGCTACCTGTGGGGATGCTGTTTCAATGTTCTCACGGTGCCAAAGGATAATTCCTCCGTCTGGCATACAATTGAGTAGAGTCAATTCGCCCTCTGCCCTGCCAAACTCTCATGAATGACGGCGTCGTCTCAAAATCGATCTTACTGCTGGCTGCGAACCCCAAGGGAACAGGAAGCTTGCGTCTGCAAGAAGAAGAGAGAGAAATTAAGGAGCGTCTCCGTCTAGCTGGATATGGCAAAGTACCGATTAACTCGACTGGAGCCACTCGTACAAGAGATATTCAACAAGCGATGCTGGACTTTAAGCCACAGGTCGTTCATTTCACAGGTCATGGTTCAGGGAAAGATGGTTTGGCTTTTGAGGATGTGGCAGGAAATCTTAAGCTGATTGGCTCAGATGCGTTAGCTAACTTATTCAAACTTTTTTCTAATCATGTAGAGTGCGTTGTTCTGAATGCCTGCTACTCAGAGTTTCAAGCTGAGGCGATCGCACAACACATTGATTACGTGATTGGGATGAATCAGGCAATTGGTGATCGTGCAGCAATTGAATTTTCTGTCGGTTTCTACACTGCATTAGGAGCTGGAGAATCAGTTGAATTTGCCTATGAACTGGGTTGTAATGCGATTCAGCTAGAGGGCATTCCAGAACACTTAACTCCAGTCCTTTTCGCAAAAAAAATTGGGCATGAAGATGTAGAGAATCAAAATCTCGATTTGAGAACTTTCCCTTTTAAGCAAGCTGCTGAGGAACTTCCCAAAACTACAGAATCATTGACTGCGGAAGACTTTTTTGAACGGGGAAAAGAGAAATACAAGGCAGGCAATTATCAGGGGGCGATTATAGATTTTCAAGAAGCTATTTGTCTCCAGCCAGATTATGCCAAAGCCTACAGAGCTTGTGGATTGGCAAAAAGTCGGTTGGAGGATTACGAGGGCGCGATTGGTGACTATACAACAGCTATTAGTTTTCAACCAAATAATCCAGACCTCTACATAGATCGAGGAAAGGCAAGAGATCAATTGAAAGATTGCCGAGATTTTCGAGGCGCGATTCTAGATTTCAGTGAAGCAATTCATCTTCAACCAAATAACTTCCACGCTTACAACTGCCGTGGAAAAGTAAAGCATCATTTAAGGAAATACCAAGAAGCTATCGAAGATTTCAATGAAGCGATTCGTCTTCGACCAGATTATTCTTGTAATTTCTGTGATCGTGGAAGAACTAAAGATAGATTAGAAGATCATCAGAGTGCTATCGAAGATCTTGATGAGGCTATTCGTCTTCAACCGGCCTGTACAAAGGCTCATTTGGCGCGTGGAATAGCAAAGTTTCAAGTACAGGATTTTCAAGGTGCGATAGCAGATTTTACTGAGGTTATTTGTCTCAAGCCTAGCTTTGCCTTTGCCTATGAAATTCGAGGAATGACGAAGAACTATTTTCTGAATGAAAACCAGAATAGGCAGAGCGCTATTGCAGACTATCAAGAGGCTGCATCTTTGTACAAACGGAAGAAAGATATTGAAAGTTACTGTAGTGCCCTTGAGAAAGTAAAACAAATTGAAAGACAGATTGAAGAAGACCGTAAAGGATTTTGGAGGTGGTTACTCTCATGACGATTCGTGAAACTGCTATTGCTAAATTGCAGCAACTACCTGATTCGCTTCTTCAACAAGTCAATGATTTTATAGATTTTTTGATGTATCGGCGTCGGCATAGCACTATCACTGATGATCGTAAAGATGAGTTGGCTCAAGCGTGGACAAGGTGGTTCGAGTCTGTTGATCATCTAGAAGTCACGTCAACCGACTCAGTTAGCGACTATCAACAACATCTGGTATCCAAATATCGGCAGCAGGGTCTAGAATTGTGATTCTTTGTGATGCAGGAGTTTTGCTTTGTTTAGTTGATCGCACTCAGCCAAAACACTCAGCTTACCGAAATGCTGTAAGGCGGATTGCTTCACCTCTTCTCACAACTTGGTCTTGTTTCACAGAAGCTATGTATTTAGCTCTTCATCGAGGCGGGTGGACGATGCAAAAACAGCTAGGGCAACTGCTCTTAGATAAGCTTTTGGTGATTTACGAAATTCAAGAGCAATACTACTCCCGTTTATTAGAGCTGATGGAGCAGTATCAAGATCGACCAATGGACTTGGCTGATGCGTCATTGGTGCTGGTAGCTGAGAGGACGAATTTCCGGCGAATTCTCACACTCGATTCAGATTTCCTGTTCTATCGCATTGAAAATCAGGGGACTTTTGATGTCATTCAAGTTCAGTGATAAGCAACTCAATGCTTGAAAAAGCGCCGCATAACAACCCGATTGGAGCGGACTAACAAAGTTGGTCGGTATTATGGCATATGCTATCGGTAGCCGCTCAACCGGAACGTTATACGACTCCACTTATCGGTAAGGCAGTGCTTGAAGATTATTTTTTAGTGATAAGGGGTTAAAATCTTTTGAAGTTACTATTGATATAGTGTCTTGAGGTTATTGGTAATGTCTGATGAACATAATAATAAGCAGTCCTACAGCTTGCTTGAGCATATTTTGCATGGGCACCTCGAAAAATAGCCAGAGCGATCTCAGTATGAGATCATAAGGTCGGTTTTGTTGAAGCACGCAGGCCATGGGACAGCAGGGATTCTGGGATATCGAAGAGCGCCAGCAAAAACTGGAGCAAAAGAAGGCGGTACTGAATCGGTTGAATCAACTGGTGCCGTGGGAGACCTTTCGTCCGATTCTGATGCAGATTCGAGAGAAACCGCGCAAAAGCCAGGCCGGTCGTAACCCCACCGATGTCCTGTTACTCTTCAAGATGCTGGTGCTGCAAAAGCTATACAACATCAGCGATGACGAACTGGAATATCAGGTCAACGACCGACTGTCCTTCATGCAATTTCTCGGTTTGGGGCTTGAGGATAGAGTCCCGGATGCAACGACGGTGTGGCTCTTCCGAGAACAGTTGCAGCAGCACGGCTTGGTGGAGGCGTTGTTCGAGCAGTTTGGAGCCTATCTGCAAGGGGCAGGCTATGCCGCCAAGGATGGGCAAATTGTGGATGCGACCTTGATTCCAGTTCCCAAACAACGCAACACCCGTGAGGAGAACCAAACCCTCAAGCAGGGTGAGGTTCCCGTTGAGTGGCAAGAGACCCCTCATCAGCTCGCGCAAAAAGATGTTGACGCCCGATGGACGAAGAAAAATGGAACGTCCCACTACGGCTACAAAAACCACATCAATAGTGATGCCGGCTTTAAGCTCATTCGCCGTTACAGCGTCACCGATGCGTCGGTCCATGACTCGCAGGTCTTGGGCGAGTTGCTCGATGCGGATAATAGCGGCGATGGACTTTGGGCCGATAGTGCGTATCTCTCCGTGCTGATTGTCGAGGTGCTGAAATTGATAGGGTTTGAGCCGCATATAAATGAACGGGCCTATCGCAATCGCCCCTTAAGCGAGGCCCAGAAAACCGCGAATCGAGAGCGCTCCAAAACCCGTGCCAGAGTGGAGCACATCTTCGGAGATGTCGTCACCAGCATGGGTGGCAAGGTGGTGCGCAGCATCGGGTTAGCCCGTGCCCAGACCCAGCTAGGTCTGAAAAATCTGGTGTATAACCTGAAGCGGTTTGTGTGTCTCGAAACCCAACGTGCTGCATCGGCTGAACTGGCAAGATAATCGGACCTAAAGCCGGGAAATCGACTTAAACGTGGTCTTCCAACCCTATTTTTTTGTCAAAATGGGAAGCTTTTTTCGGTGGAATGTCTCGGACTCTCTTTGAGTCACCTTGACGGTCTCAAATGAGACGCCATTAGCTAAAGAAAACTGATTAATCGAGGTCCCCGCATGAGAACACTATTTCAATGAGCGTCTAAACTTCTTCCTTGTTTTTGAATCTGTAATTATGGCTGTTGTTGGAGTATTATACTAAAAGACTACACCAAACCTGCCTGTGATCGGAGCTCTTATTGTTTTGACTATCATTCTGACTTTTATATGGGGATACGTTCAGGCGCAACAAAAGTGGATACTCGATTGCCTGGCAGCTCGTTCTGTGAAGGAAATAGATGATCTTCGAGCCGTTCTTGAGGAACAAAAGATTCTGCATTGGGCGCGGAAACCGCGCCCTTACCAGATTTCGGATGCTGTAGGGGGCAGGTTCCCTGACCCTTTGGATAGTCTGGGTTCTAGCCGGTTTTGTCAGTCAATGAGTGTCAGCCCACGCAATGGAAGAGATGGCTGAGGATATGCTGACTATTTTAGATGTGGAAGAGGCCGTTTTGAACGGTCGAGTTATCCAGGTTGAAAAGGATGACCCCAGAGGCACAAAATATGTAGTAGTGGGAAATGCGCTAGATCAACGAACACCTGTTGGCATGGTTGGACGTTTCGCTAGTACCGGACGCTATTTAATCATCACGGTTTATGAAGTCACTGAACTTGAGGGCTAACGTATGTACGGATACAAATGTGAGTATTGCGAAGGAACTGTTCAACCCCGAACTGTCAAACGTGAGGCATTCAAACATAGAGATGGATTTGTCATCCTCGAAGATGTAACGATCGGTGTTTGTGATACTTGTGGCAATCGGTACTACTCAGCCAATATTCTTCATGCAGTTCATGCAGTTGCAACTGGAGCGAAAGCTCCTGAGAGAACCGAACAAATTCCGGTTACTCATCTAGAATCAGCATAGCCAACGCCGTATAACAACACCCATGCATCCGACCATTAAAAGGTGACGGTTGGGTATTCGAGGTTATCTGCGGCGGGTGATAGGCAACGTGTGCGATTCGTTCCAGGGGAATCAAGGGGATAACCCTGTTCTCAATGCCTTTTTGGATGCCGATGGCGATAGTGATGTGAATATGGGCGACATGATGAACATGGCTAGCCGCTTCCTGTAGCGGCTGTCATCGGTTAGGTAGCCCAGGGGCGTTCATGACAATCGGCAGATACTTTCCCGGCCCTGTTGGATATAGCCGTAGATCATGCCGGAGGTGGAATGACCGGCAGCGCAGCGTCCCTGGCGGTCGATAACGATGACGCCCCCTAGGCCGTTGAGCGTCTCTACTAGGTACTGAATCCCGGCAGCGGCGGCTTCTGGGGCGGTCATGCCTTTGAAATAGATGAAGTCGGAGATCATCTTGCTCAGCACAGTGCGCTGAAACTGTTCTCCATAGCCGGTGGCTGATACGGCGCAGGTGGTATTGTCTGCGAATACCCCGGCCCCAATGATGGGGCTGTCGCCGACGCGGCCCCAGCGCTTGTTGACGATGCCGCCAGTGGAGGTGGCGGCGGCCAGGTGACCCTGACAGTCCCAGGCGACGGCGCCGATGGTACCGAATTTACGCTGGGGTTCGGCATCTTCGTGATCCAGCATCATGCCACCGGCCTTTTGGGCCTCTCGCCATTGCTGAATGCGGGAAGTGATGACGAAGTAGTCATCGGTCATCATGGGAATGCCCCAGAGCTTGGCAAACTCCATGGCGCCTTTGCCCACCAGCATCACATGCTCGCTTTTCTCCAGCACCTGCCGGGCCAGACGAATGGGGTTTTTGATGTTGGTGACTCCGGCCACTGCTCCTGCCTGTAAGCCATGCCCGTGCATAATAGCGGCGTCCATTTCGACTTCGCCATACTCGTTGAGTACCGAACCATGCCCGGCGTTGTAGAGGGGATCATCTTCTAGGGCGGCGGCGCAGTATTCTACGGCATCCAAGGCGGTTCCCTCTGCTGCCAAAATCTGGCGTCCCGCTTCTAAAATGCGGCGAATACTATGAATAAAATCAGTTTCACTGCCTTCCCGTTTGATGTGCTCTAGGGCGCCAGCGCCCCCGTGAATCATGAGGGAAAAGTTATCAAGCATAGTATTAAGGAAAATGCAGAAGCAGGTTATCGACGTTATCACATCCCCTAAGATGGTGGTGCACTCGCTGCATTTATTCCGCTCAGGCAGAACTTGCTATGATACCCGTTCAAGACCTGCAATCACTGCAGGGAATTTCGGAACTTGCGATCGCAGAGGCCCGCAGTCTGCAAATTCGCACTGACCTGATGCTAGGGCTACAGCGCTACATCCAACAACAGGGATGGACCCCAGAGCAAGCGGCTATGCGGTTGAAACAACCTTTGCCCCGCATCCAGAACCTGATGAATGGTGAAATTAGCCGCTTCAGTGTGGAACAGCTGATCCAACTGCTGGCCTCTGTTGGCCTGCACGTCCATGTCTCCATTACCGACGCCTAGGCCAGAGAACCTTAGCGCGTGGTTGACGTTCCCGCTCTGGCGTGAGTTCCCATGTATGCACAAGTCCTTGGGCTCAGGCACCTATTTCCAGTTCCTGACTGACTCCATGGCTATGCCCAACACGGGTACTGCCACCATCCTTACCGGGATGGTTTTTTGTTAGGAAATCCTGACTCTTGCAAGGAAAAGATTAATTTCCGCTGCCCTATTTTAGGGGCATGGTCATATGGTTACACACCATGTATGTCTAGCCATTATAGAGAGGAACCAAGTTAGCCATAGACCAATGGAGACGAGGTTGAGGCGAGTAGGAGTGATGGAATTTTGCCTAGTGGGGAGGCGTCGGGTCAGAGGAATCGCCATTTACTCTGAAGCATATTCTTCCTAAAAGCGTATTCCTTGTAACCAGTTTGGGTCAGTAACCCTCGATAAGCTCAACGAGTAATCTCTGAGTTTCCATGAAGATTTTTAACCACGATATCACCCTCAGTACTCACGATCAGGAGGCAGGCACTCACCTGTATTCGGGCCGAGCCTTGGGGCTTACCAACCCGGGGGATAAAATTCAAATGCATCCTGATCTGACTGCAGACTGGGATGCCATCGTGGCCCACTATGAGCAGGTGGGACTCGCTCACACCCACGACGTGATTTGGGATGTGGATATTACTCAGATGAGCCAGCATCCCGACCATGACATCTGTGTTTACTTCTTCGGCGATGCCGTTAACCGTCACGATACCCATCGCCAGTTTTTCCGGCAGTGGAATCCTCGCTGGTGCCAGGTGGTGGATTTTATTAACTCTAAAAACAACTTCATTTATCTGGCGGAAGAGCTCAATATCCCAGTACCTAAAACCCTGCGATTTGAGCACGTCGCTGCCGCCAGAGCCTGTGATACCTTGCCCCTGCCCTGCTATGTCAAACCCGCCGTCTCCGACCATGGCTTCGGCATCAGGCGGTGTCCTGATGAACAGGCTCTGGACCAGGCCTTTGAACACTTGGTAGACGACGAACCCCTGCAAATCCAAGCGGAAGTTCCCACCTCTACCTTCCTCAACTTGCAATATCAGGTGACGCCGGCAGGGGTGACGCCGTTGTTGGCGTCGGAGCAGATTCTGGATGGCTGTGTCCATGGGGGCAATCGTTACCCGACTGACTACGACCCCTGGGAAAAGATAGCGCCCTTTGCCGAGTGGATGGGGGAACATGGCATGAAGGGCATCTTTGCCGTCGATGTGGCGGTTGTGCCTGAGGCCGGCGGGATTCAGTACCTGGCCATCGAGTGCAACCCTCGCTTCAATGGGTCTTCCTATCCCACCCTGGTCGCCCAAAAGTTAAGGATTCCCCGCTGGAGCAGTGCCACTTACAAGACTCCGCCGCGCGCTCTGCGAGAGGTAGACCTCACCGATCTGGCCTTCGAACCAGCCACAGGTAAGGGAGTGATTTTGATTAATTGGGGCACGATTCAAGCCGGCAAGCTCTGTGTGCTGCTGGCTGGGTCCCCGGAAGAGCAGGCCGAGGTGGGCCAGGAGTTGCAGGCGCGGCTGCAAGCTTAAGAGCTATCGCCAACCCTCATGACCCTGGCGCAATTCCCGTCAGTTGGCTCCACCCCAATCAATAACTGGGGTTCAACCTCGGTGCTAGGACAATGGGTGTGGCTCAATCGCCGTATCCTTGGTAACAAAATTGGTAACCGCCTCCACCAGGGAGGGCGTCGAGGTTAGGGTGAGAAGACATCGGTGGGTCCAAGCCTCCCCTGAGCCTCGGGAGTCGTTGGGCCAGCCCCCTATTCGCAGATTAGGTACCCTACGCCATGTTGCATCATGTTGCCCCCCCTTTGCTCAGTGCCCTGTTATTGCTGTCCTGTGCCCCTCTGTCAGACGGCAATTCCACCCCGGTCGATCACCCGCCGACATCCTCGAGTCCCATGGCCACTCCCCTACCGCAGGTGCCCTCTGACCCTTTGCCAGATGCCGTCAGTACTGCGGTGAAGGCCGACCTGGCCGACCACCTTGGGGTGAGCGTCGAGCAGCTCAGCATCGGTCGCCATAGCCGCGAAACCTGGCCGGATGGTTGCCTGGGGCTGGGAGGCCCCAGTGAGATCTGCCTGGCCGCCCTGGTGGAAGGCTGGCAGGTGGAGGTGATTGACATGCGATCGCAGCAGAGCTATTTCTATCGCACCGACCTTAGCGGGCAGCAGGTACGGCGATCAGAGCTGGAGCACAATCTGCCCCTGTCGCTTCGCGATCGCATCTTTCAGGTGGCGGCAGCCCAGGGTTCTCAGCCCTCGGCCAGTCTGGAGGTCATCGATGCCCAGCCCCAGACCTGGAATGGCTGCTATGGCCTGGCCGCGGCCAATGAAGCCTGCCCAGAGATCGCCATCTTCGGCTGGCGGGCCATCATCAGCGACGGCAACCAATATTGGATCTACCACACCGATAACCTCGGCAACGAGATCCGCCTGAATGAGACCGCCAGCGGCGGTACCGCCCGGCCTAGCTTCCTAGCGCAACCAGACCCCAACGCCTTGGGAGACGAAACCGGCTTTCAGAGCACGATTCGCCAGGGTTCCGGGACCATCGAGACCTTCATGCTGGAGGCCGATGGCCGGGTGCGCTATCTGCGGCAACAGGACGGAGAGGTAATCGATCGCGCCGTTGCCAGCGTCAGCCAGGAACAGCTCAAGGCTTTCTGGCAATCCCTAGCCCAGGCCAATTTCCATCACTTCAGAGGCATTCGCTACCAAACTACCCCCGCCAATCCCGACGCCACCCTGGTCACCCTCACCAGCCGGGCTGGCTCCGTTGCCTACAGCGAGGCCAGCCTAGGTGGCCTGCCCCCGGCCCTGCAAGACATTGTGCAGCACTGGACGGCGATGACCCGCCAGCTAGAATAGGGCTATCAACTGCTCGGGACCGGTCTCTGACCCATCTCTGGCCAGCGCCAAACTACGCTGATTCTGGGACGCGGTTAGTTTTGGCCGGAACCCATAGCGTTTTCTTTGGGACGCAACCATTTTTGCCCGGGCCTACTCTATATCTACGCTGGCCCCATAGCTTTTTAGGCGGGACACAGTCATTTTTGCCCAGGACCCATAGATATTTAGGCGGGACACAGTCATTTTTTGCCGGTCCTACTCTATACCACCTGCCCCTTCTCCCCCAATTGCCCTAGCAGGGTTGCCACATCAATGACTGTCATCTGCAATATGCCTGAGGCGTGATGGCATACTCCTGGTGTTTGCAGGCTGCAGCCTAATCGATGATTAACGGGCTGCCTCATGGGTTAACAGAGGCTGGGGGATGCGATCGCGCCTATGGTTCCAGCCCCGGTTAGCCATCAAGACCATCGGGGTCGATCCCCAAGGCCCGCAGCCGGGCCTCCAGCCGCTCTGCCCGCTGTCGTTCTTGCTCCGCCCGCTGCCGTTCCTGCTCTGCCCGCTGCCGTTCCTGCTCCGCCTGCTCCTCGGGCGTTGGCAGCCAGTGATGCTCAGCATCGTACCATCGCAGCCAGGCTCCGGTCGTGCCTTGGTAATCCCCTTGCCATACCCCTAACCCTAACCCCAAAGGCTCAAACCAAAACCGCGCCTCTGGCAACGGCACTGCCTCATAGCGCACCCCCTGCAGCTCAAAGAGTTGAAATCGGTTCTGGTAGCGATCGAACACCCCGTAATAGGGAATACGCAAAATCTGCTCGTAAACCTGCCACTTACTAGGGGGTTGGTTTACCTCCCGCAGGCTTTGCCCCAAATCATCCGCCTCTGTGCCTGGAGACAGCAGCTCAATGGCTAAAAAGGGAGCAACCCCTTCCTGCCAAATGACATAGCTCCAACGCAGATCGGTTTGCTGCCGGGCTCGGCGCACTCCCAGGACCAGGAACCAATCGGGACGCTTATACCAGCGGGGATGCCGCACCTCGTAGTAGAGGTTGAGATCAGTACCGATAAAGACCTCATTTAGATCGTATAGATCGTAGGTGGCGGGACGACAGGTGTCCCGCAAAAGCTGGGGCTGCAGCAGATGAAATTCATCGGGCAAGCCTGGCTCCTCCGGATCTTCGCTGGGCAGATCATACATGGTGGGAAGCGTTTCGGAGGGGGGTTGAGGATAGTTGCTCTGGACCATAGGGGGATCTCGGTGAAGGGGCCTCTTACTTGGCAGTCTATCGGATCTCTCCAGCCTGCGACACGACTGAATGCCGCCCCTGGAAAGCCCCTAGAGACTATCTAACTAATACAAGGGTGTTAAGGGCTCTCGGCCGGCAAACACCAGATCCGCACCGTTTCGTCGGCACTGCTGCTGATCAGGGTGCGATTGTCAGGGGCAAATACGGCTGCTCGTACGGCCCAGTCATGGCGCAGAGTGGCCACACGCTGCTTCGTGGCAGCCGCCCAGACAAACAGCGTGCCATCGCCACTGCCGCTGGCCAGCCAGTGGCCATTGGGACTCAAACTCAGAGTCGTAACCGTATCCCGGTGCTCTCCCAGGAGCTGGGGCACCCAGGTCTGCAACTGCCAGGTCTGCAACTGCCCGGTGTGATTACCGCTGAACAAAACCCGCCGGTTGGCGTTGGCGGCCAAGCTAGTCACCGCCTGATCCACTGTCAGCGTGCGCAATAGCCATCCTTGGGGCAGTTGCCAGAGGCGGATGGTGCCATCCTCGCCGCTGCTGATCAGCTGATCCTGGGCGGCCAAGGTGAGGGCATTGACCCGATCTCGGTGGTGGGTCAGGGTGGCCCCCTGGCGATGGGCTACTAAATCCCATAGATGGATTTTGCCCTCTCCGGCGGCACTGATCAGCCAACGACCATCAGGGGTAATGGTCAAGACCATGGGCCCCCAATCAATCTGGGGTAAGGTTTCGATCAGGTCGCCACTGGCTAGGTCCCACCACTTAATGACTCCATCTTGGCTGCCGCTGAAGACACTATTGCCATCAGGATGAAACAGCACGGCCGTGACCGCATCCCGATGCCCCTCCCCAAACGGCCCCAACCGTTTGCCAAAGCGATACCAACTCTCTCCCTGATCCAGATCCCAAAGCTGGACAGTCTGATTAGCAGCCCCCGTGACCATGAGCCGCTGCTGGGGGCTGACTGCTAGGGTGTTGATCACCACCCCACTGGGGACCGTCAAGGTGCGACAAGAGACAGCCAGAGAAACAACATCCCGCCCAGACGGCTGCGAGCCAGACACCTGGACAGAGGTAGAGGACTGGCGCTGCCCTGGTAGAGAAGGTTGCGGACTGCGGTCTAGATCTGCCAACACGGCAGCGGCGGTGGCATAGCGTTCCCGCAGACCCCGGGCCAGCATCCGATCTAAAATTCTGGCTAATTTGAGGCTGACAGGCGACTGCACATAGGTGCGCCAGTGCCACCGCCCTTCGCTGACTGAGTAGAGTTCAAAGGGATGCAGTCCGGTCAGCAGGTGAATGCAGGTAACCCCAAGACTGTAGAGATCGCTGGCGAAGACTGCCTTCCCCAGCGCCTGTTCTGGGGCCACATAGGCGGCACTGCCGATGACCGTGCCCGTGCGCTCCCCCTGGGCAGCATCGCTGGCATACTTAGAGGCCCCGAAATCCACCAGGACTATCGGGCCACCGGAGCGGGGCGCAATCAGGTTGGTTGGCTTAATATCTCGATGGATGATCTGGTGTTGGTGGATATGCTGCAATACCGGCAAGATGTCTGCTAATAGGCGCCGCACCTGCCGTTCCCGAAAGGCTCCCGCTTGGGCTAGCACCTGGTCTAGGTGGCGACCCTCAATATAGTCCTGTACCAAAAATTGTCCCGTGGCCAAGTCGAAGAAATCTAACAAGGCTGGGATCTGAGGATGTTGACCCAACTGTTGCAATTGGGCGACCTCATGGCGAAAGCGCCGGGAAAGATCAGGGGGAGGCCCCGCGAGAACGCGCACGTCCACCCCCCCCGAGGCCGGCAGTAATTGCTTAATCACACAATGCTGGGGAGGGGTCTGGGCCTGGTCTAGGGCCAGCAAAGTCCGCCCGAATCCCCCCTGCCCAATGCACTCAATGGGACGATAGCGATCCCCTAACTCTAGGGGGTGGCCACAGGCCCGGCAAAACCGTCCCGTCTCTGGATTTTGGGGTTGAGGACAATGGATATTGAGGCAGAGGGTGGTCAAAATAGAGCCTAGGTGGGAACCAACTCACCCGGTCGCAGCTTGGACCATTTACCCATTTCCTCAGTGAAACTGTCGCAGCCGACAACATCCCACTCCATCTCAATGTCCTCGCCACGATGGCGAATGTTGACGTTGATAGTGGGTTCGATAGCCTCAAAGTCTGGGGCCTCGGTGAGGTGAGGCTGCTGATGTTGCGTCTCAACCGCGTGGTAGGTGATGCAGCGATCGACGTAATGGCAATTGACGCAAATGCACATGGCGAATATTCCTTGACCGACGGCTCTGTTGTCCCAGAGGACATTGAGATGGCATGACGATTCCCCGCAATCGCCATAGCACTTTGGGTGATGGTATGCTAGGTCGCTCCCTAGTCTAAATCGATGCTAACTGCCCTAAACAATCTAACCAGCGCTGTCGCTGGCGTCGCTAGGAGATGCTTTCTTGCTACTCTAGCTCAAGTCTCTCGAAACGGCCCAGGCCCCCGTAGCAAAATGAAAAACCACCTCTTTCCCAGCGCCTCCAACTCATTAGGTTCAAGCCCATTAGGTTCAAGGGATGCAGAAATTGGCTCAGACTGTTGACACAGGGGGACTAGCTGCCGTGTTCCCTGAGGGCCATTTTTGTCCGCCTGCGGCACAGATGCCAGTGACTGTTCTACCGTTGACTATAAGAGTTCGTTGAAGTACGTATTGCCTCAGTCTCCTCTTACCTTGACCGCTTCGGCCCTTTCTCCCAAGACTTGGCCCTTTGAGCTGTCTCTGCTGCCGGAGTCTGCCCATCTGGTCGGTGGTAGTGTGCGGGATGCTTTATTGGGGCGTCAAGCCGATTATTTAGACTTAGACTTTGTCTTATCCGCAAATGCAGTGGCTACAGCTGAAACGATTGCCCGGCACTATCAAGCGGGGTTCGTGGTGCTTGATGCCAAGCATCAGATTGCCCGGGTGGTGTTTGACAACGCCACCGTCGATTTTGCCCAGCAGGTGGGGCCGACGCTGATCACTGACTTACATCGGCGCGACTTTACCGTCAATGCCATTGCCTATCATCCCCACAGCGAGGCCCTGCTCGATCCCCTAGGGGGCTATGGCGATCTGCAGCAGCTTAGTCTGCGGATGATTGCCCCGGAAAATCTAAAAGATGATCCCTTGCGCTTACTGCGGGCCTATCGCCAGGCAGCTCAATTAGGATTTGCTCTGGATCCAGATACTCAGGAGACCATTCGCCAATTGGCTCCCTTAATCAAACAGGTGGCGGCGGAGCGAGTGCGAGGGGAACTGGATTGTCTGTTGAGTTCTGCTGCCGGCACGCCGCTATTGCAGATGGCTTGGCAAGATGGCCTGGTGCGCTATTGGTTGCCTGGGAGTAGTGAAACCGGATTAAGAATCGTTGATGCCATCGATCGGACGGCCCAGCACCTGCAGCAGACCTGGCCTCTCTATGGTCAGATACTAATGGGATGGCTGCGAGAACAGACGGTACCCGGGCTCCATCGCAGTTGGTTCAAGGCTGCTAAGCTCAGCCAACTCCTGCTGCCAGAACCGGCCATGGCGGAGGAAAATTTACGGCGCCTCAAGTATAGTCGGGTGGAGCAGCAGGCGGTGGTGGCTATTCTTAAAGGCTGGCATCTGTTAACTGAGATGTTGGTCCAGGGACTGTCTCCAGGGCAGCAATATTACTTCTTTAAGGGGGTCGGGGCGAGTTTTCCGGGGACGGCTATCGTCGCCTTGGCTCGGGGAGTGCCGATGGAGACTATGGCCCCGTTGATGCATCGTTATGTAGACCCCAGTGATCCTGTGGCCCATCCCAAGCCGCTGCTGACGGGGCGTGATTTGATGCAAGCCCTGCAATTGCAGCCTGGCCCTTGTATTGGTCAACTGCTGGAGGCGTTGCAATTGGCCCAGGCTCGGGGGCAGATCGATACTGCCCAGGCCGCGCTGGAATGGGCGGCGGATTGGCTGACGCGGCGATCGGCAGCGGCAGTGGGCCCAGGGAAGGGGGATGGCCACTCCCCTGGATAAAGTGTGTCAAAATAAGGGACAGCATGCCGACGCGCCCGATGGTAAGCGATGTGGATGAATTGAGAGCTGCCCTGGAATTAGCGACGGACGATGAATTGAAGGCCTTGATCGACCTCCTCTTTCGGCCGAAATTCAATCCCTTGGACTATGTCTACACCCCTAATCCGCTGGCGGTGCAGAGTTGCTCGCGCCAGGAGCAGATGGCGTTATTGGAGGAACGGTTTCGTTTCTTAGCGGCGGATGGGGTGACGACATTGCGTCGCCGCAGCCATCAGCTTAGCTATCGTCAAATCCTGCTACAGGTTTGCCGTCATCTCCAGGTGTCCTATGATCAGAGCCTATCCACGGCTGATTTAGAGGCGGAAGTGTTTCTCCATGGCATGGAGCGCACTTGGGAACGCTTGTCGCCCCAGGAGAAGGCGGTGCTGCAGCGACGGATGCGTCAAGAATTGGGGAATTCCCAGCAATTTCAGGCCCTACCCTTGCCATTGCAGCGCAATCCTATGGGGTTGTTAGTGAAGGGCAGTAGTGCCTTAGCGGTGAGTTCGGTGTTGCGCCCCTGGTTGTTGCAGCAACTGGCTCGACAGTTTGCCATCCACTTTGCTCAGTATCAAGTGGCGAAGCAGGCCCTGGTGCAGGGTGGTTTGACAGTGGCTAATCAGGTGCAGAGTCGGGCGGCATTGCAGCTAGCCTCCCGCGGCATGGCGGTGAATGCGGCTCGCTATGGCGCGGCTCGGACACTGCTGGCGTTTCTGGGGCCAGCCCTGTGGGCTTGGTTCGCAGCAGATTTGGGGTGGCGTGCGATCGCAACCAACTACGGCCGCATCATTCCAGTTGTCTTTGCCCTGGCTCAAATTCGCCTGACTCGGTCTCAGGAGTTAGAGCCAGCTTCCTGCTGACCTCACAGATAAGAGGATGCCGCAGCCAGTTCCAGCTCCCAAGACCTACTACGACACCCTGGGCGTGAAGTCAACCGCTTCCGTGCAGGATATTCGTCGTGCCTATCGCGATCTGAGCAAGCTCTATCATCCCGACACCACCGCCCTGCCAGCCACCGTGGCTACGGAGAAATTTCAGCGTCTGAATGAGGCCTACGCCACCCTCAGTAGCCCAGAGCGTCGGCTGGCCTACGATCAAAAAGTCGGTTATTCTCGGCTGCCAGTGATGCAAGCCCCCGCCCACCTCAATAAACCCGTTAGTCAGCGGCCGCCCGCCTATTCTAAAAGTGCCTACTTAGAGCCCACCGATCGGCCCCTGTCTGCCGGGGAAGTGTTTGCCCTGTTCATCCTGGGAGTGACTTTTGTGGCCTGCCTGGTGCTGGTGGTGGCCATTGGCGTTACCCAGGGGGAAATTGCGTTTACTCCCTTCTCTCCCCCGGCCGGCCCAGAGATAACCCATCCAGAAGCGGCAGCTCCGCCCCAGCGACAGGCCTCTCCAGAGCAACCCGAAGCTTCCCCATCTCCCCCACCGACTGCATCTGAAGGAGCTGCATCTGAGGGCACTGATCTCGAGTCGGATATTCCCAGGCCTCCATCCCGGCCTGATATGAGGTCGGTGTCTCCCCGCTGGTTGTAAGGGCCTGAACTGTCCATCGGTTACCTATACATCTCTTGCCCATGAACTTTCCCTCGGCTGATACTCCCCTCTATAACCACCCCTTGCCCGACATCGAGCAATGGTTACGGGAACAGGGCTGCCAGCAAGATGAATCGGCCTGCCATTGCTGGCATATCAAGCGGGATGATTGGCAGGCTGATCTGGTGCTGGAGATCGACTCCATCGTGGTCTGCTACATCGCAGCCGGGGAAGACGGTCGCGACATTCAACGCGTCTTCAAATATTCCCTCAGCCGCCAAGACTTAAATGAGGCGATCTTTTCCGGCCCGTAACCTGCCTCAATATCCCTTGTAGAGCCGTTCAGATCGGTAGAGATAGAGACGCCAAATCATCTGGATGGGCCATCCCCGGCATTGTAACGTTTTTTAACGTACCCTATAGCTAGGCAAGAGGATAGCCCGCATTCCCCTGCCATCGCCGGGGTGGGACTCCTCTGGTTGCCGTTTGACAGGATGGTTGTTCATAGGCAGTAGGAGCGTAATCCATGAGCATAGAGACAGCAGTGCAGACACTGCAGTTGGGGCCTAAGGGGCCTGTAGTGCCAGCCCTGGGGGTCGGCACCTGGTCTTGGGGGGATTCTCTGTTCTGGAGTTATGGCAAGGACTACGGCACCGAGCAGGTACAGGCTGCGTTTCAGGCCTCCCTCGATGCCGGTATCCAACTGTTCGACACAGCAGAAGTCTATGGACTAGGCAAATCAGAGGAGCTGCTGGGCAGATTTTTACAGACCACTGATCGCCCGGTTGCAGTGGCCACCAAGTATTTGCCCCTGCCCTGGCGATTGGGAACCGCCGCCGTAGCCGATGCCCTCACGGCCAGCCTCAAGCGCCTGCAATTGCCCACGGTGGCGCTTTATCAGGTTCATTGGCCCTTCGATTTCTTCATGGGGCAGCAGACCCTGATGCAAGCCCTGGCGGCGGAGGTGAAGCAAGGTCGCGCCCTGGCCGTGGGGGTGAGTAACTATTCGGCCCAGCAAATGCAGCAAGCCCACGACTATTTAGCTCAGTGGGACATCCCCCTGGCGGTGAATCAGGTGCAGTATTCACTGCTGCATCGCCAGATCGAAACCAATGGCGTGCTCGAGTTAGCGCGACAGCTGGGGGTAACGATTCTAGCCTATAGTCCCTTAGCCCAAGGACTGCTGACCGGTAAATACAGCCGTGACACCTATCAACCTCCCAAAGGGGCCCGTCGACTCGATCCCCGCTTTAGTCGCCAGGGGCTCGTGCGTATCGAGTTGGTGTTGAAAACGCTCCAGGAGATTGGTCGTCGCCACCAGCGCAGCCCAGCCCAGGTAGCCCTGAATTGGCTGATCACCCAGGGCAATGTGCTGCCGATTCCAGGTGCCAAGACGGGTGAACAGGCCAGCCAGAATGCCGGGGCGCTGGGCTGGTCCATGACCCCCGATGAATGGCAGCAGCTGAGCCAGGTGAGTCAGAGCTGGTTGGGCTAGAGTCCATAGCTGGCCTCAATGATCGCCATCGGCCTCAGGCAGTAGGGTCAGGAGCCAGAATATACCCGGCCTTTCCAGGCCCCGCCTTGACCCTGCCAGTGACGGCGGGCTGAGTCTAGGGTCATCAGGGTATACAGCAGGGCAATGGCCGGTAGAGCCAAGGACCAGATGGGAGAGAGTCGATAGAGTCGCAGGGTCGGCCGGTAGGCCAAGGCCATTACCCCCCAGGTGATAGCGGCCAGTAGCATCAGGATGCCGTGGCTGCTGAACAGGCCCCAAAGGAGCGCCAAGGGGGCCACGAGATAGATTAGGGTCATGCCTATCAGGCTGACGAATAGCCATAGGGGAGAGTAGTGCAACTGGGTGTAGGCGGTGCGAGCCACCATCTGCCAGATCGCCTGTAGGGAAGGATAGGGACGCAGACTATGAATCTGAGTGGTGAGCCCCAGCCAGATGCGGCCTTGACCGGGGGCCGCCGTCAACTTCACGGCTGCGGCCAAGGCACAGTCATCAATCAGGGCATTACACACCCTCTGCAGACCGCCGATGCGCTCTAGGGCTCGAGGCCGAATCAAAATACAGCCTCCTGCCGCCGCCGCCATGGCTCGGCTGGGATCATTGACCCAGGGAAATGGGTAAAGCTTCTGAAAGAAAAAGACGAAGGCGGGGATCAGGGCCTTTTCCCAGAAGCTCTGGCAGCGTAGCCGCACCATTAGGGAGGTGAGATCTAGCTCGTGCCGGTGGGCGTAGCGCACCAATTGCTGCAGACTGTGGCGATGGTGGTCGATGTCGGCATCGGTAAAGAGCAAATACGTGGGAGCGGCAGAGCCTTGCAGCGCCTGACGAACTCCTTGATCCATAGCCCAGAGTTTGCCACTCCAGCCCGGGGGCAGGGGTTGCCCCTTCAGAATAGTGAGTCGCTCTGTGGCCTCTAACTCGGCAGCCATACGCCGGGCGACAACGGTGGTGTTATCGCTACTATGGTCATCGATCAGGATGATTTTGAAAGGGCCGGGATAGACTTGCTGCAGCAGCGATCGCATCGTCGTAGGCAGCAGCTCGGCTTCGTTGCGGGCCGGAATAATGGCGCAGACTGCTGGATAGTCAGGCAACTCGGGCAGTTCTGCCAGCTCGGGTAGGCGCTGGTCGGCCCGCCAGAACTGCCCCCAGCCCAGTAGCAGCCCTAGCCAGATTAACAGCGACAGGGTAACCAGAATTAGCCCAAGGGTAGCCATGGTGATCGCGCAATATCGGGACAGCAGCAGCGAGGCAATTCCTCTATGATGCTCTAGGTAGCCAGCATACAGCCTTATTTATGCAAATTCAGCCTCGGATGACGTCGTCTCAGCTTGATTCTGCCATTGCCGCCAGTCAGGAGCATCTCCTGGCCCAACAGCATCCTGACGGCTACTGGGTGGCTGAGCTGGAATCCAATGTCACCATCACCGCTGAGATTATTCTTCTGCATAAGATCTGGGGCACTGACCAGGCCCGCCCTTTGGCCAAGGCAGCGGCCTATTTGCGATCGCAACAGCGGACCCACGGCGGCTGGGAGCTCTTCTATGGCGATGGCGGCGACCTCAGTACCTCCGTTGAAGCCTATCTAGCCCTGCGCTTACTGGGAGTTCCCGCCGCCGATCCGGCCCTGATCCAGGCTCGGGAGTTTATCCTGGCTCGGGGCGGCATCAGCCGCACCCGCATTTTCACCAAGTTTCATCTGGCCCTGGTGGGCTGCTATGACTGGCGCGGCCTGCCCTCCCTGCCCCCCTGGGTGATGCTGTTGGCCCGCCCCTTCCCCTTCACCATCTATGAACTATCTAGCTGGGCCCGCAGCAGTACCGTGCCCCTGTTAGTGGTCTTTGATCGCAAGCCGGTGTTTATGGTGGCCGATGGCCTATCCCTGGATGAACTCTACAGCGAAGGCCGGGATCAGGTGCGCTTTGCCTTACCCGCCAGTAATGACTGGAGCGATGTCTTCCTCTGGCTGGATAAGTTGTTCAAGCTAGGGGAAGCCTGGAACCTAGTCCCCTTTCGCGAACGGGGGCTGCGCCTGGCCGAAAACTGGATCATCGAACGTCAAGAAGCCAGTGGCGACTGGGGCGGCATTATTCCGGCCATGCTGAACTCTTTACTGGCCCTACGCTGCCTCGACTACGATGTGGCCGATCCCATCGTGCATCGGGGGCTGCAAGCTGTCGATAACTTCGCCCTGGAAACGCCAGAGCATTACTGGGTGCAGGCCTGCGTCTCCCCCGTATGGGATACGGCCCTGGTGGTGCGCTCCTTGGCAGATTCTGGCCTGCCCCCCGATCATCCGGCCCTGGTAAAAGGGGGCCAGTGGTTGCTGGCAAAGCAGATTCTGGACTACGGTGATTGGGCCGTGAAAAATCCCAAGGGCCAGCCCGGAGCCTGGGCTTTCGAATACGAGAATCGCGTCTATCCTGATGTGGATGACTCCGCCATGGTGGTGATGACCCTAGCGGCAGTCACTCTACCAGACGAGGCCCTGAAGCAGGCGGCCATAGCCCGGGCCATCAACTGGATTGCCACCATGCAGTGTCGCCCCGGGGGCTGGGCTGCCTTCGACATCGATAACGATCAAGCCTGGCTGAATCGCATCCCCTACGGCGACCTCAAGGCCATGATCGACCCTAACACTGCCGATGTTACCGCCCGCGTGTTAGAGATGGTAGGTACCCTCGCAGGTCCTGCTGGTCCAGGTGATCCTCGGCCCGCCGTGGGAGCCCTAAATGCTGACCGCATCCAGCGGGCCCTGGACTATCTGGTGCGGGAGCAGGACCCCGAGGGCTGTTGGTATGGCCGTTGGGGCGTTAATTACATCTACGGCACCAGTGGTGTCCTGGCTGCCTTGGCCTTGGTAGCTCCCCACCACCATCAGGCCATTCAACGGGGTGCCGACTGGCTAGTCCGCTGCCAAAACGACAATGGCGGCTGGGGAGAAACCTGCCGGAGCTATGTCGATGTCGGCTTGAAAGGGCAGGGGACTAGCACCGCCTCCCAAACCGCCTGGGCCCTGCTGGGCCTACTGGCGGCTGCCGAAGCCACTGGCCACTGGGCCGACACCGCTATCACTAGGGGCGTTGACTATCTAACCAGGACGCAACAGCCTGACGGCAGTTGGGATGAAGCCGAATTTACCGGCACCGGCTTTCCGGGCCACTTCTACATTCGCTATCACTTTTACCGGCAGCACTTCCCGCTAATGGCCCTGGGCCGCTATCGCCAGCTTAAGGGCCAGGCCGCCTAGAGAACTACCGGGGAACAGCCATCACCTTGCTGATCAGAGCCAGCACATCGCCACGGTTCAGCTTCTCTTTGCCCGCCGCTAGGGCATCTAAGGTGCCGTAGGCCAGGGCTAGGGGAATCTTGCAGAAGGTTAGGGCCGGACCCTTTGGCAACTCTGCCACGTAGGCATCGGCTAAGGCCAAATTTTGACGCGCATACTGGTGCATGTCTTCGGCAACCCAACCCTGGGGAAAGAAATCGACCCCCCGCTGGCGGTCTTCCAGATGGTTGCGCAAGATATTCACCGATTGCAGACCGCGGCCAAAGCCAATGGCATAGCTGCGGTTGGTTTGGGTGCCATCATGCCAGGCCCAAAGATCCGACAGCATCAGCCCCACAGCCCCGGCCACACTGAAAGTATATTGGTTGAGTTCTTCGTAGGTATTGATGCCCCAATTGCGGTCGGCCCAATAGGCCATGCGGTTAGCCATGGCCGCCGTGGCATCCCAAATTCGCGGGGCAATAGACGCGGGTGCCAACAGGGCCCAATCGCCAAGGCGCAGTGATACCTCATCTAGGTGGTGCTGATAGTGGGTTAGGCCGGCTGAGAAGTCTTGGGGACGGGAGCCCTCAAAGCCGCCTTGCAGACTGACACTGACCGTGCGCAGGAGTTCTGCCTTGACGGCGTTATCGAGCTCAGGATGGTCTTCAATCTCATCGATGGCCCGCATACACAGATAGGCGGCAGCTACTGCATCTTGAAGGCGCTCAGGCAGCAAGCTGATGGGAATATAGAAGGTACGACTCGTGCGTTTAAGCGTTTCCAGGGCCTCGTTATGCAGACTCATAACGTTGTCTCCTCACACATGAATAATCGAACACCGGAGGGTCTCTCGCTGCCAGGCCACCCTAAAGCGGCAGAGAATTACCGTTCAAAGCTTAAAGGAAGTGGCTAGCTGAAGCTTAAAGCAATCTGAGAGTTTATGGCTTACGAGTGGAGAATATCACTTGATTTCTTTAGCAATCGCGTCGGCAGCGTTACAAGTTGGAGCAGGAGGGCATTCTATGCCTGCTCTTCATCAATCTATTACTGAATCGCTCTATTACTCATATCAAGTCCGCTCATACACCCAAATGTCTTAGCCGGTATCGAACCCAACCCGTCATTCTCACTTCCGTAGGAATCCATGGTGGGAGAAGCACTTCAGGGTGGATCCCTGCGCCGGCGGGAATGGCCAAGCTCATGCTGACACCATGAATAAAACACGTGCCTCAGCGATCTAGCGGGTCTTGATTCGCGGTTCATCGGCCATATCTGTGAGGGGCGCTAGATCGGGTTGCATCGGTTAGGTGTAGTAGACCTCGATAAGACGACGCTTAATTGAGTAGCTCGGGGTACTCGCCCGGGGGAATTTCGCTTCCCCGGCACCCCCTCAACCAGGGCGAACCGTCGCCCTGGACCCTGCGGAAGAGCCTGTCGATTAGTCGTTATAGATCGCGTCGCATCGGCAGGGTAGCGAGGGGCTTTTTGCTTGGCTAGTAGACCAGAACCAAGACAGGGGTGAGCAGGCAAGAGAGTTTTAAATGACCAGTGTTGAGGGTAAACCCAATCATTACCGAGAGAACTCAAAACTCAACCCTTAAAATTCAACCCTTAAAATGCCTAAGCCCTGCGGACAGGCTGCGCTATCCCCATCACCCCATCCACCCATCACCCCATCACCCCATCCACCCATCTCCCCTCTCACTCCGCAGGCGGCTGATATCCCCAACGGTCTAGAAAGGGCTGCCAGTGGGTTTGTACCTGCTCTAAGGTTTCAGCGGTGAAGGTATAGCGGTTTTTGCGGTAGCCTTGGCGGGACTTGAGGTGGGCTATGAAGTGGGGGCGGGCCTGCTGAAAGCCGTCGAGTTGCAGTTGGCTGTAGCTGTGCTCTAGGTGAGTCAGGGGATCGGCCTCAAAGTCTTCGAAGCGCAATTCGACAAAGTCGTGTTCTGGCAGGGCGGCAGAGTCTTGCAGCAGGGAGGTCATCAGGCGGGGATAGGTGCTCAGGATGACTTGGTCAATGGGGACTGCGTCGCAGGACTGCAGGGCCAGTTCCTGCAGCAGTTTCTGATAGAAGTTGCGGGTGGATTGGAAGACGAGATAGGGATTGCGATAGATGTGGATGAATTTAGCCTGGGGCCAGAGGCGGCGCAGTTGAGCGATGCGCCCGGTATAGACGGGGTTTTTGATTAGCAGCTGCTGGTGGGGATGTTGGCGCTGCAGCTTGTCTAAGAAATGGGTGATGGCCCATTCCCAGCCCTTTATCTGCTGGGGAGAGCAGTGATCGAAGAATAAACCGGCCTCCAGGTTGCGTTGGAAGTGCCGGGGGAAAATACAGCCCATGGTAGAAAGACACCGACTGCATGTTGGCCAGGGCAATTTCGTCTTCCTGGGGGGCGTCGGGGGTAACCTGCACCTGGTCGATGAAGCGATCCTGGGGCAGGGCTTTTTCTAGCAGAGGCTGTAGCCGGGTGGCCAAGGTAAGAAAGTCCCAGGGCAATCCGGTGGCCAGGGGAGAAACGTAGGCAAATTGAGGAGCGCGGCTAAGCAGTTCGTAGAGAAAGGTGGTACCGCTGCGCCAGTGGCCCACGATGAAAACGGGAGCGGGCGCTGCGGGCGCTGCAGTGCGGCTGACCTGCCAGCGTTCATAGGTGGTAAAGGGCCAGCGCAGCAGGGTGGCGGCCATTGCGATCGCAAGGTGACCGGCAAAGCGGGGGGCGACACCGCCATGGCGGCGGAGCACCTGGACCAGGGTAGCCAGATTGCATCCCATCAACGGATGCAGGAGTCGGGGTGAGTGAGAGTGTCCCATGGAGGTTTGAAGTCGGGCTGTTGATAGTTGCGGTCTAGCCACCGACATGTCATTCTTCCCCTCAGAGTCTATCAGGCCGGGGGAATCCACTAGAGACTATGGGCAAGCGATGTCTGGTGACGGGAGGGTTGGGCTTTATCGGCCAGCATTTGGTGCGGCTGTTGCAGCAGCGGGGCCATACCATCCGCATTCTGGACTTGGATCGGCCCCAGCAGCCCCAACCAACCATTGACTATGTCCAGGCCTCCATCGTCGATGCCGAGCCGGTCACCCAGGCCATGGCCGACATAGACTGGGTGTTCCACCTGGCCGCCAATGCCGGCCTCTGGGCCCCGCGTAAACAAGATTTCTTGACCATTAATCAGCAGGGCACGCGCACCGTCATGGCCGCCGCCCAGGCCGCGGGGGTGGAGCGGGTCGTCCATACCTCCACCGAGTCGATTCTTAAGTGCGATCGCATCCCTGCCGACGGCCAAGAGACCGATGAGAGCATTCGGCTAGAGTTCGATGACATGGTCGGTCCCTACTGCCAGGGGAAATTTCTGGCCGAGCGAGAAGCACTGGCGGCAGCGGCCCGGGGATTGCCGGTGGTCATCGTCAACCCCACCATTCCCATCGGCCCTGGAGATCGCCGCCTGACGCCGCCCTCCCGGATGCTGCTGGGCTTCCTCAATGGCCGCTACCCAGCCTTCCTCAACAGCACCCTGAACCTGATCGACGCCCGCGACGTGGCCCTGGGCCATCTGCTAGCGGCCGAGAAGGGACAGGTGGGCGAACGGTATATCTTGGGCCAATACCAACCTGGAATTGCAGCAACTGCTGGGGCACCTGCAGCAGATTACGGAGCTCTCCATGCCCCAGCGGCAGATCCCCTATGGACTGGCCTATGCCATCAGTGTGGTGCAAGAATTTTGGGCCGATCATATTACCCATCGTCCCCCGGCGGCCCCCCTAACCGGGTACGGTTGGCCCGCAGTCCGCTGCGATTCAGCAGCCACAAGGCTCAGCAGCAGCTAGGGCTGACTTGCCGCCCCATCGAAGTATCCCTGGCCGATGCCGTACAGGATTATCAGGCTCGAGGACTGCTACGGCGGCCCCTACCTAAGGCTGTTTAGAGGAATTCCCGGTCAATAGCTGCCATCCCTCTTGCCACTGCCAGACCAACAGCCCCGGCATCCCTAACACCAACTCTCGAAACCGTTTACAGAGGGAGAGGGCCAGGGCCACTTGGGCGGTAACCCCAAGGCAGATCCCACCAGCACGATCCCCCCCCTCTTGGGCCCCCAAACCGCCAGGAATCACGAAGGCGGCAGAGCGAATCCCCTGGGCCAACCCCTCGATAATGACAGCCTCTAAGGGAGAGAGGTGATGGCCCAAACACCAGACGGCCAGCCAGACCTCTGCCGCCGAGAGCAACCGGAAGCCGACTCGCCAAGCGGTCGCTTGCAGCAACCGTCGCCGGCGCCCATAGAGGGCTGCTAGGGCAGTATCAATGGCCGCTCCCGCCTGTTGCAGGCGATCGGGGGAGGCGGCCACAAAGCGCTGGGCCACCCGGGCGAAGCGTTGAAACAGGCCACCCCGCTGCAGCCGATACACTCCCCAACTCACAGCTGCTATCACCAGGCCGGTGATGACAATGCTGAGATCCCAGCGCTGCTGAGTCAGGGAGGTCAACAACAGCATCGCCAACAAGCTGTACAGGGCTAGGGTGAAAATTTGCAGGGTTTGATCGGCAACCACACTGGCGACGGTGGGGCCAACCCCATGGCGCCGCCGCCGCAACAGTCGAATCCGGGCCAACTCACCACCGATTTGACCCACTGGTAATAACCAGTTGATGGCCAGACTGATCCAGGTGCCGTAGAGCAGCAGCGACCAGGGGGGATGGGCTTTAGGGGCGAATAGGGCATGCCAAGAGAGGGCGGCACAGCCGTAGGGCAGCAGGTAGAACAGGGGCAACAGCCAGAGGCTTGGCCCCGCCTGGCTAAATAACTGCTCCAGGGTCTCCAGCCCTTGCCAGAGAATCAGCCCGCTGAGCAGGGCCACCCCCATCAAGAGGCCTAAAATCGACAGTCGTTTCACGGTCGCCGGCCTGGTTGGGGCATCATCGGCATTGGTCGCAGGAAAAGAGCCATGGGTTTAGTCGCGAACCACGTGAGTCATCAGCCGTTGCAGCACCGCCAACCCCGTCAAGGAGCCACGAATCAGACGCCCAGCGGCCAGGGGGTGGCCCAGGCAGGCTAAGGTCAGGGGCCAGGGACGTAACCGTCCATCTGAGGCCAGGGCTGCCTCTAGGTTCGGTAGCCTCTGGCGACAGTCGTCACTAATCACCCGGATCATAGCCACCGGTTGAGCAGAGAGCGCTGCCAGGATGGCGGCCCCTTCCATATCCACGACATCGGCGGCGAAGCGTCGGTGCAATTGTTGTTTTTCTGGGGGAACAGTAATCACCCGTTCGCTGGTGAAGCCGCGACCCAGGATAGCCCCAGGCAGTTGCTGGACCAGATGGTCGGTCAGGGTGCGATCGCATCGTTGCCGGCGCTCCTTACCCGTCAGGCTATCGACACAGTCACGATAGATGACCACATCTCCGACCCGGTACTGGGGCCTGAGACCGCCTCCTAGGCCCACCATCAATGTCGGCCCTAACTTGGATTCCTGCATCAACCTGGTTTTCACCCCCTTGGGACCCAAAGGCACCGCCACTACCCGCGGCGGATGCTTTATCTGCCGGAGACCGCGACAGACACTGCGGTATTCTGCTCCCTGGGGCACCAAAATCGTCTTAATGCGTGACACAAAATAAGGCAAGCTAGTCTAGGTCATGTTCCACTCTACCGCCCCAACCATGACGATACCCCCCGCTGGTAGCGGTTGACTCTATGCAAAAGGGCCTATTCAGTCCAGCACTGCGGCACCATCTCAATATTTCTCGCTTAGCCATTCGCTTTCCTTGGCTGACCATTGGCTTCTGGATTGCCGTTACTGTAGCCGGTCTATTCGCCTTTGGCTCCCTTAAATATGCCCTGTTTCCCGACATCACCTTTCCAGTGGTGGTGGTGACTGCCAATGGTCCCTTCGAGACGGCCCTGGTCACAGAGGCGGAGCTGACGACTCCTCTGGAAGGTCAGCTGCAATCCCTGGAGGATCTCCAGGAAATTCGGTCGGTCTCTTACCCAGGACGGGCCGTGGTCAATCTCTCCTTCAAGGTGGGGCGACAGTTGACGGCCGCCAGTGAGGCGGTCGAGGCTGAATTAGATGCCTTAGACCTACCGACGGGTGCCAGCTATCAGATGACGCCGCTGAATTTGAATGAATCGGCGGTGGTTAGTTATGCCATTACCGACGACGGTCGTTCTCTGCAGGAGTTGGCGACCGTCGCAGAGGCCGACATCGCCCCTGCGATCGCAACCATTGCCGGCGTCTCCCGCGTCGATATCCTAGGCCAGGCCCAACCCCCGACCCCCGACACTGACGCCGCCATCGCACAGCTCCCTACCCTGATCCAGTTCAACGGCGACCAAGCCCTGGCCCTGCGGATAATCAAACAGGCCCAGGCCAATACCCTAGAGGTGGTCCGACAAGTCGAGCAGCAAGTCGAACAACTCCGGACTCAATATCCGCAGCTGCAACTCACCCAGGCCGCCACCCAGGCCGACTATATCCAAGAGGCCGTCCAAGCCACCATTGATTCTCTGATACTGGCCATTCTCATTGCCGTCGGCGTGATCTTTTTATTTCTACGAAACTGGCGGGCCACCCTGATCACCGCCCTGGCCATTCCCATTTCTCTGCTGGGCACCGCCATCGTCATGGCCAGCTACCAGTTCAACCTAGAGACCATCACCCTGCTGGCTCTAGCCCTGGTCATCGGCATCATCGTCGACGACGCCATCGTCGAGGTAGAAAATATCGTGCGCCACATCGACGAGGGCAATTCTCCGCGCCGGGCCGCCCTATTAGCGACCCAGGAAATCGGCCTGACTGTATCCGCTGCCACCCTCACCATCGTCGCCGTCTTTCTACCCGTGGCCCTGATGGAAGGAACCGTGGGGCAATTCTTCAAGCCCTTCGGCCTCACCGTCTCCGCCGCCGTCTTAATCTCCCTGCTGATTGCCCGCACCCTATCGCCCGTATTGTCGGTCTACTGGCTCAGGCCCCATCGCGATTCCTCCCACCCCGATGATGCCCCAGAGGCCTCTAGGATTGATGGCCTCAGCCTGGGCTATCGCCACCTGCTGGCCTGGTCCTTGCAGCATCGCTGGATCATCGTGGGCCTGGCCTTACTGAGCCTAGGGGCAGGAGTAACCCTAATTCCCTTGATTCCCCAGGGCTTTATCCCCCAGCTGGACCGAGGAGAATTCAATGTCGTCGTCACCACCGCCCTGCCCTCCCAAGACACTCCTACAGGCGCCAACCGCGGCGATTTCCCCACAGCCTCAGATCGACTCACCGCCGCAACCGATGGTCGGGCCTTCCTGTTAGAGGCCACCCAACGCACCATCACCGACTTGGCAGCCGCCGCGCTAGCCACCACTGAGGTAGACACCGTCTTCACCACCATTGGCGATCGCGGTACCCCCAACCGCGCCCTGCTGTATGTGCGGCTGCGAGACGACCGGGAAGCGACCACCGCCGAGGTGCAAGCGGTCATGCGGGCGACTCTGCCGGTACCCGAGGGCAGCCAAGTCAGCGTCGAGGCGATTCCCTTCGTCGACACCGGTGGCGAGAAACCGCTGCAAATCGCCCTGCTGGGCAGTGATATCGAGGCGTTGCAGGTAACAACCCAGGCCATTAAAGCCGATATCGTTGAATTATCCGGCTTTGTCGATGTCAATGCCACCGGCGACGACACCACCGACGGTGAGATTGGTCAGATTGACCATCTCGACGGTCAGCGGGTTGCTTACATCAACGCCAACCTGGCCCCTGACCTAGCCCTGGGAGATGCCACCCAAAAGGTGGTCTCCCTGGCGACTCCCCAATTGCCCGCCGGTGTAGACCTGGATCTGGGCAGCGACTCGGCCCGAGCCGGCAGCGTCTTACGGAGTTTCCTTCAGATCTTGGCCCTGGCCATCCTCTGCATGCTGCTGGTGCTGATGCTACCCTTCGGTCGTCTGTTGGAGCCGCTGGTGGTGGTGCTGTCGTTGCCCCTATCCCTAGTAGGGGCCACCCTAGCCCTGCTGATCACCGGCAGCGAATTTGGCATGATTTCCTTAATCGGCCTGTTGTTCTTGCTGGGCCTGCTGGATAAAAATGCCCTGTTACTGCTGGACTACATCAACCAGCTGCGGCGCGACGGCTTAGCGCGCACCGAGGCCATCCTTAAAACGGGTATGGTGCGGCTGCGCCCGATTCTGATGACGACGGCATCGACCATTCTGGGCATGCTGCCCATCGCCATCGGTTGGGGAGCCGGGGCTGAACTGCGTCAGCCCATGGCCGTGGCCATCATCGGCGGTCTCTTTACGTCGGCTCTGCTCAGCCTGATCGTGGTGCCGGTGCTGTACACACTGCTGGAGGATAGTTGGCGCTGGCTGCGGTGGCGTGCCTAGGACTAACGACTGAATATTGCCCATATCCCTATAGTTTCTCAGGGCTATCTCACGTCTACTCCCCATTCCCCCGTTACCATGTAACCTATGACGTCACCGCATCAACCAACGGGGCGTCTGGTTGACGTGAGGGGTGAATACGCTATGGCCATTCATTTACAACAAGCCCTTGCCGTAGGGCAATATCTGGTTCGCCAACGGCTGCGGGGACGTAAGCGGTTTCCTCTAGTGTTGATGCTGGAACCGCTGTTTCGCTGTAACCTAGCTTGCTCCGGCTGTGGCAAAATCCAGCATCCCAAAGAAATCCTCAAGCAGCATCTGTCCCCAGACGAGTGCTTTGCTGCTGTGGAGGAATGCGGTGCCCCGGTGGTGTCGATTCCTGGGGGAGAACCCTTACTACATCCGCAAATCGACGAGATTGTGACAGGTCTAGTACAACGGCGCAAGTTTATCTACCTCTGTACCAATGGGATTTTGCTCGAGAAGAGCTTACATAAGTTCGAACCCTCGCCTTACCTCACCTTCAGCATTCATCTCGATGGCTTGAAAGAGCTGCATGACCACTGCGTTGATCGCCAGGGCGTCTTCGATATTGCCATTAGCGCCATTCGCGCCGCTAAAGCCTGTGGCTTCCGAGTCACAACCAATACCACCGTGTTTGATGGCACCGATCCCAAGGAAATTCAGGCACTGTTCGACTTTCTCAGCGACGTCGGCGTCGATGGCATGATGGTCTCGCCAGGCTATAGTTACGAGTGGGCCCCCGACCAGGAACACTTCCTGCAGCGGGAGCATACCAAAGCCCTATTTCGGGAAATTCTGGCCCCCTTCAAAGCGGGCGAAAAGAATTGGGATTTCAACCACAATCCCTTGTTTCTCGACTTTTTAACTGGGGAGAAGGAGTATGCCTGCACCCCCTGGGGCAGCCCCAGCTATAGCGTACTGGGCTGGCAAAAGCCTTGCTATCTCATGAATGAAGGCCATTACAGTACCTTCAAGCAACTGATTGAGGAAACCGATTGGGAGAACTACGGTCACCAGAGCGGTAATCCCAAGTGTGCCGACTGCATGGTGCACTGCGGCTACGAACCTACCGCGGCCATGGATGCCCTACAACCGCAGAACATGGGCCGCGCGCTCACGAGCTTATTTAGTTAGGGCGTAGCCGCATAGGAGGGGCCAGCACCTATGCTGGTCCTACCGATAAGGCTTAGCGATGGGCCCAGGTAATCTCATCTAGAATGGCTTGGGCCCCCTGACTGCGGAGGGCTTTCGCCAATCGGGTGCCCATGGCTTCAGCCTCCGCCGTGGGTCCAGACACCTTGTCCTTCACCAGGGTTTGACCATCCAGACTGGCCACGACACCAGTTAGAGTCAGCTGCTCCCCTTCGATGACCGTGTTCACGCCGATGGGGACCTGGCAGCCGCCCTCTAATTCCCGCAAGAAAGCCCGCTCAGCTAAGCAGCGAGATTTGGTGGGAGGATGCTCCAAGGCTTGTAAAAGATCCAAGATTTCCCCATCTCCCTGGCGGCACTCAATCCCCAGGGCCCCTTGACCGACGGCGTGGAGAGAAACGTCAGAGGGCAGCACTTGATGGATGCGAGCGGCCATATCTAGGCGCTGCAACCCGGCCACTGCCAGAATGATGGCGTCGTATTGACCGTCATCCAGCTTGCGCAGGCGGGTGTTGAGGTTGCCGCGAATGTCTTTGAAGGTGAAGTGGGGGTAGTGGTGCCGCAGTTGCGCTAACCGCCTTAAGGATGATGTCCCGATAATTGAGCCAGCAGGTAGGGTTTCCAGCTGCTTATCTAAATGCCTTTCATGGACAACCAAGGCATCGGCCGGATTTTCCCGCTCGGTGACGCAGCCCAGCATCAGCCCGTCTGGCAACCGCGTCGGTAAGTCTTTCAGGGAATGGACGGCAAAATCGATCTGCCCTTGCAGCATGGAGTTTTCCAGTTCTTGGGTGAATAGTCCCTTATCCCCAATTTTGGAGAGGGAGACATCCAGCACTTTATCGCCTTGGGTCTCCATGGTTCTCACTTCGAAGGTGAGATGGGGAAACTGGTGCTGCAACTGTTCTTGCACCCAGTAGGTTTGAACCAGGGCAAGCTGACTCTTGCGGGAACCGATGCAAATGGTGCGGGTGGCGGTAGACGGAACAGTGGCAGACATAGTCAATCGTGTATGGAAGGCAGACCAATGGGCTGGCAAGTCCGCGACAGGATAAATTGCCGGATCTTTAGATTACCGTACTCTGGTCCCATTCCTAGGGCTGCAACCTCTGGGATACCTGAGGCGTCTACCGATAGAGGCTATGATTTGTGGTGACGATTGGCAATAGGGCAGGTTATGACTAGACAGCGTCAGTGGGCTCGTTTAGCAGGCTGGAGTGGTCTGGCGCTGTTTTGGCTGTGCTGTCAGCTGCCAGCCATGGGGCAGACCCTGGATATTGTGGTGCGGCAAGAATTTCTGTCAGATCCGTTGTTGGATGAGCCTCGGGATCCCCTGTTGCCAGTGCATCCGATCCAGCGTCCCCTGAGCCCCCTAGAGAAGTATCAATTAGAACTGGATCTGGACCAGTTGCACCAGCAGGCCTTG
The DNA here is from genome assembly GCF_002075285.3 of Halomicronema hongdechloris C2206. Lineage (GTDB taxonomy): Bacteria > Cyanobacteriota > Cyanobacteriia > Phormidesmidales > Phormidesmidaceae > Halomicronema_B > Halomicronema_B hongdechloris. The sequence continues at coordinate 4,384,510 of NZ_CP021983.2, read as the reverse complement.
GCCCTGTCTCAAACCGGACAGCCAGAGCCAGCCTATGACGCCTGGATGCGGGAGGTGCGACTGCGGCGGCTCTTGGGCCTCGATCAGGAGTTGGCGGCGATTCAGCGGGTGGGACAGCGAGTGCGCCAGGCCGGCCGCACCCAAGATGTGCAACTACTCACGGTGCGGCTGCAGCAGATTCGAGATAACTTAGCAGAGCAATCTCCCCTAGATCAGCGGCGGTTACAGGAGACGGCGGTGGGCTTTGAGGTGCTGGGCAACCCCGATGAGGCAATTGCCACCTATGAGCTGCTAAAACAGCAGGCCCAAGCCCAGGACAATCAAGTCGCCTATCGCTATTGGCTACAGGCCCAGGGACGCCTACAGCAGGCGTGGTTTAAGTTTGCGGCGGCGGCAGAGACCTATCAGGAGTTGTTGGAGCGGTTACCGCCTGAAGAATTACTCTCTGAAGATGATGCTGTCTTAAAACAGCGCTACCTGCAGGCCTTGATCGATTCGCAGCAGCAACAGCGCCGTTACCAGGAGACAATTACGGCCCAGCAACAGCTACTGCAGCACTATCGCCAGGTGGAGTTGCTCAGCCCGATTCCGGCCTTAGAAGCTGCGATCGCACGTAACTACCGCGCCATCGATCAATTAAATCAGGCGGCAACCTTCTATCGGCGTGCCTACGAAGACGCCATTGTTCAGCAACAATTTGCCCAAGCCAGTGACATCGTGCGAGAGCTGGCCGAGATCTATCAATCCCTAGAGCGGGTCGACGACACCGTCTATCTCTATGAACTGCTGCTGCAGCTAGAGCGGCAAAGCTATAACGCCTATGGCATCGCCGCTGTCTTCGATCAGCTGGGGCAGCTCTATGCCGCCCAGGGGCAGACCGACTTGGCCATGGCGGCCTTTCGCGAGGGCCTGATCGTGGCCCAGCACATGGACTATCGCCAGGGCTACTTTCGCAATCAAATCCGCCGTCTGCGCGGAGACCTGCCGACGGCCGCTGACGAGGCTGACGAGGCTACCCCTGCCGAGCCGACAGGGGATGTCGAGACTGGCGATACCCAGGGTGACGAGCCGATGGCCACGGCAGAAAGTGACGATGCCGATGGGACCGCCGCCGCCACTGAATCGGAGGCAGCAGCAAGCCAGGAAGGTTGGCTCGATGGAGGAACCACTGGTGATCCTGGTTCCTAGGCCCCAGCCTACTCCCCTGCCCCTTCCCAGGAGCCATGGGATAACTCACTTTTCCAGTCCGGGGGCGGTGCTCCTTCAGGGCCGGCTTTGACCATCGCAACCCTGAGCCCCTACTGGCTTACGAGTCTTGCTCCAGGGCCTGGGCTTGGCTCAGGGCATAGCAGGTAATGGCCAGACCGAGTCGGGCTCGTTCGATGGCCGATAGGCTATCCCACTCCGTGGATCGGACCGAACGCAGGGTCAGGTCTAGTACTTCCTCGCGGCCATCTCTGAGGGAATAGGCCAAGGGCCGGGCTAGAACAGCCAGGTCTTCTGGATCCCACTCCGGCATCAGGTTGTGGACACAGGTGACGAGGCGGTCGATGAGCGGATCTCCCTGGCGGACCAGGGCCATGGCCTGCTGGGAAATTTGCTGCAGCAAGACGTCTGGCATGCGATCTTGAAACTGCCGCTTCAGCAGGTTGAAGAGGGTCGTTTGCTCCAAAGCGGGGGCTTCGGCCCAGAGAGCCTGCAGCTGAGTCGAGAAGGCTTGCCAGCGAGTTTGTCGTTCCTCGGGAGCCAATTCCACTTGGCCCCATTCGGTCTCCAACTCGCTGAAATAGGCCTCCTGTTGCGGAGCGTGGGGCTGCCAGGGATACGGCTCCCGCTCGTCTAGAATGGCGTGGAACAGTTCCTGCTCTGCGCGGATGCGCCCCGATTGTGATGCGGACGGCTTGCGTGAATCGTTGGCCATAACGTTGCCTAGAACCCAAGATACAAAGAGTAACCTACCCACATTTAGCCTGCATTCTGAGCCTCTCGGTATCAGCTACCTGCTCAGCACTGAACATGGCCTAGGTGTTGACATCCAGTAGCTACATCACGTTCATTCCCCGTTCCGCAAGGCCAGAAAATTTATACACCTACTTTACCAAACTCATTTGGAGGCAGAGCTAGAGGCAGAGGAGGAGACATCTTCGATGACGAATTCTAGGCATTGACCATTGGGACTGCCGAAGCGTAATTGAGTGCCAGGGGTCAACTCGATTTCGCCACGATGGACCTGCTGCCATCCCTGATCTACCTGGTAAAGGGTGCCATAGCGGGAATAGTCCCGCAGATAGTAGGTGGCACCAGGCTGCCCCAGGGTATTACCGTGGCGGCAGAAAATTTCGGCATGTTGGCTCGATACCCAGGGCTCGGAGAGCACCAGATCGTTGCCAGGGCGGCGACCAATGCGAAGGACACCACCATAGATGGGCCAGGCACTCTCGGGATCTTTGACGAAGCGGAGGGTGGCTAGTTGCTGGTGACCTGACGACTCCCCCGGCAGGCGGGTAACATCGTCGACGACCGGATTGAGGATGACGCCATCGAAGCTGGGATGCATGTACAGCATCGGCAGAGTCCACGCCGGTTGATTGAATTTGTATAGGGTGAGCAGCTGCTGGCGTGCGATCGCAACGGCCTCTTCCACCGGTCGACGCTCCGCCAATGCCTGGGCAAAGGCCTGAATAAAGCTCAGCGCCTCCTCATCGGCAATCGAGTCCCGCATGGCTAACACCGCCGGTACCCCGTGATGCAGCAGCACCTCGGCCAGACTGCTGCGGGCCATAGTGCGCTGGGGACGTTGATCGGGTTGTCCCCCCCAACAGGCATTAAACACGGCCAGTTTAATCCGCTGCCGGGTCAATACCTGGGCTAACTCCGTCCCATTGAGGGGTGACCCTGGCCGCAAAAACAGCAGACCGCCATCGGGAGCCGGAATGCCATGGCCAGCATAGAAAAACACATTGTAATTCCCCGTTTCCAACTGCTGGATGAGCTCAGCCGGCTCGGGTTGCAGCAGCGTATGTACCTGGCAAAAGGCCTTGTCGCTGCTGTCTCTCAAACCCGAAGTCCCCTGCTCCAACAGCTCCTTCAGCACCTGGGCCTCTTCGTGCAGTTGCAGTGTTGCGGCGTTAGGGCCATCGCCAGTCAGAGCCTCATCCTGGCCTAACACCAGCAAAATGCGCAGCGCGCCATCCAGACGTTGTGGCAGCAGCGGATCCACCGCACTAGTGGTGCGGCTAAAGAGAATTTGCTGGCTTAGGGCGATGGCCTGACGCCCCGACTGAGCTTGCATGATCTCCCAGGGCACATTGATCAGAGCCGGCGTGCGAATATCTAGTCGTATCCGCAAGGGCTTATCCTGGCCCATAGCCATTCCTAAACTGCGCTCCAAACTCTGCTGAATCGGGCCATCAAACAACCATTGCCACAGGGCAATGCCCAGATCCTGCATCAGACGACTGGTATAGCCCCGAGGTCGCTCCCCCCCGTTGGCCATAGAGGACAGTCGCTCCCGATCAAACTGAGGCACATAGGTAGACGGGACATGGGGAACCTGCGGTAAGGGCCGCAGCGAGAAAAAATCTTGCCAATTCCTCCACAGATTAGACAGTGCCTCGTCCCAAATCCGGTCGTGATGGACATAGCCGCCTGGATAGGGACTTTCCAGGACCCAGATGGCGTAGCGGTCTTCTGCGGCAACCGTCAGCCGATCGATGGCAAGCTGAAGCGAGAGGGGCTCAGACAAAGACATATGGGGCGACTCTAATAACAAACAGCCGATTAGGGGCAGGCTGGAGTAGTTAGCGTTGATTCAGTCAGCGTCATCAAGGTGGCTTCTGGGATCCACCCTTGGTCTCCTGGCCCCAGTGGCGGCCCAGGAGTTGCCAAAACGCCGCTAGTAGAGGCACCTCCAGGAGAATCGGACCTTGATGCTGATTCAGGAGAGGCGCTGCTCCCTGGCACCGAACACACAACAATACTTATCCAGGCAGTACTATCCGCAATGACTTGCCGTTTCTCTACCTTCAGAATACTCCCTGGGGGGATATGAGCCAGAGCCTGATCTAGGGGACCCGCCGTAGGGGTTGAGTGTACCTCGAGGAATCGAGCCGATCCAGAGGCCCCATTGACTGCCATAGGTTGTTTCACCTGCAGAAGTTTGCCGGCTGACACCGACGAACTCGGTCGCGGCAGACTATCCTCGGCAGGGGCGAGCGCCGTAGGCGACTGGCGAGGCATGAGGGCCTGCCGTTGCTGCCAATGCCACCACCAAAGCCCGGCCCCGGCCCCGACGCCAAGGGCCAGCAGCCCTCCCCAAAATATCGTTCTCAGTCGCTGGGCTGGTGGCGGCACTTGCTCAGGAGACGGCATCACCAACGGCTCGGGCGCCGCTATGGCTGCTGCTGCCAGTAACCGTTGCGGATCGGGCTCACAGGGAGCTGGTTGTAGCTGCAGCAAGCCTACGGTGACATTGTCATGACCGTTGCAGAGATTGGCTAAGTCAATCAGATGTTGGCCTGCTTTTTTAACCGAGCGTTTTCCAGCCAGGATGGGCTGCAGTTCAATCTGCCAGAAAGACTCAACCCGATCGTTGTCGCTCAACCCATCCGAACACAGCAAAAAGAGTGCTTCCCCCTCCAGGAGAAAATGTTGCACAGTCGGATAAATGCCCTGAGAACTGCCCATGCCTAAGGCTTGAATCAGGGAACCAGCACTAGGCTGTTGCAGCGCTTGTTGATAAAAGCCATAGCCCAGGCGCATCTCTCGAGTGGCGACATCGTCGTCCAGGGTAACTTGACGGCAGCCATGGGCCGTAATGCGATAAGCTCGACTATCCCCCACATGGGCAATGTAGAGAAAGGGAGGAGCGATCAAGGCGGTGACTAGGGTTGTGCCCATGCGCTCGCGGGCCTGGCGCTGCTCCCGATCATTGCGCTGGGCAATGGCGTCGTTGGCGACTCGGATGGCTCGATGGAGATGATTAGTAACGGTAGCTGGTTCTAATCTAGTTGAACGGCTGACGGCTTCCTGGCGTAGGGACTGTAGCTCTTGGCAGATGGTCGTGATGGCCAGGTGAGAGGCCACATCACCGCCCTCATGGCCGCCGATGCCATCACAGACAATCATCAGAGGCCAAGGCTGATCCGTCTGGCCGGTCCCAAACGTTAGGGCAGTCGCGGTGCCACCATCTGGATAGCAGGCATCTTCGTTGCGCTGTCGGGTGGGGCCTTGATCAGTGTACGTGGCTAGGGCCAGCGTCACGGTCTGGTCCTCGGTGCTGGCCAAGAGAGCCCGCTCCAGTTGGGCCACTAGGGCAGAGGCGGTGGCAATATGTCCGGTGCTGAGTTGATCACACAGGCGTTCCAGGTAGGGGCGTAGGGAAGCATGGGCCGCGGGAATCAGGGATTGCCACTGCGACCCTAACAGTTGAGGCGATTCAGCAAGAGGGTTGGCATCTGCCCGCAGCTCTAGGAATTTTATCAGCGCCCCGTCGACTCGTAAGACGTCGGGGGTTAACAGGGTAGTGCCTACCCCTTGAGTCACGCAGGGCTGCCATAGGCGAGCCATTTGCCAGAGCCAATTCAGTTGCCGCAAGCCGGGGGCCGTTGCCCAAGCCTGGGCCAAGCCGGGCAGTACCTCAGGGGTGCCTGCGGTTGTACTGATGGCCGCCTCTTCCAGTAGCACCACTGGGGCATGAAGGGATAGCTCAGGGACAGCGGGGACGAGGGCATAGGGGCGCGGGACATGGAGCGGAAAGTCCGAGAGCTGAAGATAGGGCAAGCAGAAGTCGGGGACCTCATCCACGGGCTCGGGGGCCAGACCAGGGCGAGTATCTAGGACAATTCCCCCCGCCTTAACCTGATAGCGATCCGCCAGGCGGGTCCCCTCTGGCAGGGTAATTGGTTGAGGCCCCGTGCTCCAGAGATAGCGATGGAGCAATGGCGTTTGACACACCTGGCACATCTGGTGTGTCTCGGGATTTGATGCGTGACAGCCGGGATTGGGGCACTCGATCACAATGCTTAGGCCCACTGGCCGCTAAAGAACCTTAGGATGACTCAGATTGATCAGCCTGATCAGACTGATTAGTGACAACCTGAGGCAATCCCATACTGTAATTCATGACGCGACTCTTTAAGTTGTAGCTGATCTCACCATTCTGCAGCAGGGTACGGATGAAGTGCTCTAGGTCAGAACCAATGCGGCGCAGGTTGTAGTCGACCAGCTCAGCCCCATCGTAGAGTTCCACGAGGCGATCAAATTCACGATAGACCTGCTGCAATGCTTCTTCGCTCCAGTTGAATTCATTGTCTGGATCGACATCTAGGGTCAGCACACTGTCACTGGGAACCAGCTCATTGTCTCGAATTTCAGCGGCAAATAGGCGGACATGACGGGTGGTTGACTTAAGCAGCATCGGCAGTATTGGCCTTCACAAGCTACGGTTACTTATTGTAAAGGCTAGGCTTCCTCTCCAGGCATGAAATCAGTGGATGGTTGCCAGGGTGATTAGTCAATAGCACATGGATTACTTACAGATTCTGTTGATGCGTCATGGCGAGTCGGTGGGGAATGCGTTGGGGCAAATGGAAGGAGGCCAATCGACGCCGTTATCTGGGCTGGGGCGGTGGCAGGCAGCTTGCTTGGGGCGCCGGTTGGCGACTATGGCGCCCCCTAGCCAAATCTATTGCAGTCCTTTGCAACGGGCCGTAGACACCCTGGCCCATATGGTGGCTGGCCTGGGCCATGGCATGACTGTGGAGGCACAGCCTCCGGTGCCGGTGCAGCTGACTCCTGATCTGCAGGAGTTTGATAATGGCATTTTCTCCGGCCTGACTTGGGCAGAGGCCTGCCGACGATATCCAGACCTGTGCGATCGCATGATGACCAGCCTCGACTGGATTCCCATCCCCCAGGCAGAAAGCTTGGCGGCGGGTCGAGCCCGCAGCCGTCGTTTTTGGCAGCATGTGTTAACCCACCATGGCAATGGTGAGCGGCTGTGGGTGATCAGCCATCATTGGTTGCTAGAGCACCTGATTGCGGAAATCTTAGGATGCGATCGCACCTGGCAAATCCCTATGGCTAACACCGCCCTATTCGAATTTTGGTGCGATCGCAGTCGCTGGCATAATACCGACACCAACCGCCTCAACAGCATTCTGTGGCAAATCCGTCACTTCAACGACAGTCAGCATCTCAGACAGCAATGACCTTTCTGGGATCTCTCTTGCTAGGATGAATAACACCGTTCGGCTATGGGGATAAATTCCCGGCCCAATCATGATGCAATCGATTGACGATATCAGTAGCCAAGCGCGCCAGGGAAGCGTCGCCGCCATCATTCAAATTCTCAACACGCGCCTGGCCGATGACGGCATCCGCAGTCGAGCCGTCTTAGATCAGGGCGTATTGCAATTGTTGTGTGAAGCCCAACGTCCCGAGCAGCTCGAGCAACAGACCGTCGTTGAACAAGTCAGGCAGATTCTAGAGACGATTGGTCCCCGCCACATTTCCAAGGTCAACATCAACGGTCGCATCATCAAAGAGCAGCAACTGCTCTGGCTGGAAGAAATCAAGAGTGATCCTCAGAAGCAACTCCTGTGGTCACAACTGATTCGTCTCAGACGTCCCAATCCTCTGGTACGACTCTGGCAAGACCGCAACTTACCTCGAAAGAAATTTGCGCCACCGCCCAGCATTACGCGTAATGGTCTGCGAGGAGATGCCAGTCAGCGCTGGTTTTGGCGAGGGTTATTAGGCGGGGCCAGCCTCTGTCTATTCCTAGTGTTAGTAGGGTGGGGGCTCAAAGATTGGTTGGGCATAGAACTGCTCTCATCCGACTCCAACCCCACTGAAACCGAGTCCATATCCGCCGCCACTGATCCCTCGGCTCAAGATGCTTTTGCCCAAGCAGTACGCATTGCTGAACAGGCCGCTGCCGATGGTCAAACTGCTGCCACCGCCACCGAATGGCTCGATTTAGCCAATCGCTGGCAGCGAGCCTCAGACCTAATGGCTGAGGTCGCCCCCAGCGACAACCGCTACTCTGTCGCCCAGGAACGAGTCGAGGCTTACCGCCGCAATAGCACTATGGCCCTACGACGCTTTGAACAGCTACAGGCTCAGGAAGAATAACCCTGCGTCGGTTGAATAGTGCGTTTTACCTATTGATTGAATTTTCCTACGGCGATCGCCCAGTCAGAAACTTCAGGTAGTTCTAAAGTCTGTTGTCCTGGCTCTAAAATCCCCAAGTCGATTTCGTCGTATTCATTTTTCGTGTTCACAGCGATCGCGAGTTGCTCTCCCTGCATCTCTGACAAATCTACTCGAATTACATCTGTATCTTCTTGATAGACAACATAATTGGCGTTGCTTGGTATCTTTAGAACATATCCATCACCTGTAGTCACCAGACTATTGGCAGGTCTCATCGCAAATAGAAACCGCTTTTCCTCTAACCAAAATTGCTGATGCGTCCGTAGTTGTTCAGGGTTTGGGTATGGCTTCGCATCATCATCCAAGCCGACACCCCAAAATCCGCCATGTCCTCCAGCCAGGGTATATCGCCACAGGTGTTGGCGAGTCCAATCCATGGTGTGAAAATCTTCGCGCAAGTAAAGATCACGCTCTTCAAAAATATGAGGCCGTGTGGGATCCGCTTCCAGATTGCTAACTGCATCCTCGTAAGTATGACCCATTCCAGAATAAGAAGCCACACTTAGGTTAGAGTTAAACCGACCTCTAGCCCATAATAAATGGGGCCAGCCCATATGCTCTCGTAAGTAATCAGCCCACCGCCCTGTTTGCTCTTCGCTGACCCATTCTTGTAAGTCAAAGCCATAATTCATCGTCCATCCTGGCAAAGGACCTAGGCGCGCAGCAATGTAGCGTTGCAGCCTGCGGTCTGCCTCACCATTGATACCACCATCACAAGACTCCAGAAAGCGAGTAAGCCTGTTACATCCAACCCCAATAGGTGTCCATCTACGCTCTTCATCACCCCAAGCCCACAAATGAACCCGCCCGCCTTGGCGATGTGTATTAATGATTAGATTTTCGAGAATCTCAAAGGTTTCAATGTCAGGATTGACGCTATTATGTTCATCCCATCCCGAACTTCCAAATTCAAACCAGCTATTGTTAATGGCAAATAAAATTGTGTCGAAACCGTGCTCTTTTGCATCCTGCAGATAAATACTTGTATCTTGAGTATCAGTCCAATTCCCAACAAAGCCACTTTCCTCAAAGCTTTGCTGATTCATATAGGCATTAAATAAGTATGGTCGAAGCGTTTCGGTATCAGTCGTTTGCAAAGCAAATTTATTACCAATATTAGTCATGAAACCGGCAAGATTTGGGTTTGAATTATGTCGAACGATAATACTTCCGTAATAACCATTTAGATCGGGATCATTACTGATCGTAGTGAAATTCCACTGACCTAAATGAGTTCCAGTAAAGCGAAATCCCCACGTATTATCACCTCTATAAAACATTTCCGTAGTGTGACTGGCATTGCTATTTTGATGTTCGAAGCTGACTGTAGCGACTAAATCAAACGGGTTATCCTTCCAGGAAGGATTATTCAAATCCCAATCTTCATGCTCCCACAACATTGCATTTCGCTTGCCTAAGTCATTGCCTGTGGGTTCTGAAACAGCTGGATAGCTACTGGACTGATTCTCATGCTGGGAAGTGCATGATAGATTAAAAAAACTCAGTAAAATTATAAATAGATACGTCTTATGAATTAGGTGATTACGTTTCATTTTCAAACTTAAACTGATAAACAGTAAAAAAACTGTAGAAAATGCCCGTTTGACTAAAAGTTAGAGTATTTTAATAAGGTTATGAGAACATTCAGTTTCTCTCCTCAGAAAATTTGTTTATGAAAGATTAAAGAATATATAGATACAATGCAAACATTTTTCGACATATATTAAAGGTTGAAGTTACCTTGTTACTTTTATTGAATGAAATTATGATTTAGAAATATTAGATTCATGTTTGATCAAAGTATCTAGAGTTATGATAAACTTCTACAAAAGTTTTTTGCAGAAAATGAGACAATTATGCCAATACTCATTAAGAGTATCCCCAAACATATCAAAGGATTAAGACCATTCAAAAGAAAAGAGGGAGTGGCCGCCGCTAATAAACTAAATAATGAAATAATTTGAAGCGTTCGACCTACTTGAGCAAATCCGACTCGAGCCATTATCCAAAGTCCAAAGATAGCTAATACAATTTCACTAGATAGAGTTGCTAAAGCAGCACCAACTGCTCCTAAGTAAGGTATAAGAACAGCATTTAAAGTAGTATTTAAGACAACAGTGACTCCCAATAGCATAGGAAGAAGGTGTTCTCGTTGAGTTGCTTGTAAAAAGTATTCAACTAAAGTTCCGAACATTTTGATCCCCAAGCTTGGCAATAAGATTGCTAATGAGGCACCTGCAAGATAGTAGTCTTTACCATAGAGAGTATTTATGATAATTTGTTGGCCAAAGCCAGAAACAATAAGTAGTGGCAACGTCGACAACAGAAGCAGGTAAGCTGTTTTATAGAGTTCAGTTGATAGTTTTTCTGGATGATTTTCATGACACCTAGCCATGCGAGTAAATGAAACGAGAAAAACTACACGAGGGACTGAACCAAAAACTTCGATAATTCGATAAGCAGCATTATAAAAACCAACATCACTAGTTTGTGCTAATCCTTTCAACATCAATATGTCGATTTGGTAATAAAGAATCCACAAAACACTTGAAAGAGCAAATGGATAAGAAATTCGTAATGAATGCCATAAACTCTTCAAGCTGAGCCTAGACCAGATTTTTGTTTTTCGACATAAGTAGAAAATTAATCCTATAATATCCAGGATTCGTATTATCGTAAAAATGCCGACAACCCAAATTAAATTCTCAGTCCAAAATAATGTAAGGCTTGCGAATGCAACTGATAAAAAACGCTCAAGTGCTACAGAAGTTGTTTCCGTCCGAAACTGCCCCAATCCGCGAATCACTCCCCTTAATGTTTGCTTAGCACTACGGCATACCTCGGCTAGCACAACAATGTAACACACGACAAGCCCATTGCTATCAAATTTGAATATGCCAGCTAAAAAGGGTAGTAGTAACAGAACAGGGATAGAAAGCAAACCTTCTAAAACTAGAAATGTTGATGTTTCTTTAGGTCCTCTATCAGGATGAGCTGCAACTTCTCGCGTCAACAAAGCTGGCAAACCAAATTGAATGAAAAACGATAAGATGCCAGCCAATGCTGTAGCTGCTGCGAAAACTCCGTATTGATCAGGACCTAATATCCTTGCTAATAGAATGTAAAAAACAAATGTTAAGCCTAGAGTTGCCTCTCCAATAAAAGCATATAGATATGATAAATCTAGACGGTTGAGAAGCTTTTTCATACATATTAGAAATAAATTTATCTAAGTAAATATTTGGTTCACTTACTTAAATTGCTCAAGTTCTAAAGAGCTCTCTGTAGATTTCACTAAGACGTCTCACTGATGCTGAGATATCATAATTTTGACAAACTTTCCAACTCCTTCCACCCATTCGCTTTGCTATAGTTGGATTCTTGAGCAAATAAATTATTCTCTCAGCTAATTCATCTACGCTCCGCAACGGAACTTGGAAACCTGTCTTACCATTACTGATAACTTCACCCATCATTCCAGCAGGAGTGCCAATAACTGGTTTGCTAAGGTTCATTGCTTCAAATAGAGTTAACGGACCTCCTTCCCATAAAGATGGAATCGCAACTAAATCAGATAAGGCAAGTAATGTAGGAACGTCTTTACGCAATCCAGTAAAAATGATACGATCGCTAATACCGTTTTCCCTAGCGAAAGACTCTAACATCTCTCGATCTGGACCCTCCCCAACAATTAGGAATCGCGTATTAGGTAGTTCTTTAAGAACGAGGATTGCTGCTTTTAACAAATAAATTTGTCCCTTTTGTGTATCTAAGCGACCAACATTACAGATAACATGTTCGTCTGGGTCAATATTTAATTTACTCCTCTTTTCTTGAATTTCTCTTTGCTCAGGTGCTTGAAATTCAGAAAGCGGGATGCCATAAAAGAATACATCTAGTTTCGCTGGATCTATTTTGCGGTGACGAATCATAAATTCGTATACAGGTTGAGAAATAGCAATCGCCTTACTCGTCAGCGGTGATAGAAATGTGTCAACTATAGTTTGATATAGCGGTTGATTATCAATTACTGTGTGCTCATGGACAATATTAGGAGTGCCTGTCAAGAAACTTGCAATTCGTCCGAAATTTGTAGCTCCATAACCGTGCAGGTGGAGAACATGTGGTCTCTCTCTTTTAATCAGCTTAACTAGATCTAAAACGGTTCTCACATCAAACTTCCCTCTGCCAAGGAAAAAAGGAGGTATTCCCTGTTCCTCAAAAACTTTTCCAGCAGCTTCAGGCGTGCGTAAACTACAAATACTGAATCGAAATTCATTAGAATCAAATCGGGGAATCCACCACTCAATTGCTCTACCAACTCCATGAACTCCTGATCCAGAAACACTTAGCTTGTCAATAATATGCATCACATGAATATGTCGGTCTAGAGATCTAGAGGCCATGACATCATCTGTCTGCTCAATATTTTGTATAGAAACTGCTTTCATGATTAAAACGATAGTGACTTAATTAAGTAACCTAAAAAACCTCGAACAATTATTTAGAACAAAAGCTAAATTAGCCGTTTTTTCTAATTTTAATTACCTTTGCAGGTATACCAACAGCAACATTAAATTCCGGAAGGGATTTAGTGACAACAGCACCCGTCCCAATAATACTATCTCGTTCAATTTTGATCCCGTCTAAGACCTTTACATCAGCGCCAAGCCAACAGTTATCTTCAATTATGATTCCCTTCACAATCTGCCCCTGAGCGATGATTGGAATATCAGTTCTAACTGTTTCATGATCTCCACCACCAATCACATAGCAGTATGGTGCAATCAAGACATTTGCGCCAATATGAACAGTTTTGGCAGATTGAATAAAGCAGTTCATTGCAATATTAGTGTTATCACCAATCGTGATATCGCCATTCTTGCAGCTAATCACTGAATTCCTACCAATCATGACATTATTACCGATGGTGATTCCTTGGTTATCAGTCCCTTTGGCATCCAAAACAGCATAATCGTCAATGATAACGTTTTCGCCAATGTGAATCTTATGGGGATGGCGAATTGTTATCGACTTGCCAAAAACCACACCTCGACCAATACTACCAAACAAAGATTTATAAAACCGTTTACGTAAGACCAATCCGAGTGCTCCAGGAATTGGTCCAAATATCCCTGTTAATATTTCATATTTCAGTAACGCTGATAACTTAGAAGACCCAACGGCAAAGTCTTGATATTTCTGTAAGGCTGACTTTTTAGAATCAATTAATGCTGCTTGAAGTGCAGTTTTTTGAATCTCTTCATTCTTTTGAATAGTCAATGGTTCATGAGTCGAGAAATTTTCTATATTACTCATAGTATCTAACCTATAGCCATCCTTGTGCCTGATACCATTGGATTGTTTTCTGAATACCTTCTTCCAGAGAGAATTGGGGTTGATATCCTAAAATCTGTTTCGCTTTATCGATGGAAAATGCTCGATTATTTTGAAAAAAGCTGACTCGCCGTCTATGCAAGGGTGGCTCAATTCCCAAAGGCACACAAATTTTCTCGCAGAGAGTTGCCAGAGCTAGCACTGGTACCATCGGCACATAAAGTTTTGGAGGACGAACCTTCAACTCTTCTGCAATCAGGCCACATAGTTCATTCAATGTCAAATATCCTTCCCCTCCGATGATGAATGCTTCTCCAAAAGCTCTCTCATTACCTAGGCAAAGGAGAAATCCCTGAACTACATCATCGATATAGGCGGGATGAAATAATACCTCTCCATCTCCTACGATAATAAATTTTCCCTGCTTAATCAGACGAAAAAGCTTAAGCATCCGCATATCGCCCGCTCCAAAGAGAGAGATAGGGCGAATGACGGTGATCGGTAATTTGGTTTTCTGATAGAATTCCCAAACCTTCTTTTCTGCAATCAACTTTGTTTCTTGATAGAGATCAGTTGGATTGAATGGAGTATCTTCATTTGCAGGGATTTCTAAAACTGTGCCATGCACACCAATCGTGCTACAGTGAATTATGTGTTGAACATTATGCTTTTCTGCTGCTCTCAGTATGTTCTCAGTGCCTTCAACATTTGTAGAGTAAGCGTCATCTTTATCCGAGCCTCCTTTGCGAAAATTAGAGACTGTGTGAATAATGTAATCAACCCCTTCAACTGCATTTTCAACAGCCCTTGAATCTCTAATATCACCCCAAGAGAATTCATAATTAGAATCTCTTAAAATTGAACTATTCGTACCTTTTTGACGGGAAAAAATACGAACTTGATCCTCTGTTTTTGCTAACTTAGCTGCCAAGTGGCTACCTAGAAATCCCTTGCCACCTGTGACTAAAACCTTTGCCATAAATTTTAAATTCTCCGGCTACTTAGACTATTAAGATATGGATTTTACACTAAAATTGGTTAAATAAGCGGGTTTTTTAGGTCATTTGAATCTAAGCATCCATTGGTTTCGAAGAAATCGGAGTGGATTCTCTAAGTCGCCGTAAGGCTGAATTACCGTAGAGGGATTCAGCAATAGCCGTTTTAAATCTTCTCCTGGAGAGTTCTGATCTAAAGAGCATAAAAGCTTAAATCCAAAACTACCGGGTCGGCGATACTCATTTTCTAAAGGCAAGGGATCTGTGCCTGGCAATATACGAACACCTTTTAGTTCGGCTTGCTTGAAATGGCTCGGCCGAGGCCAGAAACTCGGTCGGCCACTATTGTCTCCCAAAAAGATATGAGATGCATAGTGAGTGTCCAAAAAACGCTGGATATAAGAGCCCCGTGGTCCGATCCATTTACCTACTCCCCAAGGCAATACTGGCAAAGCCTGAGCAGACAGAATAGATTGAACAGTTATTTCTAAAGGTAAATGATCTGGAAAATCATTCTCAGTTATCAGAGCTAAAATCTCAACTCCTTCCTGAGTTACAATTTGACGTCCCAAGAGCAAAATCATTTTCTGACCTTGACAATGTTGAGCCATTAGAGAATATGACTCTTGAGTTCTTGTAATGAGCCACTGTTCGCCGACCCTACAAGAAGTCGAGGCATCACATGTAAAGAGATTTTGACTAAGTTCTTGAAACCAACTTCGAGGACCGATATCCGTAATAATCAAGACTCCTAAACAGTTTTCCGGGTGCAAAGGCTGAGCTCGACAAAAGTTTTCCCGAGCAGAATCTAGTAACTGTCTTAGTTTAAAGCAGTTATGAATGTGGACATGTGCATCTATAAGTGCAACAGAAGACATTTATTTAGTAGTCCTCATATTAAGAATCAACTATAAATATGAATATCTAGCTAATCAAGTTAATGACTTTTTACTATCTTTTCTATAAGATTTCCAATGTTTTAAGCCCCATATCAGTAATCCTGAGAATATCAATTCATAGCTAACGAATTGGATATGGCTCCAGTCTAAAACTCCGCGGGAATGATGTACTCCAGGAAATAAGGAAACTGAGGAGCGATAAAATTCATTGGTGAAAGGCCAAAGCAATTGCATACCCGGGCCACCAGCCGTGAAGTAGTCTAAAAATAAATGAAGACTGTAGAGCATCAACGTTACCCAGAATAGGGATTTAAAGTGTGATAGCTTATGAAAAATATGGCTGGCAATAACAGCAAAGAGACTTACTCCCAAAGCGGCTGTGATACTATGAGTAAACCCTCGATGTATTTTCTCGTTCGAGAAAGCCTGGATAAGGAAATCTAAGTCAGGTGCATTTGATATAAAGACCACATAAAATGTATCTGTTCGCCATATTTTTTTCCAAGTAAGTAGATTGATTTCTCTAGACTTGATCACTGACAAAACATATCCAGCAACTGAATGAGCAATTGGTGAAGGCATTTATTTTATTCAGCTTAGAATTACAGTGATGATTTGCAGGAAGAAAAATTAGTATCAAAGAAGTCTATTGCTGCTTGAAGTTCCTCTTGAACTTTTTTCAGTCCCCATCCAAGTTCCTTTCCCATAACGTCTGCACAAATCTGCATTTCCTGATTGGTGGGCCGTTCAGCCGAACCTAAAGATGTACGCCTCAAAATTAAGTCAGTGAGTTTTTGGGCCATTTCCTCATTAACAGCATATCGTGTCTCCGCCTTCAGAACTGCAAAACTATCAATAGGAAGTTCGTCTCCAATGCTCTTGCTTACAGCTGCTGAATCATCAAGATATTCTAAGACTTTTGAATAACTAGAGCCATAGTTATAAACTAAATCTTGAATTGCTTTTCCCGATAAAATTGAAGCATATTCTTTTTGCGCAGTTCGTAAGAATTCATTAAAGTTCTCAATTTCTCCTCCATGGAGAGGTGTCAGGGAAGAGGCGGACTGACTCGGTTCCTGGCTACATATTTGCATAACCCAGTCGACCACTTTATGAGCAACATTCCTCGCTGTCGTGTACTTAACTCCCACTACTGATAATAGTCCGGCTAATCCATCTTGGCAGTGGTCATAGAGTTGGTACCGCTTAGTCAGCTTAACGTTCCCTGCCTTAGGATCAACATTAGCGCAAGGGAGTAATCCCCGATGAACAAAGCAAACATCTTCCAACTGAAGCTTGGCAGCTGGATAGACTCGATTGATATCCCCAATAAATTCCATAACCTCTTGCTCGGTTACTGCAAGAGAATCTGGACTATCTTCGTAGGGGAAATAAGCCGTACCAACCATCGACTTCCCTCGCCAAGGTGCTATGAAAAATAGGCGGCTACCTTGACTTTCTATTGGTTCTGTTTTTTGGTGAGCTACATGGCCCGAAAGGCCTACTGCATAAGGGTGTTTGAATAAAGGACGAGTCACTATGTTTACCGCCTTAGCAAGTGGTATAGTAAGCGACGAGGTTTTCTTATGAAGCAAATTTGATATTTGACTCACCCATGGACCGCTAGTGTTAACAACAGCTTTCGCCTGGATATCAAATTTGCAGCCTGTTAAATGATCCTTTGCCACAACACCGCTCACCTGATTCCTTATCTGAAGGAAGCTAGTCACTTCAACATAGTTAGCGATCTTTGCCCCTATTTGTGTAGCAGAGTGAAGAAAGGCTAGCGTCAGGCGTTCAGAATTATAAACCTGTGCATCATGAAAAAGTATACCCCCAGTTAAGTTAGTATCAGAAATGCCTGGGACTAGCTTTAGGACGTCATCTTTGGACAGTGTGCGACCTGATGGGATATGTTTTTGAGGATCTGAAAGACAATGATTTCGATCGTAACTCACCAGGTCATTAACCAAAAGTGCAAAGGTTAAGGCTTCTCTTCCCTTTAGACCATGTCCATATGTAGGTACCAAAACTGGCAAAGGGTGAATTAGGTGAGGCGCAATTTTTAATAAGGCCTGCCGCTCTTTGATCGACTGCCTCATCCTAGAAAAATCTCCATGCTGGAGATATCTCAAACCTCCATGAATTATTTTGAGACTATTTGCAGAAGTTGCTGAACAAAAATCTCCCTTTTCCACTAAAACAACTGACAATCCTCTCAGACTAGCCTCCCAAGCTACACAAGCTCCATATATGCCTCCACCGATCACTAGGAGATCATAGGTTTTTCCTACAAGCTCTGATAAATCTCGCTTCATGATAGCCAATCTCTGAGATATTTTTTAGATATTTGAAATCGAAGATTTTTCACGAGTTCTAGAGGAAACATATCCGATTTCATTCTCTAGCCAATCATATAGTGAGTTTAAGCGATCGCAAAAAGCCTGACGGGAAAAGTTCTCTTCGATTAGCTTTTGACCAGCTATTCCCAAACGACTCCTAAGATTAGCATCCCTTATCAGAGAAAGCATACCCTTAGAAAAGGCCTTTGGTTCAGGTACAGCAATCATAGCAACGGTCTCATCAACTAGCTGAGTATGGGTTGGAAGATCTGTCACTAGAGTTGCTTTTCCTGAACCAAGATATGAATAAAGCTTCATTGGTGTATTTACTCCCTGGACTCTTGGAGAAACCAAGATGTCAGCTTGCGAGAGGTAGCTTGGCAGGGCTTCAACGGGCTTTGAACCTAACCAATGAACCCTGCCTTCGATACCAAGATATTTGGCTTGTCCACGATACCGCTGAATATGGTTGGGATCACCTCCAATGATGACCAAAGTTGCTTCAGCAAGCTCTTTAAGGACAAGGGAAAAGCTCTCTAGCAATAAGTCAATCCCTTGATAGGCTTCAAGATTCCCAACATACATTACTAAGCAGCCTTTAATATAGAACTGCTTCTTTAAATTATTAGAGGCATGTGGAATTAGCATATATCAGCATTATCAGACTTTACAGTGATTGAAAATTATACGAGAGTAACATCAGGTAGAAGCACAATTTTTGTGGAGCCGTATTTTGCTCTAACATTGTTTGCTAGAGTAAGACAAACAGGAACTGTCACTTTTGCATTTTTTACTGCAAGACCTTCAAAAAAATTTAGTAAAGGAAGAACTATAGATAAATATGGACATTTTTCGATCAACTGCTGGGGAAGAGAAGAATCCATATCGTAAACATAAGGAATCTTGAACAAAATTTTGATTAATAGAGCTATAAATACTGCTTCTTCAACAGCATGAATTAGATGATATTTTTGCTTAGTCACTAGACTAAATGCTTGAAATAGCATAAACAAGTCGTATATAATCTTTGTCCAAGAGAATCCTGGACGGATACCCTTAATTAAGGGAAGCTTAGGTGCACGATGAATACTTACATGCTCGTAAACCATTTCCCTTCCCTCTGGGTAAGTTACAACATCAACTCGATTACCGCGATGGGACAAAGTCTGAAGAACCATGTGCACAGCGATTGGCGTGCCTCGGTCTTGATAAAAGGGCTGAGGAGACAAAAATAGAATATTCATGATTAGTATCCACAATACTCCGGACAGTTTTTGAGAGCTAACGACAGAATGAGGGTTTCAGTTATCTTTTGCCAGGTGGATGGGAACGAGACATCAAGGGGTTCAGTGCCCTTTCAGAAAATTGTCCGGACTTTTATATCCAATAAGGAGCAAGGAAATAAATCAATTTAATGATGCAGCTTCTTAAAAAAGAAAAATTTTCCGATGAACATAGTAGATATGCGTAATAAGTACCGCGCACAGTCGAGATAATGCAAGTACCGACACTAGTTTTAGTGAAAATTTCATATACGAAGCAGCTTAATTAATTTATTCTAAAGTATAATGGCCTCTACCTTTTGGGAAATAGTACACCTATTATTACCACTCTCTGAATGGCTGAGTGAGTCAACTTTGTAGATTTATTCAGTCCCAATATAAGATATACCTAATAGTGACACCCGAGGAACTCGAGACATTTACCTAAATCAAGGGAGGTGGAAAAGGTTGTATGAAGCCATGACTTCACTTCTTGACCTTTATAATTGTTTTCAAATCTTGAAGCTTCGGTAAAGTTCAGCTGATGGCAACTGTATGTAAAGTCAGTTCAGACTATAGTGTTCTAGCATAAAGATCTACGTGCTTTTACTTAGATCGCAAAGTTCTGACCAAGTTAAGACTTAGGAACCTGATCAACTGACAAAATATCTAGACTAATGCCCAAAAGCTTCTTGCCCTAATCCTCTGCTGAAGGAAGAGAGAACGAGCAAGTGGACCAGTTTCTCTCTCCAAGAAAATGAGAGTTAAGGCAAGAACAGACAGCTTGTTTAAGTCAAACCCCAGAGTCTTGCGGGCACCCTATTTCGTTAAAAAAATCAAGATCCGAAGAATTATCTGGATAGATTTCTAGTATTGCATCAACAAAACTAGTTAATGAATCGCAGTACTTTAACCAAGAGAACAAGAGGTCTTAATGATTTATCTCCTATTGCTGCCAATCTTTTATCTTAAGATGAGAATAAACACGGCATATTGTACTTGCCCTTGGGAGCATCCCAGTTTTGCAAGTTTGCCCTCACCCCCTCAGTCCCCCTCTCCCAAAAATGGGCGAGGGGGAGGCCATAAAAGGCTTTCCGGCTCCCCTTCTCCCAGAGCGGGAGAAGGGGTTGGGGGATGAGGGAGACGCTCTAACCGCAAGGGCTTCAGGACTTATGTGTGCCTAGTAGCTTGCCCTAGAATGAGGGTTACGAAAGTGGGATGCACTCCTTGCCCTTCCTAGACTTTATAAATCATCAGGAAAATCTTAGAAAAACCCACGTACAAAGTCATGATTAGGAAAGAAATAAAGGAACTATTTCCCCTAACATTTATTTTGCTAATTTCTTGCGCACTCTATCTTTACAAACTAGGATCCGAAAGCTTATGGGTAGACGAACTTTATAGCATACATGATGCTCAAAACATAAACCTAGAGATACCCCGAATTTTGTATCATGTGAAGCCACTCTACTACGCACTTCTAAAAGTTTGGATGGTATTTGGTGAAAGCGAAGTATGGCTGCGGGGATTATCCATCCCTTTCGGCCTAGGTAGCATTCTCATAACTTATTTGATTGGTCAACGCTTAGTTAATAGATCTGTTGGCTTAGTAGCAGCGCTTCTTCTCGCTCTCTCGCCTCTGTTTATTAATCATGTCCAAGAGGTAAGATTTTACTCCTTAAGTGTTTTCTTGAATCTGTTTGGGACACTTGTACTGACATATGCTCTTCAATGTCCGCAACGGCTCTTTCTTTATTCATGGGCCATCCTGCGAGCTTTAGCAATACTGACTACACCGTTGAATGTGGTACTCCTATTGCCAGATGCTACGATTATCTGGTGTCAGTTTCATAAACAGGGGCGCAAACTTCTATCTTTTATTGAAGGACTAGTGATTACAGGATTAATCTGTGCTCCGGCGGCATTTACACTACTAACTAAAAGTGGGCCAGACTTTATGGCTTCCTCTGGCGTAGTTACAAGAATGAAGCCAGGACTAAAAGAGATCTTAATCATCCTAAAAGAATTCCTTTTTCATCCACCTTATTCGTCAGCACTTTCTGAGCCATTAAATTACTTTTATAAGATATGTACTATTTTAGCGACTTTCTTACTTCCATTTGCCTTATTGCTAAAGCATCGTTCACAAAATCTTAATTGGGTTACGGCATGGGCAGTTTTACCGTCCGCCTCAATCTTGTTTATTTCTTACATATCGAGTTCCATTTGGCTCGATCGATATCTTCTATTAGTTTGTCCTTATGTTTTCATACTTTTAGCAGCAAGTTTTATTCGGGTCTGGCACTTCCAGGCTATCATTGCATCTGTAATTGTAGTAATTTATACTTTGGGCGTGGGCGGAGGCTTATACTACTATTATAGTCTGCCTAATCATGAGGATTGGCGTGGAGCAATACAGTTCATTAAGACAAATAAGCAAGCTAACGATGCTTTTATACTATATACAAATGTTGAGAAAGTTCTGCCGGCCATAGCCCACTACCATGATAGAACGATTCCCTTTCATTTCCTGATTAACAGTGTCTATTTAGAGAATTCTAAAACAAATGATCAGCAGCACATAGCTCTTAAGAAAGAGTTAGAAGGCTCTGATAATACATCAACTATTCATGAGATTATTTCTGCAAGTAAGCGTCTCTGGATAATTTGCTTCAGGTATTGCCGTGATCAACCCTCTATTGAAAGCTTGGAACAGATTTTTTCCTCTAACAAACTCTATAAAAGGAACTACCGAAAATTTACTAAAGGCATTCATGTGTTCCTATTTGAACCTGGCTACGACACCATTTCATCCAACGAAGATGAATGACGACAATAAGAAATATAATATGGGAGCATGTCATCTTTTTAAGCCAATCATACCGTTGAGGTAGGCGCAGCGATGCGCCAGTACCTGAGAGGATATTTTGAAAGTAGCAAAGAGCACCCGTAGCCAAGAAAGGCTTCCTGGAATCTAGGCTAAACAGTAACGCAGCACGGGCTATTTCCTGGTATATCCCCCCCGGACTGACCGTTAGGCCCACCGTTTGATGGAGGACGTCGCAGGTCTGGCGCACAGGCAGCTCTAGGTGCTTATTCAGATAACTTGCCAAACTGACCGCACGCGACCCCAGTTGGGTTCCCGTTGCGCCTCCGGCGGTGGACACTTGCAACGGATGCTGAGAACGTACTGGCTGTTGACGGGCCTCACACTGATTGCGATACGTACGTAAGCGAATCACTCGAGAGCTCAACGGCGGAATCTCCACAATGGTTTGCTCTAATACGCTCTGACGGCAAACATCCAGAGCTGCCCGATATTCAGGACTGAAGTGAACCATGCTGGAGGGGGTCCGTAAGCGGGCCATAGGTGTGCCTGTACGCTCATTGGAACTTCGGTTGCACTGGCGGACGGTTGTCTTGAAGGCGACGAGTCCCGTTTTTGACAACGGATTCGCTTTGGCAGTGGGGACAAGGCATGGCTAAAACAGTGGCTGCTTACTCATTCTAGCCATCATCCTTTAGCTGGCCAGTGCCCTTGACCTGGAGTTTAGACAAACCAGTAACAGGCATGGCTAAGTTGGCCCAATCGCTTGAGCCACGAGGCAGCAGTCGAACTGAGATGAAGATGAAGGGTCAGGCAGTATTCTGAGCTGTTTTCTTGGGCTTGGAATAGCGCTTTCGGACGGAGGGAAAGCGGGGTCTTAGCGCGCGCTGCTGCCCCGTTGGCCAACCAGGAGATTTTCCTCTAGGTTTGGGGGATGAGGCGGGTGTACCAACTGCGACTAAAATCGCCGCGAAGCCATTGGCTACTCGTCCTGGGGCAGGTTGTGTCATAAGTTTCTGCCAAGGAAGACAGTGCTGAGCACCCTGCTGGCAAGCCAACCAGAGTTGCCAAGTCATCAGCGGCATCAGGTGACTCCAACGCTCACTTTGTTCGGCGGTGGCCAGATGCGGCCAATGGAGACACTGCTTGATGAAGCGATACCAATGGTCAACACAGAAGCGCCACAAGTAGAGTTGCCAGAGTACCTCTAACGGGGGCAGGTCTTCGCCGATAGCCATGAGCCAGAGTGGACGATGGGGGCGCTTGCTGCTGGCATCGAGGCGCTCGACCAGAATCAAGTACATCGAGATGGTCGGCCTGGCATAGAAATGGAGGTTTGACCATAGACTTTACTTTCGAAAGCCTGCCAACTGCCGTATACGATAAACTGGCCTATTCTGAGATTCATGATAAGTGCGCATCAGTAAATCTGCTAGTAGGCCGAAACTGAACATTTGTATGCCTGCCAAAAATAGCACCACAGCTAATAAAAGTAGAGGGCGATCGCCGATTCCTTGGTCCAAAAATATTTTCAAGAAAGCTAAGTAACTTGCCAGAATAACTCCCAAAAAGATTGAAAAAAGGCCGGCGAATCCAAAAGCGTGCATTGGTTTCGTTAGGAAGGTTTGCATGAAGCTGACAGTCAGTAAATCTGCCAGAACTCGCAGTGTTCGTCCTAATCCATACTTACTGTGACCAAATTTGCGAGCATGATGGCGGACTGGTACTTCGGCAATTCGAGCCCCTTCCGTAAAGGCTATGGCTGGCAAGAAACGATGCATTTCACCATATAATCTTATGTCAGCAATCAGTTCTGAGCGATATACTTTCAGAGAACATCCATAATCATGCAATTTAACTCCTGTTATGCGCCCAATTAACCAATTTGCGATCTTAGAGGGCAATAACCGCGTCAATGCTGCATCTTGGCGATTCTTTCGCCAACCTGATACCAGGTCATAGCCTTCGCTCAACTTTGATAGCAAAGTCGGTATGTCGGCAGGGTCATTTTGTAAATCACCATCTAAGGTTACGATTGCTCTCCCTCTAGCATGTTCAAATCCAGCGGCCATTGCTGGAGTCTGACCATAGTTTCGGCGTAAGGCTATGACGCGTAAATCTGAGCGTACTTTTGCTTGCTCAATCAAAAAGCTGGCTGAGCCGTCCACTGAGCCATCGTCAACGCAGATGATTTCATAACTTAATCGGCTTTTTTCGAAAACTGTCGTGATGCGTTGAAGCAATTTTGGAATGCTATCTATTTCATTGTAAATAGGGATGACCAGTGACAAGTCATAAGGCGCTACATCCGAATATTTTCCATGCTCCATATCTTCATAAGATATGCCTTTAGAATGAGATTGAGATACTTCCTTTGATGTATGATTAACGGTTTTCATGACGCGACTCCAAGCTGGTCTGTCAGTATTAATCTTTACAAATACCATTACTAGGTGAAAAACGATATCAAGCTAGTTTGAAGCATTTAAATTTCGGCTAATCGAGAAAAATGTATTCTTTAAAAAGCCGTTGCAGACTAGTGAAGATTTAAGAGACTCAACCCAATCAAGATGACTCAAAAACTCTATCATGTGGATTCTTGCAGATGAGAGGTCTACCTAGGGTTTCATCAAATCTTTGTATAGAATCAGTCCTTTTATGTAGTTTCTAAGGCTTATTTTCTGTAAAAGGTGAAAAAGCTACTCAATCTGGTTGGCAAGCTGGCACAGGTAGACGTGCAGTTGGTTGACTGATGAACGTTGGTTGACCTGTGCAATCAATGGGCCAACCCTCGCCATGGTCGACATAGAGACGGCTGTTTAGGCGTGTTGAGGCTTCAGGTTACTTAGAGAGGATGAGGCCATCGGTGTGATGACTCATCTTCAGGCGCACTTGCTCTGAGAGTTGCCTCACGATGCCCATAATCGGCGGGACGCGTAATCGCATCACCCCTTGAAGAGTTGATACCTGGTGATGGGCAAACACTGTGCCGCTATTAAGGTGTCGGTCCGAGTGCACTGACGTAATAACGGCACAGCGACACACCTTTAGAGGACATTTGAAAACTCGGCTGAAAGCCCTGCAGGGTAAGCGTTTTAGAGCGTATGGCTCTGTTGGCCAGAATCCAGTCTGGAGCAAGGTTGCAGGGTACTTTCCAAATATCCTCTTAGCTGATTGTGTTGGATTTGATAGAATAATTAGCTCTTCTCTAGATATAGAATGACTGGCTCTTCTCTAGATTGAGCTCACAGCGTGGTCCGTTTAATTCTTTGCCCCCGATTACGGCTGCAGGGGAGGCACTTCGATCTGCTTGAAGCCCACGCAACCGCCTTGACCGTCATTTTCCACTGGAATTACCCGTACCATGGCTTTGCTCTGCTCCGTCGCCGGAATCTCGACGGTGGCATGGGTCCAGTGGTAACGATATTCCGACATCTTCAGGGCAACGGCAAAATTACCGTTTTCATCCGTCGTCACTCGGGTAGAGCGGGTCGTGGTGTACTCATGAATCCCGACTTCGTGACCGTGGAACTCGATGTGCACCCGTACACCAGGCAAGGGTCGATCAACTTGCTCGTCTACCATGACCTTACCTATAAAGGCCAGCCTAGCTGCCAGTGCTGGCAAGGCTGATGCCAAGATCATGCCTGCGGTTACACAACTCCATCCGACCCGTTTTGCAATCGTCACGTTACTACCCTTAACTCTCACAGTCATTGACCATCTCAAATCCCAAAGCTGTCGTCGGTCGCCAGAGACACAGACAGGCCCCTCTTTACAAAAATTCATTGTTCTCGAGGTCTCCACAGAGGGCCTGGCCAGATGCTCTGTGGGATACACTAATTTAGTACGTATTTACTGATGCCATGGTTCAGTACACGCTGGCCCAAAGTCCAGAGGTGATTCTGTCTGTCTCTGGTAAGGATTCCCAAAAAGCTCGAGAACGAGCTATGGATCAACTCATTGAGTTAATGGATGCTGGTGAGCTGCCGACAGCCCTCTCAGATGGCTTTGGCCCGCACCAGCTGATTGAAGTGAAGGAACCCCATCCCACTCCCAACCTGAAGCAGCAGGAGGACGCTGTGGTTGAGGCAGTACAAGCGCTCAGTCATCTGGCCAACCTGAAAATGAAGCTACAGGATTCCCGTAAAGTGGCCATGGAAGCCAGGGAATTAGTAGATTTGCTCTTTACCGATGAGCCCATGAGCGAGGAGCAATTGGGCAGTATCAAAGACGGGTTTAAGGTACTGAAGAGTTTTGCTCAACAAAATTTACGCTATCGGGAGGCCCGATCCCGGGCAGAAGCGGCTCGCCAGGTCCTCGATCGGGCTCTCCATCCTAATCTTCAGGATTCCTAGCACGCTAGGGCAATCCCCCTAGCGTGTTGCCTCTCCCTGGCTACGTTACGGGTTGGGAGTAGCTAATATTCATACTGATCCATGCTCTAAATGGCAGTAACACGTTCTGCCCCTTCAATTCCCTCGCTCCTCGGCAAGCCATTGCTAGCATTACCCGCGAGAACTGGTACGAGGCGTTGGTATATCCTCTGAGCGCTTATTATCTAGCAGGCTTCGTGGCCTGACCCTGATAGAGGTAGCCAGCGATCTGGGGCCAGCCGTTTCCGTAGAATTCTTGCAGGCTGACCTGTGGAAAAACCTCTGCGACTAATTTGCCAATGGGTCGATTGAGATGACAGCCATCGGCAATGATCTTCTGGACTGGCGTTAGTCGGGTCTGCCAGCGGCGCACCCCAGGATCTGGACTTTGGCCATGCTCAATGAAGAGAAAGCGACCTTCAGGTTTTAGGACTCGATACACTTCCCGCAGTGCCTGTTCTACGGCAGCAATGGAGCAGAGAGTCCAGGTACTGACAACGGTATCAAAACTAGCATCGGCCATGGGTAGGTGTTCACCGCCGATGGGGTGACTGTCTACAGGTAGAGGACTCTGGGCTAGCCGTTTGCGTGCGATCGCACCTGCCCCCCGATTCGGCTCGATCACGGTCAGATGGGTGACCGCCTCGGGGTAATAGGCCAGATTCAGACCGGTGCCGAAGCCAATTTCCAACACCTTGCCCTGGGCCTGGGCCAACACCTGACGGCGATAGGTGGCAAACAATTCACCAGCCATGGTCCAATCCAACAGCCGCGGGAAAATAATCTCACCGTATAGGCCCATAGTGCTTATTGAGGGAGCGACTGCATCATCAAGACCATCGAGACGATTTTAGCGTCAGGGTTGGGTGTTGTAGGGCCAGCGCCTGTTGCAGATGGTCGCGAGTCAAGGGAGCCGAGCCGGCCAGGGCCAGGGCTTGTCGGGCCAGGGTCTGGATCTGGCCCCCGGTCAACGGCAGGTCCCGAGCCACTTGAGCCCAGTCCAGGTCTGCTTCGACGGCACTGTCAGCGGGCAGTGCCTGTTGCCAGAGACGATGACGAGCCCTCTGATCTGGCCGGGGCAGGGTGATGACAGCATCTATCTGGGAGCGCCAGCGTGGTCGTATGGTCTGCCAGGGATGGAGGGTTAGTAGGGTGAGCCCTGGCCGCTGGCGGCGTCGTTGCAACCATTGCCGCAACTCAGCCTCGCTCACCCTGGTCCGCCGTCCCAACCAATGCTGGGCTGATTTTACCAGTAGGACTGCCTCAGTTAAGTCAGGCAGGGGAGCCTGAGGCTGGGCAGCTAAGTCCAACCAGGTCACCGATGTCCCCCAGTGTTGGGCCAGGGCTCGCGCCGTCATCAGCTTGCCAGTGCCAGTCTCGCCGATGAGTAGGGCAATCTGGCCAGGACCATGATGACTTATCTGGGCTAGGGTCTGTAGCTGCTTGAGCGTGGCTGGGGGCAATATCAGCTGGGACCAATCTACCCCTGACGCCGTTTGTAGGGGCGCAGTGGCGGTGGCCATGGCCCTGGTTAGGAAGGGCACTCCAGAAACATTGGGAGCGTCTGCCAATAGGTAGGTGACCAGGTCATCTGCCAGCTTCACCTGCCGTCCCAGCAGGGCTTCGGTGCTCTGGGTTGACCATTGCAGACAGCCGGTCTGAAAAAGAGGCGCGGTGGGAGCTAACTGGGGCCGGGCCTGGCGCCAGGCTTGGTCATCGCGACAGAGGAGGCGCAGACAGAGAGCCACGGTTGGTAACTCGGGAGTGGTCGGCAGCTCCGGCGCTTGTAGGTAGCTGTAGAGCCGACCAAACCGTTGGTTGACTTCCGGGGCTAAGGCCATCAGGATGACATTTTTCTCGAAGCTGCTGAGCTGGAGCTGTGCTTGCAGGTGGGGCAGGGCTAAGCAGATGCCTCGGGCCTGGCTGGCGCAGATGCGGGCCTGGAGCTGCTGGCCGTACTTGCGAGTGGAGTATGGGGGCTTAGGGGTCGGACACTCGTGGTAGCGGTTGGTATGGGGTAGGGTGAGAATGCCTTTCCACCAGTGTTGCCCCACCCGATCACCACTGGAACGAGCCACCCGCTCGATGGCTTTATGCTCTTGTTGCTGACGGGACACAGCCAACAGTAACAGCCGGTCGAGCCAGGCCAATTCGGTTTTTAGGTAGGCCCAATTATCGGCGAAGGGCGTCGCCGTCTCAGCCATGCCCCATCTCCCGCAGAAACTCTAAAGGTAAGCCATCGGCGTCGGCGAGAAACATGACTTCGTACACAGTGGCCCCAATCATCTGCTGTTGGGGTGATAGCAGTACTATCAGAGGCTGACTGGCCTGGTCAAACTGGTGTTGCAGTTGGCTCAGCCATTCGCTCAAGCTAGCGACTCGGTCAGTGAGATCGAAGGACAGATGATAGTAACCGGTGTAATGCTCATCGGCGAAGGCATCGGCAGCGGGACGAGGCTGAGGCACTTGCATGAGTTCGATGCGTCCCCCAGCCCTTCCAGCCAACAGGCTAGGGTAATGCCGGCGGTAAAGCGTTCCTGCACGGTAAAGCCTAGGTGCTCGTAAAAATGCGATCGCACGATGGATATCCGCCGTGCGAATAGAGGCATGGTGCATAGCTACTCAAAACAGACGAAAATAGGGATACCGCACCGGCACCCCTGGTTCCTTTTCCAGGTCAAAGTTGATCACCGCCCAGCAGGGCTCCTCTTCTGGGGTGGGACTAAACTCCACCGGCAGACCATAGAGGCGTGGGGTGATCGTATCCAACTGACCTCGCCAGGGGGGACTTCGCTCGAGATAGGCATTGACCAACTCCCGATAGCGTCGAGCAATGATCACCCGCGTGGCCCGTAACCCTGGGTGTAGAGCCGATCGAGGGCCTCATGAATCTCAAAGCGAATGCCATCGGGATGGGTATGCTGGCGATACCATTCCCCCTCCCACTGACGCCAATGGCGTCCTGACTGCAAGTGGACTAACTCCTTATTGTCCGGATTCGCCTCAAAGGCCCCATGGCGAGGACAGAGGTACGTATCCGTCAGCGTCAGGGCGGGAATCTCCTGACGACAGTGGGGACACTGAATTTCCGGTCCAAAAATCGGATACTGCAGGGCTGGGTTGACCATTGGGTACGAACCAGACAACTCCTCGTAACGATAATCTACGGTCTCTGGTAGCCGTATTATAACCGTGGGGCTCCACTGCCTCAGTTGCCCCGCTTCCATTGTGACGTTGTTAACCCTATCCGTGTGAGTCATCCGCAACCATTTGAATCGTTTCCCAACTCAGAGATAGCAGCGGCTCTGTCCGTGCCAGACTGCTCCCAAGCCGCCTTTGTCGCCGCCAATGCCACGGTGTTAGGGCAGGTAGAATTAGCCACCGGCACCAGCATCTGGTATACCGCGGTATTGCGGGGGATGTGGAACGCATCGCTGTGGGGGCCTATAGCAATGTCCAAGATGGGGCCGTCATTCATGGTGATCCAGGCCAACCCACAGTCTTGGCAGACTATGTCACCGTCGGCCATCGGGCTGTGATTCACAGCGCCCACATCGAGCGGGGCTGTCTGATTGGCATTGGTGCCATTGTCCTGAATGGCGTGCGCATTGGCGCCGGCAGCACCATTGGGGCTGGGGCCGTGGTGACCAAAGATGTGCCGCCCCAGTCCTTAGTGCTGGGTATTCCCGGCAAAGTAGTCCGCGCCGTGACCGAGACAGATGTTGCGGAGCAGATTGCCCACGCCCAGAAATACCACCAGCTGGCGTTAGCCCACGCTGGCCGCGGCACAACCCTAGGGTTTGAGGCCCACCCCTAATAGCCTTGCAAGGGAGCGTCTAATACCTTGGCGATGCGATCGCGAACATCCTCCAGGTGGGCCCGCGTAGTTAGTTCTAGGGAGTCTTGACCCAAACGGCTATCCACAGCAGCCTGTAGCTGTCGCAATTGATGTCGGGCCAGCACCCGGGCATCGTCAGGAGCACCGATGGTCCCTGCCGCCGCTAAAAATTCCATCAAGCTCTGGGCCTGCTCGATACCGCCGTAGCCGCGCAGCACTAAATTCGAGAGAATGGCCAGATGATGACGCTGTAACCCCCGTCGTAGACTAGAGATAGCAGCAGGCTGCGGCGAGTCTGGCAGCACCTCTGACCACACCGATTGCTGCACGGTCTCAAACAGCTCGGCCAGGGTCAGCACCTCTTGTCCCCCAGCCTTCAACTCCGCATCCCGTAGTCGGGCCAAGCGATCGGCATAGAAGACATCACTCAACACCAGGCCCTGGACAAAAAGAATCTGGTTATAAATCGGGTAGTCGAGAGGGTAGACCGTGAGCTGACTACCCCAGTGGCTCCAGCGATCGGGAGCCAATTGATTCAGCAACTCCGGCGAAAACTGAAAGGCATCGGCATCAAAGACATAGGTGTCCAAAGTCTGTAACGCCTGCCGCTGTTCGTCTCGGGAGATGAGCTCAAAGGGGCGTTGGCCATCGGTTTGGCCAGGGATCTAGGCGGGTGAAGCGCTGCCCCCCGATATAGTTAGCAATGGTCATAGACTGGCTTAAGTAATTGAAGAAAACCAGGTTAAACCGCTGCCGCAAATCGCCATAGCCCTCCCTGGCCGTAGGGAAAATCGACTCAGCCGCTGCCAAATGTGGTGGGAGTTGTCCAGTTGCCACTGGGCATAGCGCCGGGGATCACTGCTGGAGGTCCCAGGCATTGGCCATGGGGTCGATAAAATTCCAGATATCTTCATCGGCGGCATAGGCCAGCTCTGGGGCGGGGCTGCGCTGGGCAATCTGTTGCAATTGCTGCTGGGCTTGGTGGGGTAAGGCTTGGGGGAAAGGGCGATAGCCATACTCGATGGCCCACTGGTCATAGAGACCCACCGTCACCGGAAAGTAGTCTCCTTGCTCGCTGTCAGGGGGAGCCAAATTGGGCGGAAAGTAGTCCATCACGGAGCTGACTAGGCCCCGTTGGCGAGTGGCGGCGCGATCATTTAACTCCTCTGGAGCCAGCAGAGTGCTGCCTAGAAAGTTGTGCCGCAGCCCCAGTACATGGCCTACTTCATGGGCGGTTAGGGCTCTGAGATACTGATAAATATAGGTGTCTAGGGCGTCGTCATCGGCTAGGGGATCACTCAATAGGCTAGTGGCCAAGGCCCCAAAGGCAGCCTGTTGGGCGGCCGTAAACCCAGCACAGTGGTCGGAACCTTGTGCGAGGATGCCCTGCTCAGGCCCAGGCCTTTGCTGTTGGCCGTAGCACCTGCCGGGGATCGGCCCCCGCCTGGATGCTCAGCCATTGCAGGTAGAGGGGTTGAAAGCGGTGCCCGCAGAGCTGCAGATAGAGGCTGGTAGGGGGAGCCGTGGCAGCCACGAGACTCTGATATTGCTGATACAGTAGGCGGATGACGTTGGCGTCGAGGATGACGTCGGCATCGAGGATTTCGCCGGTGTAAGGGTTCACTCGCGAGGGACCCAGGCCAATGGCCCAAGTGCTGAAGGAATCGGACCAGCGAATCACGTTGTAGCGCACATCCGCCGGATCCCAGTCGGCATCGTCGGGCATTTGCCGCACCTCAATCGCCCCTTGAAACCCCGCCTGCTGGAAGGCTTGATTCCACATCAGCACGCCCTCACGAATGGCGGTGCGATACTGCGGTGGCACCGTGTTCTCGATCCAGAACACGATGGGCTCTTTCGGGGGGGAAATGGCAGCCTGGGGGTCTTGCTTTTCCAGGTGCCAACGGTTGATATAGCGGACGAAGGCGGTGGACCGCTGAGCTTGGGCGGGGGTGCGGAAGGCGGTCAGGAAGTAGCCTACCCGCTCATCGGCTCGGCGGGGTTGGTAGCGGGGGTTGAGGGGCAGCTTGGAGAGGCTGTAGCGCACTGTTAAGCTGAAGGCGCGTGGATCGGGGACGCTGGCCAGGGACCAGGCAAAGAGGGCGGCGAAGGGATCGCTGCTGACACCACCGCCAGTGAAGCCTAGTTGGGTTGAGAGTTCTAGGTTCTCGGGGAAGGCCTGAATACTCTCTAGATAAGAGGTGTCGGGGTTAGGGGCGTAGCTGCTCAGCACCCAAGGAAAAGCTCCCATCAGATTGGCCGGATCCCGATTGAGCAGCAGATCGCCGAGATCGATCAGGAGGGCATCAGTGCTGGGATCAATGCTGACGATGGGCAGGGCATAGAGCACCGAGTCACTGAAGGAGCGCTGCAGGAGTGGTTGCGATCGCGACGGGGGCGTATCGCGAAAGTAGAGATTAGGCACCACTAGCTGCACCTTGTCGCCAGGGGCACGGTGAAATTGAATGAGTAGGTCATTGATGGGCCAGCCGCTAAATAACCCTGCCTCCCCACCCCAGACTCGAGGGTGGCAATCAGCAGAAAGTCGCGGTTGAGTTGCTCCGGCTGAATGGCTAGATAGGTTTCGCCAGTGTCGGGCTGGTGATAGGTGGTAAAGAGGCCAGCCTGTTGCTCAAAGCCCTCAATCACCTCTTCAAAGGGCCGCATCGGGGAAGACCCCGCCTCTGCCTCAGGAGCATCCTCAGCGGTTGCCTCGGCGGGGCTGACTCTGGAGGCGCTTGGGATTTCGCCTCAGGGATGGGGCAGCCATGGCTAAGACCACGGCACTACAGAACACACTGCCCAGCCTGATCATAGGGGTTAGCATCATTGCAGCCCGACTCCATGGAGATGCGTATTTGGGATTGCTCTTACTTTAACCAGCCGTCTCTGCTGTCGAACAGAGTCTGCAGAAGTCTTTGCTTTTCTGCCCTTCGCCAATACCCAACCCCCCACCCTATGCCCTCCAGGCTTATTGGTTGGCATCGCGTCGTATCGGCAGGGCGCGATGGACCTTTCTGACTTCTGCCTTTTGCCTTCAGCCTTTCCCCGTGGGTCCTTCCCTGGTCACTCATAACCTCCCTCGCTTAAGTAAAACGACCCACGCTACTTTCTTGCTTTCCCATCACCCCATCACCCCTAAGCCCTGCGGGCAGGCTCCGCCAACACCCTACACTCTTCCCTCTTCCCTCTTCCCTCTTCCCTCTTCCCTCTCCGTCCTGCCAAGACGTTATGATGCCAACAACGGAAGCTGCGATGGCCCCCGGGGCCGATCTTCGATCATCGCAACTGGCAAGACCATGAGTGCCTTAACCGCTGAGGCCATCAAACAGCAGGCCAAAACCTTGGGATTTCATCGGGTGGGGATTGCCGCCGTGCCGCCACCTGAGGCTGAGGGCGAGGCCATCGCCCAGATGCGCACCGCCCTACAGCGTTGGTTGACCCAGGGCTATCAGGCCGATATGGCCTGGATGGCCAATCCCAAGCGCCAGGATATTCATCAGGTGATGCCGGAGGTACGCTCCCTCGTCTGCGTCGCCCTCAACTATTACACCGATCATGAGCGGCCCCCAGGAGACGCCTACGGCAAGATCTCCCGCTACGGCTGGGGCCGGGACTACCACCGAGTCATGACCCAGAAGCTGAAGGCGTTAGTGGGCTGGATGCGATCGCAAGCCCCCAGCAGTCAGCTGCGCTACTACGTCGACACCGGCCCCGTGCAAGATAAATTCTGGGCTCAGCAGGCGGGGCTGGGCTGGATTGCCAAAAACGGCAACCTCATCACCCGCGACTATGGCTCCTGGGTGTTTCTGGGGGAAATTCTCAGCGATTTAGAGCTGGCTGCCGATCGCCCCCACACCGAACACTGCGGCAGCTGCACCCGCTGCCTAGAGGCCTGCCCTACCAACGCCATTCCTCACCCCTTCGTGGTGGATGCCAACCGCTGCATCGCCTACCACACCATCGAAAATCGGGCCGACACCTTGCCGGCCGAGATTCAGAAGAATCTCCACAACTGGGTGGCTGGGTGTGATATCTGCCAAGATGTCTGTCCCTGGAACCAGCGCTTTGCCCAAGAAACTGACACGGTCGAATTTCGCCCTTATCCTGAAAACGTGGCCCCTTCCCTAGCCGAGTTAGCTACCCTATCGGAAGCCGAGTGGAACCGCCGGTTCACGGCCTCGGCCCTGCGCCGCATCAAGCCTGAGATGTGGCGACGCAATGCCCGAGCCGCCCTGGGAAATCCCTGATTTCTATGCGGGGATGTCTTAGCACTGGGGCCAACAATTGACCGTAATATCGTCTAAGCTAACTTCAGGCCATTCACCGTCGTGAGTTCGGAAGTAACACCGTGATCAAGCGCACCTCCCTGATTTCGCTGTTGGCCCTGATGGGACTGTGGGTGGCACCGCCTGCCGCAATGGCCCAGGCCCTAGTTCCCTATGTGCTCCCCCTGGATTTCGAGCAGCTAGAAGAGCAGGGGCTGGTGCTAGCCCAGGAAGCGGCGCAGTTGGCTCAATTTCAACAATATGAGCAGGCCCTACGACGAGCCCAGTTGGCCGCCCAATTAGTGCCTGATAACAGCTCGATTTTGGCGCTCTTGGGCAGTCTCTATCTGCAGCTTGATCAGGTCGAGCCGGCCATTACAGCCCTGGAGCAGGCCAATGATCTGGCTCCCAATGACGCAGCGGTATTGTTTGCCTTGGGGACGGCCCATTTCCGCCAGGAACAGTACTTGCAATCGGTGTCCTACCTGGAGGCTGGACTACGTATCGAGGCCGATAATGCTGGCGCATACTTCGATTTGGGCAATGCCTATTTCAAGCTCCGGCGCTACAAAGAGGCCATCGAGCAGTATGAAGCTTCCCTAGAATTGGACTCAGAATTTTGGCCGTCCCTCAACAACATTGGCCTGGTGCTCTATGAACAAGGCGAGACGGAAGCCGCCCTGGAGCGCTGGCAGGCGACCCTAGAGCAAGTGCCCGAGGAACCGGAGCCCAAATTGGCCATTGCCGTCAGCCGCTATGCCAGTGGTGAGCGCCGGGAAGCCATCCAGCTAGGCATCGAAGCCCTAGAGCAAGATGGTCGCTATGCCGATTTAGACTTTCTGGAAGAGAACCTCTGGGGGGCCCGACTGCTAGCAGCCACCGAGTCATTCTTCCAGGCCCCCGTGGTGCGATCGCTGATCGCCCAACTCTAGCGGCTACCTCCGGGGCCACCCTTAGTGGCTGCCCTACCCATCAATGATGGCTGTAATTTGGTTGACAAAGGCTTGATGATCGACCACAGGTTTAGAAATATAGTCGTCAGCACCGCTTTGGGCCAAGAAATTCTCCCGATCGCCATCCATGGCATGGGCCGTCACTAGAATCACGGGGAGATCGGCCGTAACCGGGTCAGCTTTCAGCATCTGAGTAATCTTGATGCCATCGACCGGCTTGCCCTGGTACATGCTGTGAGCCAGAGAAACATCCATCAAGATGACATCCACCTCATGGTTTTGAGCCATCTGCATCACCTCGTCGACGTCCTCAGTATGTTTGACGGCCAAGCCCCCCCGCTTCGTCAAAATCTTCGAGAATACTCGAGCGTTAATCAGGTCGTCTTCCACAATCAAAACCGTTTTCATAGGTGGTGTTCACATCCTGAATACGTGCCAGGACCCTCTTCCCATGGCCCCTAGTCCTATTTGCAGGGTATCCCATCAAGGTTGAAACATCCTGCTAGATCTGTACTTTGCCCGGGATAGCCGCCGCCGGCACGAGCATAGGTACCGGCTAGAGTGATTTCTAGTCTAAGCATTTAAGCGATTCTATCCCAAGTCCAGCTCCAGATCGGGGACATTCTCCGGGTGATTCTCCAGGACTAGCCTGGAACAAGGGCCTACATCCCTGACAGAGGCAATATACTGTGTCGAGAAACCGGGGTAAAGATGGATACGAGGTTTTCTGAGACCGATGAGCTGGTTTCATATAATGCTCAGGGCCAGCAGCCTTCTTGCTTCTGCCATGGCGTACTAGTGAGCTCTAGTCGAAATCGTGACTGAGGAAGATTGACGGGCCAGGGCCTCGAAGTCCTGCCAGCAGCGGTATAGGGCTCGCGGCACATGGAAACAGCCCTTCCACTTGCCGCCTTTCAGGGGCATCAACACCTCTCCCCGCCGATTTAGGTAGCCAAACCACTCGCCATATTCCGGATCGGCAAACTGCTCCCAGGCGTAGGCATGGACCTGCTGATACCAGGTCCAGCAGGCCGTTTGACCGGTTAAGCGGTAGCCCATGACCAGCGCCACTAGTGCCTCTAAATGAACCCACCAGAGCTTTTGGTCCCATTCCAATTGCTGGGGGGGATGGCCCTTGACATCCATGAAATAGTAGAGGCCGCCGTAGTCTTGATCCCAGGCGACGTCTAGGGTGCGCAGCACCACTTCCACGGCCTGTTGAATCATGGCCTGATCGCCGTAGCGTTGGGCAATATCCATGACGAACCACAGGGCTTCAATGCCATGGCCTGGGTTGAGCAGGCGTCCCTCAAAACTGTCGATCAGCGATCCATCGGCAGCTACATGTTCAAATATCAGCCCCCGGTCAGGATCGAGAAAGGTCTTCATGACCGTCTCCACCGTGGTGGTTAAGACCTGATCGACTTGCTCAGGCGGCAGCAACCAGGCCATCTCCAGGGTGAGGTTGGCCAAAATCATGGGCAGGGCCAGGGACTGCATGGGCCGGGTGCCAGGATATACCTTGTTGTACTGGCCCTTGGGGTTGCCTTGGCGGTTCAGGACGGTCTGATAGGCCTGCTGGGCCATGGCCTCAGCCCAGTCCTGGCCACTGGCTCGAGCATATTGGCTAAAGGCCATGGCGGCGAAGCAGTCGGAGAAAATATTGTAGGGCTGCACCAGCGGTTTGCCGGCCCGATTTAGGGAGAAATACCAATTACCGTCAGCATCACGGCCGTGCTCCGCTAGGAAGTGGGCCCCGTGGGCGGCAATATCCAGCCAGCCCTGGCGGGGCTCCAGGCAGTTGTAGAGCATCGAGAAGGTCCAGACCTGGCGGTTCTGTAACCAGATAAATTTGTCGGTGTCGTAGACCTGACCTCGGCGATCTAAACAGGTGAAGTAGCCCCCCTGCTGCCAGTCCAGTGAGTGCCGTTCCCAGAAGGGGATGACATTATCGAGGAGTGCCGTTTTGTACTGATGTGCGATCGCACCAAAATCAACCCCAAAATCAACCCCAAAATCAACCATAGAGATTCCTATGAAGGTAGCTACCATGCCTCTCTGAAGATAAAGATATAACGACTGAGCTTGTCCTGCGTGGGTGGCACGGCTCGATGCAGCTCAGACAATCTGCACTAAGATGACGGATAACATGCAGGCGATGGCAGCGATGACTAGAGCCCCAATTCTCGACCCGGCAGGAAGTTATACCTTTAGCAAATACGCAGAACTGCCCTTCGATACAGCGGACATTCTGGCGGAATTTGATGTCTCTTTGAAGAATGCTTCGCTGCAGCTACCCCAGCGACTTCCCATTGACTCAAAATCCCTGGAGATTGAGCTTCAGGAAAATTTGACGTTGGTTGATCCGGCTTCTGAAATAGCTCGTCGTGAGGCATTAATCTTTCCCATTCTGAAAACGGTTTGCAAGTTTATGCAAGCGCCACTCAAAATTGAATATCCCGTTCGAGTCAACCCTCGCCTCAAGGGCACTTTTGACTATTTCATTCCCACTCCTCAAAGCCTGGTTGTGATCGAAGCCAAAAATGCCGATCTAGCTAAAGGCTTCACCCAGCTTGCGGTTGAGCTAATTGCTCTCGATCAGTGGACGAGCTCACCCGTTCCAATCCTTTACGGCACTGTTACCACGGGTGATACCTGGAAGTTTGGCCTATTCGAGCGTCAGGCCAGGGTGGTCCACAAAGACATTAATGCTTATGCTGTTCCTAATGACTTGAATCGAGTTCTCGGGATTCTGTTTGGTATTACCTTAAGTATCCCTGAGGAAGGGGCCTAGTGCTGGGCGGCATAAATAACGCCGATATTGCATAGGGCAGAAAGGCTGAATCTATGGGGTTCCCCTTCTGCCTCCTACTGGCCTACTTCTAGCTTGGCAGACTAGCTCCCATCGCTATCGCCTGAGAGAATCTTCAGGCGGATCAGCTGAGCTAGGGGGCTCTCTGGTTCCCCTAGGCTCACTTCAATTAGGGAACTGGTCAGGGGACCCAGGTGATCGAGCAGCGATCGCAAGTGGGGAGTACTGGCACCACTGTCGACAAAGACCCGCTCCGTCAGCTGATTCAGCCGCTTCCAGGCCGTGTAGAGCTTAGCGGCAGCCTGCTCCAACTGAGCCGCCTGTTTCACCATATCGGCGGTGGCATTGAGGCAGCCCACCCGCAACGCCTCTTCCAAGGCCATTTCTAGATCGAGGGCATCAGTGTTGAGGGCCTGCACATGGGTGGCAGAGTCCAGGTACTTGGCCAGATAGCGGGCCTCTGAGGTCACCTGCTTGACCGTATCCAAGTCAGGGGTGAGGGCCACCTCGGTTTGTAGGGTTTGTTGATGGGGGTCGGGCAATTTTTCTAACTCCCGTACCAACGGAGCCACATAGCGAGTCGGGATGGTATTGTTGGCTGTCTTCTCTCGCACTTCTTGGGGTAAGAGCTCAGACGACATGGCCATCCACTCATCGGCTAACTGCTTCACCTCCCGCCGGGTCACACGATCCCCCCGCCGAGCCACATCACTGACCAAGTGTTGCACCTCTGGGGCCGACTGAGCGGTCTCCACGAAGGCCCGCTTGCTGAATTGATTCACATCTTTGGTTTCCAGCAACCCCTCCTGCAACAGGGTGTCGGCACTGTCGGCCAGCTCGATCA
The DNA here is from genome assembly GCF_002075285.3 of Halomicronema hongdechloris C2206. Classification (GTDB taxonomy): domain Bacteria; phylum Cyanobacteriota; class Cyanobacteriia; order Phormidesmidales; family Phormidesmidaceae; genus Halomicronema_B; species Halomicronema_B hongdechloris. The sequence continues at coordinate 4,345,540 of NZ_CP021983.2, read as the reverse complement.
GGCTGTAGGCCTGGCTCTTGGTGATCTCGCGCTCCTTCAGCCAGTTCAAAAAGCCGGTGCCACGACCATCGCCGCCTCGTTTTTCTCGATCGCGCACCGCCCGCAAAATCCGACCGCGCCAGATGTCTGTCTGCAGGTCGAAGCGATCGCATACCTGCCAAGCCGTTTCGATCTGATGCCGAAACTCTGGCTCCGAGATGCCCTCGTCTTCAGGATCTGGAAGCTGAAACTCGAGGTCTGATGAAGGGTCTAAGCCCCGTTGAGTCAGGTCAGCAGTAAAGGGATGGGCCGCAGTCATATTCAAAATCGGTGAAGTGCATAGACGGCTCATTATGCCATGGACATCTGCCACACCCTATCCCCCCGGAATGGGTCCATCGACGATGGCATAATTTCGACAGGGATCGCCGTAAGGTAGGTGCTGACCGTATTTCCAGAGCTGGCAATCGATATAAGAACCCATGGCAGCGGCCAATGATGTCCTAGCAGCCCTACGCAGGGGCTTAATCGTCTCCTGTCAGGCTCCCCCCTTCTCTCCCCTGCATCATCCAGAGGTGATTGCAGCCATGGCTGAGGCAGCAGTGAATCAGGCAGCAGCGGGAGTGCGCATCGACAGCCCTGCCCATATTCGAGCCGTGCGGGCCCGAATCGAGGCCCCGATCATTGGCCTCTGGAAACGCACCATGCCGGGCATAGAGGTTTACATTACGCCCCAATTTCACCATGCTATCGCCGTGGCAGAGGCCGGGGCCGACATCATTGCCATCGATGCCACCCAGCGCCCTCGTCATGGCCCTGACACTGTATCGGGGCTAATTCGTCGTATCCATGAGGAACTACAGCGACCGGTCATGGCCGATGTGGATACGCTAGAAGCTGCGATCGCAGCTTCTAGGGCTGGGGCCGACCTGATTGGCACCACCTTATCTGGCTACACCGACGCCACACGCCATCTGACCCCGCCAAACTTCACCTTGTTAAGTCACCTAGTGGAGCAGCTGTCGGTGCCGATTCTCTGTGAAGGGGGGCTGGCGTCGCCGGAGATGGCCCGGCGTGCCATTAACCTGGGCGCCTACGCCGTCGTTGTGGGCACCGCCATTACTGGCATCGACAGCCTGGTGCAGCGTTATGTGGCTCGCCTTGCCAGCCCCTAGTACACCGTGGCCAACCCTGAAATCTGCCGCCGCCTCTCTACTGGTGGCCATGGTTCTCTGCTTAGGCAACCCTTGCCTAGAGCCAAATCGGAGTTCGCTGGCCGCCAGCCATCGATTCTGATCTGGAGGCGACATTCTTGCCGAGCAATGCTCAGACTGACTGTTTTCCACTCAGAAAAAACTCCAAAGTTAATTCCTAGTAAAGGCCTCGTAAAGTTTCCGGATAAGACTTGAAGGCAGCCTGAGATTGGATTTCAATGAGGCAAGGCAAGGTGCCAAACCTCTAAAATTGTTTACTTAATCTAATCAGCCTGAGGCAGATCAGCCTTAAATATAAAGCTCTGACCCAAATAAAGTTTCAGATTGTCGTTTAGTTTGAAGTGGCCCCGATTTTTTACGATCCTTGGGCCTGGCAATACTGATTTTCTAAATAGTCCCCAATAAAGATGATCCCCAATGAAGTCTACTCCCTTATCCTCAGCTCTGTGAGGATAGTATGTATGCGATGGCTAAGGGCATGGCATGGTTGTGCAAGTGACTCATATCTTTTGATCAATAGTGAATCATGATAATGTCAACTCAACTGTTTTATGAATCAGATTCTCGACGATTAGATGATCGTAATTACGGTTTGGCAGTCCAATTTAATCAAAAAAGCACTGGGCTATCCTGGAGCAATAGGGGCCTGACAATAGATATGAAAATCCCTGCGCTTGGCCGTCAAATCCAGGAAAGTGTTACTGATATCCCCGGCAGGGTTTCTCTGAAGAATGGCTTTTGCTTGCTCGAGGGTGAAGACCATTTGGCGGGAGGAATTGTCCTAGATGCCACCTTCCCTTTAGAACGAGATGTTTACGATGCCTATCTAAGCTTTCTAGACATCACCCAAAATTGGCATCTGTACCGTATTTGGCACTATGTGCCTTTTATCAATCGAGAAACCCAAGGTATCGAAAACTATCGATCCTTTTGCAAGGGTCGCTCCCTAGCCTTCGAGCATTTTCTGGGCAGCAATTTTAGCCGCAAATTGCCAGCAGCGTCGGCTGTCGGTATCAACGATACTAAATTAGTAATGTATTTCCTCGCCGGCAAAACGCCAGGGATGCACATTGAAAATCCGGAGCAAGTATCTGCCTACCAATATCCTCGATGCTATGGTCCTAGACCCCCTAGCTTCGCTCGAGGTACCTGTGTTGATGTTGCCAGTAAACGGGTGGGATATTTGTCCGGTACGGCAAGTATTAAGGGCCATCAATCCGTAACCCTAGAAGATACTGCAGATCAGCTGTATACCACCCTGGATAATATGAGCCTAATTTTTGAATCCATGGGATTTGTCAGTGAGCGCCACAGCTATGGGAGTTTTTTCCCCAATGGTGATGATTATGAGCGCTTTTTCAAGGTCTATATCAGGCACTTAGAAGATACCGACTACATCCAGAGCTTATTCTCTCAAATGATTGGACTTAGGGAAGACGATCGGGTGCTGTATTTACAATCTGATATTTGTCGTTCAGAACTGAATATCGAAATCGAAGCCATCATCTCAGACCGCTGTTAGAGGTGATTTGCAAACCGCCTAAATAGTAGTCAGAGCAAGGTTTTCAGAAACACCGCGAACACTCCGGCAAGATCGCTAGAAGCCTTGAGAACACTTGCCTTGACGGCTCTTTAAGATTTCCTTTGCAAATTAGCTCTTAAGCGTCCAGACGTCCTGAGCCATGCCCTCAAGACACTGATTGGTCTTCTCAGTAGGAACCTATGATGCTGACCTCCATGCTTCACCACACCGTCAAACACCATGGCGAGACACTAGCCGTGGTCTATGGGCAACGGCGACTCACTTACAGCCAACTACTGCAGCGGGTGAATGAACTCAAGGATACCTTAGGGCACCTCGAAAAATAGCCAGAGCGATCTCAGTATGAGATCATAAGGTCGGTTTTGTTGAAGCACGCAGGCCATGGGACAGCAGGGATTCTGGGATATCGAAGAGCGCCAGCAAAAACTGGAGCAAAAGAAGGCGGTACTGAATCGGTTGAATCAACTGGTGCCGTGGGAGACCTTTCGTCCGATTCTGATGCAGATTCGAGAGAAACCGCGCAAAAGCCAGGCCGGTCGTAACCCCACCGATGTCCTGTTACTCTTCAAGATGCTGGTGCTGCAAAAGCTATACAACATCAGCGATGACGAACTGGAATATCAGGTCAACGACCGACTGTCCTTCATGCAATTTCTCGGTTTGGGGCTTGAGGATAGAGTCCCGGATGCAACGACGGTGTGGCTCTTCCGAGAACAGTTGCAGCAGCACGGCTTGGTGGAGGCGTTGTTCGAGCAGTTTGGAGCCTATCTGCAAGGGGCAGGCTATGCCGCCAAGGATGGGCAAATTGTGGATGCGACCTTGATTCCAGTTCCCAAACAACGCAACACCCGTGAGGAGAACCAAACCCTCAAGCAGGGTGAGGTTCCCGTTGAGTGGCAAGAGACCCCTCATCAGCTCGCGCAAAAAGATGTTGACGCCCGATGGACGAAGAAAAATGGAACGTCCCACTACGGCTACAAAAACCACATCAATAGTGATGCCGGCTTTAAGCTCATTCGCCGTTACAGCGTCACCGATGCGTCGGTCCATGACTCGCAGGTCTTGGGCGAGTTGCTCGATGCGGATAATAGCGGCGATGGACTTTGGGCCGATAGTGCGTATCTCTCCGTGCTGATTGTCGAGGTGCTGAAATTGATAGGGTTTGAGCCGCATATAAATGAACGGGCCTATCGCAATCGCCCCTTAAGCGAGGCCCAGAAAACCGCGAATCGAGAGCGCTCCAAAACCCGTGCCAGAGTGGAGCACATCTTCGGAGATGTCGTCACCAGCATGGGTGGCAAGGTGGTGCGCAGCATCGGGTTAGCCCGTGCCCAGACCCAGCTAGGTCTGAAAAATCTGGTGTATAACCTGAAGCGGTTTGTGTGTCTCGAAACCCAACGTGCTGCATCGGCTGAACTGGCAAGATAATCGGACCTAAAGCCGGGAAATCGACTTAAACGTGGTCTTCCAACCCTATTTTTTTGTCAAAATGGGAAGCTTTTTTCGGTGGAATGTCTCGGACTCTCTTTGAGTCACCTTGACGGTCTCAAATGAGACGCCATTAGCTAAAGAAAACTGATTAATCGAGGTCCCCCTTAGATTCTCGGCAGGTAGAGCCAGGTAGTTGTGTAGCCTTAGTGCTGCCAAACTGCCCCGAGTTTGTGGCCAGCTTTTTTGCAGTGGCCCAGCTACATGCGATCGCACTGCTCTTAAACCCCAGCTCGAAGCCCAGCGAGTTAGGCCACTGCCTGGCCGACAGCCGCCCTCAGCTGATAATCACCGATGCCTTCCACGCCGATCTCTGTCGTCGTGTGATTCACGACTTAGACATGGCCATTCAGGTGATGGTGGTGTCCCATCTCGCCAGCGATCAAGGCTCAGAGGCTGAGATCGGCAAACCTACACCTTACCTGCAGGATTCCAATTTCAGCCCAACGTCACCCTCTGACTCATTTGCTGGCCCCGTAGTTTACCAGTACACCTCTGGTTCCACCGGCAAGCCAAAGCGCCTCTGTCGCACGCAGCATAATCTCTACCATCAAGCCCATAATTGCGTTACCACCCTGGGCATTACAGCCACCGATCGTATTCTCGCCTTCGTGCCGCTATACCATGCCTATGGCTTAGGAGAATGTCTGCTCGCGGCCAGCTGCGCCGGGGCCGCTTTGATCATGCTAGAGCCCAGTGTCAAGGCAGGTGCTCTAGTGGAGGTGCCCTTCGTTTTTCGTCGGGCCGAGGTGACCCAACTGATCCAGCACGAGCAGATTTCTATCTTTCCGGGAGTGCCCTATCTCTACAATGTGCTGGCTACTACTCCCCAAGATGCCCCCATCAACTTCTCTAGTTTGCGACTCTGTATCTCAGCCGGAAGTGTCCTCAGTCAAGACATTTTTAAGAAGTTCTACCACCGTTTTGGCATTCCCATTCGCCAACTATACGGCTGTACCGAGGCAGGGTCCGTCAGCATTAACCTCGGTGAGGATGCGATGGTCATTGGCGAAGCCGCCCCAGAGGGGCTAGATCGGCCCTCCAGGGCCATCGCAACCCTCGAGTCCATTGGCCGCCCCATGGAAAACGTCGACATCACCATCATGGACGACGCCGATCGCCCCATGGCAGCTGGTGAAGTTGGCGAAGTTGCGATCAAGAGTGAGACCCTGGCCAAGGGATATTGCCATGCCTCTGACGCCGAGAATCGGGCCTTTCGCAACGGATACTTCTTCACCGGAGATCTCGGCAAAAAAGATGAAGCTGGATACCTGTATATTCAAGGACGAAAACGTATCTTTATTGATACCGGTGGCTATAAAGTAGATCCCTTAGAAGTGGAAACAGTCCTGCGTCAACATCATAAAGTTAGAGATGTGGTAGTTGTCGGCAAACAGCATCCCCATGCCGGCGCAGTCATCAAGGCCGTTGTAGTACCTCAAATGGATTGTGAGTCGGCAGAGTTGATCGACTATTGCCACCAGCAGATGGCAAACTTTAAAGTTCCTAAGATAATCGAATTTAGAGATCAGATTCCTCGCAGCCCTCTCGGCAAAATTTTAAGAAAAGAACTCATTTAATCTGTCATGACTTCTAATACAACTACTCAAAGGATCCATGCCGTTATTCAGTCCATCCTGCCCTATGCCCACCCGGAAAATCTCAAGGAAGATAGCAATCTCTTTGAAATGGGGCTGGATTCCATCAACGCTATGACCTTGATTTTCAGCTTGCAGACTGAATTTAATCTGCAGTTTGAGGCCACCGAGATTACTCTGGAGAACTTCAAGACAGTAGGCAATATCATGCACCTACTGTGCCAGAAGCAAGGTGTTCCAGTTGATGCTTAGGCAAGATCATGGGGTTATCAGAACAATCCGATTCCCACGCTTTTTCCCTATCCTCAGAGGGCGCTCCAATCCCTGATGAGGTGTCTAGAGGGCAACCGGAAAAACCTGAGCATGACTTCTGGCAAGCGATTCAAGCAGTCATGGCAGCCCAGAATCAGGCGCCCCCCTTAGCTCCAGTCTCTCGCCAGCAGCGATTACCCTTGTCCTTTTCCCAAGAGCGTTTGTGGTTCCTAGAAGCGCTGAGGCCAGGGGCTCACACGATTACCTATGGCTTCCAAGTTCGGGGCAACTTCGACCCCCACATCCTAGAACACAGTTTAGCCGCAGTAATTAACCGCCATGAGGCCCTACGAACGGCCTTTAGGGTGGTTGATGGTCAACCGGTGCAGGCGATTGAAGCCGAGGTGGCAGTCCCATTGACTCAGTTGGACCTACGATCTGTGCCAGCTCAAGACCGTCAGCATCAGGCTCTGCAGATACTTCAGAATGCCGTAAATGCTCCCTTCGACCTGACCCATGCGCCCTTGCTCAGGGGAATTGTGCTCCGGCTGGATGAGCATACTTACATCCTGGGCTTGGGGATTCATCATCTAGTATTTGATGGGCATTCAGAGGGCATTTTCTGGGGGGATTTAGGAATGGCTTATCAGGCTATTCAGACTCGACAGCCGCTTCCCTGGTCACCACTACCGATTCAATATGCTGATTTTGCGCTGTGGCAGCGACGATGGCTCCAAGACGCCATTTTAGTCCCTCACCTGACCTATTGGCAGAACCAGTTGGCCAAGTGTGCTCCCCTGCAGTTGCCGGTAGACGCTCTGACCTCAAATCCGGTTGATTATCGGGCCGCTGACCAAACTCTGGTGCTTTCGTCCCAACTATCTAGCACCATTAGTCAGGTAGCCGCTCAGTTGCACACGACTCCCTTCACGGTTTTACTGGCTGCCTTTGTGGCCACGGTTCATCGCTATGGTGGGCAGGAAGATGTGGTGGTCTGTACCCCGGTTGCAGGCCGTAACCGGCCAGAAATACAATCCCTCGTGGGGTATTTTAACAACATTGTGCCGCTGCGCTGCGACCTCTCCAATTTCCCCAGCTTTAAGCAGTTATTGATATGTGTCAAAGAGGTCGTTCTCTCGGCTCTGGAGCATCAAGATGCCCCCTTTCAGCGATTAGGCGAGTTGTCAGGGGTAACCGCGAGTGCCTTATCACGGGTCTTATTTGCCCTATTAGATGCCCGGCAGGGGCAGTTGCAACTACCAAATGCAACGGTTTATCCTCTGCACTTGCCTAAACAGACCACCGATTTCGACCTATCCTGCTTCTGGCAGCAACGGCAAGACACTTTTGTGGCCCGGTTAGAGTATCGTCAGAGTCAATTTCACTCGGATACCATTGCTACTCTACTGCAAACCTACGAGCATTGCCTGGATGCGATCGCACAGGATCTGGAGCAACCTATTGAGCGCCTTCCCATACCCCCCCTCGCTTCCCACATCCAGCCATCGACAAAACTGGCCCCATCAGCCTTAATTAGTCCGCAGACCCCTCTAGAGAATCACTTATTACATCTCTGGACAGCCGTACTCAACCAGCCAACCCTCGGCGTCACCGACAACTTCTTCGACCTAGGGGGCACCTCCCTACAAGCACTGCAATTATTTAGCGGCATCGAAGAGCAATTCCAGGTGCGCTTACCCCTGGCCACCTTGCTCCAGGCCCCCACAATTCAGCAGTTAGCCCGAGTGCTGCAGCGCCAAGACGCCGCCATTTCCTGGGCCACCCTAGTTCCTCTGCAGCCCCATGGTGACCCCCCTCCCTTTTTCTGTGTCCATGGGCTTGGCGGCAATGTGCTGTACTTTCGTCAGCTAGCCCAATATTTAGGCCCAGAGTATCCAGTCTATGGGCTCCAGGCTCAGGGTCTCAATGGTGAAGATCTCCCCTACGACAGCATCGAAGCCATGGCTGCCGCCTATATCGAGGTGATTCGAGCCGTACAGCCCCAGGGACCCTACCTGTTGGGGGGCCATTCCTTCGGCAGCATGGTGGCCTTCGAAATGGCCCAGCAACTCTGGGCCCAGGGGTTGCCAGTGGGCCTAGTGGCCATTCTGGATCGGCAAGGACCCCAGAGCCTGGCGTCGGGATCTCCCAGCTGGCGCGATCGCATCGCGGTCAAACTCAGCAATCTAGAGCAGATGGATCGCCATGACCAGATCGCCTATTTGAAGAAGGAACTCAGCGATAAGCTGGCCCACTTCGGCGGTAAATTCTGGCCCCAGCATCGTCCCCAAGCCTCCGCCTCCCCTGCACAACTCACCGTCAATCGCATCCGCCGCGCCCATTGGAAAGCACTATAGCAATCCCAGTTGATTTATGAACAAGGTGAATATTCTTCTATTTTAGAAAAATCGAACTTTTGATGATCTATAAAGAACTCAAACAGATACTTTACAGCGGGGAAAGAACGACACAACCTCCAAAATCTTCTCAATGAATTTTTGGCTTGTAACCAAACATCTTCCACTGGATTTTGTTCTGGTGAATTGGGTGCAAATAGAATACATTTGAATTGCCATTCTGTCTCTTCCTTCCCATGATTGACTGTAGCTAAAAAATCTTTGATCTCTTGTGACTTATGATAACTAGCGCCATCCCAAATTAATGCGATTTGCTTCCCAGGATTTTGTTCCTGCAAGTACTTCATAAAAGCAACTGTATTCTCTCCATTCCCTTTCTCGTAAGGATGCAAAATAAATTCTTTTGTTTGATAGTTTAATGCGCCATAATATGTTTGCCTGATTCTCTCGTTTGTAATAGGGATTTCGATTCGCATATCTGTCTTGCCCCAGACATATCCACAAACATCACCCCAAAGGAGATGACACTCATCCAAAAAAAGTACAATCAATTCCCCAGACTCAAATTTTGAACTGGTTTTGACGGATAAATCCTTGGATTTCTTCTCTTTTTTTTTGACTAGAGCTGGATCAGATTTCGGGTTGGTTTTTTGAGATTTCTTCCAACTAATACCTGCTTCCGAAAAAAGTGTATAGTAGCTTTGCTTAGACTTGTAAATCACATCATAATGTTCATCTAAATATGAAACTAATTCATCAAAGTTCCAGTAGTTTCTGGTTCTCAGCCACGAGATAATTTCTGTACGATCATCTGGGGTTAGGTAACTTTTTGATCCTTGGTAGCCGAGTTTAATACCTTCAATGCCTTGTGCTTCGAATCTGTTCTTCCAATATGTAATAAAAGACTTGTTTATTCCCAGAAATTTGGTAATCTTAAAATATGGCTCACCCTCCAATGCCATTTTTACAGCCAATGCTCGCTTAAGCTCTCTTGAATCAGGATTACTACTTATAAAGTCTGATAGAATAGCACGATTATCTACTTTTTGTTGGTGTTCTAATTGAAAACTATTCATGAGTACAACTGTATTGACAGCTTGATGATATTTATATACTACCCATTCTAAACTCATTTAGGGTTGCTATAGAAGCCTACAATCCGGTTCCCTATCCTGGACGATTAACTCTCTTTTTAGCTAGTATCAAACGGATTCAGGCCTACCGAGATCCCTACTACGGTTGGAGCGGCATGGCTAAGGATGGCATTGAGGTGCGAAAGATTCCGGGCACCCATGCGGGCATGCTCACCGAGCCTAGTGTACGCATCTTGGCACAACAGCTCAAAGCAGCAATATCCCTGGCATTGACGCAAGATTCTGGGACGAAGACTGCCAGCGGCGGCGAGTAATCAGAGCTGCTGCCAGAAACACACCCAGGATAGAGGGCAAGGGCATTGGCAATGCTGAACAAGCCCCTGAATTTTCCCGAGGTTTTCTCCATCGACAGATTGAGAAACCATAAGCATTCTGGAAAGCATCAGCGGGACGATGAAGTGTTCTACAGGCGTCCCAGCCCCATTGCCCCCTATTCTCCTCAGGACCATGATCGTCTCTACCGCCCCAGTCACCGAATGCCCCAAGTGTGGAAAACGCAGCATTGTTAGCCCTAAAGATGGCACCTACCAATGCCTTAGCTGCGACTTCAAGCGAGATCTGAATCCGCCATCTAAACCTCAGCAGTCCAACGATACACCGGCTTTTTTAGTTGGAACTCTCGGCTTCTTGGTCGTGATTCTTCTCTTCGCCTAGATGGTGGCCTCATAGGTAAAATGGTTTATCCTCTGGGTGGGCATTAGCGTTACCCGTCAGCGCAACTCCCGTGGCCCAAAGCTCTGCGACGCTATACCAGGCTTTTGAACCCCAGCTGCATATTCTGGTCCTTGCTTAACTGCCTCCTGACAGTTAAGCAGTAGTTGTGTGGGTATCTTTGCTACCTGCAGCATGCAATCGAGGCAACCACTTATACAACAACCCGATGGTCACCCCTGGCTGTTCTAACTGGGGGGTGAGGCCGACAGCCGAGATCACCTCCAATGCCTGAATGGCCTCAGGATTGAGCGCGGCTAGGCGACGGCCTAGCTCCACTGGCGTCAATTGAGCCTGCTCACCCCACAGCAAGACCGTCGGCACCGTCAAGGTCGCCACATCCTTAGCCACGTCGAAGCACAGGTTGCCGCGCACAAAGGCCAAGGCTGCATACTCAGCATTAGGCTGAGTTGCTGACTTTAGATAAGCCTTGACCATTTCTGGGGTCACCCGGCTGGGATTGGCAAATTGCCGTTGTTCTAGGAAATTGCTAATCCCGACTTCGGTGGCAATGGCACTGGCATAGAGCACCCGATCGAGCACCGGAATTCTCACCAGTTGCGCAATCAGGCTATTTCCGTAGTCTTCTCCAAAGTCCGATAGACCAGCAGGCGCTACCAAAATCAAGGCTTGAAACTGCTCAGGATGCGTCTTGGCCAGCCGTGCGATCATCGCTGCCGTCAGCGACGAAGCCACTACCGTCACGGGGCGGCCATCGGCTACCTGGGCTAGGAATGCCCGAATGGACTGTAAATAGTCCTCTAGGGTGTAATTACGGGCGGGATGATCCGAGGCGCCCCAGCCCAGCAGATCGGCGGCAATCACTCGATACGCTGCGGTGAAGGCTGGATACACCAGTGACCACTCATATTGAGATGAGCCACCACCAAAGCCGTGGAGAAATACCAGCAATGGCCTATCATCGGCGGCCTGCACCACCTCTGGGCCAGGCACCACGGCCGCCATGGTACCCAAGGGAGTAACGACAGAGCGGACGTCAAAGTCAGGGGGAACGAACATGATGTGCCCTCGGTATCTATTTAGAGGGTAATCCACGGTATTCCCAAAGCTGTCAGTGATTGCTATGGAGATGCTATGGAGATGCGATCGCATCGGCACAGATAGGCACAAATTCGCTGGTTGTTCAGGTATCCCAGCGTCTATTCACACAACCAGCAAACAAAAACAACTGATTTTCCGACTTGAAGCAAGATTTATGATCAAGGTTTGAGTTGACAAAATTAAGTCTAATTGCGGTTGTCTTACTTGGCATTATCAATCCTGTAAAAGGGCTTACTAAGGGTTTTTGCTGATCGCTCTACGAACGTATCCGTGTTTCTCCTGAGGTAGATTTAAAGGTGAGATAAAGAAATTGTATTTTCCCCGAATCTATCGACAAAACATGTAGGGTCTTACCCCTCTTAAGTTTTTTATGAAAACCCAGATATCTTGATATCACAGGGATGAAGGGATTGTTTATGGCAACTCAAATGGGACTGTGACCTAAATCAATCTTCAATGTGACTGCAATCACTCAAGATAAAAAGGTTTGGTCTCAAGTAGTTATGAGCCATAGGAAATAGAATTCCTTGCCCGAAAATGCTTTGTTGTTTTGGCCCGAAAATCGCTTTTGCACATGGTGATTTCTGTGGCCATCATTAAAAGTCTTCACTTTATTTATTAAGGTTAGACGCTTGTAAGGGGTGCGAATTATGTCACGGGATGCACTGATTGTAGGAATCAATAGTTACCAAGCCTTGCCATCATTGAGTGCGCCAGCGAAAGACGCTGAAGCCGTGGCCAGTTGCTTGCAAATCTACGGAGAGTTTCGAGTCCGGCGACTGCCCGAAGTGATTCACGCGGGTAAGCCCTCGGTGGGTCTCCAGACCGGTGTGACCACCGAGGAGCTAGAAGCGGCCTTGGTACACCTCTTCAAGCCCAACGGTAAAAACATTCCCCACACAGCCGTGTTTTACTACTCGGGCCATGGCTTACAGCGCCATGCTGGGGTGCGGGAGGGCTATTTAGCCACCAGCGATACCAACCCGGCCCAAGGGCGCTACGGCATCTCGCTATTCTGGCTGCGGCGACTGCTGCAAGAGAGTCCGGTACGGCAACGGGTCGTGATTTTAGACTGTTGCCACAGCGGCGAATTTATGAGCTTTCTAGAGGCTGACCCAGGGGCCCAAGATGGCACCGACCGCCTATTTATGGCGGCCTCCCGGGAGTACGAAGCCGCCTACGAAGCCTTAGACAATGCCCACAGTGTCTTCACGGCTGCTTTGGTGGCCGGGCTCAACCCCAACCGCACGGATGGGGGCATTGTCAGCAACTATCATCTGGCTGAGCGGGTTAGTCAGCGGCTCAAAGGCGAACTGCAACAGCCCCTCTTCGAAAGCTCCGGCAGCGAAATCGTCTTGACTCGCGCCTCTGGAGACACCACGATTGTGCAAGGCAAGCCCACCTCGGCCCTAGAAAGACTGCGCCAATTACGGTTTGCCTTCTGTCCCTATCGCGGCATGGAACCCTTTGACGATATCCATGGCGACTATTTCTTCGGCCGGGAAGACTTAACCCAGCAGTTGATCGACAAGGTATACCAACAGCCCTTCTGTGCCGTGGTGGGAGCCTCGGGTAGTGGGAAAACCTCCCTGCTGCGGGCCGGCCTGATCTATCAACTGCGTCAACGCCCCGAGCGGACTGACTGGAAGATTCAATATGTCAGCGTCGATCACGAGCCCCTGCGCTGCCTAGCCGAGGCATTTATCAACCCCATGGCAGATGGGCTGGAGCGGGCAGAGCAACTGCGGCAAGCCGAGCGGTTTCTCTGTAATGGCCAGGATGGACTGACCCAGCTGATACGGGCCTGCTTGGCTGGCTCTCGACGGCCCGATCGACGGATGTTGCTGATTATCGACGACCTGGAGCAAATTTTTCAGGGCCCTGACACCGAAGATATCCGTCATTGTCGGGACTTATTCATCCAACAGTTGGTAAGCGCCAGCCAAGCCAGTGAGGCGCCCCTGCGGATCGTGATTTCCCTGCGTGCCGATGCCCTAGGACATTTCAACGACTACCCAGACTTTAGGCAACTGGTGCGACGCCACACCCTGGCTGTCGCCCCGTTGGACTACGAGCAGATGAAGCTGGCGATCACGAAACCGGCTGAGAAGGTAGGGCTGACCTATGACAAGAATCTGATTTACAGCCTGCTGCTAGATGTCGTAGGGGCACCGGGAGAGCTACCTCTCCTGCAGCAGACCCTACGCAGTCTCTGGAAGGCCCGTCAGATTGATCCCGATGACGAGGCGCCGAGGCTCACCCTAGAAGCCTACGCCGAACTCGGTGGCATTCGCCATGTCTTGACTCACTACGCGACGACTATCTATGAAGACCTGCCGGTCCAGGAACAGCAAGCGGCCCAACGGATCTTTCTGGCCCTGTGTGAACTGGGGGAAGGGGGAGACGATACCCGCCGCCGTGCCCTTACAGAAGAGCTGATCAACGCAGATTTCTCCACCGACTTAATCGGGCGAACGCTGGAAAAGCTGGTAGCGGCCCGACTAGTGGTAGTAAACCATGCCGGTGCTCGGCAGCGCCAGCATCCGTCCCCTGGGGTGCATCTACCGCAAATTGCTTGGCGGAGCCAGAACAATGCTGGCTTGACCTTAGGGCATCTCTGGGCTGACCAGGCCATGGAGACCCCCCTGCAGCTCGATCAAACCTTAGAAATCGTTCACGAGTCGTTGATTCGCCACTGGCCCTTGCTACAGGGCTGGTTGCAGGACAATCGTGACATCTTGCGCCAGAAGCGGCGGCTGGACGCGGCGGCCCAGGAATGGCGCCAGGCGGGGTACACCCACCATCCAGAATATTTACTGACTAGGGCGCGGCTGCAGCAGGCGGAGCAACTGCTCCAGTGCGATCGCACCTGGCTGTCGACCCTAGCCCAAGACTATGTTCGTCACAGCCGTCGCAGCGGCCGTTACCAACGGGTGCGGACGGCCCTGGTGGCGACGATGCTTCCCCTGGCTGTAGTGGGGGGATTATCCCTATCGCTGACCCCCCGAGAAGATGGGGCAACTTCCTGGATCCCAGGGCTGTTTTCCCAGGCAGATACGGCTCTGGCTGCCGAATCCTCAGCCGGTAGCTTGACTGGCCGCAGTTTGAGTCGGGCGATTGTGATGGCCCAGACAGACTTGCAGCGCCGCAGCCTGCTGTTGCTGCTGCAGAGCCGATCATAGATGGCCCGAGCGCCGCGGGTTGCCGAGGGGAAGGGAAACGGGCCTGTGAAGCCTATAAGAAGCCTATAAACAGAGGAGCTGAGCCATCCTATCTGGCCAGGAGAAAGCACTGCTTTGTAGAGGTGGGGGCCCAGGCAGGACAGAGGACGGAGAGCCAGGAAATCAGTATCCTGAGGAGGGAATTCCCCTTGGTTAATTGTCCCCTATGGAAATTCTCTCTGTCACCCTGACCAATTTCAAAACCCACCGGGATCGTCACGTCGAGTTTCAGCCGGGTACCAACGCCATTTGCGGCCAGAATGGGGCCGGTAAGACCAGCATTCTAGAAGCCATTGCCTGGGTGCTCTTTAATTACCAGGGAGACTATGCCAAGGAGGATTTGATTCGCAATGGCAGCAGCAGTGCCCAGGCCCGGGTGTGCTTGGTCTCGGCCCTGGATGGCCGCACCTACGAGGTGCAGCGCTGCACCAGCCGGGGCTATACCCTCTATGATCCGCAATTGCAGGAACGGCTGCCCTACAGCCGCATTAAAGATGAGGTCATGCCGTGGCTGCGGCAGCATTTGGGGGTACCAGCGGGAACCGATCTAGCCCAGTTGTTTGCCCGCACCATTGGCGTGCCCCAGGGCACCTTTACGGCCGATTTCCTGTTGCCGACGGCGGAGCGCAAGGGGGTCTTCGACAAGATTCTCAAGGTAGATGAGTATCAGGCTGTATACAAGCAGCTGAATGGCCTGCGGCGCTATGCCGAAGCCCAGGTGCAAGCCCTAGAGCGGGATCTAGCCCAGTACGAGGAACAGTTGCAGGCTTGGCCGGAGTGGCAGCGGCGCCATCACCAGGCCCAAGCCCAACTTCAGGCCGATGAGGCTAGGCTGCAGCAGCTGACGACTGATTTGACGGCGTTGCAGACACAACGGCAACAACTCCAGGCGGAGGTTGATGCGTTGCAGGCATTGCAGACCCAGGCCCAGACTCTGACCTCAGAAATGACTGGACGGGAACGGTCCTTGGAGCTATTGCAACAGGGCCTGGAGCAGGCCAATCGGGCAGTGGCGATCTGTGAGACTCAGCGGTCGGCCTATGAGGCCTACCAGGGAGCTGAGGCAACTTTAGGCGAGCTGAATCAGCGCTATCAGGCTCGACAACGGTTGGACAGCCAGCATCGGCAGTGTCAAGGGCAGGTGACTCAGCACCAGGCGGAGGTGACGCGGTTAGAGCTGCAGCTGGAGTCTTTTTCTCGGACTGAGGCGGAGTTGCAGCAACTACAGCCTGCCATTGAGCAGCAGCAAACTGTGGAGACGCAGCTGAACCAGGTCAATCAGCAGTTGCAACAGCTGCAGCAAGCTCGTTTGGAACACCAGGCGGCCCAGCGACAATTGACGACCCTGGAGAGCCGCCTGACTCAGGTGCAGCAGCAGATAGATGCCCTGCAGACTCAACAGGCACAGTTGCAGGATTTGCCAGAGTTGGTGCAGCGATGCGATCGCATCCGCCAACACCTGAGCCGTCTCGAGGCAGCCCAGCAATTTGAGGCCGATCTGCGGCAGTTAGTCGATCGCCATCAGACCCGTCACCAGGACTATCGGCAGCAGGTGGAGGCCGTCTTGACCCTGATGGCCTCACTGCAGCAGAGTCTACCGTTGCTGACCCAAGAGGCAGTGACTTCCCTAGAGCAAGCCTTGGAGACGGGGTTGGCCTTGAATCAGGACATGCTGCAGGCCCTGCAGGAGATTCTGGCGGATCTGCAAGGGCAGACTGACCCCGACATCTTGACTCAGCAATTGACAGCTCTGGAGCAGCAGGTACAGCAACGCTATCGACAGCAGGCCGCGGTGGCCCAACTGCCTGAGAAACAACAACAACAGCAGCAGCTCCAGGCTGACCAGGCCCAGCTCCAGACTACCCTGGCTACTTTGGCAGAAACCCTGGCTGCCACTGCCCCCTTGAACCAGCAGCAATCGGATCTGACGGCGGCTCTGGCTGCCCTGCAAGATCCTAGGGGGCAAGGCCAAGTGCTGCAGCGATCCTTACAGCAGCGGCCTCAGGTGCAGCGGCAGTACAACCAGATGCAGGCGACCCAGGCGCGGTTACAGCAAACCCTCAAAGACCTGGAGCGGCAATTACAGGCCTTTGCTGATTTAGACGATGCCATAGAACAGCAGCGGCAGATTCAGGCGACTCATCAGGCCGGCTATCATCAATATCTACAGCATCAGCAGGAGGCCCAACGCCAGCCTCGGGTAGCGGCGGAGTTGCAGCAGGCCCAAGCGGAGTTGACGGCTGATCAGAGCCAGTTAGCTCGGGTGCAGCAGCAACTGCAAACTCAGCAGCAGCGGGTTGACCCACAGCAGTTGGCCCAGATCGAACAGCGCCATCGAGAGCTGCAGTCTCAGGTCGATCGCCTCGGCGGCAGTCTGCCTCAGCAACGGCAGCGTCTACAGGAGTTGGAGCAGCAGCTTGCTGACCTGAAGCAGGTGGCGGCCCGCCGCGATCGCACCCTGGCTGATCGGAAGCGATGCGATCGCATTCGTCGCTTTATCAATGTCGCCCGTCGAACCTACAAAGAGGCCGGGCCACGCATTACTGAGCGTTATGTCCAGCAGATTACCCGGGAAGCCGATCGACTCTTGCGAGACTTGTTGAACCGACCCAACATTGCCCTCGATTGGACCCGAGATTACGAGATTCAGGTCCAAGAGGGGCCCCATCGCCGTCGTTTCTTAAATTTGTCCGGTGGCGAACAGATGTGTGCTGCCCTGGCCGTACGCCTAGCCCTGCTCAAAGTCTTAGCCGATATTGATGTGGCTTTCTTTGATGAACCCACCACCAATATGGATCGAGCTCGACGAGAAAGCTTGGCGGAAGCCATCGCTCGCATCAAATCCTTCCGCCAGCTCTTCGTGATTAGCCATGACGATACCTTCGAAAAAGTAACCGAAAACCTAGTACTAGTGGAACGGCAAGACTAGCAGGCTGCAGCACCGGTTTAACGATGACCACAAGGGAAGCTAGGGAGCTGGGAAGGGCAATGGACCGACTGTCCATTGCCGCCACGGTGTGCTAAGGGCACATTACCGAAGTTTGTGGTACACATGTACTAAAAAGCTGTATAGTAACTAGTACATGCTTTTACTAGTGCCCCCTGTGCCATGAGCGAGTCTGATATGGATTTGCAAGCCATTCGAGAAAAGTTGCAGCAGCAGCGCCAATCCTATGCCTCGACTCCTAGCCCTCCTGTAGATTGGGGAGAGATTGAGACGTCACCTCAGTCGTCGCCAGTTGCGGCAGCGGCAGCTTCACCGCATTTGGCTCAGTTAGCCACAACGGTTGCTCAGTTGAAGCAACGTTCTAGGCATCAGACTGTCAGCCATGAATCTGCCAGCCATGGATCTACTAGCCATGGATCTGCTAGCCATGGATCTGCTAGCCATGAATATACGACCTCCCCTGCCCCGCTACCCCCTCCATCCCAGCCAGATAGTTCTAACGCGGTAGTCTCTACCCTGCCTTTAGAATCACCGCCGGATCTGATGCTGCACTGGCAGCGACTGCGGAGCATGGCCGATCGAATCAATGATCTGTCTCAACAGCAAGAGCAAGCCATGTTAGAGATGAAACGGGCCGCTGAGCGCGTTGCTTGGATCCATCGGCAGCAGGGGCGTGGTGAGATACCGCTATGCGACTATGCCACGGCTATCCTGGCCCAAGTTAATCAGGACGACCAAGGCGCCTATGTGCTGTCCTACCGTCCGGCGGATCTCTATCAGCCAGAGCGAGAAGCCGATGATGTGGCTCGGACCCTGCGCGATCGCACCTTCGCTGAGCATCGTCAAGCTTCTCAGCCGGGATGGGACGATTGGGGCCTAAGCACCCTATTGGCAGAACCATGGAGTTTGATCCGTGACATCTGGTTCAAGCTAAGACCAGTCTTGGTAATTGACCATCGCTCCTCCAATCGTCGTCGTTCCGCCTCCCTCGGGTGGACAGAAATCTGTTTCTGGTTCGCTGGAGCGGTAATTGCTCGTTTAGCTCTAGACCTGGTGTTAGCAGCCTATCCAGGATTGTGGTCTTTTGTGGTGGTCGCTGTGATTGCCTGCACCACCTTCGCGCTCTATCGAGCTACCCTCGCCCCCCGCATCGACATCACCTTAGCCTATCGAACCCTCTTAATCGTTGCTGGATTAATCGTAGGTGGTCGGTTCTAGTAGCGAGCCTCCTTTTTTGACTTCGCCTACTTCCTATTGCCCGATAAAGGAGCTGCCATGGTATCTAGTCAATCGTCATCTCATCTATCCGTGACACCTCTCATTGCTGGTGGCCTGGTATTTGCCACGGTCGGCCTTTTATTCGATTTTCAAGGGATGCGCTCTTGGCTACAGGAGTCAGCAACCTCAACCACGACTGAGGGGTGTGAGACCATTGTTCAGGCCAATGCTCAGTTGTCCCGAGAACAACTCGCCCAGCTCTTAACAATCCCTGAGCGGGACGCCAAAGAACGGGTGCGTCAGATAGTTTCCGCACCCTATTGCCGCTTACCAGAATTGACAGTCCGTTCTGGAGTGGTTGCAGAGCGGGAGGCCTATCCCTTGGCTTTTGATCCCAAGACGAGACTCGTAATTCTCTACGAAAAAGACGAATATGCTGGCTATCGATTCAGTTTTGAATAATGACATGGGGCTGGTCTACGAAATTCGCATTTAGGCGAAACAATGGCATCTCTATTGGTTTAGGGATTGCACTGCTGGCCCTGCTGAGTGGGTGCCAAGCGACACCTACTGCTCCACCAGCCCGCCATGTAGTGCTACAGCAGCAATGGGAGCTAGACCGAGGAGATCGAGTGGCCGGCTATTTAGTATCAGCCGGGTTAGGTGATGTTTCCATTGAGCTGGGAGGAGATTCAGTTCATGCCCCGTTTGATGGAGAGGTAGCTCCTGCTGCTGGCCAGCCCAGTTGTGTCTACTTTTCCAGTTCAGATGTGCCGGCTTACCTATTTCGCTTTTGCGGCCTGCGTCGCCCTCACCTGGGTACTGTTCGCTACGGAGACACGATGGGCTCAGGGGAAATATTGCATTTTGCCACCTTGCGGCGTCATCCGGACGGCACCTGGGCCATTGTAGAACCATCCAACAATATCCTAGAACGTTCTCTGCAACCGCCCTTACAGTCGGCCCGACCTTGAATGTCGTTGTCAGCCCCCATATTTGAGCGATGAAACCAATTCACATCCTGTTTGCTACTAGCCTGACCACCAGCACCATCGCAATGTTATTTACCCCTACTGCTGAGGCCAGTGATATTGCGCTTAACTTTGATTTACCAGAGGTGTCTGCAGCCGAGCCCGTGGCTAAGCCTGCCCCCGCCTCCACAGAGTCAACTCCAGGAGATCCCTCTGAGGCACCACTACCGATCCCGTCTGCTGCAGCTAACCCACCAACTGCTAGAAATTGGGGCACGCAGCCGGCAAGTGTCTACGATGGCAGCACGACCATGGCCTTGAAATCTTCCCAGGCAGACACCCCTGCCAATTTACCTCCAGCGCCCCCTTCTCCCAAGCAGGTCACACCCTCCTCCCAGTCAGACGCTCAGGAGCCGAAGCCGCCTGCCCCCGCCCCCATTGCCCTTACCTTCAAGCCCCCACCTAACCAGGTCGTCGCAGCAGCTGAAACCTCAGATGGAGGCTCGACTGCTGATCCGGCAGTCGCCCCTCAATCAGAAGCATCTTCTTGGTCGCAGTTGTTTGACGGCGGGACAGATTCCCTTGTGGCTCGAGCCGTTGGCAGTGCCGAGGGCACGCGCACTCCAGCTGGCCAGCGAACACCCGCTTATTATGGTCATCGCGATCCAGGCAATGGTGTCTGGAATCTGGGCACATTTTCTTATCAGCATGGTGCCAATGCTCCAGAGGAAGCCGACCAAAAGCAGCTGCAGCGATTGCAGCGACAAACGGAGCTCCTCAACAAAAAGGCTACAGCTGCTGGTCTCAGCCTTACCCTAGCAGAAACGCTCAATGGCATTGATCTGGCCAATCAATCACCTTGGGCTGCTATTGGTGAGGGCGATTACATTGGTTGGCTCGCCAAAGCTCGTCAACTGGGTATGGAAGGTGAAGAGGCGATCGCCTGGGCTCGCACTCGAGCATTTATTGACCCGGATACACAACGGTGGAATGCTCCTGGTTTAGGCAACAATATCCATTCCATCAGCCGCGATCAAGAGCGACGCATGGGAGCCATTGCCCAAGCCTTAGAGCATTATTCGCAGTCGCGACAGAGTCAACCGTCTACCACAACGACGGCTGAATTCTCGCCTGAGGAGACGATGAAAGTTGCTCAGGATTTGGCGGCAGACCTCAGCCAAGAAGATGCCAGCCAGGAAGATGTCGACATCATATTCGATTTGTCTTTAGATCAGGCTTCAGAAGATCAGCCTTCAAATCAAGCCGCTTCAGCCTTAACGGTGCCTGCAGACTCTCTTGGCTCTGCCACTCCCCTAGATCCCTTGACGGTAGAGGTATCTCCTCAGGAAGGCCCTGACGTCTCATCGGCTTCAGTAGATGATCTGCAAGCAGAAACTGCCCCTCAGGTCACCAGGCTTGATCGCGAGCGATTGCCATCGACCGCTGTCCCTACCCTTAACTTCGATCATGAGGAAGTGGACGCGGCCATGGAGATGCCATCTCCCATTGCCGATGAAGCGTTGCCGACATCTTCGCTGCCCAACCCTGACCAGTCGGCGGTGTCTATGCCAACTGAATCTACATCGACTGACTCTGCGGCTAGTTCCTATCGGATGCCCCAGGGATGAGGGTGTCCTCTGGTAAGCAACAATAGACAGTGTTTAAGATTCCAAGCTAAAGTGGTACTGAGTATGGCTTATCGAGTTGTCCGCCTAAGCTGCGTTTAGGGATCCGAAGGAAGTGGGTCTAGCACAGTCTTGACGCTTAGGTGCGCAGGGTTCGCTGAAGGAGTGCTGGCCTGCATTAGTGCTAGTGCTGTCAGCTAAACATGCAATTTTGATAATTGATCGTCATTTTGGGGTATCTGCAGTGATTCCTCTGTCCATCGGGAGAGAGAGTTAGGATGCAAAATCAAGTTACGGCAAAACCCATTCGCTCCCTAGAGGAGGCAATTGATCGCTGTCAAAGCCTTGGCATGCGCCTCAGTCGTCAACGTCGCTATATCCTAGAGCTACTTTGGCAGGTCAAGGAGCACTTATCGGCTCGAGAAATTTATGATCGCTTGAATCGCCAGGGTCGAGAGATCGGCCACACCTCGGTCTATCAGAACTTAGAAGCGCTCTCTGAGCAAGGCATTATTGAGTGTTTAGAGCGTTCCGATGGTCGCCTCTATGGCCATGTCAGCGATATTCATAGCCACGTCAACTGCTTAGATACAGACCAAATTATTGATATTCATGTAGAGCTTCCTCAGGAGATTCTACAACAGGTTGAAGAGCAGACCGGAGTGCAGATTACCGCGTACCGCATCGACTTTTTTGGTAGTCGGGTAGCCCAAGCGACTAGTGAACCATCTGAATCGTGACCGTTGTCGTTTAGGCTCCAGTAATCTTTTTTCTGCTGCGAGATGCCCCATCAACTGTGACCACGCAGTAGGATTATAGGAATCCTACTTCCGGGCTCCTGTTTCCATGCCGACCAGTGTGGCACTGATTGCCCATGATGGTAAGAAAGATGATATGGTGGCCTTCGCTCAACGCTTTAAGGCTATCTTGAGTCGCTATCACGTGATCGCCACGGGGACGACGGGGCAGCGCATTCAAGCGGAGGCGGCTCTGACCGTTGAGCGGATGCAGTCAGGCCCCCTGGGGGGAGATGCCCAGATTTCAGCCCGAGTGGTTGAGGGCAGCGTGGCTGCTGTGGTGTTTTTAATTGATCCCCTATACGCTCAGCCCCACGAACCCGATATCCAGGCGTTGCTGCGGATTTGCGAGGTGCACAATGTGCCCCTGGCAACGAATTTGGCCACAGCCGAAGCAGTATTGACTCAGTTGAATAAGGCTCGGGTAGGGCATTTGATCTTTAATCCCGTGGCGGGTCAGGGAAATCCTGACAATGATCTCGCCTTGATTAGCCGACTGCTTGAGCCCCAAATACAACTGAATGTTATCTATACGGATCCAGATCGTGATCTGACCCAGCAGGTGCAGATGGCTCTGGAGCAAGGAACAGATCTGATTATTGCGGCTGGGGGAGACGGTACGGTATCGGTTGTGGCTGGTGGATTGGCTGAGACGACAACGCCTTTGGGGGTAATTCCCCGAGGGACGGCCAATGCCTTTGCAGTGGCGTTGGGGATTCCAACCAATCTTCAAGATGCCTGCGCCACTATTTTGGCGGGTAGCACTCGTTTGATAGACGTGGCTCGGTGTAATGGCAAGGCGATGGTCTTGCTAGCAGGTATTGGCTTTGAGGCCAATATGGTAGAGCGGGCCAATCGTGACCTGAAGGCTCGTCTTGGCCCCTTGGCCTATATTCTGGCTGGGATGCAACAAGTGGGTGGCGTTGAGCCCTTTCAGGCATCTGTGGAGATGGATAATAAGTCTACGGAGGTGACGACGGGCGCCATCACTGTAGCCAATGCGGCACCACCTACGTCGGTGTTGGCCCAGGGTTTTGGTCAGGTCATGTTTGATGATGGCCTCCTGGATGTGACGATTTCCACTAGTAAGAGCCCATTGCAGAGCATCAATGCCTTGACCAGCCTGTTTACCTCGGCTTTGGTGAATACCCCCAGCGACCATGATGAGATTACCCGGCTTCGCACCCGGCGCATTCGCATTGACACTGACCCTCCTCAAAAAGTGGTGGTTGACGGTGATATTTTTGGGATGACGCCAGTTGATATTGAATGTATTTCCCAGGGACTGACGGTCTTGGCGCCCTTGTCAACGATTGGTGATAGTCTGGCGGATGACTAGAGTGGCATGGCAGGAATACCCTGATCCGGGGCTATTTCCTGTGTAATGTCTTGATAGCTGTGGACACTCCCTTGGCCGAACGGGTAAGTGTTCCTCGGAGTCTTGGTGATGAAACTGACGCAGTCTCCTAGGGGATGGATTTTCGTTGGATTGCTGGGCTGGCAGGGGGTGTTGCTGCTGGCCAGTAACTGGCATGCTAGCCTGATGGCCCATGACGAGGGCTGGTATGCCACTTTGGCCATGGGACTGGTGCGATTAGGGGACTGGCTCACGCCTCGCTGGTGGGGGCAGTTGATGTATGACAAGACCTCGGGGATCCATTGGCTCATTGCCACTGCCTATAGCCTGTTTGGCATCAGTGAAGTAACGGCCCGTATCCCCAGTATGGTGGCGTGTTTGCTTAGCGTCTGTCTCACCTATGCCATTGGCTACCGCCTGCTACATCGTCAAGCAGCCTGGTTGTCGGCGCTATGCCTGAGTACATTCATTCTCTGGAATCAATATGGGCATATGGCTACCCAGGATATGCCCCTGGTTGCGATTGAATTGATCATGATTTGGGCGCTGCTGCAAGCAGAACGGAAGGGGCCTCAACGCTGGGTTTGGGGATTATTGGCGGGCTTGGGGCTGGGCTTGGGCTTTTTGGTGAAGGGGTTCATGGTGGCGTTAGCTGCGATCGCACTGCTGCCCTACCTGATCTTGAACCACCGCCAGCATCGCCACTGGCACAACCCGGGGCTCTACTTGGGGTTGGGCCTGGGGATAGGTCTGGTCCTGCTTTGGTTTGGGCAGCTGTGGACGACCCACGGAGTAGTTCCTTTCCAACAGATCTTTGGCACCCTAGGGATAGCCGCCGCTGGTGACTACCATGGGGTCGGCCCTTGGTACTATGGCTGGAATATTCCAGCCAATCTCTTGCCGTGGACTCCCTTGGTGCTGTGGGGAATCATCAAGCTATGCCGGCAGCCCTTGATCGGGCATAAATGGTTGCTGCTGGGCTATCCGGCACTACTACTATTACAACTACAGCTATTTCCCACTAAGACCCTCTATTACACCCTACAGCTCTATCCTTTCTTCGCCCTCTATGGGGGGTACATCCTGGCTGAGTTGATGCGGGGTTGGACCCGGCCGGGGGCATCGCGCCTACCCCTGGCCCTAACCAGCTATGGCTATGGCCTCAGCGGCAGTGTAGTCAGTGTCATCGGCTTGGGCATTCTGCTGCGACAGTGGGGGCCTTTGAACTTTTTAGCGGCGGAACTGGGCCCAGAGTTGACCTGGTATGGTGGCTTAGCCCTGGTAGTGGGCCTGAGCTGGGTTACTCTGTTGTTGGCTTGGCATCACCAGTCTCGCCAGTCTCGCATCCGGCCGGTGCGGGCCTGGCTGTTAAGTCTGTTTCTGGGACCATGGTTGGCCATTGGCTTGGCCGGGATCGGCGGACTCTTGGGCAACTACTCCGCCGACATGAAAGCTTTCTGCCAGCAACCCGCGGTGGCTGAGGTCCTGGCCAACCATACCGTCGATGTCGTCTTAGCTCCCCAGGCCGGCATTAACCACAAGACTTGGGTGCTGGCATCATTCTATACCTCCCATTGGGGCGAGCGCCTGACCTCGGTGGCGGCGATTCCGGCGGGGCATTCTGCCTGGGTGAGTGAGGCGGCGGTACCCACCATACCCGACACGTTGCGGCGACTGGGAACAGTTCGGGGTTGGGCCTTGGTGAGTCCGGTCCCTTAACGGCGACCACAGATTTGTAGAGAGCCGCCAATCTCGCGAATCAGGGGTAGCTGACTGAGTAGGTTGCTCAGGCGTTGCACTGCTGGAATCCAACTGTCAGGAATGCCGGGATGGAGAAAGTCGAAGGGACGCACCCAGATCTCTCGAAATCCATTGCGCTTCAGCAACCGGGCGATCTGCCAACGAAAGAAGGCGGTCTCATCGGGAGAATTCTGTAGGCGGCGACCGATCCATTTGATGTTCTTTTCCACGG
Source organism: Halomicronema hongdechloris C2206 (assembly GCF_002075285.3). GTDB lineage: Bacteria > Cyanobacteriota > Cyanobacteriia > Phormidesmidales > Phormidesmidaceae > Halomicronema_B > Halomicronema_B hongdechloris. The sequence goes on along the minus strand of NZ_CP021983.2, from coordinate 4,320,074 downwards.
CAATCTGGGGATTGAGCATGTTGGGCTCGGTGAAGAAGCAGTATCCGCCGGGCTTTAATACTCGATAGAACTCTGGCAGGGTTTGGCTCGGGTCGAAGTGGTGCAGCACCGCATTGCCAACCACGGCGTCGAAGCTGGCCTCCGGAAAGGGTAGATGGCCGACATCGCCCTCGATGACGGTGGCATTGGTATATGAGGCTAACCGTCGGCTTGCGATCGCAACTTGCTTGGGGGCGATCTCGATGCCCGTGATATCTGCCCCGGACTGGGCTAACCGCAGGGTAAACTCGCCATTGCCCGCCCCCGGTTCCAGGGCTCGCTTCCCTGGCGCCAAGTGACCATGGCGAGCTGCCAGGGCCCCCCGCTGATCAATACGGAGCTGGCCGGCGGTGGTTACCGAGCCCCACCAGACCGAGCCCAGCTCCTCGGCCAGTTGATCAAAGTGCTCTCGTTCGCGCTGGCTGCGGGTGGTCATGGCTCATCTAACAGACGCCTTACTAGGCTACCCGATGGCGGGGATAGATAGGGGATTCGCGTGAAGATAAAGTACCTATTGAGGGGAGATGGGGAGACTTGCCCTGAGCGAAGTCGTAGGCGAAGCCTGCCTGGAAGGCATAGGGTGGGGAGATGGGATGTTTTTTAGGCGCAACTTCCTAAGCTAGCGTTTGTGGGAAAATGCTAGCCATGCTTTTGCTGGGGACCACTTAAGTAAGTAGGCCCCCGGTCCATCGTTGAGTGAGTGCCTATTCGTGACCCTATCGGCTCCCCCTAGTGCTGCCCCTAAGACTAGCTTCAAGGCAGAAATTCGCGACTACTTCAACCGCTTAGCCCCCGATCTGGATCGCTGGAGTCAGCGCAATCGCCTTTACTATCGCGACTTAGAGCAACTGCATCAGCAGGTGATTCCCCCTGGCAGTCGGGTCTTAGAAATAGGCTGTGGCACCGGCGACCTGCTCCACGCTCTGGCCCCGAGTCTGGGCGTGGGCCTCGACATTGCCTCCGCAGTCGTTGAGATTGCCCGGCAGAAATATCCCCAGCTCACCTTTTACTGCCTGGATGCCGAGATCTTGACGGTGGAGGATCTAGCCGTTGCTCACCGCTGTTTTGACTACATCGTGGTGGCGGGGGCTCTGGGCTACTTGGGCGATATTCAGTCGGTGTTGCAACGATTGCAGGCCGTCTGCCATCGTCGCACCCGTTTGGTGCTCAGTTTTCACAACTACATGTGGGAGCCGATCTTGCGCTTTGCTGAAACCATTGGCCAACGTCGCCCTCAACCCCCCCAGAATTGGCTGTCTCGAGCAGATGTGAGCAATCTCCTTGGCATCACCGGCTATATTCCCCTGAAGCAAGGCCACCGCTTGCTGCTGCCCAAGCGCCTTCCTGGCCTATCGGGGTGGGTGAATCGCTATCTGGCCCCGTTGCCCCTCCTGAAGCGTCTCTGCCTCACCAATTATGTAGTGCCTCCCAGCACCTTTGCCCCTTGACCTCCCTAGCTGTTCGGTGATTATGCCGGCCCGTAATGAGGCTGGAAATATTGCCGATGCGATCGCACGTACCGAGGGCCATACCGAGGTGATTTTCGTCGAAGGGCACTCCCAGGTCCCCCCTGGCCGGCCATTCAAGCCCAACTACAGCACTATCGGGGGCCATTTACCCTGAAGGCCCTACAACAGAGCGGCAAGGGCAAGGCCGATGCCGTGCGGCTGGGCTTTGCCGAGGCCAGCGGCGAGATTTTGCTCATCCTCGATGCCGATCTGACGGTGCCGCCAGAGGATCTGCCCCACTTCGTCGAGGTGATTACGTCCGGGCGGGGGGAATTTATCAACGGCTCCCGCCTGGTCTACCCCCGCTCGCGGCAGGCCATGCCCTGGATTAATACCTTGGCCAACAAGATCTTCGCCCAGCTGTTTTCGTTTCTCTTGGAACAACCATTGAAGGACACCCTCTGCGGGACTAAAGTGCTGTGGCGTCACGATTATGAACGCATTGTCGCCGGCCGCCATTACTTCGGGGACTTCGATCCCTTCGGGGATTTCGATCTGCTGTTTGGGGCGGCTAAGCTAAATTTACACATTGTGGAAGTACCGATTCGCTATCAGCCTAGACGCTATGGAGAGTCGAACATTGCCCACGTGAAAGAGGGACTGGTGTTGCTGAAAATGTGTCTCCATGCCGGTCGCAAATTGAAATTTCGGTAGGGGGTGTAACCCGCCGGCAAAACTCGTAAACACCGATCCCCAGCTGTCGTCATGACTGCTTACAATGCAAAATAATCACGTCTAATCCGCCCGGAAGGATGCTGGCAGGAGTCGGTGAGTATTAAGCGCTTAGGTTTGACAGTTGAATTGATCACTGAACTCAATTGCTCAACCCTTAACCCCTGATTGGACTCTAGATCCTAAGGCATTCACCCGAGCCAGGCGGACAGACACAGTCACTAGATCACGAGCCGATTACGCGTTAAGGGGGGGAAGGCCGATGCAACCGACCAATCCCAATCAATTTACCGACAAAGCCTGGAGTGCGATCGCACGCACCCCAGACATTGCCAAGCAGGCCAAACAACAGCAGATCGAAAGCGAACACCTGATGATGGCCCTGCTGGAGCAAGAAGGGCTAGCCGCTAGCATCTTCGCTAAGCTGGGGGTCAATGGTCAACAGCTGCGCGATCGTACCCAGACCTTCATCGAGAAACAGCCTCAGGTTTCTGGCAGTGGCGGCTCCGTGTATCTGGGCCGTTCCCTCGACACCCTGCTCGATCGGGCCGAAGCCCATCGCAAATCCTATGGCGATGACTATATCTCCATCGAGCATTTAATCCTGGGCTACGCCAAAGATGATCGCTTCGGCAAGACCCTCTTCCAGGACTTTCAGATTACTGACGCTAAACTCAAAGACGCCATTCAGCAAATTCGAGGCCACCAGAAAGTGACCGATCAAAACCCCGAAGGCAAGTACGAAGCCCTGACCAAATATGGCCGGGACCTGACCCAGGCCGCCCGAGAGGGTAGGTTAGACCCGGTGATTGGCCGGGACGATGAGATCCGCCGCACCATCCAGATTCTCTCGCGCCGCACTAAAAACAACCCGGTATTGATTGGTGAACCGGGGGTGGGAAAGACGGCCATTGCCGAGGGCTTGGCCCAACGGGTGGTCAGTGGCGATGTGCCTCAATCCCTCAAAGATCGGCAGCTGATTGCCCTGGATATGGGTTCCCTGATTGCCGGGGCCAAATATCGAGGGGAGTTTGAGGAGCGGCTCAAGGCGGTGTTGAAGGAGGTCACCGACTCCAAGGGGCAAATCATTCTCTTCATCGATGAGATCCATACCGTCGTTGGAGCCGGGGCCACCCAAGGAGCCATGGATGCCGGTAACTTGCTGAAACCGATGTTGGCCCGCGGCGAGTTGCGCTGCATCGGCGCCACCACCCTAGACGAATATCGTAAATATATCGAGAAAGACGCCGCCCTGGAACGTCGCTTCCAACAGGTGTTCGTGGATCAGCCCAGCGTGGAAGATACTGTTTCCATTTTGCGGGGCCTGAAAGAACGCTATGAAGTCCACCATGGCGTCAAAATCTCCGACAGTGCTCTAGTGGCGGCGGCTTCCCTGTCTACTCGCTATATTTCTGACCGTTTCTTGCCCGATAAGGCCATTGACTTGGTCGACGAAGCGGCAGCCAAGCTGAAGATGGAGATCACCTCCAAGCCAGAAGAGTTGGACGAGGTGGATCGCAAGATTCTGCAGCTGGAAATGGAGCGCCTATCGCTGCAAAAGGAAAATGACCCCGCCTCCCAGGAGCGCCTGGAGCGGCTGGAGAAGGAAGTCGCCGATCTGAAGGAACAGCAGAGTGCCCTCAACGCCCAATGGCAGTCGGAAAAGGACGTCATCGATCAAATCCAGGCCCTGAAGGAGGAAATCGACCGCATCAACATCGAGATTCAGCAGGCGGAGCGAGACTATGACCTGAACCGGGCTGCTGAACTGAAGTACGGTCGATTAACGGACCTGAAACGGGAGCTGCAGCAGGCCGAAACCCACCTGGAGGAAACCCAGACTACCGGTAAGACCTTACTGCGGGAAGAGGTGACTGAGGCTGATATCGCCGAAATCATCTCCAAGTGGACGGGCATTCCGGTCAGTAAGCTGGTGCAGTCGGAAATGCAAAAGTTGCTGACCCTGGAAGACGAGTTACATCGGCGAGTGGTGGGCCAAGATGAGGCCGTCACGGCAGTGGCCGACTCGATTCAGCGCTCTCGAGCCGGGTTGGCTGACCCCAATCGGCCCACGGCCAGCTTTATCTTCCTGGGGCCTACCGGTGTCGGTAAGACGGAATTGGCTAAGGCTCTGGCGGCTTACCTGTTCGATACCGAAGAGGCCATGGTGCGCATCGACATGTCGGAATACATGGAGAAGCATGCCGTCTCTCGCCTGATCGGGGCGCCTCCGGGCTATGTCGGCTACGACGAAGGCGGGCAGCTAACGGAGGCGATTCGCCGCCGTCCCTATGCGGTGATCCTGTTCGACGAGATCGAAAAGGCCCATGCCGATGTCTTCAATGTCATGCTGCAGATCCTCGACGATGGTCGCGTCACCGACGCCCAGGGCCATACGGTGGATTTCAAGAACAGCATCATTATCATGACCAGCAACATCGGCTCCCAGTACATTCTGGATGTGGCCGGTGACGATGAGCAGTATGACGAGATGCGATCGCGAGTGCTAGATGCCCTGCGAGCCAACTTCCGACCCGAGTTCCTCAACCGGGTAGATGAGATGATCATCTTCCATGCCCTGCGTCGGGATCAGCTGCGCGACATCGTTAAACTGCAGATTCAGCGGTTGGAGCAGCGATTGGCAGACCGCAAGATGGCTCTCCGCCTCTCCGATGCGGCCGTCGACTTTCTGGCTGAGGTGGGTTACGACCCGGTCTATGGCGCTCGGCCCCTGAAGCGGGCGATTCAACGGGAGCTAGAGACTCAAATCGCCAAGGCCATCCTGAGAGCCGAATTCGGCGAAGGCGATACCATCTTCGTCGATGTAGAAAACGAGCGCTTGTCCTTCAAGCGTCTGCCGGCTGAGCTAGTGATTACGTAAGGTCCTGAAGCAAGCGAGTGCGTTGCCCTCAGCGGCTCCCGCAGTCGAACTACCCTGGACTCCGTAGTAGGGCCTGTCAGTTAGGAGTACTGGATCTCGATAAGACCGCACTTGGTTTTCCAAGCCAGAGTACTCACCCGAGGGGATCTCGCTCCCCTCGGACTCCTACGACCAGGGCGTTCCGCCGCCCTGGACCCCGCGGAAAAGCCTGTCGGTTGGTCGTTCAAGATCGCATTGCATCAGCGGGGACACGATGGACTTTTTTGCCTTCTTCCTTCTGCTTTCATCCTTTCCCCTACGCTCCCCTCGGACTCCTACGACCAGGGCGTTCCGCCGCCCTGGACCCCGCGGAAAAGCCTGTCGGTTGGTCGTTCAAGATCGCATTGCATCAGCGGGGACACGATGGACTTTTTTGCCTTCTTCCTTCTGCTTTCATCCTTTCCCCTACGCTCCCCTCGGACTCCTACGACCAGGGCGTTCCGCCGCCCTGGACCCCGCGGAAAAGCCTGTCGGTTGGTCGTTCAAGATCGCATTGCATCAGCGGGGACACGATGGACTTTTTGCCTTCTTCCTTCTGCTTTCATCCTTTCCCCTACGCTCCCCTCGGACTCCGATGACCAGGGCGAACCGCTTGTGGTGTTCGCAAAGCGGCTCCACAGGAGCAACGGAGCCGAACCGCTTGTGGTGTATGGCTTTCAGCCAGGCCTCGGCCTGAGCTCGGCCGAACGGCTTCGCCAAGCGCGACAGCGGCTCCGCAGGGGCAATCGTAGTCGAACCATTCAAAATTCAAAATTCAAAATTCAAAACTTCCCATCACCCCATCACCCCTAAGCCCTTCAGGCAGGCTCCGCCTTTCTTGAATGCCGTTAGGCTATACACCCCCCCATCTCCGCTCTCCGTCCTCCCTTTTCCGCCCTCCGTCCTCTGCCAAAGGCAGCTATTCCTACGTAAAGTTGCGGAGAAAGTTTTTCATCTGCCACAATAAGATAATATCTACTGTCATTGTTACCATCAGGGCCTTATCTCAATCTGCTTTGGTAGGTGTTCGCATCAGTCTCCCATTAGGTTCCGAGTTCGATTTGCGGTATTGGCTAATGCTGTGACTGTCAGGAAGTGGCTGCTAGGGGATGCGATCGCATCTCCACCGCGACCATAATTGTGCAGAAGTTTCTAGGCGGTTAGCACTATGGGCGACTGAATCTTTGCAGCATGCTGAAGCAGACTGAGCCTGCGATTGTTTGACTCAACATTAAGGTGGCCTATGGCTATTACGCAAGCGCCTCCTCATCGGTCCTATGTCAATGTGATGGAACTACTGGTGGCCGAAGAAGTCGATCGGCACCTGAAGGAGCTGCCGCCGCGCATCGCCAAATATGTGAAGCGGGTCGAAGTAGAAACCTACGCCTTGAACCGCTTACCCTCCCTCTATGCCTCTAGCGAAAGGGGCTGGCAGCATCAGTACGATAAGGCTAAGAAAGAATTCCGTAATCAAATCAGAGCGGCTGTACGCCAAGCCTTGGCTGCCGTTCAGGTTGATCCGATTCGACTATCGGAACCGTTGAAGATGAGTGATCACGCCGAGGCTCAAGCAGCTTTGCAAGCCCTACGAGAACTTTTCCGCCAGGAAGAATTGTCATGGGATGATGTGGTCAAGCGAGTCAAGTATTTAGTGGGTCGCATTGCCGGGCAATCCACTACACCATCGTCAGGCGCCAAATCTCATCGAACCCATTGGCGGCCAGGCACCTATGGCGCAGACGTGGGTTGGCAGCGCAAGTCTCCCCAATCGGGGCATCAATTTGGTTGGGAGGATACTCGCTACCGCTAGGAAAGGGTGGTGCAAGTCTATAAGGCTATTAATCGCGATCGAGGGCTAGCCCTAGGGCCTGGACCTGTTGCCGTAACCGCTGGGCCTCGGCGGGTTGGGTGCTGTCGTAAAGCTTGATGGCCCGTCGAAAGGATTGGCGGCATTCTGGGAGCTGGCCGAGCTTGAACAGGGCAACGGCGAGGTTGCGATGGGCCTCGGCGTAGGTTGGCTGGAGCCGGATAGCCTGCCGATAGGCCGCAATCGCCTCGTCTAAATATCCCCTGGCCCGCTGGGTCAAGCCTAGGTTGTAGTAGGCGACGGCGCAGCTAGGGTCGACATCAATGGCCTGCTGAAAACATGCGATCGCATCGAGTAGATGCCCTTGCGCCTTCAACGCACTGCCTAGGTTAATCTGGGCCCCTAACTTCAAAGCGGGTAATAGGGGCACTGCCAGAGCCTGACGATAATGGGCGATTGCCTGCTCCCAATCCTGGCGATGACGGTAGGCCAGCCCCAGATGATACTGCAGTTCATAGCCGGTAACCGAGTCCTCTGGTGCCACCGTTGTCCGGGCCCGTTGCAATAGGGCTAGGGCCTGATCCCAGTCTCCAGCTTGGCCATAGAGTGCCCCTAATTTATTGCCGATGTAGGCATCATCGGGGTGTGCGGCCAGATAGGGCTCCAGGATGCGGCGAGCTCGCTCCAATTTTTGCTGCTGTTGGATGGCAGCCGGAGTATAGCCGCTGTGGGTCAAGGCTAGCGCGGGCAGGGTTACCACCTGCCAGTGGGGCTGTTGTCGTTGCAACTGGGTGACGCTGTCTTCCACGGTTTCGTGATAGGGCCGAGTAAAGTGAAGGCCTAGGTGATTGCGAAACAATCGGGGCACCAAGGAATAGGGCGACTGTAAGGCCCCCACCTCTTGGCGGATCAGATTCACCAGTAGCACTGCTGCGGCTGGGGTGTGCTCGAGGGGGCGCCCTTGATCTAAGGCTTGGAGCTGGGCAACCCCCTGGGGGTGCAGGCGTTCGTCGGCATCTAACACCAGGATCCAGTCGCCGCTGGCCTGGTGAAGGGCATGGTTGCGGGCGGCCGCGAAATCGTCGTGCCACGGGTAGGAATACACCTGGGCGCCGAATTGACGGGCCAGCGCCATCGTGCCATCGGTAGAGCCGGTATCCACCACGATGATGTCGTCGGTTAGGGACCCGACCGATGCCAAGCAGCCTGGCAAGGTCTGGGCTTCGTTTCTGACGATTAAACAGAGGCTGATACTCATGGCCTAGGCCTGTTCTAGCTGCCGCCGGGCCACCTGCAGGGCATGACGCACCTGTTCGAAGCCGGTGCCGCCATAGCTATTGCGAGCGGCGACGACTTGCTGCGGTGCGATCGCATCATAGATGTCGGCCTCAAAGGCGGGATGTATCTGCTGCCACTCCTCTAGGGAGAGATCCTTCAACAATTTGCCAGCCGCCAGGGAAGTCTTCACCACCTGGCCCACCAAGTCATAGGCTTCGCGAAAGGGCACCCCCTTGGCCGCCAGATAATCGGCCACATCAGTAGCATTGGAGAAATCACTACTCACGGCCTGCTGTAATCGCTGGGGCCGAAAGGCAATGCCTTGCTGCAGCAATAGCGTCATCGCCTCTAGGCAGCCCTGCACAGTCGCGACCGTATCGAAGAGGGCTTCCTTATCCTCCTGCAAGTCCTTGTTATAGGCCAGCGGCAACCCCTTCATCAGGGTCAACAACCCTTGCAGATGGCCAAATACCCGCCCTGTCTTACCCCGAACCAGCTCCGGAACGTCCGGGTTTTTCTTCTGGGGCATGATGCTCGAGCCCGTGGAACAGCTGTCGTTCAGACGCACGAACCCAAACTCATCTGAGGCCCACAGAATAATTTCCTCCCCGAGGCGGGATAGATGCACCATGATGACGCTGGCGGCAGCGGCGAATTCAATGGCAAAGTCACGATCGCTCACCCCATCTAGGCTATTGGCATAGAGTCCACCAAAGCCCAGCAACTCGGCGGTATAGTGGCGATCAATGGGAAAGGTTGTCCCAGCCAGGGCGCCACAGCCCAAGGGCGATACATTGACGCGGGCCATGACATCCCCCAACCGTTCCCAGTCCCGTTGGGCCATTTCGAAATAGGCCAGCAGATGATGGGCCAAGCTCAAGGGCTGGGCCCGCTGCAGATGGGTGTAGCCAGGGATCAATGTATCGATATGTTGTGCGGCTAGGGATAAAAGAACCGCCTGCAACTGCTTGAGTTGCTGACGTAATCGGATGATTTGATCCCGCAGATATAGTCGAATATCCGTGCCGACTTGATCATTGCGAGACCGGCCTGTGTGCAGCTTTTTGCCAACCTCTCCCACCAATTCTGTCAGGCGGCGCTCGACGGCAAAGTGGACATCCTCGGCCTCAATGCTAGGACGAAACTGGCCCTGACGATAGTCCTGACGGATGGTCTCTAGGCCTTTGACCAGGGTTTCGCCTTCGTCTGGGCTGATGATACCCGTCTTGGCTAGCATCTTGGCATGGGCCTGGGAGCCAGTCAGGTCGTATTCGATCAACGTCATATCAAAGCCGATGCTGGCATTGAACTGTGCGATCGCAGGGTGCAGAGCCGTATCGAATCGATGGCTCCAGGTCTGAGCAGAGGCAGGGGGGGTATGCAAGGGAGACTCCTGTGGGCAAACACAACCACCTATAGTAAGCGATAGGTGGCGTTCTTCAAGAGACGGACACATCTTTGGTTGATGACGGCTGTAGCGACGCAGTCACTGCCCATTGAGTAACCGCCTCCTGCTCCCTAGTATGCCAAGGCAGAAGTAGGAAGGCAGACAGGGAGATCCTGATCAATGCAGCCTTGCCGCTCTAGTCAATAGAGGCGTTATGTCTGCCGCAGAGTACTAGTTTCTTTTGCTCCCGAGTAGCAGCCAAACTGACGCCGCAGTTGACCAAGTATAGGGTTCGTCTAGGTCAATAGGCGGTTAACCCTCGAATCAGATAGCCCAGCACCAGGCCAATAACTAACGCCCAGACCTGGCCAGATTCAATGAAGTGATTGAATGCTCCCCCCAGGTCCCCCAAAATATCTTGATCAAATTGCTGAGCCAGCACGACAGCCTTGGTCTGATGCGGCCCATAGGCTGCTAGCGAGCTGTCCCCCGATATCGCTAGTGGCGAGACGGTGGGGGTAAGGGCTAGATCTTCCTGGCTCTTGACTGCAGGGGAGGGGAATAGCTCAGCACTGGGAATCATCGCTAATAACGCCTACCTTACGATTCAATATGCCCAAACTATACCAAGTCCAGCCCCAAAGCTGGAGTTTTGGGCGGAAAACGCTGCAAATCCCAACTTGCATGATTCGGTTAATCCGCCTAAGAGGATATTTGGAAAGTACCCTGCAACCTTGCTCCAGACTGGATTCTGGCCAACAGAGCCATACGCTCTAAAACGCTTACCCTGCAGGGCTTTCAGCCGAGTTTTCAAATGTCCTCTAAGAGGGTTCCAGAAACGCCACTAGTCTGCAGTAGAGGGGAAGAAGAGCCCATTTAGAACAGATTGAGCTGTAATTCGGGGTTAACCCGCATCACAATCAAGGTCATATCATCTTCGTTCTGGGAATCGCTACCGATAAACTTCTGCAGCAGGTCAAACAGATAATTCAGGATGGCCTCAGCCGACTCGCAATTGCGGCAGGCCCACTGTAGCGCGCGTTGCAGGTTATCCTCTTCGAACCGCTCCCCTCTGGCATTGACCGCCTCAGTAAAGCCATCGGTGTAATACACGACCGTATCCCCGGGCTGGAGTTGGATTTCGGCTTCATGGTAGCGGCTATCCATGTCTAATCCCAATAGCATGCCGACTGTATCCAGCCGGGTGACAGTGTTACTGGCGGCTTGCCACAAGAAGGGCGGATTATGGGCCGCATTCCCGTAGGACAAAATCCGCGTGCGGGGATCATACTCGGAGTAGAACAGGGTGACGAACCGATTGGAATTTTCCAAGTCTATGTGCATGACTGTGTTGAGGTGCTGCAAGATCCGGGCTGGTGAATAGCCGTTGAACACCTCTGCCCGCAGCATGCCTCGCAGCATGGTCATGATCAGTCCGGCGGGAACTCCTTTGCCCATGACATCGCCGATGGCAAAACTCCAGGCCGATGAGCTGGACTGGCTAGAGTGGGGGTGGCGAAGTTGTTCATAGGTGGTGGGGATGAAGTCGTAATAATCTCCCCCGACTCGATTGGCGGTTTGACATCGGGCGGCCAGATCGATGCCCTCGATGGTAGGACATTGCCGCGGCAGTAACTGCAGTTGAATCTCGGCGCCGATCTCCAGTTCTCGATCCAGGCGTTCTTTCTTGCGCAGGGCATCGGTCAGTTCATCATTTTCAATGGCGACCGAGGTCTGGTCAGCCACTAGCCGTACCAGTTTCTGGCGGGTCTCACTCCAGCTATAGTCGGGTTCCCGACTAAATACATAGAGCCGCCCCCGCTCAACATTGCGCACGATAATAGCGGTGCCGAAGAGTTGACATTCAGAACCCAGGTAACGATTGACCTGGCGATCGAGGGCCAACATGGTGTGGCGGGCCATGGTAACCGCCCCATTAGGGGTTGGTGGCAAGGAGGCCGTGACTTGTCGAGTCGCCGCTTCCAGGGCCATTCGCACATCCTGACACTGATCGTCACTCTGGCAGTGCAACTGCTCTAAGCGGACACGGCCATCGGAGCGAAACAAGATCAAGGCTCCGCCGGTAGCATCGGCGACGCGACTGGCAATCAGAGGAATCAACTCTAAGAATTGATTCAAATTGTTGAGACTGCGTAGGGCAAAGCCCAGGGAACTGAGTAGGTCTTGGATCTTAAATTGCTCTCGCTGTAGTCGGGCCACCAGTTCCCTCAGGGCAAACACAGGGGTCGCTTCTGGCAAGGGGTCATTGCCGGAAACATCAAAGGAGTGGGGAGAACCCGGTGGCATGGGAACGGCGGTCATGAATGGAGCAGAGGAAATAGCTTGCGGTCATTCTAGCGGATGGTTGTTCGATCGGGATCGAAAAATCTGGCTCCAGTGTTGACAAATTGTCAGGGCCTCTGCCACTGAGTCTGTCTGGCGGGGATAGGCGACCTGAGGTCGAGCCACGATCAAGAGAGGGATGCCTAACTGAGCAGCTACCTGGCGTTTAGTGTCTTCTCCCCCAGCTTGGCCAGATGCCTTGCTAACAACGGTTGTGATCTGCCACTGCTGCCAGAGGGCCCGCTCGAGGTCAGGACTGATTGGTGGCCTCAGGGCAATTAGGCGATCGGCGGTAAACCCAGCGGCAAAGGCCGCAGTCAATGCTGTGGTGGAGGGAAGGATGCGCGCAAATAAGGTAATGTGCTGGTGCCAAGGGCGGCAAGCCCCTAGGGAGCGATACCCCAGGGTCAGGAGTACCCGCTCTCCCTGCAGGCTACCGTTGGCCAGCAGGGTGCCGAGATCAGGGACTTCTGTGACGGTAGCCTCCGTATCGCTGGCCTCTAGAGTTATGGGAGGACGTTCTAAGCGCAGGTAGGGAAGGTGATGCTGCTGAGCCGTTGCGATCGCACCGTGGGAAATTTCTACAGCAAAGGGATGGGAGGCATCCAGGACGGCCCCAATCGATTCATCCACCACAAAAGTAAATAATTGCTCCCGGGTCAGTTTGCCGACTCGCACCGTCAGCGTCGGCGCTTGTGGGTATAGGCGTGTCGCCGCCGGAGTCGTGACCGTAACCACACAGGGGATCTCGGCCTCGACCAACCCCCGCGCCACCTCAGCACTGTCTCGAGTCCCCCCAATCAGCCAGATTCGCAGGCACTCCATGGCTCAATCCACTGCCCAACCCGGGATGGTCACCCCGGCCACGTCACCTTAAACAGATGAAACAATCCATGATCCTGTTGTTTTAGAATCTTTACCCCAGCCTGTTTCAGCATCGGTGACCAATCCTCGAGGGGCGTCAGCATGACCTCGGCTCCCAGATACGTCTCTAAGATGGCCCAATTCTCCGCCAAAGGTACCTCTGGATTCACCACATCAAAGACAAAAACTGCGCCCGGCTTTAGCACTCGCCTCACCTGAGCTAGCACCTGTTGCCAGTACTCGATTGGGTAGTAACAACTCACCCCCGTCGAAATCACCAAATCAAATTGCTGATCGTATTCCAACTGGTGCGCGGCTCCCTGGCATACTCCCTTAAATAGCTTGGAGTTTAATTGGGGGGCTCGCGATCGCAACGCCTCCACGGCCACTGCACTGACATCATGGCCGTGGAACCAAGCATCCCACTCGACCCAGGGATAAACTAAAAAACTGATACCACAGCCAATATCGAGACACCGTTGGCGGCGACGCGGTTGGGCCAGTTGCCAAAACGGCGAAGCCAGCTGTCCTGCCAGGCGTCCTGCCGCCCATTCCCGAAAAATCGGCATCTCCTCAATCTCAGGCGGCACCTGCACGGCCTGACCGCGATATTCTCGATCGTAACGGCGGGCAACCGCTGCCACCTGGGTAGACCAGGCCCCCTGGCTAGGTCGACTCGACACAGATAATCCCCTATCCCTTCAAGGCCCGATTAAAGTTTTCACGATAGGCCTTATTGGCCAACAAAAACAGAGGCCACAGCAGCGTTAACTGTAGCCGGCCCTGGCTGAAATTCGTGCGATGAAATCCTGTCCAGAACTTCCAGGCACCAACGCCATAGACAGCCAGTAATACAATAGTCAGCAATGGACCCATGGACAATCGACCTCCAATTCACGTGTGGAGATATCTCTTACAATACCAACGTTAGCCCTTATGGCTACCCTTCGTTGATGTTTCTCTGTCGGCCCCGATGAACGTTAGACCGCAGCCGAATCTACGCATGCCCTATTGCCCCATAGCGTACTGTCGATGGCAGCGCTGATTCAGTATTCTTCATACCTGTAGGTTAGCAAACGGCTTCTGGTGATGCCTCGACGCTATCCTAAGTGTCTGGCTCTTGAGAGAGTCCAACGTCCCTGATAGGCAACTAGACCTAATAGCCAGAGTGATATGCCAGTGAAGCCAGTGATGGAATTCTAGAAAACACTCGTAAGACGCGGGGCTGAGAACCCAAACCGCAGACGTTTAGCAGTTTAAGGCAGTTCAAGGAGGATATATGCGAGCAGTGCTGATGGCCGGTGGATCCGGAACACGGTTGAGGCCCCTTACCTGCGATCTCCCCAAACCGATGGTGCCCATCCTTAATCGCCCCATCTCCGAACACATCATCGATCTCCTCAAGCGCAACGACATCGAAGAGATTATTGCGACAGTGCACTATTTACCCGATATCATGCGGGACTATTTCCAAGACGGCAAGGAATTTGGAGTGCAAATGACCTATGCTGTCGAAGAAGACCAGCCCCTCGGCACCGCCGGCTGCGTCAAAAACATTGCAGACCTGCTAGACGATACTTTCCTGGTCATCAGCGGCGACGGCATTACCGACTTCGACCTGAAAGCCGCCATTGACTTTCACAAGAAACAGGGCTCGAAAGCCACCATCGTGCTAACCCGAGTGCCTAATCCCATTGAATTCGGGGTCGTTATCGTCGACGAGGAGTGGCGTATTCGACGCTTTCTGGAGAAACCCTCGACCAGTGAAATCTTTTCAGATACCGTCAACACTGGGACTTACATTCTAGAGCCAGAGGTCCTCGACTATCTGCCAGCCGATCAAGAATGCGACTTCTCTAAGCACCTGTTTCCCCTATTGCTAGAGAAAGGAGAACCTATCTTCGGCTACATTGCTGAAGGTTACTGGTGTGACGTCGGTCATTTAGATGCCTATCGGGAAGCCCAATACGATATCCTGCATCGCGAGGTTATCGTTGATTACCACTACGAGGAACAGTCGCCAGGGATTTGGCTAGGACACAATACCCAAATTGACCCAAGTGCTAAGATACAGCCCCCAGTCCTGATTGGGAATAATTGCCGCATTGGTGCTCGCACCAATATTGAGGCCGGTACCATCATTGGCGACAATGTGACTATCGGCAACGATGCCGATCTAAAACGCCCCATTATCTGGAATGGAGCCATTATCGGCGATGAAGTCCACCTGCGGGCCTGTACGATTTCCCGGGGCGTGCGCGTCGATCGGCGCGCTCACATTTTAGAAGGAGCCGTGGTGGGTGCTTTATCTACTGTCGGTGAAGAGGCTCAAATTAGCCCCGGAGTTAGGGTTTGGCCAAGTAAGCAAATTGAGTCAGGAGCAACGTTGAACATTAATCTCATCTGGGGTAACACGGCCCAGCGCAACCTCTTTGGACAGCGCGGCGTCACTGGCCTGGCTAACATCGACATCACGCCCGAGTTTGCAGTGAAACTTGGGGCTGCCTACGGATCGACCTTGAAGCCGGGGGCCCACGTCACCGTATCGCGAGATCAGCGCAGTATCTCTCGCATGGTGTCTCGTTCCCTGATTGCTGGCTTGATGTCGGTGGGAGTTCATGTACAAAACCTAGAAGCGACGGCCATCCCCATGGCTCGTACCGTATTGCCCACCCTCAATGTGGCTGGTGGTATCCATGTGCGGCTGCACCCAGATCGGCCTGACCATATCCTGATCGAGTTCTTCGACAACAAAGGCATCGATATTCCTAAAGGGAAAGAGAAGAAAATTGAGGGCGCCTACTTCAAAGAAGATCTACGGCGATCCCAAATCCAGGAAATTGGCACCGTTACTTATCCCAGCCGGGTTATCGATACCTATACCACCGCCTTCGAACACCATCTCAACGTAGAGGCGGTACGACACAGTAACTCTAAAGTTGTGATCGACTACGCTTATGCCGTATCGGGGGCCGTGCTGCCCCAACTGCTAGGCAAGTTTGGGTGTGACGCCGTGGTATTGAATGCCAGCCTGAGTCCCATGGCCCCCTCGGCAGCTGAGCGAGAAGTCTTGCTGGGGCAGTTAGGGCAAGTGGTCCAAGCTCTGCAAGCGACCTTTGGAGTCCAGGTATCAGCCAATGGCGAACAATTTGTCCTGGTGGATGAGGTGGGGACACCGATTCGCGGCGAAACTCTAACAGCCTTGATGACCCACATTATCCTAACGGCACATCCTAAAGGCATCATCGTGGTCCCTGTTCACGCTTCCGGGGCTGTCGAGCAGGTGGCTCGCCGTCATGATGGTCACGTGATTCGCACTAAAGCCAATCCCACGGCGCTGATGGAGGCCTGTCGAGCCAACGATAACGTAGTCTTGGGGGGCAGTGGTGATATGGGCTTTATCTTTCCCGATCTACACCCTGGCTTCGATGCCATGTTTTGCATCGCCAAGCTGATTGAGATGCTGACGGTACAAGAGCGATCCTTGGGGCAAATTTGGTCAGAGCTGCCGCGTATCTCCCATCGTATTCAGACCCTACGTTGTCCTTGGACGGTTAAGGGAGCGCTGATGCGATATCTAGTCGAGACCCATCCAGCCGATGCCCTAGAGCTAATCGATGGGGTTAAGATCGTCGATGGTAACCACGATAACTGGGTACTGGTGCTCCCTGATGCCGGAGAACCCCTAGTTCATATTTTTGCCAATAGCGACGATCGAGACTGGATCGAAGAACAGCTGCGAGAATACCGAACTCGGGTCCAAGACTTTATCGAGAGTGAGCAGGGTGCTGCGGAAGGAGTGGCCACATGAATTACTGCATGTTGATGGCTGATATTGTGCAGGCTCCCCAGTTGCGGTATACCTCCGATACCCAAACCCCTGTGGCGGAGTTTGTGATTCAATTTCCTGGGCTCCGATCAGAAGATGCTTCAGAGCGTATGAAGGCCGTAGGATGGGGCAATCTCGCCCAAGAGATTCAGGCGCAGTATCACGAAGGGGATCGGATATTAGTGGAGGGGCGGCTGCGGATTGACTCCATAGAGCGGCCAGAGGGATTTCGCGAAAAACAGGCTGAAATGATCGTTCGCCGAATTCATCACCTCTCTCAACTGGGAAGTTTGCAAATGGCGGCGGCTATGACACCGAGTGATGAGGCTGCAGCCCCATCACAAACTGTGAAAGCTCCTCCATCGCCAACGGCCCCCGCTATGACAGAGGCAGAGCCGGACTATGACGATATTCCGTTCTAGGGATGTTCACAGGAACTGGCGCAGGAACTCATAGGGTTCAACATCCCAGGCGGGTTCTGGGGATAACTGTTGTAGGTACTGGCAAACATCCGCCTCTATCTCAGCAATGGAGTCGTGGCTGAATAGATGATGTAATGCGATCGCATCCCGCGACCGTAGTAGGCTAGCGAGATGAGAGTATTCCCCTGGAGTGGGCACAGCATAAATAGGCAGCTCATCCTCCAATTGAGCTGCCTGTCTACTAGTACCCATTGGGTAGCTAGAGATACGAGGCGTGGTTGAGGTTACCTGTTCGCTATAGCGTAGCAATCCTCGCACGTATTCATCGTAGCCTTGAGGGGAATAGGGCCTAGCCATCACTAGAAACGTCCAGTCATGGGTTGATCCTAGTATGGCTCAGTATTGTCCCTTAAATCGGTACGCCGATCACAAATAGGCCTGACACCAACTGCTCATCGCTTGCAGACAGCCACCGCTTCCCCGTCATCGGTATTGGTCAGCCACTGTCTGCAGTGTCAGTGAAAATACCCGGGCAAATGCATCAATCAGAACTGATTGTACGGATGCGACAGTAATACCAGGACAGAACTGGGTCAGGCTACCCACCGGACGATCGGTGATGCCACAGGGGATGATACGGTGAAACCCTGATAAGTCAGGGCAAATATTGAGAGCAAAGCCGTGCATCGTGACCCAACGACTCACCTTAATGCCAATCGCGCCCACCTTAACCCCATCAAGCCAGACGCCTGTCAGGCCAGGAATGCGCTCTCCGACCAGGTGGTAATGCTTCAGGGTATCAATTAGGACCTGCTCTAGCTGTCGCAGATACCAATGTAGATCCTGGCGATGGTACCGTAAATCCAAAATTGGATAGCCCACAAGCTGTCCGGGACAGTGAAAGGTAACCTCCCCACCCCGTTCTACTCGATAGACGGCGTAGGGACTCTGGTCAGGCTTAAATCTTAAAAAGCTTGTATCGGCCCCTTTCCCGAGGGTATAGACTGGTGGATGCTCTAAGAGCAATAAGACATCTCCTGGATACTGACTAGACTGAACCCGTTTCACCAGTTGCTGCTGCCAAGCCCAAGCCTCCGCATAGGCAACTAGACCTGGTTGATGAAGATAACATACGCGGGCTGTCATAGTTCGTTACGTCAGGGAGAGTATTGTTCTGTAGGTAACAGTTTGCGGCCAGCACAAGGGCAATTTTACGGGAGTTAGTCCTTAGATTAAGCTCTGAAATCAAGAATTATCAACGGATGCAAAAGATCCTAACGGAAGCTGTTGGGCAAAATACAAAGTGCTAGGGTGAGAACATAGGCTGACATATCAATTCGGAGGCAGCTGTATGAAGCTTGTTATCCAGGGTAAAAATATTGAAATCACAGACGCTATCCGCGACTACGTTCAGCAAAAAATATCAAAGGCTGCGAGCCACTTTCAGCATTTAACGAACGAAGTCGATGTGACTCTCTCCATAGCTCGCAACCCTCGGATAAGCACCAAGCAATCGGCAGAAGTAACCCTCTACATAAATGGTGCTGTAGTGAGGGCAGAGGAAAGTAGTGACAACCTCTACGCCAGTATTGATTTGGTGGCCAATAAGATCAGTCGCCAATTGCGAAAATATAAGGAAAAACGTCAAAGTAAGAACCATACTTCAGTCAAGCCCAACGATGCGCTTATTGAGAGTGATGCTGCCTCGGATGTGTCACAGCTGTTACAGTCTAAGGAGCCTCAGCTGCCTGAGCAGGTGGTACGCACCAAGTATTTTGCCATGCCACCGATGACCGTTCAGGACGCTCTAGAGCAGTTAGAGTTGGTGGACCACGATTTCTATATGTTTCGCAACGCCGATACGGGCGAAATCAACGTTATTTATGAGCGAAATCATGGTGGCTATGGATTGCTACAGCCGCGTAAGTCCGATGGGAATCATCACAATGGTCGCGCTTACCAGACAACGGCAGCTACCACCTCGACCGGTACCTGAGCGTCACTAGGTTTCCTTGAGATGGCGCATCGCCACTTCCGGCGATGCGCTTAGAGTTAGTTTAGAGTTAGTTGTCCCGGCAGTAGTCACCCTATGGGAACACACCGGCAGGGGACAAGGGGCTTCTAATGTCCGTGGCCATAGATAGTAATGGCTAAGGCGCGTTGTCGGGGGCGGATGTCACATTCTAGGTGAAAGATCTGCTGCCAGGTGCCAAGGACCAAGGTGCCATTACGAATGGGAACCGTAAGGGAAGGCCCCATCCAAGTGGCTTGTAGATGAGAGTGGCCATTGCCATCATGCCAAGTTTGTTCATGGCCGTAATCACGGCTGGGTGGAATTAGGCGATTCAATAGCGAGGGCAAATCTTGCTGGAGGCCAGGCTCAAATTCGATGGTTCCTACCGTAGCAGTGCTACCTATGTTGAAAATATTCACCATACCCTGAGTAATCCCAGACTGTTGCACGATGCTATTAACCTGATCGGTAATGTCGTGCATGTCTCCATGCCCCTTGGTAAGGAGGTTTATGTCTGTCTGGAATACCATGATTGATCTAGCAATCGCGCGCAATTACTGCGAACAGCATTTATTAAAAGCCAATTTCGGTACTATACAGAGCTGACTTGCAGTAAATCGTCGAGTTGCCCATGGGCATCGAGACTGTACAAATCATCGCAACCGCCGATATGCTGATCGCCAATGAAAATTTGGGGTAGAGACCGTTGGCCATTAGCGCGAGTTGCCATGGCCGCCCTGGCTTGGTCATCTCCGTCGATGCAGTATTCGGTATAGTCTACATTTTTACTATCGAGTAATGCTTTGGCGCGACTACAGAATGGGCAGCGACTCCAGGTATAAATTTCGACGGTAGGTACCATACACTCCTTGACTCTGTTGCTTGACTCTGTGCTTCTTGATTCTATGAAGTAATGTCGTGTCTAAATTGTAACGGGTTTGCCCAAGAGTCGGAATGGCGGTGTCCAACGGGAAACAGCTAGGGATAAGGTGATGGGTGGTCGAGGGAGGCTAAGGGGTGTCCTGGCGGGATAAGTGCACTACGTGGGTCTGTCCTTGAAGGCTGACGCGATCGCCGTCGACGAGTTTACGACCCCGTCGAGTTTCTAGGGCACCGTTGACCCTGACATCGCCATTTTGAATCATGAGTTTAGCTTCGCCACCAGTTTGTACCAGTTGATTCTGTTTGAGGAACTGAGCCAGCTTAATATGAGGATTCATAGAAAATCTTCAACTCTATCAATGGAGGCTAGGCCTAAACTTTTAAGTGTAGATAGGTGATGGGTATCTCTCTTGAGATCTGGGATGGGAGTGGGCGGAAAATGTTTAGACCAACTTGAGGTCTTGGCTGATGCTCAGGTGCTGGGATGGCTGGTCCCTTGAGACTCTAATCTTACCAAGCTGGGGTGGAGTCGAGTTGTTGTGATTGCCGGTTGTTCAAAGGCTGCGTGCTTTTCTCTTATGACCTCTACGGATCGAAGTCTGTTGCAAGAACTGCAGATCAAGTGCCAACAGATGCACCGGTTTCGGGCTGTGCTGAGTGAAACGGTGCGAGACATGTTGGATCAGTGTGAGTGGAGTTTAGTGCCAAGTGCTGGTCAAGACGAGCTGCCGCTAATGGTTGTACGGCTACCTAGCCGGATCTGCTTGAGTGATCCGCTGTTGCAAGAGTTAGCAGAGCAGATCGAGTCCTATATGGGGCCGGTGGACTTTGCCTTGTTCTCTGGAGAAACCTCGGAACCTCTGAGGGTGCTCAGTAAGACATTGCTAGATCAGCGCTGGCACTGGCGAGGATCTTAGACAGGGCCGACTAGTGGCACGGCTAATCTGAATTTAACAGCGACAACTGGGGAGCTGGGAGCAGAAAGGTAAGGCAATGTCTGCCACGAACTACTAGTCTAATTTGAGGGCATTGACAGGCACTTCTTCCCACGACTCCACGGTTCGTAGCTGAGCTATCCAGCCGTGGTCAATTTGGTCTTGGGTTAAGTTGGCTTGAAACGATTCGTGGCAAGCCCGAGCTTGGTTTTCGTCACGACAGGCAATACAGGAATAAATAAGGCCGCAGGGATCGATTTGTTCGTTTACCCAAATCATAGGTTGAATCTGGTCATTTTATGGGGTGGCTAGCTGTTCAGTGCCTTCCGCAGCCAGGGTAAACACGGTCTGGCGCATCTCAGTGATTGCCTGGAGTTGATAGTCGCTCGATTCTTGCAGTTGGGCCAGGGAAGATGCGATCGCATCGAGGGTCTGCTTCCCTTGATCAAGGCGCTCCTTAGCGGCAGGCAGCAGTTCGCCATAGAGATCTACCTTGCCCTGGAGGCAGCCTAAGGCCTGTTGACGCTCCCGAACTTGGTTCTCCTGGGTCTGCAATTCTTCCCGCCGGGTCCCCTGAGCAGCCGCCATTTGCTCGGTCTCAGTTCTTAGGGTAGCCACCGACTCCTGCATCTGCTTTGCCTGAGTTTCTAGAGTATGCAGTTCATCATTGGTTTGTTGCCGGAGCTCATCGAGCTTATCTAACACGGGCTCTAGCTCTACGGCTGATGCCGGAGCCTCCTCGGTGGCATGGCCCTGGCGCCGTCGCAGCAGGGCCTGGTGTTGGCTGAGTACCTCTTCTCGCTCTAGTAGATTACGACGCTGGCCCACCAGGGTTTCATTCAGCATTTGGTAGCGATCTTGCTCATCGGCCAATTCAGTTTCCAACTGCAGCCGATCAAATTCACTAGATTGCTCAATTT
Source organism: Halomicronema hongdechloris C2206 (assembly GCF_002075285.3). Taxonomy (GTDB): domain Bacteria; phylum Cyanobacteriota; class Cyanobacteriia; order Phormidesmidales; family Phormidesmidaceae; genus Halomicronema_B; species Halomicronema_B hongdechloris. The sequence continues at coordinate 4,298,275 of NZ_CP021983.2, read as the reverse complement.
TATGCTTGAGCTCATCAATAGCTTGTTGCTGTAAGGTCAGCTCCTCTTCTTGATCGATGACGAAGCGAGATACCTTTTCTAGATCCTGCTCTAACTCACTGACCAGAGTTTGCAAGGTTTCCAAAGGCATGGCTTCTAAGGCCGCAACATCCACCTTCTTGCTGAGACGTACCTTATCGGTGGTGTTGAGCAGGTCATAGATCTGCTTATGTAAGGCTCCTTGATCTCGCAGTTGTTCCGATAGAAGTGTAATGCGCTCTTGGTGAGCCACGATTAGCGCCTGCTGTAACTTTAGCTCGGTGCGACGATCAGCCAGAGCCGTCTCACCATCCCGCCAGCTCTGCCAGGCAGACTCCAGCTCACTAATTTGCTGCTGTTGCTGCTGCTGTTGCTGGGTTAATTCCTGCTGCTGCTGCCCTAAGGATTGTTGATGGTGCTCTAAGGTCGCCTGCTGTTGATTCCAGTGCTCGAAGGCTGCGTCTAACTGTTGTCGAACAGACTCAGTAGGCGTGATGGCATTGGTGAGACGGTCAAGTGCTTCCTGGAGTTGTTCTAGTTGGGCCTCATCCAGGCTGATATTACCCATCTCGGCCTGGCGCTCTTCCAATCGCCTCATCTCACCATTGAGATGAGCCCAGGCCCCCTCTAGGTCTTGGTTTTTACGCTCTAAGTCAGCTCGAAGTTGCTCGAGTTCTGCTTGGGCCTGTTCGGTGGCCTGACGCTGTTCATCTAGCTTGTCTAGGTCTGCCTCCGCCTGCTCTAACTGCTCCTGCCGCGATTCCATGTCCATCTCGCGGCGGTTCAGTTCCTGGCTCTGAAACGTCAGAGACTGTTTCCACTGCTCAATTTCTTCTTCTTGTGTCTTATATTTCTTGCTGAGATTGGAGAAGGTCTGCAGGATCGTCACCAACGACCGGCCAGCTTCGTAATGGCGCTGAATCTGGCGATTATTACTAAGCTCTACCATCACTAGAGCCCCGGCATTGTAGGTGGCATCATCAGGGGCCGCTACCACTTCGTCCCCTGGCACCGAACTCCAGCTTTGTTCTGACCGTTGACAGGCAAGCAATTTGAACTCTGGCTTACCACTACCGATGAATCCAGCTTTTTTCTGCACTTCTGCTAGATACAGCACGCCAGTCGCCCTCGTTATGCTTGCCTCTAATTACGCACTTGCTGTTGCGCACTCCCTGATGGAGTTTATTACTCTAGTTCACCTAGTCGCGCTCTAAGGACCGCTTTAGTCTCATGGTGGTAGCCCTATGATGACAGCCATTGGCTGAATCAGCTCAGATGCCAATAGTCGTCAAATTGGCAAATACGGGCATACTCGCAAACACTGTGTATAGTCTTTGCATTATGGGGATGAAGTCAAGTATGTCTCTAAACTAGCGCATCCTGGCCGGAGTGGCGACGCCACTTGCTACCCTGGGAAAAACACCTAATTGCGGTGGGACCTTCAGGTGAAGGAGCCCCGCGGCACCTCAGTCGGCGGCACTGTAAAGTCACTGCGTCCAGGCAATCCCGAATTATACTGAGAGCAGAGCGTTGAGCAGCTGGCTATCATAGCCCGGCAGCAGTGCATACGAGTCATCTGACTGTATGATTAGGCTCTGGATTCCTGCGGATTCCCTAGAAAAGCCCCGATACATCTAGCGTTTGCCCACTACTTCGTTGTCTTCATGCAGGGCTACCTGAGCGAAATTGATATCCGCAGCATTCTGCAGCTCCTGGAGTTGGGCCAGCGGACTGGCGAGCTCTACGTGGAAACCTATGGACCTAATCCTCCTGCGATCGCACCTGATCGCCCCGGGCAGAATGATGAGCCTCACCAATCCTGGCTAGTCTTCTTGGTAAACGGGCAGATCGTTTATGCTGGCACCACCGATGGTGATCTCGACCGGCTGCGGGACTATCTACATCGCTACCAACTGGATACTGCCCTCGACACCACCACCGTTTCTTCAATTGCATCCATCAACTCGCCGGAGTACGGCTACCTCTGGACCCTGTTGGAGAATCATGTGCTGACTCCTGAGCAGTGCCGCACAATTCTTAACAATTTGGTTCAGGAAACGCTGTTCGATCTGCTCAGCCTGCACCAAGGAAGTTTCACCTTCCAGTTAGGGTCGGCCCTCAATCCTCAGCTCATCTCCTTCGAAATTGGGCCACTAGTCACCACTATCACCAAGCAAATCCAAGAGTGGAAGCAATTACATCCCCACATTTATTCGCCGCAGCAGCGACCTGTTGTCCCTGATCCGACTGCCCTCAGCAGTCTCATGTCCGAAGGCACCTACGAGCGTCTCTGCAGCTGGATGGACGGTCACACATCCATTCGACAGTTAGCCCGCTATCTGAATCGAGATATGGTTACGGTCGCTCGCAGCCTCTACCCCTATCTGAAGCGAGGGCTGGTCCATCTAATGCCAGCAGCCTATGAACCTAGGACAACTGATGCCCTAGAAGCCTGGCAAGCCACTCGAGTTCCTAGAGTCGTCTGCATTGACGATGGAACAGCGGTCCGACAGACCGTAGAGACGATCCTCGATGACCAGGGCTATGAAGTAACCTCCCTGGGCAATCCTTTGAAGGCCCTGAGTCTCCTCTTCCAGCTCAAGCCCGATTTAATCCTGTGCGATATCGTCATGCCGGAGCTAGAAGGATATGAGCTTTGTGCCATGCTGCGTCAGTCAAGCACATTTCGCCAAACCCCCATCATCATGCTGACCGGCAAGGTTGGTTTTATCGACCGGGTCAAAGCTCGCATGGCTGGCGCCACTGACTACTTGACTAAACCCTTTGGGGCCAGCGAACTCCTGACCTTAGTCGAAAAATACGTCGGCTTGGGCAATCCCCAGCGTCCCCGCCCAGACTGTCTACTGGCGGAAGCCATTGAAGACGAACTCGATCTAGATAGCCCCCACCCGAAACCTGCTAAGCAGATAGGCTAGGACGCCAGGGCAGATGTGACTGGCTCTCAGCTAATTGCCGATGTACCATGGGGAATTGGTTGATGATTTTGAGACCGCCAGGCATCGAAGCGTCTACAGGTACTTTATTGGATGACAGGATCGCCGAGCCAATTAGGGGGCAAGAGGGCTAAGCTCAACGTAGCGACTCTCTCTAGAAATAACATTGGCGGGCAGCTAGGATTATGAGCACGGTTTTAGTCGTTGAAGATAGCCTTCCCCAACGCGAAATGATCAGCGAGCTGCTGCAAACCAGTGGTCTAAAGGTGATGGTTGCCAGTGATGGGCTAGAAGCTCTGGAGTCTATTCAGGGACATCCTCCTGATCTGGTCGTGCTCGACATCGTTATGCCCCGCATGAACGGTTACGAAGTCTGTCGGCGTCTCAAGGCTGATCCATTAACTCAAAATGTTCCCATCGTGATGTGCTCCTCTAAAGGGGAGGAGTTTGATCGCTATTGGGGCATGAAGCAAGGAGCTGATGCCTACATTGCCAAACCTTTTCAGCCCATGGAACTCGTGGGCACTGTAAAACAGTTACTGCGAGGCTAAGCTTCTATCTCATGGTAGGTAATCCCGACTTTCTCACTAGCAAAGGCCAAGACCAACAGCCTGAACTGCAAGAACTTGAGACCCCAGAAGGAGAACTGTATCTGCGGTTTTTCGTGGCATCGGGGGATGAGTTTGCCCTGCCTGCAACCGGCATTCGTCGTATTATTGAGCAACCTCCCGATAGTATTACGCCTATTCCCAACGCATCACCGTTGTTATTAGGTACCCTAAATGAACAGGGACGGGTGATTTGGGTGGCTGATCTAGGGCAGTTCCTGGGATATCAGACCCTACTCAATACAGATCGCACTGAAATCCCTGTAATTGCGGTTGAAGATCAGGGAATTATGCTAGGCTTAGCCGTTAACCAGGTTGTTGGTACATACTGGCTTACTATTGAGGAAATCCAACCCTCCAGGAATATCCCAGACACGATGGCTCCCTTCCTAAAAGGAGAGTGGGTTGTTGATTCTGATCAGAAGCGAGTACTTCGTTTACTTGATCATATCGCCATCTTGCGTTCAGCGCGCTGGGCTACCTGAAGACACAACGGCACACTGGCAGGAGAAGAGACATGGCTTCAGGCACTGATTACTCTCAAGCCTATCAGAAAGCTGAGAGAGCCTATATGCAGGGTAGTTATGAAGATGCTGCCACTGTCATCGATCAGCTGGCTGAGGAATATCCCACCGATCCCAGCGTGCTACTGCTGCGGGGACACATCTACTGCTACGGACTGCAGCGCTTTGATGTTGCTCGTGAGCAATATCAATCTGTTCTTAACGTCACCACTGATCCCGAGTTTGTCGACTATGCCAACAATGGATTAGCGTACGCTAACCAATTCACCGCGGCTGAGGCTGAGGCCGACGACGTGGTTGCTAGCGCCGATGACGCCACTAGAACCAGTGCCACCTTCATTGATGATGTGTCTGCTGGTGATCAGGGATCTGTAGAGGAGTTATTTGATGATGAGGCGGTTGTAGAAGGGCAGGGAACAGCCGCAACAGATTGGTCGGTTTCGGGCCCCGCCTCTGAGGCGACGGGTACATCTGAGCCGGAAGAACTCAAGGACTCAGATCTGGACTTTGCCGACCTCGACTTAGATGATGCCGACTTTGGTGAGTTACCAGGAGCTGCTGAAGCGGTCGAAGCAGATCCCTTTAGCGATCCGTTTGCCACTGAAGGGGCTGTAACTGATACCGGTGAGCCTGATCTCAGCGCCTTTGACGACACTCCTTTTCCCTTTGAAAATCCGTTTGAGGAACCCCCGTCAGATACGGCTGCCGATGAGGGTGAATCCAACGTTGCCGATTGGATGGGCGATGACATTACGCTCAACGATGATCATGGGTACTTAGAGCCTGCAGAGACATCTGCCCCTGAGTCTGGCCAAGGCACAGCAGGGTTTGCCTCGGACGACGGGACCTTAGATGATGAGGCCCTAGATATTTTTGCCGATGCAGATCTGGATGATGACCCCCATGAGACCTTTCCTCAGGTAGAGGATGAGGTGGAGGATGCCGATGAGCAAACGTTCTTTATGCCGGGACCGACTGAGGAGCCTACCCCATCGCCATCATCGAGTGCAGATGCTGCCGAAACGCCCCCAGACGTCCAGGCAGACGATGGGGATGAGGCCTGGATGGAACTGGAGTCAGTCTCTGAGGACCGTACATTATTTTCTCCCGATCCCGATCTAGTCGATGAGGAGAGTGCCCCACCGGCCGACCAGGGGCCAGATTTCGACATGTCCTCTAATGGCACTGATAATGGCACTGAGAGTGGCAGTACCTCTGGGGGAAATGTCGATTTCTTAGATGAGTTTGATGACTTCGATGATCTAGGGAGTTTGCCCGACTTTGAGCTCTCGGATAGTTCTGCTGGTTTCACCAGCCCGTCTGTAGGGACTTCAGGGCTGGGCATGGCCGATGGCAAGGATACTGATAACGGCATTAGCGGCTCTGCCTTCGACCTTGACGACAATGACGTGCTCATGGACGACGATGAGCTGTTTAATCTGTCGAGTAGTGCTGATGCCTTGCCAGCCTTCGCTCAGAGTGAGGATGAACCTATTGAGCAGGTGTCAGTAGAGCAAGGATGGTTGGCCTTCTTAGATAATGCTCCCTTGCGGACTAAGGGGTTAATCATATCGGCGACGGCAGGGGTAGCATCGGCCTTGGCTGTCGGTATCGTTAATTTTGTGGCGGCCAGCACGACCCCTGAACAACGGTTGCCTCGAGTGCTCCACGCCGGGATGGCAGTGGCGGCTGGTGGTACTGGTTTTGTGGCGGCCTATGGCACTGGATACTTGGCTAATCGCCGCACCCGTCAAACTACTGAGAACCTGCAGGAGCAATTTACAGCGGTCACCCAGGGGAATTTGTCGGCGCGGGCCACGGTCTTTGCTCAAGATGAATTTGGCCAGTTGTCGTCAGGGTTCAATCAGATGGCTAGGGTAATCTTGACGACCACTAGCGAAGCTCAGCGCAAGGCCCAGGAACAGGAGCAGGCCAAGGAAGATCTCCAACGCCAGGTGATTCGTCTGTTGGATGATGTGGAAGGGGCCGCTCGCGGAGATCTGACGGTGCAAGCGGAGGTAACGGCTGATGTCCTGGGAGCAGTGGCAGATTCCTTTAACCTGACGATTCAGAATCTGCGGGAGATCGTTCAACAGGTTAGTGTGGCGGCGCGCCAGGTGAGTAAGAGTTCCACCGAAAATGAGATGTTTGCCCGCAGTCTATCGGCCGATGCTCTGCGTCAGGCAGAAGAATTGGCGGTGACCCTGAATTCGGTGCAGGTGATGACAGATTCGATTCAGCGGGTGGCAGAGAGTGCCCGAGAGGCAGAAGAAGTGGCCCGTTCGGCATCGACAACGGCGCTGCGAGGCGGCGAAGCGGTAGAGCGAACGGTGGCGGGGATTCTCGAAATTCGAGAAACCGTAGCCGATACCACCCGTAAGGTGAAGCGACTGGCGGAATCCTCTCAGGAGATTTCTAAGATTGTTGCCTTGATTTCCCAGATTGCGTCCCGCACCAACCTGTTGGCGCTTAATGCCAGCATTGAGGCGGCTCGAGCCGGAGAAGCAGGGCGGGGATTTGCCATTGTGGCCGATGAGGTACGCCAGCTGGCGGATCGGGCCGCTAAAGCCTCCAAGGAGATCGAGCAGATCGTCTTGCAAATTCAGAGTGAAACCGGTGGGGTGATGACCGCCATGGAAGAGGGGACTCAGCAAGTGATTGAGGGCACACGTTTGGCGGAGCAGGCGAAGCGATCCCTGGAAGATATTATTCAGGTGTCTAATCGAATTGATGTCTTGGTGCGATCGATTACGGCTGACACGGTGGAACAAACGGAGACCTCTCGGACCGTTGCTCAGGTGATGCAGTCCGTTGAGTTAACGGCTCAAGAGACGTCTCAAGAGTCCCAGCGGGTGTCGACTTCCCTGCAGAATTTGGTGGGAGTTGCTCGGGATCTACTGACGTCAGTCGAGCGCTTTAAGGTGAATAAGGACGAATGAGCCCCCTCCTCATGGAGGGGCGGGCATCGGATATACGCGTGTAGGGGGAAACCGTCATGCAGCCTGAACAGCAACAACGGATCATGGGCTATTTCATTGAGGAGGCGAAAGACCACCTCAATACGATAGAGCAAGGGCTGCTGAATCTTCAGGTCACCATCCAAGATCCTGAGATGGTGAATGAAGTCTTCCGGGCGGCTCACTCGGTGAAGGGGGGAGCGGCCATGTTGGGCATTGACAGTGTTCAACGCACGGCTCACCGGTTGGAAGATTACTTCAAGCTGTTAAAGGAAGCTCCGGTACAGACGGATCGCCCCTTGGAATCCATGCTGTTGAAGGTGTTTGATGGACTGCAAGAGCTATTGGAACAACTTCAGGGACCCTTTGGGCTCACCGATGATAAAGCTCAGGAAATCATGGCAACCTTGGAGCCGACCTTTGAGCGGCTCAACCACCATTTAGAGACACTGGTAGCAGTATCTCCCCTGCCGGAAGCCGAGGCGTCCTCTGCCCCTGAACCAGCAGCGGTGGCGAGTGCTGAGCAGACGACGGTGCCCCCTGGAGGGGCGTCGTCCTCTGGGGAGGACAGCGCCCTGCAACTGGTGTTCCGGAGCGATGTGCCGGGCTACTTGCGGGAAATGCTGAGGCTTTTTAAGCAGCTAGAGACTCCGGAGACTCGGGCAGACCTTCAAGAAGTGGGATATCAGCTCTATAGCATTGGAGAGCAGTTTGAGTTGCCAGCGTGGAGCCGATTGCTGGCAGCGGCACGGGGTGCGATCGCAAACGAGCAGCAATCCTATCGCAGCTTGGCTCCAGTGTTGATCAAAGAGATCAAACGGGCCCAAGAGCAGGTGCTGGGAGGGCAGGGAGATGCCATTGCGATCAGCCAAGACATTCTGGATCTATTACCGCCTGAACTCTCTCACCCCAGTGAGCCAGAGACCAGCGAAGCCTTACCCATCGCTGTGGACTTCGAACCGGCAGACTGGGCCGAGCCGGCTGCCCCCAGTCAGCTAGACACCGAACCGGCGGACTGGGCCGATCTCCTAGACGCCACAGATACCCCGGCCCGCACCCCGTCGTCCCCCTCGCCGAAAGAAGGTCCCAATATTGGGGCCGCAGAACTCAATAGTCTGGCCGATCTCTTCGAGGGCGATGCCGGCGATTTCGATGCGGATTGGGAGGAGGAAGAGCTGAGCGAAGAGGTGCCGCAGCCGACTGATGACCGTCTTGATGCCGATATTTCCGGAGAATTTGCCGACTTTCTCCTAGCCGATGATGTCGACACCGGCAATGAGGACGAACTGACCAGCTTGTTTGGGGAGGCCTCAGTACTAGCTGAGGCAGAATCGTCTGCCGATGCTGAGCCGGAAGCCTTTGAGTTAGAAGGATTAGAGTCAGCAGGATTAGAGTCAGCAGGATCAGATCTCGCTTCCGAGTCGACCCTGAGCTGGATGATTTATTGGGGCCAAGATGATGCCACTGCCACCGCTGACGCTGCCACTGAGACCCCGCCGCCATCAACCGATGATGCCGATGAGTTAGATGCCTTCTTCAGTCAAGTCTCATCCTCGCCGCCGCCGGCTCAATCTGAGCAGGAGTCTCTGGACGCTTGGTTAGGGGAGGGGATGGCCCCTGGGCAAACTGCGGCTGCAGCTGCCTCTGAGACAGGGGCTGATGCCGACGCTCTTGATGTCCTAGCGGATCCATGGGATGAGGCTGCCACGGCGGCTTCTGGATCCCCTAGAGAGGCGGCAACCGGCCCGCCAGTAGATAGCCGAGAGGCCGACCTGGAGTCACTACTGATGGATTTCCCGGATCTGTCTGAGCAGGATGCGACTACGGAGCCCTCGATAGACAGTGAGGAGCCGTCTCAAGGCGCCAGCACTGCGGCTGCGGCCGCTGACGTCGGCAGGAGTGGGGCGAGTGATGACGATACTAGTGATGACAATACTGAGAAGTCTGGCGAGACCGACATTGCTTGGGACATGGGCGGCCCAGAGGACGACAGCTCGACTGCGTCTGAGTCAGCAATGGTTGAGGGGGCAGCAACGGCTGAGGAACTCGATAATCTGACCCCGTTCCTAGAGAACCTTTCAGAAGAGTCGGCAGAGGATGCCGACCTAGACCTCAGTGAGGATGACTGGCTCAAGCTTGCCCTCGAGGCTGAAGGTGATGTCCACGGCGACGGGACTGAGGCATCTACGGCCTCAGAGGATACAGAGGATACAGAAGACTGGCTATCCTTAACGGCAGAGCCAACGGCAGCCGAGATCGACCTAGAAGCGTTCTCCGAAGAGCCCACTAGCCTTACTGCTGCCTCGGCAAATGCTGAACAGAGGGATGATCTGTGGGGGGATGATGTCGCTGCCGACTGGGAGGACTTCCCTGACTTAGCCGGGGAAGCGGCAGCCGGGGCTGATGGCGATGAGGCCGACGATATTGATGCGCTCTTGGGCGACGATTTCCCCGATGATTTAGCCGCGGAGACCACTGCATCTGCTGCTGTCTCCGACGACGCTGATGCCGATGAGACCGAGGATTTGTTTGGCGATTTTGCCGCGGAGCTGCAGGATGAGCCCACGGCAGAGGATGCGATCGCACCTGCCCAAGATTCTGAAGACTCTGAAGACTCTGGGGCTGACTTCGACGACCTAGAGTCCTTACTGGCAGAGGAACCGGCCGCCGCGACAGTGAGCCCGGCGTCGGAGCCGTCAGGGCAACCCGATGACCTGGCCGAACTGGATACCCGGCTGGATGACACCCCGCCTGCCCCGGCGGAGGCCGAACCGTCCCCTCGGTCCCCATTAACCGCTGCCTCAGGGGACAATGAATTTGAGGATCTAGAAAAACTCCTGGAAGAAGCCGATCACCTGGGCGGCTCTGCCCCCACCGTAGGGAGCCACCGCGCCGCCATGAGTGGCCGCCGCCCTAGCCGCCGTCCCAATCTCCTGTCTGAGCAGACGATGCGGGTGTCGGTGAAGCACCTGGATAATCTCAGCAACCTGGTGGGAGAACTCGTGGTCAACCGTAACTCCCTAGAGCAGGATCAAGAACGGCTGCGGCAGTTTCTCGATAACCTGCTGTTTCAAGTCCAGCAGCTGAACGATGTGGGACAGCGGTTGCGGGACTTATACGAACGTTCACTCCTAGAAAGCTCTCTGATTTCAAATCGGCAAGCGCTGCAGAGCCGCAGTCGTGCTCATCAAGGAGGCAATGGCGGGGGGCATGCCACTGGGGCTACCTTTGATGCCTTAGAAATGGACCGGTTTACCGGATTCCATACCCTCTCGCAAGAAATGATTGAGCTGATTGTGCGGGTGCGAGAGTCGGCCTCCGACATTGACTACACCATTCAATCGGCCGACCAAGTGACGCGGCAGTTCCGTCAGGTCACCAGTCAATTGCAAGAGGGCCTGAACAAGGCTCGCATGGTGCCCTTTGCCCAAACCGCTGACCGGTTGCCCCGGGCAGTGCGGGACATCTCCCTGAAATTTGGCAAAGAGGCTCGCCTGGTGGTCGAGGGGCGAGACACCTTGATTGACAAGATGATTCTAGAGCGGCTGTATGACCCCATGACCCATCTGGTCAACAATGCCATCACCCATGGCATCGAGCAGCCAGAGGAGCGCATAGCCGCTGGTAAACCCCGGGAAGGCGTGATCACCATACGGGCCTTCTATCAGGGCAATCAAACCGTCATTTATATCTCTGACGATGGGGCTGGCATTGATCCAGAGATGGTGAAACGGAAGGCCATAGAGCGGGGGGTGATGTCTGCTGAGGTGGCCAATAGCTTCTCGAAACTTGAGCTCTATGAACTGCTGTTCCAGCCGGGATTCAGTACCCGGGATCAAGCCGATGTCTTTGCTGGTCGTGGGGTGGGCATGGATGTGGTCCGCACCGCCCTGGCCGATGTCAGGGGCACGGTGACCATTGACTCTGAACCCGGTCAAGGCAGTAGTTTCACCATTCGTCTTCCCCTAACCCTCAGTATTTCGAAGGCCCTCAGCTGTCTGAACAATCAGGCTCGCATTGCCTTCCCCATGGATGGGGTAGAAGACATGTTTGACATTCCCCGGGAGCGCATCCAGCACAATGATCAGGGACAGGCCTGTATCCTCTGGCGCGATACCCTATTGCCCTTCCAACCCCTGTCGGATTTACTGCAGTTTAACCGGACTCTGGGCCGCGGCCGCGTCTATGGCGGCCATCAGGATGAGGATCTGATCTCGATCGTGGTCTTACGGAGTGCCAATACCCATGTGGCATTGCAAATTGACCAGGTGATTGGCGAGCAGGAGATCGTGATCAAGCAGATCGAAGGCCCTGTGCCCAAACCCATGGGGATCGCCGGGGCAACCGTCCTAGGAGACGGCCGCGTCATGCCGATCGCCGATGTGTTAGAGCTGATTGATCTCTCCCTGGGCCGAGTGCGACGGGACGCCAGTGGCTCTATCTGGAGCCAGACCGAGGAGGATGCGATCGCAGCTTCGGGCACGCCGGCCATGCCATCGGAGCCCACGGTCTTGATTGTGGACGATTCCATCACGGTGCGGGAATTGCTGTCTATGAGTTTCAACAAGGTGGGCTATCGAGTAGAGCAGGCCCGAGATGGCCAGGAAGCCTGGGAGAAACTGCGGTCTGGCATGCCCTGCGACTTGGTGTTCTGCGATATCGAAATGCCTCGTATGGATGGTCTGGAGCTGCTCTCGCGACTGCAAAAGGATGAGCAGTTGCAGCAAATTCCCATCGCCATGCTGACCTCACGGGGGGCAGACCGACACCGCCAGATGGCAGTAGACCTAGGGGCAAAGGGCTATTTCACCAAACCCTATCTGGAAGAGGTACTGCTGGATGCGGCCCAACGCATGCTGAATGGGGAAGATATCTCCAGTGTCAGCACCTAGCACAGAAAGGCAGAAGGAAAAGGGCAGAAGGCAGAAGGGAAATTCTCGACGTATCAAGGCTTCTGCCTTGAACCAACAGGGGGGATTATTTCCGCCGACGAGTACTAGTACATCAGCACCTAGCACAAAGGGGCGTAGGTTTACTACCGTTTGGCCAGAGTGAATGGGTGGATGGGCTTGCCGTGTATGGCTTGCAGCCAGGCCTCGGCCTGAGCTCAGCCGAACGGCTTCGCCAAGGACGTCAGTGGCTCCCGCTCGCGAAGCGATCCCGGCAGGGTTATGGTCAAATAGGCTTTAGGGGCTGGTGTGATGTCCTCCCCCCTGCTTCGGGATCGGGATTCTCGCTATGCTGGAGCCATAGGTTGATGGCAGCAGGCAATGGTAACTCAGGCACAGAGTCGTAATTGGCCGCCGGTGATTCAGGCTTTAGAGGCGGCAGTGGGTCGCGACCAGGTGGTGCGGCGTCGAGAAGAATTGCTGGTGTATGAGTGCGATGGCCTGACCAGCTATCGCCAGCGTCCAGCGGTAGTGGTGTTGCCGCGAACCACCGAGCAAGTGGCGGCAGCCGTAGCCGTTTGTCATCGCTTCGACGTCCCCTTTGTAGCCCGAGGGGCAGGGACGGGGCTATCTGGGGGGGCCTTGCCCTTGGCGGATTCGGTGCTGATTGTGACGGCCATGATGCGCCAGATCGAGGTGGATATCGAGAATCAACGGGTCCGGGTACAACCCGGGGTGATCAATCACTGGGTGACCCAGGCGGTGAGTGGGGCTGGATTTTACTACGCTCCGGATCCCTCTAGCCAGAGCGTGTGTTCGGTGGGGGGAAACGTGGCTGAAAATTCCGGAGGCGTCCATTGCCTCAAGTATGGGGTGACGACGAATCATGTCCTGGGGCTGACTCTGGTACTGCCCCCGGGCGAGGTGGTCGAGGTCGGCGGCAAGGTAGCCGAGACCCCAGGCTATGATCTGGCCGGGCTGGTGGTCGGCTCGGAGGGGACCCTGGGCATTGCCACAGAAATTACCTTGCGTATTCTCAAGGCTCCGGAGGCAGTGCAAGTGCTGCTGGCCGACTTTACCAGTGTGGAAGCGGCTGGGGCCACCGTATCAGACATCATTGGCGCCGGCATCGTCCCGGCGGGAATGGAGATGATGGATAATTTCAGCATCAATGCGGTCGAGGATGTGGTGGCCACGGCCTGCTACCCCAGGGATGCCGCCGCTATTTTGTTAATCGAAATCGATGGCTTGGCGGCCGAGGTGGCCGATAACAGTGAGCGGATTCGGGCCATTTGCGATCGCAACGGTGCCCGCCAGGTGACTGTCGCCGTCGATGCCGAAGAGCGACTGCGCCTCTGGAAAGGGCGTAAAGCGGCCTTTGCCGCCATGGGCAAACTCAGCCCTGACTACTACGTCCAGGACGGCGTCATTCCCCGCACCCAACTGCCTCAAGTGCTGCGAGACATTGAAGCCCTGAGTCAGCGCCATGGCTATCGGGTGGCCAATGTCTTTCATGCCGGTGACGGCAACCTGCATCCCCTTATCCTGTACGACAACTCTGTGCCTGGGCAACTGGAAGCGGTCGAGGACCTGGGGGGCGATATTTTAAAGCTCTGCGTCGGTGTCGGCGGCAGTATTTCTGGAGAACATGGCATTGGGGCCGACAAGCGTTGCTACATGCCGGCCATGTTCTCTGCTGCCGACCTAGAGACCATGCAGTGGGTGCGCCAGGCCATCGATCCCAAGCGCCTGGCCAACCCTACTAAGATTTTCCCGACGCCGGCCACCTGCGGCGAGGCGGCGCGAGCCCAGGCCCAGGCGCACTTTCCTCAGGTTGAGCGGTTTTAGGGGAGGCACGATGAAATCGACTGTGGTGTCGCCGCCGTCTCGACAACGGTCTTCTCGGCGCTGGCTTGCTGGCACTGTCCCCTATCTGTTTTTGCTGCCAGCCTTGGCGATTCTAGGGCTAACCGTCTTCTGGCCGGCCCTGCAAGCCTTCTACCTCAGCTTTACCAGCTATGGCTATGACCTCAGCCAACCACCAGTGTGGATCGGCTGGGACAACTTCCAGCGATTACTCCAGGATCCTGTGTTCTGGCAAACCGTTCGCAATACCCTGTTGTATCTGGTTGGAGTGGTGCCCATTCTGGCAATCTTGCCCTTAGTATTGGCGATTCTGGTCAACCGCTCCCTGCGCGGCATGCGCTGGTTTCGGGTTGCCTATTACCTGCCGGTGGTGATCTCGATGGTGGTGGCAGGCATTGCCTGGCGTTGGCTCTATGCCGAAAATGGGCTACTGAATCAACTCTTGATGGGCACGGGGCTGCGAGAGACGGGGATTCCCTGGCTGACCAGTCCATCCCTCGCCTTACTGAGCGTCATGGCTGTGACCGTCTGGAAAGGTCTGGGCTATTACATGGTGATCTACTTGGCCGGGTTACAGACCATCCCCCTAGAGCTCTACGAAGCAGCAGCCATGGACGGCTCCGATGGCTGCAGACGCCATTGGGACATTACTTTGCCCCTGATGTGGCCCTACATCGTGCTAGTGACGGTGATTTCTGCCATCGCCGCCACTAAAGTCTTCGAAGAAGTGTTCATTATGACCCAAGGCGGTCCCCGCAATAGCTCTAAGACGATTGTCTACTATGTGTATGAGCAGGCATTTCAAGATCTTGACATGAACTACGCCTGCGCCATTGGCTTGGTCCTATTTCTCGTCATCTTGGCATTATCCATGGTGCGGCTGGCGGTAGCAGATCGTCGTTCCCCTCTCGGGGGCTAGCCGTGAGTCAGTCAACTGGCTGCTGGCCTGATGACAACATCGCGGATTTCCAGATTTGTCATCCCCTCAACCTGCATAGCGATATGGATCAATTGGTCTAGCAAAGCCTGACTCGCTACACGGCCATGCAAGATCAAGACAGATCCCCGTTGCCGAATGGATAGGTGGGCAATGGCGTCGTTACCAACAGCATGTTGAAAGGCCAAATGGACTCGCTTAACTAGGCCATGGTGGTCGTATTCACCGCCTAGGCCAACCCGCTCCGGTGGAATCGCCTGAAACCAGGCATCCGCATGGGTCGGGGCGACCGCAAGCGCTCCATAGCCATAGCAAACCCCACTCACCGTTTGGCCAGTTGTGATTAAGGACTTCATGAGCGCACCCATAGGCAACGACCTCAAGGAATATAGACAGCTGACATCAACGATCTAAGCCGAATCACGGGGACGAGAGCCCAGGGAAGACTACACACTGCGTGACGCTACGCTAACAGGGAAAGCGTGTCGAAATTGGTTACAGTGTACACACTGTCTCCGTATTTACACTAGCTTTATGAAGGGTCGATCATAATTCTATGAAAAATTGTCCGGATGCATAGGTGTTCTCCACGACGTATTAAGAATAATCCCAGCTGCATTTTTTACGTAAGTTTACAAATCTGAGGCTATTTGCAGCCTCAAGTAGCCGGCAATTCTCCCTATCAATCGGTTGATGGGGACGTCTATCGCTGAAAAATGGGCCCCTGCCTGGACAGGTGATCTGGGGTGAGACGGGCTAATGCCTCTACTGGATTGGAGTTGAGCTTGTGGCTGAAGCTCGCCAGAGCAACGCCGTCGGCGCTTAATTACTTAGAAGCCCCCGTCTTTGTAAAAGTTCCTGCCATGGCGATTGGGCTCGGCCCAAAATCTTCACACTATCTTTATTAAGCGTCTTGATGTAATTTTTATAGCCAGCACCTCTAGAACTGGAGTCAGAGGCTGGTCCGATGGCTGCCCTCCTAGAAGTTGGCCCAGGCTCAAGACAATGGGGCCGTCAAGCTGGTCGGCGGTCATCGGGGAATTGCCCAGAGTAAGGCCACGGCATAGGCAGCGATGCCCTCTTGGCGGCCCACTGGCCCCAACCCCTCGTTGGTGGTGGCTTTAATCCCCACTTGGTTTACCTGTAGATGCAAGACGGTGGCTAGGTGCGATCGCATCGTTTCGATATGGGGTTTCAGCTTCGGTCGCTCGGCCACGATCACCGTATCCAGGTTGCCCACCCGCCATCCCTGCTGCTGAATCAACTGCCCCACCTGAGCCAACAGGTCCAGGCTATTGGCGCCAGCCCACTGCGGCTCACTGGGGGGAAAATAGCGGCCAATATCCCCCAGGCTGAGGGCCCCTAGCATGGCGTCCATGATGGCATGGGTGAGCACATCGGCATCGCTATGACCCAACAGGCCCCGGTCATGGGGAATGGTGACTCCCCCTAAGATCAACGGCCGCTGCGGCACCAGTTGATGGATGTCATAGCCGTTACCAATGCGAATGGTCATGTCCCCAATGTCCGTCATAGAGTCTGGGATGATCCTCCCTGGCTAGGAGGAACTGGGTCAATGGCAGGTTGCTCAGGATCATCTGCCGGCGTCGCCAACCAGCGTCGGTATAGATCGGGCCGCCGCTCTCGCGTGCGCTGCTGTTGCTGCTGCCAGCGCCACTGCTGAATGGCCCCGTGGTCGCCAGACAACAGCACCTCCGGCACAGCCCAGTCTCGAAACACCGGTGGCCGGGTGTACTGGGGATAGTCCAAGAGTCCGGCTTCAAAGCTCTCGTACTTGAGGGAGTCCGGCTTAGCTACCGTCCCCGGCCGCAGGCGCAATACACCATTGAGTAAGGCCAAAGCCGGAATCTCACCCCCTGTCAAGACAAAATCTCCCAGGGACACCTCCCGGGTGACCAGATAGCGCACCCGCTCATCCACCCCTTCATAGTGGCCACAGATCACCACCAGTTGCCGACACTGAGCCAGCTGCCAAAATAACGCCTGGGTCATGGGCTGTCCCTGGGGCGTCATCAACAGGATTTCCCGCGGCCCATAGCAGGGCAACGACTCCACCGCCGCAAAGATGGGGTCCGGTTTCATCACCATGCCCACGCCGCCGCCATAGGGCTCATCGTCTACCTTGTGATGCTTATCGGTGGCGAAGTCCCGAGGATTGGTGAAATGCATCTCGGCAACCTGCCGAGCCAGTGCCTTGCCCATCAGCCCCGACTGCAGGGGACTGGTGAAGAAGTCGGGGAACAGGCTAACAATGTCAAGGCGCAGGGGACAAACATCCATGGCAACGGTAGGTGCTGATAATGGGGCTGGCAAGAGCGGCATTAAGCAAGCGGCATCAAGGAGTATCAGGGCTCACTCCTAGCCCGGTGTCAGTCAGCCTGGCGGTGAGCCGATGGCTGCTGCCGCAGATACCGCCGGAAAAAGTCGATCTGCAACTGGGCCGCCAGGTGCTGATTGTCTACGGACAATAAACTGTGGCCGACCCCTTGAAACTCATACATCATCACTGGCACCTCATTATCGGCGATAATGTCGTGGAAGTTGCGGGCCATATCCACCTGGAGAAAATCCTCAGAGCCGTGGAAAACCAGGGTTGGAGTCCGAATGGCAGCAGCGTTGTACAGGGGCGAGAGATACGCATAGCGCTGGGGATCTTCCATGGGCGTTTGGCCCACCAGATAAGACAACAGCGATGAGTAGCCCAGTTGCCACTCCGTGAAGGCATCCAAGAGAGAACATTGGGGATTGGCCGCCGCCACTAATCGCGGGAAGCGGGCAATCATTTGACTGGTGTAGTAGCCCCCGTAGGAACAGCCGGTCAGGCCTAATTGGCTGAAGCTAGACCAGCCTCGACGCACCACCTGATTGAGAATGTCGACACCCTCTAGAATATCGACTTGCCCAAAGTTACTGCCATCGGCGTGTAGTCGGTAGGCCTCAGGGCCCAGTCCCTCTCGCCCGGCTAGCGGGGTTAACAGCACCGACAAGCCGAAATTGGGCAGCAGGTTCAGGGGCATTTCCACCTCGACGGCAAACTCATTCACCATGCTGATGCCTGGTCCGCCCTGCTGCCAAAACACTAGGGGGGCGGCCTGGGGCGGAAAGGCAGCGCCCTGGGGTTGCACTAAGATCCCCTCTCGCGGCCCATTGCGGGTGTCAAACTGGACCGGATTCACCTGCACCTGGTTGATCTTGGCAATCTCGGCGTTGAGGTCAGTCAGTTGCTGAGGCGGCGATTGGCCATCCAGGGCGATTTTGAAGACCTCTGGCGGTTGATTCACCGATGAGAAGGCATAGATCACGGTCTCGCCATCGGGGGTGACTTCCCAGGCATCGTAGTCGACGACACCGGCAGGCAATGGCAGCGATCGCATCTGCTGAGTGGCCAAGTCATAGACATAGAGATGGCGATTGGTCCCTACCGTGGCAAAGAAAATGGCCGTGTCTGCATCGACAAAGTCACCCCCATTCTCAAGGGGACCCTGCAATATGGGGCTATCTAAGGTTTGCAAGAGATCTCCCTGTAAGGTGTACACCTGATAGTAAGACTGCTGGGGAAAGAGATAGGAAGGATGCTGCCGCCCGCTCACCCGGGCTGGTTTATACCGCTTGACCAAGAGCCTCTGGCCGTCAGGGCTGATGGCGGTTTGACCAAACAAATCGCCGCTATCCTCAGCGTGTCCTTCAAACTGCAGTGGCTCTGCCTGGGTAAAGTCATAGACCTTGAGGGTGCTGCGCTGCAGGAACACATTGTCCTCCGGAGGCGTCCGGCCCAGGGCATCTTGAATCACGGGATTCGCCAGATTCGGGCTGACTGGAGTGCGGTCGTAGAGGCGGCGCTCTTCTACGGAGGACATCACCAGGGCGACTCGATCGCCAGTCTCTGACCAAGCCGGCGGTTCGATCTCCATCCCGTCTGGGAAGCGAGCCACTTCTAAGCGGTCGAGGGAGGGCAGAAATACCAGGTACACGACGTCTTCATCGCCCTCAAACACCCGAATCACAAACTTAGAAAAATCTGGAGACACCCCCAGCACCTCGCCCTCCTCTGGCAAGCTGGGATAAATGGCGGTGTGGGAGACAATTTCTGTCTGGCGATTCAGGGTGACGATATCCCAAGGCCCAAATAAGCTTTCCTGCACGAAGCGCAGCACGGTGTTGTCGAGCCATTGTATGGGCAAGACCGGGCTAAATACCTCGTTATCCAAGGCCAGGGATTGTTGCAGTTCGCCGCTGGCCACATCTAAAAACCAGACCTGCCAGTCCTCTTGGCTGACCCGATTAACAGTGGCCAGCACCAGGGTAGACCCATCTGGGCTGATGGTGCTGAGAATCATCGGCAGGCGAGTGCTCAGCAGGGTATCGAGTTTAGCCTGCTCTGCCTCAGACAACTGGGGCAGGTGGTTCTGGTTGCCAATGGTGATGATCTCGGCGGCGACCGGACAGCTGATCACACCAGCTGTGCCGACTAGGGTCAGCAGGGTTGAGGCTAAACCTAGGCCGCCCCTGAGAAAACCAATTAGCATGCCATCGTGTCCATGGTGAGTGAAAAGATAGCTGGGTGAATGAGCCCCAGCTGGCCCACACCTGCCCTCTAGCTGGGGGCGGCCGTTATTGAGAGAGTGGCCCGGTCTGGACCGGGAGGAGTCCCCGATCGGGGCAATCTCTCATCCACTGTACTGGCTGAGTCGTTATTGGTCATCTCTCCAGCTGAATTGAGGAGAAGGTGATCTACTCTGATAGAAGTGTGAGTTTCCCTAGCGGGGTCTCCCACCAGGATGGCCCTGACTGCCTGGGGCTTGCTGTTCAGGCTGAGCCGAGTTCAGGCTCAGCCATGGGGTCAGGAGACTCCTCGCTGTCTCGAGCTGGACTTGGTATCCCTAACCCTTGCCCAAGGAGCCGACGCACTGGTGACTCAGGAATTTCAACTATCGATCACGGCGGTTGGTGATCATCGCTATCTGGTGCGCACAGAGGATGTGGCGGTCGGGGTTCCTCTGGCGGAGGAGCAAGTCGTCTGGCCCGTCGACGATTGGCTGCATCAGGCCCAGCAGCTCATGCACGATCCCTTACTGACCCTATGGCAGGGGGGTACTCTGACGGGGTTGGAGGAAACTGGTACAGCATTGCCGACGGAGGAGCTGACCCTGACAACCCTGGGTCGTGGGCTCTATCAGGCGGTGTTCCATGGCCGTCTGCGGGATAGTTGGTTGGCGGCCCAGGGAGTCGCTCAGAACCGCCGGGAATTTTTGCGATTGCGGTTGGGCTTGAAGGATAGTCAGCTGCAGCGACTGCCGTGGGAGGTGCTGTACAACGATGCTCGCCCCCTCACTACCGGCACTGAGTTGACCTTCAGCCGCTATCTGGCTGTGTCTGGGACCACCAGTCTCACGGCACTGCCCCCGTTACCCCAGCTTGATCAGCCCTTGCGGGTCTTGATGGTGGTCTCTGCCCCCGATGATCAAGAGCGCTTGGCCCTACGCCAGGAAGTCGAGCAATTGCAGGAGGAGTTGCAGGGGACAGCTGCCGCTTCCCAGCTGCTGGATATTCAGCTGACGATTTTGGAGCAACCGGGCCGGCGGGAACTGGCCCAGGCTTTGGAGCAAGGACAGTTTCAGGTCCTGCACTATGCCGGCCACAGTGATCTGGGGGAAACGGGCGGCGATCTCTATCTGGTCAACCATCAAACCGGCCTGACAGAGCGGCTCAGTGGTGAGGATTTGGCCGGTCTCTTAGTCAACAATGGCATTTACCTGGCGGTGTTTAATTCCTGCCGGGGAGCCTATACGGCAACGGATGATGCGACGGCGGGCTGGTGCGAACAAAATTTGGTGCAGGCACTGAATAATCGGGGGGTCCCCAGTGTGGTGGCCATGGCGGAGCGCATTCCCGATGATGTGGCCATTACCTTCACCCGCTTGCTCTATCGCAATCTGCGCCGTCACTATCCCATCGATCTCTGCCTCAGCCGCACCCGCCAGGCCCTGGCGTCGGCCCATGGGTCGGATCAGTTTTACTGGGCCTTGCCGATTCTCTACATGCATCCTGAGTTTAATGGCTATCTGACCCGATGCGATCGCAGCCAGGCGGCTCCCTTAGATCCCTGGTCCTTGCCACCGGTATGGGATGAACTCAGCCGCGAGTTAGATCCAGACCTCACCCCCGATGAAAGCGCCACTGCCCTCACGGACACTGACTGGTTGGATGATCTCCCTCCGGAAGATGGAGCCACTGACTACGACGATGACTCGGCCGCGGTCGCCGATATTTTGCAGCAACTGTCCCGTCCTGGGACCAAGGATGAGCCTCCCCTGTTGGCCCGCGATGAAGACCTACAGCCAAGCACTGACGTCCCCGATCCCTATCGAGATTTACCCGAAAACCCGGCGTTGAGTGATCCGGGGGCGTCCACGGCCAAAGCCGAGCCTGGCACCGCCACCACCGCCTCGCCCCAGCCAGGCTCTCGACGCTGGTTGGCCATGGCCGGGCTGAGTCTAGCCGCAATGGCTGCCGTCGGCATCGGCATTGCCTCCCAGGCCGGGCTCTTCTCTAGACTCTCGGATGCTCCGCAACTGCCCGCTCCAGCCTCGTCGCCGCCGGTAAGCCAAGATACTGCGGCTCTAATTCCCGAGGCCTCAGCCGCCCTGGGCCGTGGCGACCTGTCTGCAGCCACCGCCTTGATTACCACCATGCTAGATGGCTTCGATGTCGACAGTGCCGAACTGGTGCTGAATCGGGCTTCGGCCGAGCAGAACCAAGCGCCCGAGATCATGTATCTCCGCGGCCGTCTGCATTGGCAACAACTAGCCCAGGCCTATTCAGCAGCAGACCTGGAGCGCGCCCAAACGGCTTGGCAGCAGGCCACAGAAACTCAAGATGACTTCCTGGAGGCCTATGTAGGCCTCGGCTTTGCCCAGTATGAACAGGGAAATATTGACGCTGCCATCACCGCCTGGCAGCGGGCCACAGAACTAGACCAGCAACAGCCCACGGCAACGGCTGATCAAACCGTGGCCCGGCCCATCACCCTCAATGCCCATGCCGGCCTGGCCATGGCCTATGTCAAGAAGTTAGATGGTGAGGCCCTCTCTCCCACCGAGCGCGCTTGGTTCCAGAGTCAGGCGACTAAACACTACCGCCTGGTCCAGGCTGAGGCCCCAGACGCCTTTGAAACTCAAACTCTGCAGCAAACTAATTGGCTCTGGTTAGATCCTGCCCTGAACGATTGGAGCGTGGCCCAAGGGTATCTAGACGATACGACCACCCCCCCAGCGGCAGAGGCGGAGTGATGGTGATTTCTTCCCCCTCAGGGAGCCCATCCGGAGGCCATCCCCTCAATGAAACTACTCGCCTAGCAATCCGGCTTGTGCAAACAATTGCCGTACTGTCAGGGTTAAGTGAGTCAGATGCTCATCTGTCAGATGGCGACTGCCACGATATGTCACTGGCAGAGCATTAGGCTTGAATACAGTAATCGTTTTTGCCGTAGGGTCCACAATCCAAACCCTTGCCACTCCAGCCATGATGTAGTCGACAGCTTTTTCAGCCATGATGCCAAAGGTTTGGTTGGCAGAAATAATCTCAACTGCCAAGTCAACCGGGACTGGGCAGGCCTGATCGCCCAAATCATCAGGTAATCGCTCGGCGTAGACAAATGAAACATCAGGCACGGGTACCCAATCCCGGCCATTGCGCTTGAGCTGAACCGCCCACTCGACGCCAATTTCACCCTTCTCTTCACCCCAGGCTTCTAGAATTCGCAGCAGGGCCCGCTGGGTTTTGGAGTGAAACCGTTTGGGAGCCACTTTAGGGACTATTTCTCCATCGATGAGTTCGCAGCGAGTACCGCTGGCCGGTGACGCCAGAAACGCTTCCAGGGTGATTTGGGTTTTGGGTGTTTGCACCACTCAATACTCCCCCAGGCACTGCCTACCGCTGACTGTAGTGTATCGCTTTGCTCGGTAAATCATGGGGCAGTCACCGTGAGGTTCCCAGGAGCTTTTTCGGGTATCAACGGCGCCCAAAGATGCGGGATAGAGCCCAGGAGAAACCCGGCAACAATGGTGACGTCAGTGTGTCATTGGCTTGCAGCGTCAATGCCAGGGTCAGTGGGGCATTATCCCGTCGGTAGATCTGCACCTGAGGCAGATCTTTATTCACAATCCCATATTCCTGCACCCCCTGCTGGGAATAGAGCTTCAGCCTATGCTCATTTCTGGTGTATGGAGAGAAATTAGGAAAGGGCGTATCCTGCTGAATTAAGCAAAACCAGACGAGGATACACCATGAGTAGCGACAATCTTATTGCCTTTCAATCGCCTGAGACAACAGAGACCTTTCATGACGCGTTGAGCGACTTGATCGGCAACGGCGCTCGTCAGCTCATTGCTCAAGCGGTAGAAGCGGAGTCGCAGGAGTTCTTAGCCAGTATGCCGACCGTCGGGATGAGCAGGGTCGTCAGGCAGTCGTGCGCAATGGCTACTTACCGGAGCGCACGATCCAGACCGGTGTTGGAGACGTGGCGGTGACCGTGCCGAAAGTGCGAGACCGCAACGGCAGTGGCGTTAAGTTCAATTCTCGGTTGTTGCCGCCCTATTTGAAACGGACCAGTAGCGTGGAGGAAGTGTTGCCCTGGCTGTATCTCAAGGGGGTCTCGACCGGAGACTTTAGCGAAGCCCTCTCCGCCCTGCCCGGTCCTGAGGCGAGAGGGTTATCGCCCGCCACCATCAGCCGCTTGAAAGCCAAATGGATTGAAGAACACCAGGACTGGCAGAAACGGTCGTTGCGACATCGCCGCTATGTCTACATCTGGGCCGATGGCATCTACTTCAATTTACCAATGCTTGGGGACTCAGGCAGTATTCGCAGCGATC
The DNA here is from genome assembly GCF_002075285.3 of Halomicronema hongdechloris C2206. Classification (GTDB taxonomy): domain Bacteria; phylum Cyanobacteriota; class Cyanobacteriia; order Phormidesmidales; family Phormidesmidaceae; genus Halomicronema_B; species Halomicronema_B hongdechloris. The sequence continues at coordinate 4,274,628 of NZ_CP021983.2, read as the reverse complement.
GCCTGCCCCCTGCCGAACCTGCTCTCGGATGGCTTCAGAGAGTGTACTCATTGAGCGACAGGTTCAAGCAATCCTCGCTTCACCGCCTCTGCCAGAGCTTCGGATTTTCGCAATTGCCCCAGCTGATAAATCTGCAGCAAGGCCAACAGTTCGTATCTTTCAGGCTCGCTTAACCCGTCTACTTTGCCGGTTGCTTGCAGCTCGCCCAAGCGGGCATTTTGAGCCTCCTGCATTTTCCCGGTAGCAAGTTGCAATACCTGATCATCTGCAAGCCCAGATATGGTGGGGAAAAACGCCTCTTCCGAAAAGTTTTCTAACGTGGGCCAGAGCTGTTCGAGGGCTTCTGTCAGCACGGTCGCGGCGTCTTTACTTGTGGCATGACCCAAACGTTGAGCTTCTTCGACCAGACCATTGGGGAGTTTTAAGGTGACTTCGATGGTCATACAATAGATGCTCGCAGCGATCGTGATAAAGATAGCTCACAAGCAACTCATACCTCCCTACCATCCCACTTCCCTCTATCCCACGATTCATCCCCCAACATTTACTACCCGCTACCCTTCACGGGGGCATCCCAGCTATGTAATGAGCAATTTTGTCGCCTGGGAAATCTCCCTTGCTCCAGCATGCTGCAAGCCAAAGGTTAGGAGGTGGCCATGGCAGGTTTTTGGAAAATCGAGGCAAATGTTGAGCGGTTGAGGATCAGCGTCTACTTGGGAGGATGCAACCCGGCTGATGCCAGCAGATGCCGCAGGTTGATGACGCCAGGACGATTCAGCGCCAGTGCGTCCACCGTGGCGCAACCACAGGGAGTTTGGCCGATCAGCTGAGTTGCCGCTTCGCTCCAGGTAAAGTGCTCATCCCAGATTTGCTCTCAGGGATTGAAGAGAGGCACAGTTTCGCCGGTGAGCGGATCAGAGTAGGCAGTCCGGGTGAATTGGTGACCGTTACAGCCAAAACAAGCCCAAGCCAAGTTTTCCAGGGTGGTTGCGCCGCCAAGCTGACGGGGCTGGATGTGATCGATGGTGAAACTATCGGGCGAGAAGGTTTCTGGGCAGCGGCAGTATTCACAACGCTGCTGGGCTCTTTAAGCAACCTCTCGCCGCCTGCTGAGACAAAATCTCCCTTCGCTTTATTTACCCATTCCTGCGTTAGTGGCTTCATGTAAAACCTTGCCCTGCTCCAATATTTCCTGAATAAAGTCATTGCCGAGGGCTAAACGCTGCTCAATTTGCTCTGGCGTTCTTGCCAGCACATCGACAGCAAAATCAGGATTTGTGGCGCTGAGAATTGCAGATGCGACGCGAAAGGGATATCCCTCAAAAGGTAAAATTACCAATAAGTCTACATCTGAGTCTTCCGTTGGCTGCCCGTTTGCATAAGACCCGAACAAAATAATTCGCTCTGGCCGAAACCGATCAGCGATCTGGCGACCCAGAGCCTCAATTCGCTTCATCTCAACCATCGATAGGATGGATTCCTGTAACTTAGACCGCCTCATTTTTCTCTCCCTAACATGAAACAACCCTAGGGTGGCGCTGCGCTTGCCCGGAATGACGCGAGACTCCTCTCCGCAATGAGTTTGCTACCAACAAGAACCTACTCCCGTCATTCCCGCGGCGGCGGGAATCCAGAGCGTCAAGCTTGGCTCGATTCAGAGCGCTTTGCCCTGTAGTTAGGTGCGGACCATCGACCAATGGCAAAGCGAGCAATGGGTAGGGTGGGCAAGTTCATTGCCGCTGCTCTCAGCAATGGTCAAGGCTCTTGGCTGGCCCACCAATCTTTCGCAAAGGTGGGCATTGAGTAGATGAATGACGAGTATCATGAGGCCTTAGAAAAGGCAATGCCCACACTACGCTCTTAGTCATCCTCTTGAGAGCTCGAACAATCGCCAGGTTCCTCATCGAGAGACCGCATCGGCAAGGGGGAGCGGAGAGGATGTCCCCTTCGTTGTCCTGTCGGTTAAGAGTCCTATGGTGCAATCCACTGCCTCCGTTGACTATAGCTGGGTTGGCGTAGATGTCAGCAAGGCGTCCCTAGACAGTTACTGCCTGGCCACGCAACGAACCTGGCGCTGCCCGAACACCGCCACTGGCCTGCAGTTGTTGCAGGCCCACCTCAGCACCCTGCCACACCCCGCCGTGGTCTGTGAAGCCAGTGGCGGTTATGAGCAAACTCTGGTGGTGACGCTGGCGACTGCTGGGGTGCGCGTCAGTGTCGTCAATCCACTGCGGGTGCGAGACTTTGCTCGCGCCATGGGGCGCCGGGCCAAAACCGATCCCCTCGATGCTGCCTGCATCGCTTACTTTGGTCAGGTTATGGTCCCGGAGGCAGTGGTGTTAGCCTCTGACGTTGAGCAGCGCATCAAAGCCCTAGTCACCCGCCGCCAGCAGCTGGTGGAGATGCTCAGTGCTGAGAAAAATCGGCGCCGTCAACTGCAAGGGCCGCTGCGGGAGGATGTCGAGGCCCACATTGAGTGGCTCCAGGAGCGGATTCGGCAGTTGGACGCCGAGATTCAATCGCTGGCCACCCATCACCAGGAGTGGGCCGAGCGGCAAGCTCTGCTGCAATCGCCTCAAGGCATTGGCCCCACCGTCTCCATTGGCCTGCTGCTGTATCTGCCCGAGTTGGGCCACCTGAACCGCAAGCAAATCGCGGCCCTGGTGGGAGTGGCGCCGTTCAATCGCGATAGTGGTGGCTACCGAGGACAACGGCACATCTGGGGCGGGCGGGCCACGGTGCGCAGCTTGCTGTATCTGGCCACGCTCACGGCGATTCGATATAACCCGCCCCTACGCGCCTACTATCAGCAGCTGCTGGCCCGCGGCAAGCGGACCAAGGTGGCCATTGTGGCTTGCATGAGAAAGTTACTCACCTGTCTCAATGCCATGGTTCGCGACAACACGCCTTGGGATGCTGACAAGGTCAGTGCTCTGTCTCAGACTCCCTGACCGGTCCGGGGCGTTGACGGGCAGAGGCTGGCACTGCCGCAGAGGGCCAGGACATAACGCCCTGTCTGATGGCAATGGTCCTCTACCTGAGGTCCCTGTTGTCACAGTAGATCGCCGCCACAGATGATAGTGTCGTTGAGCCGAAGCGGTTGTCCTGGGCTCAACGGTCAGTGTAGCTTGAAGGCAAGGCAAGGCAGGGGTTGACATTTAAGATAATCGCTTCATCCTTCTGATTTCTGCCTTTTCTCGACTCCGACGACCAGGGCAGCTTGTGGTGAGCGGAGTCGAACCACCGCCCTGGACCCCGCGGCAGGGATGACCGATCTGCCGTTCAAGATCGCGTCGCATCGGTAGAAACGCGAGGGATCTTTCCCCCTTATTCCCTATCCCCTCTTCACTCTTCACCCTTCGACTGCGCTCAGGGCAAGCTCTTCACTCTTCTTCGCACGGGCATAGCCCTACACACTCTTCACTCTTCACTCTTCCCCCTCTCCCCACCTCCGCACTCCTCACTATTTCCGCGTTTCGCAAGTGGCTCAGGCATTGGCAAACTTGACTAAACGCTCTGCGTCGGTCGGGTCAACCAGCAGATAGACTATCAATAACGGCTTGAGGCATCAGCATGACAAGCATCAGTCAAGATATCCTCGACGACATTGTGGTGCGGTTAGTCAAACGCTGCCAGCCTGAGAAAATTATTCTGTTTGGCTCCTATGCCTATGGCAGCCCCACAGACGATAGTGATTTAGACTTATTGATCGTAGTGTCTGAGTCTGATGAACCTCAGTATCGCCGCGCTCAAAAAGCCTATGGGGCGATGTGGGGGGTCAAATTGCCCACAGAGTTGCTGGTGTTAACGCGTGACGAAGTGGAGGCCTCTGCTCAGGTCAAAAGCTCTCTCGTTCATCAGGCTCTCCACCATGGCTCAGTCTTGTATGGACAACGAGACCAGACGTGAAGTTTCTCAGTGGCTGCTGAAAGGGCAGCGTGACTTAGACGTTGCGGATCTACTATCCAAGAGCAAGCCACCTTATTTGGATGTAGCAGCCTATCATTGTCAGCAAGCGGCTGAAAAGGCTTTGAAGGGGTATTTGACCGCGCAAGATATCAACTTTCCCAAGTCCCATGATCTGGTGTTTTTGCTGGGACTAGCCATGGAAACAGAGGCACGTTTCAGGCAGTGGCAGCAATTGGCAGAAACCCTGACGCCCTATGCCACGATGTTTCGATATCCAGGCCCTATTGGCGAGCCACCACGTGAAGAGATCACGGGTATAATCATCCAGGTTGAATCCTTCGTCCAGTTTGTCCGCGAACTTCTGATCAACACCTGAGATCCGAGGCATCTACTTAAGACACATTGCTTATCCGTCATTGCTCTGAAAATAGACACGATTTTCATCGTTTGGTGTGGCGCGTCAGTGCCATGGGCGATTCCCGCGGCGGCGGGAATCCAGAGCGTCAAGCTTGGCTAGATTCAGAACGCTTTGCATGGTCAAGGCTCTTGGCTTGCCCACCAATCTTTCGCAAAGGTGGGCATTGAGTAGATGAATGACGAGTATCATGAGGCCTTAGAAAAGGCAATGCCCACACTACGAATACTCCTACTTGTCGGTGAGGAGTGGTAACGCTCGCTAAGGCCACGCCCAACAGGCCGCAGAGAAAGCCATCAAAGCCGGACTAATCTTTGCTCAGATTGACTTTCCCTTCGTGCATGACTTAACGGTCTTAAAAAATCTGTTGCCAAAGGATTGGCAGACTCGTCAAGATCCAACCAATCTAAACACGTTGAGTCGTCTACTATAGCCGCATAACCCGGATGGCTGGCGACCCAACTCAACACCTCAGATTCGCCTTTGCCTAGATCCCAAGCCGCTATCTTGGTAGAGTTCTCAACACGATCTATCCGTCGTAGCCAGGGAACTGTCCGTAACTGCTGGGCAGCAATGTCCTCCGGTTGACGAGCCAGCACTTCCTCCCAAACGCCCTGAGGAATGACGATTTCTTCAAACAGTTGCGGTAATAACTCAGCCTGTTGACTCCTGAACAAAACAATTAACGGCGACGCATTAATCACAACTCGACTAATCGGCACTCTTAAGCTCCTCAGCCAATGAGTCCGACGTGTACTGCATGAAATCCACTCGATAGCGGGCGAATGCCTCTAACAGCTCACTACGAGAAATCCCGGCGATTTCAGCCGCTTTACTTTGAGAAATTTCTCCCATCTCATACCACTTAACTGCCGCCGCCAAACGCATTTCCTGAAGAAATTCATCGGGTGCTTTGCGAAGCGCTGAAAACACTGAGTCTGGCAAATCAAGCGAGAGAGTGGTCATTGTGATACCTGCAATGCTTTGTCCTAAGGGGTTTGGACCAACACTATCATTCTAGAGTGCAGCGATAGAGCGTGACGGGTCGCTTAGACCGCTGCGTTATGAAGGATTGGCTGCTCATGGCCAGGTGCGATGGCCCTTCAGGGCCGCTCTAGCCCCTCTGAGGCAGCTTGCCAATAACCATCGCAGTGAGGCTATCGGCCAGTGGCAAAGTCTTCTGCCTGGATTCCGGGTCGCGCTGCGCTTGCCCGGAATGACAGGAGTCGTTTTCACATGATGAGAGATAAGACCCTAAATAATGGAGCTCAGAACTCGGGCGATGAGGGGTGAGACCCCAAATGATTACCCTTCAACCCGCAACAATGAGGGGTGAGACCCCAAATGATGCCGCTCAGACCTTAAACAATTGGGGTCAGAGAGTGACGATTCTATGCCAGAGAGATGCCGGGGTGGCCAGGGGCCGGCACATCGCTTAACAAACGCCATGTGGAACAAAATGATCATTATCTGTCAATACTGATTGACACTTTGTAACACTCTTCGTTACATTAGTTAACAAGAAACGTTACATTCCCCCCATTTAGGAGGCAAAACCATGTACACCACTACTGACGAGCGCGGCATTCTTAACAACTACGCCATCGAGCCCCCAGTGCATTTGGCAGAGTACCCTTCGCCGGAGCAGCAGCGCCGCTACAAGTTGCAAGGGGCATTGGCCGCCCTATTCGTGAGCACGCTAGTGATGGTGTCTCTAGCCGTTAGCTAGGCGGGCCGCCGGCGCCGGTAGCTGCGGCGCCACGCCTTGGCACCTGATTCCCATTTCCCTGACACACTCAAATTAAGGAGAGCAAATCCTATGGCACTGTTAATTGGTTTCTTGATCGTGGGCTGGGTTGCGGCTGCTGTCCTCGGTACCCAGACTTACTTCCGTGGCGAGCAAACGAAGCCGATTCATCTCCGCAACTGGCGTTCTGATTCTTTTGAGCGCATTGCCAGGAACGTGACGGGCAGAGAGACGAATTACCAAGCTCGGGTGCCGGCTTACAGCGGCGACGCCTACACCAGCTCCCAGTTGCCTATCAAGTAAGTGACAACCGGAGCTATTAGCGCGATTTAGAGCTTGAGGTTTCAGCGTAGCGCCCTGGCCATGTCGGGGCGCCTTTCTGTCTTCAATCAACACCCACAATCGATGCTTAGGAGCGTGATATTCTCGCTATGATTCCGAATTTGATCGAGGCTACTAGACGGTATTGGCGTCAGTTGGACCAGATAGAAGCAGCCTACAGAAGCGGGGAGCTCTCGGCCGCCGATGTTGATGCCCAAGTGCAGCAGTCGATGGCGGAATTGGGCCAAGCTCGCCGGGAAACCCTGCGACTGTTAGGGGCTGGGGTGCAGCACCTGCTTAGCCAATCGGGGGATCTACTAGCTGGAGCCGTGTGCATCAGCCTGCTGGCCTATCTCTGGCTAACGGTAACTTACTAGTCTGCCAAGGCAGACGTAGGAAGGCAGAAAGGGAGATCCTGATCAATGCAGCCTTGCTGCTCTAGTCAATAGAGGCGTTATTTCTGCCGCAGAGTATTCGCCTGGCCCTATCGATGGACAGGATGTTGACCGTAGTAGGGCAATACTTGGGACCAGTGGGGCCGCTCGCCCTGGCCCCACCGCCTGTAGGCTAACTCTAAAACCGCTGAGACAGTGTGTCCTAGTCCGGCTTCTGCCTCTATGAGCCTGTAGGGATGGGGCCATTGGGCTAATGTCTGCTGCCAGCGATCGGGGGTCATCACCTGCACGGGCAGCTGCGGCTTGGGTCCCTCTGGGGCGGGATGGTAGATGGCGACAAAGAGATCGCGACGATGCGATCGCATCTGCACCGCCAGCTGTTGCGACGTCCCCCCAGCCTCATGGGCCGCGACCGCTGCCAAGCTACAGACACCAAACAGAGGCACCGACAACTGTTGAGCCAGCGTGCGGGCCGTAACCACCCCGATGCGAGTGCCGGTAAAGCCCCCCGGCCCCTGGGCCACGGCAATAAACTCAAGCTCAGCCCAGCCGTAGGGGTGCACCATCTCCTGCAGGCACCCGTGGAAATGGGTAGACAATTCTCTGCCTAGGGGCCAAACCCGCCGTTTGGTCAGCCCGGCAAAATCACTGATAGCCAGTCCCAGGTCTGGGCTAGTGGTGTGAATGGCCAGCGCCAGCATCACGCCTAAGCCTGAGAGAGCTGACTCGGCACCATGGCTCCCTCTAGATTGGCCTCTGTGAAATCGACATCATCTAGCATTGCCCCGATGAGATTCGCGTTTTGCAGATTGGCATGGCTCAAGCTGGCGCCCGTAAAATTCAAGCCACTCAGATCCTGATTCGCCAGCATGGCATAACTCAGATCGGCGCCGCTAAAGTTGGCCTCCGTCAGGATAGCGTCCTTAAAATCCCCATGGCTCAGATTCGCGCCCAGTAGGGTGGCCTCCCGTAAATCGGCCTGCCTGAGGTCAGCATGGGCTAAATTAGCCCGATTCAAGCGGGCTCCCCGCAGGTTCGCCCCGGTTAAAGAGGCATAGCTGGCATCCATGTTGAGCAGGCGGGCCTCCTCTAAATTGACGCGATTGAGCACGGCATAGGTCAAGCTGGCCCGCTGCAGTTCCACCCGCTTCAGGTCTGCCCCGGTCAAGTCTGCCTGATCGAGGTGCACTCGATTCAAATCAGCACCCACCAGGCTGGCCTGCACCAACCGACTACCACTCAAGTCGGCATTTCCTAGATTAGAGCGGTTTAGGGTGGCTCCCCTGAGGTTGGCTTGGCTGAGATTCGTATCCTCCAAATCGGCCCCCAGCAAGTTGGTCAAGGTTAATTCAGCTGCCGTGAAGTTAACCCGGTTGACGTCGGCCCCGCTCAGATCACTTTGGTGCAACCGAGCTCGACTCAAATTAGCCCCGGTTAGGGTACAGCCAATCAAGTTGGCCTGCCCTAAATCGGCCCCACTCAAATCAACCCCCGGCAACTTCATCTGCCCTAAATTGGCCCCGCTGAGATCGATGGCCACCTCAGGATTGGTCGTGCGCCATTGATTCCAGTCTTGAACACTCGTTCTCAGCCGTAGCAATTGCTCCTCATTTGCCATGGTGCTGTCTCATCTTGCCTACGATCTGCCAATCAATATGCTCAATAGGCTCCCGGTTGCTGCCCGATGTTGCCCAGCCAACCAAGCGCTAGAGGGCTGGCCCGATTGCAGCCAGCAGCGTCTCATCAGATGTCATCATGACACACTTTTAGGATTGGCTTTGAGGATGAGGTGACGCCGGATCCATCGCCACCGAGGTTTTAATGATTATTCACAAAACTTTATGTCAAAATCAGTTTTCCACAGGACTTTCCTCGGCTTTCCCCAGGTTATGGCAAGTTTTCCACAGGCTATGACGGCATAGCGAGTCTTGGGTGGTTTCTGTGGAATTTGGTAATCCACAGCATCGGATCTGCATCGGGACATCCCCAGGCCTGATCGCCGCCTCTGAGATCGCTACAACCTTGATTACTTCGTGGCCAGGGCCGCGGGTGCTAGCGCAATCCGCAAGGCTTTGCAAGATTGACACGATCGGGGGACGGTAGGGCACAATGATGCGACCAGCAACACCAGTGCCTCGATGGCGGCCCCAAGCATTTCATTGAAGCCCCTGTCTTATGGGGATTTCAGCCATCGGCACCGGTCGTTTTCGCATGTTCTAGTCGCAATGGTCTACGCCGTGAGGAGGCAATCCCCCGTGACACAGACGATGCCCCGAGTCAGTTTGATGGCAGAGGTTCCAGAAGACCTCCATGACGCCCTCCAGGCCTATCTCGATAACCACCCCGCTTGGAGTCAGCACCGGGTTTTCTGCGCCGCCCTGTCCCTGTTCCTAATGCAAAATGGGTATACCGATCGACGGATTAACCGCATCTACCTAGACGCCCTGTTTGATTACGCCATCTAACCCCGTGGCCCACAGCCTGTAGAGTGTTTGCGGTGGCTATACCTATCAGTGCTCTCTGCATTGGGCCAGTAGCGTTGATGGGTATGGCCCAGTCCCCGTCATCTGTTCCATTACTTGCTCCATTACCTGCCCCGTTACCTGTTTGGATAGGGATACCCGACAATCTATCTGAGCAGGGAGTATTTTTATATGGTGGTGCGATATTAATACTGGATTCACACCGGATTCAGCTCCAGCCTGGGTCTGGTCTATGCTGTTGGCCTATCGTATCTATTTATGGCGATTAAAAACCTGATCTTCTTTGGCCTACTTATTTTTGTGCCCTTATCGTTCCTGGCGGAATGGCTGACTTGGGGAGATTTGGCCGTTTTCATCACTGCCGGATTGGCGATTCTGCCCCTGGCTGGTTGGATGGGAACTGCCACCGAAGAAATTGCAGTGCTGTTGGGGCCGTCCTGGGGAGGGCTGTTGAATGCCACCTTTGGCAATGCCACTGAGTTAATCATTGCCCTGATCGCCCTCAACGAAGGGCTAGTGGGCGTGGTGAAGGCCAGCATTACCGGATCTATCATGGGCAATCTGTTGCTGGTGATGGGGCTCTCGATGTTGTTGGGAGGGTTTAGGTATAAAGAGCAGACCTTTCAACCGATTGTGGCCAGGGTGAATGCCTCGTCCATGAACCTAGCTGTGATTGCCATTTTGTTGCCGACGGCGGTGAGAATGACCTCTGTCGGCACGCCAGAAATCACCCTGCAGCATCTATCTGATGCCGTGGCTGTGGTCTTGATCGGGGTCTATTGCCTCAGTCTACTCTTTGCCATGAAGACCCATAGTTATCTCTACGATGCTGGCATGGCTGATATCGAGGGCCTGGACAACCCAGCCCAGGAGGCAGCCGTCGCGACCATGGCCAAGGAGATGTCTGAGACCCATAAGGACGGCCATGCCCCCAACCTCAGCCTATGGATTCCCGTGTTGTTGGGGGCCACGGTGTTGGTGGCGTTGGAGTCGGAGTTGCTGGTGGGAACCCTGGAATCGGCCACTGAACAATTGGGCCTGACGGCTCTGTTTACCGGGGTGATTGTGTTGCCCATCATTGGCAATGCCGCTGAACATGCCACCGCTGTGAGTGTGGCCATTAAAAATAAAATGGATCTCTCGGTGTCAGTGTCTGTGGGGTCGAGTTTACAGATTGCCCTGTTTGTGGCGCCGGTTTTGGTGTTGGCCGGTTGGCTGTTAGATCAGCCCATGGATTTGAATTTCAATCCCTTTGAGTTGGTGGCTGTTGCCGTATCGGTGCTCATTGCCAATTCCATCAGTTCTGATGGCCGCTCCAACTGGCTTGAGGGCATTTTACTGCTGGCCGCCTATGCGATCCTGGGCATCGCCTTTTACTTCCATCCCATTGTGGATAATATTTGACTTTTCCAGAGAAAATCCCCGCGGAGTCAAGGGCTCGCACCGGGGATTACACACGCAGTTTTTCCATCTATTTAGGAGCGTATCATAGAAGCTTTTTGACAGAGATGATGATGTCGCCCCCTGGCCTGGAGTGAATTTTTGCCTAGCAAGCGCCCTGATTCTGCCCCCGGCTTTTGCCGTTATACCTCTGGGCCGGAGAGAGGGCCGGGGAGAGAGCCGGTCGAGATTCTGCTGCACTGGGCTCCACAATCTGCAAGAATCTTGGCAGTCATTACACTCGACAGTGCTTACCATGGCCCCCTGGCTTCGCTACCTGCGCGATCAAGTCTCGAATCAGCGATTTCTGCAACGCTTGAGTCGTTTCGAGGACCTTGTGTCCAAAGTGTTGTCTGTGGCTATGGTGCTGGTCATCCTGGTCACGATGGTTGATCTGGCTATTATTTTGCTGAATTCCCTTGCGTTTTCTTCCCCAGGGAATTTTTTCAGAACGACGCTGACTGAGATCTTTGGCTTATTTCTCAGTGTGTTGATTGCCTTGGAAATTCTAGAAAACATCACGGCTTATCTCAAGAAGCACGTGGTGCAGGTGCAATTGGTCATCGCCACGGCGCTGACGGCGGTGGGCCGCAAGATTATCATTCTGGATCTAGAGAAAATTTCTGGGGTGAGTCTAATTGGGCTTGCGATCGCAATTCTGTCTCTAGCCATCAGCTACTGGATCGTCCGCACTACTCACCAGTAGCGAGTAACCCTTCACTCTTCACTCTTCACTCTTCACCCTTCGACTGCGCTCAGGGCAAGCCCTTCACTCCCTCACTCCCTCACTCCCCCACTCCCCCACTTCCCCACTCCCCCACTCCCCCACTCCTGCCTTAGCGACAGCGGTAATGGGTCTGACGATAATTCCCCTTATTGGTGCGACCTAGCTGGTCACAGCCCAGGGCCGACAGGTCGCCGTGGTAATAGGCCATCCACAGGTCCAGGGGGCGGTCCAGGGGGGCAAGTCCGACGGCTAATTGCTCTGCAAACGGGGTCTCGATCCCTTCCCCGGTCGGCATTACCAGAAATTGGGGCGGTGTCTCCCAGGCTTGGGGACCAGCGGCTGCAGCGAAGTGGCGGTGGAACTCCCAGCCAAGGCTCATGGGCTCGATGGCCCAGACCGTGGGGTAGTGGGGCGAGACGATGGTAGTCGTGGCAAATACCACCGGATACTGGGAATGCTGCTGCACGTAGGGAATAAAGCGATCTGGGCGATAGAACTTTGGGAAGGCCCAGTTCGTCACCACCAGCAGGGCACCGATCAGGCTCACCGCCCAGAGTCCTTGCACCAGACGGCGGCCTGCGATGTACTGAGCTCCCGGCAGGCAGGGGAGCTCAGTGCCTGCCCATGGTTGCCGCCGTGGCCAATATACCGACAATAGCCCCGCCAGCAATGCCACCACCGCCGGATAGTAGACGAAGTGATAGCGATATCCCCGAGAAATATCAGCGCGGTAGCCATAGCAGATGATCACGAATAACAGCCCCATGGCCAGTAAAAACCCCCCGAGGGCTATCAGGCCCTGCCGTCCTTCTGGGGTCTGCCAGAGCCTTTGTCTGGCCTGAACCAACCAGGGCAGAATTGCGATCACCAGGGCTAGAACCACCAGGATCGATACCACCATGACGGCGATGCCCACCGGACTATAGGCCGATGTGATTGGCGTCACCACCATGAAGATCCAGGTGACCAGGGATTGGCCCAGGGGTTTCAACCAATTGAAGGGCTGACTCAGATCGATGGTGAGATAACCAGTTTGGGGACTGCCGTAGAACCGTGACAGCACCGGTAACCAGCTTAGCCCCATGGCCAGAGTCCCCAAGGCCACCCAGTAGATCCGGCGCCAGGAAGGCTGCCGCCAAGCATTACCCTGCTGTCGACTCTGGTGCCCCAGCAGCCCCAGCAGGGTCAGCCCCTCTGCCACCAGGGTCAGGACCGCAAAATAATGGGTGGCGAAGGCTAAGCCATTGACCCCGATCCATCCCAAGACCAACCAGAGATCAATGGACTGCCGCATCAGCAGCCGTCCCACCGCCACGACGAAACAGCAGAGAGAGGCCAGCACCAGGGCAATGGCCATGGTGTAATGGCGGGCTTCCTGGGCCAAGTAAATGCCAAAGGGCGACACGGCCATGCAGGCCGCCGCCAGTTGCCCGGCCAACGGTGATTGGAAGCTCAAGCGCCCCAGGCCATAGGCCAAGGGAATCGATAGGGTGCCCAATAGAGCCGCTAGGGCTCGAGCCGCCCAGAGGGAGGCCAATCCCCTCACCGGGGGAAACCAATCCATCCAGAGATGGGCCAGGGCGAAGTAGGCAGGCGGATGATTATTTTCCTGCAGCAGATACTGCACGGCATCTGCCACCGTGGCGGTGGCATCGGGGACCAGGGGCCGCAATAGCTGCTCCACACTGATCACTTGGTTCAGGGGCACCAGGTGGCTGCTATTGCCCAAACTAAAAATGACCGTGCTGACTTCATCCATCCACGCCGGTTTCAGGGCCAGGTTGGTAAAGCGCAGCATACCGCCGAGAAGGCACCACAGGAGCACCCCCAACCATTGCTGATGCTGGATAACCCAGCTGCGGAGCCGTTTAACGGTCCATACCCTTTTACCGCCCAGTGATCGCTCTAGCCTGGCTGTCGCTGATACCGAGTCTTTAAAACTGCGGCTGCGATATCCCCCTTGCCCCCTGCCGGCTTAAGGAGCCACTGGAGCCGAGCGACAGACTTCTCCATCGCTGCTGAAGGCCAAGGGATAGGTGGCTAGCAGGGGATACTCGTCGCTGGGGCCGGCCTGAAAGCCAGTTCCCCGGAGCAGCCCATAGGTCTGAATCGGTTGTCCCCAGCGCTCCACCGTCAGACTATCGGGCCGGGACGTCTGCTGAAAGAAGGCTTGATGGCTGGGGCAGATGGGATGCCAGGTTTCCCCGAGTAGCACGGCGTTGCGTCCCTGCAGAGCGTCCCGATCGTACCAGAAATCGAACTGGTCTAAGCGGCCGGAGAGGGCCATGACGCTGGGATCATTGAGGGCATAGGCCAAGGCCGCAGCCGAACGATAGTCGGTGGTGAGCCACAATGGTGGCTGGTCGCCGTCTGATAGTTGAGCCGCCTGGGCTTGTACCGCCCTAGCCAGGGATTGCCAGCCATAGAGGGCGGCACTGTCGTTGTCAGCGGTACCCAACCAGGCTGTCAGGGGCATCACGGTGTAGTGGATGACTAGCAGGGTGGCGGCAGCCAGGCCCAGAAGCTGAGTGACCAGTAGGGAGCGTGGCCAGCTAGCCCGTTTGGCTGGGAGAACATGGTCTTGGCGGACCAGCCAAGCACCGGCTAGCAGCGGTAGCCACAGGGGGTAGGCCAGGATGTTCCAGTAGTAGAGCACCGGGGCAACCAAGGCGAGCAGGGAGAACCCGCCAGTGGAAAGCCCAAACAGCCAACCGGCGAAGCGGCCATAGAGGCTGGCGGTAGTAGGGGGGGGCTGGCGCCAAGTGCGCCAGAGTCGCCAAGCCAGCAGGGGCGACAAGATCAGCCCACTCAGCAGCCAGAACCCTAGGGGCTGTAGGGGCTGAATTGCAAAGCCGGTGCTGGTGGTACTGCGGTCTAGGTAATAGCGAAAGGAGAAAAAGTCGTGCTGCAGGTTCCAAATCAATATGGGGCTGAGGCAGAGCAATGCGATCGCACCTGCCCCATAGAGGCGTCGATCCCGCAACAGCGGCCAACATTGCCGCTCCCTCACCACCAGGGCCAAGCCGGCCAAAGGCACCAACACCGCCGTATACTTACACAGCCCCGCTGCCCCAACACTGAAGGCAGCGCCATAGAGTCGCCAGGTCGCCCCCCGACCATCGGCCAAATACCCATCTAGAAACCGCACCCAAAGATACCCCGCCCACACCGAGAAGGTCACCAGCCAGTGATCCGGCCAGGCCAGGGCCAAAAACAGGAAAAATAAGGGCGAGGCTCCCAGCAGCATCAACGTCAGCCAAAACCGCTCCCGGCCACGGTAGCCGTAGAGATAGCGGTTAATCCGCCAGTATCCCAGCAAGAGTAAGCCATTGCTGATCAGGTTGGGCCAGCGCAGCGCCCAAGTCGAGCGGCCCCACAGCGCCGTCGATAACGCTTGGCTCCAAGCCTGCCAGGGCGGATGATCGTAATAGGACCAATCCAGATGCTGTCCCCACAGCCAGTAATAGGCCTCATCCGGATTGGGAAATGCCAGCCCCCAGAAGAGCAGCCGCAATCCCAGCATGGCCGTCAGACACAGCCCGCCCCATCGCCCCAGGGATGACGGCAACGCCCCCATGGTTAACGCCTAGCCCCTAGTCTCACCGGATCAATGGCCCCTAGTCATTGCGATCTGGAGCCTCGAGGCTACTAGGGTCAATATCCTCTAATTCCGGAATATCGGTCAGCTCATTCAACTCTGGTGACGTCTCGACCTCAGGCAGTTGCTCCGGCGGATACCCGACCACCGGCAATCCAGCCCCCCGTAACCCCGTCACGATCCGCTCTGGAGTCTGGGGAAACACCACAAAGAGAGGATGGCTAGCGTCGGCGCCGTCATTCAACAGGTAATGGTGGCGGCTGGGCAGCAGCCATTCATAGCCTCGGTCCATCAGAATTTGGGTCTGGCGCCAGCGGCTCAAGAGTCCGGAAAAGTCCTCCTGGGGACGATGGATATAGACAAAAATCTCCACTCCCGTCTTAATCTTCCATTCTGGGTCACACATGAGGAAGACCAGATCACAGGGAAGCATCACCACGGCGCCGGCCACGATCTGACTGCCAGGGGCACCGGGCGCATGGGTTGCCTGCCGCACCCGGGCATTGGGCAACGGCAGGGTGATAATACTCTGCTGGGGCCTTCGCATGCTGGGGATTGCCTCTAAGTAGGGCCGGTGCTGTTTGAGCAGGGCTAGGGCACCGTCGTAATGGCTGCAGGTCGCCAGCAACCATTCGTATTGCACCGAATGAACCACCATGGCAGATATCGCAGGGGTAACCGCTTTCCCCGCATTGTACCGAACCCCCGGCGGAGTTAGCTGTAAAACTCCGATGCCACCAGCATGGAGCCAATCCCCAGGTCAGTAAAAATCTCTAGCAGCAAGGCATGGGGAATGCGACCGTCGATGATATGGGCCGCCCCCACCCCCTGAGCCAGGGAGCGAACGCAGCAATTGACCTTGGGAATCATGCCCCCGGCTACCACCCCTGCGTCGATGAGTTGGCGAGCCGTTTGAATGTCGAGCTTAGGGAGTAAGGTGGACGGATCACTATAATCACGCAGGATGCCGCGGGTGTCAGTCAGCAGAATCAGCTTCTCGGCATTGAGGGCCGCCGCAATTTCCCCTGCCACCGTATCGGCGTTGATGTTATAAGCTTGCCCCTGCTCATCGGCGGCCACACTCGATACCACCGGAATATAACCGGCGGCCACCAGGGACCTGAGAATACCAGGGTTGACATTACTGACTTCCCCCACAAACCCCACCTCGCGACTGCCCTGGGGACGGGCCATGATTAAGTTGGCGTCCTTGCCGCAGAGGCCGATGGCCTGGCCCCCAGCCTGGTTAATTAGCGATACCAGCTCCTTATTGACGCGGCCATCTAGCACCATTTCCACCACGTCCATGGTGGTGGCGTCGGTGACTCGGAGCCCATGCTTAAACTGAGGCTCGATGCCCAATTTGCCCAACCAGGTATTGATTTCGGGGCCGCCGCCATGGACAACCACGGGCTGAATGCCAACGCAGGCCATGAAGACAATGTCTCGCACCACTTTGGCCTTGAGGCCGGCATCTTTCATGGCCGCCCCCCCATACTTAATTACCACCGTGCGGCCCCGAAAGGTCTGGATGTAGGGCAGGGCCTCACTCAAGACACGGACCCGCAGGGCATCGGCTTCTTGAATCAAATCACGCTGGGGAGTAGAGGCGAAGGACACGATGGTGACTGGGCTAGCACTATTGCAGTAGTGTATCAGGCCAGTTTACTGGGAGTGGTCTCATGGGGCGATGGGCGGAGGCTCGGGCGTGGGGGAGCGCAGCACCTGGCCAATCTGCTCTAGGGTCTGGCGAGTCACGGCTTTGGGGGACTGTTGAGCCGTGACGGTGACCCGAACATCGGCCTGGGCATACAGGGGCTGTCGTTGCTCTAGGAGTGCCTGTAGTCGCTCGGTCCAGCCATCGCTTTGCAGGAGAGGCCGCCCGGTATCCCCCTGCAGTCGCCGCTGCAAGACCGCCAAGGGCACCTCCAGCCAGATCACCAGGCCATGGTGCAGGTAGCTCCAGTTATAGGGCTGGGTGACGATGCCGCCCCCGGTGGCCACCACCAGGCGGGTGTAGGCCGATACCTGGGCCAGTACATCGGTCTCGATTTGACGGAAGCTGGCTTCTCCGTGCTGCTGGAAAATCTCGGGAATGGTCTGGCCAGTGGTTTGCTCGATTAACTCATCGGTGTCGATAAAGCGGTAGTTTAACCGTCGCCCCAAGAGGTGACCAATGGTGCTCTTGCCAGATCCCATCATGCCGATGAGATAGAGATTGGTGCCTTTGAGTAAGTCGCTCAGGGGGTGAGGCTGGGCAGGCATGGCAAGCAGCGGCGATATCACAGCATAGATAGAGGATAAGGTCACAGCAAGATGTGACTCAAGCATCCTCGTCCTCTAGGGGACGGTGGGGAGGGATAATCACCCGATAGTCCGCGTCATAAACGCCGTCAGGCCCTGGGGTCGGTGGCCGATGGGGACGCTCTGGCTCATCTGGCTCCTCCTCATACTCGTAGGCTGGGATGTCATGGGGCTCGACTGACGCCAGAGACTCCTCGTCCTCGATGGCGACTTCCTCATCGTCGACGGCGGCGTCCTCAGGGTCAGCCTCCCGATTGCGGTAGCTATAGGAATAGAGGGAACCAGACTGATACACCCTTTTCGGGGATTGGGGGGTCTCATACTCCCGGGCTGCGGCCCGATGCTCGGGGGCGGTGTCAGCCCTGCCTCTGGCTGGGGGCGGAGAGTCCTCCCAGCCCCCGGTGATGTCTGCCAAGTTATCTTCCACCGGACTCACCCCCCGGGCTATGGTTGGGGGTCGCTCCACCCCTTCCCACCCCTGGGCCAATTCCTGCCAGGATTCATCGATGCGGGCCGCCTCTTTCCGACGACCCCGACCGCCGCGCCCGTTGGGAGGCCTCTGGGGAGGATTGGCGCCGGGTTTTGTCCCAGTCTTCCCACTGGCTGGGAGACGATACGTTGCTCCAGTCCTGCCAGTCAGATTCTGGGGCAGGGCTCTCTCCGGTAAAACTTGGGGTGTTGTCTTCCTGATCCTGGGACGTCTCTGCCGGGTCTGGGGTCGCCGCTGCCGGGGTAGGAGCCGCTGCCCAGGAGCGCTGGGCCGGACCACTGGGGCCTCGACTATGGCGTTGAGATTTGCGCACCGGTGGCGGCGTGTGTAAGGATAGCAGCCCAGCTAGGAAGAGACTGGTGAGCCCCCCCAATGCGATCGCACCCAGCACCCAAGCCGCCAACGGCAAGGCCACGGTACGCCAGCCCAGAAATACTAGCGGCAAGGCTGGGGCCGGATTCTGCACCGCCAACAGCACCAGCGCGCCCCCAAGGCGATCAGGACAATGACTAAGCGGGTGGTGGTCATAGCAGGTTCTGAGACTCCCAAAGCAAGGGCCTGGCTATCATGCCACCATAGTAGATCGCCTCAGGCCTCGCTGCGGCGGCCGAGCCCCCTCAATGCCCTTGCCAGCGCTTCAGGGGCACACAATCGATCCCGAGTTGATCTAGGGCGCGGGCGACGACGAAATCGACCAGATCGTCGATGGTCTGGGGGTGATGATACCAGGCCGGGATGGCGGGCACGATTCTGACGCCGGCTTCGGCCAAGGTGGTTAAGTTACGCAGATGAATCAGACTAAACGGCGTCTCCCGGGGCACCACCACCAGCGGTCGCCCCTCCTTCAACTGCACATCGGCGGCCCGCTCTAACAGATCAGAACTGAGCCCCGCCGCCAACTTAGCCACCGTGCTCATGCTACAGGGCATCACCACCATGCCCGCCGTGTGAAAGGAACCACTGGCCACCGTAGCGCCGACATCGGCCCAAGGATGACAGCGCAGGGTTCCCCCCGTCTCCACCCCAGCCTGTTGCCGCCAAAATGCCGATTGGCGAGCGGGGTCTGCCGGCATCCGCAGTCCCTGTTCCGCCTGCCAGACTTGATACACGGCCTTAGACGCCACCAGGTCGATGGCCCAGCCCGCCCCCAAGAGAAACCGTAACGCCCGCACCGCATAGATCAATCCCGAGGCGCCGGTGACTCCCAGAATCAGCGAGTCCATGGTCGCAGCAGCCGTCGTCGCAGCAGTCGAGGTCACCACGACACGACGCTACTCACTCTCGTCACTGCCACGGCCATTGTGGCCATTGCCCTCGTCCTCGTTGGCCCAGCTGTCGCCATCATCGTCACTGGCTTCACTGCCGCCACCGACGGCAACCAGGTCAATTTGCTGGCGGTAGTAGTCCACACTCTTGACCTGCACTTCCACGTGGTCTCCCAGCCGGTACTGTCTGCGGCTCTTGCGTCCCACCAGTTTCTGCTGCCGAGAGCGATACTCATACCAGTCGTCCTTCAGGGAACTGACATGGACCAAGCCCTCCACCAGCAGCTCTTCGATCTCGACGAAGAAGCCGTAGGACTGCACCCCGGTAATTAATCCGTGGAAGACTTCGCCGGTATGGGCCCGCATGAATTCGGCTTTCTTGAGGCCTTCGAGATCGGACTCGGCATCTTGGGCCAGGCGCTCCCGTTCGGTCAAATGCACGGTGATCCGAGTGAAGTAGTCCTCAAACTCATGCTGAATGTCAGGGGGCAAGACATTCCAGTTAATCTGGCCATGGCAAGAGCTATGGCGCAAATTCACCCGATCCTTAGAGCGGGTCGATCTGCGATCGCGTCCGTGCTCAAAAATGGCATGCAGAAGACGATGAATGACTAGATCGGGATAGCGCCGGGTAGGGGAGGCGAAGTGGGTATAGCCATCCTTCAGGGCCAGGCCAAAATGCAAATCGGGGTGGATGCCGTAGAATGCCGGCTTAAAGGTATCCAGCAGCAGGTAAGTCAGGATCTTTTCTGAGTCCGAGGCGGCAAACTGCTGGGTAAAGCGCAAATAATCCTTGGGTTGAATGGTCTCTTCGTCTTCTAAGCTCAGATCTAAGCCCATGTTGTCCGCCAACTTAATCAACTCTTGCACGTCGGCAAAATCGGGGGCCCGGTGCAAGCGGTAAATGGCCGGCACGTCCAAAGCCTTGAGATGGGTGGCAACTAGCTGATTGGCCAACAGCATACACTCGGTGACGATCAAGCGGGCTGGCAGCAGCGACGACACCACCATCACCCCTAAGGATCCCTCATCGTCGTACTGAAATTTAGCCGACAGATAGCGAGAGGCCGACTGTTTAGACCCCTCGGAGGGAATCTCATACTGCGGTAGATTTAACTCAAAAGAACCGCGGGCCAACCGCTGCTGCTTAATGCTCTGGCTCAGGGCGAATAGATTATCCAGCAATTCATAAACTGGGGTCAGAGCCTTGAGCTCTTTGCTCTTGACCCCGAGCTTTTTGATTGCCGCCGTCGAGTCGCGCTCCAGAACCGCCTGGGCTTGCTGATAATTCAGATTTTGGTCCACCTGAATCACCGACGGCTGGATGTCATACTCCAACACTTGGCCTTGCTCATCCAAGGTGACCAGTACGGAAATGGCTAATCTATCTTTGCCCTGGTTGAGGGAGCCGAGGCTGCCGAATAGGGGAGGGGGCAACATGGGAATCACCTCATCTCCCAGATAAACCGATGTGCCTCGCTTCAGGGCTTCTTGGTCAATGGCAGAGTTAGCGGCGATGTAGTAAGCCACATCGGAAATGTGAACCCCTAGACGCCAATGCCCCTCGTCGGTTTTATCCAGGGTCAAGGCATCATCAATGACGCGGGCTTCCGTGCCATCGATGGTGACCGTGAGCTGATCGCGCAGGTCGATGCGATCTTTAACGTCGGCCTTGCGAATCCGATTGGGCAACCGTTTGGCGGCCTCCAATACCCGCTCCGGAAAGGCTCGGGGGAGGTCATGTTTGCAATAGACAATGTCTAAATCCGAAGCCGCCTCGGCATCACTACCCAGAATCTGGGCCACGCGGCCTTTCGGCGGGTGCTGCCCCAGGGGATATTGCAGCACCTCCACATGCACCAGCTGTTCCAGGGCCGCCTTTAGGTCTTCCCCATCTGGTTCCAGGCTTAATTCAAACAGCAGTCGGTCGTCTAAGGGCACCGCTCGATAATCGCCGTTTTCCTGCTTGACCCGGGCCAAGACCGAGGCATTAGCCCGTTCCAAGATGAGTTTGACTTCCCCTTCGGGGCTGCGGCGGCGGGTGCCTTCCTTGGTGACTTTAACCAAGACCCGGTCGCCATTCCAGGCGGTGTTGAGCTGGCTTTCTCGAACGTAGATGTCTTCGGCACTCTCATCATCTTGAATGGCAAAGCAGAAGCCCTTGCTGGAGCAGCGCAGCTTGCCTTCGACCACGTCATCTTCTCGAACTTGGCGATACTTGCCCCGCTCTTTCACTAAGATGCCGACCCGTTCTAGGGCATCAACGGCAATTTGCAATTCTCGCGTGCTGCTCTCGTTGTGGCAGTTGAGCTTTTTTTGCAAGGTTTTGAGCGTGAGCGCCTTATCGTCGGTGAAGTTGGCGAGTAGCGCCGCAATTGAAAAATCCATGTAGCGATTGCCCTTAAAACCAATGTCTCTCGTCTAACGAAGACTCTGTAGTAGATGCCGAGCCGTCCCAGTCACGCTGGTGACATTCCGCAATGAAGCCCAGGGTGGCCGCTTTGGCTGAGGGCGACGTGTAAATCACTAGTCACCAAGCGCACCGGACACCGAACCGGCTCGTACAACAGAAAATCCGCGTCTCCCACTATCGGTGGCGAACTAGTGTGCAGCTTGCTCCCAAAACCTCGGTGCTTTAGGAACATCTACCTGACCTGAGGCCGAGCGCAGATCTGAGTCGACCCTGGTTTAACCGCCATGATAGAGGATATTCCTGCCCTACCTTAACGCGTCCCTGGCCAGACCAGCAGATATAGCGACAGATTGCAGGTAGACCGCTCTGTGCATATCTCAGGTGCCAATGGCCCGCGACGGGTAGGCCCGAACAGCAGATGCTTTTATCATATAGTTTCTCAATACATAGAACTCTGTCAAACGCCGCTGTCAATCTTAGGAAAGAATACTCAACGTCGCTCAACAAAACTCAAAATAAACTCGCCTTGGCCAGGACTCCTCCGGCTGGTTCTCCTTAGGGGCGTTTTAGGTGCGTTCGCCGGTCACAATGTAGGCGACCCGTTTGCCAATGTTGGTGGCGTGGTCGGCGATACGCTCTAAGTACCGAATCACCAGCACCAGCAAGACGATAGGCTCCACTAGGCCCGGCAGGTCTCGCTGATGGGCCAATAAACGATAGAGGTCGGCATAGTCGGCATCGACGGCATCATCTTTTTGCTTGATTTCTAGCCCCCGCTCTGCATCCAGGTTGGACAGGGACACTAGGCTCATGGCCACCATGGAGCGGCAGCGATCCAACATGGTTTGAATGCGGTCCATGCAGGGATGGGGCGGGTAGGGGAATAGGGTAATGGCGACTTCACCAATGTCTTGGGCATAGTCACCGATGCGCTCTAAGTCTCGCACCAGCTGCATGAAGGCACTGATGAGCCGCAGGTCTTGAGTGACGGGTGCCTGCAAGGTGAGCAGGTTGATGCAATCTAGTTCGATCTGGCGATAGAACTGGTCGATTTGCTTGTCGTGGGCGACTAATTGTTGGGCAGAGTCTAGGTTGCGATCGCAAAGGGCTTCCCGGGCCAAAATGCAAGAATATTCCACCAATGCCCCCATGCGCAGCACATCGCGCTGGACTCGGCGCAGTTGGCGTTCAAACGTGGTACGCAGGGAGCGAGTGGTGTCCAAAGTAATTACGCTAGTTATTACGCTATGTAACAGATGCTCAGGCGGACGGGGTGGGAGAGACCGTCTTGGTCAAGAATAAAGACTATACCAAGTCCAGCTCGAGATCTGGAGCTTTTTGCTAGTGAACACTCTAGGCCTGGACTTGACCATAAGGTTCACAATAAAAGGTTCACAATAAATCGTTGTCACCATAGATTGGGGGTTGTTAACCATGACACTTTCAGAGACTCAGGTTTTTGTCGCTCTAGTCATTGCCCTGGTACCGGCTATCCTAGCGTTCCGGTTGTCGACCGAGCTATACAAATAAAGTGATTTTAGAGGGATTGTCGGCGGCGACGTCTAGGCCACAGCGCGTTAACGCCATAAATCCCTAAAAGCACTACAGAAAGCGTGCTACTTCAAGCGGGAACTCCAGGGTTGGGGTTCCCTTTTAATATGCATAGTTTAGACATGGTTAGAGCGGTTTAGTCGCCAGCAGCACCAGTTGGCGGAATATGGCGGCGAACTGGAGAGCCAGAGCGCTTTTTTCCGGGAATAACGTCTACAGAATTTACGATAGCCGCTTACAATGGCAACTGTCGTGGCAGGTTTGCCTATGCATGCAGCTCAGTCCCCCACCGCTACGGGCGTTGTCGCATCACCCATCTCCCGGCGTCGTCGCCGTTCGCCGCTGCCGCGTCCCCGTCGCCGTTTGGTGCATACGCTGGAGTTGACGGCGACCCTGGCCATCAATGGCCTCCTGATGACGGTGGCTGTGGTTACCCTAAGCCGCCTAGTGCCCCACTACCAGGCCCAACGGCAGCAATTTCAGCAAGTCAACTCGGCCTTGCGAGCCACCAAAGCGGATATGGCTGCCCTGCAGGCCGAGTTCAGTCGCCACTTCGATCCGGCCCAGGCAACCCAGATCATGCAGGAGCAGAGCGGCTGGACCACGCCCTCAGAACGGCAGATCGTCTGGATTAGTCCTGGCGAGGCCCCTCACCCCAGTCAAGGGTCCCAGTAACCACGGCAGCCATGATTAAGGGTAAAAGCTGAGTCGGGGTAACCCCAGACTTTCATCGAAGCCCAACATCAGGTTAAAGCATTGAATGGCCTGGGCCGCTTGACCTTTCATGAGATTGTCGATGGCGGCCATGACGATGACACGGCCGGTGCGAGGGTCGACCTCGACGCCGAGATAGCAACGATTTGTGCCCCAGGCCCACTTGGTTTGGGGATAGGTGCCATTGGGGAGCACCGTCACCCAGGGGGCTGAGCGGTAGAAGGCCGCATAAATGGTGAGTAAGTCGTCCCGGACCAGGCCCGGATCCCGCATGGTGGCGTATGCCGTCGCCAGAATGCCCCTGACCATGGGCACCAAGTGCGGCGTGAACTGGACCAGCACGTCATGGCCCGCTAGGTCACTGCAGATGGTTTCGATCTCGGGGGTATGGCGATGGCGGGCCACGCTGTAGGCCGCTAGGGAATTATCGGCCTCTGCTAGCAACAGGTGGGTTTTGGCGGTGCGCCCCCCGCCCGAAGTGCCAGATTTGGCATCGATAATCAGGCTGTCTGGCTGGGCCAGCCCCTGTTTGATCAAGGGGGCAATGGCTAGGAGGCTGGCGGTGGGATAGCAGCCGGGGCATCCCACCAGCTGAGCCGTACGGATGCGATCGCGATAGAGTTCTGGCAATCCATAGACGGCGGTGGCGGCCAGGGACTGATCTCGGCGCGCTACCCGGTACCAGGCCTGGTATACCCCTAGGTCGTTGAAGCGGTAATCTGCCGACAGGTCTAGCACTTTGCAGCCCCGCTCAATCAACGTCGGGGCCATCTCACAGGCCAATCCATTGGGCAGCGATAAAAAGACCACCTGACAGCGCTGTGCGATCGCATCGAGGTCAATCGCCTCTACCGTCAGGGACAGATGCCCACCCACATGGGGATAGAGCTCAGCAAACCGCTTGCCAGCACTACTATTGCCGCCAATGTAGGCAATCTCGGCCTGGGGATGCTCCAGCAACAGACGCACCAGCTGCACCCCGCCATAGCCAGAGGCCCCAACAATGCCGACCGATACCTTCTCTGATGCTGAATCGCCCATGACACCTAAAGACTCTTACTTCGCGACAGCAATGGTCGAGACCGCCAAGACCTGTGCCCTAGATGCAGCATTGTAATACTAATCGCCAGAATTAACTGCTACCATCTCACCCCCTAGCGCCGATTGACCAGAGCCAAAAGGCAGCCTTGTTCAGGTATTTCCCCTTCAGCCTTCAGCCTTCAGCCTTCCCTTCGGCAGGAAATCTCCAGATCTAGGCAGGGACGAGGTTTACAATCAAGACAAGATACTCAATATAGTAGTCAAACGCTAACACGTATGGGGGCTGTGTTCGAACCAACCGACGACGCTACATCAGCGGCGTCCGCCGCCGGGACGCCGGAGCCAGTCCCGACCTGCCATTTCGATGCCATCGAAGCGGCCCTACAGGACCTCATTGCAGGACGGGCCATCGTCGTGGTCGACGACGAAAACCGCGAGAACGAAGGCGACGTGATCTGCGCCGCCCAATTTGCCACGCCCCACCTGATTAACTTCATGGCCGTCGAGGCCCGGGGCCTGATCTGCCTGGCCATGACCGGCGAGCGCCTAGATGAACTGGGCTTGCCCCTGATGGTCAGCCAGAGTAGCTACGAAGACGAAAACGAGCAGACGGCCTTTACCGTCAGCATCGATGCCGCCCAGCATTGGGGCGTCACCACCGGCATTTCTGCCGAAGACCGGGCTCGCACCATCCAGGTGGCGATCAATCCCGGTGCCCACCCCAGCGATTTACGCCGTCCTGGTCACATCTTTCCCCTACGCGCCAAAGAGGGCGGTGTGCTGAAACGGGCCGGCCACACTGAAGCTGCCGTCGATCTGGCTCGCTTAGCCGGGCTCTATCCGGCTGGTGTCATCTGTGAGATTCAGAACCCCGACGGCTCCATGGCTCGCCTGCCAGAGCTGATCGACTACGCCCAGACCCACAACCTGAAGCTAATCAGCATCGCCGATCTGATTAGCTACCGACTCCAACACGAACGCTTCCTCATCCGCGAGGCCGTCGCCGACCTGCCTACCCAGTTTGGTCATTTTCAAATCTATGCCTACCGCAATCAACTGGATGGCTCCGAACATGTGGCCCTGGTGAAAGGCAACCCGGCCACCTTCACTGATCAAACCGTCATGGTCCGGGTCCATTCCGAATGTCTCACTGGCGATGCCTTTGGCTCCCTCCGCTGCGACTGTCGCATGCAACTGCAAGCCGCCCTGAAAATGATTGAAACGGCTGGGCGCGGGGTGGTCGTCTATCTGAAACAGGAAGGCCGTGGCATTGGCCTGATCAATAAACTCAAAGCCTATTCCCTGCAAGACCGTGGCCTCGACACTGTCGAAGCCAACGAAAAGTTAGGCCTGCCCATCGACCAACGCAACTATGGCATCGGTGCCCAGATCCTCAATGACATTGGCGTGCGGCAGTTTTGTCTGATCACCAATAATCCCCGCAAGATTGCCGGGCTGAAGGGCTATGGCCTGGCCATGGTCGACCGCGTCCCCCTGCTGATCGAGGCCACTACCTACAACTCTGGCTACCTCGCCACCAAGGCCAAAAAACTGGGTCATCTGCTGTTGCAAACCTACTTGCTCACCGTCGCCCTGCACTGGCAGCAAGAACCGGTGCCGGTAGAAACCCGCTATGAGTGGCTGGAAAAGCTGCGCTACCTGGCCAAGGCCCGGCAGTTAGTGGTGCAAGAAGAAGCCCGCTCGGTGGCCATTGCCCTCTTTAGCCAAGCTTCGCTGATTGTGCATTTGGGCCTCGATCAACCGCATGCGATCGCAACAGACTGGTATCGCCAGAGCGATCATCCCCAAGTCTGTGCCGCCCTAGATCTCCTAGATCAGGTGCTGCAGTGGCCGCAATTGGCCCAGCTGGAATTTATGGTATCCACCGGCAGTGACCCTTTCACCAGCTTGCAAGTACGCCTAGAGCGACAACTCTTCAAGCGCGATCCTACCGGTGTGCAGCCCTCCCATCTAGCCGATCAACTCGAAACCCAGCGGATCTATGTCTTCTCCAGCCATGTTCCGATGGACTGAGGCGCCCAGGGGGCAGGGTGACTCAAAAATCTACGAGTCCTGCTCAGCCATAGAGAAGGACCACGAAAAAATGGCTGCGTCCCGCCTAAAAGTCTATGGGTCCCGCCTAGAAATAGATCCGTCCCCGCTAAAAATGGCTGCTCCCCAGAGAAAAGTCTATAGGTTCCGCCAAAAAATGGCAGCGTCCCGGCATCCAGGCAGATAGCGTTGCAGTCTTCACCGCGAGGCGATGGTCATGGGCTAAGCCGCCCCAGAGGGGCTAGACCGGCTCTGCAGGGCCATCGACCTGGCCAAACAACCCCCCGCTCCAAAATCTAGGCAGAGCACTCTAGTTCCATTCTGCCCGAAAGCCTCAGCCACGTCCTGGTTCCCTGTCCCTGCCCCTCTCATTCTTCCTTTACCCTCCACTCAAAATTCAAAACTTCTCCCCCTTTTCAAGGCTTGTCTAAACGTGAATAAGCTCCTACGACCCAGCAGTATCGGCTACGATCAACCCAGGATGGAATGATTTAACTGCGATGTCCCTAAAGTTGACGATTGAATATCCTGAAACCTTTCCGGATGCCGTCGGTGCCCCACTTTGATGATCCGAATAATCAGGGCAGTGTCCTCAATGCTGTAGATCACCCGATAATCGCCCGAGCGCACCCGATAGCGATTTTCGCGTCCTTTCAGTTTTTTGCAACCAGACGGTCTCGGCTCCTCTGCCAGACCCTCAATGAGGGTCACCAGTTTTCGCTGCACTGGAACAGGCAGCTTCTTTAAACGTCTTTGGGCGGCGGGCTGGATGAAAACTTGATACGTCACTCCAACCCCAATTCCTGTTTCAGATGGGCTAGAGAGATTGCTCCGGGTTCTGCCAGGGCCGCATCGCCATCAAAGTTGTCCATCTCATCTTCCAGGGTTTTCAGGCCCGATTCCAGATCCACCTGATATTTGAACTGAAGATATTGCAGAAAGTGGTACAACTCATCCAGGGTTGCCCTAGGCAGGGCAGGGAGTTCCAGGGTGATGGGTTCAGTCCGGGGCAGGGTGGTCATCGCTGATTAAAGACAACAAACATGTTGATATCTTAGCGATACCCTCCAGCGTCCGTGGGAAGCGTGCGGTTGGGTTCGGGATCGCATGGGCATAGACAACGGTGAATAAGTCACTGGACACTAATCTGCCAGATGAGTTCCTGCATATGGTAAGGGATCGGTTTCATTAGGTCATCTGCACTGCCCTGGAAAAGGAGGGGTGGCAAATTACGGCAGATCCCTATGAAATCAACGTCGATGATGTAGATTTTGAGATTGATCTGGCAGCCGAAAAGCTATTAGCGGCAGATTGGGGCGATCGCAAAATTGCGGTAGAGGTGAAAAGCTTTCTCAGCCCGTCGAATGTGTCAGAATTTCACACTGCCTTGGGACAGTTTCTCAACTATCGCGATGCTTTGGCAGTAGTTGAGCCCAATCGACATCTCTATTTAGCCGTGCGGCTAGCCGTCTACGAAAGCTTTTTTCAACGCCGAATTTATTGCCACAGCAGTAGAAAAGTATCAGCTGAGGTTACTGGTTTACGATGTTAAGCAGGAGGCGATCGCAAAATGGCTGTAGAGCTGTATCGGCAATATATCCAGCAATTAATTTCGCAGCGGGCTGAGCAGGTCAGCGCCCAGCACCGCTGGCCAGAGTATGAGGTACAGACGCTGTTTGATACTGAGCGCGATCACTATCAACTGCTGTATGTGGGATGGCGAGGCACCAAACGGGATTTTGGCTGCATTCTTCACCTCGACATCAAAGGGGGCCAAATCTGGATTCAGCATGATGGCACTGAAACAGGGATTGCTAATCAACTTGTGGATCTAGGCGTGCCGAAGCAAGATATTGTGCTGGCGTTCCATGAGCCGGAGGTGCGACAGTTTACGGATTTTGGCACAGGTAACGAGATCTCATCCGTCGCCTGAATGATATGAGTACGTCAGGCTGCCTGGCATCTGTGTCTCTTTATCAAAGCTTGCCTG
Source organism: Halomicronema hongdechloris C2206 (assembly GCF_002075285.3). Lineage (GTDB taxonomy): Bacteria > Cyanobacteriota > Cyanobacteriia > Phormidesmidales > Phormidesmidaceae > Halomicronema_B > Halomicronema_B hongdechloris. Next base: position 4,245,773 of record NZ_CP021983.2, on the reverse strand, counting down.
AACCTGAATAAGTCCTTGCCGCCGAGACATATATCCTGGTGTCAACCCCAAGCTTTGGATGACTGCGCTCATGCTCTACTCTGCCAAGCTGCTCGGTTTCTTTACGGCCACAGCCCTCATCATCCCTGCAATGCAAGCCCCAGGCGTGGCTCAGGAGCCTCAGCCCCTGAGTCGTCAGATGAGGCAAACTAAGCAAGCTGACGAAACCACGACTGTGCTGCTAGAGGTTGAAGGCGTTTTAGAAGCAGGCGACGACACTCTCAACGATGGCAGCCTATATGACACCTACACCTTCGACGGCAACGCAGGACAGACTATTGCCATCACTTTAGAAAGCGTTGAGTTTGATACGTTTTTGCTGATCTTAGATAACCAAGGCGATGAACTCGCCAGAAACAATGATATTGATACTGAGGCAGGCAACTATCACTCATTTATTACCCTAACGCTGCCTACTGATGGTATCTATACCATTTGGGCGAACGGTTTCGACGAAAGCTCCCGTGGGCGCTATTCCCTTACAGTAGTTGACACCTCACCGGAGCAAGCGGCTCCCATCCTTAGCGATGCAAGTCAGGCAAATGTGGAGGCTGATAGGCTCCTCGACATTGGCCTCCAGCAGTTTCGAGTCAGCCAGTTTCGTGAGGCGCTACAGTCTTGGCAGCAGGTCCTAGACCTTTATCGCAAGCTTGGCAACCGTCAGGGGGAGGCGAATGCTCTGGGCAACCTGGGCCTGGCCTACTTTTCCCTGGGGGACTATGAGCAGGCCATTGATGTTTACGAGCAACGGCTGGCCATTACCAGCGATCTCAATAACCGCCAACAGGAAGGCCAAAATCTAGGCAAGCTTGGTAATGTTTACTTCAAATTGGGAGACTATCAACAAGCCCTGAGATACTACGAACAATACCTGGCCATTGCCCGTGAACTCGACAGTCTTCCAGATGAAGTTATTGCCCTATCCAGCTTGGTTCAGACCCATATCGGACTCCAGAACTATCAGGAAAGCATACTTCTGGCAGAGGAAGCGCTGGCAATTATCGATGAGTTTCTGGCGCTAGTGGAGGACGGACAAGGTCTAGGCGGGACACAAATCTCCGAGCAAGACATCGAACAACTCAGGCAGGCGGAGAGCATCTTGGAGCGCTACATCGCTATCGTCCAGGAGATTTTCGCTCAGGCGAGGGAGGGAGCCAATCTGGATGATTTGAACAGCGTTTTTCCCCAGTATCAGCAAGCCGCCGAAGCACAGCATCAACGGGCGATTGACCTGTATCAGCAGCGGCTGGTGGCCGTTCGCCAGGCGGGAAATCGGGCTGAGGAGGGACAGTTGCTAGGCTCTTTGGGTGATACCCACCGCCTGTTGGGTCAGCCCCAGCGGGCCATCAACTTTTACGAGCAGCAGCTAGCCGTCACCCGCGACATCGAAGATATTGCTGGGGAAGGAGACGCTCTCAGTAACCTAGGTCGCGTTCTTAATGACCAAGGTCAGCCGGAGCTGGCCATCATCTTCCTCAAAGCCCTAGTGCAGATTCGAGAATCTATTCGTGACAACATTCAGGGTCTCGACACTGAAGTGCAGGAAGCTTATACCAACACCATCGCTGATGACTACCGCCTCCTGGCCGACCTCCTGCTCGAACAGGGCCGCATCCCAGAAGCCCAACAAGTCCTTGACCTGCTCAAACTTGAAGAACTGCGCGAGTTTACTGAAACCACCCGCGCCACCTGGACCGGTGGCGACTTGCAGTACACTGACCCGGAACAGGACGTCATCGACGCCCACGGTAGCCTGGTCGCCCTCGGTGGCGAAGTCATCGCCTGTGAAGGCAGCGCCTGCGCCGAACTGGACAGCCTTTACGACCAGCTTGAGGCCCTCACCGCCCAGTACAACCAGCAAGTCGAGGAGTTTGAGGCTGCCGTTCGAGCGAACCGGGCCGAGGATGAGGTCTTTGTAGATCCCGATAATCTCAGCGGCGAAGCGGAGGAACTGCTGAATGCCTATACCCAGGATGGTGAACAGGCGGTGCTGATTTATCCCTTCGTGCTGGAAGACAAGCTGTGGCTGGTGTGGGCCGCGGCCGGCAACGTCATCGGCAGTGTGGAGGTGCCAGTGTCCCAGGGGGAACTGGCGAGTACGGTGCAGCGCTTCGGGGAGTTGCTGAAGACGGGCAATCCTGGCACCCTGACAGAGCTGCAAGCCACCAGCCAGCAACTCTACGACTGGATCATTCGGCCCTTGGAAACAGAACTGGCCGCCAACGACATCGATCATCTGATCTTCGTCAATGACCGCGTTACCCGCTACATCCCGATGGCGGCCCTCTACGACGGGGAGCAGTATCTGCTGGAGCGCTACCGCATCTCCACGGTGCTGGCGCCGGGGCTGACCGATACAGAAGACCGCCTTGCTGACATTGAGCAATCCCAGGTGTTGGGGCTGGGGCTGACGCAGGCTGTGGCCGACTTCAATCCCCTGCCGGCGGTCGATGCCGAATTGGATGCCATCATTCGCAGTGATGCGACTGACCCGGCGGGTATCTATCCGGGCCAGGTGTTTCTCAACAATGACTTTACCCTGGATACCCTGAAAGCTCAGGTACGTGGCCATCGAGTGCTGCACCTGGCCACCCATGCCGCCTTCGTACCAGGTCGCGCCGAAGAGTCTTTTATTCTCTTGGGCAATGGGGAACCCCTGAAGATTGACGATATCGAGGCCATGCATCGACGGTTGAGTAATCTGCACTTAGTGGTGCTCTCTGCCTGTCAGACCGCCTTAGGGGGACCGGCAGGCGATGGTACCGAGATTGCCGGCATCAGTTCTTACTTTTTAGAGAAGGGCAGGGCCGAGACGGTGATTGCCTCGCTGTGGTCTGTCAACGACGACAGCACCAGCCTGCTGATGCAGCGCTTCTATGAGCTACTGGCCTCTGGGGAACTGACCAAAGCCGAAGCCCTGCGTCAGGCCCAGCTCAGCCTGCTCTACGACGAAGAAACCGAAACCCGCCTGGCGGCGTCGCGGGCCTCCATTGTGATCGAATCCCGCGATGGCCAGCCTCTGGCGACTACTGGGTTGGAGCATCCCTACCACTGGGCACCGTTTATCCTCATCGGCAATGGCCTTTAGTCCGTTGCCTGCACCAGGCGCACCGCCTCGGCGGCATCCACCAACCCGCTGCCGAAAAAGTAGGTCAGCGCTGGTGCCGTGGCTGGGGTGTTGGTCTGGGTCGCCAGGGTTTGATAGCGGTCTCGCTCCTCATCCGTCAGGGTCAGTGGCCCATGGCTGGCGGCTGCGGTGAGTAACTCAACGATGCGATCGCGACTTAAGCTCCGATCCTGATCGGCACTCTGCATCAACGCCACAATGCCCGCGACGATGGGGGAGGAAAAGGAGGTGCCCTGGGTCCAAATGTAGGTTCCCTGGGGATCTTGGGTCCAACTCCAGGGCTGCGTCGGTAGCGGCATCCCCTGCCAAAATCCCGGGGTCACCGTTCCCCCCGTGGTTAAGATGCCACTGGTTGGGTGCGACTGAATCACCCCGCCGGGGGCTACCAGCGTCAGCCCTGGCCCAAAGCTACTATAGGGAGCCCGATGGCCATTTAGGGTCGAGGCCCCCACGGCCACCACCGCCGGTAGGCTGGCCGGAAACGAGACCTCCCCGTCGCCAAAATTGCCACTCGACGCCACTATCACCAGGTCGGGATTGTCTTCCAGCGCCTGGGTGATCACAGCCGCGATCTCGGTGGCGGGCAGCATGCCCCAGCTCATATTGATCACATCGGCTCCGCGCTCAGCCGCGTAGGCAATCGCCTCAACGCTGGCCGCCAGCATGGGGCCACTGGAAATATCCCCAATCCGGACGGGCAAGATCCTGGCCGCCGGGGCCACGCCGGTGAAGGCGGTATCGCTCTGGCCATGGGCGGCAATCACCCCGGCCACCTGGGTGCCATGAAACTCATTGACCACCTGCGCCTGGATCTGGTCGGCGAATATGGGCGGCAATCTGGGCATCTGTTGCCGTTGGATGGTCCTGTCTGAGCCGGGCGACCCAGGGGTCATGCTGCGCCAGCAGGGCTGCATCGGACAAAGTAAACGTGCTCTGAAAGGGGGGCCGCAAAATGGCCAGCTCGTCGGCTTCGATGCGGGTATCGGGGTCATCGTCGACAAAGTCCCAGCCGCGAGTTTCTCGGGCCAAGCCGACGGACATGGGGCGGGCAGCTCATAGGTATTGGTTTGCAATGCCGGATGATCCCATTGGGTGAAGGTGTCCAGCACCGCCACCGTAATGCCCTCGCCCCGGCTGCCCAGGGTCCAAGCGGCCGGGGCCTTCACCCCCCGGTTCTCTAGGTTGGGGTGCAGCCTGGTGCTATCTAGGTACCAGGCTAGGGTCCTCAGATTAGCCGGACGACGGGATCGGGCGGCAAACTGGGCCGGTGACGGCGAGAGGGGCGGTTGCATCGGCGGCTCCAGGGGTGCCCGTACCTGGATGAAATTGGGAGTGGCCGATCGCACCCCGGTTGTGGCATGCAGCCGCTCGGTGGCAGTCAATACGGCGGTGTCGTGATCCAGTTCTATAAGCCGCGCCAGGACCCGGTCGTCACTGAATTGCAGCGGTCGAATGGCGGTGAGCCCCTGGGCGGCCAGGATCACTTGCCGCTGGGCCGGAGTAGTATCTGGCTCAAAACTGACGATGATTTCGTTGGGCAGCAGAATCTGCTCGTTGCGATCGCAACAACTGAGGACAGGCAAAATGGCATCGACGTAGGGCCGTTGCACCCGTTCGATCAGGGTGCTGCGACTAGAGCGACTGCCCCTGGGCAGGGTGACGATGGCGTAGTCGGTGCCCACGGGGTGCACGGTGACGGCGTCGCCCCGAGTGCCCTGTAGGTCGGCCTGGAGTCGCCGGTAGAGGGGGATGGGGGGATGACCCCGAGCCGCCGGTGGCTCAGTGAAGACCACTGCGATCGCATCTGCTTGCAACTGCAGGGGAATCGGCTCTCCGTCGACGCGGTAAAACAACTCGGCAGACTCGGTTTGGGCCAGCCTAGTCGGGGCGCTGACCCCTGCCCCCAGTTGATGCCGCCCGCTAACGCAGACCACCAGGCCCAACAGGGACGGCTGTGCGTTGAAGCAAAGAACGTTTCGTCATGGGGTGTCAAATCGGGTGATAATTGCGATTCGCACCATTTGGTGAGGCACTTGCCCGGATTCTATATTGCCTCAGAGCCTCTACCTAACCTATGCATTCATCATCAGTGTTGAGTTTTACCTGGGAGTCTAGAGAGTGCCCCCACTGGCCCCTAGTTTGGCCTAACCGCCTAAATATGGCTGCGTCCCAGAGAAAAATCTATGGGGACCGGATAAAAGTGGTTGTGTCCCAGCCTTTAAGCAGAGCGCTCTGAGCCTAGCCCTCCGGATTCCCGCTACGACCTTCGGGCACGCTGCGCGAGGCGCGGGAATGTGATGGGGAGAGGGGGAGAGGGGTGATGGGGTGGGAGGGGGATGTGTCGTGAAGAGTGTGTAGGGCTATGCCCGTGCGAAGAAGAGTGAAGAGCTTGCCCTGAGCGCAGTCGAAGGGTGAAGAGGGAAGAGGGGATAGGGAATAAGGGGGAAAGATCTCTCGCCATCTCTGCCGATGCGACGCGATCTTGAACGGCAGATCGGCCATCCCTTCCGCGGGGTCCAGGGCGGCGGAACGCCCTGGTCGTCGGAGTCCGAGGGGAACGAAATCCCCTCGGGTGAGCACCCCGAGCTATCCAATTAAGCGTGGCCTTAGCGAGCGTTACCACCCCTCACCGACAAGCCCTGCCAAGGGGCTCAGGCAATAAGGGGGTAGTCCCCTGACGTTCACTACCAGCTCACTACAGGCAAAATGTCCTGGTTGCAGAGGTCTGGGAGAGTGTAACCGCGAAAACGATGTCCGTCATTCCGGGCACCCGGAATCCAGGCAGAGGACTTTGCCACTGGCCAATGGTCCTCACTGTGATGGTCATTGGCGTAGCCGCCAGTTTCGAAAGCTAGGCAGAGTGCTCTTAAATCAAGGTGAGTCCTCGTTGGCTGACATCTGCCCGAATCAAACCCATAATTCTTTCCGCCTCTTGCCGAGCTTGTAAGGCATCCTGCTCAGTAGGGTCAGGAGCAATCCCCGGATATCTGGATGCCGTTGCCCAACTGGTCAAAGTGTTTAGATTGGTTGGATCTTGACGAGTCTGCCAATCCTTTGGCAGCAGATTTTTTAAGACCGTTAAGTCATGCACGAAGGGAAAGTCAATCTGAGCAAAGATTAGTCCGGCTTTGATGGCTTTCTCTGCGGCCTGTTGCGCGTGGTAACAGATGGCATGGGTATACCCTTTTCCAGCTGCTGCCAGTTCGCTGGCGACATCCATATCTTGTTGTGCGTAGGCCAACCATCGTTTAGTTTCCTGGGCGATCGCGCCGGCTGTCATACAAGACTTTGCCTTCCTTCAAGACGGTATGAATCACGTGGCCAATCGTGTCGCGATAGTCAGCTATTTCTTGGCGGGTCGCCACCACAATATCTTTAGCCACCATGAGGTCATCCAAGGTATCCCGGATACAGGTGATCAAGTCGATCTTGCGCTGATCGTTGAGATGTTCCACCACATATCAGTAAATCGATATCACTGGTTGGACGCAGCTTCCTCCGGCGCCTGGGGAGCCAAATGGTCACCCTGGACAGGCATGAAAGTGCTCCACCCTCCCGATCCAGCATGATGGCGATGGTGTCTGTGGTTGAGTCGGTAGAGGGTAACGCCATCGAAGTTCCCAGAATTAGCGCTGTCCTGTGGTAAGCCCCCAAAGGGGTGGCAGCTTGAATATCCGTCTTGATCTAAATGCTAGCCGACAACCATGCGATCGCATCTGGGAGCCACCCCAATTCAGCGGTGGCCTTAGCGAGCGTTACCAATCCCTGGCCGAACAAGTAGGGGTATTCGTAGTGTGGGCATTTGCCTTTTCTAAGGCCTAATGATACTCGTCATTCCATCTACTCAATGCCCACCTTTGCGAAAGATTGGTGGGCCAGCCAAGAGCCTTGACCATTGCTGAGAGCAGCGGCAATGAACTTGCCACCCTACGCAGAGCGCCTCGGAGCCGTCGCCGAGATTTGATTCCCCTGGATTCCCGCCACGCCCTCCGGGCACGCTCCGCGAGGCGCGGGAATGACGGGAGTACGTTGTCTTCAGGCCTCAAACATTCATCACGATAAAGACTTCCGTCATTTCCGGGCAAGCGCAGCGCGACCCGGAATCCAGGGCAGAGGGCGCTGCCGGCATGATGGTTGTCTCGGAGTTCGCCAATGAAAGATTCTATCAACCTGAATAAGTCCTTGCGGCTGAGACATATATGCTGATGTCAACCCCCAAACACTGGAGCCCAGCCCCCATTGCGTTACCCAGCCAGCTATTCGGATTGCTTGCCCTCACCGCCGTGATGGTGGCTACCCTCGGGAGAACCCCGGACAGCCAAAGAGCATCGAGAACGGCTTTCGGTTCACACCCGCCGACCGCTTGGCCCAAGGTGAAAGCGCTGCCGACCGCCAAAGCAAGAGCCGATGCCCTGTTCGATGAGTCTCTGGAATTTTGGCGCGCATCAGTGATTATCAGGCAGCCTGGGAGCGGCTACAACAAGCCCTGGCCCTTTACCAGGCCCCTGACGTGCGAGCCGCCTTTCCTGAAGAGAGTCGCCAAGGCGAAGCGAAGACCTTGACTGGGCTGGGAGCAATCTCAGATGACTTGGGGCAATATCCCCAAGCTCTGGAGTATTACGAAGCGGCATTGGAGATTCAGCAGACAATTCAGGATCGCCGGGGGGAAGGGTCACCCTCAACAACGTTGGGGCGGTGTATGACAACCTGGGCCAATATGAGCAGGCCCTGGGCTACTACCAGGACGCCCTGGTCATCCGCCAGGAGATTGGCGATCGCGCCGGGGAAGGGGTCACCCTCAACAACATTGGGGCGGTGTATGACAACCTGGGGCAATATGAGCAGGCCCTGGGCTACTTCCAGGACGCCCTAGCCATCAGCCAGGAGATTGGCGATCGCGCCGGGGAAGGGGTCACCCTCAACAACATTGGGGCGGTGTACCACAATCTGGGCCAATATGAGCAGGCCCTGGGCTATTACCAGGACGCCCTCGCCATTCGCCAGGAGATTGGCGATCGCCAAGGCGTTGGCCAAACCCTCAACAACATTGGGGGAGTGTATGACAACCTGGGCCAATATGAGCAGGCCCTGGGCTATTACCAGGACGCCCTGGCCATCCGTCAGGAGATTGGCGATCGCAAGGGCAGAGCCATCAGCCTCAACAACCTCGGCTATGTGCTGGAAAATCTAGAAGAGCCAGAGTTAGCCATCGTGTTTCTGAAGCAATCGGTGAACCAGTGGGAAGCGATGCGGGGGGACATTGTGGGGTTATCCGTTGAGGACCAACAAGCCTTTACCGACAGCATTGCCGGCAGCTATCGCAAACTGGCGGATATGCTGCTGCAACAAGACCGCATCCTGGAGGCGCAGCGGGTGCTGGATTTGCTGAAGGTGCAGGAGCTGGATGAGTATTTGCGGGGGGTGCGCAGCACTGAGAGCACTGAAGCGGGAGTGCCGCTGCGGCCAACTGAGCAAGATTTAATTGAGCTGTATCAGGCCAGTCAGGCACGGCTGATAGAACTGGGGCAGGAGCGGGCTGAGTTGGCTCAGATTCCCCCGAGTGAGCGCACGCCAGAGCAGCAGCAGCGCCTGATCGAGCTGCGACAGCTAGAGTCCGCCGTGCGGCAAGAGTTTGCTCGCTTTCTAGAGAGCGAGGTGGTGCGAGCACTCGTCAGCAATTTGCAACGAACCACAGGGGGCGAAGCGCTAGCGCTTAGCCAGCTGACGGACCTGCGCGACAATTTACGGAATCTAGAGCAAAACGCGGTGGTGCTCTATCCGCTGGTGCTAGAAGACCGCCTGGAACTGGTGCTGGTCACGGCCAATCAAGAACCGATTCGGCGCACGGTTTCCGTATCGCGCACCGACCTGAATCAGGCGATCGCCGACCTGCGCTCAGCCCTGGAAACTCCCTTCTCGGAGGCGATAACCCCGGCCCAGCAGCTCTACGACTGGCTGATTCGCCCCCTAGAAAACGATCTCGCTCAAGCTGAGGCCACAACTCTGATTTATGCGCCGGACGGGCAACTGCGCTACATCCCCCTAGCCGCTCTCCATGACGGCAACCAGTGGCTGGTCGAACGCTTTCAGGTCAACAACATTACGGCGGCCAGCGTCAGCGACTTAGACAATCCCCCCACCGCTGACACCCCCAGTGTGCTAGCCGCCGCCTTTACTGAGGGAGCCTATGAGGTTGAAATCAGCGATGCTCGCACCCTCTCCTTCACTGGACTAGACTTTGCCGGGCCTGAGGTGGACACCCTGGCTCAGTTGATTCCGCAAACGGTGAAGCGCCTGAATCAGGCCTTTAATCTCAGCATCTTGTACGACATGGATGACTACAGCATCATTCACCTCGCGACCCATGCAGCGTTCAATCCAGGGCCGCCAGAGGACTCGTTTATTTTGTTTGGCGATGGTAGCAGAGCTACGTTGACCGACGTCAAACAGCAGTGGAGCTTTCCCAATGTGGAGTTGATTGTGCTGAGCGCCTGTGAAACGGCAGTGGGTGATGCGCCCTTGGGGAACGGGGAAGAGATTCTGGGCTTTGGTTACCTGATGCAGCAAGCTGGGGCCGATGCCGCCATCGCCTCGCTGTGGCAGGTGAGTGACGGCGGCACCCAGGCGCTGATGGATGCCTTTTATCTGGCCTTGCAAAATGGCTACTCCAAGGCAGAGGCGCTACAGCGGGCGCAACAGGCCCTGATTGCCGATGACCTGAGTCTGGTCGGCGGCGAGCGTGGCACCATCGAGGTCGTCAGCACCGTCACCGGCCAGCCCATCGGCGACAGCCTGGCCCATCCTTACTACTGGGCCCCGTTTATCCTCATTGGCAATGGCTTGTAAGGATAGCGTTGACTCGTGCAGAACGGCAGACGTAATATCCATTTCCCTCTTATTGAACGACGCATGATCAGGCTGAATCGTTCAGTGCCAGAGCGTTCCTGCATTCAAAACTCACCCCTCAAAATTGAGAACTGAGATAAGACGGTAGCGGACAGACGGGCCAAGCCAGATTGCCTGGGGCTGGCTCAGCCATAGAGAAGGACCAGGAAAAAATGGTTGCGTCCCGCCTAAAACTCTATGGGGACCGCGTAGATTATGACCCCCCCTACGACTGGGCTCCCTTTATCCTGATGGGTAGCGGGCTGTGCCCAGGTCTGCCCTTGCTACACTGAGCGTAACTGCTATGACGGTTTTCGCTTATGTCTGTGCCTACTACCGAATCCCTTCAGGCCCAACCAGAGCAGGCATCATCGAACGCGATACGCTTTCCGCCTGGAGACCTCTACAGCGATGAACCCCCCGTGGAAACTGAACTGCATCTGCGCCAGATTTTGCTGTTGATCCAAAGTTTGGAACGGCTCTGGAGCGATCGCCAAGACTTCTATGCCTTCGGTAATCTCACCATTTACTACAGTCCACACCAGCGGAAGTCAGAAGATTTCCGAGGCCCGGACTTCTTCGTGGTACTGGACACCGAGCGCAAACCGCGCAAAAGCTGGGTGGTGTGGGAAGAAGATGGTAAATACCCGAACGTGATTGTGGAGTTGCTGTCGGAGTCGACGGCTAAGACGGACCGCGGCCTGAAAAAGCAGATTTACCAAGACATCTTTCGTACCCTCGATTATTTCTGGTTCGATCCTTACAGCTTGGAGTTTGAAGGCTTTCACCTGGTGGATGGTACCTATCAGCCCATTATCCCTACTGAACAGGGTTGGCGTTGGAGTCAGCAGCTGGGACTCTACCTGGGCAGTCATCAAGGGCAGCTGCGATTCTTCACACCCGAGGGAGACTTGGTGCCTACCCCGGAGGAGCACAACGAAAAACTCGCGGCTAAGTTGCGAGAGTTGGGAGTTGACCCAGAGGATATTCAATAGTTCGCTTAAGTGCGATGATCGCAACCCCCGTTCGTATAGCTGCTGCTCGCAAGCATTAGGGCACTCCAGGGCCAAATCTGGGATATTGAGACTGTTCCCTACTGGCTGGCCCGGAACAATAGGGAGGCTTGCAGGGATCGCATGGGAAAGGCATAGATGTCTCGCTCTGGCTGATCTAAGCCCAGAAATATTTCGGCACTGAGGATGAGGCTGCCGTCTGCTGGAAATAACCGCGTCATCAGGTCATTGATCCGCTGGAAGGACGACGGCTCTAGCCCAGAGTCTTGGCCCACAGCGCTAGGTCTAAACTTAGACACGGTTTAAAATGAGATATTTGACCTTACGATACTCAATGTCAGGGGATTCTTCACCCCGATTGATCGTTGGGATCCCTGCCGCTCACTGTAACCTACTATGTTCGACGCCCTTTCAGAACGCCTAGAGTCTGCCTGGAAATCCCTGCGGGGCCAGGACAAGATTTCTGAATCTAATGTACAAAGTGCCCTGCGAGAAGTACGGCGAGCGCTCCTGGAAGCCGACGTCAACCTAGAGGTGGTGAAGACCTTCGTAGCGCAGGTGCGAGAGCAAGCCCTGGGAGCCCAGGTAATCGCCGGGGTCACGCCCGATCAGCAATTCATCAAGATCGTCAACGACGAGCTGGTGCGGGTGATGGGGGAGACCAATGCTCCCTTGGCCCAGGCCGGCACGCCTCCCACCATTGTCCTCATGGCCGGTCTGCAGGGAACCGGTAAAACCACTGCCACTGCTAAGTTAGCCCTACATCTGCGCAAGCAAAACCGGACGACCATGCTGGTAGCCACCGACGTCTACCGTCCCGCTGCTGTGGATCAGCTGGTCACTCTGGGCAGGCAAATCGATGTCCCTGTCTTCGAGTTGGGCACCGAGGCTAACCCCGTGGACATTGCCCGCCAAGGGGTAGCGCAGGCCAAGACGGACGGCATCGATACGGTGATTGTCGATACCGCCGGCCGCCTGCAGATCGATCCCAAGATGATGGCGGAGCTGGCCGACATCAAGCAGGCGATTCAGCCCCACGAAGTGCTGCTGGTGGTCGATGCCATGACCGGTCAGGAAGCCGCCAACCTGACCCGCACCTTCCACGACGAAATCGGCATTACCGGGGCCGTTTTGACTAAGTTGGATGGAGATTCCCGCGGCGGGGCGGCCCTCTCGGTACGGCAGATCTCGGGGCAGCCGATCAAATTTGTCGGGGTCGGCGAAAAAGTCGAAGCCCTGCAGCCCTTCTATCCTGACCGCATGGCCTCGCGCATCCTGGGCATGGGGGATGTCCTCACCTTGGTGGAAAAGGCCCAAGAGGAGATCGATATCGCCGATGCCGAGAAGATGCAGAAGAAGATCATGGAAGCCGAATTCGACTTCGATGATTTTCTGAAGCAGATGCGGCTGATGAAGCGCATGGGCTCCTTGGGCGGCATCATGAAGATGATTCCCGGTATGGGCAAGCTCTCTAGCGAACAGCTAGAACAGGGCGAAACCCAGCTGAAGCGGGTGGAGGCCATGATTAACTCCATGACCCGTCAGGAGCGGAAGAATCCCAAGTTACTCTCTGGATCTCCCAGTCGCCGCCGTCGCATTGCCAAGGGATCTGGGTATGGCGATAAGGATGTGGGCAAACTGGTCAGCGATTTTCAAAAGATGCGATCGCTTATGCAACAGATGGGTTCTGGCGGCGGCATGCCGGGCATGGGCGGTGGCATGCCGGGTATGGGTGGCGGCATGCCGGGTATGGGTGGCGGTGGATTACCCGGTATGGGCGGCCCACCCCCAGGCTTTCGGGGCTACAGTGGCGGCAAGAAGAAGAAAAAAGCCAAAAAGAAGAAGGGCTTTGGCCAGCTATAGCCGCTGCCACAATGCTTTGTGCTGACTAGCCAGCGCCATAAATGCTCAAGCGGGAGGCTATCAGCCTCCCGCCATTAGTCATCGATAGTGATGATCAGCGTCTAGTGCTGCGGCTTGGCTGCACTAGGCATCACTCTCGATGTAGAAGAACAGCAGCCCCATGACCACCGCCGGCATCAACCATGTGACTACCGGAATCAATAGCCAGGGTAGCCAAGACGCTGCATAGGTTCCGTCCATAGTCTCTTCTCCTTAAACACAGTATTAGACAAACCGCGTCTACGGTTAGCCAAGGATTGCCCCGAATTAATTGACAAATCCTCGGAAAATGGCATCGATCTCACTAAAGTGGGACAGCAGGAAATAGGCCATGAAGGCACCGCTCATGCCCCCGAGGAAGAAGCCTGCCGTCATCTCACTCCAACCCTCTGAGGTCATGAGGGCATCAGTCTTGGGGCTGCTCTCTGCCACTGGCTTTAATGACACTAAGCCATGGGCTCCCATACCAGTCGTGCCTAGCAGCACGATGGCAATGGCGGTGACCAACCCGCCCAAGTAGGGAGCGGGGGCGTAGTCCCGCAGGGCCCCGACAATGATTTCTGGGCCGACTAAGAAGTAGCCATGGGCCAGCCCAATCTCTAGCCCTCGGGTAATGGGTGCCATGCCTTTGCGATAAGCTGGCAGGTTACCAATGAAGCTGCGAACAAAGGCGGAGTCACTGATTGGGGTGGATAGATGCCCCAATTCAGGCTCGTCTAGATAGGGTTTAACCACTTGATTCGTCATCGGACTGTTTACCTCCAAGATGCATAACAGTGGCTGAAGAGGAAAAAAGGTCCCGGTTCAACTACCCCGATGAACCAGGACCCGAGAGAGACGGAGAGTCTCCTACCCGTCTCAAACTCGTCTACGCAACCGTCAGCCGAATCGACTGGAGGTTGACGCAATTAGGAAGGCGGCATAGGTGATGATATAGCCCACCGAGAAGTGAGCTAATCCCACCAAGCGGGCCTGCACGATGGAGAGGGCCACGGGCTTATCCTTCCAGCGCACTAGGTTGGCCAGGGGCGTGCGCTCATGGGCCCACACCAGGGTCTCGATCAGCTCCTGCCAGTAGCCTCGCCAGGAGATCAAGAACATGAATCCGGTGGCCCAGACCAAGTGCCCCAGCAAGAACATCCAGGCCCAAACCGCTAGGTTATTCATGCCGTAGGGGTTGTAGCCGTTGATCAGCTGGGAGGAATTCAGCCACAGGTAATCCCGCAACCAACCCATCAGATAGGTGGATGATTCATTGAACTGGGCCACGTTGCCCTGCCAGATAGCCAGGTGTTTCCAGTGCCAGTAGAAGGTGACCCAGCCAATGGTGTTCAACATCCAGAACACCGCCAGGTAGAAGGCATCCCACGCCGAGATATCGCAGGTGCCGCCCCGACCCGGACCGTCACAGGGGAAGCTGTAGCCGAAGTCTTTCTTGTCCGGCATTAGCTTGGAGCCGCGAGCATCTAGGGCGCCCTTCACCAAAATTAGGGTGGTGGTGTGCAGCCCCAATGCGATCGCATGGTGCACCAAGAAGTCCCCCGGACCGATGGTCAGGAACAGGGAATTATCACCGCTGTTGATGGCATCTAGCCAGCCTGACAGCCAGACATTGCCATAGTTGGGCCAAGCGGTGCTGGCGATGCTACCAGGATTCGACAGCAGGGTGTCAAAGCCATAGAGCAGCTTCCCATGGGCCGCCTGAATCCACTGGGCAAACACTGGCTCCACCAGAATTTGCTTCTCAGGGGTACCGAAGGCCACCATGACGTCGTTGTGCACATACAGCCCCAGGGTGTGGAAGCCCAGGAACAGCGACACCCAGCTCAGGTGGGAGATGATCGCTTCCTTATGCTGCAACACCCGATCCAGCACATTATTGCTATTGGAAGCTGGATCGTAGTCGCGGATCAAGAAGATAGCCCCGTGGGCAAAGGCCCCCACCATGATGAAGCCAGCGATGTACTGGTGGTGGGTATACAGAGCGGCCTGGGTAGTGTAGCTCTTAGCCAGAAAGGCATAGGGGGGCAGCGAATACATATGCTGCGCCACTAGAGAGGTGATCACCCCGAGGCAGGCTAAGTGCCAGCCCAGCTGGAAGTGCAAGGAGTTGTTGTAGGTGTCATACATGCCCTTGTGGCCTTCGCCAATCATGCCGCCAAAGGGAGTGCCTTGGGGCGGATTGTGGGCATTCATGATCTCCTTCATGTTGTGGCCAATGCCGAAGTTAGTTCGGTACATGTGGCCGGCAACGATGAACAACACGGCGATGGCCAGATGGTGGTGGGCCATATCCGTCAGCCAGAGCGACTCCGTCTGGGGATGGAAGCCCCCTAGGAAGGTCAAAATGGCCGAGCCAGCCCCGGTGCTAGAGCCAAATACATGGCTAGCCGTATCTGGATTCTGGGCATACACCCCCCAGTTCCCGGTGAAGAAGGGCGTGAGCCCAGCCGGGTGAGGTGGAGTGAACAAGAAGTTATCCCAGCCCACGTGTTGTCCCCGAGACTCGGGAATCGCCACGTGGATCAAATGCCCGGCCCAAGCCAAAGAACTCACCCCAAACAAACCAGCCAGATGGTGGTTCATCCGGGATTCGGCATTCTTAAACCAAGCCAAACTAGGACGAAATCGCGGTTGCAAGTGCAACCAACCAGCGAACAGAAAGACTGCCGCCATAATCATCAGGAATAGCGCCCCGCCGTACAAATCGCCAGCCGTGCGCATACCGATGGTGTACCACCAGTGATATACCCCTGAATAAGCGATATCCACTGGATAGTTAGCCCCTGCTTGGCTAAAGGCCTCAACAGCAGACTGTCCAAATTGGGGATCCCAAATCGCATGGGCGATGGGGCTAATGTTCAGTGGGTCTTTTACCCACTGCTGGAAGTTACCTTGCCAGGCGACGTGGAACAGGTTGCCAGAGGTCCACAGGAAAATGATTGCCAAGTGGCCAAAGTGGGAGGCAAAGATCTTTTGATAAAGATTCTCCTCCGTCATGCCATCGTGGCTTTCAAAGTCGTGGGCTGTGGCAATCCCGTACCAGATCCGACGTGTTGTCGGATCAGACGCTAGATCCTGGCTAAATTTTGGAAATTTAGTCGCCATGATCAAAATCGATGATTGAGGTTTGAGTGCTTAAATCTGCATTGGAAGTGAACCAGGTTAGCTCTGAGCATCGAGTTCTCAAGATCCCGAGCTCAATAACATCGAGCCTGGTTATCCCACCGCAATGATGCGCGCCAGGAAAAATGCCCATGTGGTGGCAATCCCTCCCAGAAGGAAGTGGGCCACACCCACAGCCCGACCCTGAGTAATACTCAATGCCCGCGGCTGAATCGCAGGAGCCACCTTCAGCTTGTTGTGAGCCCATACAATCGACTCAATCAACTCCTGCCAGTAGCCACGACCGCTGAATAAGAACATCAGGCTGAACGCCCAGACAAAGTGGGCACCCAGGAACAGCAGGCCATAGGCCGACAAAGCTGACCCGTAGGATCCAATCACCTGAGAGGCTTGCGCCCACAGGAAGTCACGCAGCCAACCGTTGATGGTGATCGCGCTCTGGGCAAAGTTCCCCGCCGTGATGTGGGATACCGACCCATCTGGCGACACCGAGCCCCACACATCCGACTGCATCTTCCAACTGAAGTGGAAAATCACAATCGAGAGGGAGTTGTACATCCAGAACAGACCCAGGAACACATGATCCCAACCAGAGACCTGGCAGGTACCGCCTCGGCCTGGTCCATCACAAGGGAAGCGGAAGCCCAACTCACCCTTATCTGGAATGAGACGAGAATTGCGGGCAAACAATACCCCTTTCAGCAGGATCAGCACCGTCACATGAATGGTGAAGGCGTGAATATGGTGCACCAGGAAGTCGGCGGTGCCAAGGGTAATGGGCATCATGGCCACTTTTCCGACTACAGCCAGGATGTCGCCACCAAAGGCTGGACTTACCCCTGCTGCGGCATTGGGGGCAGTACCACCCGCCGCTGCGGCATGTAGATTCTGCACCCATTGGGCAAATACCGGCTGTAGCTGAATTCCCGTGTCTGAAAACATATCCTGAGGGCGTCCAAAGGCCCGCATAGTGTCGTTATGGACATAGAGCCCAAAGCTATGGAAGCCCAGGAAGATACAGACCCAGTTCAGATGGGAAATGATGGCATCCCGATGCCGAATCACCCGATCTAACAAGTTGTTGATATGGGTAGCCGGGTCGTAATCCCGCACCATAAAGATGGCGGCATGGGCACCTGCTCCCACGATCAAGAAGCCACCAATCCACATGTGGTGGGTAAACAACGACAACTGAGTGGGATAATCCGTCGCAATGTACGGATAGGGGGGCATGGAATACATGTGGTGAGCCACCAGAATCGACAGGGAGCCGATCCAGGCCAGGTTCCACGACAACTGGCAATGCCAAGAGGTGGTGAAGATCTCATACATGCCCTTATGGCCTTCCCCAGTAACAGGACCCTTATGAGCTTCCAGCACCTCCTTAAAGCTGTGACCAATGCCCCAATTTGTGCGGTAAAAATGGCCCGCCACAATGAACAGCACCGCCAACGCTAAGTGATGGTGGGCTGTATCCGTCAGCCAAAGGCCGCCGGTTTGGGGATTAAGACCGCCGTTAAAAGTGAGGAAATCGGCATAGACACTCCAGTTCAGGGTGAAGAAGGGCTTCAACCCTTCCGCAAAACTGGGATAGATGTCGGTCATCAGGCTGGGATTCAAGATCCACTCGTGGGGTAGCGGAATCGCCGCCACCGAATCGATTACCTTACCGCCCACGGTCAGAGGCTTGCCGGCATCAATGGCATCTAGACAAGCGTTAATTGGCAATGACACATGGATTTGCTGTCCCGCATAGCCGAGACACCCTAACCCCAAGAGTCCTGCCAAGTGGTGGTTCATCATCGATTCCACGTTTTGGAACCATTCCAGCTTGGGCGCTTTCTTGTGATAGTGAAACCAGCCAGCAAACAGCATTAGCCCTGCCATTACCAGGGCACCAATAGCTGTGCAATAGAGCTCAAAGCTATTGGTAATGCCATTGGCTCGCCACATCTGAAATAGTCCAGATGTGATCTGAATACCGTGGAAGCCACCTCCCACATCGCCATTCAAGATCTCCTGGCCAAAGATAGGCCAAACCACCTGAGCACTGGGCTTTATGCCCGTGGGGTTGCTCAGCCAGGCCTCATAATTAGAAAACTTAGCTCCGTGGAAATACATGCCACTGAGCCAAATGAAGATAACTGCCAGGTGACCGAAGTGGGCGCTAAAGATCTTGCGCGAAATATCTTCTAAATCACTGGTATGACTGTCAAAGTCGTGGGCATCAGCGTGAAGATCCCAAATCCAGGTAGTTGTTTTGGGACCCTTCGACAGTGAGCGCTCAAAGTGGCCCGGTTTAGCCCATCGTTCAAATGAGGTGTTTACCGGATCACTATCCACCACAACCTTGACCTTCCGTCCCGGTTCAGGGGGACTGATGGTCATGGGACTCTCCTCTCTACTACTGACAAAACAGAGTGGATGGAAGCAAAACCGCACGATGCTTACCGAGGTAAGTCACCGTATCGGCATGAGAACGAGATAGCTGGACACGAGACAGCTAGATAGAACAAGCTATGTATCTATCACCAACCGTGATGGGTAAGCCGCCCTAGCACCTAGGGGGAAATTAACCGACCGTCCCGGAAACATAGCTTCCCTGCATTGATAAAACGCCCACAGCCAGCAATGGCTAAACAGCCAGAGGACCATGGGTGCTCTCGAATCCTTGAGCCTAGGGTAGCGATCTCCTTGGCGATGCCAACTAACACCATCGTTCGGAACTAGCATCAAGGGCGACCATCGACTAGCAATGGCCCCTCTGCTGTAGACAAATAACCCAAACGGGACAGCCCGCTTGGAGGTATATCTGTGCGCTACCATAGACTACAGCTTCTCGACGTAGATTGAGGGCTAGCCCCGTTGCAGCGGTTTCCCAGGCCAGATGCAGCGGGGCATCATCATTAATGACCGCCCTCTCTACTCAAACCGGACAGCTACTCTAGGGGGATTTCCCTTGGCTTTGCCCAACTTGAGTAGGCAGTTGGATTAAGTATCAAACTACAGAATATCGGGACTCTCTAGTAAGCAAAGTTCTAACAAGTTAACAATCTCTTCCCAAAAAAAAATATTCGAAATATATCCTTTTCGACTGTTAAGAGTGCCCTTATGCCGGTAATCTACGGGTAGGTAAGTTGGTCTACCAGTCGCTAGGGTGGCGGGATAGCAGAGGAGTTACACTGATTCTCTAAGGCCAATGAACCAATCCAGCTTCCCTGCCCCTCAGCGTCCCCATAGGGCACAGGCGCGCAAGGCAAGGCTGCCAAGATTAAGGCGTCTAGGAGCCATAGGATTAGGCGCTCAGCTGAGCTTCTTGCTCTGCCACCAGGCGTTTCACCTGGACGACACTATCGGGATTGAGTGACATGGAGTCGATACCAGCCTTGACTAGGAAGGCGGCGAATTCAGGTTTATCGCTGGGACCCTGACCACAGATGCCAACCTTGCGGCCATACTTGTGAGCTGCTGTGATTACCTTGGTAATGGCTAGTGTCACAGCGGCATCGGTTTCGTCAAAGAGGTCTGCTAACTCGCCGGAGTCGCGATCGACCCCGAGGATCAACTGAGTTAAATCGTTGGAGCCAATGGAGAAACCGTCGAAGCGCTGGGCAAACTGCTCCGCTAGCAGTACATTGGCGGGAATCTCACACATGACGTAGATTTGCAGGTTATAGACCCCTTGTTTGAGGCCATTTTCCACCAGCACTTGTAATACCCGATCGGCCTCGGCCACTTTGCGGCAGAAGGGTACCATGACAATCACATTGTCGAAGCCCATGACTTCCCGCACTCGCTTGATGGCCTGACATTCGAGAGCAAACCCTTCCCGGTAGCGGGGACTGTAGTAACGGGCTGCTCCCCGAAACCCTAGCATTGGGTTGGCCTCTGCCCCTTCGAACTCGCGGCCACCGATGAGGTCAGCATATTCGTTGGTTTTGAAGTCACTGAGGCGAACGATGACGGGGTGGGGATATTGGGAGGCGGCGATTTTGCCGATGCCCCGGCAGAGGTTGTCGACAAAGTATTCTCGCTTGTCGCCGTAGCCCTTGGTTAGGTCACGGATGGTTTTCCAGGCGTCGCGGTCCTGGAGATTGTCGTAGTTGACCAGGGCCATGGGGTGTATTTTGATCAGGGTGTTGATGATGAATTCCATCCGGGCCAGGCCGATGCCCTCAACCGGTAGCTGCCACCAGTGAAAGGCGGCGGCAGGGCTGGCAATGTTCATCATGATTTTGGTGCGGGTAGCGGGGATGTCGTCGAGGGTGACGTCGATGGCTTCAAACTCCAGTTGCCCGGCGTAGAGTTTGCCTTGGTCCCCTTCGGCGCAGGATAGGGTGACGTCTTGGTTAGAGTGTAGGGTGCGGCTGGCATCGCCGGTGCCGACAATGGCCGGAATGCCCAGTTCGCGACTGACGATGGCGGCATGGCAGGTGCGGCCACCGTAGTCGGTGACGATGCCAGCGACTCGCTTCATCACCGGCACCCAGTCAGGATCGGTCATCTCGGTGACTAGGATGCTGCCGTCTTCCACCTGGTCGATGTCTTTGGTGCTGAGGACGCGACAGACTCTGCCAGATGCGATCGCATCCCCAATGCTTAACCCCGTCAACAGAACCTCACCAGCCTGCTTCAATTTGTAGGTCTTGAGGGTGCCCGCCTGGCGTTGAGACTGTACGGTTTCTGGTCGAGCCTGTACGATAAACAGCTCGCCAGTGTTGCCATCTTTGGCCCATTCCATGTCCATGGGACGACCGTAGTGGTCCTCGATCACCACGGCCCAGCGAGCCAGTTGTAAGATTTCATCATCGCTGATGACAAAGGCTTGGCGCTCTTTGCCGGTGGTCTCGACAATCTGAATCGTGTCTTTACCGGCGTCGTCGCCATAGACCATCTTTTGCAGCTTGCTGCCCTTGGTTTTTTCGATGATGGGGCGAAATCCTTCCTGCAGTAAGGGCTTAAAGACGGTGAACTGATCGGGGGTGACGGCGCCCTGCACCACAGTTTCCCCCAGCCCCCAGGAGCCAGTAATCAGGGTGACATCGGGGAACCCAGTTTCGGTATCGATGGAAAACATCACCCCAGCACAGGCCTGATCGGCCCGCACCATTTTTTGCACCCCCACCGACAGGGCTACCTGCAGATGGTCAAATCCCTTTTCTTCCCGATAGCTGATGGCCCGATTGGTAAACAGCGATGCGTAACAGCGGCGGCAGGCATCCAACACCTCAGCGTCACCACTGACGTTGAGAAAGGTTTCCTGCTGGCCGGCAAAGCTGGCATCGGGGAGGTCCTCAGCGGTGGCACTACTGCGCACGGCAGTGTCGGCCTCATCCACCTGATAGCGACGGCTGAGGTCTCGGTAGGCCCGGCGTATAGCAGTCTCTAGCTCCTGGGGAAACGCAGCATGCTGAAACAACCGCCGAATTGTTTTCCCAGTCTTCGCTAGACTTTGCCGCTCCTGACTGAAGGCCCGCAACTGGGTCTGGATCTGAGGTTCTAGATCGTTGGCGGCTAAAAATGACCGATAGGCAGTGGCGGTGAGGGCAAACCCGTCGGGCACCTGGATTCCCTGGGACTTGAGCCCACTGATCAGTTCTCCTAGGGAGGCATTTTTGCCACCGACGCGGTCTACGTCTTGGTTATTGAGGCTATCAAACCACAGGATATAGTCCGGCTGTGCCATAATTTTACTCTCTAAAATCTATATCTTGTCCAACTCAGACTCTGCCCCAATGGAGATGTCAGAGGACTTAAGGCTCAAGGTTTATGACACTCTTTTTGATAAACCACTTGTTTTCAAGGATTAGCTAATCATCTTCCTAAAGGGGACCTCGATTAATCAGTTTTCTTTAGCTAATGGCGTCTCATTTGAGACCGTCAAGGTGACTCAAAGAGAGTCCGAGACATTCCACCGAAAAAAGCTTCCCATTTTGACAAAAAAATAGGGTTGGAAGACCACGTTTAAGTCGATTTCCCGGCTTTAGGTCCGATTATCTTGCCAGTTCAGCCGATGCAGCACGTTGGGTTTCGAGACACACAAACCGCTTCAGGTTATACACCAGATTTTTCAGACCTAGCTGGGTCTGGGCACGGGCTAACCCGATGCTGCGCACCACCTTGCCACCCATGCTGGTGACGACATCTCCGAAGATGTGCTCCACTCTGGCAC
Source organism: Halomicronema hongdechloris C2206 (assembly GCF_002075285.3). GTDB lineage: Bacteria > Cyanobacteriota > Cyanobacteriia > Phormidesmidales > Phormidesmidaceae > Halomicronema_B > Halomicronema_B hongdechloris. Next base: position 4,223,509 of record NZ_CP021983.2, on the reverse strand, counting down.
GGGTTTTGGAGCGCTCTCGATTCGCGGTTTTCTGGGCCTCGCTTAAGGGGCGATTGCGATAGGCCCGTTCATTTATATGCGGCTCAAACCCTATCAATTTCAGCACCTCGACAATCAGCACGGAGAGATACGCACTATCGGCCCAAAGTCCATCGCCGCTATTATCCGCATCGAGCAACTCGCCCAAGACCTGCGAGTCATGGACCGACGCATCGGTGACGCTGTAACGGCGAATGAGCTTAAAGCCGGCATCACTATTGATGTGGTTTTTGTAGCCGTAGTGGGACGTTCCATTTTTCTTCGTCCATCGGGCGTCAACATCTTTTTGCGCGAGCTGATGAGGGGTCTCTTGCCACTCAACGGGAACCTCACCCTGCTTGAGGGTTTGGTTCTCCTCACGGGTGTTGCGTTGTTTGGGAACTGGAATCAAGGTCGCATCCACAATTTGCCCATCCTTGGCGGCATAGCCTGCCCCTTGCAGATAGGCTCCAAACTGCTCGAACAACGCCTCCACCAAGCCGTGCTGCTGCAACTGTTCTCGGAAGAGCCACACCGTCGTTGCATCCGGGACTCTATCCTCAAGCCCCAAACCGAGAAATTGCATGAAGGACAGTCGGTCGTTGACCTGATATTCCAGTTCGTCATCGCTGATGTTGTATAGCTTTTGCAGCACCAGCATCTTGAAGAGTAACAGGACATCGGTGGGGTTACGACCGGCCTGGCTTTTGCGCGGTTTCTCTCGAATCTGCATCAGAATCGGACGAAAGGTCTCCCACGGCACCAGTTGATTCAACCGATTCAGTACCGCCTTCTTTTGCTCCAGTTTTTGCTGGCGCTCTTCGATATCCCAGAATCCCTGCTGTCCCATGGCCTGCGTGCTTCAACAAAACCGACCTTATGATCTCATACTGAGATCGCTCTGGCTATTTTTCGAGGTGCCCTAAAATGCATAGGAAAGGCAGGATTAGAATCTTGCTACGCAAAGACTCACTGATAATGAACCAATTTCAGCTGAAATCCGTCGATCCCCCCAGTGTTGACTCAGTCTGTTCCCATGGCTAGACCTGGTCTCCATTCCCGTCAGGTATTCATCGCGGCATCTCCTACGGCGTGGCTTCGGCCCTTGGTCCAACATTTGATCCAACATCTATTTACCCCCATCGACATTGCCAGCCTAGTCTATTTCCGCATCGCCTTTGGTGCCATCATGCTGTGGGAGATCTGGCGCTACTTCAGTAAGGGCTGGATCAGTCGTTACTGGATCGATCCAGTGATGAACTTTACCTACTACGGCTTCGACTGGGTCACGCCCCTGCCGGGTCCCGGCATGTACATTCTATTGGCAGGCTTGGGCATTCTAGCCCTGGCGATCATGGTGGGCTGGCACTATCGCCTCAGCGCCCTATTATTCTTCCTGGGCTTTACCTACAGCTTCTTACTGGAGCAGGCACGCTACCTGAATCATTTCTACCTCATCTGTCTCATCAGCTTTTTGATGATCTGGCTGCCCGCCCATCGAGCCTTTTCGGTGGACGCCCGACGGCGACCTGAGATCGCCGCCCAGGCAGCCTCGGCCTGGACCCTATGGCTGTTACGGGCTCAATTAGGTTTGGTCTATTTCTATGCCGGGGTGGCTAAACTCAACCCCGATTGGTTTGCCGGAGAACCCCTGCGCACTTGGCTAGCTGCCCGCACTGACTTTCCCGTGATTGGTCATCTATTCACCACCGAATGGATGGTCTATTTGCTGAGTTATGGCGGCCTGCTCCTGGATCTGGGGGCAACTCCCTTCCTGTTATGGCGCCGCACTCGTCCGGTAGCCTTTGGCTGTGTGGTGCTGTTTCACCTGATGAATGTCCGCCTCTTCTCCATTGGTATCTTTCCCTGGTTCATGATTGCCGCCACGGCTCTGTTCTTTCCGCCCTCTTTTCCCCGCCAGCTTCTGGCCCATCTGCGTGGTTGGCTAGGCCTCGATTCAGTCCAAGCTGGCAGGCCACCCAACCGACGACAGATGTCTCGCGTGGCCCCTATCCGCATGAAACGCTCAGCCATTTTGGCTGGCTTGGGCCTGTATTTAGGCTGGCAACTGCTCTTTCCGCTGCGCCATTTTCTCTATCCCGGCAACGTTAATTGGACCTATGAGGGTCATCAATACTCGTGGCACATGAAGCTGCTGAGCAAACGCACAGAGGTTGAGTTTTGGGTGTTCCATCCCGATAGCCAGACCGCTTGGACGGTAACCCCAGAAGACTATTTGGCCCGTTGGCAGGCGCGTAAAATCGGTAGCCGTCCCGATTTGATCGTGCAATTTAGTCATTTCCTGGCAGCGGCGGCTGAGCGTTCTGGGTATCCAGGGGTTGAGGTGAGAGCTAGAGTCATGCAGTCTCTCAACGGTCGTTCCCCCCAACTTCTAGTGGATCCCAGCGTTGATCTGGCGGCAGAACAGCGGACCCTGGCTCCAAAACCCTGGCTGCAGCCCCTGATGGAGATAAGCCCCTCTGAGCTCCAATCGTGATGGCACTGCCCCCTGAGAGGACTAACCCCAGGACATATCCTGCGCCTAGAAGAAAAAGCTCCAGTCCCCCCAGACTGGAGCAGCGGGTGCGTTTACACAAGGAGCCAAAAACGCACCACTTCAATATTAACTATTGTAAACGATTATGACTGATTGGGAAGGTCAGCGGTAGCGAACCATCGTTCTCAGCGTAAAGATGTCTTGGCAAGCCGCTCATGGACCATGGAGACTCGCTAAGGTAGGGCACAGACGATTAAAGATCCCTATGTCGCAGCGAAAGAATGAAGCCCCAGCCCTGATTTTGGCCTTGATTACAACCGCAGCACTCCTGGGCGGAATGACTTGGTGGTTGAATAAGCAAGGATTTTTAGGGGGAGTGTTGCCGGGGTCACCAGCGCCGACTGCCCAGTCTGATCAGGCAGCTTCAGCCATCCCTGTCCCCCAAAGGCTGAGCACTGGGCAGCGGATCTTGGTGGTTAATCAATCGTCGCCGCAGAAACTGGCCGGCGTGGATGCGATCGCATCTGAGAATTATGACCAGGCTGTTAAGCAGCTCGAGGCGTCATTGCAGGCCAACCGCAACGACCCAGAGGCCCTGATCTATCTCAACAATGCTCGCATTGGCCAGGGCGATAGTTTTACCCTAGCCGTCGCTGTACCCGCGGCCACCGCCGTTGACCCGGCCCAGGAGATTCTACGGGGGGTGGCCCAGGCTCAAGCCACCCTGAATCAAACCGGGGGCGTCAATGGTACCCCGATTAAGGTGATGATCGTCAGCGACGACAACAGCCCAGAGGTGGCTGCCGAGGTGGCCCCAGCCTTGACCGAGCACTCAGACATCCTCGGCGTCGTGGGTCACTTTGGCAGTGCCACCACCCTAGCCGCCAGCGAAGTCTACGAGGCCGAAGGGGTGCCTGTTATTTCCCCCACCAGTACCTCCGTCAGCATTTCTGGGGCTGGCGACTATGTATTTCGCACCGTCCCCAGTGATAGTTTTACGGCCACTACCCTGTCTCGCTATCTCGTCGGTGATCTGGGTCGGCAAAATGCCGTCATCTACTTCAACGCCGAGAGTGACTACAGCAAATCCTTGAAGGAGGAATTTACCACCGCTCTCTATAGCGATGGCGGCCAAGTGCTAGCCGAGTATGACTTGGCGGCGCCCGATTTCAGCGCTGGCAACACACTGGAGTCGGCAATTCAGCAAGGGGCTGAGGTGATTGTGCTGGCCTCAAATACGGCCACCCTAGACCAGGCCCTACAGGTAGTTGCCGTCAATCGCCAACGGCTGGCCATGCTGGGCGGCGATAGTGTCTACAATCCCAAAACCCTACAAGTTGGTGGCGAAGCCGCCGTTGGCATGGTGGTGGCGGTGCCCTGGATGCTGCTGTCGACCCCCAATAGCGATTTTGTCACCACCTCCCGCCAACTCTGGGGCGGCGATGTCAATTGGCGCACGGCCATGGCCTACGATGCCACCTTGGCCCTAGCCGCTGCCCTGGAGCAAGCCCCTAGCCGCGAGGGAGTTCAGCAGGCCTTATCAGCGCCTAGCTTTCAAGTCGAGGGGGCCACGGGACCGATTCGATTCTTGCCGTCCGGGGATCGCAACCAGGCCATGCAACTGGGTGACCGTAGAACCTGGTTCCCGCTCTGGCTCTGGCTATGATTTTGTCCCCCTTGCTCCCTAATCTGCTTAGAGGATATTTGGAAAGCATCACCAAAGGGCGCAGGCCCTGCGCCCCTACATGGGGGTATTTTCTTTCCTAGGATTCTCCTTAGGCTTAAAAATTCTGCTGAATATAGCGCAAAATTCCTTGGGCAATGGCGCCAGCCATCCGCTCCCGCCAGGCCGGATCCGATAGCCGGGGGGCATCTTGGGCACCGGTGACAAAGCCCACCTCCAACAGGGTGGCTGGCATAGAAGTCCGTCGCAGCACAAAGAACCGGGCTTGGCGGACCCCACGGTCATTCATGCCGGAAGCACTTAGCATACTAGCGTGCATCACCTCGGCCAGCCGTCGCCCCGCCGCTGAAAAGTAGTAGGTCTCGATGCCATTGACATCGGGTCGACTCAGATTAATGGCATTGGCATGGATGCTGACAAACAGGTCGGCATCGGCCCGCTCGGCAATATCCACCCGGGTTTGCAGTTCCAGGGTGCGATCATCATAGCGAGTCATCACCACCTGGACGCCTTGCTGTTCCAGCAGCTCCCGCACCCGCAGCGAGATCGGGAAAATCACCTGCTTTTCCTGTAACCCAGCAATACCCACCGCCCCTGGATCACGCCCCCCATGGCCCGGATCGATGACCACCACCACCCGTTCATTGGGCACGGTGGCAGCTTGGACGTTGGGGGTCGGCCTCGGCGGCTCATCCGCAGCTGGCGTGGGTACGATGGGAACTGCCGCCGGTGACTGTGATGCTGCGCTGGGGGCCGGCTCGGTGGTCGTGGTGCTGGCTGCTACTGTCGGGGCCTGATCCGGAATCGTGTTGATGGACACCCCAGCCGGGGGCACGACAATGATGCCTCCCAAGTTGCTGGCGGTCACTCGCCAATCGGGACTGGCGTCATCCAGGGTCAGGGTGATTCTGGCTTGGGGCGGTGATGATGCCAGCTGCTGGACCTCCCAGGAGCGGATACTGTAGCGATTTTCCGGCAATCCCACTGAGCGCAGCCGCTCTGAAATCGAGGTATCCAGCAAGTCGATGGTGATTTGACGAGGGCCATCTTTGCGATCGCGTCGCTGCAGTGATAGCTCCGGGACTGGTCCCTGGGTCCGCAAAAAGAAGCCATCGGGGGTAGTAACGATGCTCTCTAACCGGGTCGTCGCCTCTACGGTCTGGCCCGTGATCTGATTTTGAACCGGTGGGGAACTGGGACGATTACTCCTGGCTTGGGGTTGAGGCGAGGGTAATTGAACGATCCATTGATTGGCCCGAATCCCTCGAATTTCCACCTGTTGAGGATCTACGCTGTAGCCAGGGTCAAGCTCGATGACAAGACGGGCAGTCTGAGGATCAAATTGGCCTACCCGCACCTCCCGCACGGCTCCCGAGAAAGTTTGATGGGCTGTCGGGCGTCCCAGAGTAGTGCCAGGCAGATCCACCACAATGCGGGTGGGGTTGAAAATCATTTGGGCCCTGGGTTGCACCCCCACATCGGTGAGGAAGCTCAACCGGTTCGTATTACTATCAAACCACCAGGATTGCAGCTGGGCTGCTTGGACCGGTAGAGTCACCACCAGGGCACTCATAGCACCCAAGCTGCTGGGAATTAGCCAGTGACTATGCAAACCGCAAAAGCCCCCTTAGAGCAAAGGAATCGGCGTTTTTGCCAACGCAACGGAGACCACTATAACAGCTTCAACCAAATTTCCATCCGTAGTTGAGCCTCCTTTCCCTAGACTGGGGCTGGTGTCAGCTGAGTTCCGGTGCGGGGGAGTGGGGGAGTGGGGGAGTGGCGAGTAACGAGTAATCACTCTTCACCCTTCGGCAAGCTCAGGGCAAGCTCTTCACTCCTCACTCCTCCAGGTCCCTGTACCGCAGTCGCCAGGCGGCCGGTAAGGGCTGAGAAGATGTGGCCATCCGCTGCCGTACCTGATCGAGATCCCAGCCGGTTAGGTCAGCTAGGGTACGAGCCTCCTGCTGTAGGGCCTCGAGGAAGCGTTGGTTTGACTGGCGATAGACATCGATGGTCAACTGCTTCAGATAGGTCAGCGGATCGGCGTCGGCATCGAAACTGGGATAGACACGGCCACTCCAGCGATTGGCGTCGTCCACCCGGCCTCATTCAGCAGATAATGTCGCAGGAAGGTGGGAAAGTCATTCGAGGTGGAATCGGCTTCCCGAGTTCGCTGCCAGTCACTTCGCAGGTGGCTCAGCGTCTGCTGTAGGCATGCTCCGGCATCGGTGTCGCTGACGGAGCGGCGTTTGATCACATAGCGTCCCTGAAAGTTGCGACGATTGCCGGTTTCTTGAAACACCAGATCTTCGGGGAAGGTGTCGCGACGGTAGCGTACATGCAGCCGGGTGAGATAGACATTGGGGGGGCCCCCTTGATGGTCTAACCAGGAGACGCCAGCCTGCTCCAGCTCGTCGCGGCTGAGGGGATCAGCGGCGCAAGGATCACACCAGCTCATGTCCCAGGCATATTCGAGGAAGGCGACGTTGCCCCCAGCCCGTTGATGGGCGTGCCGGAAGATGGTCGGGTACACAGCACCAAAATCGTCGGCCACAAAGCCAGGCAGGGTGTCATCGGTCGGAATCTCTAACAGGCGGTAGTTAGTGGTCTCGGCCCGTCCCCGGGAAGATAGTAGGTAAACAATCAGATCCTGCTCACCGTCGGCATTCACCATGCCCAGACGAATGGGCAGCATGAACCGGGGAGACTCGTAGTTAATTTGCAGCGGCCGCAGGATCTGGTAGCCGAGGCGGTCAAATTCAGCCAAATTGACCCGGGCCACGAAGAACTTCATGCCCTGACGAATGTAGGGCTTTAATACCTGACTGACTCCCTGAGGCAAGCGATAGTCGTTCTGTCGCAGCCAGGTCTCTAGCCCGTCTGATGCTTCAGCACTCAACACCAGAATGTCGTACTCTCCTAGGGTAAAGCGCGATTCCACCGTCACGCCCAAGGCTGAGGCGGCTTGGTCGCGTCGGCTTTCCAGTTGGGCTATCCCGCCAGAGGCGAGGGTGTAAGGCCACAGTAAATGTTGGAGCTCACTGCAGGGGGCGATGGTCTCGGGGTAGTACACCAACCGGGGAGCACTGAAGCTATCCAACCGCTGCATGATGGCAGGATCGGCAATCTGCACCTGCTCTGGTGCAATTACCGTCGGCACTGGCACCACCAAGGCAAATTCTGAGACATCCCCTTGGTAGTCATTGGCCATGGTCAGGGTGGTGTGGTGATGATGGTGTGCGATCGCAACTTGAGAGGCCTGGTTATACAAACTGCTGTCGGCCTGAGCCACATAGAAGCCACAGAAGGCCTCCGCTGGCGGTGCCAGCAGGAGAAACGCGAGACCGATCAAGAGGATAGTTAAGAGGCGATTCATGGCAAAACGGAGAACGGAGGACGGGAAAGGGGGAAGTGAGGAGTGACGAGTGACGAGTGACGAGTGGATGGGTAAAGGGTGATGGAGTGATGGGGTGGTGGCGGAGCCTGCCCGGAGGGCTTAGGGGTGATGGGGAAAAGGAAAACGGAGGGTGGAGGGCGGAGGACGGGAAGGGGGGAAGTGACGAGTGACGAGTGGATGGGTAAAGGGTGATGGAGTGATGGGGTGATGGGGAGTAGCGTGGGTCTTGCCGCTTGAAACAGGGAAAGCAATGTGTGGCCAAAGAAGGACCCACGAGACATGGATGGGTAGGCGGGTAGGCGAGTAGGTGGGTAAAGGGAACAGGGGACAGGGTAGGGGCGTGGTTGCCGCGCCCAATGCAGAAAACCGGCTCCTCACCGATGCAACGCGATCTTGGACGACTAACCGACAAGCCCTTCCGCGGGGTCCAGGGCGGCGGAACGCCCTGGTCGTAGGAGTCCGAGGGGGAACGAGATCCCCTCGGGTGAGATCCCTGAGCTACCCGATTAAGCGTAGTCTTATCGAAGTCCATCACCATCGACTAACAAGCCTCATCAGAATCCAGGCAGTGATTCGACATCGCTCACCACAAGCCGCCCTGGTCATATCGTTAACATTCTCCTACCCGTCTCCAGCGCCAGACAAAACGCCTCAGCAGGCCAGAGGCGATCGAGCAGGGGAGTCAGGGGAGCCAGGGCAAATAGGCCCAGAAGACGGCGGTGGGCAAGTAGGCGTAGTTGCGCAAGACAAAGGTGAGCAGGGCAATGGCCATGGCCCAAAGCAGCCGAGCCGGGCGGGCATTGGGGATGGAGCGGGGGTCGGTGACCATGAACAGGGCGAACAGCAGCAGGGAGCCGCTCATGAGGCGGTGACTCCAAACGTCCCAGGCCCAGCCCAACCAGAGATTACGCAGGGCCTCCAGGCCGGCGTAGGCCCCCAGAAAGGCGACGGTGGTGTCCCAGCGGCCCACCCGTTTCAGCACCAGGCCGCCTGCCCCCAAGAAGATCAGGGCATACCAGACCTCGTCGCCCCATTGCCCCGGCGATACCCAAGCATCCTGGGTCAGCAGCAGCCCGGCGATGATGCCAAAATTGGCGGGATTGAACAGGTGCTTGCCCTCGCTTTGGATGACAAACTTACTGGCGATGGCCAGGGCCGAGACCAACACCATGGTGCCAGGGTGCTCCACCCGTAGTAGTAGGCTCAGGCCCAAGGCGGTGATCAGGGGGCTGCGCCAATTGAGACTAACCGGGGAGAGGGGGAGTAAGCGTTGACGGGTCTCGAAGTCACTATGGCGGCAGTTGGCTGACCAGTTTGCGCCCCAGCTCCCTAGCCCCCTAGCTTCCCTGCCTCCTATCATGGTTATCCAACTTGGGCGATTGTCTACCAGTTGCTGCAGGATGACTTGGCTGGCTAGACAAGTTGCGATCGCACTGCCCACCACCTCAGGGCGCAGGGTCCAATCGCGGGTAGCCACCCCTAGTATCAGAAATAGGGCCAAGAAACCAATCTGGTAATCGCGGGCATCTCGTAGCATGGGGCAATCTCATCTCCTGGCTAACGGATACATGACTATGGAATTGCGCCTAGTATGGCAATCCAGTGAGGCAACGACAGCCGGGTTACATCTTCTGTAACAAGACTGGTGTACAGCAACGAGCGATAGAAATAATCAAGCCACTCTCAGGTTCCCTGGCTGAAGGATACTGGAACTATTGCTGGAATCTGTCGTGAGGCTTGTGTATGTATCGGGTTGTCGTCAACGCCTTCGGAGGACCGGAGCAGCTCTCCATTATCGAAGCGCCAGATCCCTCACCAGGTGAGGGAGACGTGGTGGTGCGCCTCACCAGCATTGGCATGAACCACGCCGACCTCATGGCCCGTCGGGGAGACTATAAACTCAGTTCCGGCAGTCCCCCCTTCACACCAGGGCTAGAAGGGGGCGGTATCATCACCGCCGTCGGGCCCAACGTGACTGACCGACAAACCGGACAGCGAGTCGTACTCAGCCTAGATGCCCCCACCAGCAAAGGCAGGGGCCAAGGAACCTACCAGTCCCACTATGTCGTAGCAGCCAGCAAGACCTTACCTGCGCCTGAAGCCTTACCCGATCAGATCTTGGGCGCTCTATGGCTGCCCTATCTCACCGCCTGGGGTTGCCTGATCTGGAAACAAAATCTGCAACCGGGGCAACGAGTACTGATTTCAGCCGCCAGCAGCAGCGTTGCCATCGCCGCCGCCCAGATTGCCAAACACTACGGCAGTTTGGCCGTCGGCACCACCACTCAGGCCCAGAAAGTGGCCAAGCTAGAAGCCATGCCAGAGGCCTGCTACGACCACCTGATCGCCACCAGCCAAGACAACTGGTATCGCCAAGCCAAACAACTCACCGGGGGCAAAGGCTTCGATGTGATTTTTGACCCCGTGGCTGCCGGTGACTTCCTGAACCAAGAAATTCGTCTGTTGGCTGAGTACGGCGCCCTGTGGATTTATGGGTTGCTGGGCCGACCCGGAACCGTCGACATCACCCCGATTATTCGTAAGCGAGCCTCAATTCGGGGGTGGCTCTTAAATGAACTTATCGGTAGTGGCGTGGAAGCAGGCGCTTATCGGCATGTGCTAGAACGAGTAGCCGATGGCAGCTATCGTCTGCCGGTGGCTGCCACCTTTCCCCTGAAGGATGTGCGCCAGGCCCATGAGTTTATGGAGCAAGGACAGCACATTGGCAAGTTGATCTTGGTGTCCTAATGGGAGCATCGAGATACATACGCCCCCGCCCCAACGGCGCATATCCAGTTGCGGTCATTGGTTGGTTTACAATGCTCTACCAGGTGCAGTCCCCTGCAGGGTAGGGCCGTGTAGGGGCAGGGCATCATGGCACATTATCTAGGACCCTTAATGCTGTTGGTGGCGAGTTTAGGCAGCCTCTTCCTCAGCTTTTGGATCGTGATCCCGGCTCCAACGGCGAGGCTATTGCCCCTGAGTGTAGGCGCCCCGGAAATTAGCCCCTGGCTGCTCGCCATCCAAGGCCTCATCCTGTCCATCACCCTTTGGATTGGCCGCTGGGGTAGTGGGCTAGGTTGGCCGCAGCGCCTGACCTTACTCGCTAGCCTCATTGGCCTCAGTCTCAGTCTACTGCCGCTGGCCCAACTACCCAGCACTCACCAACAAGTAACGCTGGCCATGCAAACAGCTCTAGGCCAGGATTATTTAGCCAGGATTCCAGCTGACCTGCAACAGCGATTTCGGCCCCGCCCGCTAATATGGGTAGACGCGTTTCGGGGGATTGCACCCTCCTCGGTGGCGGTGCAGCAGGATATTGTCTTCGCCCAACCGGATGGCGTGCCTCTAACTCTGACAGTCTATGGCCCATCTCTACCGGGGTCCCATCCCACTCTAGTAGCGGTATATGGTGGTGCCTGGCGCAGTGGTAGCCCCAACGACTACGAATCCCTCGGCCGTTACCTGGCGGCCCAAGGCTATACCGTGGTAGCCCTCGATTATCGCCATGCCCCTCGCTACCGTTTCCCGAGCCAGCTCCAGGATGTGCAGACGGCCTTGGCCTACATTCGAGACCACGCTGCTGACCTGGCCATAGATCTCACTCGCGTTGCCATCATGGGCCGATCGGCTGGGGCCCAGCTAGCTGCGATCGCAACCTACAACACCAGTCCCTTGCCCCTAAGGGCTGTGATCGACTACTACGGTCCCGTTGACCTGCGAGCAGGCTATGAACGTCCCCCCATTCCCGATCCCATCGATACTCGAGCCGTATTAGAAGATTTCCTGGGGGGCACTCCCCAGCAGGTCCCCCATCTCTACCATCAGGCCTCTCCCATCCACTACGTGCGCCCAGAATTACCTCCCACCCTATTGGTCTATGCCGGCCGTGACCATATCGTCCAACCTAGCTATGGGCAAGACCTCTACCAAAAACTTAAAGCCACTGGCAATCGGGTAGTCTGGCTATCTATCCCCTGGGCTGACCACGCTTTCGATACCGTATTCCATGGAGTCAGCAATCAACTGGCCCTTTATCACACGGAGCGATTTCTAGCCTGGGCCCTGGCTGCAGAACCGCCTTGTCCATAGATTCAGACACAAGATCGCAGAATACTTCATCCTCAGGACTGTCCAGAGGACATCAAAATGCGCCATACTAAGAGATATCCTGAGGACCGTCCAGAGGACACGATGAACGGTGCCAACATTGACAAAATCCCAGTTAGCCAGCTGCCTGATCGCTATCGACTGGCCAGAAGTGCTGTGTACACGCGCATGGACGCCCTGGGTATTAAGCCTCAGAAAGTTGGCAACCGCGCTTTTATCAATTCCGACCAGCTGCGTTTAATGGATGAGTTGCACCAGTTCCTGCAACGGGAGGGGGCCAGCACCGCTGAATTCCTAGAAATGCGAGGGTTATCAGCAGGCAATGGCATGACCGCCCCATCGTCCTCAGGTATGTCCTCAGGACTGTCTAGAGTGACCCCAGAGCTTGTCAGCCTGGTCTCCATGGTGGTGTCAGAACTGCTGGACCGTATGCAACTGACTCCCTCGCCACCCGAACGCCTGCGTAATTATCGAGAACTGGAAGACGCTGCCCGCCATGGCTGGTTACTCCGAACCTCAGACGTTGCCTACCTGCTAGAAATCCCAGAGGCCGAAGTGCAGCGTCAAGGGGACCGCTTCAAAGAAGCCGGATTCGTCTTCACCCGCATGGGCTATCGAGTCGACGGTGCTTTAGCCTGGCGGGTGACCAAAGCCTAGTTGGCTGGCGTGCTGCTGAAGGCTTACAATGAAAAGAGCCAGCGGCAACTGGCTCTAACGCGTTTACTTTTTGGTTACTTTAGCTTTAGTAGCTTTGGTGATGTTGGTGTTAGCACTGGCATCACCAATTATTTTGGCGATGGACTGTTAACCACTCTGGCCTATGTTCGCCAGCAGGAGCTTTGCCCACCAGTGGAGGCAGTCTCCTTGAGCCCTTCAGTCTTTCTATGGACACTCTAACATGTCCTAAGGACAATCCGCAGGACAATCCGCAGGACAATCATTGAAATTTCTCTAACATGAGTTAACGAGCAAGTATCCGCCGATGGTGCCTACGACAAACGCCGCTGCTATGAGGCGCTGCAGGAGTGGGAAGCCAAAGCCGGGATTCTGCCGCAGAAGACTGCCAAATTTTGGCAGCACGGTAATTGCAAAGCGCCCCCCATCCCCGCGATGAAAACCTGCGGGCGATTCGCCAACACGGACGCAGGGCGTGGAAACGACAGTCGCATTACCATCGCCGTTCGATTGCTGAAACCACCATGTTTCGCCTGAAAATGATCTTGGGTGGTAAAGTTTGTTATTCAAAACTCATTCCCATCCCCCAACACCCCATTACCCATCCACCTCTCTCCAGCTTATGTCCCCACTCACCCAACCCCCGCCAACCCCCGCGACTCCCCTGTTACAGGTGCGCGATCTCTGCAAAACCTTCCCCGTGGGCAAGCAGACCCATCTCCGTGCAGTGGATCACGTGTCCTTCGACATTCAACCAGGAGAAAGCCTGGGGCTGGTGGGAGAGTCGGGCTGTGGCAAGTCCACGTTGATTCGCCTGATTACCCGCCTGCTGGATGTCACGGCCGGGGAAATCCGATTCGAGGACATCATCCTCAGCACGGTGGCGGTGCGGCAGTTTCCTCAGAGCGCTTACCGGGCCGGGATTCAGTTGGTGTTCCAAGACCCCACCGACAGCCTCAATCCTCGCTTTACCGCCTATGACACCATCACAGAACCGATTCGGCGGCTGGGCCACCAGCAGGACAAGGGGCAATTGCAGCAGCGGGCAGCCGAATTGGCAGACCTGGTAGGCCTGCCCCAGGAGTTATTGAGCCGCTTTCCCCACCAACTCTCAGGGGGGCAGAAGGCACGGGTGGGCATCGCTCGCGCCATTGCCCTCAATCCCAAGCTGCTGGTGCTGGATGAGCCAACGTCGGCACTGGATGTCTCGGTGCAGGCGGTGATTCTACATCTGCTGGCGGACCTGAAGCGGCGGCTGGGCATGAGCTATCTATTCGTCTCCCATGATTTGAATGTGGTGCGGTTGTTGTGCGATCGCATCCTGGTTATGTACCTGGGCAAAATCATTGAAGCTGGTCCGGTGGAAGCCGTGTTCGATCACCCTCGCCACCCCTACACCGAGGCCCTGATTTCCGCCATCCCCAGCTTCGAAGCTAAACCCCACCCGATTCCCCTAACCGGTGAACCCCGCAGCCCGATTAACCCCGACCCCAGCGTATGCCGCCTCTATGGCCGCTGCCCCAAAGGTGAAGACCGCTGTCAGCAAGAGATGCCAGTGCTGCAAGCGCTAGATCCCAACCACTGGGCCGCCTGCCACTTCCCCAATCACGAATAAACAGACAAAATCAGCCGACAGCAGTTTTGCAGCTAGCGAGGTACGAAAGCTGCTGGAAAGTTGAGAACAATATTTTTAACCATAATTTAGAGTATTGATGTGAGGCCTTTCAGGAATTGGGCAATCTTGAATAGATATATCACCATCTCTCTGAAAGCTTACTCTGGTTCATGTCCAAGTAATCTGCAAATCACCTTTCACGTCGATTAATTTCGGCAAGAACATCGCGAGCTAAGTTGGGAGGCATGCCACTTCGGAAGCGAGAGCCGGCGGCCCCCAAAATATTCCTAAAAGCGCGCTGTTGGTCCTCAGAAAGTATGTCCCGATACCACTCTACAATTAGGTCGCGAACTCCCTCAGAAAGCATACCCGCGCTGAAACTACTCCCGGGAGGTCCAGCGGGTATATGCCTTAGAACCTCATAACTATTGGCGACAAAGCTCCAGTGTCTTGCCACGTCAGCCGATATTACACCGCGACCACCAGCCTGTAGAACCAACCCCCCGGGATTTTGCAACTCGTCGTAGAGTGCTTGCAGTTCGGCCATCAAGTGCTCGTTGCTCACTCGACGAGTCGGAGATTCAACCCGTCCTGTTTCTGACCCTACCAGCCGATCGATGTAGTCACGTACTGTCCCCTCAAAGACATGACCAAAGGGACCTCGAATTCCATGAGCTTCAGTTAATACGCCTAGGCGCTGATGCCTGCCAACCGCATTGCGGAATGCCTCGCCTGAAATGTTTCTACCCTGTTGTATTTGCCTCAGCAGATCCTGCCGTGAGGGTGGATGCAAGAAAGGAACTCCCTGCAGTGCGAGCCAATAGTGACCAAATAACTCATGGGCCAGAGAATTACTGGACAGTGCACCTCGCCCAGATCCCCGAGGCACGTAGAAAATTTTGTCGCGATTGGGGTCATTACTCGCTGTGATAGTCGGTTCATTCGGCGAAATTTGTCGGAGTAAAGACTCACGTACTAAGGTGATACCACTGCCCCCTAGGGAAATCAGAGAAATGTCTTGCTGTCGTGATTGTCTATTTTGGACTATCAAGGTAGGAAAGGTATCTGCCAAAGATACTGCCTTGATATCGATTTTGCCATTATCAACAATATCTTTGAATTTAGACCAGCGGAACGGATCTTCCGGATCGGTGTGCGAGACTTCATACCCTAATCGATCATCACCACTTACGAGAATGTGTCTCTGATCCGATCCAGGGAACAGTACGCCTTGCCCCAGAATATCTCTCTCAGCATCTCGATTAGCAACTTTTGCATCCCCTACTTCAAAGGTACGTCCCCTAACCTGGATTTGTCGTCGCTGAATCAACTGAGGTTGGATACCAGAACGTTGCTGTAGTGTATGAACTAGTTCATGGGCTAGGAGTAGACGACTATCAAAGCTCTCTGGTCGGTATTCACTTGAGCCAAAAGCAATGTGGCTACCTAACGTAAAAGCCCGGGCATGAATCGCCTTAGCCGCAGCGTGGGCATGGGATTCGTCATGAATACGCACACTCGAGAAATTTTGCCCAAATCGCGGCTCAAAATATGCCCGTTCAGCAGGCGATAATGGTCGACCACTCTGAGCGGTTACAGATGCAGCAAGATTTGTACTAGCTGTTGGTGCATTTATCTCTCGTTGCTTAAGTTGGATATCCTCATCTTCTTCCTCTTCCATAGCCTGTCGATATGCTGTTTGTATTCCTTCAGGTGGCAACTTTTCAGAATGAAATTGAGGAGGTTCTTGAGAATTCTGTGGAGATTTCTCAGACTCGCTATGGAGCACTTGCTGAGCAATTTGATCGGCTTCGCGTTCGTATTGATCCCCAGGGTCGCTGATTTGAAGTTTGGTTTGTATAGTATTCTTTGCTTGACAGCGAGGACAGCCGCCGCCGCAAGCACACCCCACTTTGGGTTGTATTAAGGGCAGACCCGTGGATGGGGAGGAGACCTGTCGGGCCTTTAGCGCTGGCTTCTGATGCCCTTGAGCCGAGTCTTTCGTGTTTGATAGCTTCGCCAATGCATGGGCCATGGTACTTTCTCAAAAGCGGCTAGGATCGAACCGATTGCCGCGCGGGCGGTTGCCGATGCGATCGCGTCCTAGACGTCCTGGCAACAGTACAATGTCGACGCGTTGGTTGAGTGACACCTCGGCGTAGCTGTCATCGATGCCTTGGGCAGCGACGGAGAGTTGATTGGCGGGTAGATTGGCCTGAACTAGCATCGCTTGCACGACCTCGGCCCGTTTTTCTGCCAGGGAGAGCGCCTCTTCTGGGGTCCCGTCTTCGCTGCTGGCATAGCCTTGCAGGGCAATCTGGCCGTTGGGGTTCTGGCGAATAAATTGCTGGGTCCGGCGGATGGCTAGTTTGAGCAGGCGTTCTCCATTCAGGCGGTCGTCGTCTTGGCGGAATTTGGTGGACCCAGTGGCGAACCAGAGGACAGAGCCATTC
This sequence comes from Halomicronema hongdechloris C2206, assembly GCF_002075285.3. GTDB lineage: Bacteria > Cyanobacteriota > Cyanobacteriia > Phormidesmidales > Phormidesmidaceae > Halomicronema_B > Halomicronema_B hongdechloris. Next base: position 4,207,060 of record NZ_CP021983.2, on the reverse strand, counting down.
AAGGGCAGCTCCGTTGCACCAGGGGTGGTTGAAGCTGCGATCGCAATTTTAAATTCCTCCTCGCGGCTGGCATTGGGCCGCAGCTCCGACTGAGACGAAAACAGCTGGTTCCCGGCCTCATCAATGACGGTGACATAGAGATCGGGGCCGCGGTCTTCCGGGGCATCATGGCGGCTTTGAAAGTCGTAGGTGATGCGAAAGGTTCCCTTGGCATCGGTGATGGCGGAGCCCAGTTTGTCGTCAAAGCGGCGGTTATTGTCAATGGCGCTGACCTGGACCCCGGCAATGGCCTCACTGGTGTTGGCATCGACCACCTGACCTCGTACTACCCAAGCTTTGGCAGCAGGCGGTTCCACCGGTTTGCCGCCATCGACGGGGCTGAGATCGTCGCGCTGCAGCACGACTTCCAAGGTGAGGCGATCGCCCCCCTGGGGGAAGATGGCCTCGGGGCGCTGGTAGACTACTCTGCCCTGGGGGGTACACACCCCCAGAAACACCCCATCGGGGGCGGCTTCTGCCAGTTTGGCCAGGGTTTCCGGGGCAATGGTCAGGGCGTAGTACCCAGAGCCATCGGTCTCGGCCGTGCCCAAAAACCGCAGCGGTTGCCGTTGCTCATTGCCCAAGTACACTACCAGGCCAGCCATGCCCCGGTAGCGTCGATCCACTACTCGCCCCTGCACCAAGGCTGATTTTTCATCGACGTCGGGCTGACGAATAGTGGCAATTTCCAGCTCCACCGCCAGGTCATTGACGATGGCGGTGTTGCGCTGCAGGGTGGTGTTGATTTGCTGCACCCGGCTGTGGTCAGGGCCATATTTGTGCTGTAACCGCTGGGCTTCGGTTTGCAGTAGGGCGGTCATCGCCACTTGGGTGTCACGGGTTTGTTGTAACCCCTCCATCTGACCATCGGCGGCGGCAGCTAAGGCCTGTAGCAGCTCATGGCCGAGTTGGCTCAGGTCACTTTGGCGGGCATTGGCGCGGGGTGAGTTAAACATGGCAGGTTCTGCGGAGGACGGAGGGCGGAGGGCGGAGATGGAGTGATGGGGTGATGGGGTGATGGAGTGATGGGGGATGGGAATGGGTTTTGAGTTTTGAGTTTTGAGTTTTGAGTTTTGGGTTTTGAGTTTTGAGTTTTGAGTTTTGAATTCTGAATACGGCATTAATCATCGATGGGGGCAAAGGCCTGGGTGTCGTTGAAGCGGGGGCAGAAGGTGGTGTCGAGCACCTGGTTACCCCTTGCGATCGCATCGCGGCCTGGGGCCAGATTACTGGCAACCATGCAATGGCTGCCCTGATTCAGCGTGGTGGTATTCATCAGGGTACTCAAGGTGAACAGCGAAAAATGGAAGGCGGATTGGCTAGAGCGCAGGGGTTCTTTGAAGCGGCTATCGCTGGCTCGCAGGGTGGCGGCCAGCAGGCCAGTATTAATTAATGCCCCAATGTTATCGCCTAAAGGAAAGCCGGGGGACAGGGCTTCCGATTGGTTGCCGTCAAAGCCGAGATCATCGGCGCTCCACAGCAGTTGCGACAGCAGGCTTTGATGCTCTAGTCCCTGGCGAGTCTGATTACTATTAAAGAGGGTGAGGCCATTGGGCAGGCGAAAGAGAGTCTCGCGCTGGAAGTTGGGCCGGCGGCTGGCGATGTTATTAAAATCATTACTGGCGCTCGAACCAGGGCTGCCGATGAAGCTGCCGGCTTGGTTCAAGCCCCCCAGATTCAGCACCAGCACGCTGCCCACATAGCGCTCCAGCGGCGTGAGGCCAGAGCGTTCACTATTGAATTGGTTGTTGAGCAGGGTGACTGGCCCAAAAGCCAACAGGGTCAGGGCCCGACCGGCCGGCTGATCGACATTGTTATCTTGAATGCGAGCGGCGGGGCGGCGGTTCACCAGGGCAGCGGGATCGCGGTTTTCGGCCAAGAGAACGTTGAGAATTGAGAAGGCCGAGGCAAACGCAGCAATGCCGCTGCGCTGGCCGGGTTGCAGCGTTGCCGTGGCATTTGCGGTAACGGGGGCATTGTCGGCAACGGTGTTATGGGGTGATATCCACCTCTTCGCCATAGGTAATCCAGATGCCACAGGTGGGTTTGGTGTAGACGCCACCATTTTTCTCGATGCGGTTGCGGTGAATGGTCACGTCGGCACAGAGCCCCAGGGAAATGCCCCCGAGGCCGCGCTGGCCGATGAGGTCCCGCAGGGCCTGGGTGAGGGGGTTCTGAAAACATTGGAAGATATGGTTGTCCGTGATATCGAGCCCCAGGACGGGGTTGCCGAAGATCCGCAGCACCTGGGCATAGAATCCCAGCAGCCGCGAGAGTGTCTGATTGTTGCTAGCTAGGTCGTCAGGCACCTCAATGGTGGGCAGGCCAATGCCCGCAAGCCCCATAGTCGAGATGGTGTTGTGGTGAATGGACAGGTCGTAGAGAAAGGCAATCAGATCGCTCAGATCCAGGGATGAGCGCTCTAATTCAATCTGATAAAAGGTGCCGAATTCGCCCCGACTCTCGGGGGTAATGGCGGCGATTTGATAGCCTGGCGAGAGCACCGACACCTGGTAAGTGCCAGGGGTGGCCTCGATCAAGAAGGTGCCGGCGGTGTCTGTTAGGGCGGTGAGTCGGGTGCCATCACTGGGCTCAAACTGGAGAGTCAGGTTGGCTTGGGGGCTGCCGGCTAAGCGTACTCCCCCCCAGAGCTCGGGGCCATCATGGTTGATGGTGGGGGGTGTGGCGTCGCCCTCTAGGTCTAAGCCGGCCAGAAACTCGGCCAGGGAGGTGCCCAGGGCAATGCCATTACCGGCTCCGCCAGTAATCTGATTATCGAGAATGGCTACCCGCTCCGAACCACCGGCGATTTGAATCCCCCCTAGGGCATTGAAGGGATTACTGGGCAAAAACAGCAGGCTAATGGCCCAGATCTGGGCGATATAGGCGGTGAAAACCGGGATATTGCCATAAATCAGCTCTAACTGGGCACAGGGATCGGTGGGGTCTGGCACTGGCTCCTCCCCGGGTTGATCGACGGGGGGCAGGCTAGGGGCAGGGATGACGCCAATGTCGTTGGCGTCGATGCGGCTATCGTCGGCGGCGAGATAGATAGCCACCCCGGCTCCGGCCTTGTCGAGCATGCGGATCAGGTTGTGGTGGATGTGAATCCCCTGGCCCTGCTGTACCACAATGGCTTGCTGGCAGGCGATAACGCGATTGTGGCCGATGTCGATGTCTTGCAGGGAACCGGCTTCGCTGCCGTGCAGGGCCATGGCTACCCCGCCCAGGGTGACCAAATCCATATGCTCTAAAACAATGCACCGGCTGTCGACCACCTGAAAGATCGGGGCTTCCCGGTCGCGGGGCACCACCCGGGTGTGCTTGTCACAGCCCTTGATCTTGATATGGTGCCGATTGTCAAGCTGGGCATTGGTTTCGTGCAGCCCCGGTAACAGGCAAATCTCGCCCCCCGAGGCCGGTAGATGACGCAGGGCCTCCTCAATAGCATCAAAGTCACCGTGGCTGGAGCGACCATCGCCTACGGTGAACGTGCAGCATACCCGTTGGTTAGTCAGGGGGTTGAAAATCTCCCGGCAGTCTTCGATGTCGGCATTGTCAAAGCTGAGGGTTTGCGCCTCATTCCAGGTGAGCACCGCCAGGGGCACCCGCTGGTAGTGAATTCCTGCTGGGGGCTGGGCATCGATCAGGGTTTCGGGGTTGCCCACCTCCCCCGCCCGTACCGGGAAGGTCCAGTAGTCTCCAGGGCGGTAGTTGGCGGCGGCCGGAGCCTCAAACACCAGGCGAATGCCGTCCAGGAGTTCAACCGGCTCGTTGCCGGGCACGGGGGCGAGAAAATCGCCGATCTGCTCAATACCATTCCACAGCCGGAAGAAAACGGGGCTGTCACCGCTGGGAATGGTGCCAAATAACGGTGTATCGGCTAGTTCCAGCTCGTTATCGCTATTTAAGGTGGCCTGAGCCCCATAGGTGACCCGCCAGTGGCCCCGGCCCGGGGTGGCCGGTGACAGGGGGTCGTACTGGATGGCCTCTAAATAGAACTGATCGAGTCTGGCGGTGCTGATGGCTTGCAGGTTAGCGGTAATCATCACCCGCCGAGTGGCGGCATTAAACCGGCCCCGGCCCACCAAGCCGCCATTGAATTGGGACCATTTGAAGCTGGGGATGCCAGTATCGACCTGGGCAATTTCGATGCGGTAGAGCAAATGTTCGAAGCCGGTGTAGCCGCCACCAGCCACCACCGGGCAGTCGCCGTCGATCACCTCGGTAGGTTGCAGCGAGACCGTGAGTTTGCCTTGGCTGGCCAGGGGATCTTGCAAGGCGGTGGCGATGGTGCAGCAGGTTTCCCCCGGGCTGAGCCGGTAGAGCCGCAGGGCCATGGCCGTGTGCAGCCGCTCGCTGGTGTCGGGGCCACCCAGGGCCGGTTCAATCAGAGTGTCGGGTCGCTGAAAGCCGTTCAGGGCCTCGCGCCACACGTCTAGCACCACGGCGTCGCGCACCCCTACCTCAAGGCTGTCGACGGTGGCCCCTGGGGTTTGAATCGGGGGGGTTAGGTAAGTGGCCAGCCGCATGACAGGGTCACTGCCATTGAGGTGCACCAGGCGCCCATCGGCCCAGCCGTGCCCAGGCTGCAGGGTCAGAACCACCTGGCCAGCGTCGACGCTGGCGGCGGTGACCTTAAAGCCGTCGATGGCATTGGCGGGAATGGCCATCACCCCCCGGCCCCAGGACGGCTTGGCCAGTGGTGTCTTGCCAGTGGGTGGTGATCTGAGTCTGGGCCAGCCCATCGCGGTCGAGACGCACCCGGCCCTGTTGCTCTAGAACGCCACTGAAGTTGTCGTTGGGGTCAAAATACCAGTTGGAAAAGTCGCCTTTCATCGTGGTCTCCTCAGGTCACCGGAATTAATAGGGGGCTCACGCCCAGGGGCATAAATTCGCGGTAGCGAATCTGCAGATTTCGCCATTTATGGGCCTCTAGCAAAAATCCGAAGGCCCCCATGGCGTCGTCTCCGGGGCCGCGTTCGCGAATGCGAAAGTCGCTGCTGCGGGCCAGTTGACCGTAGGCGGGTTGGCCGCAGATCTCACTGATGAAGCGCAGCCGCGCCTCCGGGCCAGTGACACAGCCATGGTGCTGGGGCAATCGGTCCCCCTGGCCAGAGAAATAGCTGAACTTGAGGCAGCCGGTTTGGTTGTGCAATACCTCTAGGGCATGGACCCAGATGCCTCCCTGGCCGCGAATCTCATCTACCCGCATGCGGCCGAAAACGGTGAGGCCATTCACGACGGTAGGCGGCCCCCAGCGTCCCTCTGGTAGGGACCCCGGCCCGGCCACGGCAAAGCTGTCATCGGGGGCATCGCCCACTCCCTTGCCGGCATCGAGCAGGGCGTGGGTGAGAAAGAGGCGGTAGTCAGTGTCGATGGTTAAGGGGCCGCTGATGGTGCGCTGCAGGTGAATTTCGGGGGTTTGGTTGAAGGCGACCTCCTGGTCGGAGCCGGGGGGAAAGCCATAGAAATTGGCTAGTTCTAAGGCTGGGCGGATGGGGGCACGACTGCCGTCCAGTTGCTGGAAACCACCGGGATCCAGGATGCAGTCCACCAGTTCCAGGCTGTGCAGGGCGGCTCGGGCAATCAGGGGGTCCCCGGCGGGGAAGCCCGCTGCTCGGGTCAGATAGAGTCCTTCTAGGCGCACGGTGAGGCGGTCCATCACCGCATCCAACTGAGTTTGCACCTCGGGATCGGGATCGAAGACTCGGCTGGGGCGAAATCGCAACGGTTGGCTGAGGCGAATCAGGGGGCGCTGACCGCTGGCGGCCCGGATGATCAGGCTGCGGTTGAGGCGCAGGTTGAAGCCCCCGGCTTCGTCGAGGGGGGATGCAATGGCCCCTAAATCCAGCTCATGCACCATGCTGTCTCGAATCTCGATGACGATGGGGGCGGTGGCGGTCTGGATATCATGTAGGGCCGCCTGCAAGCCATTGGGGTCACTGTGAAAATTCACCGGACGCACCGCCACCGTCTCCCCTTGCCAGGTGTCCGGCAGCGGCTGGCGGGACAGCGGGTGGGCCCCCACTGGTCCCACCGCCCCATAGGTGTGGGTCAGCAGCAATCCCGTCTCCAGGGCGGCGGCCGCGGCGGCGGTCTCCACCCCGATCAGCAGGCGGCCAATCACCGGATCGACGGCGATCTCGTTATTCTGCAGGGGGCGAGCCAGGCCGGTTTCCCAGGCGCAGAGATTATCTCCTCGCAGGGTCCAGGCAGGCGGTGGCGGCGGCTCTGAGCGGGGCCAGGAGCGGTTGGTAAACTCGGGTTCGGGCAGATGCAGCTGCAGGCCCACCGCACCGATGTCGAGGCGGTCGACGGTGTCTAGATCGGGATTGCTGAGGCTGGCTGGGTCGTAGGTGTCCACCTGCACATAGGCCTCAGGGACCCCGGCGGCGGAGCCTTGGTTCAAGCGGGCTGGGGGGATGGGGCCAGGGGTCTGATCCAACTGCGATACCACCGGTGGCCTCTGGTTGGGGTCGAAGCGGCTGGTGTTAAACAGCCGCAGCGGCTGCCCCAGGGGATGGACATCCACTCGCAGGATAAAGCTGGCTCCGGTTCCGGCGGCGCTGTTGTCGATCACGTCCCGGATGACGGGGGGTGACACGGTGACCCGATAGGCCGCCAGCCGCCAGAGGAAAATGGCCAGGTTGGGCAGGTTGTAGCGCACCGCGTCGAGGCCGGGCGGTTTTACATCCACCGTGTGGCCGAAAGGATCGAAGGGGGTGTTGACCAGGCTGAGCATGGCGGCATCCCGCACCGGTACGGTGCCGCCGCGAATGGGAGTAAAGCGGCTGACCCCAGGCAGGCTATAGGGGGGGACACCGCCGGCATCGGGCCGTTGGTGGTTTAGGTGCTGGGTCCAGAGCAGATTTTCCCGTAGCTCCACCCCGTGGACGCCCCAGCCGCTGAGGTTGTAGGTCAACCATGCGATCGCATCCAAGGTGCCCTTACGTCGCCGTAGGGCAATGGTGTCGGCCACATCGGCGCGCAGGGTGCGGGCCTCCCCCTTGAGGTGGGTCGTGCCCAGTAAATCGGCGATGTAGGGAATCACCCACTCGTCGCAGGTGTCGATGAAGAAATCGTGATAGAGGGCCTCGATGTTGGCGTGGATCTCACCAAACACCGCTTCCACCACCGCCAAATAGTGCCGCAGCTGCCCCGGCGGCGATTGCTCGGCATCGCGTACGTGGTAAATCTGGGGCAGACGGTCGTACAGGGGCACCCGTTTCGGCTGGCTAGAGTGGGTCATCTCAACACGCCTCCTGGGGGGCGGCGGCACATTGCAATTGCAGATGCTGGGGCTGCAAGGCCAATAGCTGGTCTGCCCCGCAGGGCACCAGCGACAGCCGCGATTCTGCCATGGGGTAGGTCAACTCGGTGGGGGCATCGGTGGCCGGGAACCAGCCCAGAGCCTTAACCTGGGTCCAAATCACCCCCTCCACCTGCTGCACCGTGGCCTCGATGCGGCTGGCATATTCTGGCTGGCCAAAGCGCCGTTGGGATAAGGCCAAGAGACCCTGGCGCCCCTCCTTGCCGACCCCCAGGGCCGTGTGAATCGCCTGGGTCAGCAGCTCTGGCCGCATGGCCGGGTCCAGGCTGGTTACCAGGCGCAGGTAGAGGTAGCGCCGCTGCCCGGCCTGTACCAGCACCGGAAAGCGTTGGGGACCGCGGCAGCGGTTGTAGGTGTTCAGTAGTGTGCGCACCTGGTCAACCTCTGCGGCGCGACCGGTTTCCATCAGCACCGTGAGCACCACCGCCGGTACGTTATCCACCCGTTGCCAGGCGGCGACGGCTTTGGCCACTCCGGCAATGCCGAGGGCCTCGGTTTCAAAGTCTTGCAGGCTGACTAAGCGGCCCAGGCTTTGCACCTGGCCTGGGGCAGCCAGCTTGGCATTGTCGCCGCTTTCGGGCTCGGTGCCGCCGCTAGCCACCCCCGGCAGCCAGAGCTGGTCCAGGCGGGGGAGCCTATCGGTGGCCTGCACCTTGGTGTCCAGTTTGAGGGGACCGTAGGCGCCGTTGCCGGTGCGGTACTGGGCCCTGATGTTTTTTATCCCCGAGGGCAAGCGGGCACCGGTCTTGCCATCGCCCAAACTGCACCCAACTGTTCGCCCCTGGGCATCTTCTCGTACGATGTAGACCTCGGCGGTGGGGGCTTGGCCGAAGAAGGACGACACTCGCGTCCACTGCCGATTATCGACATAAACGGCGAGTTCCGGCACCTCAGGCGGTGTGTCACCGGCACTGTTGAGATAGGTCAGCGGGGCGTTCGGCAGTTTGAAGGTTTGAAAGGCCTGGCGACTGTCGCCATTACCCAGCACCGCTTCTTGCTCTGGTTTACCCTGGGTGGCGGCCAATAGATTGCCATACACCGTTGTCGACGGCGGGTTTAACAGGGGAAAATCTGCCAGGGTAAATGGTGCCTTTAAGTCGGGCAGGTAAACCGGACGCAGTTTGACTTGCTTGTCAAGCGCTGGAGGATAGGTAGGCAGCACAGCTGTCAGCAATTCGGTATGTCCTACGCTATTTACCAAAGCTAAGGGGCGTTGATGCAGATGTCGATAGGCAGCACCGTCACCGAAGAAATAGAGGGTTTTGGGATCAGCAGCTGATTTTTCTTGGTAGGCTCCCGCCAGTGTGAATGGCTGACCAATGACCTCTAAGAGCTCCACACTCCGGATGTCGGTCAGTACCTTGTCGCCTGTAGTAATCTGACCCGTGAGCGCTACGACAGTCGTACCCCCAGATATAGCGCCTTGGGTGAGGGATGCTTGGAACACAGCTTGGATGGCTCGCGCAAAGAAATATGTCGAACCACCGACGGATTTACCATCCGTCGCTTTTTTGCGGTTCAAAATTAGCTGTATGAGCAAAGGAGTCCCAATGGATAAGTCATCGACTTGACTTTCCAGGGGGATTGCCCGGGGGTTAGCCAGGGGGGCGTAAGCTGGCGCATCAGTATTCTCAGCGAGCGAGTCATTGGGATTCTCTACCTGCAATGACCGACTAAAATCGACGACCTCTGAAACGGCGGTCCCATCACTGTTAAGGCGAACAAATTCTGGAGGACTGTTATAGCCAAAATGACGGAATGAGCGTCCTAATTTATAGGCACTCACTCGATACTGGGCATCGCCCTGCTGCCAGCTGCCCTCCATGATAATTTCGGTGCGGTCAAAGCGTTCCCGCACTGCTTGGATGACTCCAATTTGACGTTTGGTTTGGGGCTGGCTGGGCACGTCTACCAAAAAGAGACGATCCCCCGGGTTGAGATCAACCCCAGTGTTTTTCAGATCAACGGTTCTAACGGAAAACTGAGTAGTACCAGTGTTGATGCGGGGTAATTGAAAAGGCCGATAGAGGTGAAACTGGGACAGGTGAGGGTAAGCGGTGACCTCAGTCGTCGTTTGAAAGTCAGCGGCCTTGGCTAATCCCTCCACCTGGGCCTTCAGCCCCAACCCGGCTGGAATCGCCACCGGTTCATCCCCCTGAATGCCCCACGGCGAAGGTGGCCCTGCCCCCCAAACCCAGGGGGAGAGGCGATAGGCCCAGCAGCGCCACCAGATCGTGCGATGCTCTCCCGCCACTGGGCCGTGCCCAGAAAGGCTTCGTTGGCCATAGAGGCTTTGATAAAAGGTGAGAATATCCCCCAGGATGGCGGCCCCTTCCAGGAGGGCGCGATGCCGGGGGGTCGTCGCCTGCCGGTGGGTTCCAGCCCTGCAGCCAGCACCGGGTCGGCATCCAGATGCCGTAGCAGGGCGGCGCGAATCTCGGCGTAGGTGCCGATGCGGTAGTCAATCCGGTCCAGGCCAGGGCGATTATAAGAGCCGCTTGGGAAAGCGCGGCGGCTGGCGACAGTCGTTGCGACAGGGATCAGACGTCATTGGCGGCCTCCACGGATGTCAAAGGCAATGACGCCGTTTCCTGCATGGTCGGGGTCATTGCGCACGAATAATTATCATTGGCGCCCCAGGCCGGGCGTGATGGCCCTCGATACCTTGGGGTGGCGTCATTCCAACGTTTCATCTAATGGAGACAACATTGGTCTATGCCTGACACCGCCTGGATCCGCCCGGCAATCTGGCTGGCATAGAGGGGGGTTGCCCAAAGTCCAGCGATTCGGGATTGGAAGAAGGCCAGGCGACCATCGGGGGTATATCCCTGGGAAAATTCCTGCTCCAGCACCAAGCGAATATCTTTCCGGCCAATAACTCGGATGAATACACAGCCCCACCCGAATATCCAGGGGCACGAAGCGGGGGCGGCGAATTTCCAGGTCTTCCCCCCAGCAGCCGCACGGCGTCCAAATGGCGGGCCAGTTTCTGCCGCAGGGCAGGCGTTAGCTCCGTGGCCCCCTGGGGATCGATGGCAATTTGCACCGTCCGCCAGCTGCCAGTCCAGGCATAGTGAGCCGCCGCCCGCGAAGACCTCCGCTAGTTCTTCGGCCCGGTTCTCATAGTCTTGCCGGGTCACCGCCCGCAGCTGCCGAAAGCGATTAGGCTTCCGGAGCCCGACGTATTACTTCAGGGCAGGTTCCGGGGCCCGTCCATCCACCACATCGAAGGGGTTCCAGCAGGCGACAATCTCGGGATAGGCGTCGGCATCGACATTGCCGCAGCTGGTCGAAGCCGATGTTTCCCGCCAGCCCCAGGCCCACCTGATAGCGACAGCGTACCTGGGCATTGACCGGTAACTGGCGGCCGTTGATGCCGTTGCCAAACCGCAGCAGACTGCGGCCCAGCTCATCGGTTTCCACCATGAAGTGATCGCCATTTTCGGTGCTGTCGTCGCTGTGGATCAGATCGATCACCTCATCCCAGGGGTCTACCACCCCGTCCGTCACTACCTCCACCGCCAGGGTAGATACGGGCGGGATTTCACCTCCAGGTGGGGTGTTTTGATAGGCCAGGGGTTCCGGAGGCAGACGACAGATCGTGCCCCAGCGCTCAGTGCGCTGGAAGTAGAAAGCGCCCTGCCGCCAAAGGCTCAACCGGCTCCTCAAATAGAATCTCCCGGGGTCGACCGTGGTACACCGGGCAGCAAGTTGCCGTGGAAGAGGGACACATGCTCCACTTGGCCATCGGGACAATCGACGGTAAAGCAGTAGTTAAATTTCAGAGCATCTTGCTGCCGCCAGTGGACCTCCACATACCAGATATCCCGAAGCGGATCGAGCTTGGCTGTCGCTCCTAGATCGCCTGGCAACAGCCGTAACAGCTGTCGCTTATTCGGATTGCGCCCCGCCCGTTCCCCCGTGGCCGGATTCAGCCGCTCTTGAATCAGCAAGGTGGTGATGGCCCCAGAGCGGATCAAGGTCTCCACCTGCCGGGCCGAGGTCTCACTAGTGGTGAGACCATAGGGACCCTCCGGTCCCCCGGCCAGTAGCAGCAAATCTGCCGTGGTGCTGCCCGCTGCCAGAGCCGGAATGGCGCCATCCCAAGTGTAGAGGGCCCATCTGGTTCAGCAGACTATCCAGCTGTTGGGGGGTATCCAGGGCGGCGACGGACTCATAAACACGACTGCCGGCTGGGTCGGTTACCTCTTCTGAACCGGCCCACACCACCAGGGGAACGCGGTCGATCGGGCACTAGCAGATCGGGTTTGGGTACCTCTAGGCTGGACCTCCGGGCTGTAAAATCAGGGGCCAGCCAGCTACTGGCCTGGTTGCCCTGGTGCCAAGTGGTAGTCCATCAGGCGGGCATGGCGAGCCAGGGACACCCGCTTCCGCAGGGTACTCAAGGTGGCCTCGTTCATCACCCCGGTCTTGAAAGTCACTGAGTTCATCGGCGGCGGCACTGAATAGACTCAGCAACACCTGGTCTAGGTCGGCTTCGCCTGGTGGGGTCGCCAGCCCGGTACCCGCTGGGCCATGGCCGCCATCAGGGCATGGCGAAAGCTGTCGTAGTCCTTGGCCAAAGTAGTCGATGGCAGGCTCGTCTAAGGGAGCCGGGCGGGTCCCATGCCGGGGCACAATCGCTGCTAAAGCAACCGGGGCGAAACTTAAAGGGCAGGTCACTGAAGAAGGGGTCAATGGTGTCGTAGTTGAGGCTGAGGGTATAGGTGGAATAGTCGCCAATGGGGGGTGACGGTCAGGTCTAACACCGTGGAGACAGGGGTGGCGGTCACATTGACCACCTGCACCTGGATCGGTCAGGGGACCGCCGAGAATGCGATGGCCCCCAGAAATCATGAAAAATTGTTTGGCTAAAGCCAGGTCGGCAGCCACCCGCCGCGACCAGGCTGGCCAGCCCCTGGTCATTGAAGAAATGCACCAATAAATGGGCTTCTGTGGGGGGGCCGCGGCTGGGGTCAGTTCCACCAGTACCCGCGCCATGCCGTTGAACTCTCCCAGGTTATTGGCCCGCTCCCGCAGCGCTTCTGGATTCACAATGGCCATGGCTAACCTCCCTGGCGTTCAAAGCGGAGACGGCGCTGGTCGGGGGATCCGGCCTACCGATAGCGCAGATCGACGGTGATGGTTCCGTTGTTGCTTTCCCACCACCAGTTCTTCCGGGATCACCCGTTGTCCCAACCAACGGGACAGGGGCCTGGGTCAGGGTGGCTTTGGCCGCTGCTGCCGTAATCTCTCCGGCATTCTCAAACACCAGCCGCCGCACCCCCGGCCCAACTCGGGCAGAAACAACCGTTCTCCCGGATTGGTCAGAATCAGCTGAATCAACTCATCCCGCACATGCTGCTCCAGGGTATCGACCTGGGCAGTGCGGCCATCGGCGGCAATGCGAAACGGGAACGAGAGGTGGCGGCCATCGGGGGGAATCATCGCGAGTCTGCCTGGGGTTGGGTGTACACAATGACGGCAACGCCTTGGGGAGCCCCTTCGGCGTTGTAGCACTGGCCGATGCTGGTTTTAAACCAGGCCGGGGTGCCGTTGATGGTGGTTTGCAGGGTCCCTGCCGACCATTGAATGCGGACGCAGGGGGAATATTTGGGGCCTACGGTAAAGGGGCAGCCCGCCACCGGGTGCACGTCGGTTTCCAGCAGCACGGGGGCGCCATCGGCCTCGACCGCCGTGTTGCTGGTAAACAGGGTGGCCTGACCCCCGTGGGGACACATAATCATACTGGCAGTGGTGAGATAGGATCCGGCCATTAGCGCACCTGGAATGCTCCATTGTTGATGTTGACTCCGCTGGCGGAGAGCTCCACCTGGGTGGCCCCAATCTTGAGAGTGATGGCGGTATTGGTCATGGTCAGTTCGGCACCGCCAGCATGGAGCAATTGCACCTGATCGTTGCGGTCATCCAGCACCAGCTTGTGGCCCCGACTAGTCACTAAGGTGCGAGTTTCGGTGCTGCCGGGGTCAGGCAGTTCGCCCCTGGCCCACCAGCAGCCAGTCCAGATGGGCCGAGAGATATCCCCAGCTTCAAACTCGATCCAGACGCCGTCCCCACTTCAGGTAAGAGCACCAGACCATGGCTGGCCCCGGCAAAGGGCACAGCCGGCCAGGCCCAAGGGGAATCTTCCTGGCCGTAGACCTCGGGTACCTGCGCCACCAGTCGCCCTAGATTGTCGGGGTCGTCCACGTCCCGCACTAGGCCACGGTATTTGCCGAAATAGCGCGATCGCTGAAACTCCGAGAGTTCCACCATCATCCGCTCATAGTCTGAGGTCGTCATCAATAGATTGCTCCCACGAGATCAGCAAAGTTGTCCCCGACCCCTTCTGAGCGGGCATTGCGCCGCAGGCTAAAGGTTTGGGAATATTCGGTGCGGGTCAGGGCATGGGTGACCTGGGTAATCAGGTAGGGGCCGCTGCGCCGGGATCCACTCCCCGTACTGTGACCACCTGGTAGGGCAATAGAATGCCCCGGTAGTAGTGCCCCAAGACCGTGCCGCTCACCTCTGAGGCATAGCTGGCCCGCTCGGCGGCGGCGGCCGCCATCTGGTCCAGATCTACGGCATCGCCGTAATGGGGCGGCAGAATCTGGGCGGCTGGACGGGTGTCTTCGTCCAGGGCAGGATTGGGACCGAGGCGGTCTAAGTCGCCCGGGTCAGTGGTGCGCTGGGTCACCGTCTTATCTAGCAGGCTGAGGGCATAGGTGGTGACCCGGGCCGGACGCTGCAGGTCATCGTGGGGAGAAAAGGTGTCCAGGTTGCGCTCTGGCCCCATTAGGGTCAGGGGCGGCAGATCTCCAGGCTCGGTAGAAAAGGGCTGGAAGCAGCCGATGCTCTGCCCCGGGGTCTCCCCTGGCAGCACATAGGCATGCATGCCCTGGCGCTGGGCTAGCGATCGCAACAGTTGCATGGCAGTCCCCCGCTGCACTACCGAAATATCACTGTTACTACTGGGGGCCGGGGTGGTGGCAATGTCAGTGGTGGTAATCTGAGGCACCTCACCAAACAGCTCCTCGGCAATCTGGTGGTCCAGCAATTGATCGAAGCGGAAAATCCGGTCTTCTCGGTTTAAGAACACGCTGTCGTCTTGCACCACGATGGTGACCATGCTCTGTCTTGGTTCCGTCTGCATCTGGGTCTCAATATCCACCACCGGCCCATCGATCAGGGGTGAAAAGGCCCCATCTCCCACCCGCAGCTCAATCCGCACCGGGGTGAACTCGGCAAACAACTCCTCGGCCTCTCGGTTCCATTGCCCTTGTTCATCGGTGCCAATGGGAATCTGCAAGCGAGCCTCCCAGGCCATATCCACCGCCTGCTCGACGGTAATGTCTTCCACCAGATCCAGCTGCTCGCGGCTGGCGGGGGTGTTATCGATATAGAGGCGGTATTCGATCATGGCAGGAGCTAGAAATGGAGTGATGAGGAAAAGGAAAACGGAGAAGGAGGGCGGAGAACGGAAAAAGGAATAGGTTAGGGCGGGTTGCCGCTCCCAATGCAGAAAAGCTCGTTACTTCACCGATGCGACGCGATCTTGAACGGCTGATCGGCCATCCCTTCCGCAGGGTCCAGGGTGGTAGTTCGACTCCGCTCACCACAAGCGGTTCGCCCTGGTCGTAGGAGTCCGAGGGGAACGAGATCCCCTCGGGTGAGATCTTTGGCTTGGAAAACTAAGCGTGGTCTTATCATGGTCCATCGCCACTGACCAACAGGCCCTTCCACGCGATCCAGGCAGCGGTTCGACGGTGTCGCTCCTGCAGAGCCGCTGTCGCGCTTGGCGAAGCCGTTCGGCCGAGCTCAGGCCGAGGCCTAGCTGAAAGCCATACACCACAGGTACTTCGACTTCAGCCCAACCAGGATGGGAATAGGGTAAGCGAGGGGATGAGTGCATGGATAGGTGAGTATAGAGTGCGCGCGATTCAAGGTATGCAGAATGAAAAATTAAAGGCGGACAGAAAGCGGACAGAAAAAAGTTAGAGGGCAATGGGTATTGGGGTTGATAGAGCGGGCTATAGGCGCTAGATTCGAATCTCTCTCAGGGGCTCTTTAACCAAGTCATTGGCCTCGAGTTCGGTATTGGCATCGGCGATGCGCCAGAACTGGGTGGAGTTGTCGTACTGGCGCTGGGCCAGGATATCCAGGCGGTCTTGGTCTTGAACCGTGTAGGGGATGCCTTCGACTTTTGGTAAACGGCGCCGGCACACGGCCCGGACGGTGCGTCCTGGGAGGGCGACGTCGGCTTGGGGCACCCGGTAATAGCGAGAGGTTTCGAGGAACATAGGGAGAAGGGAGAGCGGAGGACGGAGGACGGAGAACGGAGAGCGGAGGAGGGAGGGCGGAGGGCGGAGGACGGAGAGTGAAAGGGAACGTAGGTGACCCTGCTCGAACTTGAGAAACACCGCTCGGTAGGGGAAGACCCACGGATCAAAACGACACCAAATCCGTCACCAAATCGGCGGCCTGGCTGGCGGTATTGGCCAGGTTCACAATGGCCTGGGCTTCTCGGGCCAGGGTGGAATATTCCAGGGCACCGCGACCGATGGCATCGTCATTGACCCGGAAGCTCTCCTGGGTGGGGATCGAGAGGCCCAGGGCCACTTCCGCCTGGATGGGGTGAAGTCGATGGTCATACTGCTGCTCGGTGATGGACATCGAGGTAATTTCGACCGGCAATACCCGGGTGTCACCCCAGATAAATAACAATCTGGGCAGCGCCACCCGGGGAATAGACTGCGTGGCAGGAGCACCGTCGCCGCCCAAGCCCAGGGCATCGCCAACAGCATCCACGGCTTTGCCAATCAAAGCCGCTGAGGGTGCTGCTGGGGTAAACCATTTGCTCTAGGGCTGCCAGTTGGGGGCCAATGCCGAAGGGGTGGTGGCCAGGGGATTACCGGCATCCAGCTGGTCAGCCGCACTGAAATGGGCCGTGAGAGAAATGGTTTCATGGGGGCTATCACCGGTGGCATAGCGCTCTGGGCGGCGAGATTGTTCCGGTCGAGAGGGAATCTGTAGGGTGCGAGCGAGACTGTCGGGGTTGAATTGGAAGATGACCACATTGGGCAGGGGTCCCAGGAAATCACTGCCGTATTCGATGATGGCGCCTCGAATCAAAGAAACCATGGGATGGGTCCTGGATGGGTTACGACTTGGAGGGTGTGGGGCAATGGCTGCCATCACCCGCTGGGCAATGGCTGGGCGCAGCTGCTGGCTATCGCCGCGGGCCCGGACAGGAGTTGGGTCCAGATGATCTAGGGTGGCTGCAGCCTGGGCCAGATTTGGATGGCGGGCGGCTTCCACCTGCAGAGCCATGTCTAGCCCGGCTAGGGCCGTCCGCACCGTGGACTCTGGCAGCCCTCGGGTCCGAATCACTAGGCGTTGGATGTGGATGCGTCGATCAGGCATGGTCGAGCCTCTCAAGTAGGGGGGCATAGGGGCCAAACTGGGTTTGGCTGACGGAACGGTTGAGTTTGTCGTATTCTCGTTTGACGGCGATCAAGACGGTCTCCATGGAGAGGGCGGGGGATGGGGAGTGGGGGAGTGGGAGAGTGGGGGAGCGGGCGGTTTGCAGGCAGGCATTGAAGATAATGGAACGGATATGGCCCCCGGCCAGGGGGAACTGGCGGGCCAGAAAGGCGATATCGAGCTGGCTGGCGTCTACCTGGGGTGGGATCACCTGCTGCCAGAGGCGGCGGCGTTCTCGTTCTTCGGGCAGAGGAAATTCGATGATGTAGCGCAGCCGGCGCAGGAAGGCGTCGTCGAGATCTTTTTGCCGGTTGGTGGCCAGGATGGCCAGGCCCTGGAAGCGTTCCATGCGCTCTAGCAGGTAGCTGATTTCCAGGTTGGCGTAGCGGTCGTGGGCATCTTTGACTTCGGTGCGGCGGCCGAAGAGGGCGTCGGCTTCGTCGAAAAAGAGCACCGTGTCAGAGATATCGGCGGTGTCGAAGAGGCGCTTCAGGTTCTTTTCGGTTTCGCCGATGTATTTATTCACCACCTGGGACAGGTCGATGCGGTACATGGGCAGGTCCAGCTGGTGAGCCAGGGCTTCGGCGGCCATGGTTTTGCCGGTGCCAGGGGGGGCCAGCAAATAAGACGGAAATGCCGCATTCGTTCCAGGCCCGGGCCGTGCCCCACTGGTAGTGCACCTGGGTGAGGGCGGTCATGGCCTGGAGAATTTCCTGAAATTGCTGATGTTGTTTGGGCGGTAGCACCAATTCCTGGGCGCTAAAAGCGAGGCCTGACGGGTTGGGCCAGAGTTCCCATGTCTAAGGCCATCTCGGCCCGACAGGCGGCGGTGAGGGTGAGGCCGGCATCGGTCGCAGCCGGGATTCCGGCGGCAATGCGGTGGATGGTCTGGGGTTCGTAGCGAAGCGGCGGGCGCATTCGCAATGTCCTGCTGCAGGGCAGGGCTGGCGTCGGTGTCCTGCAATCCCAGGGCTTGGTACCAGGTTTGGATGCGATCGCAATAGTCCAACCGGGGCAATTCCAGGATAGGGAGAACTTGCTGGCTGGCAAAGGCCGCTAATGGGGGGCCATTGCCCCTGGCGCCAAAACACCGTCATCGGCAGCGCCTGCCAGGGCCTGTAAGGCTGGGTAACCCTGAGACTGGTCATCGCCGCCGCCTGTCTTGACAGAGCGCCCCGGCAGATAGAGATCAGTCCCCCGTAGCCAGGCCAGAGTCAACAGGCTCTTGAGCGCCTCATCGCCGGTGACCGCCCAGTCGCTCAAGGCCAGCACTGGCCGCTGACTCACCCGAGTCATGGCTTGAATCGTCGGCTGGGCCAGAGTTCCTGCCGCTGCCTGAATGGGCACAATGCGCAGGCATGTCGGGGCCAGCCGCAAGCGCTGGGCCATCACCTGACCACTAGCCGACAGTGACGGCAAGGGAGCCTCGCCCCAGGACCAGAGGCTGACATCAGCCGGCAGGCCAGCTGGGGTCAACAGCAGCTGCCGGGCAATCAGCGGCGCCACCGTCAACGGCGCGTCCCATCCTAAGGGCTCTAAGGCTGCTGACAAGAGACCATAGCGCCACAGGGGATGGCTGCCATCGGCTAGAGCCAGAATCTCGCCGGGGCGATCCCACAGCGTTTGGGCCAGGGCTAAGGTCGGTTGAGTGGCAGCCGGATTATTCTGACAGGTAGCGATCACCGGTGCCGCCGCCGCATCGAAGACGGGGGTTAGGGCCAAGGGCCAGCACGAAGGCCGCCGCATCGTCTAGGGCCAGGGCCTCGACCACCCCACCAAAGCTCCCCTTGGGGACTCTTCCCGGGCACCGGGGAAACGGCCTCGATCTGCTCCGTCAAGTAGCGGGCGGTGACATCGGTGGCAAAGAAGTGGCACTTATCGTGCCAGTGGCGACCTGAGATCTAGACTTTCCCTTGAGACGGTCTTCCAAGGCAGGCAGGGTAGTGGTTCCAGCCGCCGTCGTGTATCCCTGTTGGTGCCAGCGCCAGCAAATTTCTCCGCCGCAGCCGCAGAGTCACCTGTCGCAGCCAGGCATTGGCACTGGCATCGGCGGCCTGCAGGCCAGGAGAGAAGGTAATGGGCTGACTCAGGGTAGTCATAGCAGGGTCACCAAGGGGCTATTATGGGCTTGCTGGCCATTGACCCGCAGGATGATGCGATCGCCATCCAGCGGCACCGGGTCAGCAGGACGAATCGGTAGCCGCAGTTGGGTTTGCGGAATCGCCAGCGGCACCACCGGCTCCACGGCATCAAACACCTGGATCGTGTCACCTTCCCGGTAGAGGGCGACAAAAATATCGTCTGCCGTCGTGCCCAATAATCGACCGTTCAGGGTCAGCACCCCCTGTAACTCGGGGTCGGGGCTGACACTGTACTCAGCACTGGTTAACAGAGGCAGCAGATTGAGCACCAGTAGATTACTACTGCGCTCGGTGATCGTCCGGCAATGCTTGCACCACACACAGGGGGTGACTGCCGGCTGAAATCACCTCTCCCCATTGGGGATATCGCCGTTAACGGCAACCTGAATTTCGCCAGGAGACTGGGCCACCATGGCCAACTCTAGCGGCCCCCAGGCGCACCGAGAGATCGGTCAGGGCCAGGTTTTGCCCCCGCAGGGTGACCGTTGGGATAACAGCTGTGGGCACATCGGGATTAATCGGCGTCACCCTAGGGGGAGATAAATCCCGCAGCATCGGCCCCCCATGGCAGGCAACACGGGAATGCTGATGCCCGCCTCACCGATAATGGTGTCGGTGGTATAGTCGATGCCCCACCAACAAGGAATAGGAAGGAGGGCTGGCGGGTGGTAATCATCACCGGGCGCACCTCAAACCCGATGGAGCAGCGATACTTTTCCTCCGAGCCCTGCATCACCCTAGAGAGCAGATCTGACGATGTCTGATCGAAGGTGATTTTGAGGGGTTCGGGGTTATCTTGCAGGGCGGCACGGGTGTTGAGGGGGGCTGGTGGAGCCAATTAAGGGGGAGAAAGGCCTAATTCTTGCAAGGCCCGCATCCCCTCTCCCAACAGTCCGTGGGCCGAAATACTATCGCTGTCGCCACTGGTATCGAAGGCGGTGAGCAGATATTTCAGCACTAACCAGAGGGGAAAGGGTTGGCCTTTGTCTAGGGCGTGATTGCGCAGGCTGGGGTCGAACTGGATCTCGTAGAGAAATAGGTTGAGTTTGGGGTTTTGGGACGAGGTAGCAGCAGCCTCAGGCCGGCCCACGGTGATATCGGCTTCCGGCACCGTCGGCGGCAGTAGGTGCTCCCGCAACAGCTGGGTGACGGCACCAATGGCGTTTCCAGTCTCGACGAAGGCCATAGAATTCTCTAGCGGAGACGCAGATAATGGCGACTGAGGCGGACAGGCGACGGGGTCCCTGATGGGCGCGGCGGTGGGGGCGAGGGCACCGGTGGCGGCGACGGCCCCTCTACCATGACCTGAATCGACCCAATCGAGATCACGGTAGTCGGTTCGGCAACGGCAGAAGCAGATGGCTGCAGGCGGGTGGCGTCCTGCCCTAGAAGCCATGGTTCCGGGGAGTCATCCGCGGTAACCGCAGCCGGTGGCGGAGAATTAGCGGCTGTTGCCGGGACGACTTGGTGGACTGGGGTGTCTTCTCCGGCAACAGCCCTCTGCTCCGGTGAGGCTGCCACCCAGGCCCGTACCGTCTGAAAGATTGGCCAATCGGGGGATGACGGCGGCGGATCGGCTGGCGGGGATACCGCTGTCGGCGCCGTCGCCTCAGCCTTCAGATGGCTCGATGGATGCCCGCGGCAGTGGGACTGGTGCTGGGGTGCCTCAGGGGGTGGGGGCTGGGGCGAGCTGGACGGCAAGGCATCCACGCCGTCAGCTGAGGGCTGTTTGGGACTATCGGTTTTCCTAGACGCCAATGGGCTCGGGCCTGGGACTGACAAAGGCGGGGATGCTTCCGGCTCGAGCCGGTCTAGGCGGCTGGGCCGTCTCAGAGTTGGTGATGTCTGGCAGGGGTGGTTGCACAGGCTGGCTGGCTGGGGGCAGTGGTGCCGGCGGTGGGGCCACTGGCCGTGGCGTTAGAGTCTCGGGAGACACGGTCTCGTCTATAGTCTGGTCTACAGATGGGCTCTGGGCTGCCGGAAATGGGGTGGTACGTGCCTCGCTCAGGGGCAGCTCAGTCGGCGGGGGCTGGGGGGACTGGCCCCAGGACATGGCCAGGGCCGGGGAAGCTGCCCCAGGGATCAATCCGGTTTGCTGGCGTAGGCCGGCCTCAAGTAACTCATCAGTAGACAGGCTCCCGATCGATCAGGGTCAGGTAGCGATGGCGGCGCCAGGCTGGTAGGGCCAGAATAGTAGCCTCGCTCCAGTGGTAGTGGCAGGCCAGGTGATGCACCGTTTCGATTAACCGCTGCTGCACTCGCTGCAGGGCTTGCAAGGCCCAGGCTCCCAGATCGATAGCCGGTTGGGCCGACTGGCCACAGTGGGGGCAGGTGACCGCCAAACTAAAATTCACCAGGGGATCCAATTGGTCTAGGGCTTGATCGAGATCAGGCCAGGCCGGGGGCAACTCTGTCTCGGCCGGCGGGTCGACTAGTAGGGCGTACACCATGGTTTCTGGTGCCGGGGGCTGCCCCTGGCTGGCCTGGGTGAGCCAGGCCAACTGGTCTTGGCCAGTGGGTCGCCGTAGCCGCAACTGCTGTTGGCCCAGGGAGACGGTGGTCATGTCTTGGCTGGCATTGGCCTGGAGCTGCTCTAGGGCCGCCAATGCGATCGCAACCTCCATCGTCTGCTGACAAGACTCCTGGGGGCAGGTCACGGTCATGGTCAAGGTTGGCCCCACCTCCAGCGCCACCAGCTTCAGTAAGGCCGCCGTGCGTTGGCTCACCCCCAAATGCCAGAAAAACTCTGGATCTATATCGCTGCCCTGAGCGTCTCGGGTGCAGGCTGCCAATACGTCGATCTCTAATTGGGGCCGCAGCGGTTGACTAAACTCGATGTCGAGGTCCTCAACCGCTAGGCCATAGGGCCGTAATCCCAACGGCGGTTGCAGGCCAAACGCCTCCAGTAGTCGTTCAGAAACCGCTGGAAATCCCGACGATGGCCTAAGCTTCGGGCTCGCTGAAGCTGGGCTCCGTAGGTTCTGTGACATCGTAATCCCGCTCCCATCCTTCGTTTTGCAATTGAATGCTTTGAATGGCAATGGCATTGGCGTTGGCATCGAGTTCCGGCATAGCGGTAAACTCGGACACCCAACACCGGTAGACGCGGTAGGCAATGGCCACCTGTCCCGCTTCATTCATCACCTCGAGAATGATGTCTTTGCGAAAGTCCTGCAGCGAGACTTCGGCCCCTAACCCCGATCCATAATTCCAGACCTTATTGGCCCACTGCTCAAACTCGCTGTCGTGGGTCACCCCCCGCTCCAACATGATCGGCTCAAACTTGGAGCGACCGGGGGAATAGCGCGAGGTGCTGGGGTCGCCCCCTTCCCGATGCTCTACCACCTCGGTGGTGCGTTTGAGGGCACCGACTTTGCTAATGCCCGCCACATAGCGACCATCCCACTTGACCCGAAATTTGAAATTCTTGTAGGGGTCAAACCGTTGCGCGTTGACGCTAAATTGAGCCATTTCACCGTCTCCCTTAGGTGGCAATCTCGCCGGCAATTTGCTGGAACTTGATAATCACGAACTCGGCCGGTTTCAAGGGGGCAAATCCCACGATGATATTGACGATGCCGCGATCAATATCGTTTTGGGTCGTGGTTTCGCTATCACATTTGACGAAGTAAGCCTCCCTGGGCGTGGTTCCCTGAAACGCCCCCTGCCGGAACAAATTATTCATAAAGGCCCCCACATTCAGGCGAATCTGCGCCCACAGCGGCTCATCATTGGGCTCAAACACCACCCACTGGGTGCCGCGATAGAGGCTCTCTTCTAGGAACAAGGTCAGGCGACGCACCGGAATATATTTCCACTCGGAGGCCAGCCGATCGGCCCCCTGCAGGGTGCGCGATCCCCACACCACTCGCCCCACCCCCGGGAACGACCGCAGACAGTTCACCCCTAAGGGGTTGAGTTCACCGTTCTCGGCATCCGTCAGCTTCACACTCAAATCAGGCACCCCATTCAGGGTGGCCTCCAACCCGGCTGGGGCTTTCCACACGCCTCGCTGGGCATCGGTGCGGGCGAAAATGCCGGCGATGGCACCGCAGGGCACAAAGGAGTCTACTTGGTTACTGCGCAGGGGATGGGGCTGCCGCAACCGGGGGAAGAAAATCGCCGCATTGCGGCTGGTGGTGCCTACCCCGGCGTTAATGCCGGCCTTGGCGTCTTCCTTGCTGCTCCAGTCTGCCGGGGGATCTAGAATCAGCATGGCCCGCTGTTCTTCACAGAAGCTGGCCGCCGCCGTGATTAACCCAGAGTCAATGTCTGTAATCGGTGAGTAGGGGGGTAGACAGAGGAGGTTAAACAGATCCGTCTTCAGCAGGGCGTAGAGCCCCTCTTTGGCAGTGGCTTTGCCGGGGCCGATGAAGTTAGGTTCTGACAGGGGGGCGCCATCGTCCCCCTCATCACCTGGGGCCACGCCATTGGAGCGAATGTCGCTGCTAAAGGGCGGCTTCTGCAGCTCTTCTAGGGCAGGCGTTGCGATCGCAGGGTCTGGATTGCCAGCATCTGCCAACAGGTCGGCATCATTGGCATCGGGTCGAGTGGCAGGCACCGGCAAACTAGCCACCCGCACCAAACTAGAGCGATCCGCCAGCACCTGATCGACCCGACGCGGACTATCCACCACCGTCAGATTACGAAACTCTTCCAGGGCTCCGGTTTGTACATCAAGCACCGTCAAGTTGAACAGGTCAGTCTCCGCCACCCCCAATAGGGTCGCCATGTCCGCCGAAACGTCATGATCAACTCGCCCCCGTAGATTATCGCCCCAGGCGCCTTCGTTAGCCGCCACTAGTGCCAGGGTGCTTGGGGCCGTCGCCCTGGGTACCGTCAACTGAGCCGTTGCTCCCCCTTCCTGGAGGCGCACCACGATGGCTTGAGAGCCCCCATTTAAGTAAAAGTCTCGTATCGCAAAACTAACGGTGCTCTGCAGCCATAGCCCGCCAAACACCCGTTCAAAGTCGCTGTAGCTGTTGAGGGTAATGGGCTCATCCACCGGACCACGCCGGGTGCGGCCAATAAACGCCGTAATCGAGGTGGCTACCCCCGTAATGGTCCGCACACCACTGGGAATCTCCTCAATATAAACACCGGGATAGGTGGGAGTAATGGGCATAGTCAAGTCCTCTCACAGAATGGGGTATTCAAGGGGCTCACAGATGCTGAAGCTTTAGGGCGTTGCATCACGACCCACAAAAATTTCAATCATGGCTCGGTTAATGGCAGGATTCGCCGGATCCGCCGCATAGGCATTGGTGAACCGCAAAATTCTGGGGGCCAACCCAAAGACAGCCAGGGCACCACCGATGTAAATGTGGGGATCATCGAGTTCTAGCCCTGCCCCCACCGCCGGAAAATCCGTCGCCCCATCACTCACGGTATACGTGATGGTTGGATCAGGGTCTGCCTGACTGTACAGACTTGACTTGATTAGCAAAAACCCTACCTGAGTCGCTGCGCCAGGTTGGATTTCAACCGAGATATCGGTATCCCCTGGATTGAGCACAACATCAATTTTGTCGTAGGCTTCAATGACTTTAGTGCGAGCAACTGAAACCTGAGGACCTCCAACAACCCGAACATTCAGCGTTAGGTTGAGATTAGCCATGACAATACCTTCTTTATTGTCCCGTGAGTAAGTGTTGAGAGATTGCTTAAATTGAATAATTATGACGTTTCAACAAAAGGTAGACGACCACTCAAGCGCACTTTCTAAAACCAGCCCTTGCCAAGGGCATCTCAAGACCTGTGGCCCTATGACAGCAAGCACAATCGACCCCACTCTAAGTCAATCCTTAGAGCATCAGAGCACTCTAAGTAGAGGGCCAACTGGCGCGGAAAAACTGAATGTCTCAGGATTGCCTTTTCTGCCTGCTGC
Source organism: Halomicronema hongdechloris C2206 (assembly GCF_002075285.3). Taxonomy (GTDB): domain Bacteria; phylum Cyanobacteriota; class Cyanobacteriia; order Phormidesmidales; family Phormidesmidaceae; genus Halomicronema_B; species Halomicronema_B hongdechloris. Next base: position 4,182,177 of record NZ_CP021983.2, on the reverse strand, counting down.
TTCGCATGGGCTTTGCCCTACGCGCGGGCATGGCCCTTCTGCCTCCTGCTTCTGCCTTAGCGTACTAGCCTAGAATCAAAAAGCCTCCATCCTTAGCAGACTCACTTCTATTGGGATTCATTCCAGAGGCTCATATATGCACAGACTAACCTAGCCCGAGAGACAACTGCCCAGGGAATAATGCCATCACAGCGCCTAGGAAAAACACCTAAATTATCCCCTAGCGATCGAGCACTCTTTACTCAATCACGTCAAGACCCTGAGTGGGATGACAGGCTTACCTCAGAGCGAAGAGATCCTTCCCTAACTCAAGCGTCTCTAACTCAAGGCCGATAACTCAAGCATGGCGAATCTCTACACCATAGAGTCAGAGCAATACACAACATTAATGATGGCATTGTAGGCTACAGAAAGTTTTCGAGGTATCCCAGCCTCTGGAAATATTCAATTTTTGATAGGCTTGACAACAAATCTTTAGTTTTCTTCTCGACCAGGGATAAGCCATCTGGAGCCAGTTTCTATGGTCTGCCCAGGTATCAACTTGGCTTGTAGTCCACATACAGCATTAATACCCAGGATTAGACAATCGAGCTAGGCACGGGGCCCCATGGGCATAGAACAGAGACCTAGGAGACAGGCTCTCCCTGCCCCCGTCACCTCCTCCGCCCCTGGCGACCTCCCCACTAGCCGTCACCTGGATAATTTGCAGTCGTTCTCTACGTAGAGGTTTTGGCTACAGAGGGTTGCCAGAACGCTCGTTTTCTGATGAAATTATTCATAGATGTAACTATATCAACTGCCAGCCATAGATTGATCCAGGCAAATGGATGGTGTTTCCCAAGGCTTCTATGCCATTGGGGCATGATGGTTCAATCCCTCGGCGTTGGTGATTGGCTGTAGTTGCAATCTCCTCATAAACTCCTGAACTGTGGGTGGGATTTTCCCACCCCTTTTTTTGATCCAGTGGTACAGACACTGCCAACATAAAAACCCCCGATATATTAAATCGGGGGGATTGCTGCAGTTAAATGACTGGGAACTACGCTGCTTCAGTATCGTCGTCGTCATCCAGGCGTGCTAAGTGGATATGCTTGTACCCTAGCTTGACCTGGAACTCATCCCCTGGCCGCAGATCCATTTCCTGGGTGTAGGCTGCTCCAATCACAATCTGACCATTCTTATGGACTTTAACTCTATAAGACGCCTCTCTGCCACGGCCATCCTTGCTGCCCTCAGCATCAAGGACAATTCCTTTCGCCTCTAGCAGAGCATCATAGAAGCCAGAGAGGTTAACTCGGATGTTGCCATCCTTTGTCGTTGAGTAGTAGCCACACTCCTTAGCAGTTTCTCGTTTAGGAAGATGGCCTAACTCTTTGACCTTTTGCAGTAATGCTTTACCTGTGAGGGGTGATTCACTCTTGGCCATTACGCTAGTAAATACCTCAAAAATGTATGCTTCCGATATTCTAAGCCTAAATTTATAATTTACAAGTGGTCGGGAAGTTTATTTTTCCTGTCTCCAATATTCACTGGTGATTTAGCTGGCTCACCGTTGCTTTTCAGTTTTCTCAGGAATCCCTTAACTCCTGCTTAGGGGCGAGTCAGAAGGGCTTCAGATATTCCCGGCACTATAGGAATCAAGATGATTGATTGATTCGTTGAGTGCCTTAAGGAGCCGAACTATGAAGCGCCTCGCCCTTCCTATCTTTACAACAACCATCGCCTCCCTGGTCTTCTCTCCAGTGGCTTTTGCCGCACCTGATTTCGACCAACTGCGGCGAGATAACCTTGATAAAGACGCCACCACTCTCGATGAGATTCGGCGACAGAACCTAGACAAATCCAGTAAGGTGGATTTTGATCAGCTCCGGTAGGAAAATCTAGACAAGGATGCCATCAGCCATGAGTCCCTTGTCCTAAAAGGAGTCGACTTCGACGAATTACGGCAGGAAAATCTAGACCAGGACGCAGCGGCTAACCCCGAGCAACGTCGTGGCTACCAGGTAGGGGTTAAGGCCGTGGATTTCGATGAGCTACGGCGGGAAAACCTAGATAAAGATGCCGTCGACTTTGACCAACTGCGGCGGGAAAACTTAGGAAAAGACGCTGTCGCTACGGTTGAATAGTTGGCTTTTACTCAGATCATGACCGCCACGAGTGGATTGAGTCCTCAGTTGTGCAGTCGCCCCTTGGTTGTTGCTAAGGGGTGATTTTGTCCGACAAGCTTGGTGCAGGCTCCTTGGGGGATCAATCATCTACTGCACCAGAGGCTCCAGTCATGCGGCTGGAGCTTTCTTCATGCGTTGAGAATCTACGCTGCAACAGCTCAACAGATGGCGTCAATCGTCCTGGCTGATGAGAGCAATCGGCGGCAACAATCTGGCACATTTTTCCTCGCCCTGCTTGCACTATAGCGATCCGCAGTTTGATTAGGACAGCTCGACTGACTGAGATCCCGGCGCAGTAGGGATTCAATTCATGCTTCTGCCTTCTGATGTCTGCCTTTTGCCATAGAGGAGGATTTGTCCTCATACCAATGCTTATAGGTAAAGCAGGATCTGAGGAATACAGCCTAAAGCACCTCGAAGGTGAGGCCAGCATAATTTATTAATCGCTCAATCAATGCGTCACCAAATAGGGAAGCCGGGGTCCAAAATCCTCCTGCTTGGGTAGACTTTGGCACATCTTGAGCCAGACATATGCCGGCCTGGCCTAGAATCTTTGCAGTTGAACCGTAGCCGGGGTCGCGATCTCCTGCCACTTTGACGCGAATTGTCTGGCCCTGGGCAGTTTGTCCCCAGAAGCGGAGATCATAAAATCCCTGGGCTTGAGCTTCTGCGCTAGGCCCTTGGCCAGGGGCAGGCACGACGGTGTGCTCTAGCAGCCAGCGGCCAGGAGACCAGGTCGACACCAGGGCCAACCCATCTAGACCCACCTTAAGGCTAGTAGCGAGGAGCCAGCCGAATGGCCCTGACCCGGTTAGAATTGCCTCGTCATAGTGAAAACTTTGGCCATAGGCATAGCCCTGCAAGGCATTGGAGCGCAGCACAATGGGGGTATTGACTGCGGCCATGATAAAGGGCGTACTCCATGCCTGAAAGTCACCATCGTAGTGAACAGCCGTTAGGACCGGTGGATGATCCCAGGGTTGATCTTGGGCTGGACACAAGACATAGGGGTTGGCCAGGGTGGGGGCCAGGGCTGGGTCAGCAGCGACGTCTTTCACTAGGTTGATGCCACTGGCTGCTGTACCACCTGAAACACCACCTCGGGCAGCCTTCAGCCGCATTTTGACTCGTTGGCAGGGGTGCCCCCAGCGATGGCGGGACTGCTGTTGCAGATAGTAGACGCCCAGATCTGAGGGAATCGAGTCGAAGCCACAACAGTGGACGATGCGGGCACCGGAATGTTGAGTAACGTCCTCGTAGGTCTGAATCATGCGGCGAATCCACTGGGTTTCACCGGTTAAGTCACAGTAGTCGGTGCCGGTCTCGGCGCATACCTTAACCAGTGGTTCACCGTAGAGGGCGTAGGGACCGACGGTGGAGATGACGACTCGGGTTTGGGCGCATAATTCCCGCAGAGTCGACTCATCGGTAATGTTTGCGACTAGTCGAGGTAAGTGTTTGGCCTTGGGGCCCAAGCGGGTGGCAAGGTCATCTAATTTGGCTTGAGACCGCCCTGCAATTGCCCATGCCAGGGATTCTGCTGGGCCAAGATGATGCACCAAGTACTGACATAGCAGGGTGCCAACAAATCCGGTTGCGCCGAATACGACTAGGTCGTATCGGGGCTGAGTTGGGGGAGAGGTTGGTGATGCTGCGGACATAGTTGGCTATTGGCGAGGTGGCTTGCGTGCGATCGCAAAGACGATGAAAGACAGATCCAGAGATGCGATCGCATCCTTGTTCATAAAACGACGCCACCAGGGCTAGGGGAGCATTCCATAGCAGTCCTGAGAATCAGGCTACCATCTGAGGAATTAGCTAGCGACGATCACCACAAAACCCCTGACGTGGTGCCAGGGGTCAATGGTTCAGTCGAGGCATTAAAATTATGCGGCTTCAGTGTCTTCGTCCTCATCAATCCGGGCCAAGTGAATATGCTTGTAGCCGAGTTTGACCTGAAACTCATCGCCTGGTTGTAATCCCATTTCCTGGGTATAGGCCGCCCCAATAACAATCTGCCCATTCTTGTGGACCTTGACCCTATAGGAGGCTTCCCGACCCCGACCATCTTTACTACCTTCAGCATCTAGAACAATGCCCTTCGCCTCTAAGAGAGCATCGTAGAAACCCGAGAGATTGACACGGATTTGGCCGTCCTTAGTGATCGAGTAGTAGCCGCACTCCTTAGCGGTCTCTCGCTTAGACAGATGCCCTAATTCCTTGACCTTCTGAAGTAGAGCTTTACCTGTGAGAGCTGATTCATTTTTGGCCATTATTCGACAGATACCTCAAGAATGCATACCACCTAATATTTTAAAGCTATCAGTTTTTTTGACCTCGATTGTTTCACGTATATTAGCTTATATTCAAGAAGTGCAGAAGTCTAGAGGTACCCCTTAGAGTTCATCCACTTTAGGGCTTCTCGTCGGCTCAGTGAGGGCAGTCTTTCCGCCTCAACAAATGCCTTCACAGCATCGGGACAGGTCTTGGAATATTCGCGTAATGCCCAGCCAATGGCTTTTTGAATGAAAAACTCGGATGAGTCTGCATTTTTAACAATCAAGTCAAATAGCAGTTCCGCATCGGTTTCGGCCTTATATCCGAGTTGGAACAGCAGAGTTGTGCGGCGTAGCCAAATATTGTCTGATCGACACCACGCATCAATTACAGCGGCTTGCCGATCAGGATACTGTCGCAATAGTTTTCCAACGTTATGGCTGGCGATAGAATCTACCGTATCCCACCAAGACCGGGTAACGATCAGATGTTCTAGTAGGGGCAGAATCTCAGGAGTTAGGTGCTTTTGGAGTTTATCTAGCAATGAGAGTGCCACATACTGATATTCCCGCTCAGGCCAAGTCCACAACGCTCGAACTACGCTATCTAGCTGGGATAACTCTGGCAGTCCGTTCTCCGCAATAAATTGTTTGAATAGGGAGTTTACCTGGGGAGACTTAATGCCCAAAAATGCAAACTGATCTCGCATGTACCGCTTCATCGCAGTGGCATTCTCAGGGTTAGCCTGTTGCTGGAAAAGCGTTCTGAGGGGGCGTAGATACGTATCCATGCGATGGGTAGATCGGGGATGATATGAGCAGGGAGACAGAGACAGGCGTGGGTCGCCCTACTGGCTAACCGGGTCGGCAATGCTCAACCAGGGGGAGCCCCCCGAGACACCCGAGAATTAGCCTGCCAATACCCAATAATAACGACAAAACCTCCCATTCCTGGGAGGTTTCAGTCAATCGGAGCGGCGGGATTTGAACCCACGACCCCCACTACCCCAAAGTGGTGCGCTACCAAGCTGCGCTACGCCCCGATATGTCTTGCGCGCTTACCTAGAATAGCACAGTAAGCTTTCCAATCAGCAGCCTATCCCTTAGAATCCATAGCTCCATCGGGCCCGATAGCCCCGGGCATCAATGTGAGTGAATACTGTGGCGCTGGCTAAGCCACCTCGTCCTCCCCACCAACCATTCAAGCGAGCGTACACATCGTAGGGATGCGTGCCAGGCACGACAAAATCAACGGCATCGCCCGACATGTGACGAGAGCGAGAGGCTCCCCCCACAGCCGCATTCGTGCGCGGGTCCCGATACCAAGAATTGACCGTGATAGGCTTATTGCCAAATATCTTACGCACTTCCTCCATCGCCTTGGTGATGCGGATAATGCCATAGACCACCCCAGCATTCTCCGGCATGCGGCTACCACCATGGGTAGCCTCGCCCCAGGTAAAATTCCCCCCGTAGATGATGGGATTATTCAGGTAGTAAGTTCCTTGAAATCCCGGCAAGCGGATCGCCCTACCCGGATCCTTAGGCGTTGCCGGTGGCTTATCACGGGGTTGATTATCTGGCTCATTGCCCTCTACCTCAATGTCAGGCGCATAGGCGTACCAAGTATTGCGGTTCTCAGGCCCCAAAAAGGCATTGGCCAAGGCCAACTTCACATGATTCCCTTCCGTCGACGTATGGGAATGAAGCTCAAAGATAGTACCGTTTTTGACAAAGACTTTTTCGGAATCAGACAGCTGACTAGACAACTGCGGTTCCTGCTTGAAGAGAGTGTCGCTGATGACCTTGAGTTGGATCACCTCCCCGTCAACGCGGACATCGGGGTTATACGCATACCAAGTGTTGCGGTTCTCAGGCCCCAAAAAGGCATTGGCAATGGCCACCTTCATGTGATTGCCTGCCGCTGGCAGATAAGACTGCAACTCAAATTCGGTGCCATTTTTAACAAACACCTTTTCCCGATCTGAGAGCTCACTGGAGAGCACTGGCCGCAGCTTGAATAGTGTATCGCTGACCACCTGCAGGGTAACCGGGGAAGGACTAACGTCTACATCCGGTTCGTAGGCATACCAAACACTCTTGGCCGGATTACCCAAGGTATCGTGGGATAACTCAACCCGTAAATGATTGTTATCCGCCTTTGTATAAAACTGAATCTCGTATTCAGTACCATTCTTGACAAATACCTTGTCAGACTCAGGCAAGTCTTGCGACAGTTTAGGACTTAGCTTAAACAGTGTGTCACTGACAACCTTCAGCTTCATGGTCAGGCCACCCCAGATTGCTGGTTAGAAAGACGCCTTCTTTAGAGAAGAAGGGCGTATGGTCGAGCTTAGCGTAGCGTTAGCCGTATGGAACGCCAAGAAACATCACAGAACATTAACTTACTGTTAAGTGTCAAGCCAGTGAGTGAGCAACAGGGTGATCGAGCCACGAGTAGAGCAGACGCCTAATGCAACCGTTACCTATCCCGCCCTTCACCCTATGCCCTCTGGGCAGGCAAAGCCTTTCATGTCGCTTGGCGAAACGACTGCGTTGCTTCTTAACCCCGCCGGGGTCGCTTCGCGAGCGGAGCCGCTGACGCGCTGACTGAAAGTCATACAGGGCAAGCTCTTCACTCTTCACTCTTCACCCTATGCCCTCCGGGCAGGCAAAGCCAACGACTGCGTTGCTCCTACAGTTCGACTTCGCTCACTACGAGCGGAGCCGCTTCGCGAACAGGGCAAGCTCTTCACTCTTCACTCTTCACTCTTCACCCCTCGACTCCCCCAGGCCTGGCTAAAACACCGTAAGCCCCGGCAGAGCCTGGAGCAGCTCAGAGACTACAGTAACCGGCCATTCCCCTTCCCCTCGCCGTCCTTGTAGCAGAATCAGATGCAGACTGTAAGCGTGGGGAATCCCCTCCACCTCTAACCAGAGCCACTCGCTTTCGGCCTCGCAGGTAATTCGCTCTGCATCCATGAGCTCTGCTGCCATGGTGGTCATGGTGGCGTCTAACTGCGTCGTCAACCGACAAAAATCCTGAAACTCTGGTTCGGTGAGTTCCAGAGACCAGGATTCTCCGGCCAAGAGTGCTTTGTAGATAGGAGCTTCCGGATCCCAGCCTAAACGCCACCCGTTTCCTTGTTTCATATGACGCGCCATGGACCACCGACATCCTAACTACGGGATATTCAATGGGTTATTCACCGATGATTTCGGGTTGCGTCAGTTCATCAGACATTTCAATGATGGCCCGCAGCACGGGTTTCATCTTGGGATCATCCAGTGCATCAAAGTCTTCGTAACGACGGCGTTGGGCTCGGCTGGCCACCTGCACCGTAATCCGGTACCGGTTGGATGCGGCGTCAATCAGATCTTCGGTGCGCCGCATGATTTGATTACTGTCGAAGGGAGAATGCCTCACCATAGCCTCCAATGTTGATGCTCATAGGCTCCTAGTCTATCAAGTTGCTTCCCCTCTATGACGACAACCGCTCTGTGACAACAATCGCAGACTGCCGCAAACGGCTATTAATTCCAGCCAGGCAGATCCGTAGGGCGGCCTAGACTTCTTCTGTTACGAATTGCAACACGACTCCATGGGTGATAAAGTCCATTATCAGTTTTGGCTGCATTGCCGATACTGTCCAGACGCAAGGGTAATCACTATGAATTAGCTGGGGCCTTGCCACTGCCCCAAGGCCGGGCCCGCCGATAGTAACAGCCAGAGGCAGGCCAGTAGGCCAGCCCAGGTCAACTTTAGCCACCAAGGTGTCCCCTGAGGTAACTGCGGCTCCTGGGAGGCTGGTCGAGATTGAGAAGATCCCTTCGGGACAATCATGGGGAATCCTGTACCGTCGTAGCATCTACCCAATCTTCTCCCACCCGTATGGTGAGATCAGACTGTAAGTCGCCGGTCGACTCTGATACGACTCGGCCCATCCCCAAGACCGATGTCAGGATATCGGCACTGTCTAGATCCCCACGTTGGGCAATTACTTCAGTGCGATGCAGAGGGTCGGGCCAATTTTGCGTCACATAGACATTCTGGAAGCCCTGATCGCGCAGATAATTGGCGACGGTGCCACCAATATCGGGATCACCGGAGGCATTCTGGACGGCAATGCGGAGCCGCCGCACCGAGGTCGATTCCTGATGGCTGAGCAGGGCAACGGCGCTACTCTGGAAAAACTCGTCCATGACCTTGGCGCTGGCTTGCAGGTCAGGAATCCAATAGCTGGCGTTATAGTCACCGTTGCTAAAGTGTCCGGGCAACATCACCATCTGGAGTTGCTCTGGCTCTAGGGTCAGGACAAAGTTGGCCAGGGCCAGCATTTCTTCCAAGGTTAAGTTGGTATCGACATGGCGCTGAGCGATACGAATCGCCTGGGGTAGCCGAGGAATGACGGTGGGACTGGTGAGGCGTTGGCGCAGGGCCTTCAGCAACATCTGTTGCCGCTGCACTCGACCGATGTCCCCCTGGGCGTCTTGACGGAAGCGGGCAAATTGCTCGGCCTGATCCCCATTGAGGGTTTGCCAACCCGGTTGCAGGTTGATAGTCAACCCTTGGCTGCGGTCTTGATAGACCATGCGCTTAGGCACGAAGACGTCAACGCCACCGACTAGGTCGACGAGTTCTCGAAAGGCACTGGTGTTGATCCGCACGTAGCGGTCGATGGCAATGGGCCCCAGATTATAGGAGATGGTGCGGGCAACCAGCTCGGGTCCCCCCACAACGTTGGCGTGGTTGATTTTGTTGAGGCCGACTGCGGGAATCTCGACCCGAGTATCCCGCGGGATAGACATGATGCTGGCCCTCTGCTCGTCTGGGTTAACCCGCACCAGCAGCAGTGTATCGGTGCGTCCAGAGAACCGGGCCGGCGAGTTAGCCGCGGCGTCGGGAACCTCGTCAATCCCCATGACCAAGAGATTAACTGGGCGCTCTACCCGATAGCGAAAGCCAGCCTGCCACAGATCGGCCAGGGAATTGGTTTCGGAGCCGGGGGAAACTAACCAGCCGGGTAATGGCATCGCTAGGGCCAGAAACCCCCCGGCCATGGCTGAGACGGCGGCGGTGCCGACAAAGGCACTCCCCCATAGGCATTGCCGCAGCCGATGACGCCAGCGGGGACGAGATGGCGGCGACGGGGAGATGGCTAGGTTGGAGGCAGGATGATCGGAGGCTTGGGAGGCGGGAGATAAGGTTGGGGGTGCAGTTGTTGCATCATGGGTATTCGGAGACTGGGGAACCATGCGTACTCTATCCAAATGCCGTTCACATCCTCACAGGTCACAATCCCCACCACAGGACTGCCTGCTCCACAGGATCACTTGCTTCCACGCACTATCCGCCGAAATCGCGACGGTATATGTGTAAAACTTTGCAATCCCATGATTTGTTAATCAACATTAAGGTGATTATAGCGTTCTCGTCAGGAGCCAGAGTTAGGATAAGGCCGACATCATGGCCCCGGGGGAAGACTATGGCAACGACGCTGATTCCAGTGATTTTGGCGGGAGGCAAGGGAGAACGGTTTTGGCCCGTGAGTCGTCGTCAACGGCCTAAACAGTTCCTCAGTTTAGACGGTAGTGGTGTCAGTTTGTTGCAGGGCACAGCTCAGCGATTGCTAATGCTGACGGGGGATTGGCGTCAGCTCTGGGTGATTACAGCCGCTCATTTGGCGGATGGGGTGCGGCAGCAATTGCCGCAGTTGCCGGAGTCCAATTTGCTAGTGGAACCAGAGGGCCGCGATACGGCCCCGGCGGTGGCCTGGGCCACGTTGGAAATCGCCAAGCGTCACGGCCCCACGGCCATGGTGGGCTTTTTCCCGGCAGATCACTGGATCGACGATGACCAGCGGTTTTGTCAAACTGTCACTGCTGCAGCTGCTCTGGCGACGGAGCAGGATGCGATCGCAACGTTAGGCATTCGTCCCACCTATGCCGCCACCGGCTATGGCTACATCGAGCAGGGAGACGCCGCCGGCAGCTACGGTTCCCTGGAGGCTTATCGGGTCAGCCGCTTCACCGAGAAACCCGACCAAGCCACCGCCGCAGACTTCATCGCCAGTGGCCGCTTCAGCTGGAACAGCGGCATGTTCATCTTCCCGGCCCAGGTGATGCTGCAGGAACTCAAAACCCATGCGCCCCAGTTGATACAGCCCTTGACGGACAAGGGGGCCGCCGCCTATGGGGAGCTGACCAAACTCAGCATCGACTACGCCGTCATGGAGAAGACCGAGCGGGCCTACGTGATGCCAGTCAGCTTCGGCTGGGACGACCTGGGGGACTGGAACGCCGTGGAGCGACTGCTAAAGCAACCCGACCAGGTGAACGTGGAGCTAGCCACCCATGTGGGCCTCGACACCCAGGGCAGCATCCTCTACAGCTCTGACCCAAGCGAAGTCGTGGTCACCATCGGCCTAGACGACGTGGTGGTGGTGCGGGACGGCAACGCCACCCTAATCGTGCGCAAAGACCGCACCCAAGACATCAAAAAAGCCGTGAAGCAATTGGGCGCCGATGATCGCTTCCACCATCTACTGTAGGGGGCCAGTAGCAAATTCCTATGGCCTGGCCAGCGACATGATTATTTGAAAAGATTCTCTACCAGACAGCGAAATTCTGGTAGCAACGGAGAGGTGAGTTCATCGTCTGGCAGCAGAGTAGCTATCCGCACTAGTTGAGCATTCTGGCGGCGATAAATTTCGACGTGCTGGGTGAAGCGATCGCAAATCCAGTAGTCTTGCACTCCCTGTACGGAATAGAGTTTGAGTTTGGCGTTGCGGTCCCGACGGATGTTGCTGTCTTCAGGAGAGAGGGCTGCTGCAATCAGTTCACCACCCGGTGAGATGTCTGGCTTTGTCCAGAACTACTATGATTGAACTACTGTTGAGCCTCAGCGTGTCGTGGTATCGGTCTCTCAAATTCCGGCCCGTCAGTCCCCCAGCGACCTACCCCGGTGGTACATTGCTACCTGGCAAGACTATCTGAACAGCGTCAATACTGCCAAGGCTGAGCACTTTCGCATCTTCTTCAATCAAGGACGGTTGTTTATTGATATGGGCTGGGAAGGGGTCGACCATGCCCGCTTCAGAGAATTGTTAGCGATGATCTTTTTCGCCTGGTTTAGCCGTCGACAGCCAGGGCAGTCGTTTGACTGCTTGGGCGGATGCATTCTCGAAAAGCCTCAGCAGCGGGCGGCCTCACCGGATGAGGTGTTATACATCGGAGCGGATGTGCCTCGTTGGCAGCCGGGGGAACCGCGGCGGGTGAATCTGCGGCAGTGGCGGGTGCCGGATCTGGTGTGTGAGGTGGGTGATACCACCCTGGCCACCGATCTGGATGAGAAGAAGCAGATCTATGGCTGGCTGGAAATTCCGGAATACTGGGTGGTTGATGTGCAGGCGGCGCGGCTGATGGTGTTTCGACTGTCGCCGGAGGGGCTATATCAGCAGACGCTGACGTCGGTGGCTTTGGCGGGGTTGGAGGCGTCGCTGGTGGAGCAGGCGTTTGGACGGCTGGCAACGGAGTCGAATGGCAGTGTGGCCCAGTGGTTGGCGCAGCAGCTATGAGGCGATCGAGGGAATCGACGTGAAAACGGCTCAACCGGATTTGGAGTTCCCTTTACAGGAGACCCTGGCCGCCTGCAAACAAGTTTTGCTTGAGCACTATGGCGATAAGCTGAAATCTCTCATTCTCTATGGCTCTGCCGCGAAGGACGCGCTGACGCCAGAGAGCGACGTTGACCTACTGGTTTTGCTGGCTCCTCTGGTCAACTACTTCCAGGAGTTACGTACCATTGTTGATTTGCTTTATCCTCTCCAACTGGAAGCCAGCTATTGGCTGTCGGCTAAACCTGCGGCCCAAGACGAATTTGAGCAAGGGGTCAGTCAGTTGTATCGCAATATTCATCGAGAGGGGATCTCGCTTTGAGCCGTCCTGAGGAGATTCGGGCCAACTTTAACCGAGCGGAGTCTTCCCTAGAAGCGGCAAGAACGTTGTTATCGTCTGGTTTTCCAAATGATGCTGCATCCAGAGCTTACTATGCGGCGTTTCATGCTGCTTCTGCCTTGCTGCTTTCAAGAGATTTGACTTTTGGCAGTCATGCTGGAGTTCTGAGAGCAATCAGTCTGCACTTCGTCAAAACTGGAGCTTTAGACAAAACCTATGGACGTGATCTCAACTGGCTGGCCGAGTTGAGGCAAATTCGTGGATTATGGAGAACTCCGAAATATCTCTAGCTGGAATCTAATTTAGCTAATCTGTACTAATGCTCAGCCAGGGAAAATTGCTCACCAGCGTCAGAAGTGATCGATCGCTAATCCCCTCAGACTAGGGCACATCCCAGTTTTGCAGCCCTCACCCAACTTTGGGAGAAGGGGTTGGAGGATGAGGGCCAATCGCGTGGAATTGCAAAGTCGGGATGCACTCTCAGACTAACCCTGCATCAAGGGCGCGGCTCCGCCGACAGAATGACTTTTGCAAAACTGGGATGTATCCTAATAGTCGGTACTAACCATCTAAGCCGCGATACAGGTCAGCAATGGCAAATTCCAAGTCAATACTCTTGAGGAGAACGCGATCGCCCATCCTATAAACGACGCTTTCCCAGGTATTACCAGGGGTGCGGCGACGGCATTCTACCCGCTGACTGTCTTGGAAAATCAGCATATATTCTTCTAAAGATGCCAGCTTTTGATAATCATCGAACTTTTCACTGAGATCGAATGCTTGGGTACTGGGTGACAGGACTTCTGCAATTAGTTTTGGGTAGCGTTTGATATAGCGATCGGCTCTATCGCGCGGATCGCAGGTAATGAAGGCGTCGGGATAGTCATAAAACTCGTCTTGGTAGTTAACTTTCACATTGCCGGAATGGAATCGACACTCAGAATCGCCCAAATGTAGGTTAATGAGGGTAAGCAGGTTGAGGGCCAGACGATCGTGATTGTCGGTACCCCCAGCCATAGCATAGGCTAAGCCCCGGCGATACTCGTGGCGAATGGGGCTTTGGGTTTCGAGATCTAGATATTCTTCGGGGCTGAGGTAGTGGGGGACGGCAATCATTGCACTGGCCTTGTGGACGACCTAGGTAACTTTATTGTAGAAGTCACCGTGTTCTCGCCCGATCTCCCCTGCCAGAAGTAAACTCATGTTCCAGTCAGGAACATGAAGTCTTGTGCAAAGGCTGTCAGAAGCTGCGGAGTCAGCAAGCGCATCGGCGATTACTGATTCCATGCATACCGTTTGCACGTGCGCCGCGCTTCTCTGGTGACCTTTGCTATTCTCTAGAATAGAAGACTAGGCAGGCCTATGACGTTAGCTATTGCGCTTGAACCTGCACCGATCAAAGCTGATGCTCAAGGTGTTGTCCGAGTTGCTGAAACTCGTGTCACGCTAGACACCGTTGTGATTGCTTTTCTGGAGGGCTGCACTCCAGAAGAAATCGGGGAGCAATACCCATCCTTACAGCTTTCCGATATTTACCTTGTGATGGCTACTACCTCAGGCACCGGGACGAGGTTCATGCCTACGAAGACTTGCAAAAGTCTGTTGAGAGATTGCTTGCATTATCCCATCTGCTACTCACCAAGTAGGCAACTCATGCTTTCTACTACTCTTCAAGCGGCAAAGGCTGCGCGCTGGTGGCTGCCATAAGCCCGGTTCTGGTTAGGCCATTCAATCCTCAGGTATGATCGCAGGAATGATTTGATCACGATCCATTCGGTAAATCCTGAAATCACCATCAATCGTAAAGACTTTGCTTCCCGAATATTGCTCAGCCATTCTCACCAAGCAGGCATCTGCTAAAGACATTGGTACTGACCGATAACGCTGCAACAACTTCCTAACTGAATCCAACTCTTCAGAAAGCTGCCAGGGAATTTGCACCAGCCGATCAGCCAACAGACCCATCAAAGCTTCTCTTCCATTATGGACTCGTCCTAACAAAAAATGAGCTTCGGAAATTACAGCCTCACAGGTGAATAAAGGCGGTTGGATCAGGCTCAGTTCGTTGACAGCCCATTCATGCCATTGATCACGTCGATTAATAATGGCGACTAGCGGACCCGTGTCGATTATTAGATGAGACTGCGCCATTAAGTCCCATAGCCTTCCATATAATTGGGATTTGTCGAAAGATCTCCTGGTCCTTCGGTGCAACCAACATATTGTCGGGCGGCTTCAACGAATGAGCTTTCTAAAGGTTGGGGAAGCTCTATAGAACTTGCCTGGGGTGTAGCTCTTGAAATGAGAAATTCCACGAAGTCTAAAACCTCTTGCTGTTTTTCCTGAGATAGAACCTTCATTTTTTCTAAGACTTGGCTTTCTAAGAGATTCATAGGCTAATTCCTTATTTCCTGCACTGAGAGATGACTGGCTAAGAGCTTGAGAACAAAGCTCACAGTGATTCTCATGCCTCGAATCGTGGGTTGACCGAGGCAAACATTGGGATCGACTGTGATTCGCTCTAGCGTTTCCATAGGGAACCTGTGAGGATGGCTGTCTCTGAATCTTAACTGCTGTGGGTTTGGCGAATTAGGATGTGGAGGGCATCGCGCCAACCCTGCTTACAAGATACGACGAGTTTACTTCCAGGCTTAGCGATCGTAAGTAAGCCATGCTTCCCTCGCGAACGTACCGAATACATTTTACTGTTCTGCCTCGCTATCTGCTGCAATTTTATTCGAGTAAGCTTTAGGATCTTGTTCAATGCTCTCCGTTGAAGGATCTAAATCAACGGTGTGACCAGCCGTCTTACTGATCCTAATAAGATGATTTAAGAGAACTATAGATGAACGAATATCACCACGTGCAGCATCAATTCTTGCTCTATCAAGAAGGCTAGGATGCACTGGATAGTCTGGGCAAGTTAATTCGTATTCTGTTAATTCTGAGCCAATATAGTTGAGCCATTCTTCAGAGGTCAAATTTCGCTTGACTCTCTGACAAACCCTCGCAGCCAACTCTGCTGTATCAATCAGCCATATCTTTGCTGTGTGGTTAGCACTGGTGGAGACAATTCGAGTCCCATCAGGACTAAAAGCTACAGAGGTAGTGTTCTTATGACTAAATCGAGCGACTTCTGAACCATCGGAAGTTTTCCAGACTCTTATCGTATCATCATCACTAGAAGAGACTATAAGTTCACCATTGGGGCTAAAATCTGCATCATTAAATTGATGGCCATGAGTAAACTGGCTTATCTTATTGCGCTCAGAAGGAAGCTCTAAAATCTCTACCAACCCTCTATTAAACAAGCTGTCACTTCGAAAAATCCGGCTTCCATCCGGACTAAATGGTTTTCCTCTATCCCACGCTTCAGGGTTGAAATACTGAGTCCTCAAATCCCTGAAATTAATAAGAAATCCCTTTCGGTAATTAGGCTCAGAAACTTCTTGCCCAGTATCAGTATTCCAAAACCTCCAGTCTTCACCATCATAATGAGCAAGCCATTTACTATCAGAGCTGAAGAAGATATTTCTGTTAAATCCAGAATCAGTATGAATTATTTCATTATAGTCATTTGTATCCCATACTCTAATGGTACTATCCCTATTGGAAATCGGAGTTTCACGATCTCCACTGTAGCTTAAAGAGAATAATCGACTTCCATCAGCACTAAAGGCAGCAAATTCAATATTGTGTTCATGCTTTATTTCCTCTAATGCTAGGCCAGTTTTGATATCCCACACTCGTAACGTTTTGTCAGCATCAACAGAAACTATTTGATTCTTGGTGGGATTAAACGATGCGAATAAAACTGGATTTTTATGATCAAAACTTTTCAATTCTTGTCCAGTATATGTGTTCCATAATCTTGCTGTTCCGTCATCACTTGCAGAAATAACATTCGTTCCATCTGGGTTAAAAGTAGCAAAGTTAATACTATCATTGTGTTTGAGAGAAAATTCTTCGTTAGTATCAGTGTCAACATTCCAAACTTTTAGAGTTGGCATATCAAGAGGAATCCAGTAATTACTTAAGCCAGTATCTGTGACACTAGCAGAAGCAATTTTCGTTCCATCAAGACTAAAATTAATTGCTCGAATATATCCCTCATGATTAAAGCGAGCAACTTCTCTTCTGACATTGATACTCCATACTCTTACCATATCATCCGCCGTCACAAAGGCTATCTGACTCTCGTTGGGACTAAATTTGAAAGATTTAACTTCAAGACCATCCTGAGAATAAAAAACTTCTTTTCCATCAGAGGATCTGTGTACCTTCAAAACTCCGTCTTTGTCAAGAAAAGCGAACCATTTGCCATTATGACTGAATAAAGCAGAGTAATAGTCTGCGTGACTGATCCAAGAAATTCTAGATCCTTTGAAAGTATCCCATAGCAATATGCCATCATCGCCTTCGCTACTAGAAATGAACCGCTTCCCATCAGGACTTAATTTAACCGCATAGTCAAACTTTTGAAGATTTGCTATTTGTATTTGATTTATCTCTTTTCCAGTATGGATATCCCATGTCTTTACTATACCCTCCAAATTGATAGAGATAATTTTTGCATCATCTACTCTAAACGAAAAATCTTGAAACAGATCTAAGTCAGTAATTTCACGAATTTTCTTGCCACTCTTAATATCCCGAATTTCTAGCAAGTAAGGATTGTATTTAAAAGCTAAAATAAACGATTTTCCGTCAGAGTTAAAAACAATCGAATCAACAGGGCTATCTAATTCAAAGCGAAACAATTCTTTTTGGGTCGATACATCTACTCCAAAAAACACTTCATCTGTGCTACTGTAAAAAATCTTTTCTCCGTCAGAACTAAAAGTGACAGAGTCTATAGTTACCTCATGATCTATTCGAAAAATCTCCTTCTGAGTCGCAACATCCCAAATTCTCGCCTCACCAGACCAGAAAGAGCTTTCAGGAGTTTGATAAAAAACAACAATTTTCTCACCATCGGGACTAAAGATCGCAGAGTCAATAAAGTAATTATGTCCAATGGTGAAAGATGTTATGCCAATAGAACCCCAAGACACAATCTCATTAATATGGTCAAGATAGATGAACTCACTCTCAGGGAGAACATTTAAACTACTTCGGAGCGCTCGGTCAACTTCTAAGGATGATTTTTTCATCAGTTGAAACTGCTGCCAGGACTTGACTGCTAGTAAAGCTCCTGCTTTTTGTTGTTGTACTTCTTGTTGACTCACTAGAGACTCAGCTTGCAGCGCTAACTGTTGAGTCTTAGATAGAAATGCAGTTCGATGTGCCTGACGACCAAACCAAGCTATGCCTCCAGTCATTACTCCTAATGCCCCGACTATTCCCCAAACTAAAATTTTTCGTAGTTTTCTTGCACGTGTAGATGCTTGATAAAACTGAAGCTGTAAGGTAGTCATGTCTTGCTGAAAAGACGCGAAATAGGTGTGTAAGAGATCCAAGTCGGGTCGTCGCCACAGCAGTCCCTCAGGTCGTCCTTGCTTCTCCCAATACGTTGCCGCTGCCTCCAGTCGCCGCTGAAAGCGAATATCGTCTCGACTGCTGTCTAGCCAGTCATACAACTGCTGCCAATGGTCAAACAGCGCCTCATGGGTCACTTCTGCCGTTTCTTGCTTAGCCTCGTGGGCGAGGGTCACCAATCTTGCCCCCGGTGAGGCAAACCGATGGATCACCTGCTTCACCGCTTCTGGCGTATCCCGACTTGCCACCAAACTCTCTAACGCCGCCCGTCGCCGAGTATCGCGGGTGCCTTCCCCAAGCTGCACCAACCCCACAAAGACCCGTCTGGCAATGGCTTGTTCGTCCTGGTTCAGACGCTCATAGATCTCCTGAGCCTTCCCCGCCAGTGCACCGCCCACACCGCCCATCTCACGGTACAGGTCAGCCGGGGATTTCCCTGCCCTAACCCGTCCCACATCCGGGTCAGGGCAAATTGCAACAGCGGTAACGCCCCCTCCCGTCCTTCCGTATCCTTCACCAGCAAATCAATCGTGGCTTCATCCAGGGGATGTCCAGCCTGCTTCGCGGGTTCAGCAATGGCCCGGCGCAACTCCTCTGGAGTCATGGCTTGCACGACGGGATTATATCCCGCGCTGCCCAGAATCTGATTCAGCACTGGATGTTGCTGGGTTTCTCCCAAGAAGTCGCTCCGCAGCGTGATCACCACCGATACATTGCCCGTCGGGTCACCCGCCGCATGGATTAACGTCTCAATAAAGGCCTGCCGCTCACTAACGTCTTTACAGAGCGAATAAACCTCCTCAAACTGATCCACCAGTATCACCAGCGGCGAATCTTGAATCTGGGGCATCAGGTTGGCAATGCGGCGCAGACCATCGTAGTCTCCCGTTTCAGCCTGCAACCTCAGCTCAGCCGCAAACTCCCGTGTTTTAGTCACCGGCATGGAGTCTTGAGTCACAGCTTTAGCTAGCACCCCTGCCAAGGCTGCAACCGGGTGAGTGCCCGGCACCAGCACCGCCACCCGCATCTGTTCTTTCCCTGGTAGCGGTCGTCGAGCCAGTTCAGGAATCAGGCCCGCTCTCGCCAGGGAAGATTTGCCACACCCCGATGGCCCCAAGATTGGCAGGACTCTCGGAACCGTAGATTGCTCAACCAGAGTCTGAAACCACTGCCAGAGTCGTTCGACTTGTGCTTCCCGGCCAAAGTAGCGATCGCTATCACGCTCCTTAAACGCCGCTAATCCCTTGTAGGGGTTGGGGCCAATGGCGGGATTATCTGCCGCTGGTTGCGGCTGCCGTTGCTCTAGACTCTGCTGGATCACATAGATGGTGTTGCCATCCCCAGACACGATGGCACTGCCAACGGCGCTGTCCTCGATGCGAATGCTGCGGTCAGGTTGGGGCTCGGTCATCGCTTGCGGAATTCCCCTAATGCTGAGATGGTATCTGCCCTACAGCGTTAATCCCACCAGCGGCAGCAGCTTATAGCCCTGCTTGCCTAGCCAGCCAGCCGCCGCTTCCACATGGGGCCGCAGCTTGTCGATGGCCTCGGCGAATCCAGCCAGGCTCTGGGCGTAGGTCAGGCCCGTTTCTAAAGTGGTGGCGATGGCGCTCTTATCCGGCTCTGGCTTGGCGGCCTCCTGCGCTAGCTTCTGGGCGACCCCGGTGGCCACCGGGTCATCAAAGCCGGCCAGCAGCGTTTGCAAGGCCTTCAGTTCGGCCTGGATATCGACCGTTTCCGGCGACGGTAATGATGCCGGTTGAACCTGCACCGTGTTGTGGTCGCCGGTAACCACGGCGCTGCCGGTGATGTCACCGCCAACCTGCACAGAGCGATCTGCAGGAGAATCCTGGGGAGTTGCCATCCGGGAAGGGGAGTTAACGACTTACTCAATACCCTACACAGAACCCCCTGATATTTCCGTGGCTCTTTTCATTTTCTTACGGGGTGCGATCGCAAGATTGACTCCCCAGCTGCTATGGAGCTTTCGACATCTTGGGTTACTAGCTAGAATCTCAACGTTCCAGCCTGAATCTGGGAGGCAGAGAGGTGCGATCGCATCCTAGACCCCCGAGATCGAATCCCACAAGCTTGGGATCCCATAATTCAAGCTTGAGATCCCATAACACAAGCTCGTGATCTAACAACACAAGCTTCTGCTCCCATAACACAAGCTCGTGATCTAACAACACAAGCTTCTGCTCCTATAACTCAAGGTTGTGCTCCCATAACACAAGCTTGTGATCTAACAACACAAGCTTGGATCTCAGGTTTCAAGGCGTCGTCAGGTCGCCCTACCGTAATCCTACTCAGCCATGATGTATCCAAAAAATCATCATATCCAGCAGTTCTTCTGAGGGAACTCCCCCAGGCGTGAAGCTACTGTAGGTACAGAGCTCGAGAGAGAAGCCTGCCAGAAACCACAAGCCCCAACCCGGTTCACGGCAGCACCAAGATTCAGCCAACGCAATCGCCCCTGCGATCAGAACTCGGCGCCAGCCCTCATCGCTGCGATGTCTGCAGCCTCGATGGCACAGCAGCGATGGGAGTCGTCAGTGTCGGGTCTCCCTAATCCGGTCATACCGGGCGGCTGCTTCCTGGCGACGGCTTCCCAATCCCAGGCTCCCCATAGCTGTTTATGAATAGGTGAACAAAATGGTATACCGGAAACGTACAACCTCTCGCACTCTCGAACAGGCGGAAGTTCGCGCCGCTGGCCTCGCGGCCATTGATCCTGCCATCGACTTTGGTGATGATCGTTCCCTAGACACCTTCAACCAGCGGATCGATAGTCTGCGGGATAAGCTCAGTGCCTACAACACCGCCCTGACAGAAGTCGATACGCTGCGTAGCGAAATCATCTCCCTGGAACAAGACCTGAGGCAAATGTCTTCGCAGATGCTAACCGGAGTGGCCTTTCAATACGGCAAAGACAGCATCGAGTATCAGATGGCCGGAGGCGTGCGACGCCAAGACCGCATTCGTCGCAGCAGTCACGCCCGCATCGAAGCCGATCCACCGGCGGCCGCTGCACAGTAGTCGACAAATTTGGCTGGTCGAATTTCGTTTCTGCGATTGGGCTAAGTCCCAATCGCTTTTTTATGGTTGGAAATAGGAGGAAACCGGATTCAATCTCCTCCAGAATTGGGGAATGCAAGGGGGCTATGCGCAAGCCCTAAATGATTCATTCCGCTTCCCCACACCCAGCCGTACAGATGCCATCGCCGTTGAAGGAAAGGCGGTGGCCACTGAGGGGAAGATACACAGGCGTATCGGTGGCCTCCAGGAAGGTAGCCGTCTTTGTATTGGGTTGCAGCACGCCGCTACGGGGAGCAGCTTCGTTGGCATGGGAGGCGATCACAGATAAACCACTAGGCCATTAGAAAAGGTAATCACATAGCCGGTGGAGGGTCCCACATAGGCCCTCAGTCCGGCAGCATTCAGGCTTTCTCCCAATTCTCCCTCGATGAAATCACCGCTGAGACCGTTGGAGTGGACGGCGGGAACCGTGGTGAAACTGACGCCATCGACGGTATGGGATGCCCCGAAACGGACCAGCTGTACTGATTCCGGATCGCCGCCGAGATTAGCCACTTTCTGGGATAGAAACTTGGCCATTTCACCCCCCCACGATTTGTAGCTGTATCGACCAAAAACAGAATCTCTACTCTGCCTTACCCCTTGGGAGGATGGGGGTCATTGCCGTAGCTGTTCTTCTGACGAATGCGACCATTCTTACCATGCACAATTTGCTCTGACCATGCACAATTCGCTCTGAAGCCTGGTTTTTGGCAATATTGCGAGCAATCTCTATCGCCTCTCTTTGGGTTTCCGTCACCCGCGTCGCCCGATCAGCGCCTTCAGCTTTTACCGCCCAGCCATCAGGATGAGGAACAACATGTTGATTTTTGCCGCTTTGTGACTTTGACATTAGGACCCTTCACCAAGGAGTGTTAGATTTATAAGACAATACTAGGTCTAAATCCCCAAAATAGGATATGAGAAATGTTAACTCAATCCGAATTTATCGAGAGCAAGCCGGAATCTCTCAGGCAGAGCTGGGACAATATCTAGGGGTTACCCGGCAAACGATCGCCGCGTGGGAAAAGGGCGATCGGGAACCGTCTGTCGCTCAACTCACCCAAATTGCTCAGTTCTTGGACATCGCAGTCGATCTGCTACTGCCAGACACCGAGGCTGTGGCCATGCCCGAAACGGCAGGGCTGATGTTTCGGGCTGATCAGCCCTCGGCGCTCAATCCTCACCTGCGGGCGGCCCTCTCCCGAAAAGCCGAAGACTATACCTTTATTGAGCAACTGATCCACGAAATCCCCACCCTGCCAGAGATGCGCCCGCTGGCCGGGTACGATGCTCATGTCGTTGAAGAAGTCGCACGGGAGATTCGCGACTGGCTGGGCATGGGCGAAACCTGCCCCTTGGGAGATGCCCTGGCCCTATTGGAGTCGAAAGGGCTGAAGGTCATCTTGCACCCGCTGCCCAACGAGATCTCAGGGTTTTCGGCCTACACCGAAACCTCAGGTGCCGTCATCTTTATCAATGCGGTTCATCCCACGGAGCGGAAATTCTTCACTGCCCTCCACGAGCTTGCCCACCTAATTTTTCATCGTCAGGAGTATCGAGTCCCCAACGAAAAAGCAGGCGGGCGCTCTGACCCACGGGAAAAGGTAGCCAACCACTTCGCCGGGGCCGTTCTCTTGCCCGAAGATGTCATCCGCCGTGAACTGCATGGTTATCGCCGGCGCTGGCTGCCAGAACCCCTACTCGCCGATATGAAGCGACGATATGGCGTCAGCATGAGAACCGTTTTGTACCGAGCTGCTGACGTCGGCATCATCTCCCAAAAACAAAAAGAGCAGCAAATTGGCCAGCTCAATAAGAAGCATGGCCTAACCAATGAACCTGTTGATTTACCAGACTCCGAACGTTTAACTCGCCTGGAACGCATGGTCTTTCTGGCCTTGCTCCAAGAAGAAATTACGATTTCTAGAGCCGCAGAGATTTTAGGCAAGCCTTTGGTCGAGTTGCGCGACACACTGAACGACTGGTTGGAGGAACTGGAAGTTTGATTCTGCTGTCAGATGCCAATGTCCTCATAGACCTGGGCTATGTTGATGGCTTATCCGTCTTGACACAGTTGGGCACAGTCGAGGTTCTGGATGTCGTCTTTGATGAATGCTGCCACCCTCGTCAGCCGGATTTGCCGGAGGCGATCGTGACTGCTGGCATTCAAACGGTTACCGTCACCCAAGAGTGGGCGCTCCTAGCCCGCGCCTATCAAAGGGGACCACTCAGTTTTCAAGATGCCCTCTGCCTGTACTATGCCAAGACCTATCAACGGCTGTTGTTAACCAACGAAAAGCCTCTCCGAAGATCCTGTCAGAAGCAGCAAGTCCCAGTTCATGGCACCCTCTGGATTATCCAGTCCGTTTATGAGCGCCAATTAGCCAGTGCAGAACTCCTGTGTGAATGGCTCTCTATCCTCAAGCGCCACAACCGCCGATTGCCCAAAGCTGAAGTCAATATCCTTGCAAAATCAATAGGATGCTAAAACTTTAGAAGCTGACTTAAAGAAGTCAAAAAACGCCGCCCAAAGTGGCGGGCAGCCTCGGCCCCAAACCCCTTAAAGAAGCCTACAACGACGAGTGGATAGCCACTGTGCTGGCGAAGCCTATTAAACGTTGAGTTTTATGATGTAACAGAGTAGAGCATTACGTTGTATGTGGTGCCGTCGGACTCTCCCAATGCATTTGCCACCGGACGCGATCCGAACCACGCTGCGATCGCATTGACCCAAGGCCTCATCGATCTACTGCCGGATGATCAGTTAGACAGTGTGATTGCCCACGAGCTCACCCATGTACGCAACCGCGATACCCTGACCCAAGCGGTGGCGGGGACACTTTCCAGAGCAATGACTTACCTGGGGCGCATTCTGACGCTAGGGGCCCTGTACTTTCCCGTTGCCCTAGTCGGGCGACGGGGTAGCAATCCCATTGCCATTTTGTTTTTGCTGGTGGTTGGTCCCCTGGCCGCCGGTTTACTGCGCATGGCCATCTCCCGCACTCGAGAATGTGCCGCTGATGCCGGTGCCGCCGAGATTACAGGGAACCTCCTGGCCCTGGTAAAGGCGTTGGAAACCCTGGAAACCCGGGGACAGGAGGTGCCGATTCACGGCAATCCGGCCTTTGCCTCGATGTTCATCATGAATCCGCTCTCAAAAGAAGGGCTGATGACGTTGTTCATGACCCATCCTCCCACTGAAGATCGCATCAAGCGATTGCAAGAGCTGGCGGAAAAAGCCGAGTCCACTGAGGCTGCAACTAGTACCGTGAGCCCAAGCGCCTAGATTACAAAGAAGATAGCGAAATGGTGATGGCTAGGAGACAGATTAGGGTCAGAGCGCTCTTCCAAAAGATCGGCCAGAGCGCCGTGTACAAACTCCACGCCGCATCAGGAACCCCTAACACTGCGCCCAAAAGACAAAGTACTGTAGCAACTAATAGGGTTGCAAATAGGAGCTTTGCCGAAATTCCTATCCAGTGCAGCAGTTGATTCTGGCGATAAGGTTGACGCATGCTGCATCCTCCTCTTTAGAGATCTCAAACAGTAGGCTCGTAGCTGTCAAGACGTTGGATGACGTAACAGGGAAGAGAAGTCTGTTAGTCCGAGCTCTTTCCCCTGTCAGTGATATAAGCTGGCTAAATCGCATCCAGGTTCCAGGGCAGAGTTCTAGCTAGAAAGATAGTCCAGCGATTGAGCCGAACTGGGGACAGCGACCCTTGACTTAGGCGTAACTAGCAGCGTCAGACCCTGACGTCCAATAACGTGAACCAAGGCATCCGGCTCAAGACTTTGATGCAGGGTCGGATCATAGAGGCGGGCAGGCCAATCCGTGGCTTCAAAGTGAACTCGACCGGAACGCTCAGGAGTTATGGTGCGACATACGGTAGCAATGCCTACTTGTTGCCGTAATTCGATCGGATAGGGGCTATAAAGATCAAAATTAAAGGATTGCATGGTGTTAACACCTCAACTGGGGGGCAACACTCTAACTATGGCTTTTAGACTTTATACTTGCTCGTTAGAGAAAGGCCAACTTTTCCCGACTTTTCCCAACTTTTCCCAATGGCGGCTCTGATATGACTAAGCTTCGAGAGACGGAGGTAGCCTAGGTTCTGCAGCTGCAGTCGTCATAAACTACCCGGAACTATAACACGGATCCGAGTACTCTCAGCCCAAAGGTTTGGAAGCAGAATACTTACTTTGAGCTATCGAGTATCCGTTTAGACCAACAATGGGGCTGACTCCATAACCATTGACGCTCCCGGATTTTTGGCTGAATATAAGGGGTACAGGGTTAAAAGAGCACATCTACCGCGAGTCATGCAGGAAGAAATATCGCAGGATTTCCTCGTCAAATTGGCGAGGGAATATGGTTTGACGTCGCTTGAGGAAGAAGCCTTTGTCGAGACATTCTCCAGTGAAATAACCGATCAAGTCATTATTAAGAACCTAAACATTTCCCTGTCTGCCTATAAAGCGCGGATGGGGAATGTCTATGTGAAATTTAGCTTCAGGGAAGGTGGGCGGGGTAAGAAAGAGCGACTCCGCTATTTTCTCCAGGAACAATATCACCGAGAAAATCCGAACCACCCTAGTCGTTTGAGTGACATAGACACCGACGCCTTTGTGAACGAACTTAATGAGCGATTAAGGGAAAAAATTCGTAATGAGTGCAGTACCATGCGAGTGCTCGATATGACGAGCCCCTTGGAACTGTCCAGCATTTTCACGGAGATTAATGTCTTAGAGCAAGTCTCAAGGCATCGACGGTTACGGATTGATGACCTACTTCGGGATTTTCAAGCTAAAAATGACGGCAATAGCTTGGATCGCTTCGGCCTGAATCGCAGAATAGTGAAGAAGATATCCGGAATTGATTATGTGCAACAGCAAGAAAAACTACTGGTCATAGGTAAGCCAGGTGCTGGCAAAACTACATTCCTCAAGCACATAGCCATTCAGTGTAGCGAGCGTAAACTCTTTCCTGACCATTTACCCATATTTGTCGTCCTCAAAGATTTTGCGGAGAAGAATGGATCACCTAGTCTGCTAGAATACCTGATTCAGGATCATGACTCCTGGAAGGTGCATGGTTATGAAATCGAGTACCTACTCAAAGAGAGACGGGTTTTACTGCTCTTGGATGGACTAGATGAAGTACGGATAGAAGACTTACACCGAGTCAATCAGCAAATCCAAAGTTTTACTGAAAATTTTCATGGGAATCGCTTTATCTTAACCTGCCGAGTTGCGGCTCAAGAATACGTCTTTGAGCAGTTTACTGAAGTAGAAGTTGCCGATTTCAACGAGCAGCAAATCCAGGAGTTTGCCAATCACTGGTTTACCCATAAACAAACACCTGACAAGGCGGCCCGCTTCTTGGAAAAACTCCAACGAAATCCTCGGATTCAAGAGTTGGCAACGAATCCATTATTGCTAACCCTGCTATGCTTGGTTTTCGAAGAGGAGGCAGATTTTCCAGACAGTCGGGCAGAGTTATATGAAGAGGGAATTAATACACTCTTAAGGCGATGGGATGCCAGCCGTAATATTGAGCGGGGTCAGCTCTACCAAGAACTCTCTGTTGCTCGAAAAGTAGGCATGCTAAGCCACATTGCCCTGCAAGCATTTGAGCAATCAGCCATTTTCTTCAGGAAACAAACTCTTGCCGACTACATCGCCAACTATATTGTCAATCTGCCGGGCAAGCGCAATCGTAAACTCCTGCCCTATGAGATGGAACGGCAGGGAGAGATTGTCTTGAAATCTATAGAGGCACAGCATGGTTTGTTTGTAGAGCGTGCCTACGGTATTTACTCATTCTCTCACCTCAGCTTTCAAGAGTACTTTGCTGCCAAGGCGATTGCCTCTGAGTATGAGCTTGAGCGATTACAAACTGTGTTTGAGCAGGTCAGAAACAAGCAATGGAATGAGGTATTTCTGTTGGCGGTGAATACAGGGCTATTTCATTCTAAAAATGGCCTTGAGGGTATCTAGACCAAACTTGCAGAGTCGTTCAGCCTGAGCCATATTGGCGAACTCGTTGGAGCGATAGAGGTTGAGCGCGAAGTTTCGAGCGACGGCGAAGATTTGCGGCAACTGGTGCATACGAATGCGCGAAGCATCTTCTCCCTGGGTCACATCCCGGATATGATGTACCTTATTTTCAACGCCCCAATAGCCCCGAATGCGCCGAGCCAAGGATTCCGCTGATTCTAAAAACGAGGCGACATAGTAGCGGGTCTCAGTTTCTAAGTGAGGCTGCCCGCCCTTCTTGAAGTGTCGCTCACTCTCCACTCGAATGAGCGTCTTCAGCCCTGGCCAGGGCTTGATGTTATCGAGGGTGGTGCATAGGCTAACGACCCGCTTCTCCAGTCGCCCATGCCCTTTACTGACCTCGGTGTAGCTGTCCTCAGCGATAAAGTTGGCCTGAACGCTTTTGTGCAAGTTACCCTGATTGCCTTTGAGGGCACCCAAGTAATGATTGTCGGTGTCAAGGATGAGCTGACAGTTTTTTTTGGGTGCTAATCGCATCAAAGGCTATCACCACCCCCTTCAGCGCCAGTTGCTTAATGAACTCGGGCAGGGCTTTGATTTCGTTGGTCTTGTGCTCTACCTGATAGGGCTCCAGAATCAACCCCCGCTCCACCAGATAAGCACTGACCAATAGAATGGCGGGATGAGGGGGAGAGTCAGGATTGTCAGTCTCCAGTTGATACGACCCGCGTAAGACTTTGCCATCCACCGCTAAGGTTTCACCGGCTAACGGTTCAATGCCAAAGAACCGAGCCAAGGCCGCCGAATACTGTCCATAGTCTAGCTTTAGCAGCACCCGGCGAATCGTGCTGTAGGAGGGAAGACGGCCCTTGGGCGGGTTGAAGAGGTCAATCAACTCGCTGCGGTAGCTTTTGAGCCAGTCGCCAATGGCCAGAAATCCACGATTACCGGCCGTCACCGCCAGGGTGAAGAGCGCCAGGCATAAGGCCATCTGATGTCGTTTGCCAGAGGCCTGACGGACATCTGGCAGGGCAACGAAGGCTTCGAGGATCTCGATGCGCTCTACAGCAGGCTCATGCCTCGAGTCGAGGGTAGTAGGGGTAGGGGGCAGACGCATAGACGCTAGGACCATTGGGATTAGCCTGAAACTCTAGCATCTTTAGGTCCCCTTGAGAATGAAATGGCCCTGCGGTGAATATGTCTGCTCGGGCTGATGGTTTGATCAAGCTCATGCAGCAGAAAACTGATGAGATTCTATCATTTGAGCCGCGGCTCATTGAGTTTCTGACCTGGGTGAATCAGAAGGCGTCACAGATAGAGACAAAACGGCCTCAATCTTTCGTTCGAGCCTTTTATTTCATCTATTCACTCAGCCGCGAAGAGATAATTAGCCCCCTGGATTCCACGACAATCGAGCCAGAAATGGATCTAGATCGGTTGTTGCTTAATTTTCTGAGTAACCTCAAAAAACTATCCAAGACTTCAGAGTCTAGCTCTGAAGTCTTCACAGCCTGGGACAAGGTCAAGGCCGATTTACAGATCATTAATGCGACGATTCAGCTCACCTCATTTCCCAGCAAAGACTCATTCCAGACTGGCTGGCAAGAGACCATGGAAACACTACAATTGCAGTCGGATATGCAAGAGCAGTGGATGGATAATCTAGGCGCTGTAGTATCTCGACTGCAGGCACACCTTATTCGCCACCGTGATATTGGTCACGATTGGCACTTTAGTGACGCTGAGATTGAGACTTTGCAGGAATACTACAATGCCAATCAGCTATTGCTAGACTGCCTCAACGGGGATTGCTATGTCAGCCGCCAGCTGCAAAAGCAGGTTAGGAATACCCTATTTCGGGTGTAGGGGATTTCGGGGATGAGGGGCAATTTTTCAATCGCTAATTAAGGACTCACGTTGACTCGGCGACGACGGTTTTGGCGCCGCCGTAGCGATCGCAACGTGGCCTGCAAGACCGCCACATTCTGCGGCAGCCCCCCGTAGCGCCAATGGGCATAGGCCCAAAGGATGGTGGCAACCCCCTGGCCCTGCTGGGTAGGCAGGATGTGCTGTAGGCGCTGAGCGTACTCTATCGGAGTCTCGTGGGCTTGCTTAGGCCAGCCCTGATGGTGCAGCCAAACCAGCAAGCGACGATAGACAGCCTCTACGGGCGGCAGGCGTTGCCACTGCCAGTGGCGCCAGCCCCACCGCCCCACTGCCCAGGCCAGCCAGCCGAAAAAGCCCAGGCCAACTAGAGCCACAGCCCTCCACAGCAGACCAATCCAACCCTGGCCCATGGCCTGAAACCAGCCCAATGCATCGGCAATCACCTGGCCGATGTGTCTTAGCATGCCATTGAGGGCGCCTGCGACTGGGGATGGTAACCAGCCTGCCACCCATCTCCAGAACTGTTTCAGCACACTCAAGGGTTCATACTCCTTGGGGCTGGGCGGCAGCAAGGGATGGCCCGGAATCGGGTCGAAGGCGAACCAGCCATAGTCCGGGAAGTACACCTCTGTCATGGCGTAGGCATCGGTGTTGCGAACCACATAAAACCCGGTGAAGGGGTTAAATTCTCCGGGGCCAAACCCCACCACCAGCCGGGCCGGAATCCCCAGGGAGCGCAACAGCACCGTCAGGGTGGTGGAAAAATGATCGGGATAGCCGCCTTCGTAGGTGAAAAGAAAGGCCTCCACTAGATCCTGCTGTGCTCCGAAGAAGGGCAGCTCCGGTTGTAGGGTATAGCGCTGCTTCAGGGCTTGGGCTAAAAATAGAGCTTGCTCATAGGGGCTCTCAATGGGATTGGGGGCAGTGGCTAGCAGCGCCTCGGCCTGTTGCCGCACCCGTTGGCGAATGGCCGGGGGCACCTGCAAATAGTGCCGACGAATAGCCTCTGAATAGGTAGTGTCTGCTTGGCCCAAACGGGTGCGATCGCGGTCTGGCACCCGCGAGATGACGGTATAGGTCAACCCCGCCTGCAGCGGGATTGGCGAGCGCAGCCCGGCTTCGGTATCGATGGCCACCTCCCGGGTAGGAAAATACAGCTCCGAGGGTTGGTAAAGGGCTGGAATCAGGTTAGGCAGGGTGTCAACCACCGTGTAGGTCTGGATCACTTCCCGGGACTGGCCCCGGTTGAATCGAATCGGCAGCACCGTTTGATAGGACAATTGAGACCGCTCTAGGGTCTGCACCGAATCATTGCGGGAAATTTCCCACCCCTGGCCGGTGTAATGGTCAAAGGCCAAGACTCGCCAGAAGCCCTCCGCTTGCGATCGCACCCGCATCACCACCTGGGGCGTCAGGGTACCGCGCAGGTTCTGGTTCATCTGTTGATTAAAGCCATAGTAGGCGGTGTCGTCTAACTGACCGGGGCCAGTGGCCATGCCCGTGCCCTCGCCACCCTCCTCGAAGCCGCCACCGCCAGCTCCCGTGTCCTCGTCGGTGCCACGGCCGGGATTGGTATAGCCCGGATTGACAATGGCTCTGCCATCGAAGTCAGCATCGACATCGATGGTGGCACTGATGGGAAAGTTGCGAATCTGATAGCCCGGTAACCGCGGCAACACCGCAAAGATCGCCAGTCCCAGGGCTAGCGTGACCAGCAAGACACCCCCCAACCGCGGCCACGCCACCATCCGGCCCAGATCACGCCATGACCGCAAGCTCTTACCCAACCGAGACTGGTAATCCAGCACCAACACCGGCAGGGCCAGCAACCAGAAGGCCAGCAGTAACGGGGCAAAGGCTAGGGTTTGACTGATGGTGGCTGCTACTCCCAGCAGGATCAGCCCGATCACCATGGAATAGCCCAGATCCTTGCGCCGCGGCAGATCGAAGCTGTGCAGCACCAACAGTTGAATCAGCAACTCGGCCAAGACAATGCGAGTATCCCCTGGCTGGGCCAACAATCGGGTTAAGAACACCGCCAGCGCCGCTAGCATGCCAATGGCAATGCCAAACTTAACCGCTAAATTGCGCCGTCGCCGCTGGCGCCAACTCCAGTACGCCCCGATGGCACTGAGGGGAATGGCCAGGAGATTCCCAGCCGAGGTGCTGGTTACCCCCGCTGCCGCCACCGCCACCGATAGAATGCCTATGGTAACTAGGGCCTGCACCAGCACCCGCAACACCGCCGAGTCCTCCACCCGTTCGGCATGCCTCGCCCTGGGTTGGAAGCGGCCAAGAGACCGATGCACCCGTTCAGAGATCACCACTAGCCAGTGTGTAAAGGCGCCTCTATGCTAGCTCAGGTGAGATGGATGGCGAATTGCAAGGCGGTTCCGGCTAGTTCCACCTCCAGGGCATAGACTTGAGCAGACACGTCCTCCAGGGTTACCGTCACAGGTCCAGTCGAGCTGGTACTGGTGGCCCGTTGAGGAGCCTGGCCTAAACTCACCCGACCAGCGGCAGGCAGCTCCGCCTGCACCATTACCCGAGCTGCTTCGGCCTCGTAGGATGCCGTCAATCGCAATAGGCCGACGTCCGTCATCCATTGCCGGCTGACCTGGGGCTGTTGGGCCGATAGGTCTAAGATCAACGTGTCAAAGATCTGGCGCGCCGCCAGCAGGGACAAGGCCATCTGTTGCTGCGGATTGGCCTGGTCGTAGGTCAACTCTGTCGTCCCGGGGTCTGTCATCAACTGTCCTCGATAGGCAGGGGTCAATACCATCCCCGCCAAACGCTCTACCGCCTGCGGCTGCTCCGGAAACAAGGTCTCAACCACCTTAACCAGCCGCACTCCAGACTTTAGAGGCCGCTGAATCAAGGCTTGGCATCGCTGCAGCAGAGTATCCAGCAGCTCGTCCGGTAGGGGCGTCGGTAAGGATAGCGATCGCAACTGATGTAACCACAGGTAAGGTAACGGGCCAGGGGTGGTCGAGGCCAACTCAGAGGGCATGTCCACCGGGTAGTCTTGCAGCTCTTTTTCCCAGGGAAACAGGGGTGGGCGCCGCTCGATATCCAGTTGTAGTTGCCGCTTTAAAAGGGCTTGAAAACGATCTTGCACAGCAGGTATCTCTCCCAGATCCAAAATAGGGGGTTGTCCATCGGTGTCTTGTGATACCCGTGAATCCTGTTCCCATAACTCTGGAGCTTCTAGGTCCAAAGGATCCCAAGATTCATCGTGAGTGTCCTGCAACGCAATCCCTGATGGCCCATGATTTGGCTTGAGGAACACCTCATCCGACCTAGAAGATGCTGGGGCCGGCGAGTCAAGGTCCTGCAAAAGCCAAAGCAGGAACTGCTTAACGGTATCTGTGTCTCTTTTCATAGGCCAATATCCGAGTCCGGACGATTAGAGGTTACGAATTTCCCAGGCCTGTTCTAGCAGCTTAGTCCATTGTTTTTGAAATTGAGTCGGTGTTAATCCTAAGTTACGGGCAATGTCAACATCGGCATGGCCTTCCTGCTTCAGCTGCAGCAGCTTCACTTGTTTCTGGGAAATGGTGTCCTGCAGATTCTGCCACTGCTGGGGAGTCAGCCCCAGGTTACGCTCTAGGTCGGCTTCCAGCCATTCGTGCACTAGTTCCCAGTGATGCGAGAGGGCAAAGCGCAGCAGGTGATACTTAAACCGCTGCTGTAAGTAGTCCCGTTCCCGTGGAGACAATTTCAACAGGGATTCGATTTCCTGGGTGGGCAGATCTAATAGGCGCAGGGTAAAGTAGTCGGCACAGTCTTCCTGATCGCGATCTTTTAGATAGCTCAGTAGGGCCTCGACGACTCGAAGGCGCAGGGTATCTTCTGACAGTTCCTCGTCTTGAACCACCATCTGCTCCCGTAACCGCTGGGAAGATCCCATACTGCGGGAGTCCTCATTATCATTGCTGCTATATTCGGTGGCCTGTTCGATGTCGATGACCATTTCCGGGGGCTGCTGCTTGGCAAAGGTCTGGGCCCGCAAAATAATTAGCTGTTGGCTACGGCGTCCTGGCAGGGGAATGCGGCGCTTGCCATAGCGCTCACTGAAGGCCATGTATTCTGCCAGCTCCAACAGGGTGCGGGGTTGGTAGGTGTCCGGCAAGTGATATTCCCGCCGCAGGGCATTGAGGGATTCGACATAGAATCCTTGCAGGAAGTCTTCAATCAGATTGAGACGGGCCTGATAGCTAGCCTGCACCTGGGGTGGCGTGATGTATCGATAGACAATGGCGCTGAGGGTGCTGTGGAGTTCTACCCGGCCCTGACGGGATCCCAGCTGGTAGTACCCGACACATTGCTTCAGGCGATGTCGCCCCAACGTCAATGCCCAATGGCGAATATCCCCAGAAGCCTGAATACGCGAACTCTCTGAGCAGATGCGCAGGACTTCCTGGGTCATTCGCTCCGCAATGGGCCGACAATTTTTTTCGGCAGATTGCGTGGCGTTTACTAGTTCGCTGAGCAGTGTGTCAAATAAGCCTTCCACGCTCTGCAAAGCAGTACCCTGACAGCATGTGATCCTTAAAACCCTAGCATAGGTCCTCCCATTGATGGCATCTCGGTCTAGACTAGGGGCGATGTCAATGATGCTACGCTCTGGTAAAGCTACTTGCCTGGGGCTTCTGCCCCGGTAGCAAGCCCTATGTAAAGCTTTGGTGAAGTGCACTGGCACACCAACCTGCCGCAAATGAATTAGGGAACCCATGGATCTCGATCAGCAGCTACAGACCTTAATTGATGAAGCACCCGATGATGGGATGACAGCCGATGCGGTGCGTGCGATCGCACCGACCCTAAAAGCCATTGCGATGCAGCTCAAACATGGCCAGTACTATATCTTGCAGACCCTGGATCAAAATTGGGTGATGACGGCTCTGAGTAATCGCAATCAACCCGAGAATCGCAAGAATATTGTCTATGCCTACTGCACTCTCCAGGATGTCGCCTCTGGCCCCCACTCGGTCAAAGACCCCCAAGTCATGGCCCTGCCGCTGCCCGTTACCCATATCCTGTTTCAAATGCTGGCCCTGAAGCCCATCGACAGCATCATCTTCTTCGATACCCCTGGCAATGTGCGCAAGGGCATTGAGGTGCGTCGTCAGGATGTGCAATCGCTGCTGCAGACCCAACTGCAGCACCCCTCCTCGGGGCAGGTGCCCTCAGATATGGCCTGATCTCTTCGATCGCCCCTGGCGCATTGCTGCCTGGCCCGATGTCGTGCTAGATTAAGTAGCCCAGCGGGCGATTAGCACAGTGGTAGCGCGCTTCCTTCACACGGAAGAGGTCACTGGTTCGAACCCAGTATCGCCCATGCTCCTATAATCTTTAGACTTAGCCTACAGGCTGGAATAGCGGGTTTAAGTGTTGCATAGTCTTGGTCCTTTAAGCGCTGAGCTGAGCGTACGACCACATCAATGGGTTCAGCGTAGTATTGGGACCAGCATTTTCAAAATCGGAGCACTACGTTGTCCTCCGGGGGCCACAGTATCCATCACCACGAGTAAATCCAAATCACTATTAGCATGGACTTCACCACGGGCATAGCTGCCAAAGAGAAGATTGTCTCAGGGCGAAAGCGCTCAGCCACTTGATTTGCGATTTGCTGGATAGTTGCTTGAGAAAGCATGGCAAGAACTGAGACCGCGGAGAAATCCTCTCACCACTCATCCTCTCACCACTCATCCTCGTAGACTGGATATTGCTCGGGGGCTTCGCCGTGGGCGGCTAAGACTTCGCCGACAGGGCGCTGTTTTTTGGCCCGGCGCTTCTTTGCTGGCTTAGTCTTGCGGGATGCTGGCGGGGCTTCCGAGTCGGCCTCAGGGTCTATGGCTTCTAGCTGTACCTGAAATCTCCAGCAGTCGCCAAAGTCGAACAGGTATTCCATGGTGCCGCCTTCCGACAGTGGCAGACTGCCGATGAGGACTTCCACTGTGGTCGGCAAGCCCTCGTCATAGGTGAACCCAGGATGCATGACTTCCACCGTGCGGCCCGTGGGCGACTTGTAGGTGAACTGATCCAGATGATCCCGGTCAAACCCGACCGAGTTCAGAATTACCTGACTCAGATCGGCCAGGGTTGCTTCACCCGAGATCCCGATCCGTCGCCAGATGTTGCCCAAGGACACTTTGAAAATGTGTCGTCCGGGGCGGAAGGGGTAGCTGGGCACCGCTAAGTTTTGTTGCCAGTCTGGGAAATAGGGTTGCAGGATAGGCTGGAGATCGCCAAAGGGCTGGGTAGCATCCATGGCACTAGGCCACTGTAAGCCGACGGCCATGTGAGCGTTGAATAGCAGCTTCATCAGGGCATTGCCCCAATTGCAGGGCATGAGCTTTTTCAGGCGCCAGCCCTTGCCTGGGTCGGGTTTGCCGTGGGTCAGCTCAACGAAGCCAAACATCTCCATCAAGGCAATGTTATAGAAGCCGGGCCAGTAGGCGAGAATGTCCTGACGGCCATAGTCCGGGAAGGTTTGGTTGGTTTTCTGATGTAGGGTGGGCCACACTTTGAGGCAACGATCGCCCATGGTAAAAGGACCGGAGCGCTCTTCGCCCAACATTTCTGGATGACTGCGAAGGAACCAGGCTTCTAGCAGGGTAAAGTATCGCTCGGCGGGGGTCAGCTGCTGCCAGGAAGCATATACATCAGGATGCAGCCGCAGCCGCAATTGTTTACCCTTGGCCACGACCTCGGTGATGCCGGTGGCCCGCAGCAGTAAGTAGAGCCCGTGGATGTTGGGATAGGATTTTTGCTGGGGTCGCTTCAGGTCAATGGCGATGGGATGGCTCAATTGCCCATTTAGCTCTCCGAGTAGCTTCAGGGAAAGGTGTTGTAGCTTGCCGCTGACCGGTACCCCATCGGCCCCGATGAAGTCTAAGGTGGTTTGAAAGTCTTGCAGAATCGTGCCGGGGCCTGTCTCGCTGATGGTTGTATCCCGCAGTAGGGCTTGCTCTGCTTCCGTTAACGGGATGTCCTGGTTGAAACTGTCCTGCAGCAGCAGCGTGCGCAGGTCAGTGGATTGGCCGCCTGCAGCGGCTGAGGGAGGTGCTTCGATGCTGGCGTCGTCTAGATCGTCTAGATCGTCTTCCATACTAGCGATCAGCTGCTCTGCCTCAGCCGGATCGAGCTGCTCCAAGACTCCCAGGAACTGCTCTGCCAGGGCCTTTAGGTTGACTGGCTGCCCCACCTCGGGCAGCTCTAGCCCCAGCTGATCGAAGACGGCTTTCATGTCGGCGGGGGGGGTATCCATGGGGATGGGGATATCGAGCATCCCTGCCGGGGTTGACGATTGGGCTGGCAGGTTTCGGTTGTATTCGGCCTGAAAGGTCTCCAACCCTTCCTGGGTGGTCATGTCGTAACCGGCTTGCAGACCCTGCATCATGAAATTTTTGGCCATCCCTCCCCGAGCTGGGTCGAACATCCATTGGGGAAATTTATCTGCGATGGACTGCAGGTAGGCTGCGATCGCATGGGCGCTGCGCAAGCGATAGGTCTTGGCAAGAAACCGCCAGAAGGCCACCAGCTCATCAATGGCCCCATCAGTATCGCTGGGATCCAGCAGAGT
Source organism: Halomicronema hongdechloris C2206 (assembly GCF_002075285.3). Taxonomy (GTDB): domain Bacteria; phylum Cyanobacteriota; class Cyanobacteriia; order Phormidesmidales; family Phormidesmidaceae; genus Halomicronema_B; species Halomicronema_B hongdechloris. The sequence continues at coordinate 4,145,743 of NZ_CP021983.2, read as the reverse complement.
CAGCTTGCGCGGCAGAATGTACTCCATCACCTCCTGGGCGTTGGCCTTGGTCATCTTAGATAAGGTAAAGCCGCCATAGAGGTAGGCCATTTCGATGAAGGTGCCAATCCAGTCTCCGCCCTCTGGAAACCGCTCTATGTGGGCTTTGCCGGTAGCTGAGTTGGCAAAGGCCTCGACGGCCTCGATAATGTAGTCCTCCAGTAAGGGCTCGGCATCGTCGTAGTCGAGACCATCAAGGCGACGGATGTCAAAGGCCATGGCGCTAGTCCTCGAAATACAACAGCAGACGCAGACGCGCAAACGGGTGACGTTGCCCCGATCTTACCGGTATTTCTGTGGCCTTGGGGTTAGCCTCTGGGGGCAATGACCACGATGGCATCATTGGAGTATTCAAAGCCCGCAATCACCCACAGTCTACAAAAACAGCTGTTTAAAATGGCGAGCCCCCCAACGGTTGCCTGGGCTGCAGGAGCCATGAACCACTAGGGGACTTAGATGTGCTCTAAACCATTGCCGTTTCCGTCCCCAGAGCTCCCGCAGGGGCCCGATGGGTCAGAATCGGGGAGATCAATTGTCTACGGGGGCCTCGGGGACAACGGCACCCGCTTTGGGAATTGCGATCGCAGGTTGGTCCAGGGTAATTTGCAGGTCGCCACTGGAGGCTCCTGGCAGGCCCACCATCGTGGCCACTCCGCCGAGGCGGGGAGCCCAGGCATTCGAGAGTCCACCCAAGATGCCTAAGACTACCACGCCAACACTGGCCATGCAGGTTAGCCGCAGACGCCGATTGAGACAGTGAAATACACCCTGTATCGTGGCTTCACAATCGCGAGAGGCTGGCGGCATTGAGGTTTGAAACCCCTGACGTAGATGCAAAAGCCGCTGGTAGAGACACTTGGCGCTCGGATCACTACTCAGCCAAGTATTGACTAGGTGCCGTTCATCAGGGCTCACTTCCCCGTCTAGATAGGCACTCAGCAATTCGAAACGGTCTCGCTTGATCACATCCAACTCCTGTATCGGCTCCCGCATAGTCTCAACCGAACGACTACGGGCGAGATGCTCACAGGTCAATGGCGAATACTGTTTAGAGGTCATATCAGGTGGGAGTCCTACCGAAACCAGATCACCTAATCGAACAAGATGGCAGCGTGAGTAGTAACTACTCAGTCAACCTCGATCTTAATCGCAACCTCAGGAAACGCGTGACCCCACAATGATTAGTTTTCTTCGCCCTGACCACTATTCCTATGAGCTATGTAAATATAACGGCTACCGGTCAGCCCAAGTCGATGCAATCCCTGATTCTAGGAAGGCTGGCTAGACGACAACCGTACACAGCGCTGTGGCGGTTGCTACAGGTGAGCATCCAGATAAGGATGCAGGTCGGTCTGGAGCCGTTGCCGGGCCCGAGCAATGCGGGACTTCACCGTCCCCAAAGATACTCCCGTGATGTCGGCAATCTCTTCGTAGGCCAACCCTTGAATCTCTCGCAACACGATGGTGGTGCGAAACACCTCAGGCAGCTCGGCGATGGATTGTTGCAGATGGTCGTAAAACTCCTGAGTCATCAGACTATCGACCGGGCTGGGCTCATCTGTGGGCAATTCCCACTCCACCTCACCGTCATGCAGTAAGCGAGGAGCATCCAACGAGAGCGCCGGGTTCACCCGTTTGCGCTTGCGCAGCTCGTCGTAGAACAGGTTGGTAGCAATGCGACTCAACCATCCCTTAAACTTCCTAGGATCGTTCAACCGTCGAATATTGCGATACACCCGAATCCAGACTTCCTGAGCCAGATCAGCGCGATCCGACCAGTCTGGGGCCAAATGATACAGCAGGCGATCGATGTGGGACTGATAACGCCGCAGTAATTCGGCAAACGCCACTCGATCAGGCCGCAGCTGCGCTTGGCACCGTTCGATCAATTCGGAATTAGACAGTTGGTCAGGAGCGGCTACTGATCCTTGAGTAGCCGGTATAGACGACCAGGACACCGTGATGGATTGACTCATAATCTTGCTTGCGGATGGGTCTCACGTACGACAGCTGCTGGCTCGCGTAAATCACTCCTCCGACCAACCCAGAACTCTGTAGAACTGGCGAAATCGTAGTCGGTTCGCTACTGTGAGTTCTACAGCAAATTCAGGGGGATCCCACCGCCTCGTGTGCCTGTCTTTTTTCTGGCACAGCTCCTTCAATATCCATCCGGCTGCATTGCCGTATATAGTGCATTCTGGTAATGAAGACTGAGGGTATACTCAGTCCGTAGGCACCCACCGCCTGGATTCTCTATGCAGTACCTGGCCAAAGTTCAACAACGGGCATTTCTAGCGAGTACAGAATTGGTGCTCTTGGCACAACAGACTGGGGAATATACCTGGGAGCGTTTGACATCTGAGCGCATCGTCGAGGCAGCAGACTTAGTGGGCTTTGAAGCCGGACACCTGGTGCTGGTAGAGCTAAACCCATTGCACCAGGTCACCGCGGTTGAGGACGCCACCCCATGGGTGCTAGCTCTGGTGGACCAGTTTTTAGCCCATGGCGTCACGCCCGATTTTTTAGCCACGGAAGTCGAGCGGGCTGAACGCTGGCGACAATCGCTGACCCTCAAGAGCCAAGAAGTCGACCGGCGTGCCCTAGAAACCGCCGCCCGCCGCGATGAAATCCAAGCCCTGGAACAAAATTTGAAGCAAGAACGGGAAGCCCTAGAGGCTCAACGAGCTGAGCTTGAAGCTCGAGAAGCCAAGTTGCAGCAAGAGTTCGCTCTGTTACAGCAGGAAACGGGAGAGACAGATTAGGTGGAGAGTGATGGGGGGGTGGGGAGACCAAAACCCTACGGCTACCCAAGCAGCTGACCTGGATGCCAAGATAAATGGACGTTCCCTGATTGAAATTCACCGTGGCGCTATCTGGTTTACCTGGTACGGCATTCATTGACCCCTTCGGCAATAATCGATCTGAGATCGAGAGCCTGGTGCAGCAGGTGACACTTCACATTCTGGACTATCTCACCCAAGCTGCTGGTCATCAGCCATTGCCTGAGGTGAAACAGGGGGTTTCGGCTAGGATCCCGGATCAGCCCACCGAGATGGCGGCTCTGTTGGAGCAGCTGTGGCAGCTCATGGCCCAGGCTATGAACCCAGCTCACCCAGGCTATTTAGGTCATATGGACCCTCTGCCAACGACGGCGTCGGTGCTGGCAGATTGGGTGGCAGCGGCGCTCAACAACAATATGTTGAGTGTGGAGATGTCTCCTGTCTTTTCTCAGCTGGAACCGCAGGTATTGCAGGAACTGGCCCGAGAGTTTGGCTTGCCAGAGTCTGCCGGGGGCAGCTTGGTCAGTGGCGGCTCCCTGGCTAATCTGCAGGCACTGGCGGTGGCCCGTAATGCTAAGCTCGGCAGTCTGCGACGGGGAATTGTGGGTCTAGAAAAGGCGCCGGTGATTTTGGCTTCGGCGGTGGCGCACACTTCCATTCATAAGGCGGCCATGATGCTGGGGTTGGGCACAGAGGCGGTGGTGCCGATATCGGTGAATCAGAATTCGCAACTGCAGCCGCAGCAGTTGTGCGATCGCATCCAGCAGAGCCGAGCCCTGGGCCAGCATCCCTTCGCCATCGTGGCCACGGCGGGCACGACCGTCACCGGCAACATCGACCCTCTCCTGGAGATTGCTGCCATCGCCCGCGAGCAGGGCCTATGGTTCCACGTGGATGCCGCCTACGGCGGCGCCTTGATCTTTTCTCAGCGACAGCGCTGGCGCCTAGCCGGCATCGAGCAGGCCGATTCCATCACCGTCAACCCCCAGAAGTGGCTGTACGTGACTAAGACCTGTGCCTCGGTTCTGTTTCGAGACATGGCGCAGCTGCACCATCACTTTCGGGTAGCTGCCCCCTACATGAACAGCGATGCCGACTGGACCAATTTGGGAGAAATTGCCGTCCAGGGGACCCGCCATGTGGATGTGCTGAAGCTATGGCTATCCCTGCAACATTTGGGACGGCAAGGCTACGACCGTTTGATTGAGGCCAGTTATCGCCTGACTGAACAGGTGCTTCAGGAAATCCATCGCCGCCCCTTTCTGGAACTGGCCAGTCACCCTGAGATGAATATTGTTTGCTTTCGCGGCTGTCCCTCCACCCTGCCCTCAGCTCAGTGGGATACCTGGAACGCTAACCTGCAGACCTATCTGCAAAAGCGCTCCTGGTTTCTCTCTCTGCCGGCCTATCGGGGGCAGCGCTGGCTGAAGCTGGTGCTGCTGAATCCCTATACCGACACCTGCCACATTAGCCAACTATTCCAGGTCATCGATGAGTTTGCTGGCCTGGCCTGATGTCTGAGAGGCGCTATTTCTGCTGCAGAGCACTGGTCACGAGTCATTCCGAGACTACCGATTTCCGACTGTTTGGCCATCAAGGCTGTTTCCTCGCTCCCCTGCCCCCTTGTCCCTAAGGGATTCCTCAGCAAGAATGCCTAAGCTGCCAAGGGCATGGCTAACTCCGCCAACACCGCTTGATAGAACCCTTGCAGTTGCTGGGTGGCGGCTGACCAACCCCATTTTTCTGCCTCGGCCCGGGCATTGTGGCGTAGGGCTTCTCGGTCAGTCTGCCCCGATAGCAACCGACGAGTGGCGATGACGGCTCCTTGCTCATCGACAGGATCGAATAGATAACCGTTGACCCCATCGGTGACGATGTCGGGAATGCCGCCAGAGTCAGCCGCCACCACTGGACAACCGGCAGCCATGGCTTCCAGCAGCACTAACCCCAGAGTTTCGGTACGGGACGGGAAAATGAAGGCATCGGCGGCGGCGTAGGCTGCCGCCAGTTGCTCCCCTTCCAGATAGCCCACGAAGTGGGTCGGCGTGTCTTCAAAATGCTTCTCTAGCTCCGCCCGGTAAGGGCCGTCTCCCACCAGGGCCAGCCGGGCCCCCGGAATGGCCTGCAGCACCGGTTTAATCTGATCGATTTCTTTCTCGGCCGAGAGACGACCAATGTAGAGTAGCAGGGGGGCGTCGGGATGGCCTTGGCTGAGATGCGATCGCATCTCAACGCTAGCCAACGCCGGCCGAAACAGTTCCGTATCCACCCCCCGCTGCCACACCTCGACCCGCTCGATGCCATGATCACTGAGTTCCGACCGCATGGCCGTAGAGGTGCAGAGATTCAGCTGAGCCTGGTTATGCATGGCCTTAATCAACTCCCACATCAGCCCCTCCAACATGCCCAAGCCATAGTGCTCCAGATACTTGGGCAGATGGGTATGGTAAGAAGCCACCAAGGGCAGACGCAGGGTCTTGGCATAATAAATGCCCGCCAGCCCCAACACGGCAGGATTGACCACATGGACTAAATCCGGTTTGAAGTCCTCCAGGGATTCACCAATGGAGGGACGGGGTAAAGCCAGCTTCAACTCGGGATACAGGGGAAAGGGCATGCCCGACACCCCCCGGATCTGAGCCCCCTTATATTCCCTCAGCCCTCCTTCCGGAGAAAACACCATCACCTGATCTCCCAGGCGTTGCAGGTGATCCACCGTGTGTTTGAGCCGCGTCACAATCCCATCGACCTTGGGCAAAAAGGTTTCTGTGAAGAGGGCGATGCGCATAGGAGCTATGGAAAATCAAGGGCCAGAACGTTAACTCAACGCAGAGATGCTACCTAAGGTCAGGCATCAGCCATGGATTCACGACCATGACTCTGATTGCTGTGCCGTTATCTGCGCCACTTCACTCGAGGTAGAATCTGAGCGTGATCGACCCGCTGTTTGTACTTCACCGCGAAGTTCAGCAGGGAATCGAGCAGAGAATCTGACAGATAATGGGGATGCAGCCCCAGATCCAGCAGGTTGGTGTTCTTGGCGTTGAAGTAGTGCTCCTCAGCTTCCACCCGAGGATTGTCCAGGTGATTAATTTCCACCTTCATGCCCATGGCGCTACCGGCCTTCTTCACCATGGCGGCCAGATCGCCGACGCTGAACATTTCCGTAAACTGGTTGAAGACGCGGAATTCTCCTGATTTGGCCGGGTTGGCCACCGCTAACTCGACACACCGGACCGTGTCGCGAATGTCTAAAAATGCTCGGGTTTGGCCGCCTTTGCCATAGACCGTCAGGGGATGATCTACCGCCGCCTGAATGCAGAAGCGATTCAGGGCCGTGCCAAAGACCCCATCGTAATCGAGGCGATTAATCAACACCTCATCCATGCCGGTTTCTTCGGTCAAGACGCCGTACACCACTCCCTGGTTTAGGTCGGTAGCCCGCAGACCCCAAATCTTACAGGCGAAGTGAATATTGTGGGAATCATGCACCTTGCTGAGGTGATAGAAGGAGCCAGGCTGCTTCGGATAGGGCAGCGTATCTTTGCGGCCGTTGTGCTCGATGGTGATATAGCCCTCTTCGATGTCAATATTGGGGGTGCCATACTCGCCCATGGTGCCCAACTTCACTAGGTGACAGTCGGGGAAGTGGTCGCGGATGACATAGAGCAAGTTCAGGGTACCGACCACGTTATTCACCTGGGTCAGCACCGCGTGCTCACGGTCAATCATGGAGAAGGGAGCCGAGCGTTGTTCGCCGAAGTGCACCACCGCCTCTGGTTGGAACTGCCGCATGGCCGATTCCAGGAAAGGATAATCGTTGATGTCGCCAACGAACAGGTCGATGCTCTTGCCCGTGAGATCCGTCCAGCGCTGCAAGCGGGTTTGGATCGGTGCGATAGGAGTTAGGGTCTCGACTTGGAGTTGGGCATCCCAATGCCGCCGGACCAGATTATCCAGGATGCCAACGTCGTGGCCATGATTAGACAGATACAGAGCCGTAGCCCAACCGCAATATCCGTCGCCGCCAATTACTAAGACTCTCATATCACTTCGTCAAACGCTGTGCTGATACTCACTTCATCGCCGATGGCCATAAACCATCAATTAGGCTAAACGCATTCTACAGGTAGAGGGGACAGCACAGGACATCTAATCTAAATCCCCGGCACCAATCAGCCTATCTAACGACAGCCCAACCCTGCTGAGATCTCCCTTGTGCCTGTTAACTAACCCATAACCCGTACCTAACCCAATACCGAGGACTTGTCGTTAATAACATGAGGGCGCGGTGAACACCACGCCCTCATTCAACACTGAACACCTCGCCTTAACCGGCATAGCCGACGATAGAGAGGGCTTATTGGGGCACCCTGCGGTAAGGCACCTGGGTGGCAATGTTGATATTGCCGGTGGTCACCCGCGGGGGAGACACACTGGGGGAAATGCTACGGGCCATACCCAAGAACATGGCTGGATTGCCCTCGGTAACTCGCTTGTCCTGGGGAACAAAGCGCTTGACCTGGGTCTGCCAGACGATTTGGGGGAAGCCCAGCTGATTGCGATAGTAGGCGTCGTATCGGGGAGACTTGATATTGAAGGGCCGTTCACCTTCTTCCCGTCCCGGCAGGATACGACGGCGCTGATAAGGCACTGTGCTGTAGCCAAAGTTATTCAAGTATTCGTCGCTGTCTAGCAGTTCTTCGACGAATCCCTGAATGCCTTTGGTGGCTACCACGATAGACCAGGCGATTTTCTCCCGTTCGCTATAGGGATCGCGCCCCAACACCCGCTGCACACACTGCTCTACGAACCGATAGTTACTGTTCTTTTCGTAAAAGCTGTTGTAGAAGGTTTTGGACAGCAACAGGCCACGAATGAAGTCACGCACCGTCAATTGACCATTCCGGAGTTGGGACTCCAGAACGATCTCACGGTCCCACTTGAAAGCATGGAAGAAGATTTGGCGATAGGCCGCCTCAATCAGATTATCCATGTCAGTGGATGAGAGGACGTCATCCGTGGAAAAGACACGAGGCTTTTCTTCGCCCGGGGCTTCGTACGCAGCAACCCGCTGGTTTTGACTATTTGGGGAATAACTCAACAGTGGAAGAGTCACGTTTGAATCTCCGGAATCTTAGGAAAGTTTACAAACTTTAACCCCAATAATAGGGGAGAGGGTTCCCCTCCACGAAGGCAAGGCGCAAATCCTCACAGAGCTTAACATTCTGGTTTTCCGTCAGAATAGAGAGTGGAGATACCGAGGTACATCCATCATGCGACTATTGCACACCATGCTCAGGGTCGGCAATCTAGAGGAGTCCCTGGCCTTTTACTGCGATGTCTTAGGCATGAAGTTGCTGCGTCAGAAGGACTACCCCGGCGGAAAGTTCACCCTGGCCTTTGTCGGTTACGGGGATGAGGCCGATCACTCGGTACTGGAGCTGACCTACAACTGGGGGGTCGACAGCTATGACCTGGGCGATGGCTATGGTCACATTGCCATCGGGGTAGATGATATCTACGGCACCTGCGATCGCATCAAGGCCCAAGGGGGCAACGTGGTGCGCGAGCCTGGCCCCATGAAGCATGGCAGCACCGTCATTGCCTTCGTGCAAGATCCCACTGGCTATAAAGTAGAGCTGATTCAACTGGGCACCCAGGGGTCGGCCCAATCCTCTCAGGCCAGCGAACCTCAGGCCGTTGGGTAAGAGCTGGGTCCAGCAGCGGAGAGTGCTGATAACGCCTCTGCTGCCCCCAGTAGACGGCGGCGCCAGTGTGACTGCTATGGTGGTGGCGGGGAGCTAGGCTGGTCCCATATAGCTACGCCTGCGCGTTTCGTCAGCGCCATAAACCCCAAGGCGAGTGCCTCGCACTCAGCGAGTCTGACAGAGGCAGCAAAGTCGTGGACACGGCCATTCGAGCGAGCTCACGCCGAGGCCTTCCCGCAGGACAATAGGGGAGCTCACTAACATAACGACCTAACGACCGGTTAACCTTTGCCACGGCACATTAGCCTGTAGCATTGACCAGATAGCGTCAGGACCGATGAACCGAGTCTTCCCATCTGGGAGTTGTCTGACTCGCAGCTGCCTCAAGTGTTAGGGCGGTTGCTATACTGGGGTAATCTTTGTTTACAAAACTACAAAGGCCTATCCCCCTGCCGTTCCGTTGCCCGTCACTGCCGACCTCATGCAGCCGACTGATCCAGACAAGTTCACCACCAAAGCCTGGGATGCCATCGTAGAGGCACAAGCCGTTGCCCGGCGCTATAAGCACCAATATCTGGAGGTGGAACATGTTGCGATCGCATTGCTGGAGCAGGAAGCGGGGCTAGGGCACACCATTCTGAAAAAGGCCAAGCTCGAGCCCGACCTGTTACTGAGCGAGCTAGAGACCTTTGCCCAACGACAGGCTCGGGTGCGCATGGCCACCGACAACAATTTATACCTGGGCCAGAGCCTAGACCGGCTGCTGGACAAGGCCGAAGATGCCCGTCAGAGCCTGCGGGATAAATTTATCTCCATCGAGCACTTACTGCTGGGGTTCGTCGAAGACGATCGCATTGGTCGGCGCCTGCTGCGAGGCTTCGAGGTGGATGCCGCCGCCTTGATGACCGCCATCAAACTGGTGCGGGGCAACCAACAGGTCACCGACCAAAACCCCGAGTCCCATTACCAAGCCCTAGAGAAGTTTGGCCGGGACCTGACGGAACAAGCCCGAGAGGGCAAGCTGGACCCCGTGATTGGCCGCGATGAAGAAATTCGCCGGGTGGTGCAGGTGCTCTCCCGCCGCACTAAGAACAATCCGGTCCTGATCGGGGAACCGGGGGTCGGTAAAACCGCCATCGCCGAGGGTCTGGCCCAACGCATCATCAACGGCGATGTGCCCGAATCTCTCAAGAACCGGCAGTTGATCTCCCTCGATATCGGCGGCTTGATTGCCGGCGCCAAATATCGCGGCGAATTTGAGGATAGGCTGCGATCGGTATTGCGAGAGGTGACTGAGTCCAGCGGCCAAATCGTCCTGTTCATTGACGAACTTCACACCGTCGTCGGCACTGGGGCCAGCCAGGGCACCATGGATGCCGGTAACCTGCTGAAGCCGATGCTGGCCCGGGGGGAACTGCGCTGCATTGGTGCCACCACCCTAGACGAATATCGCAAGCACATCGAAAAAGATGCCGCCCTGGAGCGGCGCTTTCAGCAAGTTTATGTGGATCAGCCCAGTGTCGACGACGCCATCTCCATTCTGCGGGGCCTGAAGGAGCGCTACGAGGTTCACCACGGGGTCCATATCTCCGACAGTGCTCTGGTGGCCGCCGCCACCCTGTCTGATCGCTACATCGCCGATCGCTTTCTCCCCGATAAGGCCATCGATCTGGTGGACGAAGCCGCCGCCAAGCTGAAGATGGAAATCACCTCCAAGCCAGTGGAGTTGGAGACCATCGACCGACGGCTGATGCAGCTGGAGATGGAGAAACTCTCCCTGCAGGCGGAGGGACAATCGGCAGGGCCTGCCTCCCGCTCTGCCCAGGAGCGCCTAGAGCGAATTCAGCAGGAAATCGACCAGCTGGCGGAGAAGCAGCAGACCCTAACCGGCCAGTGGCAAAGCGAGAAACAAACCCTGGAGGCCATCAACACCCTGAAGGAAGAGGAAGACCAGCTGCGGGTACAGATCGAGCAGGCCGAGCGGGCCTACGACCTGAACACGGCGGCGCAACTCAAGTATGGTCGTCTGGAGACGGTGCAGCGGGAACGGGAGGCCAAGGAAGCCCAGTTGCTGGAAATTCAAGCCCGGGGCTCTACTCTGCTACGGGAGCAGGTGAGTGAAGCCGACATTGCCGAAATCGTGGCCAAGTGGACCGGGATTCCGGTCAATCGCCTGCTGGAGTCAGAACGGCAAAAGCTTCTACAGCTAGAAAGTTATTTGCATCAACGGGTGATTGGCCAAGAGGAAGCGGTGGCAGCGGTGGCGGCAGCGATTCGCCGGGCTCGAGCCGGGATGAAGGATCCAGGGCGGCCGATTGGCTCATTTCTGTTTATGGGACCCACGGGGGTGGGCAAGACGGAATTGGCTCGGGCCTTGGCAGAGTGCCTATTTGATACCGAGGCCTCTCTGGTTCGCATCGACATGTCGGAGTACATGGAAAAGCACGCCGTCTCTCGCCTGGTGGGGGCGCCTCCCGGCTATGTGGGCTACGAAGAAGGGGGACAACTCTCGGAGGCGGTACGACGTCATCCCTACTCGGTGGTGTTGCTGGATGAGGTCGAAAAGGCGCACCCCGATGTGTTTAATATCCTGCTGCAGGTGCTAGACGATGGTCGTATCACTGATGGCCAGGGACGTCTGGTCGATTTCAGAAATACGGTGATCGTCATGACCAGCAATATTGGCAGTGACCACATCTTGGATGTGGCTGGCAGTGATGCCCAATACGAAGCCATGCGCAAGCGGGTGATGCAGGCGTTGCGATCGCATTTCCGGCCTGAATTTCTCAACCGAGTCGACGATCTGATTCTGTTCCACGCCCTGGGGCGTCAACAACTACGCCAGATCGTCGCCATCCAAGTGCAGCGGATTCAGCGCCTGTTGGCTGACCAAAAGCTACAGATCGAGCTGTCAGAGTCAGCCCTAGACTACATTGCCGAAGTCGGTTACGACCCTGTTTATGGAGCCCGTCCTCTGAAACGAGCCATCCAAAAGGAGCTGGAAAATCCCATCGCCACGAAGATCCTAGAAAATGCCTTTCCTGCCGGCAGTATCATCCAGGCTGAACGAGCCGATGGTAGTCTGCAGTTTCACTGCACGCCGCCTCCAGACCCTTCTCCGACCCCAGAGCCGTCGACTCAAATACAGTCTCCGGTAAGTTAAGATTTCCCCAAGGAAATATAGGGTGCGCTTACGATCTCGGTCGGCTATGATGAGTGGTCATAGGGGAATCAGTAGCATCGGTGGACACATTGCTGGAAAACAGCCTCTTTGCCTATCGTTCCAGTTTCGTCAGAGATGGAAATCTCAGCTCCTGGCCGTCGCTAATCTGCCACTATGGCTTACGTCCCAGCAGCCCGATCAGAGTTGCCCAGGCCGATGACATTCTCGGAGGCCTTCCTAGACTTTACCGTCGTCATTTGCACCTATAACGGCGCCCAGCGATTACCTGCAGTTTTAGCCTGTTTGCAGCAGCAGGTGACACCAGCCCAGCTGCGGTGGGAAATTCTCATTATCGACAACAACAGTGGTGATCACACCGCCTCCCTGATCCGCAGTTATGAGCACACTTGCCAGGCGCAATGCTCGATCCGCTACAGTTTCGAGCCCCAGCAAGGGGCCTCCTTCGCCCGTCAGCGAGCCATCCGTCTGGCCCACAGTGAACTCATTGGCTTTCTCGATGACGATAACCTACCCGATCCTAATTGGGTGGCAGCGGCCTACGACTTTGGCCAGCAACATCCCCAAGCGGGGGCCTATGGCAGTCAAATCTATGGCCAGTTCGAGGCTCCGCCGCCTCAAAACTTTGCCCGTATCCGCTCTTTTTTTGCCCTCACCCAGCGCGGCCCTACCCCACATCGCTATGAACGGCGGCAACGAGTATTGCCGCCAGGGGCCGGATTGGTGGTGCGTAAACAGGCGTGGTTAGAGACAGTCCCTGCCCGGTGCATTCTTTCAGGCCCCACCCCGACTCAGCGATTAGCCGGAGAAGATTTAGAGGCCGTTTCTTACATTCAGCTGTCTGACTGGGAGATTTGGTATAACCCTGCCATGACCCTACGGCATGCCATCCCAGCCGAGCGGTTGCAACGCCATTACCTGCTGCCCTTCTTTCGGGGCATTGGCCTCAGCCGTTACGTCACTCGCATGTTGAGTGTCTACCCCTGGCAACGGCCCTTGATTCTACCCTGTTACCTACTCAGCGATACCCTGAAGGTCCTATGGCATCTATTGCGTTATCGCCATCGTATTGATGAGGATCTGGTGGCAGCCTGCGAGCTGCAACTGTTTCTGTGGAGCTTAATCAGTCCATTTTACCTGGGGCAACGTTTCATCTGTCTTCGCATTTTCCCTGGGCATCCTTATCGTTCCGGGACACCTTGATCAGAGGATATTTGGAAAGTACCCGGCAACCTTGCTCCAGACTGGATTCTGGCCAACAGAGCCATACGCTCTAAAACGCTTGCCCTGCAGGGCTTTCAGCCGAGTTTTCAAATGGCCTCTCAGGGGCTGGCGAGAGCATTTCTCTTGGATGTGGGCATTCTGAGAAGGAATCGCAACCGCTGCCATTGCCATGAAAGTATTAGCCTGGCCTGCCTTCAAAACCCGCTATAAAAACCCCTATCCCTGGTTACTGTATACGTCTATGGTGCAATCAGGGGTGACGGTGGAGGAACTCTCTCCCCGCCGCTTACTCACTGGGCGCTATGACATCATTCACATCCACTGGCCGGTGGAAACCATCGTGCGTCACCCCCGGTGGTCCATGGCTCTATTGCGGATGCTACTATTCATGGGCCTATTGCACTGGGCTCGTTGGCGAGAAGCCCAGGTGGTTTGGACCATCCACGATGAACAACCCCATGTGCTCCTACACCCTGGCCTGGCCCATTGGTGTCAGTCTCTGCTAGTCCATCGAGTCGATGCCACCATTACCCTCTGCCAGGTAAGCCAGCAGCGCTTACCGGCACAACTGCCTGAGTTGGCCGACAAACCTAGTTTTGTGATTCCCCATGGTCACTATCGTCAAGTCTATGCCAATCAGATCTCGAAGACGGCGGCGAAGGACCAGTTGGGGATTCCCGACAGCCATCCCACCCTGCTGTTCTTGGGCTATATCAGCCCCTATAAAAATGTGCCGCAATTGATCACCACCTTTCGCCAAATTCAACAACCGGACATCGCCTTGGTGGTGGCGGGGCATCCCGATGATGAGCCGTTAAGAACTGCCATTGAGCAGGCGGCAGGCGATGATGGGCGAGTGCGGTTACACCTGCGTTTCATTGCCGACGATGGCCTCCAGGTATTTTTTCAGGCTGCCGATTTAGTGGTATTACCCTTCCAGGCGATTCTCAATTCCGGCAGTGTACTTTTGGCCCTTTCGTTTGATCGTCCCGTGTTAGTCCCCCACTTAGGGGCCATGCCGGAGTGGCAACAGCAACTGGGAACCACCTGGGTGGAAACCTATGAGGGCCCCCTGACGGCCGAGCGGCTAGAGGCGGCCCTCATGGCCCAAACCAACGCTGAGCGGCCGCGGCAGGCTCCCCTGGATTGGCTGGATTGGTCGGTGATTGGCGACAAAACCCTAGATGTCTATCGGCAATTGTGCCGCTCCTAGAATTCCGCTGCAGCAATTATGCTTCTATGATGATTAGGGCAAACGATTAGGGTAAACAGGCGGCTCTGTCGGGCGGCGTCTAGCCTGCGTTCTGGATCCCGCGGAAGATGGTCAATCAGCCGTTGTAGATCGCGTCGCATCGGCAAAGCGTGATAGACCTCGATAAGACTACGCTTAATTGGGTAGCTCAGAGTGCTCGCCCGAGGGGAACGAGATCCCCTCGGACTCCGACGACCGGGGCGAACCGCTTGTGGTGAGCTTGTCGAACCACCGCCCTGGACCTGCGGAAGGGGACGTCGATTAGCAGCGCTAGATCGCGTCGCATCGGCAGGGACGCGATGGACCTTTCTGACTTCTGCCTTTTGCCTTTATCCTTTCCTCGTGGGTCCTTCCCTGGCCACTCATAACGTCCCTCGCTTAAGTAAGGAGATCTCTTGAAACAAAATTACCCACTTTATGGGCTGTTACCCAAGGGCGCAGGGCCTGCGCCCCTACTCAAGGTATTTTCTTTCCCAGAATTTTCCTAAAACGACCCACGCTACCCATCCACTCTTCACTCTTCACTCTTCACTCTCCGCTCTCCGCTCTCCGCTCTCCGCTCTCCCCCTCTCCCCACCTCCCCCTCTCCCTATCTCCCCCTCAGGGTGGGGAAACCGAACCTGCTTTGTGAGCAATTGCCGCTTGTAAGCAGGATGCGATCGCACCACAATAAGCACTTAAGACCATTTGGCACTGTAGCGGTGGAGTAGCCATGACCACGATTCTAGAGCAGGGAAACATTAATATTCATACTGAGAATATTTTCCCGATTATCAAGAAATGGCTGTATTCAGATCATGAAATCTTCTTACGGGAACTCGTCTCCAATGCCGTAGACGCCATTCAAAAGCTATCCATGGTGGCTCGGGCTGGAGATTTTTCTGGAGACATTACCAACCCAGAGATTGAAATCACCCTCGACAAAGACAAAGGTACTCTCAGCGTCTGCGACACTGGCATCGGCATGACCGCTGATGAAATCAAAAAATATATCAATCAAGTGGCCTTCTCCAGTGCTGAAGAATTTATCAGCAAGTACAAAGATAATGCCGATCAGCCCATCATCGGTCACTTCGGCCTCGGATTTTACTCCTCATTTATGGTGGCCAGTCGGGTTGAAATCGATAGCCTCTCCTACCAAGAAGGAGCAACGGCTGTGCACTGGTCCTGTGACGGTACCACCCAGTTTGAGCTCTCTGACTCCGACCGCAGCCAGCATGGCACCACCATCACCCTCACTCTGATGGAGGATGAGAAAGAGTACCTAGAGCCAGCCCGGATTCGCCAGTTAATCAAGACCTATTGCGACTTCATGCCGGTGCCCATCAAGCTGGATGGAGAGGTGGTTAACCAGCACGAGGCCCTGTGGAAGAAATCGCCTAGCAGCCTCAGCGACGACGACTATCTAGAGTTCTATCGCTACCTCTATCCCTTCCAGGAAGATCCACTGCTGTGGGTTCACCTGAACACAGACTATCCCTTCGTCGTCAACGGCATTCTTTACTTTCCCAAGCTGCAGCCAGACATCGATGTCACTAAGAGTCACATCAAACTGTTCTGCAACCAGGTATTTGTCACCGACAACTGCGAAGAAGTGATTCCCCGCTTCCTGATGCCGCTGCGGGGAGTCATCGACAGCAGCGATATTCCATTGAATGTCTCCCGCAGTTTCCTGCAGAATGACCGCACCGTGCGCCGCATCGCCGACTACATTGCCCGCAAAGTTGCCGATAGTCTGAAGCAACTCTATAGAAGCGATCGCAAACAGTATGTGCGCAGCTGGCAAGACCTGGGCACCTTCGTCAAGTTTGGCTCCCTCAACGACGAGAAATTCAAGCAACAGGTCGAAGACATCCTCATCTTCCGCACCACCGCTAACCTCAGCCAGGCTCAGGGCGACTCGGCCAAGGTCGAAGTTGAATCCGGCGGCGATGATGTCTGGCAAGAGGTTTCCGCCAATGAAGAGAGTGCCACCGACCAGCGGGGCTACCACTACACCACCCTGAAGGAATACCTAGAGCGCAACAAAGACCGCCACGAAAA
Organism: Halomicronema hongdechloris C2206; assembly: GCF_002075285.3. Classification (GTDB taxonomy): domain Bacteria; phylum Cyanobacteriota; class Cyanobacteriia; order Phormidesmidales; family Phormidesmidaceae; genus Halomicronema_B; species Halomicronema_B hongdechloris. Next base: position 4,129,513 of record NZ_CP021983.2, on the reverse strand, counting down.
CCGGGTCTTTTATGCTACCGATGAGGTCTCCCAGGCTACCTACATCGAACTCCACAAGAGCCAGGGCTTAGAAGTCCTATTCATGGACTCCTTCATCGACACCCACTTCGTATCATTCCTGGAGCGAGAATACTCCGACATCAAGTTCTCTCGGGTAGACGCCGACCTGGATGACACCCTAGTGGATCGGGAGCAAGATAGCGAGATCGTCGACCCCACCACTAATAAGACCCGCGCCGATCAAATCAAAGAGCTGTTCGAGCAAGCCCTCAACAAACCCAAGGTCAACATCAAGCCCCAAGCTCTCAAGGGAGATGCGACAGCTCCTCCAGCCATGGTGCTGCTACCAGAGGCCACCCGCCGCATGCAGGAAATGAGCGCCCTGATTCAACAGAAAGCCATTGAGTTCCCGGAAGAACACGTGTTGATGGTGAATACGGCCCATCCTCTGATTCAGAATCTACTCAACCTTAGTCAGGGCAGCATCATTCAAACTGGCGGCGGCAGTTCTCCCTCCGCTGAGTTGGCGCAGCTAATTTGCCAGCAGGTCTATGACCTGGCTCTGATGGCCCAGAAAGGCTTCGATGCTGAAGGCATGACCACCTTCGTCGACCGCTCTAATCAACTCCTCACCCAACTCACCGAGAAGGTGTAATCCCCTTCCAAAAACTTGGGCATCCTAGGGGCAGTGCTATTGCTTCTAGGATGTTTTTTGTGTTGTCTTATCCTAGAACAAAGACGCTGGAGAGATCCCTGATCCAATGTCGTGGGGATAGGTCTGCCTCAGGTGTTCCTTACCACAGCAGCAAGATGTCCCCAGACATCGTTGTGATGGTGAGTTACTGTGCCTAGCTTAGGGGGCAATGGGATAAAACTCGTCGGTCGCACACTGAATCTATCCGTATCCAACGTTGAGCTTACTATTCGTTCACCGAAGATGCCTATTATGACTGATCAGAAGCCTCCAAGCCTCCCCGCTTGCATTGATTGCAATCGAGGCCAGAGATTAGACTTCGACTTCACCATGGCGTTTCAACCCATCGTGAATATGGCAACACGTCAGATCTTCGCCCAAGAGGCCCTGGTGCGTGGGCTACATGGGGAATCTGCTGGCTATGTTCTAGCTCAAGTAACGGATAAAACTCGCTACGACTTTGATCAAGCCTGTCGGGTCAAGGCCGTGGAGCTAGCTGCCCGACTCAATATCCAAAGCGACCTTAGCATCAACTTTCTGCCTAATGCCGTCTATCATCCCGAAAACTGTATCCAAACTACTTTGATGGCCGCCAAGCGATATCAATTTCCGCTGGATCGCATCATCTTTGAGTTTACTGAGTCGGAAGAGGTAAAAGATCTGACTCACCTCCGTTCTATTGTGGAGGATTATAAGCGTCGGGGGTTTCGTACGGCCATTGATGACTTTGGCGCCGGTCATTCCGGGCTCAACTTATTGGCAGACTTTCAAACTGACTATATTAAGTTGGATATGGCCTTGACTCGGCATATCGATCAAGATAATAGTCGACAGGCGATTGTCAAAGGGATCGTACAGGTCTGTCGAGAACTCTGTGTCGAACTGATTGCCGAAGGCATCGAAACCTATGAAGAGATGCAAGCGTTACAAGACATGGGCATTGAGTTACTGCAAGGATTTTATTTCGCCAAGCCCAGTTGGCAATCCCTAGCCACCGTCCACTGGCCAGCATAACTCATGAACAGCGGGACTGCATTGGCTCACCAGAGCATATCAGCAGCAATATCTAAGTGACTCAACTGACTGTCAGTAGGCATCAAGCCCGGTCATGTAATGGAGACTTCTTCAGTATAACTTGCTTCAAGTACTCAGCCGATCGCCTCAACGCCTTGATCACAAGGGCTTTCGGAACACGTTGACTTGAATACCAACAGAAAACCGGACTGTCACCGCCGAGAACAAAGCAGACTAACGGTATCAAGGCTAGCGGTGCTATGAGGCCAGAGCTTTAGGGCTTGTGGTCAACGGCAGGGGGAGTTGAGACCTAGAATTTTTAGTCTAATCGTCTCCTTGGTAAGGAGATTGCTATAGTTGTGGCCATAGGTTATCTGCGTGCATCTGGCGTTTTTCCATGGTCGAGTCTTCCTTACTGCAACTTCTCCCTGGGCGTCAGCCGACGGCTCAAGATCGCCAACAGTTAATTCGGGCGGTGGGGCAACAGGTGCGACTTTGCCAACAGTCATCACTCTATCGGCTGCAGCAGATGCGGCGGCCTCAGCAGTCAGTGGTTGGAGTGCCAGGGGGAGCCCGGCAACGTCAAGGCACGCCTGCGGCCTCATCCCCACCAGAAGACCTGATTACCCTAAAGTTTCAAATCTGGTCCTTTCGGGTTACTCAGCAAAAAACTCAGGTGTTGTCGACCATTGACGAGGTGGTTGAGCTGTTTCAGCGAGATGATATTACCGGGCGGCTCTTGATCTTGGGAGAAGCCGGAGCTGGCAAGACCCATACCCTCTGGCGGATGACTGCAAAGTTGCTCCAAAGGGCGGCGACTACGGCATCACCGGTTCCGGTGTTGCTGGATTTGGCTGATTGGCAGGGGGAAGAGCTCTTGCCTTGGGTTCAGGGGCAACTTTGGCAGCAGTATCGCTTACCGATGACCCTATCGAAGGTCTGGATGGAAACCCATGCCCTGACCTTGATGCTAGACGGCTTTGATGCCTTGCAGGGTGCCCAACAACGCCAGTGTGCTCGGGTAGTAGAGACCTATATGCGCTCCCATTGGAACCAGACGGTGGTGTTTTGCTGTCGGCGTAAGATTTTAGAGCAGACGGGCATTACCCTGAGTGAGTTTAATGGTGGCATTCATTTGCGGCCCCTAGTGGCGCAGCAGGTGAAGGAGTATGTCATGGGGGTGCAGCGGCCAGAGCTGTGGAAGGGCATTAAAGCCAGTTCAGTCCTGCAGCAGTTGGCTCGGTTTCCCTTGCTGTTGAACTGCTTGGTGGAAGCCTATGATGGCCAAGCAATACAGAAGAAACAGTCGGCACTGGTGCAGGCCTATGTGGAACGCCAACTCAGCCGACCGATTCAGAGTCGGCACTATGGCCAGGGACAACACCCCAATGAGGCCACCACACGACGGTATTTGAGCTGGCTGGCCCAGCGGATGGAACACCAGGGCCATACTTTCTATATTGATGAATTGCGACCGGCCCTGCTGCCAGGGACTAGCGGCTGGGTCTATCGGCTGCTGCTAGGGTTATGCCTGGCCCTATTGGTTGGCTCGGTGTCTCAGCAATGGCTAGTGGGCCTGGCGGTTGGACTGATGGGCTCCCAGGTAGATGTGGAGGCGGCCCCCACCTATCAGTTGTCCTTGGCCAGTTTGACTGGACCGGCGGGGTTAGCCCTGGGATTGCGGGTGGTGATCCCGGCCCTGGTCGGGGCATTGCTATTAGGGGGAGTGGGTTGGTTAGGGGCGGTTCGATTTGGGAATCCTTCGGCTGGTTTCGGGATTGGAGGAATGCTAGGCGGATTACTGGGAGCCGCAGGATTCCTAGTTCTGGAACTGAAGGTAGGCCTGCAAGGGATTATCCAGATTCGCCTGCAGCCCAATCAAGATGTGATGCATGGTGTGCGTCACGGCTTGGGAGCGTGGTTATTGGTGGCAGCGGTGATCGTCGGTATCGGTGCGATCGCAGGTCTATCTCCAGGAGCCTTGATGGCCAGCCCCACAGTGAGAACTGGTCTGGCCTTGTTGCTAGCCCTGGCCCTGTGGTCCTCCTACGGTCTACAGCATTTCCTCATCCGGGGGCTGCTCTGCTTCAGCGCCCAGCGCCCTATGCCCTGGAACTATCGGCGGTTTCTAGGCTACGCCACCGAACGCCGCCTGTTGCAGCAGGTGGGCGGGGGCTATCGCTTCGTACACGACCTGGTGCGACAGCAGTTTCTGCCAGACCCATCGAGCCATCGTCGGCTGGGCTAGGGGCAGTGGAGGGAGCAGTGTCGAGGACCGAAGGTGCCCATACTATCACTGGTTCGGAGCTGTGGCAGTGGTGGCAGATGGCCCGTCAACAGGCGCTGGCGCAACAGATTGACCCTGCCGAGGTGGACTGGCTGGTGCGGGCCATTAGCGATGTAGATGGCTTGTCTTTACGGCTGCAGAGCTTTCGGCAACGAGCTGCGATTCCGTGTCGCTATGGATTGCCGGCCCTAGAAACGCTCTGGCAACGGCGCCGGCAAGAGCATATCCCGGTGCAATATTTGGTGGGTCAGACTCAATGGCGGGATTTCACGCTACAGGTGTCTACGGCTGTGCTGATTCCCCGCCCTGAAACCGAGCTGTTGATTGAGTTGGTGCATGCAGCGGTGGCCCAGACCCCTGCCCTAGAAGCCGGCACCTGGGTGGACTTGGGTACCGGTAGTGGAGCTATTGCCTTGGGCTTGGCTAAAGCCCTGCCCCGGGCTCACATCATCGCAGTCGATTGCTCTGCCGAGGCCCTGGCCCTTGCGGCAGCCAATGCAGCGGCTAATGGACTGTGCGATCGCATCGAACTGCGCCAGGGACATTGGTTTACTCCCTTAGCAGACCTGCGGGGACAACTGGCCGGCATGGTTGCCAATCCCCCCTATATTCCCAGCGCCATGGTCGCGACCCTAGCCCCAGAGGTCGCTGTCCATGAACCCCGTCTGGCCCTGGACGGAGGCCCCGATGGACTAACTGCCATTCAGCACCTGATCGATGCTGCCCCTGACTACTTGCAAGCTAACGGCCTATGGTTAATCGAAGCTATGGCCGGACAACCAGCCACCATCCTGCAGCAGCTACAACAGCACGGCGCCTACTGCGATCTGCAGAGGCATCGAGATTTAGCAGGCCTAGAACGCTTCGTGCAGGCCCGTTGCCAGGGTCCTCAAGGGAGCAGAAGGCACTCTCAATAAGCCCAGCAAAATGGCCCAGATACACTATCCTGAGAGTACCTGTCAATAGACTTAAGAGAATCTTACTGTAGTCTGCAACACTTCCACTCAACAGCTACCTAAAGTCCCCTTATAAGAGGGCTTTTATCGAGCAGGGAGCAAATCAATAGATTTCACTATTGAAAATCGGTTGCATTGAGCCTTGCCATGGAATATCCTTGTCCGTAAGGAATTGCAGGATAATCCCTCCTGACTTCCGTCCTAATTTACAACTGTTCCTATCAGAGCCTGCCGACCTCATGTTCGTCATAGCTCACATGTTCTCATGGCAACGGTAGCCGCCTATGTAAAATCACCCGAATCTTTGGCAAAACCTTATTTGAAAGCTTCCTAAGATGCCTTTACTTACAAATTAGCGCTTTATGCAAGGACCAGGCTCCATGGAATTCTCGATTCCAGATACCCAACTCAATAGCGTTCTGCAGATTGACCGAGTAGAGCGCTGGAACATTTATAGTCGGCTGCAACAGCTAGACGTGTCCTGCAGTTGCAGCAATGGTCAACCCCTGCGAGTAGAAGTAACTACAGCAAGCAGTGCCGTGCAACTGTGGAGTGTCGTGCAACAGTTCACTGCCCCTCGCCATACCTTGATTGAACGCCTAGAGCGATGTCGACAAAAACCGATGAAAAGCCCCGCATCTTCCCCCAGAAAGCGCGGGACTTCCAGTCGATGAAGAGTATCAACGCTATCTACCAGCCCAGCTTGAGGCTGTCCCGAGTCAAGAAGTGCTCAAGATGATAGGCGCGCTCTTCAGTCTTGAGCAGAATTTGCTCGTAGAGGTAGCGAGTAGCTCGGTCTCCCAGGCTTTCTGCCTGAGCAGCCTGACGTCGAAGCACGTCAACCAATGATTGCTCCGCCTTTAGATCATGCTCAATCATCAACCGGCAGCGAAACACATCATCGGACTCTTGCTCAAAACAGCAGAGTTGCGCCAGTTTGCTGAAGGAGTGAGCCGGGATACCTCCTAGCCCATGGAGACGCTCGCCCACATCATGGGCATGTTCTTGCACTTCCCCGTAGCTTTCAGCGAAATACTCATGGAGCATGTAGTATTCAGCCCCCTCCACCACAAAATGATGTTTCTGGTACTGCAGGTAGAGGGCCATGAAGCTGGCATAAGCAACCCCGAGTCCTTCGCAGATCGGCTCTGTGATGCTCTTTTCTAGCAAGATTGGATTGTCAGTAATTTCATTGGATGACTGTAGCAGCGTTTCGGTAGTAGGCATAGCTAATCCCCAGATCTTGTGGTGATTCAACAGATGGTCGAATCCATACTTTCCAGCTCATACCCATCAGCTTACCTCCATTTTTTTGATTTGGTTGCTGGCAAGTCACTATTACAGCAAAAAGTTATCAGTTTTTGCCATGAAACCATTTCAATCGAGAATAAATTGCAATTCCCACGCTTCTTTTTAAGTTTCTTTTCACACTGTTTTGCAAATTCTAATTCACTATTTGAGAATTGCTTTCAACACATAACAATACTTTTGGCTCAGAGGATGTATTAATGACCTATTCACAATCCGAACCCCACTCACCTGCGCCTATGACAACCGACCCGAGCCAAGCTGGAGACCTGATGAAAGAGCTATTCCATCAAGGAGGATTTCGCTTTACGAGACAGCGCCAGAAAATTATTGGTTTGTTCCATGCTTGTCAGGAAGGCCAACACTTGAATGCAGACACCATTCACCATCAGTTGGCCTGTCAAGGTGAACATGTTAGCCCATCGACAATTTACAGAACATTGCATGTCATGGTGAATTTAGGCTTATTGCGGGAGTTAGAGTTGGCCGACGGCAAGAAAAGCTATGAGCTTAGTAATCCCTATGCAGGCGATCATCATCACTTAGTGTGTGTCCAGTGTGGGGCTGTGGTGGAGTTTGAGGAAGACATGACTTCTGAGGTGGCTCACGACCAAGCAGCAAGTCAAGGATATTCCATCCTCGACTGCCAATTTACAATCTATGGTGTCTGTTCCAACTGTCAGCATCACCTGATTCCAACTCATCTCAGCTAGGGTTTGGACTACAGAATTCAGGACCTGCTTAGGGAGTTGCGCCTAAAAAACACCCCATCACCCCATCACCCCATCACCCCATCACCTGCTATCCCCTTGATGGGTACTTTATCTTGACGCGAATCCCTTAGAGGTGATTTGCAAACCGCCTAAACAGTCGTCAGAGCAAGGTTTTCAGAAACACCGCGAACACTCCTGCAAGATCGCTAGAAGCCTTGAGAACACTTGCCTTGACGGTTCTTTAGGATTCCCTTTGCAAATTAGCTCTTAACGCTTGTAGCACAAGGCAGAAGTACACCCCTGGCGGCATAGGAATTTCAGACATCCAAATCGTCCTAACCACACTGCGTTTGCGATAGGGTCTGATTCCTGGATGATGGTCCCCCGTAAATTGAGCGACGCTGTAGGTGAGGTTCTAATGATCGAAAGCCAGAACTCAGTTCTCGCCTAATCTCCAGGCTGTTGAACTATATTCTGGCTCAGAGACGATCTGCTAACCGATTAGGCGGATACCGACTTATTGAACCAGTCGTTGCAGGGACAGCCGAGCGGCGGTGGCAACTTGAGGATGGGCATCTTTCTCCAGGAAGCGTAGGGCTGATTCTCCCTTAGAACTGGGCAGGTTACCCAGGGCCTCGGCCAAGCGCTGCCGCACCAACCAATCCTCGGACTGGGCAAAGGTGAGGATTTCATCTAAGGCTTTCATATCGCCGATCTCGCCAATGGCGGCAATGGCAGCTTGTTGCATGATCTCCTGATCGCTGCCTAGGGCTTCGATGAGGACGTCGTGGGCTTGGGGATTCTTCAGGTTACCCAAGGAGACTGCCGCACTGAATCGGACTAACCAGTCCGTATCTTCGTAGAAGGCGCGCACGAGGGGCCCAAAGGCACGTGGGTCCTCGAGATAGCCTAGAGCACCGGCAGCATCGGCGCGGATGCCATAGTCCGGGTCATGCTCGAGCAAGTTAATCAAGGTATCGCAGGCTTGCTCGTCTGGTTTTAGACCCAGGGCAAAAACGGCCATGGAGCGGACCTGTAGATTGCCGTCATAGAGGACCTTACGGATCAAGGGGGCAGCCTGCTCAGGGGACACCCCCCTCAAGGCAGCCAAGGCCAGCATGCGATCTTTGGGGTCTTTACTATCCAGTTGCTGGGAGATATGCTCTAAGTCAACAATGCTCATGACAGGCTCAAAAAAGTAACAAAACTTTATCTTGCCTAGTATAGCAACCTCTCATGCTGCTTGGTGCGATCGCAGGTCTGGCCCCGTTGCCGATGCTCGGCTTGCATCAGGGGTTTGGAGTTACCTGAAAGTCTGCGAGCTGCTCTTCCCCCTGGCGAGCCGGGATGGAATCGGTGGCCGGTTCCAGGCGCCGGAGCTGAAACCGGCAACGGAAGTGCTGGCGCAACTCAGTGGGTGAGGTGCCATACCAGTTTCATCCTTCTGCCTTCTGCCTTCTGCCTTTAAATAGTGCTGGCGCAACTCAGTGGGTGAGGTGCCATACCAGGGGAGGGGCCGCCACTCCTAGATCCCAGCGAGGGGAGCCAGCCTGGTGCCACTGTTGCCAAAAGTCGACAGAAATCGGGTCCACATCCATGAGCAAGCATCCTCAAAGACTGGTTAGTCCCACTCAGCCGCGGCTCGGCGTTCCACATCGGCAATGGCCTCTCGCAGGTGATGCCAATTGACCACCGTTGCCGGCCAATCCCCCCCTAACTTGCCCTGCTGCAGATACAGCACCCGACTGCAGAACTGTTCCACCCAATCCAGCTGATGGTTAGCCATCAAAATCGCCATTCCCTGAGCAGTGGCTAACTCCTGCAGGCAGGCCAACAGCCGCTCGCCATGACCCACATCCAGAGCCGAGGTGGGTTCATCGAGTAGCAGTAGCGGCGGCTCAGTCACCAGGGCTCGAGCAATGGCTACCCGCTGCCGCTGACCGACGGACAGCTCTAATTCCGTCCGGCCTTGCCAGTCTCGAGGGATTTGCAGGCGCTCTAGCCAATGGTTTACCCGCTTTCGCGCTTCCGTCGCCGCCATCCCCCGCAGTTTTAGGGGATAGTGCATTGCCTCTTGCACCGTCATGCCCAAGAGCTTGGGCTCTTGCAACACTAGAGCCATCTGCTGTCGCAGGGAAACTACTGGCCAGGCTGAGACTGGCCGGTGCTGCACCTGAATCTGACCGTGACTGGCATCCTGTAAACGGTTGATCAGGCGTAACAGGGAGGTTTTACCCGCCCCTGAGGGACCGACTATACCGACAAACTCCCCGGGTGCCAGGCTAAAGGAAATCTGGTTGAGTAAGGGCTGTGCACTCAGGGGGGAGTCTAGCGTCACTTGCTCTAACTGCAACACCACGCTCAAGATAATCCCTCCAAACTCCAGGCTGTCCAGACGATCCAACCATCCACCCATAGCAACAGGCCGGTAAACCCTAGCAAAATCAGATACATCCAGGGCTGGGCCAGGGGCTTCACATCGCCGGTATCAATGCCGGTGTGGCTCTCTAGCTGTTGCACCAGGCGGGCAAATCCGGCAACCCGCATGGGCAGTAAGTAAGCTTGCTGATCCCGGCTGAGACAGTAGTAGACTAACCCACTCTGACCAGTGGTGCGTGGTTTCAAGGCCGTTATTTGAGACCAGTCGAGGCTCCAACCCCGACGCAGTAACCAGCGAATCCAGATCGGGTAGGTCACTCGCAGGCCGACATCATCTAGCACCACCCGCTCGCTCAAGGCCCCATAGAGCCACACAAATGATATCGTCTTTTGAGGCAACGACAGGGGGCCTGATATAGTGAAAGGTAGAAGGAAAAAGGCAGAGGGCAGAATTAGGATGTTTGCTACGCCAAGAATTCACTGATTTGAAATGTCCTAACCTAACTGTCTGTAGCTATACTGTCTGTAGCTATAGTGTCAAATGCTTGGCTGGGATACTTGCCTAGGGCAAATATTTCTGAACCACTTGCCAGCCAGTGAAGGTCACGGTGGCCAGGGCGACGAACAAGATGCCATTGATGCCCACATGCAGGCGGCGCGCCCAGGGGCGACTGACATCAATACGAGCGGCACTCCAGGCAGATAGCAAGACCAGGGTGACCACGGTTAGGCCCGCTGGCAGATGGTAGGAGTGGCCCAAGCTGCCATATTCCCCCAGGGTGCCAATGATGCCGATGCTGAGCAATAACAAGACTAGGCTCACCAGGATTACCCCTACGGCGATGTGCAGCGATCGCACCCAGCCGGGTCGGGGGCGATTGGTCAACCGGGTCAGCGCCAACCAGCCGCCTAAGGTCGCTAACACCAGGTAAGCGGTCACCGATAGGCCCATGGACCAGGCAGCGATACGCCACAACCAGATGAAAGAGGGTAAATCCAATGAACTGGCCTGAACTCGCTAGGGCGAACCGTTGTCTATGGGGATACTATAGCGTTGGCCAGCTAGCTTTAATTGGTCAGATTCCCAGCTCTGGAATGATCTGGTGACGGACTGGACTCAGATGCGATCGCATCAGGTTAGCGCACCAGGAGCGATTCTATTGATGCAGTCGGCTAATCGTTAGTCTCCGCACCTGGGAAAGGCATGTCAATGGCATTCTGCAATGGCTTCTCCGATGGGCTTGATGGACCGAGTTGTGCTTGGGTGTATGCCTTCGACAGCTCCCAGAGCAAGCAGGGCCGATTTTTCCCCCACCGTCAGTCCGGTTGTCCCGATAATCATCATCCCTTCATAGAGCCGATCGGGTCGGAATTGCTTCAGACAGGTGCCGGTTCCGACATCCCAGAGGCAGACAGTGCCGTCCAGACTGCCGCTGACAAGTAGGGCTGGCTGGTTGTGGAGCGGTTGAGCCGTGGAAGGCATGAACGCTATGGAAGTGACGGTGCTAGTGTGGCCTTCCAGGACATGCAAACACTGACGGGTGGCGACATCCCACAGGCGGATGGTGCGATCGCTGCGACCGCTGGCCAGAATCGTGCCATCGGGGCTGAAGGCGACAGCGCCGTGGATGCCGGTATGGCCCAGCAGGCTGTCTAGGCATTCGCCCGAGTCGGCATCCCAGAGTTTGACATCCAGGTTGTGGCCTACGCTAGCGAACAGGTGCCCCTGGGGATGGAAGGCAATCGCCCAGGTGTGACCCTCTTTAGCCGACTGCACCCGAAAACACTCGCCAGTGGCCATGTCCCACCAGCGTAGCTGGCTGTTGTTGCCGGCAGAGACGAAGTAGTGCCCTTGGGGATGGAAGTCGAGACCGAGGATATAGGCATCGGTAGAGAGGGCAATGCTGCGCCAGCACTCCCCGGTTTCCGCATCCCAGAACAGAATGGTGGCGTCGGTGCTGCTGGCGCTGACCAGGTGCCCCTGGGGGCTGAACCCAAAGGCTTGAATCCAGGACTGATTGCGCCAGAGGCTGTGCCGGCAGCGTCCGGTAGCGACATCCCAAACACGGACCTCGCCGTTGAGGCTGGCGCTGGCCAGTAGGTGGCCTTTAGGGTGAAACGACACCTTCCAGATGCTGGCGGTGTGGCCGGGCAGTTCCCGCAGGCAGGTACCCGCCGTGTCCCACAGGCGCACCACACCCCCCAGTCCGCCGCTGGCGATCAGGTCGCCCTGGGGATGGCAGGCAACGGAGCGGATGCCGGTGCTATCCCCCTGAATGGTTTTCAAACACTGCCCAGAGAGGCCGCTCAGGTCTAGGGTGGAGTTCTCGGAGGTTGGCGGAACGTGGCTGATATCCCAAAACCGGACGCTCTGATCCATGCCGACGCTGACGATTGCCTGTCCGGAAGCCCATTCGCCCGTAGGGGTGTGACCGGCGATGAAGGCCGCCGCCCAGACGCTATCTTCGTGGCTCTGCAGCACGGTCAGACATTTTCCGGTGGCTACCTCCCAGAGGCGCAGGGTGCGATCGCTGCTGGAACTCACCAACAGCAAACCATCCGGACTGAAGCGGACGCTGGTGACTTCGGCGGTGTGTCCTAGCAGGGTTTGCAGGCAGACTTCCGTCTCCACGTCCCAGATTTTAATGGTTTGGTCAAAGCTAGCAGTGGCAAAGCGATCACCCTCGGGGTGAACTGCCACCGACCAGACCATACCCCGGTGATCCGTCAGGGTACGGAGGCACTCGCCGCTATCGACATCCCAGATTTTGAGCAAGCAGTCCTGCCCGCCGCTGACGAGCCGCTGAGAGTGAGAGGCGGTAGCGGGGATGAAGGCCAACCCGCTGGCGGGTCCGGTGTGGCCCAGAAAAGTCTTCAGCGACTGGCCTGTGCGCCAGTCCCACAGGTGAATGGCGCGATCGCTGTCCCCCAGGCTCCCGGCCAGGAAGCGCCCGTCGGAGGTAAAGGCCAGGGCCCAGGGTCGTTCAAACTGCCAGGCTTGCAGGCACTGGCCAGACTCAACCTCCCAGAATTTAATGCCGGAATCCATGCTGCCGCTGGCCAGGAGGTTGCCGTTCGGGCTGTTCGCATCGCGTTGCGGAGCAAAGGCTAGGGCAAACACAAACGTCGAGTGGGCCTGGAGGGTGAGCAGCGGAGTGCCGGTCGACACCTGCCACATTTGAATCGCGCCGTCTTCACCGCCGATGGCCATGCGATCGCCATCGGGACTGATCGCCAAAGAGTTGGGATGGGGAACCGGTTCGGCAAAGCGGCAGGCGATCAGATGAGCATCCTTGAGATTGACCCGATGGAGAGGGGTCTTCTGTAAGCAGGCTTGTCGAATGGTCAGGTTAGAAAAGTCATAATCACTCAGGTCTAAGTGCAAGTGACTCATCAGGTTGATTAAGTTGCCTGCCCCATAGCTCGACCCTCGGGTTTCCGAGCGTCGCACCCGTGTCAAGATGCGCAGCATCTGCTGCTCTAGAGCAGCGACTGAGCTGAAGCATTCGGCCAGATGACGAGCAATGGGCTGCAAAATCAAGCGAGTTTGGCTGTCTCGTACGTATTCCTTGGCGGTGGCTTTGATTAGGGCATAGGCGTTGAAGATTAGCCCTTCAGAGGAAACCGCGTCGAGATCGAGGGTGAGGGTTTCGAGGGCGTCTCCGACCTGCTCAATCACCTGCTCAGTCATGTATTCCATGACCACAGGCTGCTGGGTAAAACGGGCATTTTTTTGCTCAATCAGACTGCGCCGAGCCAGAGATTCCAGAGTTTCCAGCAACCGCTGCTTGGGCACCGGGGGCACGATATCGGCCTGCAATTCGGCGATGGTCACCCATTCGCGATTTATCGCCAGCCAAAACATCACCTGCTTTTCCAGCCGGGTAAGCCGCTGCATCTGCTGATTGAGCAGACGACGAATGCCGTTAAAGACCAGGGTTTCTTCCCCTAAAAAAGCGTCCACATCACTGTCAAATAACTCCCGAATAGAGGTGGCGACAATCTTCAGCGCCAGGGGATTACCGCTATAGATCTCCATCAGGCGACGGCGCCCCGCGGGGGATTGGGACAAGCCAATGGCGTCGAACAGGTGATCGGTATCGGCCGGCAGGAGACCCGGCAGTCCCAGGGATCTTACCGGCAGCGTTTCTCCCTCTAAGTCGGCGATGGTTTCCGGTTTCTCACGACTGGTGAGTACCAGACAGCTTGGGTGGGGAAGCTCACCCACCTGACGCAGCAGCTCACCGTAACCCTCATACCCTTGCCGATAGGCGCCGGCAAATTGTCCCCCCTGCAAAACCGTTTCGTAGTTATCCAAAATCAACAGGCAACGGTGCTGCCGTAGGTAGTGCATGAAGCGCGACAGCAGCGGTCCGACGGTCAGGGATGCCGCCGTTTCCTGCTGACCGGAGAGCACCTGAATCAGATCCGTCAGCAGCAGTTCTAGGGGCGGGGCGTTGCGGAGGGTACGCCAGATGATGTGGGTGAAGGAGTGGGTGGGTGAAGGAGTGGGTGGGTGAAGGGGTGTTGGCGTAGCCTGTCCGGAGGGATTGGGGGATAGGGGGGAGGTTGTCAGCTGATCTTCCCCACCTTCCTGACCTTCTCTACTCACCACCGACTGCTGCGCCAGCTTCACCGATAAGGCCGTCTTGCCGATGCCGCCCATGCCCAGGATGGCGATCAGACGGCAGCGATCCTGCTGAATCCAGCGCTCCAAGGTGGCGAGTTCGGCGGTGCGTCCGTAGAACAGGGAAACGTCGATGGCCTCGCCCCAGTCGATGGTTTGGGGGGATGGCTCCGGGGACGGGGCAATCGCGGTGGAGCCTGATGGCGGGAAGGCGTCGGGTGCCTGAGATAGGCCGGGATGCTGATAGTCGGTGCGTTCCAGGAGCAGGTCGAAGGCCGCAAAGACCTGGGACAGGGTTTGTTTATCGACGCCGACCTGAGCATCGAGAACGCGGGCGATAGTGCTGAGGGCCAGCCGGGTGCGATCGCACAGCTCTTCCAGGGTGAAGCGATCGCCTCCGTTCACCGTCTGCTCAAGTTGTCGCCGGGCAGCCTCGAGTTTGTGCTGACCTTGTAACGATAGAACAACACCCCGCCGCCGGCTCTTCTTAGCGGTCATAGTCATGGAAATTCGACCTTACAAACGGCGACGTTGCAGGCCAGGGAGAGCCATACCGCTTGCAAGGGTTTATCCAATTTTAATTCAGTTATTTCACTTAAGTACGAGTTAAGCGCAAACCGATACAGTCGCTAACTAATGCAACGGCGCAGCGGCTTAAATTGCCGCCTTGAAGCGATAAAAGTCGCCATTAAGTTGGCAGTTAACTGCAGCTATCTCGTCTTGTTTTTCCAATAGACTGACTCCAAACTTGAAGCATAGTCAATGTTATGAGGTACTGATGCCTCGGAACTCAGAACTCGACGCAATCACTCCTCGCTTCCAGTCAATGAGTTCCAACGCTGTTCATTCTTCCTCCGCTTTTTTTGCCACAGAGGTTTCTATGCTTCACCACATTTCCGTTGCCGTGAATAACCCTCGCCACGTCGCCACCGTCATGGCTGAAATCATGCAGGGACAGGTGGCGCCGTTTCCGTTCAACCCCGGCAGCTTTGTCGCGATGGCTGGCGATGAGCTAGGCACGATGATCGAGTTCTACCCGCTGGGTTCAGAACTGATTCCGGATGCCCATGAGGGGCAGGCAGGGTTTCGACTGGTGCCGCAGCCCACTCGCTATGTGTCCTTTCACGCAGCGATTTCGGTACCGATCAGCCTGGAAGAAATTGAGCGGATCGCCGATCGCGCAGGTTGGCGCGTGTTCCCCTGTAGCCGTGATGGGCTGTTCGACGTGATCGAGCTGTGGGTCGAGAACTGGCTGATGATCGAGTTGCTGACGCCCGCCATTGCCCCCAAGTACCTGGCGGCCTTCAGCCCTGCCAACATTGCCGAACTGGTCAATCAGCTCTCCCTGGTCGATGCCCGGAGGTAATTCCTATGCAAACGTTAATCCCATCCCCCGATCTCACCCTTACCATTCGCCCCGGCACGGCCGCGGATGCCGATGCCTGCGGCGAGATCTGCTACGAAGCGTTCAAGGCCATCAGCACTCAGCACAACTTTCCCCCCGATTTCCCAACTCCGGCAGTCGCCCACGGCCTGATCTCGATGCTGTTCTCTCAGCCTGACCTCTACTACTCGGTGGTAGCAGAGGTCGGCGGCCGCATTGTCGGCAGCAACTTTCTGCAGGAAGGGTGTGCCATCGCCGGCGTTGGCCCGATCACCGTTGCCTCCGATATCCAGAATGCCTCCGTGGGCCGACACCTGATGGCAACCGTGTTAGACCGGGCGCAGCAGCAGGGCTTTGCCGGAGTGCGGTTACTGCAGGCGACCTTCCACAACCGTTCGCTGTCCCTGTACACCAAGCTTGGCTTCGACGTGCAGGAACCCCTTGCCAACATTCAGGGGCCGCCCCTGAACCTGCAAATTCCGGGCTATCCTGTCCGCCCCGCGACTGAAGCGGATTTGCCGGGCTGCGATCGCCTCTGCCAGGAAGTTCATGGCTTTACTCGCAGCCACGAACTGCTGGCCACGATTCGTCAGGGCAGCGCCACCGTGGTAGAGCACGACAGTCGCATTACCGGCTACGCCACCCTGATTGGCTTTTTCGGTCACGCCGTGGGCGAAACCAACGAAGACCTGAAGGCGCTAATCGGTGCAGCTCCAGCCTTCGAGGGTTCAGGCTTTATGCTGCCTAGCCGCAACAGTCATCTGTTCCGCTGGTGCTTAGAACACGGTCTGCGAGTGGTTCAGCCTATGACCCTGATGAGCCTGGGGCTATACAACCAGCCCAAAGGCGTATTTCTCCCCTCAATTCTGTTTTAAGCTCCCCCGTCCGCAGGTTGAATCATCGTCGGGTCATCACCCGACAGGATGCCCTGAAGCACTCCCCGGCGATGGGTGGCACTACAGCACGCTCCTCCAAATAGTCTCTCCCTCGCTTTAACGAGGGGTTACTTTACCCTGCCACTTTCTAGGAGTTTTTCTCATGCGCTACTCAACCTTTGTACATGCAGTTATGACAACTGCCTTGATGGTGTTATCCCTTAATGACCATTCACCCCCCCATGCTTTCGAGACACCTGAACCTATTGCTAACGTTGCGATCGCAGGCGAAAAACCAGTCGAGGAATACACCATCGCCTTAACAGGCTTCCCCCCGCAATAATCCCAATCCAAGACTGAATCTACTGCAAAAAAAGGAGTTTACCGATGTCCGCCTATTGCGTGTTCGACTTACTCAACGTTACAGATCCAGAAAAGATGGAGCAATACCGCGCTGGCGTGTTTGACAACGTGGCCCGGCACGGCGGCAAATACCTGACCGTTGGAGGCAACCCCGCTGTCGCGGAAGGCCACTGGCAGCCGAACTTTCTAGTCGTTATTGAGTTTCCCAGCCTGCAGCAAGCCCACGACTGGTATGACTCCGACGACTATGCCGACTTAAAAGCCCTGAGCCTCTCTGGCTCAGAATCCAACGCTGTCTTCGTTGAAGGCTTCTAATAGGCAAAGGTCTCCCCCACTCCCCACATCACAAAGGCCCCACCCATGACCCAAGCCACTCTGCAACAATCCCTAGAAATCGGCGATCGCTACCACTACCAGACCCCCATCCAGTGGCCCCAAAAGACCCGCGAACTCCATAGCCACCACTTCGACTCCACTATCTGGAACGAGTTTCAGTTCCGCGATGACGACATCATTATCGGCAGCTACGCCAAGTCCGGCACCACCTGGACCCAGCAGATCGTCGGTCAGCTCATCTTTAACGGCGCACCCGATGTGGAAGTGGCGGTACTGTCTCCCTGGCTGGATCTGCGCATCCCTCCCAAGGCAATCAAGCTACCAGAAGTGGAAGCCCAGACCCATCGCCGCTTCCTCAAGACCCACCTGCCCGTCGATGCCCTGGTATTTTCCCCCAAGGCCAAATACCTGTACGTCGCTCGCGATGGCCGAGACGTAGTGTGGAGCCTGTACAACCACCACGCCAATGGCAACGAGGCGTTCTACGATGCCCTCAACAATACCCCCGGACGGGTCGGCCCCGCCCTGGAGAAGCCGTCCGAATCGGTGGTGCAGTACTTCCGCGATTGGCTAGACAACGACGGCTATCCCTTCTGGCCGTTCTGGGAAAACATCAAAACCTGGTGGGCCATCCGCCACCTGCCCAACGTCATGCTGCTGCACTACGCCGACCTGAAGCGCGACATGCCGGGTCAGATTCGCGAAATCGCCGCGTTCCTCGATATTCCCATCGACGAGAACCAGTGGCCCACCATCCTTGAGCACTGCAGCTTCGATTACATGAAGCGCCATGCCGAGAAAAGCGCTCCCCTGGGAGGTACTTTCTGGGAAGGGGGTGCCCAAACCTTCGTCCACAAGGGCACAAATGGTCGTTGGAAAGACATGCTGTCCACGGAAGACAGCCAGCGCTACGAAGCGATCGCCCTGGACCAGTTAGGAGTAGACTGCGCCCGCTGGCTTGTAAATGGCATGGCCTAAATCCCCGGTTAGGTGCTGCTCAATCTAAAGCACCAATTTAATCAGCACCCATACCCAGTTCAAACCGAGACCTAAAACTATTCCTCAACACAACCCATATTCATACCTAATATCTGATTCAGGGAGCCTGACAATGGCTTATCTCTATACCCCGACTCAACCGCCTCCATCTTCACAAACCATTCACCCAATCGGAGGTATTGACATGACCCTTGGAGGCAGTTGTTTATGTAAAGCCGTGAGCTATGAGATCACCGGCCCGCTAGGCCCGACCGGGCATTGCCACTGTTCTATTTGCAGAAAAGCTCACGGGGCGGCCTTTGTTACCTGGACGCTTATCAACTCCGAACAGTTTCGGTGGACATCGGGGCTGGAATTGGTCCAGGGATACGAATCATCGCCGGGCCGGCAGCGGTGCTTTTGCCGGCAGTGCGGCTCTCACCTGGTCAGCACTGAAGCGGGCAACGTCACCGAGGTGGTCTTGGCCACAATCGATGGCGATCCAGGGGTGCGTCCAGAAGAGCACATTTTCGTGGATTCCAAAGCCCCGTGGTATGAGATTACCG
The DNA here is from genome assembly GCF_002075285.3 of Halomicronema hongdechloris C2206. Taxonomy (GTDB): domain Bacteria; phylum Cyanobacteriota; class Cyanobacteriia; order Phormidesmidales; family Phormidesmidaceae; genus Halomicronema_B; species Halomicronema_B hongdechloris. The sequence continues at coordinate 4,111,033 of NZ_CP021983.2, read as the reverse complement.
ATGGGTTACCCCAATCTGCGGCGTGGCCACCTGGCATGGACCCCTCTCTCCCCTTGAAGGTATGACAATGACGTGCCCTCCCCTGTCTCAATACCCTCTAGCCTCACCTCATCCATCGCGCGTGATGCCATTGATGTATAGCCGTCGCCATTTTGACGGAGTTGAAGGATTAGCTATGAAAATTGTGCTGCTAGGTAACGCCGGTGCTGGCAAAAGCACGATGGCTCGACGACTGATTGGCGATCGCCATTGCCCGTCTATCCCTGGATGAAATTGCCTGGAGCTGCTTCAACAGTTTCTTGCTCAGCACCACCATTGGATTATCGAAGGCTGCTACAGCGACCTGATTGAAGCCGTTCTACCCCACTGCGATGAGCTGTGGTTTCTCAACCCAGGCATTGATGTTTGCGTCGCTCATTGCCGACAGCAACCTTGGGAACCCGAAAAGTTCGACACGTCTGCGCAGCAACAAGCAATGCTCGATCAGCTGATCGAATGGGTCAAGCAATACGAAACACGAGCAGACGAATATGGCCTCAACCGCCATCGGCAGATTTTCGCGGCGTTTCCGGGTAAAAAGCGCGAATTTACAACCATTGAAGCCTACAGCGATGCAGAAAAGATCTGAAAGGATTGCCAGTTAAAAAAACTCACAGCCACTGCCCACGACCGTTAGGCTGCTCAACTCATGTACTTTCCTACACTCGTTGCGGAGGTAAGACGCCATGATAGTGACCCACACGACAGTGACCAACACACAATCTGGAACTAACCTGTATGAAGTTGCTGACGGTATTTACCGGATAAACACCCCAGTACCCGGCTTCTCCTTTAACCAGTACCTGATCGTGGATGAGGAGCCGCTGCTATTTCACACGGGCCTCCGCAAGCTGTTTCCAATGATCCATGAGGCCGTTGCCAAATTAATCCCTATCGAGAGGCTGAGATACATCGCGTTTTCCCATGTAGAGGCCGATGAATGTGGCTCACTGAATGAATGGCTAGCGGCTGCTCCCCACGCTATTCCAGTCTGCGGCAAGATTGCAGCCATGGTATCCATCGAAGACATGGCAGATCGGGCTCCCCATGCACTCGCGGATGGAGAGGTACTCTCAGTTGGGAAACACTCGGTCCGATGGTTTGACACGCCGCACCTGCCCCATGCCTGGGAGTGTGGCTATTTGATGGAAGAGGCTACGAAGACATTGTTCTGCGGAGATCTGTTCACGCAGGGGGGGGCAGACTTACCTCCCCTGATAGCATCAGACATCCTGGGGCCGAGCGAGGTCTTTCGACAGCAGATGGACTACTACTCGCACACGAAGAATGGGCGAGAGATGTTAGAGCGATTGGCCTCAACCAAGCCGAGAGTACTTGCTTGTATGCACGGAAGCGCGTGGCAAGGTGATGGAGCCAAGTTGCTACAAGCCCTGGCCGAAGAACTCTCTGAATGAGGCGTAGCCCAATAAGAGCATGCACCAGATCAGAACTTAATAGAGTTGTTGGGGAATAAGCTCAAAAATCCTCGAAATTCCTTATTAGTAAGGCTTTCAGTGATTTTTTTTTGACTGTTTCCTAATCGTCCCCGACTCCTGTCGCTAATAACGACGCTAAGTACTGAAATAATCACTGCGAGGAAAAACGATGTCAATCGAAGAAGAGTCTAAGGCAGTAGTTCGCCAATATGTAGAGGCATTCAATCGAGGTGACCTAGACGCGCTGAAGTCATTACTCACTGAGGACGTCGAGATACAAGGAGTGCTCGACGAGGGTGGTTTTGAGAAAATCGCGCCGATCTGGCGACAATTAATCGAGGGCTACGGCATGCAGCTCAACGTCCAGAGCCTAATAGCGGAGGGAAACGTTGTAGCTGCGAGGTACGTAGAGACGGGAACTTTTCATGTGGCTGCCTTTGGAAACCAGCCAACTGGCAAGTCGTACGAACTGGTTGCGATGGAATGGTTCGAGATAGAGAACGGTAAAATTAAGCGCCGTTGGGGTGCAAGGGATGCTGCGTCGCAGGCTCGGCAGTTGGGCATACCGCTCATTCCATAAACCAAACGGTACTGTCTATGTTTAGTTTGACTGCAATGCCATTGCAAACCCAGACTTTTTCCGTTGAGGCTGCAGACTTTCCACGCCTAGTCGAGGTGTGGAAAGCCGTCGTTCACTTCACTCCCCCATTCACGGTCTTTTCAAGCTGTCGCCGAGCCGTTTCGAATTAGTTCAATGAGCGACCGTAGGGAAAATCCCCAGTCTTCGACGTAACCTCTCCCTGACCCGATAACCAGCTGAGGGGAGACGCAACAGACAGTTCTGTCGTTAAGGGCTGGTGGTCTAGCGAGGGAGAAGTAGGGGTAGGGCTGGCTGCTTGCTTGTGTTGATTGAGGTCTTGGTTAAGTTCTCGAATCCGGCGAGAGAGAAGCCGAATGATATTAACAGCAATGTCTGGGGTTTCCTCAATGGCGTCATAGAGTTGCTGTTGGGTGAGGACCAAACAGTCACAGGGATCTAAGGTAGTTACCGAGGCGGACCGGGGTTCTGCATCAAAGACAGACATCTCACCAAAGCAAGCCCCCGGTTCTAGTTGGGCCAACTCTTGTCCCTTCAAATGAACACTTAATCGTCCAGATACCAAGATGTAAAGGGCTCGCCCTTCTTGCCCCTCGACGATAACGGTATCGTGGCTACCAAAGGAGACTTCTTCCATCACCGACGCCAGGCGCACCAGAAAATCATCCCGCAGTTCCTTAAAGATGGGCACACCTCGGATGAACAGGAGTCGATGAACACTGGTAAGCATTGAGACCGTCGCAGTAAGTTGGTAGAGGGAATCCCTGATCTAAATAGCAGCTGGTTAGCTAGGCTAATCGTAGGACTTACCGTTAGTATGCCCCTGGTGTCAATCACCGTAACGGCAACATGCCTGAGTCACATATGAGTAACATCACTGTCAGTGCCGGTCATGATGACTGAGGTGAGGTTGATGAACTATAGTTCCATTCGGTCATAATTGCCTGCACTTGGGCACTAACGACAGGGTTAGGATCCTGCTGCAACAGGGGAATTAACCTCCTCAGGGTGCGGGGCGAGGCTAACCGCAAGTAGGTGAGAACAGCTTCTCGCACAAAGCTGGTGGGATGACGCAGGGAGGCTAGGGTTTGCTCGGCGGTCAAACTCCAGTGCTGCTGGCGAGCCAGATGAAAGCAGCAGGCCAGGGCCCAATCAGAGAGAAAATGACGCAGCTCTAACAAAAACCGCAGCCGTTGACTGGGGACCATGGGGGTGTAGGACACAATGGCGGTCAACGCATTTAGGCGATCGCGATCGGACCGCTGATCTAAAAGTGCCAAGAAGGTGCGTTTATGGGTGATATCAAGGGCATTGTCGAGGATCTCTAGGCCCCGGGCTCGACTAGTGGGGGATCCTTGCAGACTGGCTTGGGCGGCTTGAATGGTACCCGGGGGAGCCATGAAGCGCAGCAACATGAAACAGCGCTCCAGAGCATCTGCTTCCATGTTGCCAAGGGCCTGGCGTAGTAAATCGGCTGCCTCGCCAGTGACATGGGCTGGCGATAGATCCAGCAGGGCAGCAAGGGTGTGCCCAATTAGGGAGAGTTCCTGACGCAGCAGTTCCTCTAGGCCGGACCGCCCCAATCGGTCTAGAGCACTGTCAATGGTGAAAGAACGCTTCACTCCCTTTTCCTGAAAGAGGCTTAGCAAAATGCGCAGGATCCACCGGCGAGGATTCCCCCAGGAGTTCGCTAGATTGTTGGTTAGGACCATTAGCGCCTGATAGGTGCCGATGTTGCCGATCACATGCCAGGCCTGAACCCTCAGCGTATCCGGCTGATAGGCATCGATGGCTACTCGCTCTAATATGGGTAGGGCATCATCCCCTAGGCGAGTTAAGGCTTGCTGGGCTGCTTCCCGAGTGGATTTGTATTGCAGGGCTTTTAGCAGGGAGGGATAGTATTCTTCTAAGTGGGTAGCTGCGATCGCATCTAGCAAGGCTCGCCGCACCCGCAGGGACGGATCCTGGAGTAGGGTGGGAATATAGAGTCGTAGGGCCTGCAGATAATCGGCCTCCCCCAGGGCACGACAGCCCATGACCCGCTCTCGTTCTTGCTGATGGGTGAGCATCTGGCGCAGGGTATTGGTAGCCTCCGCCCGTTGTTGAGGATTGCCCCGTCGCAGCATCAAGGACGCCGCCGTGCCCCGCACCACCGGGTCGATGTCGGCATCTAGATAGGGACGCAAGGCATTGATATCAGGCGATGGCTCCGTAATCCAGACATAGCGTAGGGCCAGGGCCAACACCTCCGGCTGCCGCGAGGATTGAATCAGGCCGCCTACCGAGTCTAGAAAGACTTCATTGGGATAGGCCAACATGGCCTCCAGACTCTGCCGCTGCAAATTGGGACTTAATTGCCTGAGGCGAGGTGCCAACACCTCCCCCACTCCGCGCGGATCGAGATGGGCCAGTAACTCAATGCAGGAGCGTTTATCGGCCTCAGAACCGGGTTGCTCTAACTGTTCGATGAACGCGCGCTTTAGAACCCGCAAGTTAGCATCAGAGAAGGTGAGCAATCCCTGCTCAGCGCCCAGCACTAGCAAGTTTAAATAGCGCGATCGCAACAGCAGGATAGCCCCCAACCACACCAAGGCCGCCAGAATAATGCCCACCAAAAAGAACTGACTCTGGATCACCACTTGCTGCGGCCATACCTGCCTATTAATGGCCAGAGTGACTAAGATGATGACCCCGGTCATCCCCATAGATAGGGGCTCGGCTAACCCCCCTACCAAAGACTGCAAAGACACCCGACTCCGCTCTGGAATCGGTTGAAACAGCACGGGACGGGTACTGGCCACCAGGGTATAGCGCAACCACTCATCGCAGAACTTGAGCACAACCAAGCCCACGAACAGACTCGTTGTTCCCCATAGGACGCCGTGGCTAAATACCAGGGTGAGGCTACCAACCAGGACAATGGCGCTCGGCAAGATTAGGGTGACCGAGAACACGCCCTGGCGTTCGATCAGACGACTAGAGGTAAACCACTGGGTTAGCAGTTCAATTAACCCCAGTAGGCCACTAAACAGCCCCAGAAACTGTGCGATCGCATTCTCCGGTAAATTGAGCTCAACCTGATTCAGGAACTGAAACTCAATGGAGTAGAGCAAGACCTGCGCCAAGACAAAAAAGCTAAACAGCAGCACCACATACTGCTGTACCGGCCCCTGCAACCGTTGACTCGATGGATGTACGCTCACCTCTTCTAATGGCCGCCGGGGGGCATCGGGGAAGGCATGCTCGTAGGTTTGGCTCAGGTGAACCAGAATCACCGCCCCCACCATCATGACCAGAAACGCCAACAGCAGGACGTTCTCCAGACCCACCCAAGTCAATAGCAGATACACAGAGAAGCCACTCAACACATCGGCGACCAAGTTGCCGCTGCTAATTAAGGGATAAGCCCGCTTAATCTCCCGAATGTTGAAAAGCTGATTAGCCGTAACCGACACATTCAGATCATTGAGGCTGTAGATGGCTTCCATCCACAACCGCATGGCAAAGACGATCCCCGCGACCAAGAAGCCATTGTTGAGCCCCCACCAAAACAGCAGAATTGGTAGTGCCATCAACAGCGCCATCAACACGATGACCCGGCGCAGCGGCAAGAGCCGCTGCAACCATGAGTAGATCACACTCAACCCCAGGCCCACTGCCGCACTGAAAAGATAGATCCAGGGCAGCGACTCGGCTCCATATTCCCCTAAAAATAGGGCAGCTGAGCACACCTCCAACCACAAAATGCCCATGGAGGTGGCCGTATAGGAGGCAAATACCCACAGGGTGCGGCGGCCCTCACCAGGACGCAGATTAACCGCCTGACGTAAGCCCCGCTTTAGAGACGGATAGCGAGCAACCCTGAGTGCCTTCATATCGTAGCAACCTGAGCATTGGCAATGGTTATGGGGACAGTCAAGCCCTACGCCGCAACCCATGCCTGCTTGACGGCACAGCAAGATGAGACAGTAGCGCCAGTTGCCCAGTGCTAGCGGCCCACCCACGACTGCCCCCGTCCGGGTCGTGGTCGGTCGTCTTTCTTGACGTTACCCGCGAAGGCTGGACTTAGACAAGGCTCATTTCTTGGGAGAGAGCATCATCATCATGTTACGTCCCTCGCGCTTAGGAGCTTGCTGCACCTCAGCCACATCGGCTAGATCGTTAGCCATCTGACGCAGTAACTCCTCAGCCAAGTCCGTGTGCTGAATTTCTCGCCCCCGAAACATGACCGTTGCCTTTACCTTATCCCCTGACTTGAGAAAGCGTTGAGCATGCTTAACGCGGACTTTATAGTCATGCTCGTCGATCTTATAGCGCATCTTGACTTCTTTGACGTCTGCGTTGTGTTGACGCTTTTTCGCTTCCCGGGCTCGCTTTTCTTGCTCAAACTTATACTTACCGTAGTCCATGATGCGGCATACGGGGGGCGTTGCCTTATCGCTCACCAACACCAGATCAAGCTGGCGTTCCTCAGCTAGTCTGATCGCATCGCTAGGGCTCATGATTCCCAGCTGTTCCCCATCGGTGCTGATGACGCGGATCTCCGGAAATCGAATGTTTTGGTTAATAGGCGGGGTATTTCGATTACGCATTAGCAGGAATACAAGTAGTGATGACTAACGACGGTTCATGGGGCTGCATCGGACCTGCATAGGCTGAATCACGGAAAAAAACCTGAACTAGGTATAGAATGTACACCGTTTTAACGCATTCTATGGCGTCATGCTATGGCTGTGCTGGTGGCCTACCTAGTCCAAATCCATCTCGATATTAGATGGGATACCTCAAAACAGTGTGAGTCTTTGTTGCGAATTGAAAAGGAAACTGTCAAAAAATAAACTGATTGCCTGGGTCGTCTGGCTGAAGCTGCCCTGAGTAGGGTGCCTTTTCTGGACAACGCTATCAAGACGTTGGGACGGTGGACCTACAATCAGGTAGGTTGGGCAATATGTGTACGGGAGGTTCCCTAACCCTGCTTTAGCATGGTCAACGGTCATCTCCTGGGGAGGGGGCGTGCTAGAAAATGCCTGAGTCTAGAGTACGAATTGAGGCCGACGTATTCTCAGTCATCTGGCTAACACTATATGATTAGAGACTGAGAGTGTTTTGTGCTCTCTGCGGCTAACGCTGGTCCCTTCTGATTCTGAATTCGTGTCTATGCCCATGTCTGAAAGTCTTGCCGTTATGACACCTGCTGTCATGAAGCACACCCTCTCTGTGCTGGTAGAGGATGAAGCAGGGGTGCTGACTCGGATCGCGGGGCTGTTCGCGCGGCGGGGATTTAATATTGAGAGCCTAGCGGTGGGTCCCGCTGAACAGGTGGGGATTTCCCGCATCACTATGGTGGTGCTGGGGGATGACAATTCCATTGAGCAACTGACTAAGCAGCTTTACAAGTTGATCAATGTCCTGAAGGTTCAGGATGTGACAGAGGTGCCTTGCGTTGAGCGGGAGTTAATGTTGCTCAAGGTGAATGCCACCAGTGCCACTCGGTCTGAAATTATTGAGTTTGCCCAAATTTTCCGAGCCCGGGTTGTGGATGTGGCTGAAGATTCGCTGACCTTAGAGGTAGTCGGGGATCCGGGGAAAATGGTAGCTATCGTGCAGGTACTGAATCGCTTCGGCATCCGTGAAATTGCCCGCACCGGTAAAATTGCCCTCACCCGAGAATCTGGTGTCAACACTGAGTACTTAAAATCCCTAGAGAGTAAGCTCTAGGGCGGCAATATTGCTTGCGCTGCAGCACGTGCGGCTACAAAAGGGGATAACTCCTCATCAGGAGGGAGTTGAGTGACGCAAGTGGGCTGCTAGAGCCTGTAGCCCTAACCGATAGCTGTCAGCCCCGAAGCCGCTAATTTGGCCGATAGCAACGGGAGCGATATAGGAATGCTGTCGAAAGGCTTCTCGCCGATAGAGATTACTCAGGTGAACTTCGACAGTCGGTATACCAACGCCAGCAATGGCATCTCGAATGGCCACACTAGTATGGGTATAGGCGCCTGGATTGATGAGCAAGCCATGGCAACGATTCCAGGCACTATGAATTGCCTCTACCAGGTCGCCTTCGTGGTTGGATTGCAAGACTTCGAGCGTTACTAACAACTGCTTTGCTTCTCGGTGCAGCTGCTGGTTGACATCATCAAGGGTTTGCTTACCATAGACTTCTGGCTCTCGCTGACCCAGCAGATTCAAGTTGGGCCCGTGTAAGACCAAGATGGTTAGCAAAGATGCTTCCTATCAGATACAGAGTCTCAGATACGAAGTCCCAGATACGAAGTCAGTAGATATTATTGGCGATCATCCACAGGGACTGGAATGGGCTCGTGGTCTGGTTGAGCTTGGGGACCAAACAGAGCATCAATGAGCTTGTCTACCCATTCTCCCAGCTTTTCGAGAACCTTTTCAATATAATCCATCTGCGAAATACTCCCTTGTCGCCTCGCGGCTTCTTATCCAAGGATACCCAGATCATCAAAAACAAAGAACTCGACAAGGGATGATCCATTGCCGAATTTGCTTGTATCCATAATAACGAATCGGCGGAAATGATCAAGCCGCAGTGGCGATGGGCTTCAGGGAGTCAGGGCCAGGTCAATCACTCAGGGTTGAGGCTAAAAGGGCTCGCCGGAGCTGATCTAGGGCAGAACACCGGCTGACATGGCGAATCCAGTCCCGTCCGCGGGTATCTCCAAACTGATATCGACGACTATGGACTTGGCCATCGCAGGTGGCTAGGCCAATATAAACTAACCCCACTGGTTTTCCGGGGCTGCCTCCATGGGGACCAGCGATGCCAGTAATACTTAGCCCCCAGTCGGTGCCTAGTTGATGCTTAACACCTAGGGCCATTTGCTCGGCCACTGTAGCGCTGACGGCTCCAGCCTGGGCTAATTGATCGGGGTCGACCTTGAGAAGAGCGACTTTGATGCTGTTGTCATAGGCAATAATGCCGCCCCAGAAATAGGCTGAGCTGCCGGGAATGGTGGTTAGCAGTTCTCCTAAGCCTCCACCGGTACAGGATTCAGCTACGGCTAGGGTCTGATGATGCGATCGCAACTGCTCTCCCACCACCGAGGCGAGGCTATCGTCATCGCTGCCGTAGCAGTCGAGGCCACTGATACGACGGAGTTCTGTTTCCACAGGGGCGATCAAAGCAGCCGCATCGGCCTGGGAAGTGCCGCGGGCGGTAATTCGCAACTTCACCTCCCCCCGGCTAGCGTAGGGCGCCACGGTTGGATTCCCTTGTCCCAGCCAGGATGCTACCCGCTCTGCCAAGGCCGATTCACTGATCCCCCAGAAACGCAGGGTACGACTGACAAGAACCCCCTGCACCCACTGTTGTTGCTGTAGATAAGGAACCGCTGTGGCCTGCCACATCCCCTGCATTTCGCTGGGCACACCTGGAAACGTCATGACAATCAACCCCGGCCGGGGTTGCCAGATCATTCCGGGAGCGCTGCCGATGGGATTGGGTAAGATCTCTGCTCCCTCAGGCAATAAGGCTTGCTTGCGATTGCTCTCGGGCATGGCACGTCCCCGTTGGGCAAACTTGGCCTGAATGTCCTGCAAAATCGCCCCATGCTCTACCAAGGGTACATCGAAAAACTCTGCCAGGGTTGGGTGAGTCAGATCGTCCGGGGTGGGGCCTAAGCCACCGGTAAAGATGAGTAAGCGGGCCCGTTCGCAGGCAATAGCCACGGCCCGCTTGATGCGCACAGGATTATCACCTACCACGGTCTGGTAGTAATGGGGAATGCCTAGGTCCGCTAACTGACGAGCTAAAAACTGGGCATTGCGGTTCAAGATATCCCCCAGAAGCAGTTCCGTGCCCACACAAATAATTTCAGCGCTTCCATTCATAACTTCCATTCAAATGTGTTTCGGGGTCAACCGGGCCTCTTCATGGGGTCAGGATTAATCTGGTTACAAGCCAAACCCAATGGTTTACCTGGTGCCATGACTGAATCCTAGCGGGTCTTGCGATACCATGGCTGCGCCCAGTATGCGGAGGAGCGGTATGCACATATCTGGCGTCCCACAGGGAGCTAGTCGTCAGCGGCCCATTGATCGATGGGCCATCGGGCTGTTGTTGGCGGGGCTGCTGTGGCGTCTAGGGGTGGCTAGCGGACTCCCCTTAGGATTCGATGAGGCCTATTACTATCTTTACAGTCGCCACCTACATTGGGGCTATTTCGACCACCCTGCCATGGTGGCCTGGACGACGGGACTGGGCTGGTGGCTGACAGGGTGGCTCTCGCCGCTGACCGTGCGGATAGGGGCACTGCTACTCTATACCGTTAGCCTAGGGCTGCTCTATCTCACCGCCTTTCATCTCTTTGACCGCCGCGCTGCTCGGTTGACCCTAGTCATCGCCACCCTGACTCCCCTATTTCTGGTGGGCTTTGGCATCCTGACATCTCCGGATAATGGGCTCATTTTTTTCTGGAGTCTGGCCCTTTATCTAGCGGCTCAGGAATTCTTTCCCACTAAATTCCCGGAGCGCGACTATCGTCCTACGGCTCGGCTCGGGGGCATTGGTCTATGCTTGGGGGGGGCTTGCCTGAGTAAATACCATGGCTTTGTCTTGGCCCTAGGCCTGGTGGGATTCTGTCTGAGCCAGCGGCCCTACCGGCGAGCCCTGCGGTCGCCATGGTTGCTAGTGGCTCTTGGTCTATTTGCCCTGGTCCTAATCCCTTTGCTGTACTGGAATAGCCAGCATGACTGGATTTCCTTTCGATTCCAGCTGGCCATGCGGTTTGAGGCCGGCGAGGAGCCTACTGCCTACAGCTGGTCGCAAATGCTGGGCTACTGGCTAGCCATCATTGCCTATTTGTTTCCCACCCTGGGGGTTGTGTTCTGGTGGGTGGGGATGCGATCGCTTCTGGGACCATGGTATCAGCGGTTGCGGGGTAAGCCATCAGCCCTATCAGTGCCGTTGCGTCACAAACAGCACTTTATCCTCTGGAGTAGCCTGCCGTTGATCCTAGGGTTTACCTGGCTCGGCGGAAACCAAGCCATTTTGCCGGCCTGGCCAGCTCCAGGCTTTTGGGCATTAACCCTGTTGGTGGGGGCCTATGCTGCCCAATGGCAGACGCACTCGCCCACTTGGGTGCGCCGTTGGCTAGGAGGTACTGGCATCACGGTGGCTACGCTGCTGCTGGTGGCCCTGTCCCACCTCAGTCTCGGTACCCTACAGCGACCTGGGCACTTTGCCGTGGCAGGGGGCATGATTCCGCCCCAGCAGGACGCTTCCACCCAAATGATTGATGTGCTACAACTGCGCCAGCGATTGGCTGAGCAACCTGAGATCATGGAGGCACTGGCAGCGGCTGACTTTATCGTCACCAATGATCTCTTCGTGGCAGGTTACCTGGATATGGCTCTGCAGCCACTCCTCAGTCGTCCCGTTACCTGTTTCAGTCAAGATCCTAGAGGATTTGCCTTTTGGTTCGATCAACGGCAATGGCTAGGGACCGATGCGGTGTTTATGACCACTGCCTGGGCGGCCGATAATGCAGCAGGAATTGAGGGAATTCGGCCCTATTTTGCCAGGGTGGACCCCCTAGCCACGATTCCCCTAGAGCGAGGCAAGATTCCGGTGGAACACGTCATGCTGTACACAGCCGATAACTTGCTGCAGCCCTATGCTTATCCTTACCCCTAGCCAGCCTAGCGGCATTGTTGCCGCACCCACCAACTGGTATAGCTCAGCAGCACCGTCGCCCCAATGGCATAGGTGAGCCCGCTAGGCATCCCAGAAAAAGCCAGAGCCAAGCTGCCGACCCACAGAGTGAGGGCGTAGATGAAGAGCACGGTCAGCCGATGAGACAGGCCAAGATTGAGTAGGCGGTGATGTAAGTGGCGCTTATCGGCAACGAAGGGAGAGGTGCCGGTGCGCAGGCGATCGACGATCACCGCTGACATATCCAAAATGGGTACTGCCAAGATCAAATAGGGTAGGAATACGGCGGCTGTAGTCACACTCTTAACCAGGCCAATCACCCCGACTCCAGCTAGGGTGAAGCCCATAAAATAGGCGCCGCCGTCTCCCATGAAGATCTTGGCGGGGTTGAAATTATAGCGCAGAAATCCTAAAGCTCCTCCAGCCAGAGAGGCGGCAATCAGGGCAGCGGCAGGTTGTTCCATAAATAGGCTCACCACCAACATGATCACGGCAGCGATGCCAGATACCCCAGCGGCCAATCCATCTAAGCCATCGATCCAGTTGATGGCATTGGCCATGCCCACCAGCCATAACACCGTCACCGGTAGGCTGACCCAATCTGGCAGGGAGGTAAGGCCCTGGAAAGGGACGGTCAAAAAGTCAATGCTGACGCCCACATGCCAGGCAATGGAGGCCACCGCTGCCTGCATGAATAGGCGGCTAAAGGGGGATAAGCCAAATAGATCATCCATGAGGCCAATCAGAAAAAAGGCCAAGCCGCCAATAGTGACGCCCCAGATGGCATATTCTTCTGGTGGGGCCAGATGGTTGCCTTGGGCATCGATGAAACCACCACTACCCCAGATCACCAACAGAGCCACCAACGTCCCCAGGAAGATAGAAATGCCTCCTAACCTCACCATCGGTTGCTTATGCACCTTGCGGTTTCCAGGCAAATCAACCCGGCCACTTTTAAGGCCAATTTTTCGAACGATGGGAGTAGCTATCAAGACGACAGCTGCCGAAATTATGAAGGCCAGAAAATGGTATAGGTTGGAGGGCATCTGGACTCTTGCTGCAAAGGGGACATGGAGATTGAGCCATCCTATGAATCACATCCGAGTCTAGACCTAGAGGCTGATTGGGAAAAACGTCTAGATCTAGAGCAGGACTCGATATAGATAAGCAGCCCAACTGCGACGATGAGTCTACGGGGGATGAAACTCCATGCAGATTATGACAGATTGTCTGGAAATAAAAGCAGGTTAAGTGCTGAGTTAAATTGAGTAACCCACGTCACCTGATAGAGGATAGACAGGCCAGGATTTAGGAATCAGGATTTACCATTCCATAGCGCCTGTTGCCGGGTGGGAGTAGAGCTGCCCTTCCATATTTCCTGGTCCCTGAACCCAGCTCATAATCTTCCAATCTACGCTGTAGGCTAGTTTTTTTAGTGCTTTTAGGCCATAGCTGCTACGGGGCCAGCTAGGTGAGAATATAGCGGAAACCGTTCACAGAGAGTCGCTACCCGCTGGCGACAGCTTTGCTTGATGGCATCATCCTCGGGATGGAGGAGTCGGTCGGCGATGATGTCGGCGATCTCGCGGAATTCTGATGTGCCTAAACCACGAGTAGTCATGGCTGGAGACCCCAGCCGCAGACCACTGGTGACGAAGGGAGACTCTGGATCGAAGGGCACCGTATTTTTATTGGCTGTGATATTAACGTCACTCACCAGTTTGTCGGCTTGCTTGCCAGTCATGCCAATGGAGCGGAGATCGAGCAGCAATAAATGGTTGTCGGTACCGCCAGAGACAATCTTGATACCTCGATTAGTTAGCTGATCTGCCATCGCTTGGGCATTGGCGATAACCTGAGCAGAATAGGCTTTGAAGTCAGGTCGTAGGGCTTCCCCGAAGGCGACGGCCTTGGCGATGATCGCATGTTCCAAGGGGCCGCCCTGACTACCGGGGAAGACTGCCTTGTCAAACTTCTTACCCAAGTCGGGATCCCGGGTCAGAATGAGGCCACCCCGGGGACCTCGTAAGGTCTTGTGGGTAGTGGTGGTGACCACATCGCAGTGGGGCAGAGGAGAGGGATGATCCCCCGTGGCGACTAAGCCAGCGATGTGGGCGATATCGGCCATTAGATAAGCTCCGACCTCATCGGCAATCTGTCGAAAGCGATCGAAATGAATGGTGCGAGGATAAGCCGAATAGCCGCAGATGATCAGTTTGGGGCGATGTTGCCGCGCCGCCTCTAGAATTTGGTCGTAGTCAAGTTGTTCGGTGTCGGGGTCAACCCCGTAGTGGCGCACTTCAAACCACTTGCCGGACACATTGACGGGAGACCCGTGGGTCAAGTGGCCACCGTGGGATAAATCCATGCCCATGATGGTGTCTCTTGGCTGCAGGAGAGCCAAGAATACGGCGAAGTTAGCCTGGGCCCCAGAATGGGGTTGGACGTTGGCGTGGGTGGCCCCAAACAGTTGCTTTACCCGGTCAATGGCGAGTTGCTCAGCTTCGTCGATGAACTCGCACCCACCGTAGTAGCGTTTCTTGGGCAGCCCTTCGGCGTATTTATTGGTCAAGACCGATCCCTGGGCGGCGAGAACTGCCGCTGAGGTGAAGTTTTCGCTGGCGATTAGCTCTAGATGATCTCGCTGACGTTGTAGCTCTCGCTGAATGATGGCAGCAGCAGTGGGATCGGACTGAGTGAGAAAATCGAAATTAGTATGCGACACGGGAAAGACCCTCAAACGAGCAAAGATATCTGGGCAACTGGGGAATAGGCTAGGATGGGACGCCTCGGTCGGCTGGCGTTTGTCGCTCAGCACCAATGCCCTGTAGACAGCAGAAGCTGATCTCCTTCTGAGTCCCTTTTATAGTACCGTGCTGGCTGCAGAGGATGGATCCTCGCGGCTGCAGGCATCTCCCCATTCAACTTACACAGCTCGCTTCAGGTTATGAACCCCCTCAGCGCTCCTAAGGGAGCATGGCAATTCCCCCAATTCAAGCGATAACGGGGCTAAGACCTGAAATGTAACGGTTTGAAACATATAATAAGAAGGCGAGGTTGTTAGCAGCAAAAAAGGTAGAGCATTTCATGCGGGTTGCGATCGCAGGGGCCGGTCTGGCCGGATTATCATGCGCCAAATATCTAGTGGACGCCGGTCATAGGCCGATTGTGCTAGAGCGGCGGGATGTGCTGGGGGGCAAAGTCGCAGCCTGGCAAGATGAAGACGGCGACTGGTATGAAACGGGGCTGCATATTTTCTTCGGAGCTTACCCCAACATATTGCAGCTGATGGCCGAGCTGGGCATTGATAATCGGTTGCAGTGGAAAGATCACACCATGATCTTTAACCGACCCGAGGTACCAGGCACCTATTCACGCTTTGATTTCCCTAAGTTGCCGGCCCCCTTCAACGGCATAGCGGCTATTCTGCGCAACAATGACATGCTGACTTGGGCAGAGAAAATCCGCTTTGGCCTGGGGCTACTGCCAGCCATGGCTAAGGGCCAGCGCTATGTCGAAGTCATGGATCAATATACCTGGACCCAGTGGCTTCAGCGTCAGACTATTCCGGAGCGCGTCAATGACGAAGTCTTTATTGCCATGGCCAAGGCCCTCAACTTCATTGGCCCCGATGATATTTCGGCCACGGTGGTATTGACTGCCCTGAATCGTTTTCTTCAAGAAACCAATGGGTCTCGCATGGCGTTCTTGGACGGGGCCCCACCGGAGCGCCTGTGCCAACCCATGGTTGACTACATCACAGCCAAGGGTGGAGAGGTACGCTTAGAGGCTCCTCTCAAGGAAATTTTGCTAGATCCGGATAACCGCGTACGGGGATATTTGATGCGGGGATTGCATGGGGAGCCAGATGCTGTCTTAACCGCAGATGCCTACGTATCCGCCATGCCGGTAGACCCGTTCAAGGCCATGGTGCCGGAGCCATGGCGACAGATACCCTTCTTCCAAAAATTGAATGGACTGGCGGGAGTGCCTGTCATTAATCTGCATCTCTGGTTCGATCGAAAACTGACCGATATCGATCACCTGCTATTCTCTCGCTCACAGCTCTTGAGTGTTTATGCTGACATGAGCAATACCTGTCGGGCCTATGCCGATACTGAGCGGTCTATGCTGGAGTTGATCCTGGCGCCGGCTGAGGAGTGGATTCATCGCTCCGACGACGACATCATCGCCGCCACCATGGCTGAGTTAGAAAACCTCTTTCCGGATCAGATTCCGCAACCGGCTAAACTACTGAAGGCTAAGGTGGTGAAAACCCCGCGGTCAGTCTATAAGGCCACGGCTGGTCGTCAGAGTCATCGACCGACCCAGCGCACTCCCATTGACAATTTCTACCTCACCGGAGATTACACTATGCAGCGATATCTCGCCAGCATGGAGGGAGCTGTCCTGTCTGGTAAGTTGACTGCTCAAGCAATTGCTCGAGACCAGGAAGTGTTGCTAGATGACGCGCCCACTCACCAACTGCAAGCTGCCGACGCCCCTAGTTAGCCTTAGTTAGCCTGGGCATTGATCGGGGCATGGAGCACATATGGGTTGACTTTGGACAGGCGCCCCGCTATGCATGATTCAGCGATGTAATCCTATCCCCGCTTGTTCGAGACAACCTGGATCTCCAGCTTGGGACATTGATGCTGCAACTGCCTGACTCGCCACCGGCTAAACCATTGGCTTCTGTCGATGAGGCCTATGAGCTTTGCCGTCAAATCACGGCAAAGTATTCCAAGACGTTTTACCTCGGCACCCTATTGATGGAACCAGCGAAACGGCGGGCCATCTGGGCGATCTATGTGTGGTGTCGTCAAACCGATGAACTGGTGGATGGACCCCAGGCTCAATTCACTGACGAAACTACCTTGGATCAGTGGGAACGCCATTTGGAAGCTGTGTTTGCTGGCCACCCCTTACGGGATACTGATGTTGCCCTGGTCGATACCCTGGCCCAATTCCCGATTGATATTCAGCCGTTTCGCGACATGATTGCGGGGCAGCGCATGGATCTCTATCGCTGTCGCTACGAAACGTTTGAAGAACTCCAACTGTATTGCTATCGGGTGGCGGGGACCGTCGGCTTGATGTCAACGGCGGTGATGGGAGTCGATCATCAGAGCCATACGGCCCCTTGGCAGCGTCATCAGGTTCTGCCGGATCCGACCGAAGATGCGATCGCATTGGGCATTGCCAATCAACTCACTAATATCCTGCGGGATGTGGGCGAAGATGCCCGCCGGGGGCGTATTTACCTGCCCCTAGAAGACTTAGCCCGCTTCAACTACAGCGAAGCCGACCTGATCAAGCAGGTCATCGATGAGCGCTGGCGGGCCCTGATGCAGTTTCAGATTCAACGGGCCCGGCAATTCTACGCCGATGCCGAGCGTGGCATCAGCCTTCTCAGTCCCGATGCCCGATGGCCAGTCTGGTCAGCCCTGATACTCTATCGCAAAATCCTAACGGTGATCGAAGAGAATCACTACGACGTGTTCAATCGCCGCGCCTATGTCCCGGGGGTGCGCAAGGTCACCTGCTTGCCGCTGGCCCTGATGCGGGCTCGAGTGTTGTAAAGGCTTCTGTTATTCTTGTTTGACCCCGGTGGTGGCAATCCCTTGAATAAATTGGCGCTGACCCACCAGGAATAACAGCACCACCGGCACCGTGGCGATCACCACCGCTGCCATCAGCAGGGGCCAGTCATTGGTGAATTGCTCCTGAAAAGAGGCCAACGCCAATTGCACAGTTTGCAATTCTGGACGGGTGGTAAAGATCAGGGGCTTAAACAGATCATTCCATTCCCCAATAAAGGTAAACAGAAACAGCGTGACTAGGGCAGGCCGGGCCAAGGGCAACATCACCTCCCAGAGAATCTGCAGCAGATTGGCGCCGTCTAAGGCTGCCGCTTCCTCCAACTCAACCGGAATCGTCTGAAAATATTGGCGCAGCAAGAAAATGCCAAAGCCATTGGCCGCCGTCGGCAAAATCAAGGCCCAGTAAGTATTGATCAAATGGCCCCATTTCAGCACCAGGAAGACGGGAATCACTAACAATTGAAAGGGGATGATCAGGGTGGCCAACACTGCCAGCAAGACCAGCTGGCGACCCCGAAAAGACAGCCGGGCCAGGGCATAGCCCGCCAAGGCTGAGGTGATGATCTGAGCCGCAGTCACAGCCAAGGCCACCAGGGTAGAGTTGGCAAAGGCGAGTAGGAAGCGTCCTCGGGTCCAGGCTTCTCGGTAGTGCTCTAGGGTCCAGCCAGCAGGGATAGTGCCTAGCGCGGTCCCGGCAGGGGCCAAAGACGTCAACACCATAATTGCCAAGGGCCACAGCACGATAACGGCCCCGATCAGCAGCAGCCCTCCATTCAGCCAAGACCATAGGCGCTGCATCGAGACAGTTGGCAACGACGATGATGGATGCAGTGATGGCATGTGGGTAACCCTAGCAATCAGTGTCCTAACTGTCCTAACTGTCCTAACTGTCCTAACTGGCCTAACTGGCCGACCGCATGGCCTGGAGTTCCTGAATCCGCTCTAGATTGCCCATGGGAATTGCCTTAATCAACTGCTGGGTATAGGGTTGTTGGGGCTGACGATAGATTTGCTCTGCCGGACCGATTTCTTCGACCCGGCCCTGGTTCATCACCATGATGCGATCGCTCATGAACTTCACCACACTGAGATCATGGGAGATGAAAATGTAGGTGAGGTTAAACTCCGCCTGCAGTTCCTTCAACAAATTGAGGGCTTGGGCCTGCACCGACACATCCAGAGACGATACTGATTCATCGCAGATGATGAACTTGGGATTCAGGCCCAAGGCCCGGGCAATGCAAATCCGCTGCCGTTGCCCCCCGGAAAACTCATGGGGATATCGATCCATACAATCGGCTGGCAGCCCCACCCGCTCTAGTAAGTAGGCCACTCGCTGGCGACGATGCCGCACGTTCCTGACGACGCCATGGATATTCAGAGGTTCAGCAACGGCGGCCCCAATACTCATGCGCGGGTCTAGAGAACCGAAGGGATCTTGAAAAATAATTTGCATATCCCGTCGCAGCCGTCGCAGGGACTGAGCCCCCAACGTCAATACATCTTTGCCCTGGAACCAAATGCGGCCTCCCATGGCTGGAATCAAGCGTAGTAGGGCACGACCGAGGGTGGTCTTGCCACAGCCAGACTCCCCTACCAGGCCGAAGGTTTCCCCCTGATAGATTTGAAACGACACTTGATTGACGGCCATGACATAGCGATGGGTCTGGCCGAAGACCCCCTTAACCGGGTAGCCCACCTGTAGATTCTCAACGGTGAGTAGTGGCCCCTTGGCCTCGAGTTGGGCTACCCGGCTCGCCGCCTCCGTCGGCGTGACGCTGGCATTCAGTTGGGACACTCGAGCGGCATCTAGGGGCTTTTCCCGAATCTGTAGGCTGCCATTGTCAGGCACTACCTCCATGAAGTCGGCGATTGTCGGCAAGTAGCGGAGTTGCCTATGGGGTTGGGGCCGACAGGCCAATAGCCCCTTGGTGTAAGGATGTTGGGGGTTGGAAAAAATCGTCCATATGGAGCCGTATTCGACGATCTGGCCCTGATACATCACCGCCACCTGGTCGGCAATCTCGGCGATGATGCCCAGATCATGGGTGATGAAGATCATCGACATGCCCCGCCGATCTCTGAGGTCTCGCAGTAACTCTAAAATGCGAGCTTGAACAGTGACGTCTAGGGCCGTTGTGGGTTCATCGGCAATCAGCAGAGACGGATCACAGGCAATGGCCATGGCGATCATCACCCGTTGAATTTGCCCTCCCGACAGTTGATGGGGATAGCGGTTGAGAATCGCCTGTTTCTGTTGGCCTAAGGCCTGGTGATATTGCTGTTGGCTAAGCCCAGGATAGCTTTGATGGAGTTGCGCTAATAGGGACTCATCATCGGGCAGTAATTCTACCTCTTGCAGCCGAGCGATGGCCTGTTGTTCAGCGACAGCTTGCGGAACTTGCTGATGCTGACGAATGGCTTCGGTGAGTTGGAAGCCACAGGTGTAGACCGGATTTAAGGAACTCATGGGTTCCTGAAAGATCATCGAAATTTGGCCGCCACGATAGGACTGCCGCTGGCGCTCGGGCAGGGGGGTTAAATCTATGGCAGGGGCATTGTCAGGGTGGAACCAGAGTTCGCCGTTGAGAATTTTGCCGGGAGGACTGGGCACTAGGCCCATGATCGCCAGGGAAGTGACGGACTTGCCGGAGCCAGATTCGCCCACAATCCCCAGCGTTTGGCCTCGGTT
Organism: Halomicronema hongdechloris C2206; assembly: GCF_002075285.3. Classification (GTDB taxonomy): domain Bacteria; phylum Cyanobacteriota; class Cyanobacteriia; order Phormidesmidales; family Phormidesmidaceae; genus Halomicronema_B; species Halomicronema_B hongdechloris. The sequence continues at coordinate 4,090,983 of NZ_CP021983.2, read as the reverse complement.
TACGTGAAACGAAATACCGTCTACCGCCTTAATCTGCCAATCATCTACCTGAAAATGAACCTGCAAATTGCGAACGTCAAGAATGGGATCACTCATCAGACTGGGAACAGTGGGCACTAGGGCTTACAGTGAGATCAAACCTGATCCAAGCACAGATCCAAACACAGATGAGATGCCTTCCCTTGGAGAGCACCGTCCGATCCTGAGATGAACCCGGTATAGCTTGGATCATAGCAGCGGCTGTTGTGGAATTTTGTTACCCCTATGCTAGAACTTACTGTTGCCGTGCTAATCATGCTAGTGGGGTCAGCAGTGTGTTCTGGTACAGAAACGGCCCTGCTATCGGTGCCGTTACTGAAAGCACGGCAGTTAGCCCAGGCAACAAGGCATCCCAATGCCGCCGCCCTATTGGCCATTCGCGAACAGATTAACCGTCCCATTGCTACCATTGTCATTCTCAACAATTTGTTCAATATCGTCGGTAGCATTGTCATCGGTAGCATTGCCGCGGCAGTATTCGGGGATGCATTGTTAGGGGTATTTTCGGCAGCCTTAACCTTTGCGGTGATTCTGGTTGCCGAGATTTTGCCCAAAACGCTGGGAGAACGCTACGCCGAATCGATTGCCCTCTGGGTGGCGATGCCAGTGCGTACCCTCACCTGGGCCATGACTCCTGTGGTCTGGCTGCTGGAGCAGATCATGGCTCCCTTCGTACGGGGCTATGAGCGGCCGATTACCAATGAAACGGAGATTAAGCTGCTGGCTTCCATTGGCTATCAGGAGGGCATTATTGAAGCGGATGAGGCGGAGATGATCCGGCGAGTCTTTCGCCTCAATGATGTCAAAGCGGCCGATATCATGACGCCTCGGGTGGCCCTCACGTATTTAAGGTGCGATCGCACCCTAGCCGACGCCCAAGATATCATCCTCAACTCCCAACACAGCCGCATCTTAGTGACTGAAGCCGATATTGACCGAGTCTTAGGCATGGTGTTGAAGGACGAACTGCTCTCGGCCCTGATTCGAGGAGAGCAGGACACCATCGCTTCCCAGTGGTTACGCCCGGTCCGGTTTGCGGCCGAGACCGAGCGCGCCGACCAATTATTGCAAACCTTCCAATCATCCCGGGAGCACTTGGCCGTTGTGGTAGACGAGTATGGCGGCATCTCCGGGGTTGTCACCCTAGAAGACGTCTTAGAGATTCTCACCGGTGAGATTGTCGATGAGACCGATCGCAACGTCGATCTGCAAGCCCTGGCCCGGCAGCGCCGCAAGCGCCTGCTGCAAAGCCGGGGCTTTGGGGATGTATCCCATTAACCTCTGTCAAGATCTCTGGCAGCGATCGCAATGGCCGCAAGTTCCCAGTTGCCGAGCCTCATGACCAAAGCCAAACTGCTCTAGTAAGTGTTGCCAACGACAGCGACGGCTGCTCAGATAATCCTGCATGGCTGAGACTACTGACCCCAGGGTAGCGGTCGAGTTACTCCCCGGTAGTAGGCGATAGTGGAACGGATCTGACCAGGTCAATCGCCCCTGGCCGTGTAACCAGGCCAGGGCTATGGCTCCCTGCTTAAACTGTTGCTGCACCTGAGCTACAGACCCCACCGCTGGAATTTGGCGGGCAATATGCTGGGCCTCTCGTCGCAGGGCCTGGGTCTGAGTCGTGAAGAATCGCCACCGCTGCTGATCCATCGGGTCCAGCCAACCGGTCGGTTCACTCATCAGGGTCAGGGCCTCTGCCGGTCGGCCATCGCGCCCGGCCCGACCCACTTCTTGAACATATTCTGTTAGGGAACTGGGAGCTTGGTAGTGCAATACCCAGCGGGTGTCAGGCTTGTTGACGCCCATGCCAAAGGCCGAGGTACAGACAACGGTTTGCACCTGGTTTTGGCTCCAGGCCATTTCGATGCGGCGCCGATCGCCAGAACTCAAGCCGGCATGGTAGGCTGCCGCAGTCTGCCCCTGGATCATCAACCAAGCCGCCAGGTCTTCGCTATCTTGGCGGCTGCGCACATAGACCAACCCGGCTTGGCCGGATCGCTGTTGAATAAATCGCTGCATCGTTTGCCGTCGTTGCCGAGGACTCCAGACGATGCGAGTAGCTAAGTGCAGATTAGACCGATAGGGGTTCAACCGCACCTGATGGGGTTGCTGCAGTCTGAGTACCTCGATCAAAGTCCGCTGCACCGTCGGATCGGCGGTGGCGGTAAAGGCCGCAATGGGCAGGCGAGTTCCCGGAGGGCGCTGGGCCAATAGGGCTGGCCGCACTGCTCCCAGCCGTCGATAGACGGGACGAAAGCTATCTCCCCACTGCACCAAGCAGTGGGCTTCGTCCAGGATCAGGCCATTGATTATGACTGAGGGCTGTCTCAATCGCTGCCAAACTGGCGGGCTGAGCAGAGTTTCAGGAGACAGGTAAAGGAGTCGTAGGCGATTGGCTTCTAAGGCCCGCAGCACCTGACGCCGCTGGTGAGGAGAGAGTTCACTGTGCAGGGTGGCGGCTGGCAATTGGTGTTCCCGCAGCTCCTGCACTTGGTTTTCCATCAATGCTACTAAGGGCGACAACACCAGGGTTACCCCAGATTGCAACAGGGCTGGCAACTGAAAACAGAGGGATTTGCCGCCTCCGGTGGGCAAAATCACTAACGTATCTCGTTGGTCCAGTAGTCCCCGAATGATCTCGGCTTGGGGGGGACGAAAGTCGTCATACCCCCAGATGCGACGAAAGGTCTGCTGGACAGTTTCCCAGGGAATGGTTGATGCCACCATCGTGATTGATCCCTAAACCTTAGGGTTAGAATGCCCAGACTAAAAGGGGTGTCCCCAAGGACACCCCTGCCAATGTCAGATAATGCTGAATTAGCGCTCAGAGGATTACTCGAAAAATAGGGGAACGTTGTAGGCCACTCCCAACACAAGACCAGCCCCGAAGTCGTCGGTGACGCTGAAGTTGGTGGTGGCATTGAGGGTAAACTGGCGAGAGATGGGAATGTCTACTCCGGCATCGACGAGTAAATTGGTGTCGTCATCGAAATCGATGTCGGCCCCAACTCCCAGGAATGGCTGCACGCGAAATCCCCGGATATTCAACACATTGAAGTTATAGGTGACAGGAGCCAGGAGGGAGGTGCTCTCTTCCGAGAAGATGAAGCTGGGGCGCACGGCAAAGCGAGGGCCTAGGGAAATTTTACTGATGACAGCAAAGCCAAAGTCACCCACAGCTGTGTCGTTGTCACCAATGCCGATATTGCCACCAACTCCCAGATAGGCAGGCGGCATTCCCCGATAGGCACCGCTGGTAATCTGGGCGATGTCTTGAGCCACCTCTACGGATCCCTGATTGAGGTCAGCAACCTGATCCGATGAATTGGCTTGGGCTTGCTCTGGTTGAGAGGGCCGCACTAAAGCGGCTGCAGAGGTCTCAACATCGGCATCCATGGTAGACAGGGGGGCGGATGAGACTCGAGCCGGTTCCTGAGGCGTCTCAGTGAATGCACCTGCCATATCAATGGAGGTTGCCTGGGGAGTCACCGTCGTACTGTCGAGTGCTTCGAAGTCATCAGCAACTTGGGTGAAATGGGTAACCAGATCTGAGCTGGACTCGGCAGATGCTCGGGCATCCATGGTGATTGCGGAATTGGCTCGAGCGGGCAGGGCAATGCCTGCGGCAGCAAGGGCGGCTAGACCCAATGCTAGTGGAACGTGCGTGGTGTAAGCCATGATTCGTTCACTCCTCAACAGATTCAGACCTATGATTTAGACCTATGCTGTGGACTCTGGCCAGAGTAACCGTGGTTAGATACCCCTTGTCTCCGTCTAGGCCTAACGTTCCCCTGCGGTAAACGGCTGCCTCTGAGCTGGACAAGATACATCCCAACTGGGTGAAAAACTGGACAGATCGTATAAGACCACGTTTACATCATCGGCTAACTTTCCGAAATTGTCAGCGATTCCCTGAGAGATTCTCTCAAAGCCTTTATTCTCGGATTTTGTCTGGCTTTGTCTGCCTGCTGACTATGTCAGGGGTTTCACGGCGTCTAAACAGTGCTGAGAGAGAAAGGGGAGCAGATCTGGATTTTGGCTCTGGGCTGGCCCTTCGGTAAAGACGACCAACAGATAAGGAGGGCAATTATCCACTTCAATGTAGGCGGCATCATGGCGGACACGGCTGGTGATGCCGGATTTGGACCAGAGACGGGCCGTGGCTGGCAAGCCGCCACCGAGAAAGCCCACCACCTGGTTTTGCTCTGGATCGGTGTCGGCTAGCTGGGCCGGATGTAAGTGACGCCCTAGCAGGGCCATCATCTGTTGCGATCGCATCGCCGACACCGACACCCCCCCCACAATGCTGTGCAGCAAGCGAGCCACCGCGTTAGTGGTCAGCCGGTTGCGATTTTCCAGGGCTGGGCCTAGGAAGGTCCGTTCTCGCCCATAGGGACCATCGCACCAGGTTTTCTGATTCAGGTTGACCGTGGCTAACTCTGGCCACTGCAGAGACTGGAAGTAGCGATTGACAATATTGCGCTGGTATCTCCACGTCTCAAACGGCCCCGGGGACAACTCAGGACCACTAGTGGTGCCACTCAACACATCCACCACTAGGCTGGTGGCGTCATTGCTGGACGCCATGATCATGTCCTGCACGGCTCGATCCAATTCTGGAGTGGGGGCAATCATCTGTTGCTCTAGCCACTCATGCACGGCCACCAGATAAAACAACTTGACGATGCTCGCCGGATAGCTGCACTCCACCCCTCGATAGGCAGCTCCCTGGGGCTGGTGTTGCCAGAACTCTTGGGGACTCAGGGCTCCTCCAGTGTTGACGGGATAGGGTGGTTTATAGACAACCCAAGTCACCGCAATCTGGTTCTGAGTCAGGCTCGGGAAGGTCTTCCAAGTGGTCTCTAAGATCGCCGTCAGGGCCTGCTCTAGAGGAGGGTGGGCCTGGAAAAAAGTCATAGCAGTCGTGAATCAGGTATGTCGAGACACTAGGGTTGCAGCTAGCATACGTCCTTTTGGGGCCAGACACGTTTCTCTGGATGTATCAGTCATGCCGGTGTGGTATTTAGTCAGCCCCTCTCCAACGGGATATGCAGACCAGGTAACACAGCAGTCTCGACCCAAAACGCCAGAATGCTTTGGACATGCCCCATGAACTTATCAATGCTGGCCACCTTAGTGATGTAGCAACTGGCACCGAGGTCATAGGTGGCGTCGATATCATCCCCGGCCTCAGAGGTGGTCAGGATAATCACCGGAATCCCCTTCAAGTCAGGATCTGCCTTGATCTCAGCCAAGGCTCTGCGGCCATCCTTACGAGGCATATTCAGATCGAGCAAAATCAAATGGGGCCGCCAGGCATTCTCGTAGGGTCCTTGGCGGCGTAGGTAAGCCAGGGCCTGCTCCCCATCTGAGACCACCTGCAGGGTCACTGGCCAGCGACTGTCTGCTAGGGCTTCCCAAACCAGGTCAACATCGCCTGGATCATCATCAACCAGTAGAATTTGCAAGCAGGGCTGTAGGGCAGGCATCGCGAACTCCTGATGAGGGCTGATTCTTACCGGAGATGCACAGATTTCCCATTGACTTAATACAAGGTGATCTCAGGCAAACCAGGAGTATTTGGGGACAGTGGGCTTGAATAATTTGTAGGAGATGGGGCGACTAAGCCAAGGACTATTGAGTCAGGGACCATAGAGAGGCTAAGCCTGTAGGATTTGACGGAGATGCCTCCTTAAGACGGTGGCGGCGTAACTGGCATCGAGAAATAGAAAGTAGTGCCTTGATCCGGAATCGAGTGCAACCAAATCTGGCCACCGTGGCCTTCTACAATCCGTTTACAGACGGCTAGTCCAATCCCTGTGCCCTCATACTCGCTGCGGGCATGGAGTCGTTGGAAGACACCGAAGATGCGCTCCTGATGTTCGGGCTCGATACCAATGCCATTATCGCGCACTGATATAATCCATTGGGGCTGCTTCTGCTGGGCGGAAATGTGAATCTGCGGGGTTTCCCGCTGGCAGAACTTGATGCCATTGGCGATGAGATTCTGGAAGACCTGATGCAGTTGACTGGCGTGACCCCAGACCACTGGTAAATCGTCGACGGTGACGGTGGCATGGGCTGTTTGAATCAATAGTTGCAAGCTTGACATCACCTCGGCTACTAGCTGATTCAAATCGACTGGCTCGGGGGCGATCATGGTGCGCCCGGCCCGCGAATAGATGAGTAGGTCGCTGATGAGTGTCTGCATGCGCTCAGCCCCGTCCACGATGTAGTAGATGTATTTCTGGGCCCGTTCATCCAATTGGGAGCCATACCGTTGCGCCAAGAGTTCGGTGAAACTCTTGACTTTGCGTAAAGGCTCTCTCAGATCGTGGGAGGCCACATAGGCAAATTGCTCTAGATCTCGATTCGACCGCTCTAACTCAGCCGTTTTCTGGGCCAGGGCTAGGGTAGTTTGCTTCTGGGCGGTAATGTCTTCAGCTAAGCCAGTGATGCGGTAGATGTCTCCGGTTTCGTTGTACACCGGAAAGCTGCGATCGCTAATCCAACGCAGGGTGCCATCGGCTCGAATAATTCGATACTCGATATCAAAATGGCCAGTGATGCCCCTTTGCTGCTGAGCTTGGCGGACCTGGTCTTGGTCATCGCGGTGAACCCTCTGCAGCCAACGCTCTGGATCCTGGTACAGGGCTTGTCGCGACTCTCCCCAAATGTCATCGTAGGCCGGACTCACATACAAGATACGACTGGCATCGCCCGTGGTAATCCAAAAAACGGCATTAATGTGCTCGGCCAACTGCCGAAATTTCTCCTCGCTTTCCCGCAGGGCATCTTCGGCTTGCCGTCGTTGGGTCACATCCATGGCCATGCTGATCACCAGGCGGCGACCATCGGGCAGGGGGCCCAAGGGAGCAGAGCTAAAATCCCAGATGCGAGTGTTGCCGTCCCGAGTGCGGATGCTAAATTCTCCCTCATGGCGACGGTTTTCTAGGCAATAGAGTTGATCAATGACGTCTTTGACTAGAGACTGGCGCTCTCCGTAGGCCTTTTCAGTCCAGTCCGCCACGGTGGGTATGTCCTCTAGACCATAGCCGGTTAAATCTGTCCAGGCCTGGCTGATCATGATCACTTCCCCATCTTCGGCATGGATGACGATGGGAAATGGCGCTGCTTGAATGGCTTGACGGAAGCGCTGTTCACTCTCTTGTAGAGCTAGCTCAGCCCGCTTCCGCTGACTCAAATCTGAAATTAAGGCGTAATAGCCGAGCACATGCCCCTGGTCATCACTATCAGGAATGAGATCGCCCTTGATGTGACGACTACTCCCCTCTCGGTAAGGGACGGTGGCCTCATAGCTGACCGGTTGTCCCGCTAATACTCGTTCCACATTGGCTTGCACCACCCTGTAGGCGCTGTCCCCCAGGACCTCCTGCAGCGATTGCCCGTAGAGCTCCTCGGGACGATGGCCAAACCAACCCTCGTAGGTCTTATTGGCAAAGCGATAGCGTTGCTCCGCATCTATATAGGAGATACAAACCGGCAAGGCATCGGTAATCAAGCGTAGCTGTCTCTCTTGGGTTTGTAGAGCTAATTCAGCCTGTTTGCGTTCGGCTTCGCGGCGCTTCCGCTGGCTAATATCCCTGATGAAGGCAACCACACAACCATAATCAGGTAAATACCGAGCACTCACCTCGACATCGACAATTTGGCCATGGCTGCCACGATGGCGGCTCTCGAAGCGAGCACTTCCCTGCTCTAGGATGTGGTGTACATAGGCAATAGCTGGGGCAATGGCTGGCTCGATAGTATCGCCGGTATCGAGGTCGCCCACTGTCATCTGCAGCAGCTGCTGCTGACAGTAACCAACCATGCCACAGTAGGCCTCATTCACCTCCAGCAACTGCCCAGGGCGCCTGTCGGTATCAATCACCCAAAAGCCATCTAAGGTGCTAGACACCATGGCTTGGTACCTATCTGTTGCCACCTGTAACTTGAATTCACTAGACCGCTGAGCCGCGACAATCGCCTGCACCTGCTCATGAACTAGGGTTTGGGCAACCAACACGGTACTGCTGAGGCTAATCAGCAACAGCTGTAGCCGCCATGGCCCATGGGCAAAGAGCTGGCTAAATAGGCCATGGCCAGAGGCAGCAGAGGCCATGGCTAATAACGTTACTCCTAGCAACCCAGTAAAGGTCAGGCGACGATCTAATTGCACGCTGGCCCAGAGTAGGGGAGGATACAGGCCGATTAGGATGGTGAATAACTCATCCCTAGGAAATGGCCAGAGCAGCATCCAACTAATTGCCGTCAGGGCTGCTAAGCCGATCAAACCATCTCCCCAGCTCATCTGTAGCGGTTGCCGGCCATGGGCCCAAACCAGTATGGCGGGGGCCACAATTAACCCGCCGATGCTGCCGCCACTCCACCAAACCAGAATGCTCGAACTCACCTGAGCCCAGGGCAGCCAGCCTGCGACCGCTAAGGAAACTACACCGATAACACCACTGAGTAGCCCATTGAGCAGGATGCCTAAGCCCAAAAATGCCAGAGTGCCGCTGCTGCGAGTTAACACGTCCTGCTCGGGGATGAGCTGCCGCAGTAAATAGACCGCCAAGAGAACTCCCAAGGTATCTCCGCAGCCATTACCGCTGGCTGCTCCTAGGGAGCGCAACACCGTCATCGCAGAGTCACTACTCCAGTAGGTGCCGATGTTGCCCAAGACGGCGCCGATGAAAATGCCGGGCCAAACCCGGTAGCCCCGCCAGAGAACCGCCGCCAAGATAACGCCTGAGGGCAACCAGATCGGACAAACGTAGCCTGGGGGAACCATGACTTGATAGCTCATCCAAGCGGTGAGTCCATAGAGCCCTGCTACCAGCGTGCGCTCCAACCAAATCGGCAACCCACGGGCTATGGAAAATTGGCTCATCCTACCCCCCTGATTGCTGGAGAGACCTACTCCCTAGTATGCCTACCGGGTAGATATTTTCCCCCTCGATTTGGCCTCCAGCAAGGCTCCTGACATCGTGGGTTAGTTCATCTAGGCCGTGATTAATGGGAAGCATCCGCCGTAAGGGGTGCTTTTTTGATGGGGACGAGTATGACCATAACCTGCCTCATGACTACGACTATGCTCCCCTAGCTAAGGCCTCTCGATATTGTTGAATCGAATCAGTCCAGCAACGTCAGGAGAACGATTATGAGTTGTGGCGGCGGCTGTGGCTTCACCACTGGCGGCAGTAGTCAAAAGATTACTAGTCAAAAGATTACATAGCGTGAAGGGGTGGCCCTGCCATCTGGATAAAGCCCATAAGCTAATAGGCGGGCTCTTCACGCCCGCCCGCAGAAGGTCTCAAGGCCAGGCAGCTAAGTTGATATGATGCTCCCCTACATTATCTGTTTTGCCATTGGTGGCGTGTTTGTGCTGCTGTCTGCCTTAGGTGGCTTAGATGGAGTCGATTTTGGCGACTTGGACACCGCCGATTTAGACGCTGCCGAGCTAGATACTGCCGATCTAGACACTGCTGCTATTGAGGCGGAGGTCGACGATATCGACGCCGGTACCCATGCCTTGACGGCTGATCAGACGCGCCGATTCGCGAGACCACCTAAACGGCTATGGTTGCCGGTGTTGAGCTTCAGGTTCTGGACCTTTGGGCTCTGTTTCTTTGGCTTGACCGGTCTGCTGTTAACCTGGCTACAGCCCGATCTACCGGTGGCAGTGATTGGTGCGATCGCAACTTTAATGGGCATTCTGTGCGGCTCCCTCGCCGCCTGGATCCTGCGCCTACTGGGCACACACCAAGCCAACAGCATGACGACCTCTGACAGTCTAGTCGGCTTAATCGGCACCGTCGAAATTCCCTTTGATGCCCACAGCCGGGGAAAAGTCAGACTCAGTCTCAAGGGATCTACCATCGGCTTCTTTGCCTTCACTCAAGAAGACAGAGCCTTTCAACCGGGAGAGACGGTTCTCGTAGTTGGGCTCGAAAACAATAAGCTCTGGGTTGTCTCCTGCGAAGAGCTCAAATCTCCCTGGCTAGGTGTCCCCGAGTGAGGCCTCCGACAGTTCCTCAACCAAACCAGTCTCACCCTAACGACGGGAAATCAATGACACACACTAAGCTTGACCCGAATTCTCACGCCGGTGATAGCGTCGAAGGCCTATCGCCTCCCTTGCCGGTGATGGGGCAGACCAGTGGGCCAACCGCCGATGGCGTTATTATGCCTTTGATTGCCACCCTCGTCGTCGCCATCATCATTATCATTTGGGGCGTCAATGCCTTCATTCAGATCTGCGATCCCAATAAGATTTTGATCATCTCCGGGCGTCGCTACAAGCGGAAAGACGGGCAGGTCTTGGGGTATCGGGTGATCTACGGTGGCCGCACCCTGCACATACCGGTCCTGGAAACGGTCAAGACCATGGACCTGACCACCATGCCCGTCCCCATTGAAGTCACCAACGCCTACGCCAAAGGCGGCACCCCCCTCGATATTCAGGCCATCGCCAATGTCAAAATTGCCCGCAATGAATCCTTAGTGGGTAATGCCATCGAACGATTCCTTGGCCGCCATCCCAAAGAGATTGCTCGGGTGGCTCGAGAAACCCTAGAAGGCAACCTGCGGGGGGTCGTCGCTACCTTGACCCCAGAACAACTCAACGAAGACCGGTTGCAATTCGCCGAGCGCATCGCCAGTGACGTGCGCGACGATCTGGCTAAATTGGGCTTACATCTCGACACCTTAAAGATTCAAAGTGTCTCCGACCGGGTTGACTATCTCAACTCCATCGGCCGTCGCCAGATTGCCAACATTGTCAGAGATGCGGAAATTTCCGAATCCAATGCCGTGGCAGAAGCGGCCCAAGTGGAGGCAGACTGTAAACGCCAGAGTGATGTGGCCCTGACCCGAGCCCGCACCGCCATTCAAGAGCGAGAAAATGAACTGCGGCGCATTACCGCCGATGTGGACAAGGAGGCTCGCATCGAAGAAGAACGGACAAAAGCCGCCGCTGACGAAGCCCGGGCCCGGGCTCAGCGAGAACTGCAGGCGGTGCGAGCCCAGCTGGAAAAAGCTCGTCTGGAAGTCGAGCAGGTGCTCCCAGCCCAAGCCCAACAACGGGCCCAGGAACTGCAAGCCAGGGGGGAGGCGGCCAAACTCGAAGAAAATGCCCGGGCCTCGGCGGCGGCCAGCCGCCTCTTGGCAGACGTCTGGCAGAGCACTGGGGCTGATGCCTCTCAACTATTTTTGGTGCAGCAATTAGAAGTGATTCTGCAGGAAGCGGGGCAAATCCCGGGGCGTCTCCATCTGGGTGAGGTCACTGTCATTGATAATGGCGACGGCCATGCGATCGCATCCTTGCTCAATGCCTACCCCGAGATGCTGCGGCAGTTTCTCCAGCAATCCGAACAGACCTTAGGCATCCCCCTGGCGGGGCTACCGGCCGCCATGACAACCCCACCCCCCTCGACTTCAACCCCAGCCACTAGGGAGGAACCATGAGCATCATCATTGCCTTACTCGCCGTTCTCTTAGGGGCCTCCGGCGGCATTCTGTTGGTGGTCAAAAATCTGTACTACATCTGCCAACCCAGTGAGGTGCTGATCTTTGCCGGAGATCGCCGCTCCGTTCCCGATCGAGGGGCGGTCGGCTATCGCCTGGTCAAAGGGGGCAGCAGTATCCGTAAGCCCTTGTTGGAAAAAGCCTTCCGCATGGAGTTGACCAACATGATCATCGAGCTGAAGGTGACCAATGCCTACTCCAAGGGCGGCATTCCCCTCAAGGTAGACGGCGTAGCCAACATCAAAATCGCCGGCGAAGAACCCACCATCCACAATGCCATCGAACGCTTGCTGGGCAAGAGTCGGCAAGCGATTGAAACCATCGCCCGAGAAACCCTGGAAGGTAATCTACGCGGGGTATTAGCCAGTCTCACGCCAGAGCAAGTGAACGAGGATAAGATGGCCTTCGTCAGGAATCTCTTGGATGAAGCCGAAGACGATCTGGAACACCTGGGGTTGATTCTAGACAATCTGCAGATCCAGAATATCTCCGACGATGTCGATTATTTAAATTCGATTGGCCGCAAGCAACGGGCTGAACTACTGCGAGATGCTCGCATTGCCGAAGCCGAGGCCAAAACTGCATCGGCCTTACAGGCGGCCGAAGATCAGCGCAAGACAGCCCTGGGAGAAATTGCCGCCACCATCGAAACCACCCGAGCCGAAGCCCATCGTCGCCGGCAAGATGCGCTGACTCAGCGACAGGCAGCCATTTCGGAAGCGGAATCAGAAATTGCCGCCAGCGTTGCTCGCACCCAAGCCGAACTAGCGGTGCAGCGCGAACGTCGTAACCAGGTAGAACAACAGCTGCAGGCCGATGTCGTCGCACCGGCCGAGGCCGCCTGCCAGCAGGCCCAAGCCGATGCCAAGGGCCAGGCAGCCCATATTGTAGAAGATGGTAAGGCACTGGCCGAAGGCATCCGAGAACTCGCCGAAGTCTGGGCCTTTGCCGGAGATCATGCCCGCGAGATCTTTCTATTTCAAAAGCTCGAGCCTCTACTCAAACACCTGGTGGCAACGGTGCCGGATCTAGACGTGGAAAAAATTACCGTGATCGATCCGGGCCAAGGCAACGGAGCCACGAAATTGGCGGCTTTCCTGGAGCAATTGCGTCAAAGCACCGGGATTGATCTGGCTGAGATGGCCCATCGCTGGGGGCAGTCCCCTAATCAGACAGCCCCTCCTCAAGTCATTAGCGCCAAACCCGAGGCCTCTGAGAAGTCAGCAGAGATCAACCAGAAGCAGGACCGTCGTCAATGAGCGCTGAGGATGAAACCTGACGCCCAAGCAGCTGGGGGATCTACTATTTAAGAATCAGTCCTCACTGCCTTGAGACACGCTGTAGAAGCCTAGTATCGCAGGAGCGATTGTTCACTCTCGCAGGACACACCACACCTTGAAGGGCACACTCCAGAAACTGGTCAATCGTTACTTTTCTGGACGACGGGTATCTCCCCGGGCCCTTAAACACATGCGGGATAGCTTGCTAGATGAGTCACTGACCGAGCGTAACTACATTGTGCTCATCATCGGCTCCTGCATTATCGCCACCCTGGGGCTGCTCGCCAACAGCGCCGCCGTGATTATCGGGGCCATGCTGGTGGCGCCCCTGATGCAACCCATTCGGGGCATTGCCTTTGGCATTCTAGAGGGCGATGCGGAGCTGATCCAAACCGGGTTGAGGGCCCTGAGCTGGGGCAGTCTGCTAGCCGTGGGGCTATCGACCTTGATTGGCCTCTCAATTGATCTACCCGGCTATGGCAGCGAGGTCTTATCCCGATCCCAACCCAATTTGCTGGATCTAGGCATTGCCGTCACGGCTGGGGGCATTAGTGGCTTTGCCAAGGTGGAGCCGAAAATCTCCAATACCTTGGCGGGTACAGCCATCGCCGTTGCCTTAATGCCACCCATTTGTGTGGTGGGCTTGGGCCTGGCGCAATGGGAAATGGGGCTAACGACGGGGTCGTTGTTACTCTATCTCACTAATTTGTTGGGAATTACCCTGGCCTGTATGCTGGCCTTCTGGCTGGCGGGGTATTCCCCTTTTCAGCGGGCCAGTCGACCTCTGGGGTGGACCATGGCCATCACCAGTCTGTTGGTGTTGCCCTTGGGGTATAGCTCGGTGGAGTTGCTGCGCCAGAACCGTCTGGAAGCCCATGTGAAAGACATTCTGTTGGGGGGGACATTGACCTTTCAACGGTTGCAGTTGATTCGTATGGATACCGATTGGCTGGTGGAGCCGCCTGAAGTGACGCTGGTGGTCTATGCCCGAGATCCTGTTACCCCGAAACAAGTGCAGTTGGTCGAAGCCTATCTGACCCAGCGCATGCGACAACCGTTTCGGCTCATCTTTGAAGTCAGCCAAGTGGAAGCCATTACCCGTGACTCTCAAGCCTTGCCCCAAGACTGGCAAGATAATTCCCCAGCTTTGCAGCCGCCTGAGCCGAGGCAGCCTGTGACCACTCCTGCGATGCCACCAGAGACTGGCCCTGACAGTTCAGCCACCTCAGCTCCGAGACCATCAACCCCCACTGCGACGGGCTCTTCAACCCCTGCTACCGCCTCTACACCGGCGGCACCCGACCAGTAATCTGCTTCGGGGCGGCAGATGGCTACAAAAAACCCCTGGCCCGCAGGCCAGAGGTCAGGAATCAGGGTGCATCTACCATCTCCCTCTACAATGGGAACTGGCTTCGTCCGGAAACATTCCTAGAGTCATTGGACATTGTCGGTCAAAAAAGTCACTGCCCTGCCATGGCACTGGTGAGCTATCCCCAACATCTCGTTCATCCCGACTGGCTGCATGACCATCTGCAGGATGACACGGTCGTAGTGGTAGACTGTCGATTTTCGCTACAAGCCCCTGAGCAAGGGCGCCAGAACTATGAAGCGGGGCATATTCCGGGCGCCCATTATCTGGCTCTGAACCAGGACCTATCTGGTCCGGTGGCGATCCATGGGGGGCGCCATCCCCTGCCCGATTTAGAGGCCGTGAGCAAGCGGTTCGAAAGCCTGGGCATTACCTCTGATCCGCCCACCTATGTGGTGGCCTATGATGATAGTCGCTTTGCCTTTGCCTCACGGTTGTGGTGGCTGTTGCGCTATCTCGGCCACGATGCCGTGGCGGTGCTAGATGGTGGTCTACAGGGATGGCAAGCTCGGGGCTATGGCCTCAGTACTGAGGTGCCCCAACCCGCCTCGGGTCGGTTTAGTCCCCGGCTCCAAGCGGATTGGCTGGTGGATATCGATTATGTGCGTCAACGCCAGGGACAGAGGGAGACCCTGCTAATTGATTCCCGCTCACCAGCGCGCTATCGGGGGGAGCAGGAGCCCATCGATCCGGTTGCCGGCAGTATTCCGGGCTCTGTGAATTATTTCTGGCAAGCGGTGAGTGATGGCCAGGGCCAGATGCGATCGCAGCGTCACCTCCAAGCTCACTGGGCCTCCTTGAGAGATGCTGACGAGGTAATTGTCTACTGCGGCTCCGGGGTCACCGCCTGCGTCAACTTGCTGTCCCAAGCTATTGCCGGTGAACCCATGCACAAGCTCTACCTAGGGGGCTGGAGCGACTGGTGCTCTTACCTAGTCACTCCGCCATCAGCCTCTGCTTAAGGGTCAAGGCAGTCCCTGGAGCCAGTAACACGCCATTGCGATAGTGCCCCGTGGCCAGCCAGATCCGCTCATCCTCAGCCAGGGGCTGAATCACTGGGGCCGGTTGCCCCTGGGGTCGAGGTCTTAGCCCCTGCCATTGCTCCACCACCTCGGCAGTCGCCAGGGCCGGGCAATAGGCGACCCCCCCCTGCACCACCGCCTCCAGCCGAGCGGGATCGGCAGTGGGGGAGTGTTCTGCTGGGGGAAACTCCACTGTGGCCCCCAGCCAATATTCCTGGTGCCCCAGGGGCACTAGATGGATATCATGACCATTGATTACCGGCTGAAAGTCGGACTTCCCTAAGGGCTGGAGCAGCCGTAGCCGCACCGCTTGCCCCAGTACCGGTACCATGGCCACAGGCTGCGGCCAGGCAGCCGTGAGGGCAGAAGATCCCAAACCAGCGGAGATGATCACTCGGTCGGCATCATGGCTGCCCTCGGAGGTCTCTACGGTGACCCCATCGCCATGGCGGTGCAGCGCTTGTACCGATGCTGTGAAATCACAATGGGCGCCCTGATGCTGAGCGGCGTCTACTAACGCCTGGGTCAACACCGTCGGATTGACCTGGCGATCTCGAGGGGAATAGATGGCTGCCACCACTTGCTGGGGATCGATGTGGGGACACGCCTGTCCTAGGTGGTCCGGTGACCAGATTTCTAAGGGCCATCCCTGTTGCTGCCGCAGACGCTGAAGGCTCTGCCAACGGGGAAGCTCGGTGGCGTCAAAGCAGAGACTTAAGATGCCCTGGCGGTTGTAGGGAATCGTCTGGCCAGTGATCGCCTCGACTTCTGCAATCAACGCGTCGTACCGCTGCAGACTGGCTTCCCGGAGACGCCAAGCCCGTCCCTTGGTCTTGTGGCTGATGGCCCCCATCAAGACGCCTAGGGCGGCTCCAGTGGAGGCCTGGGCCGGGGTTTGATGATCTAGCACCTGAACGGTTATCCCAGGCTCTCGGCTGAGTTCGTAGGCTACAGTGGCTCCGATGATGCCACAGCCAATGATGACGATCCGAAGCAGTGGCGGTCGATGCAAGACACTAGGGAAGGTCATGGCAATAACGGATACTAGCACTCGCCAGTCCCCTCGGGGCAGGCAGCTGAATCACTCAACTGCCGAGTCTAGGGCAAGAGCAGTGTCCACTGAGGTTAACACTATCCAGCCTGGTTAGGGAGTAGCTCTATGAACGCGTCAAAGTCATCTAGGGCATGGCGATATTCCTGATTAGCCTGCACCTGGTTACGCTCATCGGCGGCTAAATCAACTCGCTCTAGATGCCGAAAGACTTCTTGAGCTAATTCCTGGGCCCGTTCGCGCTCCGGTGGGATGAGTTGACTAGCCAACCAGTTTAGGCGAGTCCGTAATTCTCCCAGGGGACCATGGATAAAGCTCTGTAGATTGATCCAATCTTTCTGTTGGATATAGTCTCCGAGTTCTGGGAATCGCTCCCGCAAGGATATTACCCTAGGCGTGTAGGTCTCGATTTGCTCTAGGCGCTCTGGGGTATAACTGGGAGGCTGGGCCTGATTAGCCGAACCGCAGCCCACTACAAAGGTTGCGATCGCAGCCAATACCAGGCTTAGAACTGAACGATATCGTGCCATAGCTGCCAGTCATCTCCTATTCTTGCAATGGCGCACCGACAATTACTCGAATATGTCAATATTCTACGCTTGATGGCCATCCCTGAAAAAGCCGTCCTTGCTCGGAGTAGTGGCTGTGAGCTTGGTAACCGCGTCCCCGTGGCCAACCCCAGAGCTAAAACCTGCGGCGCCAAATGGCATCAGCGACACGGCAGACATCCCGCATCTCGGGGCCATCGTGCACTCGTAGCATATCGGCTCCATGGGCAATGGCCGCGCAACAGGCTGCCGCCGTTCCCCACAGCCGCTGCTGTGGATCGGGCTGATCGAGAATCCAGCCAATAAAGCTCTTGCGAGACGGCCCCACCAATAGGGGGTAGCCCAGGGCTTGTAAGTCCCGTAGACGCTGCAAAACATCTATATTTTGGGGATAACTCTTGGCAAAGCCGATGCCAGGGTCAATGGCAATGTGACTGGGATCGATGCCCACTGCGATCGCATCGTCGATTTGACGCCGCAAAAATCGAGCAATGTCGCCGACCACATCCTCATAATCGGTGTATTGCTGCATGGTGGCTGGGGTGCCGCGAATGTGCATCAAGACGATGGGCACCCCCAGATCGGCGACCGTCGACAGCATGGCACTATCGAAGGTCCCGCCCGAGATGTCATTGACCAGATCGGCCCCGGCTCGAATCGCCGCCCGGGCCACCTGAGCCCGAGTCGTATCTACGGAAATGGGAATGGTCTGCAGGGCCGGATCGCTATGGGCTCGTAGGGCTGCAATCACTGGAATCACCCGCTCTATCTCCTCACCGACCGAGACCTCTGCCGCCCCAGGTCGGGTCGATTGGCCGCCAATATCGAGGATGTCGAGGTCAGCATGCACCAACCGCTGGGCCTGGGCTAGGGCAGCCTCTACGGTGTCGAACTGGCCACCGTCACTGAAGCTGTCGGGGGTGACATTGAGAATGCCCATCAGATAGGTGCGCGAGCCCCAGCGGAAGATGCGATCGCGAATGGTCCAGGTAGGAAGGGTCTTCATTGCAGCAGCCATTAACGAAACCTCAGACCTCGGAATACAACACGGCAGCAACCATCTATCCCAGCATAAACGACACCCCCATGGCCTCGACATCCAGACCGAAGCCAGGCCACTACTGGGCCATGGATACCCCAAGGGCGAGGGCAGCGGTATGCTGAGAATGACCTCGACGATTTGCAGGACGCTAGTATGTCTGCCTCTCATCCTGCTGCCATTAACACTGCAGCTGCCCTGCGCCAAGCCTATGCCGCCGGGCAGCGATACTTGAGCGGTATCACCCTCACCGGCGCTGATCTCAGTCATGTCATTCTCAAAGGGAGTGATCTCAGCTATAGCGACCTCAGCCAGGCCAACTTCAGCCAGGCCAATCTGCGCGGAGTTGACCTCAGCTACGCCATACTGCGCCAGGCTAACTTTAGCCATGCCGACCTGCGGGGAGCCATGTTAATTGGCACCGACCTCCGGGATGCTAACTTGACGGGAGCCAATGTGGAAGCTGCCGACTATGACCCTGATGAGACTCAACTTCCAGCAGGATTTGACCCTGCTACCGCCGGCATGCGAGCCGTGCGCTGAATCCCATAGCCCTTGCCATCACCCGATCACGTTAGGGAGTTGCGCCTAAAAAACATCCCATCCACCCATCCACTTGCTATTCCCTTGAGGGGGACTTTATCGTTACGCGAATCCCCTGAGGGAGATCAGGAAGCCCCAAACCCAGGCAGTCCATCCAGGCTGGTGCGATTCTTCTGTTGACGATAGGTGGCTAACCTAGTCTCCCCCTTTTTCTGAGCCCACTTAGACAACGTCTCCCGTTGGCCCTGGAAATCATACAAAGGCACCCCATAGCCACAGGAATCGCTGATGCGACTGAGGCGAACCCGAATTACAGCCCGAGCCCCTGGTAGTCGCTTAAAATGCTGAGTATACTGCTGGAACTCAGTGGTGCCTAACTCATAGACATGACCAGTGCCATACAACCGTAGGATTTGGGGTGCCCCTTGGAAGGCACAGAACATCACCACAATGCGGCCATTTTCCTGCAAATGGGCAATGGTTTCACTGCCACTACCGGTGAGATCCAGGTAAGCCACCTCCTGAGGCCCCAGGACTCGAAAGGAATCCATGCCCTTGGGAGAGCAGTTAATATGTCCCTCGGCGGCCAAGGGAGCCGTGGCAACGAAAAACATCTGCTGCCGGTCAATCCAGCGGATTAACCCTTGAGATAACTCGGAATAAACCTTCCCCATCGTTGGTATCCCCCTTCTATTATTGACCTGAGCCCATCTCCACATCTAACCTCAAACGAAGCTGATTCTCAAAGTAGTACAATTGCATTAACTTGTTAGTGCTTTTCCGTAGGAGAGACTATGGCCCCCACTTCTAGTAGTACACCAGCGGTTGCCCCCACTCCAGCCATGGCTGCTGCCTCTGTCAGCAATGGAGCAGCGCCTGCTGCCGCCATGGATGACCAAACCGTCACCGAAACCTTCGCTGCCCTGAAGACGCTACTAAGCACCGTCGAGAAATTACAAAAGGCACGGCAGGGCGTTGGTGACATCAAGCCCCTGATCAATCGGCTCTTAGATGGCGACATGCTATCGGGGGAAGAACTGGAGCAGGTGAAAGCGGGTATCGGTAGCCTGGGCAAGCTGGTCAAACTCTATGGTGACTATCGAGAGGCTTTAGTCAAGGCCCAACCAGCCCGGGAGTTGCTCGATACCATGATTAAGTCCTAGTGGGTTGCGAGTTACTCAACAGGATTTCCTATGCTGGGCCAGCGAGACTTGAGGGCTTTGGTGGCCAAGGCGTAGCCGCCACCAGCACCATCGACCAATTTAAGGCTATCTAGACGTGACTCAGGATTTCTCTGGGGTTCCTGAGGAAGCCGATATTCTTTGGTATCGTCTCTACAGATGGACCCATATCTGGGGCTACGCTGAAACACTACTGTTAGATACCATAGCCAGACCCATGGCCAATAATTATCCCCGTCCTCCCCAAGGACCTCCCCCAAACGATAACGGCGACCACCAGCCCCAGCCCAGTCGCGAGTCAGAACGGATGCGACTGGAACGGGAAGAACATCGAGTCGCCAGGGCCCAACGGAGCGCGGTGGCACGAAAATTCGAGCAGGCTGTTTATTATCTGGTGGGAGCCCTCGAGCTGCTGCTGGCCCTGCGTTTCCTGCTACGGCTCACCGGGGCCAACCCTGAGAATACCTTTGCTCAGGTGATTTACGGCCTCTCGAATAGCTTCGTCAATCCCTTTTCGACTCTGTTCGTCAGCCCCACCTTCAACGGCAATCAGAACATCTTCGATATCAATCTCTTGGTTGCCATGGTGTCCTATCTGGTGCTGATGGCGCTCTTAATCTGGTTAGTTCGGATTATCGAGAGTCGCTGATCTTGACCAGGCTGAGCTATCCAGGCTGAGATAGCGCCTGCATTAAGCTGGAGGTGGCTAAGCATTGGGTCAATCTACACTGTCTCAGGCTATCTGACCACTGCGGTACCCCCCTCAGGGAGTGGATGTGGCTCCTCAACCGCTTTCCCTTCATCATGGCGGGAAGATGCTCTGCACAGTTCATGGCAACTCTAAGAGCCACTGGTTAGGGTAATCCTGGAGAACTTCTTGCTCTACCCCTTTAGCTTGGCTGACCTCTCTATGGAATCCTTGATTCGCATGCTTCCTGAGAGCCCGATTATTGGGTTCACTGCTCTGCTGTTAGTGACTCTGACAATTCCCCCCATCTTTGAGCGGCTGAAACTGCCAGGATTAGTAGGTCTATTATTGGCCGGCGTCTTGCTGGGGCCTAGCGGCTTACACCTATTAAATCCGGATGGCGAGGTAGAAAAGCTGCTCTCCGATATCGGCAAAATTTATCTCATGTTCGTCGCCGGGTTGGAAATCGATTTGCAGGAGTTTAGCAAAAACCGCAATCGCTCCCTGGGATTCGGTGCCATTACCTTTCTCCTTCCCTTGGCAGCTGGCACCATGGTAGGGCGTTTCTTTGGCTATGACTGGAATGGCTCTATTTTGATCGGATCGTTGCTCTCTTCCCATACTCTATTGGGTTATCCCATTGTGATGCGGTTAGGCGTAGCCAAGGAAGAGTCGGTGACGATTACGGTGGGAGCCACTATCTTCACCGATATTGCGGCTCTGATTGTGCTGGCCATGTGTGTGGCGGCCCAAGCAGGGGAATTTTCTGTCACCACACTGATCGCACAATTGCTGATGTTAGCCGGCTTTGCGGCCTTGGTATTGTTTGGGCTGGACTGGGCCGGGAGGCATTATTTTCGGCGCTCAGGTGATGAGCAAGGCAATCAGTTCCTGTTTGTGCTGCTAGCCGTATTTCTATCGGCAGTGGGCTCTCAGTTGATCAATGTCGATAAAATCGTCGGGGCCTTTTTGGCCGGCTTGGCCGTCAATGATGTGGTGGGTGACGGTCCTGTTAAGGAAAAGGTGGAATTTGTCGGCAGTGTGCTGTTTATTCCGTTTTTCTTTGTCTGTATGGGGCTGTTGCTAGATGTGCCGGCGTTTATTGATTCGGTCACGTCTAATTTGGGCTTCACTGCGGCTATTGTGACGGCATTGTTGCTGAGTAAGTTGCTGGCCAGTGTTTTGATTAAGGGAGTCTATGGCTACAGCTGGGTGCAGGCTGTGACGATGTGGTCTCTCTCGTTGCCTCAGGTGGCAGCCACATTGGCGGCGGCTTTGGTGGGCCTGCAGACAGGTCTAATTAGCTCTCAGGTGTTTAATGCCGTGATTGTCTTGATGCTGGTGACGGCCTTAGTGGGGCCATCGTTGACACGATTTGTCGCCAGCCAGCTGCCGCGCCCGCGGCAGCCATTGACTCCTGTGCCTACTTCAGAGCAGGGGGATCCGTTTCGACCGACCTCTGAAACTCAGGGATTCACGGTGGTGGTGCCAGTGGCGAATCCCCTGACAGAACGCTATCTGATTGAGATGGCAGCCTTGTTGGCTCGCCATGAGGCCGGACGGATTATTCCTTTGACCATTGCCCAGGCTCATGTTCACATGGATGAGCCCCAGTTAATTACGGCGTTAGAGCGGGGCCGAGGGTTGTTACGTAAAGCCGAGGTCATTAGCCAGGAGTTTGGCAGCCGGGCCGATCCTATGATTCGGGTGGATGATGATGTGGCCGAGGGCATTAGTCGCACGGCTCGGGAGCATAATGCCAGTTTAATCGTCATGGGCTGGAGTCCGGTGCAGGGGTTGCGGGCTCGGTTGTTTGGCACCCTGATCGATAGTGTATTCTGGGCAGCCCACTGTCCGGTGGCGGTGACTCAGTTGTTGGCAGATCCGTTGGATATTCACCATATTTTGGTACCGATCAAGACGGTGACCCCGGAGGCTATGCAAACGTTGCGCTTCGCCCAGATTTTTGCCGACACCCACGACGCCTCGATTACTCTGCTGCATGTGTGCGATCGCAGACTCCCTAAGCCGCAAATCGAGAAGTTTGAGATTCAGCTCTATGGCGCTATCCAGGATGGCCCTGAGGTGCCCCGTAGGGTTAAAATTGTGCGCCATGAGTCTGCGGCCAAGGTGATTCTGGCGGCGGCACGGCAGAGTGATTTGGTGATTCTACGGTCTACCCGTCGCCGCACTGCCGGCGGATTAGCCGTTAGCGATGTCACCCATGAGGTACTGGCAGGGATAACATGCTCCGTTGTCCTCTTCGGTGAGCCCCATTCTTAGGGACGATTATTCATAGACCCTGTACCTGGGGTGCCTGGGTCTGGCAAGAGACTATTGCGATCTGGTTTTTGCCCCTGCGTTTTGCCTGGTAGAGCGCTTGGTCTGCTTGGTCATAGCATTGCCCCAGGGGCATAACTGGCTGGATGGGAGCAATGCCAATACTGGCTGTTACCTGGAATCGCTGAGACGGCTCTTGCTCCTGCATCGGCAATCGAATGCTGGTCATGGCCCGTCGAATATCCTGGGCAATTAAATTTGCCCCAGCTAGGGAACAGCCCGCCAGCAGAATGGCAAATTCATCCCCTCCTAGGCGCACCACTGTGTCGAGGGAACGGGTGCGATCGCATAATTTTTCCGCCACCAACCGCAGCAAGAGATCTCCAACCCCATGGCCATAGGTATCATTCACCTGTTTGAAATCATCCAAATCCAAGAGTAGTAGTGCATGATCTAACTCTGGCTCAACCGATTGCAATACTAACCGTTGAAACGCCGTCTCCAAGCCACGACGATTGGCTACTCCCGTCAGGTCATCTTTTTCTAACAACTGTTGAGTATCGAGCAAATCTTTCTGGGTCGACAACAACAGCGGCATCACCTGCTTCAACTCCCAGGCCGTATAGAGGCTGATCATAGCCGTGACCATCATCCAGCTCCCTTCTAGCCAATAGTGGGCATGCCAGATATTCCAGATTCTAAAGCCATGGCCTAGGCCACAACTCAAAATGAAGGCCGCAAACAAGAGCAACAAGGGCTGTGTCGTTGCTGCTGCCCGGTCTCTATAGAGAAATAACAGCAGCGGAATCGAGAAATAGGCTAAGGCCACTCCAGCATCTGCCACGACATGCAAGGCCGTAAGCCAAGGATCCCAGAAAAAACAGGACCCGTGGGGCATGAGGGCTAATGGTAAGCTGACCCCTGCTAGCATCATGAGTCGTTGGTTGATGTCACCGGGCGATGGGCTGACAGAATGTCATCAATGCTGTCAGCCCCGCTCTCTTTACAGTCTGCTCACAGATGCCAGGGTCTGCCTAAAACCTTCATGTTTGTAAACCTTTTGATGTCGCGCTGCAACCAGCCCCAGTTGATAACCGCTTGCCATCAATAGCTCAAAAGTCTGCCTGTCGAGTCATGCCCCTTACCCAAAGCTATATCCCTAGATAGGGGATCTCCAGGCTCAAGACTTCTAGACTGTAACTATAATTATTGTCCATACGCAGATTTGGAGCATTACCAGAAAAAAGCTCCAGATTCTGAGCTGGACTGGCTAACTCTTAGCAATTGTTGAGTCGGTTAACCGCCGATAGCACTATACCCAATTTGGAGGTATCCCCATGAATTCACCAGCAGATACTCGGCAAGCTTATCAGGAGAAAGTAAACGCCGAACTCGATAAGCTCAATGCTCAGATCGACGAATATAAGGCCAAGGCTGAGCAACTCAAGGCCGATACCGAGATCAACTACCACGACCAAATGGAAGAACTTCTGACCAAACGAGATGCCGCCCAGGCTAAGCTCCAGGAGTTACAGACTGCAGGTGAATCGGCTTGGGAAGAAGTGAAAAAAGGCTTTGAAAGTGCCTGGAATGATCTCGATCAAGCCTTCCAGCGAGCCACTAGTCAGTTTAAGTAAGAGCCCAATCAAATCAGGGATATCTCAGCCCGGATATCTCACAAGAGAAGATGAATCGGGGTCAAAAACCGGCGAGAATGTAATCACCACAAAACATTCAGCGGTTTATCAGCATGACCCCGACTCAAACAGAGTGTAACTCAGCACGCTACGAATTTGGCCGCCTGAGTAAGCGATAGCTTGAAATGACCCCCAATTTTCGGACACAAGGCTAAGAGCCTACATTCCGCAGGTTGACAAATAATTAACCAGGGGCATAGTAATAGCGCTCAACGGGTGGACCCAAGAGGTGAATAATCAGTCGCCGCTCATCATTGAGATTGCTAATCTGCCGTTGCCCCTCCAGCTTGACCCAGTGAATGCCTTGAAACTTCTGCATAATCCAGCGAAAGGTGGGCTTAGCGGTGGGCTGTTTGCGTTGGTTCCGCACCGTTTGGTGCTGGGCGTCCAGTCTTCCGTTCGGCGAGCGTATAGACCATCAAGGTGAGGGCCATGATCAGGGCCAAGGCTTCAACTCGCTGGGACTTTTTGACAAAGACGCTACTGGCAAAGAAGAGGGGGTCTTTGAGGAAGCGAAAGCCTCGCTCCACGGTCTGTTGCCCTTTGTATTCGCTCAGGAGTTTCTCGGCGGGCCAGAGGGTATTATCCAGCTGATTCGTGGCGAGAATGAAGCGGCTGCGCTGTCGGCTAAAGGTCTCTTCGGCGGTGGTGGTGCGCTCCAAGGTGGCCTGGAGACGATACCCCTGAACGGGG
The DNA here is from genome assembly GCF_002075285.3 of Halomicronema hongdechloris C2206. GTDB lineage: Bacteria > Cyanobacteriota > Cyanobacteriia > Phormidesmidales > Phormidesmidaceae > Halomicronema_B > Halomicronema_B hongdechloris. Next base: position 4,066,018 of record NZ_CP021983.2, on the reverse strand, counting down.
GTGGCCTCGGCGGATTTGGCCGGACGACCGGGGGCGCGTTTCGCCCGCACGGTCTGAACCGAAACCTGAGTGAGCTGATGCACCTCCAGACGGTCTTGAAACTGCATCAAGGCCTCTAAGGCATCGGGTTTACAGGCAAAGGTCTGCTGGCTGAGCGATTTCAATTGGTGATTGAGCCTGCGTTCTAGCTTCTCCAGTTCCGGTTGCCAGAGGGCGGCATCGGCTTTGCGGGTCTGGCTTTCGACCAGAATCCAGCGCTGAGGCACCCCACCATAGGTCGACTCCACCTCCCACAGTCGGTAATCCTTCAGGCTGCAGGGGACTTCACTCAGTGTGGTGACGTCGCGATGTACCAGGTCTTGAGCGGCTTTCAGCGTTAGGGGGACCCGCGACAGCCACCCCATAGAGCCCAGCTGCTGCAGATTCGCTTCATTATAGAAGGCCGCATCCATGACAACGATGCCGTCGCTGGTCCACTGTTGGCTAAATTCCGTCACTACACTCGCGAACTGCTGACTGTCGTGCTCATTGCCACTGGCCACCTTCAACCACAAGGGCACGCCGCCGTCAGCGGCACACACCAGGGTCATCAAAAACTGTTTCAAATCCGGGCGGTGATCTCGGGAGTACCCTCGGCAGAGTCGAATCGGGGTCGGTTCTGCTGAGGGCTCACTTAGGGGCTCTGACTCAGGCGTGGCTTCCGCTTCGACCTCGGAGGCGATCTGATACTCACCCTCCACCGCGATAGAGGTGGCATCGAGATGGCGCTGCTGAATGTCAATCTCAAATCGGTTGACCGCCTGTAGCGCCACGGTCATAAAAAATGAGGTGGTGCCCGCCTCCTAGAGGTCATCCAAGACACGCCCCAAGCGGTCATCATTCAAGTGATGGGCCTCAACCCCCTCTCCCAGTAAATGAGACACGGCTTTACTTTCGAAGAACTCGCTGAACAGGTACAACGGGGCACTGAGAAACCCCAGGGCGTTCAAAATCATCGCTTTCACCACTTGGCCAGCACTGACGTGCTCTAAGCAATGGGGCTCAATCAGGTCATCGCTCAGTTCAACCAGGCCAAGTTCATCGATAAGACCGGCCACTAAACCCAGATGGTCTAAATTTTCAATCTGCAAGGGAGGATGACACCGCCAGAAGCAACGGTTTCTAGCCTAGACCACTCCACATCTTTTATTCCCTGTCAACCTGCGGAATGTCGGCTCACATCCTCAGATTCTTGATGCAGACGCTTCACTGCGGGCATCTTTCGTCCCTCTTTGGCTACCTTAATACCGTCTGCCACATAGACACGTTCTCCCTTGATGCGATACCCGTTAGCATGCTGGCTCAGCCACTGTCCCCAGTGTTCGCAGAGCGTTTGCACGCTAAAGGCACTGGACTCAAACCAATGCAGCGCCTGCGGATAGACATGTTCGCTCAAACCCAGGGCGTTCACCTAACTGGTAACCGCTGCCGGTTGGCTATTGAGCAGGATGCCCCATACCAGCAGGACGAACCATCGAAACGGGGCTTCCCGGCTAAAGACGGGACGGAAGTCGCCTAAGATTTGCTCAAGACGCTGGAAAAGTTTCATAATAGTACTGGCTGAAACGCTTTATATCAGCCAGTTTCGGACATGATGGGTCAGTTGACTCAGCCCATGTCCGTTTTCCTTACCGTCTCGCTACCGGACAGAGAACTTCCCACTGCCCAGTTCCCATGAGTTAGAGACTAAAACCTATAGCCTGTAATGATTTCAAGTTCAGATTGCGTCTGGTGACACCAACCCTAGTTTTTCACCATGTCGCAGCTGTAAATCCACTATTAACAACGTTTATTTTTTAAGTTCAGATACAATAGAAGTTGTAAAGGACTCTATCTTTTCAACAAGTTCACGTCCTTGATATGATTCAAACATATTAACATACGCACTTCCTATAACGATAGCATCTGCATAAGGGGCAAGAGCCTTTGCGTGTTTAGGTTTTGATATACCAAAACCAACGGCAAGCGGAGTAGTAATATATTCACGTAATTTAGTAAGTTTTTCAGTTAATCCGTCTGGTAAAGACTCCCGCATTCCAGTAACTCCCTTTTGAGCAACATAATAGGTAAATCCTGTTGATGCACTATTGATTTTAGGGAGACGTTCTTCGCTTGTAGTGGCAGAACAAAGAAATATAGTTTCCAAAGAATCTTGAGAATTTACATTCATAAACTCATGAGCCTCTTCTGGAGGAAGATCAACAATTAGGACTCCTTGTATCCCCGCTTTTATTGCTTCCTTACAAAAACTATCGTACCCAATATTATAAACCAAGTTACTGTATGTATATATTGCAATAGGGATTTTTAACCCTTCCTTCCTCAAATCTGAAATAAATTGAAAAATTAATTTCAGCGAAATATCTTTGTTAAGAGCTCGCTCTGTGGCTTTCTGAATTACTGGCCCATCAGCTATTGGATCGGTGAAGGGAAGTCCAAGTTCAATTGCTGTACAGCCTGTACGAGACAAAGCGAAAATTACTTGCTTTGTCGTTTCAAAATCAGGATCTGCAAGCAGAATATACGGTACTAAAGCAGTATAGCCATCTCTATTTTTTTCTTTAATAGAATCACGAATAGTTCTCATTTTTTAAATTTCCAGTCTTGGATTATACTCACATCTTTATCGCCTCTACCTGAAAGATTTACAATAAGACTTTGCGACCTATCATATTCTTTAGCTTTTTTAAGTACATAAGCTATTGCGTGCGCTGATTCGAGAGCAGGAATAATGCCCTCTTCTTTACAAAGTATTTTTAATGCTTCCATAGCATCTACATTATTTACATAGAGATAATTTGCACGTCCTTTATCCAAGAGGTTAGCATGCTCAGGACCAACTCCTGCATAATCTAAACCTGCCGAAATACTTGACGTTAATTCAATTTGTCCTTCTTGATCCTGCAAGACGAATGTCTTCATTCCTTGAAAAATACCAATACGTCCACCAGAAAATCTAGCAGCATGCTGACCAGGAGATATATCAGACCCTCCTGCCTCAATCCCAATCAGCTTTACATCGTCTTCCATAAATCCATAAAAAATACCAATAGCATTACTTCCTCCGCCCAAACAGGCGATAACTTCGGCTGGCATTTGCGTCTCCACCTCCATAATTTGTTTCCTAGCCTCTATACCTATAACTTTTTGGAAATCTCGGACAATTAAGGGATAGGGGTGTGGTCCTAATGACGATCCTAATAAATAATAAGTATCATCAATGTTAGTTACCCAATCGCGCATTGCTTCACTCACTGCATCCTTTAAAGTCCGCGAGCCTGATTCAACAGCCTGAACCTCTGCTCCCATCAATCGCATACGTTCAACATTGGGCTGTTGTCTTTCCATATCTTTTTCACCCATGTAGACTAAGCAGTCTAAAACGAGTACTGAAGAAGCTGCCGCTGTTGCTACGCCATGTTGCCCTGCGCCCGTTTCAGCAACAATTCGCTTTTTGCCCATATATTTGGCAAGAAGAATCTGACCAATGGCATTATTAATTTTGTGTGCACCTGTATGTGCTAAGTCTTCTCTCTTGAAATATATTTTCGCGCCACCTACTTTCCGTGAAAGATTTTCTGCGAAATATAGAGGAGTTGGTCTCCCTATAAAGGTTTTTTGAAAATGTAATAGATCTCTTTGAAAATTCTCATCACCCTTTAAAGAATAATAGTTTTTTTCAAGTTGTATCAGTGGTTCCATCAAGGTATCTGGTACAAAACGCCCTCCATATTTACCAAAATAGCCATTTTGGTCGGGTAATTTGTTGAATTGTTGTTCTGTCATGATTATTTGAAATTTCTATTTATGTTATGGATGCTAAACTTTGCATAAATATAGACTGTTTTTCTCAAGAGTGAGACGCTTTTGTCACTCAGAGAAAATTTGATTCTACTATGACAAAAAAGAGATAATCAGACATAGGATTCGAGTGAGCCTTTTCTTCTCACATCTAATGTGACGCAGTAAAATCTTCCGCCGAGAGTCCTAGCGTGGCGTAAACTCAAGGGAATAACATCAATTTTATATCGTTCCAGTTCTTTAATTGGGATAAAACTAGCCAGTGTTATCATGAGGGGCAATTGTAGAAAATATTGCAGCTTTTAGTGTTTAAGATGATGAAAATAGCTTTCGATCTATAATCTCTAAGACTATTGCAGTATATATTTTTTATTGATTTTAGTTCTCGAAAAAATATCACAATTTTTCATAAACTATCCAAAAATTGCAAAAATAAACTTCTCTGGCGATCGCTTAAAACCAATTTTGAAACCCTTGCAGAACAATGATTTCGAGTTAGATTGCCTTTCATGACAGCTTCGCTAGATCTACCGCAGATTTTTGTTTCACTACCTTATTTAGCGACGCTCTCCTATCAGAAGGCGACCTCTGGCTCGACCTCTAACTAGAAGAATAAAATTTTAAGACCTGCCCTCTAGCGTTATCGATAACAAATTCCTTGCCTTGCCAGACTGCCGAAGGATGGACACGGGGGAGATCTTCAACTAGGGCATTTCTCGACTGCTCTACGCCTTCGAGCAACCAAGAATAATGCTGAGGCTCTATCTGATAGGCATCGAAAAAAGATTGTAGCGTCTTTTTATAAAAGGACATTATTTCTCGATAATGCTCTTTTATAATACCCTCTGCAGTTTTCTCAGCTTGCTTCTGTTTGTTTATGTACTCCACACTTCTAATCGTTGCAATGGTTGTCTCTGTAATCCATTTCTGTTTAATTTGTACAACGGTTTCTGGAGAAAATATAGTATTTAGCACTCGTTGTTCTACAATATCTCTTGCGCATGGTTCCTTGTGTGCATAGAAACGTACAGCATTCTGTAGTATCCATCGCAGGGGAAAAATAATCCTTTCTGGGAAAACAACCTCTCTGAAGAAGTCTTCAGAGAAGTTGCGTACTTCATTTTCGACCGCATTTTGAATGCGGGTCATGTGCAAATAGAGCCCACTTGCTCTTTCAACATTCGAGCTTCTGGTTTCGCCGTAGAAAACACTTTGCCCCTTTGCAAAATTACGGATCATCTTAATCAATCGATCAATCTCGGTCTCGGAGTATGCATGAGCTGGTCCAAGGCGAATTACATTACCAACTGCCTGCAAGACTCGACCCGATTGATAGTCCGTACCAGTAACGATATTCAAATCAGGTTTCTTTAGTTGGTGTTGACCGCCGACTGCAAAACTCCAAACGCGAAACATCTTTAATGCATCGCTAGTATCTGGGAAAATGCTCTCTTCTGGTAGCCCCATTTCTTCAAATGCCCAACTTAGAAATAAATCGTGACCGATTACCGCGTGCCAGCGCCACTTTTCATCTTCCTTCACGCTATCGTTTTCCAAATAAACAAGTGCGGCATCTGTCCCTGATACTGGAGCTTCGTCAAGAACGATTGTGCGGTTCGACAAGACGTAAGCGAGGTGTCCTTCATTGTCTATGAGAGCGGCAAATTTGCGTCCCAGAGCGTCGCGATTATTCAGTTTAACGATTCGAATTGTTTCAACTCCTTCTCGGTCAATAATTATCAATTCTATTGTTTCATCATCTATCACTCTCCTCTGGTGTCGCGGTATCTGGATGTAAGCTTCTATTGTAGAAAGATCAACAGGGACAGCCACAGCTTTGGCGCAATTGGCGTGAGGTCGCAAGTCTTCAGAAAACCTGGATGTGTATTTAGCAAAGAGTCGTAAAGCAGCCGTATACTTGTAGGTCAAGAACGGCATAACGCCATCCACAGTCGAATCTGTATTTAAGATAGCAACGTTATCTGCCAGTAGCTGAGGATGATACACCGTATCACCGTCAGACACAGCGATTATAGCTCGCTCCAACCGTTCCCAATCATTATCGTGGAGGCACATTTCATAGATAGTTGAAATGATGCGATCTACACCAAATCGAGCAGCACTCCCACCTCCAGATATCGGTTGATTCGTATATATTATGCGTGCTCTGCTTGTGTTTTCGGCAATAACAAGCTTGACAATTTTATCTGAGCCATCTGTCGAATTATTATCGACAGCGACGATTACGACACGTTCCATGTCTATGGACTTTTGATTCACTAAGGATTTCAAAGTAGCCCTTATATGAGGTGCTTCGTCCATAAATTTTATGATAATGAAAATTTCGCGTTTTTCCTTAGCCATTGCTTCGATTTCATCGAAGGATGCTGACTGTTCTCGCTCAAAGTAGTTTCTTCTACCATCAATAAATCGTTTGACAATTCTTCTTTGCAGTCTCAGAATCTCAGCTTTCGTTTCGAGCGATTGGGTCGCGATTAGTTCAGCCTTTTCTTGGATTTCGCTCTGATGCGATAAGCGAGCCCACTCGACTCCACCGATTAGTTCAGCGTACTCTACGATCCAAGACGCTATCTGCCGTTTCAAACGTAAAACTCGCCGTGCGTCGTCAATTTGGATAGATTCGATGTCGTTAACATCAGAAGTTTTGTGAAGAGCGAAAAGTGGACTGTTCAATGCAGTCTTGAAGTCTTGCTCCTGGTTTTCTTGAGTCCATTCTCTATGAAAAACATTATTTTTGGGCAGTTTGCCAAAAGCGCCAAGTTCAGCAAGTAATGTTTCAACGGGCAATAAATTTTTCATTTGATATTAACTAAGTCGATAGTAAAGGTGGGAATTATTGTAAATGACTAGAAAATAAACGTCCGAGTTGCTTGCAGGCCCACTCGCTTTCAGCTTCATTGTAATAAGCGAAACAAATCCGCAAGAAATTTGTGAAACCTTCTTCTTGCGAGAAGAGGGAACCAGGACGAAACCCAATTTTGAGTATCTGAGCCTCTGCGAGTAACTCCTTACTATCAATATATTGCGGAAGTTTTAGCCACACGAAGAACCCTCCTTTCGGTTTTGTAAAACCTACTACTTTAGGAAGTACATGATCAAGGACTTGGATCATATGAGCACACCGTTGGCTATAAACCTTACGTACGCGCTCTAGATAAGAATCTTGTAGCCCAAGTGTAATCGCGCTTTCGACAATCGCTGAAGTAAATGGATTGACGCCACCACCACTTTTGATAACGCCGCATCGGCCAAGTACAGAAAAATGCTTCGGTTCTGTCTCAATCCAAGCAAGCCGTAACCCAGGAGCAAGTATCTTTGAGAATGACCCTAAAGATATGACTCTGCTATCATCGAAAGCAGCCAATCGGCTCGGAGTATATCCATTATAGTTAAGAAGTTGATAAACTTCGTCGGCTATGATGAAAAATTTGTGTTTTTCAGCCAACTCTATTAACTTCCTTCGCCTTACCACTGATAGCGTGACACTTGTTGGATTGTGATGTACAGGAATTGTGTAGAGAAATGCTGGTTTCTCCATCTCCAGCAAATGTTCTAAAGCAACTACATCGAGTCCATCAGAATCAGTTGGAACCGATACAATGCGTAAGTTCCTCCCTTGGAGTATTTTGAGTGCTAAGAAGTATGTTGGAGCCTCAACAAATACCGTATCTCCAGGTTGCGCAAAGCATCCTGAAATGAGGTCAAGTCCATGTGATGCACCAGCAGTCAAAAAAAGTCTCTCAGGACGTACCACAGAACCGTAATGGCGGGTGAGAAAGTCTGCGAGATGCCCGCGTAGTGAAGGACGACCCGCGGGAGCATCTCAAAGTTGCAAAAACATCAACAATCGTAGGCTCTATTCAGATAGGCACATCGCACCTGCAAGGCTTGCTGAACATTGTCGGGCACCCATTGAGCGCCTGGGAGTTTCATGCGATGGTCAATCTGCTTGATGGCTGACTCAACTGCACCTGAGCCAATCGAACAGATTTGTTCAGCTTGAAAATAGCCGTAATTCACAATTCGGTGACGATGTCGCTCCAAGTAATCACAGAATCGCCGGGCTTGCTCCAGAGCGCAGTCGGTAAATAACGCCTGGGTTTCATCAACCCGCCCTTCCCATAACAGAGCTTTGGCTTGTTTCAGCCGTTTTAATGAGCCCCCAACTCCATAGAGGTTTTCGACCAAGTGGTACCAATCGAGAATTTCTAAACGGGTTTCCACGGTGGCGATGGGACGAAACACCGCCCAGACGCCCCGATGCCCATCGCCAAGGCAGATGATGGGGTTCGCTAACGGTTGGCTATTTAGCCAGTCTTGCAGCCAGTCATTTGCCTGAAACGCCGCCCCATAGTACAGATTCTCGACCCGAGCACTCTTGTATTCTTTCCAGTAACTGGGTTCGCCTTTTTCCGGATGCCGCAGGCGCACTTTACCGCCATCGACACTGATCTCGGTGACCGTCTGCTTCGCCTCCGGTGGGGTCTCACGTTGGCGTTGCACGAGGCGTTGCAGCGTTGAATGACTCAACGACATCCCCGTTAAAACGGACACGTCGGTTTCGCCTTTCCCATAGCTTTGGCAGGCCGCAACCCGCAACGCACATTTCTCAAAGAGCGGGCTGAGACGACCGTGGGGTTCGAGGCCCAACCGCTGGGCTTGCTGTTCCCGAATCGGGAGGGTCCCCAGAACACTTTTTAGCTGCCGGGGGCGTCCCCGTTGGGTTTGGGTGCACGCTTCGACAAAAAAATTCCCACTTCGGGACTGACGTGCTCCAGCATCTGCTGCCGCACCGTCGTTTCAATGCCTTCAAGTGTGTCAACGGCTTCAGGAGGGCTATTGCGATGCAGAATCTTGGCAATCTCGCGGCTATGCTGGGCTAAGGCGGCTTGGTCTTCGGGGGACAAGAGCTTTTGGGGTAGAGACTACCCTTTCATCTCAGCACAGATGCTGGGTTCTCGCAAAAATGAGATGCTCCCACGACCCGCTTCTGGCGAGTACTGAAGACAGCTTGTATCTATTAGAGAAAATCGGTGTGCAGAAGCCTTTCGGAGTTCTGCAAGAGGAAGAAGCGCAAAATCAGGTCGTCCTATTCCAAGATCTATTAGCTCACCGTCTCGTCGTTGAGTATGTTCTATCATATGAACAATATTCTATTACGTAATGAATTTTTCGGATTACCAAAGAAGGTTACAATAATAATTTATACTGAAGACGCTGTCTATTCAGCTCAAAACCTCTTTCTGATGAAAGCTATTACTTAACTAGTAGCTACTAGCGATTTTTTGGTCGTAACAGGTCATATTTGATGTCGGCTATTGTCGGGCAACCACACAAAGCCATAGCCAAATTGACTTCATTGCGTAGGATTTTGAATATGTGCTCTACCCCCTCAGTGCCACCTACTGCTAATCCCCAGAGTACAGGTCTACCAATAAGGACAGCATTAGCACCAAGTGCTAATGCTTTGATAACATCGGTACCTCGTAAGATACCACCATCGAGGAAGATGTCTGCACTTTTGCCTACTGATTCGACGATAGGCGACAGTGCGTCAATAGTAGCTGGTGCTGTATCGAGTTGACGCCCTCCGTGGTTGGAAACAATAATACCGCTGGCGCCACTACACACAGCGTGTTGTGCATCATCGGCGCGAATGATACCCTTAACGATAACTGGTAGCTTGGTGAGCGAACGCAACCACTCGATATCCTTCCAAGTAATTGAAGGGTCGAAAAGTGACGCAAAATGTTCTGCCATGTTTTTGTTGCGCGTATTTTCGGAAGTTTTGTACACGTCCATGGCGAACACATTTTCTAGTTGAAGTTCAGCAAATAAATCTACTCCGCTGCGAATATCACGTTCGCGATGCCCCATTACTGGAGCATCGACAGTCAATACCAATGCTGAGCAACCAGCTGCTTCTACTCGTTTGACGAGTGCTTTAGTAACCGCACGGTCTCTGTAAATGTAAAGCTGAAACCAGATAGGGCCTGATGCATTAGCAACTACTTCTTCAACTGGTGTCGTGCTCATGGTACTTAGAATCATGATTGTACCCTGTGCGCCAGCAGCACGAGCAGTAGCCATCTCGCCATCGGGATGAGCTAGTTTATGAAACGCCAAAGGTGCTATAAGTATCGGTATAGAATTTTTTTGACCCAGAATCTGCGTCTGTAAGGAACACTCGTTTACATCCACTAGAACTTTGTAGTATAAATTAATACGAGAAAATGCCTCACGGTTGTTACGCAGTGTGATTTCGTCGTTAGCGCCGCTGGCGAAGTAATTCCAGATAGGCTGCGATAAACATTCTCGTGCAATGGACTCAAAATCCATGAGGTTAACAGCTCTATTCATAGTAGAAACGATTGGTTTCATAACATTGTTACCTTCTCGCCAGCGCAATTTAGATGACGAGTTATCCCTCGTGTGTCTAGTACATAAGGGGCATGGGTTACCACTGCTTCATAGTCCACCTGGCTATGGTCAGTGGTGATGATGACCAGATTCATAAAGGAGAGGTTTTCTGCCGTCAAAGAAGTGCTTTTGAAGGAATGTTCTCCAACTTCTAATTTAGGAATATATGGGTCATAGTAAGACACCACAACCTTCTCTTCTAGAAGTAATTTGATGATTGAAATCGCGGGAGATTCCCTCAAGTCAGGCAGGTCTTTTTTGTAGGTCACCCCCAAAATAAAACAGCGGGACACGGAAGGTGCTATTCCTAATCGATCAAGGATTGAAAATGCCTTATTTTTGACAAAAGAAGGCATCTGACGATTAATTTCGCTGGCGAAGTTAATGAAGCGGGCATTGAAGTTGACATCTTTAGCTTTCCATTTTAAATAATGGGGATCAATTGGAATGCAGTGACCACCTACCCCAGGACCCGGATAGAAAGGCATAATTCCAAATGGTTTTGTGTTGGCGGTATCTATCACTTCCCAGACATTAATATCTAAACGATCACATAGCATAGCAAGTTCATTCACCAGAGCAATATTTACTGCTCGAAAGGTGTTTTCGAAAATTTTCGAAAGTTCTGCTACTTTGGAACTGCTGATGGTGGTAATAGTTTCGATAGTTTGTTGGTAGAACAATGTTGCAACTTCTAGAGAGTGAACATCAGAAGCACTTACCACTTTATTGATGTTTTTTGTTGTGTAGCGCTGATTACCTGGATCGATTCTTTCGGGAGAATAGGCTAAGAAGAAATCTTTCCCTCGCTTAAGCCCACTACAGCGCTCAAGAATAGGGCATATTACTTCATCTGTTGTGCCAGGATAAGTAGTTGATTCTAAGGAAATAAGTTGTCCAGGACGCAATCGCTTGGCAATTTCTTGAGTAACTTCCTCGATATAGCTGATATCTGGGGTTAAATCTTCAGTAAGAGGGGTCGGCACACAAATAACGATGACATCCATTTCAGACAAACGCCCAAAGCTTTCCTCTGCTTTAAAATAGCCACTTTCTACAACGCGCTTTAATTCATAGTCTTTGACATCTTTAATGTAGTTATGGGCTTGGTTGACCCATGCTACCCGTTTTGAATTTCGGTCCACCCCAATCACCGAAAACCCTACTTTTGCTTTTTCAACAGCAAATGGTAATCCAACATATCCCAGACCAACAACTCCTATTTTGCAAGTAGAGTGCAAAATTTTTTCGCGAAGCTGGTGCAAACTATTATACATCTGTTTCGTTGAAAGTTTTTAAAAGTCAGAACTTCGTCGGTTCTTCGTATGTTGTATGTCCAAAATTTAAAAGCTTCAGAATAAGCTAAATCAGTTAATTGATCCTAATTTTCAGTATTAAATTTTTACATCGATAATAAACAACAAAACAAAATTAGAGAACGGTTTTCTGTATGATTGCTATACTGTCTCTTTAAAACCCTTAGCAAATATGGTCTCAACATCAAACCAAATCCCTTGCTTTGTGGTATAAGTTTCTATTTCTGCAAGGTGTTCTTTTTTAAATAACTCTAGATTTTCAGGTGGCAGTTGTGAAACATAGAATCTAAAACCGCTGTTCCACACTATGTTCCACCACTCATATACGTTATTGAGATAATAGCCAAGCTGTTGAGTTTGTATTTCAATCTTTTCAAACCCTGCACTGTTTAGTGAGTCATAACACTTCTCAGTTGAATCAATCTGTTTGGCAGGAACTGGCATTGTCATTGAAACACAGTGTTTTTGAAGGCGTGTTAATAACAGTTCTAACATGGGCTTAAAGGCTATTTGATCGAAACTCGAAAAAGATACAAACCCTCCTTCTTTAGTGACCCGTCTCCATTCTTGGAGTGCAGCAACTACATCAGAAAGAAAAAAAATACCAGAAGCGCAGATTACCCCGTCAAATTCATTATTTTTAAAATTTAGGGATTCAGCATCTCCCACATGCATTTCTACATTTTTAAAGCCCATAGCTTCTATATTTTCTTGCGACTTTTCCAGCATATTTTTAGCAATGTCAATCCCTATTACATTACCTGTAGACCCAACAGATTTTGCCGCAGCAAGGGCCGCAAAGCCTGTACCAGTTGCAACATCCAAAATCTTTTGCCCGCTTTGCATTTTTGCCAATTTAACTAAATGGTTTGCACAGTCTGGCAGATATCGTAAGGAATGAGACTCATAGTCAGCAGCTGCTAGATCAAATCCCAATGCTACCTTCTGCTTATATCGATTTAGTTTTTTTATTTGGCTCATATTCTTTTCCAATCACATATTACAAAAAACGACACTAAAAATTGTTTAGCTCAAAATACTATTACGATAATTCTCAATTCTACTCAAGTAACAAAATTTCAAAAAACAGATAAATACAGCTTGCCTCTTATGTAAATGCAAACAGCAGTGAACGTAAGTAGTCAATCGGTTTAAAAAGCTAAAAGAGCTTTTTGCTGCAAAGTAGAAGAACAATTAATTACCTTCTTATACTAATAACCATGTACAAATCTTGTATAGTACCCAAAAGTGTACAATAGATAGATTGAATCAATCTAATATGACTCCAGGTCCTGGTTGACTGACAAAACTAGTCCGGCACATACTCATACGTCCGTATTGTGAACTCCAATTGATAGGCGCGTTTCTGATAAGTAGCCCGTGCTAAAAACATCGAGGTATGCTTAGGTTTGCAACTTGTAGCTTGACAGGTGGGGGCGTCATGGGAATGCAACTACGGGTCTTTCTGACACCCGAGGAAGATCGCACCTTGCGAGAACTGCAACGAGCGACGACTGTCCCTCAACGGGTCAAAGACCGAGCCCAAGTGATGCGCATGAATGCTCGGGGAGACTATGTTGAGATGATTGCAGCCTTTTTCAATTGGCACGTGGAGATGGTTCGCAAAACGCTACACCGCTGGCAGGCAGGTGGATTAGGTGGGTTATGGGAAGCCCCCGGTCGGGGAAAACGTCGCCGATGGCAAGAGGCAGACATGGTGTACATCGAGCAAGTCTTGCAAGTGGACGAACGCACGTATACGAGTCCACAATTGGCCGAAAAATTAGAACAAGAGCGCCGCATTCATCTGAGTCCTGACTATCTACGGCAGGTGCTCAAAAAAAGGGGGTGATCTGGAAGCGCACTCGCCACAGTCATCGTGAGCGTCAGGACCCGCTCCAACGAGCGCTCAAGCAAGCCGACTTGGATATGCTGGAGTTGGCTGCCGCAGCAGGTGACATTGACTTGTTCTATCTGGATGAGTCAGGCTGCTGCCAGTGGAGCCCCGTCAGCTACAGCTACTATTTTCGCGGTCAGCAAAACCGCCAGGAACAGAGGAAAAAGCGGGGACGACGGCTGAGTATTTTGGGGCTATGGCAGCCCTTTATCACCTTTATTTATGGGCTCGTGTTTGGCTCCTTCAAGAGTGAGGACTATATCGCGATGCTCACCGGTCAGGCTAAAGATGCGGCGACGGAGTATGACAAGACCGGGCGTATTCGCGTGATTGTGCAAGATAATGGCTCCATTCACACCAGTCAGGTGACCCGACAGCACTGGGCTGAATGGGAAGCTCAGGGACTCTATATCTTTTTCTTGCCCTCGTATTGCTCAGAGATGAATCCCATTGAAGGGGAATGGCAGCACCTCAAGCGCGATGAACTGGTTGGACAGATGTTTGAGTGTGAAGCAGAACTGGCGTACAACGTTGTTATTGGCTTAGAAGACAGGGGGGAGAAAAATGGCCACTCCACTCACTATGTAGATGTTAAAGCTGCGTAGATGTTAAAGCTGCTTAATCTATTGTCACAAACATCGGCTTTTTATACCTGCCCTACTTATTGCTTTCGGGAGGCCATAGCCGGTTGCGGATCTCGGTTGCTGGTAAAGTGCACCCGTCGAATGAGCCGCCAACCCGTCTCCAAAGCCGTTTTAACCCAATCCCAACCGATGCGGAAATAGCTGTTGCCCCGCAACCAGTGGGGGTCGACCCAACCTCGTTTGCCCGATTTGACCACCTCAACCCCTTGAGCAGAGACCTAGAGAGTCGCGACCGCCAGGATAAACCAGAGGCGAGAGAGGGCACAGACGGAGCGAAGTTCTGATTGCTGTACATTCCAGCCATTGGACTGCTCATCCAGGAAAGTCTCCTCAATATCAAACCTCAAGCCGTATTCCTCGAAGGTCTTCAGAGAGGTCGGTTCATCGCTGACGATGGCCCAAAACTCACCGTTGACGTTGTTGCGACCAAAGGCCACATGAACCGGGCCAAACCACTGACTTTTATGGAGTTTGACGTTGTGAAAGCAAAGCGCTTCGCCCCGATTCAGGCGAAAGTCCTTCAACGGCCGCCAGCCTTTGCCTACTCGCCAAATCCAGGTGCTCGTTTGAGGCGTATGCGGTAGTGCCAGCCGAGTTGGGTGCTCATCGCTCGCATGCAGTCAGTATGCACACAGCCTCGATCCGCCAGCACCACCACTTGACGCCCTTGGGTAAGCGGTTCACCGCCTGGTAGAGCATCTCGCGATACTCGTGGAATGAAACGGAGGCACTTTGCCGTTCGAGGACCCGCCAGACCACTGGCAACGCCCGTCCCCGATGCACCACCGCCAGACGGAGCAAACAGGACTGGTCCCAAAACATCGAGGTGTCTAAGCTCAAATAGAGTACGTCCTCTTGCCAGTCGGCTAAGGCAGCTTGAATCAGCGGTTTGTAAAACCGCTGAACATTGAGGCGACAGTTATGCAACCACCGACTGAGCCGTCGCTGTTTACTTTGCGCCTGCCACCCTCGGCACGGGATATAGGGTAGCCAACGGGTTAAGTTCACCTCCCCGGTCTGACTCAGAGCGACCACCATCCAGAGACACGTGGTCAGATGGGTCAGGTGAGCCCATGCATTGGATTGACCCATCCAGGATTTCAAGGCATGGTAGAGGCGGGAGGTTTTTTCACAGCATTCAGGATTGTGAGTGGTATCTAATCTTAGAATGCCAACTCCCACTCAGTTTTCCCATGTCCCTCAAAGCTCTGTCTCACAAGCGTTTCAGGCGTTCGACCATCAACTATTGTCAGTCAACCAGCTCCAGGTCATAGTTTGAGCGAAATTGATGACAGTAGAAAGATCATCTAGAATGTTTTCACGTCAATCCCAACTCTCTTTCTGCCATACGTTGACCTCCTTGTCCGTTAGTGTCTCGATTTATTCGCCACAGCGGGTCGGTCATGTTTAGCGTGGTCTAGCTGAACCACCAAAAAGAACAAAGTCAAACAACTGTGCTCATTGGGGAAGGCTCCAATTTCATCTGCCTTGGCTCGAAATTCTCGAAAAAATCGTTCGAGGGCATTGGTCGTGCGAACCCAGCGATGCCAAGACTCGTCGAGTTGATAGAAAGTAAAGGTTCGCTGGAGTCCCCACTGGAAGGCATGGATGGCATCGGGTTCCAGTTCCTGCCACTTATCAACAAAGGCTTTTTTGCGCTGCTGGGCCTCTTTATAGGTGGGCGCATCGTAGATAAGCTGTTAGGCATCATCTAAATTACGTATCATAAGGTATGATTCAAGTAGGTTAGCTATGCCAATCAAGAACTACTTAACGCCAGAAGAGAAGCAAGAGTTACAAAAGCAGCTCAAGTCCCATGAGCATCCTGATATTCGCGAGAGGATTTTAATTCTTCTACTACGCAATGATGGCAAAACGCAACAAGAGATTGCTGATTTTCTTGGTTGTTCTCTAAGAAAAGTAGCCTATTGGTGTACGCATGGCGACCCAAGCAATCTAGATAGCCTGATCGATGAGAGGATGAAAGGAAACTTTCATAAGGCAACGGATCAATACGTTGACTTATTGCTAGAGGTTATCGAAAAAGATCCGCAAGGGTTGGGATATGAATTTGGGAGATGGACGGCTGCACGCTTATCGGTTTATCTGGAACAAGAAACAGGGATTCGCTTAAGTGGAAGCCAGATCAGGAGAATACTAAAGTCAAAAAAGTACAGTACGTTTTCCTCTGGGCTAAGTATAGCTTAGAGGATAAGCAAGATCCAGAGAAGCGCAAACTATTTAAGGCTAAGTTAGATGAATATTTAAGAATTACAAAAGAGACGCCAGATAGGCTGCAGGTATGGTTTTGGGATGAGTGTGGCTTTAGTTTAAGAGTAATTCGTCGAAAACTTTGGACCAAAAAAGGAAGTCGCAAAAAGGTTTCAGGGATCCGCAGAAAGGGTAGGGTAAGTGTGATGGGAGGAGTCCGCTTTTCAGACAAGAAGCGACTGGTTGACTTTCTGGCAAAGGGGACAGGAGAGAATTTCTACAAAGTTCTTAAGGGATTTTATGAAGAAGTCAAGTATGAGTGGGTGAGTGAGGGTAGAGAGATTGCTGATTTCGAGAAGGAGAGTCCTAAGATAGTCATCATTCTGGATAATGCCAGTATTCATGAAAAGGAGGAATTTATTGAAAAGATAAAATTAGAGATGTCTAATTTGGTGTTAGAGTTTCTACCCGAATACAGTCCGGACTATAACCTCATAGAATTAGTTTGGCATTCGGCAAAGGAATATATTTCTGGTCGTCTGTTTAAGTCCATAGAAGAGCTTGAGGCTCTGGTAAATAAGCTACTCAATGAGGGAGAGTTGATTATAAAGTGGGACCGCAAGCTCAAGAATAAGGGAAACGCTGTTAATGCATTTTAGATGCGCGACAGCTTATTAGTCTTTTATTTTCTGCGAGCACAATATTTAGTTTACTATCTTATTTGAGCGTTTTTATTTTTGGGAATTCCCTAACATGAATCAACAGTCCGGACAATTGTCTGAAGGGGCGCTGAACCCCTTGATATCTCGTTCCTATCCCCTGGCAGAAGATGACTGAAGCCCTCATTCTGTCGTTAGATCTCGAAAACTGTCTGGAGTCGTTGATGAATAATAATCTCAATAAAATTTTTCAAGCTTTTTTACACTCCTCTAATGAAGAAGAGCTACGACTAATTTTTATGGACTTTGCAGATGAATACTTCGGAGCAAAACATTGTGGCTTCTATCTATTAGATGAAAACTATGTCCCAATCCAAGCATATATTAAGGGTTTGCCTGATTCTTTTATTGATTATTATGAGCAAATTGGTCGTAGTATGGATTCAATCCTAAACTTTGTGATTGAGCGGCATGTTCCAATACATGAGCAATTTATTTTAACAGAAAGATGCTGGAAGCAAAGCTCGTTGTATCGGCACGTTAGCTCACGATATGACCAGGAACATATCATGACTGGCCCCATTATAGGGAATGGTCGTCTTATCGGAACGCTTAATTTGGCGCGTGGAAAGAAGATCTCAGCATTTACTGTAGATGACCTAATGGACTTTAATGCAATATGCACTCATCTGTCAACGCGTCTTACGGCTCATAGGTCAGTTCAGCCAAAAATATCTGGCTTTTTATCAAAAACAAGTTTCACTAGCCTTACCAAGCGTGAACAAGAAATTGCTACTTTCGTAGCTAAAGGATTAACCAACACCGAAATCGGTACAAAACTTTGGATCAGCGAAAATGGCGTTAAGCAAGCTTTGAAGCGGATTTTTCGGAAGCTTGATGTTTCAAGTCGTACTGAGCTGATAGCCAAGTTATTTTTACGCACTTAATTTAGTAATCGGCGTTTGAGTAGCATTTGATACCGCTGACGAACTTAACATTGAGGACGGAAAGGGCGTATTTAGCGGTCGGGGGAGTAGCTTGTCGGCGGATCCGGAACATGGGGGAACAAGCTCTCAAAGCGCTGATTGACCCAAGCCAGTCGCAACAGCAGAAGATGGTTAAAGCCATCCTCACTCCATCGCATCCCCACCCCCTTGAACCGTTGTTGAATCAACCACTTGCAGGCACTTTCGACCATGCCTGAGCCGAGGGGAATCTGCTGGCGGGCAAACTGTTGGTATTGCATATGCCGATAATGGCGCTGAAAGTAAGCTTGCACCTGGACCAGGGTGTCCAAAGCGGTCCCGCAGAAGAGCTTAGAATTGAGCAGTGCGGTCAACGCCCGTAGGACGTCTCGAGTGCGTCCATGGCGCAACAGATACCGCCAGCGCCGAAACCAGGCTCGGGCCTGGGCGGAACGCTTTTCCCCAAACAGTGCCTGGGTGGCTCGGGCGAGTTGACCGGCAGCATGAAAGAAATCGAGAACGGCAATAGCGCAGTGGGAAAAGCACGTCTGATACACTCGCCAAAACCCCCGTCCGCCATCACTGAGCCAAATCACTTGAGGGGCGGCCTCGAAGGCTTGGCGCTGGGCTTCCAACTGCAGGTGAGGGATGAACTGGTCGATATCTCCCAACACCGCCACCAGTCTGTGGTGCAGGAGTTTTGGGACCGCCACGCCAGCCTGAGTCAGGCGAGTCCCTAAGCGGGCTAAAATCCCCACCTTGACCTCGCGCCATTGGATTTTGCCTTTGGCGGTTTTCGGAGTTGGGCGAAATGGAACCATCACCCCGTCCGCCCCAATGGCAAGCGGCAGAGTCGCCAGGGTCGCCTCCAAGGGGTCAGGGGAGACCTCAGCCCCAGACGCCTGCGCTTGCAACTGCTCCATTAATTCCGCCTGCACCTGCTGCCCTCGCTGCTGCACCCAATTCCATAAACTGGCGGCACTCACCGATAGCCCGCTCCACTGACTCAGCATCCAACTGGCTAACTCGTAGGGCATCACCAGGCTGAAGAGACACCCCAGGCGGATCACTTCCTCGCTATGCTGCTGGTAGGGGGCGATGCCCAAGGCTTCATCTAATGGCACCGACAAGCTGCCTCGGCACCCAGTTGGGCAGCGACCGACCCGGCGCTTTCAGGTAATCGAACCGACCAATGTCTATATCTGGCGAGGAGGCTGCCAGCCTTTGGACTGGAGCCGGTGTCCACACGTCGGCCACAAGGGCCAGGGGGCTGGCCTTGTGGCTCGGACCGACAGTTCGCTTTCCGCGCCAGCATTAACCCCAATTGCAACGCTGCATAGACCATGTGCGGCAGACTTCCCGCCGATTGCAACACCGTGAACTGCTCTTGGCACTCACAACGCTCTAGCCACTGGCTTAGGGTAGACGATAGACTCATGACATCTTTTGGTTTGGGTACAGGGGCTATTGTCCCTTACCCATTTTTCTTTTGAGGCTCCCCTAACCCCTGGATACGCCCGATTAAAGAGTTTACCTATACTCTTACCAAAGGTTTTCTGCATTGGCAGTACAAGGGAGGCATTGAGCGGGGAACCTTGCGCTATAGCTGTGAAACCCAAGATTTCCAAAGGTTTCAGGAGTTGATCAAGCAATATTCCCCTGCTTCGTTTGAGGAACTTGAGGGCTTTCTGCTATGACTCGGACGTATTCTCAGGCAGCACAGATTCGGACCAGGCAAGTTGATCCACTGCTGGAGCAGCTTGTCGCTCAAGACACGCCCCCAGAGTTATACCAGAGTGCCAGGTTTGTGAGCACCTAGGTTTGAGCCGGAGGGTCTTCATCTTTCTGAGTATCTTCTGGTTCTGTCAGGATGCTCCAGGCGGCATTAATGGCCCGATCGAGCCGATTGCCCATGGAGGTCAGATTGGCCACGAACGTCTCCCAGGTTTGGGTGGCTTCGTCTTGCATGTCCCGAGCTGTTTTTTCTAGGGCCGCCTCCTGTTCTTGAAAGAAGTCTTGGGCTCGCTGCAGTGTCGTCTTAGCCCGTTCAACGGCTTCGACATAGGTCTCTCGGCTGAGTTCACCGGCCGATTCCATTTCTGTGGTGGCCTGTTTCTTGATGGCATCAATCAGTTCGCCAAATTTCTGCTTGACTTCGTCAGATTCATGGGGCATCTGACGCTCTACCATGGCTCGGGTTTCGTCGGTGACGGGCGTGATTGAGTCATCAGAAGACGACTCTGCGGGAAGGTTGGTCTGTTTATCCGCATCAGTAGTCATGGTGGGCGATTTGAACGCATCTACATAGGGTATGCGGCGCCGACATCTAGCGTCTCCCTATACTCTTAACGTAGCGCTAGATGGAGGGATCGACCACAGGCTCAGGGGCTATCTTATGGCTGGTGTACCGATGCTCCCTGGGGTGGCGCGACCATGACCCGCTCTGGCTTCAGTTGGTATCCGCTGGTCTGGGATCGTATCTGGGCAATACCCAGCAGCTCATTGGTTTGATTGAGCACCCGTAAAGGTCTTCCTGCGGCGACTGGTGCCTGCTCGAGGGATAATTTTTGTCCGTGGCAAAAGCGGCGGGCAGCATCACCGGTTAGGGTAATGGCGGGTAGGTGAGTCAACATTGCCGCTGGTGCGATCAGCGAGAGTCGGTTCTCTGCCAGCTGCCGTTCCACTTGGTCTAGGGTGAGACTATCGTCTAGATGAAAGCCATTACTGCGGGTTCGCGTCAGGGCTGATAGGGTAGCTCCTGATCCTAACACTTGCCCCAGATCTCGAGCCAGGGCGCGAATGTAGGTGCCGGGTCCACATGCGATCGCAAGGGTCAACTCAGGCGCCTCCCCCGGCTGCCAATCCAGGACTTCAATGGAATGCACCGTGACCTGGCGGGTGGGTATCTCCACAGGTTTTCCCTGGCGAGCCAACTCATAGAGCCGTTGTCCGTGCACTTGAATGGCACTATAGCGGGGCGGCACCTGCGCAATTGAGCCCAAAAACCGAGGCAAGATCGACGTCACTTGCTCTAAGGTGACATCTGTGGCCGAGCACTGCTCCACAAGTGTGCCCTGCAGGTCATCGGTGGTCGTCGTCAGGCCAAATCGGATCACCGCATGATAAGCCTTATCGGTTGCCAGAAACCGCAAAAGCTGAGTCGCCCGACCGACAGCAATGGGCAATACCCCCGTTGCCGCTGGATCTAGCGTCCCTCCATGGCCGACTTTCTTGGTCCGCAGTAACCGTCGCAGTCGGCCAACACAGTCGTGGGAGGTCCACCCCGACGGCTTATTCAGATTGAGAAATCCTGCTGTCGTCATATTCACTTCCTGGCTCTCCAACCCATGGCAACCATAGGTGCAGCACGATTGTCTCTGTGTCTGGCCCTGTCTCGGCGCCGAGATCGGGTCACCTAGCCGCGATGCTGAGAGACCGTTATAGGGCCTGATGCAGTTGCTGTTCTGTTAAGGAAGTCAACAAACTCAGAGATAGGGGTTGCCGCCCTAGCTGTTGGGCAAACGCCGGTTGTAGTCGTTGCCGTGCCGCCTCATCCCCTTGCAAATGGGCTTGAAAGAAGGCAGCTGTCATCACTTCCATATAGGCCCGAGCCAAAGCTGGATTGGGTCCGATCACAGGCGCTGGAATCGGTACCGGTTCATTGGCCCCATCTACCGGAGCAATCACCGAAAAATGGGTACCGCTATCCATCAATAGCAGATAACGACGGGATGTCGTCAGCCAAGTGAAGGGCCGAATCTGCTCCGGCAAGGCAGGGGCCACCGTATCCACCTCGGAGGCGACGATCATGGTTGGCACCCTAATCTGGCCATAGCCCTCAGGACCGAAGAGAGAGCTTCCAATCGGGTTCATCACGAACACGGCCCGCACCCGGTCATCGGCTAAATGATTCGCCACTGCCAAGGGCTGAGCCTGACACTGCAGCAATAAGGACAAATTAAACGATAGGAATGGATCTTGGCAGCCAACGGCTTGGGCGCTGTAATTCAGGCCGGCTCCGGCTAAGGCCAAGGCCGTGTAACCGCCAAAGGATTGACCGATGACACCCACCCGATCGAAATCGAGGCGTCCCCGCAGTTGAGGATCATTGCGGGCCAGCTGTTGCAGCTGATCCAGCACCCGGGAGACATCCTGGGGACGCTGCAGAAATTCCTCATCCTCGACAATGCCGCCAGTGCGTCCCTCCAGCAGCGAGAAAATTTGATTGGCGTTGCTACCTGTGTGCTCTAGGGTGATCACCGCAAAGCCGTAGGCGGCGAGATGCTCCGCCAGGTAGGCGAAACTATTGCGATCGTTGCCCAGGCCGTGGGAAATCACCAACACCGGTAAGTTGGTTAGGGAAGTCTCTCCTAGGCGCCTGGCCGTAGGTAAATACAGATCTACTGGCAACGACAGGGTATCGAAGGACTGACGCCGCCAGCCATAAGGTTGGGCTGGGCTAAACAGCGCAATTAACTGCTCCGTTGAGTCCGGGGTGGTCCCATTGTTGCTAGGATCTCCAGCCGCTTGCCGAGCTAGGCGACGCACCAATGCGATCGCAGATCGGGCCTGTTGAATAGTCTCATTCAAGTTACCGGTAATTGCCAGGCCCCGCAGCAGATCAATTCGCACCGCCTCCGTCGGGAAATGATGCAAGAAACTCAACGCTGTGAGCCCCCGTTGTTGATCTGCCGCCGCCAGAATCAATCCGCCGCGAATGGCCGAAAATCCAGGCTGCCGAGCTGCCGTCTGAACAACTTGACCAACCTGCTTTAGCAAATATTTACCCTGGGGAGTATAGAGAAATTGGGCCACCGGCACCGGGCCAAATTCTGCCGACTCCGTCAACACCTGACGAATCTGCTGCAACTGCTCATCATCCAGCCCTAATAACTTGGCATATTGCTGCAGTTGGCGGCTCAGTTCCCCAGTCTCGGCAAAGTGTTCTAAATCCTGAACCTGTACAGAGCGCTCTAAGATGCCATAGGTAATAATGACGCGCTCAGCCGCTGCCACCGGAGTCCCTAAGCCAAAGACCATGGGCACCAGACAGCCCAAGCCCCGCCAGAGCCAATTGCGCCAACGAACCCTGCCAGCGAATCGTCGCCCCATCGCCTGCCGCATGTCTATTCCCTACTCACACCACAGGTTCTGCTCACACTCATCTACCACGAGATGCATCGGGCCTAGCAACCGCCATCAGACCCGCGGCAGTTGTGCCCTAGGTGGCTCCCTAGCCCGACATATTGGCGCCCCATACTGCCCGGCACTATCTGGATAGCACCGTATCGGCCTAGCTAAGGAGGTCTCAGACTTGACTTGGGGCCACCAGCTTTCGCCTCGAGCTTAACCCCCTTAGGAGGGGGGCATTGCAGATACTGATTCCGATTCTCTCACCACAACCTCCAGCAATCCCCCACAGGCATCTTCAAGCAGCTCTAAGACATCGTGAAAGCCATCGACTTCCCCGTAGTATGGATCAGGGACCTCTTGTTCCCCATGGCGACGGCAGAAATCACACATTAACTTCACTTTGTACCAGTACTGCCCAGAGAGATCCAGCGTCAAGATATCCTCATAGTTCTGGCGATCCATAGCCAAAATCCAGTCAAATCGCTGCAAATCCTTCGGGACTATCTGTCGCGCTCGCCCCAACAGTTGCAGCCCTCGCTGCGCTGCTGCTGCTGCCATCCGTGAATCCGGAGGACTGCCCAAGTGATAGGCCGATGTCCCTGCCGAGTCACAGATAACCTGGTTTGTTAGCTGCCGTTCCCGCAGTAGGCGGTTCATTAGATTTTCTGCCGAGGGCGAGCGGCAGATATTGCCCAGGCAAACGAACAATAGACGCACTGGCATGGCTTAGTCTTACAAGCCCCCTGGCAGATTCAGACCACCTGTCAGCTGCTCCATGCGCTCCCGCATGGTCGTCGTCGATTTTTCATAGGCATCCCGCATCGCTGCCGTCACCAGATCCGACAACATGTCAGCGTCTTCTTGAAGGGCATTGGGCGCAATAATGACCCGCCGTGGCTCTTGATTTCCGCTCAGGACTACCTTAACTAGGCCATCCCCCGCCTGTCCTTCAATTTCCATCTGCTCCAGTTCTTCCTGAAGCTGCTTTGCACCTTCCTGAATTTGCTGAGCTTTTTTGAAGGCCTCAGTCAGCTCCTTCATCTTGCCGCCTAAGCCAAAACCAAATCCTTGCCCTTTCGTCATGGTAAGAGGTAATTAGATAACGTCAGTACACTAAACGAGAAACCTTCTGAATTCTAACGCCCAAGGGACGCCTACTTAAATGGCGGGAAATGGCCCCAAGATTTTTACCTCAGTTTCCAGCTGCAGCGACCATTGCTCCAGCACTTTCCCCTGGATATGGCTAATCAAACG
Source organism: Halomicronema hongdechloris C2206 (assembly GCF_002075285.3). GTDB lineage: Bacteria > Cyanobacteriota > Cyanobacteriia > Phormidesmidales > Phormidesmidaceae > Halomicronema_B > Halomicronema_B hongdechloris. The sequence goes on along the minus strand of NZ_CP021983.2, from coordinate 4,041,658 downwards.
GAAAATGTCGGTTGCCGTTGCTCCGCCCTGGTTGAGGATGAAATTGGCATGTAGTTCAGAGACCTGGGCAGCGCCAATTCTATATCCCTTCAGCCCTGTCTGTTCAATAATCCAACCAGCCGTATAGGGCAACGGATTGCGAAATACACTGCCACAGCTGGGCAGATGATAGGGTTGCGTAGCCCGACGATGCTTCAGATCCCGGAGGGTATCGGCGGTGACCTGCTTAGGATCGTAGCCTGGCTCCAGCTGAAACACTGCCCGAACCACCGGTTTAGACCGGTGTTGTAACACCGATGTTCGGTAGCGGAACTGCAAGTCCACCGGCATCATGGCTCCTGTTGTCGCATCTGAGTTAAGCACATCGACTCGCACTAGGATATCTGCCATTGAAGCTCCATGAGCCCCTGCATTCATCACCACAGCACCCCCTACAGTGCCGGGGATGCCCGCCGCCCACTCTAGTCCACGCCACCCTCGCTTGGCAGCCTTCCAGGCCAGAGTCGGTAGGGGTTCGCCTGCCATGGCCGTCACCTGCCCTGTGTCGTCATCAAAGGTCACCTGTCGTAGATGACGAGTGACAATGACCAATCCCGACAGTCCTTGATCACTGATGAGTAGATTCGACCCAGCGCCTAGCAAGCGTGTCGGCAACTCCAGAGAATGAGCCCATTGTAGGCTATTCAGCAGCTGGGCTTCTGTACGAGGTATCGCTAACCAGTCCGCCGCTCCTCCTACGCGAAACGTCGTGAACGGGCCAAGGGGCGAATGGGCATGGATCGGGCAGTCAATCCTAGGCAAAACGCTAGAGGTATTAATCACAGAAGTCATAGTTTACTAAGCCATGGCACCTGATCATCGCCATCACAACAGAGGCCTAGCTACAGGCCTTATGCAGGTACTCCGCCTCAATATCCGCATAAAATGCCATGACACTGGGAATAATTTGATTTAGATTACCGGCTCCCAGAAATATGACCAGATCCCCCGGTTCTAAGAGCGATGTCAGCCTCTGTTGAACCTCTGCCAGCGTAGCTTGGTAATCAACCTGGTCATGGTGGATGGCAATGGTCTCAGCCACATCTTTACCAGAAAGACCACACTGATTGACTTCTCCAGCGCTATAGATGTCAGTCACAATAACTCGATCAGCATCGGCAAATGCCTGAGAGAACTCAGGCAAAAAAGCCGCTATACGGCTATAGCGATGGGGCTGAAACACAGCAATAACTCGGTGTTCCTTGCCCGTGGCCACATCACTTGATTGCAACCGAGCCGCCGCCAATGTGGCTCGAATTTCACTGGGGTGGTGGGCATAATCGTCGATAAAGCGAATGTTGTGGTAGACGCCGCGATGTTCAAAACGACGGCGAGCTCCTCGAAAGTTAGATAGCCCTGTTGCAATGGCTGTGAACGGTAAGCCTAGATGACGACCCACCGCAATTGCAGCCAAGGCATTACTGAGATTGTGCTGGCCTAGCACCTGTAAAGACAATTTACCTAGGGGCTGTCCCCGTTCCAGGATTAGAGCCGATGTTCCGGTAGCGCCATAACAAATGGAATCAGCCACATAATCGGCCCCTGACTCTGGATGCAGACTATAGGTGACGACAGGGGTGAGAGCTTGCCGCACGGTAACACAGTCGATACAGCCCACTAGAACCCGGCACTGCCGCTCAAAGGTCTGGAAAATATGGATCACCTCGTCTAGGTTTTGATAGTGGTCGGTGTGATCTAACTCAATATTCGTAACCACCCCCACCATGGCCGCCAACTTAACTAAGGAGCCATCCGATTCGTCGGCTTCTGCCACCAAATAATCACTGCTTCCCAAGCGAGCGTTCCCTTCCCAAGCAGTTACTTCGCCTCCAACTACAATCGTAGGATCTAGATCTGCTTGCAGTAGCATTTGGCCAATCATGCTACTGGTAGTCGTTTTCCCATGGGTACCCGCCACGGCAATGGCAGCGGCGTCATCAATTAACGCGGCTAATACATCAGAGCGGTGCAAAATAGGACACCCTAATTCGATAGCCGCCCGATACTCAGGATTTGACTCGTTGATGGCCGTAGAACAAACGACCTGAGGAAGCTGTCGACCCCCATCCATCCCAATCGTTGGCGCGCCAGAGGCAGCAACCGAGGCGACTTGATTCTGGAAGAAACTTAAGTTGACTGCTTCTTGCTTCCAAAAAATATGGGCCCCTGCTTCTTGCAAACGCTGGGTAATATGGCTCAACTTCAGATCGGATCCAGAGACCGGGATCTGCCGCTTGGTCAGGATGTAGGCCAAGGCAGACATACCAATCCCACCGATACCGATGAAATGGAAAGGTCTGCCGCTAAAATCGACAGCATTCGGCATCTTATACTCCTCAAATACCACACCACACCAATATCAGGCGTATCATATCAAGGATTTCTCAGCTAACCTACATGTCAGGTTTCCCGGGGTGTCCCAGATACGTTACTACATCAGTCCAAGCTGTATGCAGTATGCAACATAAATACCATTAGCGAGACTGCTTCGGGCCGCACTGATGGAGGCTATTCCCTAGCCTGGCGCCACCTGCCTTCGCAGCTAGGGTGACAACGACTGAAGCAATGCTGCCGATCAGTCCTGACTCGGTCAGCTAATAGAGACCCATGGCTCCTTCTCTGCAGAATCTCGGTGCTCACATCTTATCCCGGTCAGATCCGTAGGCTTATCAAGGCAAACCGATTGATCTAGCCTGCCAAGGCAGAAGGCAGAAGGCAGAAGGCAGAAGGCAGAAAGGGAGATCCTGATGAATTCAGCCTTTCCGCTCTAGTCAATAGAGGCGTTATTTCTGCCGCAGAGTACTAGTGTGAGTCTTGACATCAGATTGCCAGGGCATTGCCATCGTTCTCAGCATTAGATTGCAGCGCCTATCACTGTAAAGATGATCAGCCTTTGCGATATGATCAGGTCGAATAAGAATAGTTACCTACGTAACGTCAAGACTCGTAACGCACACGTAACGCACAAAACAGAGGGTTAAGCGCAGTGATTAGAGTAGCAATCAACGGCTTCGGACGCATTGGACGAAATTTCTTGCGTTGTTGGTTGACTCGTGAGAACAGTCAGCTGGACGTCGTAGCCATTAATGATACCTCTGACCCGAAGACAAACTCCCACCTTTTGAAGTACGACTCTATGCTGGGTCGGCTAGACGACGATATTCGTGCCGAAGGCGATAGCTTAGTCGTCAATGGCAAAACTATCAAGTGCTACTCTGATCGCAACCCCAACAATCTACCCTGGAAGGCTTGGGACATTGATCTGGTAGTGGAATCAACGGGGGTATTTGTTAGTGAGGAAGGAGCCTCTCGTCATATTGAGGCGGGCGCTAAAAAAGTTCTAATTACAGCTCCTGGTAAGGGGGGTGACATTGGCACCTATGTCATCGGTGTAAACCATGAAGACTACACCCATGATGCCCACAGGGTGGTCAGCAATGCCAGCTGTACGACTAACTGTCTAGCGCCTGTGGTCAAGGTGGTGCACGAGAATTTCGGCATTGTTAAGGGCACGATGACCACTACCCACAGTTATACCGGCGATCAGCGTCTGCTAGATGCCAGCCACCGAGATCTGCGACGGGCCCGGGCGGCGGCTCTAAATATTGTGCCGACTACGACTGGGGCGGCTAAGGCGGTTTCTTTGGTCATTCCAGAGATGTCTGGCAAACTCAATGGCATCGCCTTTCGGGTGCCTACCCCTAATGTGTCTATCGTGGATTTAGTGGCTCAGGTTGAAAAACCGGTCATTGCTGAGCAGGTTAATCAGGTCATTCAGGAAGCCTCCCAGGGGGCGCTAAAAGGGATTCTCGGCTACAGCGACTTGCCACTGGTCTCCATTGACTATCGCAAGACCAGTGAATCGTCTATCGTTGATGCCAGTCTCACCATGGTAATGGGAGGCGATTTGGTCAAAGTGGTAGCTTGGTACGACAATGAGTGGGGCTATAGTCAGCGGGTAGTAGACTTGGCTGAGTTAGTTGCCCAGAAATGGCCTCGGTGAGCCTCTGCCAATCCCAGCCCTGTCTTCTGCTCTAGGGGGCCTATCAGTCCGGGCTATACCTTGACGACATATCTTGATTACAAGGATAAGCAATGGGAGTTTTCTATGGACGGAAGCTCCCATTTTGCTGGTTAGTCCTGCTGCAAAATCAGAGTTGATGGCAACGGAGTCGTATCGGGTTGACGCTGGTGATGGGCTAGGGAGTCCGTGGTTTTTGCTGAAATGTCGTGGTTATTGCCTAGATGCTCTAATATTTCGGCTTCCCGGCGGCCATCTCCCAGTTTCTGGCATAGGGCCAGGGCTTTTTGCCAATACTGAGTCGCCTTGCTATACTCACCTAATTGCTCACAGGCATGGCCTAGGGTTTGTAGTATGTACCCTAAGGTAGGCAAGTCGATGGGGGCTGAGGGCGGCGCAGCGGTGCCGGTACTCAGCTTGAGTAAGCAGCCGTAGGTTTCTAGCACGTTTTGAGCGTCTCCTAGGGCTCGATAGGTATTGCCTAGGTTCTGTAGGATCTGGATTTCGATCTGCCGCTCTTGGTGTTGACGAGCTAGCGCTAAGCTCTGGGCGTAATAGGCAATGGCCTGCTGCGGCTGTCCTTGGGCCCGTAACACCATCGCTAGGTTATTGAGGGAGCACATCTCGGCGGTGCGATCGCAGACTTGTCGAGCCAAGGTCAAACTTTGGTGCCCGTAATCAAGGGCCTGAGATAAATTGCCCAGGTGCCGGTAACTATTGCCGAGATAGCTGAGCGCTTGGTGCAACATATGGGAATCACCGACTTGCTGGGCCAACCTCTGGGCTTGACGGGCGGTATCCAAAGCCCAGAGGTAATCGGCTAAATGATAGTAGAGCCGCGTCAGGGTAATCAGCACTCGCCCTTCACCGCGCCGATCTCGCAGGCTGTGATAGGTTCGCAAAGCCTGCTGTAGAAGGGATAGAGCAGAGGTGTACTGGCCTTGCTGATAATGGGCTATCCCCTGCCTTAACCACTGATGTGCCTCAGCCGCTAGACAGTGACGCTGTTCAAAACTCAAACTCCTTGCTGAGGCTTGCTCTCGGGCAACCTCAGGAGCCTGGCTGTACGGAGAGTTCTCATGGCAGGCAACATTAGACAGGGGCAAGCTGTTCATGGCAGGTTTCCAAACGCATGGTAGAGACGGGGGCATCCCCCTCGATCGTCAACCCTGGGCAGGGCTCGCGTGATGTTAGGCATCCAGCCATGAGCGACATTAGTCCCATCTTCTGGAGCGCATCTAGCTTAGGCAGGACATCACCCAGGCAGCCGTCTTCTATTTACGGTAACTTCATCCTAGGTTGAAGCCTCGATGAAGGATAACCGTGGGATCCACAGGATTTTTAGGCAATTCCTGGGCCCGCCTCCGAGACTTTACCCAGACACCGGCCAAAACTGTCCTAGATCATAGGGGATTTGGGACTTGGCCCTATCATCATGGGCATGCCCCCCGTGAAGCGCCATCATGTCTTCTCTGCCTCCCTCTCGACTGCATTTGCAGCTTGTCATCCCCCCTGATGCTGCTCCCCTGCTGGCCGGACTAACCGCCCTGCTCGAGCTTCAGCTCATTGACCACCCGCAAGTGCGAGTCATCTGCGCTGACTACCTCACCTGCAGGGTGTCCCCTCCACCCCAGCCAGAGCCTGACTCTGCCCCTGCCTTCCTGCCAGCTGCTCCCATCTCCGCAACTCAGGTTGTTGCTCCAGTCGTCTCCCGCCGGCACCGTTGGCAACTCATCCTGCAACGACGCTGGCGGCAACTGCGGACAGAGCTCAGCGTCATTTGGTTATTAGGGCTGGGGGTATTTTTGGTGGTGTTGTCGTCAGCGGTGCTGGCGGCAACTCAGTGGTCTCGCTTCACCGGAGTAGGGCAATATCTGGTGCTTTGGGGCTATACCCTAGCCTTTTGGGGGGCCAGTCGAGTCAGCGATCGCCCCCAGTTACGCCTGACTCACCACACCTTGGCCATCACCACGCTGCTGCTGGTGGCCCCTGAATATCTGGGCCTTGGATGCCCTTGCCATAGGACAAGCGGGACTAGGCAGACTGATGGCGTCCTTAGCCGCGATATCACTGGCAGGGATGACCATACAGCTATTCGGTCAGCGCTGGCCCCAGGCTCGAGGCAATTTAGCAATATTTTTGGGGTTAGCCCTGCTACAGGGAATGTGGGGCTTGGGGCTAGGGCTAATCGCCGTTTATGGCGGCGTTGCTGGGGTAATCCTGGCGGCTTGGCGACAGCAGCGACGGCGAGACCGCAACTTGCTGGAGACAGGGCGGGCTCCTGACCTGTTGTTGCTCTATGGGGTGGGGATATTACTGTTGCGAGCCATGACCGAATTGGTTGTCCCCAGCTGGGGACAACTGGCCCTGGCCTGGGGGCTGTTGGGCGGACTGTTGGTGGGCTTAGCCATGGCAGCGGAGCCTCCTCAGCAGGCATTTCCCCTATCCCTGATATCTCCCAGCCTTTGGGGTGGACGGGCGTTAATGGTGGGGGGCTGGCTGCTGGCAGTGATGCCATTGTCGGCTCAGGCCCTAGTCATCAATGGCATGGGCTTGGGGTTACGGCTCTGGCGTTGGCAGAGCCGATGGCAGCGGCAAGACTTCGTCGCCATTTGGCTCCTAGGACTGCAAAGCCTCTGGCTGGCCTGGCGCTTGCTGCCTATTGATTTGCGGCTGGCGCTGCTGACCCCCCTCACCCGCTGGAGTGGCGCTGAGGCAACTCCCTGGGCGCTGTTGGGCATTCTTGGCTATCCCTACGTGGTGCTAACGGTGGCTGTTGCCGACTGGGCCTATCGACGGCGGCATTCGGCTCTGGTCACGCTAGCCGATGGGCTAGCTGGGTTCCTGAATGGTGGACTACTGCTGCTGAGCCTGTGGAATGGTGGGCTCCTGGTGTTACATCTCATCGCCACCACGGTGACGGCTACCATCGCCAGCGGTCGGCGGCGGACAGGGCATCCTAGCCGCCAGTATTTGATTCATGGCCTGATCCTATTCACGCTGGCGGCCACTGTAGAACACACCTGGCCTGGGATTACCTTGGGGCAGCGGCTCGCCCTGGCGTTGGGGTTGATGGTTGGCGAGGGTATTGTCTCTGTGGGTCCGGTGACTCCCTGGCGTCGCGGGGCTAACTATGGCACCTTGGCCCTGGCGGGGCTAAGCTACAGCCTCTGGGGCAGTCTCTTGCTGCAGCCAGGGACTCAGCCCCTGGAAACCCTGCCAGGCGTGGTCATTCCCATGGTATTGACCGGATTGGCTAGCCGCGGGCCAGCCCAGTCCCTACGACTATTCACCGGCTAGCGTTGCTGGCAGTCGTCCTGACGGTGCCGCCCACTTTACTCTTCGGCGAGACCCGTCCCTTGGGGCTAGCCCTGGGGGCAGTGCGCTGGGTTGGCAAAGCTGGCTCTGGCTGCCTCGATGCCTGGCGGTGACTACGGTGGGACTGCTGCTAGGGCTGATGGCTAGTCTGCTGGGGGATGGCCTTGGCATGCAAGGAGATAGCTGGTATGGGGCCGGTGCGATCGCATCTCTGCTACTGTGGGGGACTCATCGCTGGCTCGCCTGTCGCACTGGGCCTGCTCTTCTAGCCCACTATCGCCGCGCCCTGGATGGTTGGAGCTGGGGCCTCAGTATCCTGGTGCTGTTGGGGCTGACCACCGAGGCCAGCTTGATCTATGGAAGCGTTGGCAACAGCTCTGCGGCCCTGCTGTTAACCCCCCTGCTGCAGCTGCTGGCCCTGGGCCTACGGCAATGGGGCGATGGGGTCATCGCCAGGGTCTATCTCATGGCCTGGACGCTGAACTCTGGCTAGCCCTGGGACTGGCTTGGCGGCTGCCGGCATTATTGCCCCTGGCCCTGGCCACCCTGGTCCTGGCCGTCCTCACCCTGGGACTGGCCCTAGTCTTACCCCCCTAATCGCCTTGGCCGCCATCTGCATCTGATGGCCCTCGGCTATGGCTGGCTAGCCCTGGGGCTACGCTTGGGTACCGCCACGGCTTGGACCGGAGCCCTCACCCTAGGCACGGCCGTCCTGGCCCTGGAGGTGGGGCGGCAACAGGGTTGGCGATGGCTGCAGTGGCTGGCCCTAGCAGGGTTATCCCTAGGATGGTACGAACTGATCCTGTACCAGATGCTGCAGGCCGACAGCGGCGAGCTCGGCGACGCCCTGGTGGTACTGGCCGCCGTGGCCGTGGTGATTATGGCTATCTACTACCGACAGCGGCCACTTTCCTAGAGCGCCTGATACAGCTGCCCCGGCACGACTGGATCCTGGCAGCCCATGGCCATTGGGCTCTAGCCACGATACTGCTGGGACTAGCTGGTGTCCAGGGATTTGGGTGACCTTGACACTCAGATTTCTGGGGCTAGGGTTAGGCTGCTGGTCGTGGTCTACGCCCTCTGGCAAGGACGCCTGGCAGCCAATGCCAATGCCACCAGTCAACCAGCCTGGGTCTATAGGGGACTGGGGCTGGCCCTAGCCTGGGTGGTGTATCTGCGCGGACTGGTGCCAGCGGTGCAACGGCTAGATGACTGGTGGCCAGTGATTGCCACTGGCCTGGCAGTGGTGTTGTACAGGGTGCCCTGGCATCGCTATGGCTGGCCCCAGCCTCCCTGGCAACGCCTGGCCCTGGGCTTGCCGCTCCTGGTCCTGGTGCTCTTGCCACCCCCCCGGTTGATTCCCACTCTGGGGTTGGTGGCTGCCTACTATGGCTGGCTGGCTTGGGCGACCCGAGGCTGGCGTCTGTCCTATCTCAGCGGTGGGTTGTTAGTCTGGGCCATTTGGGTCTGGCTGATGCAGCAGGCCATAGACGACCCCGTCAGCGTTGCGGCTCCGCTGGGGCTCTGGCTGTTGTATGTCGCCCAGGTTGATCCTGGCCTGCGACAATCGCAGCGGCGGCGGCAGCGCCATTGGCTGCGGCTGATTACCACCTGGGCTGTGCTACTGCTGGCGCTGATCTCGCCAGGCTGGCGGGGGCTACCAGTAGGCATCCTCAGCCTAGCGATCACTGGGCTGGGCCTGGGGCTGCGGGTACGGGCCTTCCTCTACGGCGGCACAGTGATCTTCGGCCTCAATGCCATCCAGCAATTGCTGTGGCTCAATGCCAACTATCCCTTCCTCAAGTGGATCCTGGGGATTGCCATCGGGATGGGATTGATCTGGCTGGCCGCTGATTTCGAGCGCCGTCGTCATCAATGGCAGGCCCTGGCTCAGGGCTGGCGGCAGGAACTGAGCCAGTGGGAGTAGGCCATTAGCCCTGGAGCGGCGTCAGCTCGAGTCGGTCAAATCCCGCAAAAAAGGTGAGTAACCGTTGCCGGATGCGATCGCACCCACCGGATACATTCGACTCGATATTCAACGGCAGCACCGGATCGTGGAGGGACAGACGCAGCAGGAACCAGCCATCTTCCTGGGGAGAGCGGCAGGTGATACGCACTCCCTCATAGTTTTTGGGCACGACTTCCCAGTCAGCCTGGGCAGCCGCAAAGGCCTGCAACTCCTCGATGACGGCAGTGCCATAGGAGGCAAAGTCAGCGGCAGCGATGGCCAGGCGAAATTCCCGACTTTCTGCTGGTTCCTTTAGGGTGGCAATGCGATCTCCTAGGGTGTTGCCAGCCAGCTTGGCCCGGGCCAGTTCCACCAACAGCTTGCTCACCAGGTAGGCGCCATCATCTAGGAAATAGTTTTCCTTCAGGGCCCCGTGGCCGGAAGTTTCCATAGCTAGCCAACAGGCCTGACCGGCCTCATTCAGGCGCATGGCCTCACTGATGACATTTTTATAGCCGCGGCGAAACCGATGGTGAACTCCCTGAAGGTCCTGCTCGATGAACTGAGTCAGGCCGTCGGAGGTGATGGAGTCGGTGACTACGGTAGACCCCGGATGCTCTGTCAACACAATGGCCGCGATCAGGGCGATCAGCAGATTACGATTTAACTCTCGTCCCTGGGCATCCACGGCAGCAGCCCGATCCACATCGGTATCGAAGATGATGCCCAAATCGGCCTGTTGGGCCAGCACCGCCTGGCGGATGGCGGCCATAGCCGTGGCATGTTCTGGATTGGGGACATGGTTGGGGAACTGACCGTCTGGCTCTAAAAACTGGCTGCCAGTGGTGTCAGCCCCCAGGGGCTGTAGCACCTGAGTGGCATAGAATCCTCCAGCGCCATTGCCAGCATCGACGACGATCTTTAATCCCTGCAGGGGGCGGTCATAGTGGTGGGGATGGTTTACCCCCTGGCGAATGCCCTGCACCAGTTGCTGGGCATACACGGAGATAAAATCATGGCTCTGCAGGGAACCGGGTTCAGATGCGATCGCAAAGTCATGATCGGCTGCCAAGGCCAAAATCCGGCTAATATCCGGCTTGCTCAAGCCCCCTTGGGCCGTAAAAAACTTGAGGCCATTGCGGTTAAACGGTAAATGGCTAGCGGTAAGCATGATCGCCCCATCACAATCAAACCCAGGCGTAACAGTACTCATAAACATGGCCGGGGTCGAGGCCATGGCAAAATCATAGACCCGAGTGCCCAGGGCCGTCATACCCGCGGCCACCGCCTGCATCAGTGCCGGCCCCGAGAGCCGACTATCCCGACCAATAGCCACGGTTAACGTCTCAGGAGACCGAGCTAGGGTCTGCCCTAACCAGGTAACAAAGGCCTTCCCCAAGGTCGTCGCTACCTCCGGGGTAAGATTGACCGGTTCGCCGGCCATCCCCTCCAGGGCTACCCCGCGAATATCGGACCCGTTTTGTAGCTGTTTCCAATCTGTGGCACGCAGAGTTGTCATGGCTCACGCTCGGTTGCAACAGGCCGTCCATCTATCCCGACGATGCCTCACCATCCCAGACTCGATGGAGCCATGGCTATGGTAAGGGTTGATCAGGCTTGCCCCGGGGGAGATCTCCAGAAGATTTTGGATTCTAAGATGGAGGTTGATCCTCTGGGGGGGATGCAGTCGGAGTTGACCATTGCTGTAAGATACGCCGCCAGTGACGTCCCCGGTAGGTGCCCTCTAAGACAATGGGCTGACCTTCAGTGGGCAGGGCCGGCGCTGATGGGCGCCGGTAGTGCACTCCCCGATAGACCAACTCTGGAGTAGCAGACTCAGTATCGGCTTGAGACTGGGACGATGGGGATGGGGACTTAGGCTCATGGGCAGGAGGGGCCTGGCTAGGCACAGCGGAAAAAGCAACGGATTCCTCCGCCTTTGTTGCCTCCACTGATAGCCGTTGCAGGCCATAGAGGGCCAATAGCAATCCCCCCAGGAGCACTGGCCAGGGAGCTTCCAGGAGGCCCACTAGTCCCATGAGCAGCACCATCAGCGCCCCCGCCGCCAGTGTTAACAAGATTAGGAATGCCATCGTAGCTGCCTCCCCGGTCTAACTTAATGCTGTTATAGCAATTGCTGGCAAGGCTGGAGACGATTCCCCGTCAGCGTTCGGCTCGCAGGATGCTAAACACCAGCCATAGCCCTAAAAAGGTGGCGGCGGCAAACAGAATATTGCTGAGAATTTGTCCCTGGGACGACTGTTGACTGGTTGAGACGATGGCGGCTCCGATAATCAAGGCGGCGACAACGGTGCTGAAGGCGCGACGATTGGCAGCATCGTCAATGCTGCGGCGTAAACTATCTAAGCCCTGAATGCTGAGATTCAACTTCAGCTGTTCCGAGGCCAGGCGATCTAATAGAAACCCAAACTGCCGGGGAGAACTCAAGGACAGATTTCGGAATTCCAGACCGGTGCGCAGCAGTGCCTGCAGCGGGTCTGCACCGATCAGCTGATTGCGGAATAGATCTGCCATCAGGGGCCGAATTTCCGCCAGCAGATTCACGTTGGGGTTAAACTGGCGGGCTGCCCCCTCTAAGTTGGCCAGGGACTTGGTAAATAGCCCCACATTGGCGGGCCAGCGCAGGGAGTTACGGGTACCGGCGTCCATTAACTGGCCAAAGACTTCGGCGGTGTTAATTTCTCCGACGCTGAGACCGTAATAGCGACGCAAAAGGCGAGTGAAATCATTTTCTAGGCGTACCAGGTTTACCGGCTGCAGGGGCTCGGCCATCTGCAGGGTCAATTGGGTGCAGCGCTGGGCATCACAGTTGGCCACCGCCAGGACCATCTCGGTCATGGTGGCTCTGAGGTTGGGGTCCATGCGGCCCACCATGCCACAGTCTAGAATCGCTACTCGCCCATCCTCTAAATAGAACAGATTGCCGGGGTGGGGGTCGGCGTGGAAAAATCCGTCCACAAAATATTGCTTAAAGAAGGCCCGAAATAGCAGCGTGGTCACCTCCTCGCGGGCGTCCCGGGCGGCCGCTGTATCCTCGGTGGCGATCTTACTGGTGAGGATGGGGCGACCATTGAGCCACTCCATCGTCATCAGTTTGGCGTTGGTTAGCTCCCAGAAAATGCTGGGAATGACGATCTGTTTGGGGTCGTACCAGCTACTGCGGGCAATACTACGCCGCAGTTGCTCGGTGTGGTTGGCCTCGGTCATGAAATTCAGTTCGCCATTGAGGGCATCGTGGAATTCCTCGGCCAGTTCCATGACATTGTTGCGCTGGCCAAACTGGGTGGCGGCCACCAGGCGGGCAATGTCTTTAATCAGGGCCATGTCCCGCTGCACCAGGCGATCAATGCCAGGGCGCTGTACCTTCAGGGCGACGGCACGACCATCCCGAAGCATGGCTTTGTGGGTTTGGGCGATAGATCCGGCTGCGATCGCACGATAGTCTAACTGCTCAAACAGTTCTTCCGGGGGAGCCGGTAACTGCTGCCGGATGAAATCCTCCATGACCTCAGGCGCCACCGCTGGCACCGTTGACTGTAGCCTGCTTAAGGCCTCAATGTAGGGAGGAGGCAAGAGATCCGGACGGGTGCTCAAGAGCTGGCCGAGCTTGACATATACCGGTCCCAACTCCGTCAGGATATTGCGCAAGACCTCCGGCGGTGGAATATCTGGTTCATCAGCCTGCCCCTTGATGAGCAGTCGTCGCATATAGTCCCACCCATTGCGGAGAAAGACCTCAATGATTTCTCCCTGGCGAGACAGTCGGGAAGACGCCGTCATGGTGCTTTAGAGTGCTTCTGCTAGATGTTAACGAAGTTATACCAAGTTCAGCTCAGGAGCTAGAGCTTTCCCCACCCTAACCGATCCATTACCTAGAGCCCCATCCCTCTCAGGCCAGCGATACAAGCCTCTGACGCTAAAAACCGGATCCCGGCTGCTGCAGAAACGCGGCTTCCTCAGTCGTAGTGGCGCGATTCAAAATGCCATTGCGGTGAGGAAAGCGACCAAACCGCTGGATGATATCCCGATGGCGAATGGCATAGTCCAGGGTTGATGACAATTCAGGCTCAGCCTCAGAGAGGGCCGCAAACAAGGCCACTGCCCGCTGCTGATGGGCCAGGTTTTCACTGTGCTCGAAGGGTACATAGACAAATAGCCGTTCCACCGGTAGCAATTGCTGGTCAAAGCCCTGATCTAGAGCATACTCCGCCGCTTCACGGGCCTGGTCATCGGTAGCAAAACTCTGGGGGTGTCCTCGAAACATGTTGCGCGGCAGTTGATCGAGCAACAGGATCAATGCCAAACAAGAGCGCGGCTGTTGACGCCAAGGCTGGAGCTGCCCTGCCGCCGCCTGCTGATAATCATCCCAAAACCGCTCCCGGACAGTCTGATCAAACTCAGGATTCTTCTTAAACCAGATCGACCGCTGCTGACCATAGTCACTGCCAGGATCAGTTGGATCGCCAAACCAGACTCTTAAAATCGCCTCTACTCGGTCTCCCATTGCCCTAGGTCTCAGCCAAACATCCTCATCTTAGGCTGCTACGGCCTGGGTGATGGGCCCTGGCAGGACAGTCCAGGCAAAATTAGGGCAAGATGGGAACATTTGGTGTGTTTCACAACCTCCATGTCTCTGTTGTCCCTACTACTGGCCATTCTTATTCTGGTTGGCCTCTATGCTCTCTGGCGGCGACGCTCAGGTGCTTCCCATCGCATGAGACCGTCCTCCCGCCGCTCTGGGGTTAGTCGAGGAGGACACTCAGATCCTAATCGAGTCAGTCGCCACAGCCAGCGAGAACTGCTGCGATTAGTCCATGGCAATCGGGCAGTGGCTCTGCGTCTAGTGGCCACCGTGCGGCAGCAAAACCCAGGGCGTTCTGAGCAGTGGTGCTGGGAAAAGGCCATCTACGATATCCAGCGCGATCGGCGGGCTTAAAGGCAGAAGGCAGAAGGCTGAAGGCTGAAGGCTGAAGGCAGAGGGCAGAAGGCAGAGGGCAGAAGGCAGAGGGCAGAAGGCAGAAGGCAGCTTGTTCTGTATGACTTTCAGTCAGGCTCCGCCAAGCGCGTAGCGGCCCCGCAGGGGCAACGAAGCCGTTGGCATAGCCTGCCCGGAGGGCATAGGGAAGGCTGAAGGATTCAATTCAAAATTCAAAATTCAAAATTTATTGCTACCTTGTCGATGCGACGCGATCGATAACTGCTAATCAACAGGCCCTTCCGCAGGTCTAGGGCGTTAGTTCGACTGCGCTCACCACAAGCGGTTCGCCCTGGTCGTGGGGGTCTGGGGGAAGCGAAATTCCCCCGGGTGAGTTCTTTGGTCAAGCAAGTTAAGCGGGGTCTTATCGTGGTCTCAATCACTAACCGACAAGATAGTCATCCACGCATTACTCATGCTTCTGGGCTGACCGCCGCTTTAATACAGCTTGCCGGAATCCTAGCACCACCAGAATATTAGATAGGGTCAAAAAGGCCTCAGCGCTGCCGTGCAGCCAGTCCACGTTGGCGAGAGACGTGCCGTAGGCCATCTCGGCATAGATGCCGGCAGGAATGGTAATGACGACGAAGAGCAGCAACACATAGAAGCCCACCAAGGCCAACCGGGGAGTTTGGCCAGAGCGAGTCATGAAGAAGAGAAACCCGAGGTAAGGAAACAGAGACAGGGCGAAGAGGTTATTTTTTTCAAGCATGGCAGCTAGAGAACAGCATGGCAGCGTTTGGAGGCAATGGGCTGGTGAGTGGTGATTCTCCTGGCCCTTGACAATACCTTAGGGACTCTCCTCTGAGCCTGGCTGGGCCGTCCGCCAGATCCACCAAGCCGCTAGGCATAGGGTAATGTTGCCCAGCAGGGTGGCGGCGGCCTGTAGCGTCACTAGCCAGTTCAGCGCTACGGCGTTGTCGAAAAAGTGCCAAGTGCAAGCGGACATGGCACTAATCAAGGCAGGCAACATGGCCAGAGACAGCCAGCGCCAGGCCGGGCGGGTTAGGTCGGCAAACTGCCAGATAAACCAGATGGCGGCCATCCACTCGATGACGCTGGTGATGTGGATAATCCAGGTGGGGATGGACAAGGCGTGCATGAGGATCGGTTACGGAGACGCTATAGGGTATAGGGTACAAGGTACAGGGTGGGGTGGGGTACTTCCCGTTAGCTTCTATTCTCTGGATCCGAAAAAACATGCGAGCAGTTCTGTGTGGTTACTATGGCATGGGTAATGGCGGCGACGAGGCCCTGTTAGCTTCCCTATTGCAGATGTTGCCGCCGGGCGTGACGCCTGTAGTGCTCTCGGGGAATCCGACGCTTACCCAGCGCCAGTATGGAGTAGAGGCTAAGCCTCGCAAGGCATTGGCAACCTTGCTGGCGTTACGCCAAGGCGATGCCTTTATCTGGGGTGGCGGCAGTCTCATGCAAGATGCCACCAGCTGGCTGAATCCCTATTATTATGGCGGTCTGATGGTCTTGGCCCAGACCCTGGGCCGAAAGACGGTAGCCTGGGCTCAAGGGGTAGGGCCTCTAACCCGACCTTGGAGCCGAGCCCTAGCCCGCTACGGCTATCGCCACTGCCATGGAGTTAGTGTGCGGGATGCGGCGTCGGCCCAGCAACTAGCCCAATGGCAGGTACCGGTCTGGATGGCTCCAGATCCAGTGTGGGCTCTGGAATCCAAGCCGGTTGAGGGGCTTTGGGATTTACCGGCGCCGCGGGTCGCTGTAGCGGTGCGATCGCATCGTTGGTTTACCCCTGCCCGGCTAGAGCAATTTGCCAAGGCCCTGGCAGATTTTCAGCAGGCCACCCGCACCTGCATCTTATTGGTGCCCTTCCATCCAGCCCAAGACTTAGCCATCGCCACAGCCATCCAGCAGCACTTGGTCGGCCCCAATCACCTGTTTCAGCTCTCGGATCCGCGCCAGCTCAAGGGCCTGTTCCGAGGCGTCGAGATGACCATTGCCATGCGCCTCCACGGGTTAATCATGGCCGCCGCCGCCGGCAGCCGCTGTTTCGCCCTCAACTATGACCCGAAAGTAGGCCAGCTCATGGTCGATTTAGACCTGCCGGGCTGGCAACTATCCCCCAACGCCCCCAATGCCATCGGCGATCCCTGGCCCCCGACGCCTACCGACATGTGCCAGATTTGGCTCAAGCACTACGCCAATGGCGACCCACCCTCGGCCGATCAAATTCAGTCGCGGGTCGATCGGGCCCTAATACATCAGGACTTGCTGCAGGAGATATTGGGCTGAAATTGGCAAATTAAGGGCTTCAGGCTGCTGCATATGTGTTATCACATAAGCACTATCGGCCATTGGCAACTGGGTCGTTGAGTATTTGCCTGCACGGATGTGTGTCTGAACGTTTGCATAGGCCATGAGTGAACCTATCCTTCCCCCGGAGCCCAATTCCCCCGAGTCCCAGCCAACTTCCCCCGCTTGGCCCCCTACCCCGGATGACCAGTGGGAAACTGTGAATTTTCCCCACACTAAACAGGTAGACGATATTCCTGGCGCGCCTGCTCCGACCGCATCTAATCAGGCCGCACCGCAGCCAGGAACAGATAGCTCAGGAACAGGCAGCTCAGGAACAGGCAGCTCAGGGGCAGAGTTGTTGCAGTTGATTCGGGATCTAAACCAGTGCAATGAGGTCTTGCTGGCCCGGGTAGCCGAGTTAGAAGAGGCCTTAGAGCGTTCTCAGACTGCCCTACAAGCGGAAGTGGAACGGGCCCATCGGGACGAGGGGGCAGCCCAGGGACGCCAATATGCGATCGCACACAACCAGCAAATTGCCCAACTCGTCAGTGAGCTCGACAGCAGCCAAGATGCCTTAAAGCGGCAGCAGATCTGCAACGACACCCAACAGGCCGAGATTGATACTCAGAAAGGACGCATCGCTCAGCTAGAACGGGAATGCACCCTGCTGCGGCAGCACTACACCGAAAAGGCCAACGCCCTAGAACAGGCCAATGCCAGCACCCGCGACTTGCAAGCCCGACTGCAACGGCAACAACGATATACCCTGCAGTTCAAAGCCGCCCTAGAAAAATGCCTGGACATGTCCTCAGCCCGGACCGAGTCATCAGCCCCAGCTCCCGGTCTGTTGCCAGATCCCCTGGCCATGCCCAGATCCCAGCGAATTCAGCCCTGGTCCTCCCAGGGCACCGCGACCCCGCCCCTAGACCCCGCCCTCGATAGCCTATTACGGGCAGATCCCCCCTCCCGTCAGACAACTGAAACGCCCCAGACCAGTCCTAATAGGCAAGATAGGCAAGATAGGCAATCCACGTCCCCCGCCACCGCTAGCGATAGCGGCGATAGTCCTCAAGAGGACGGTCTCTGGCAAGATCTCGAACGGGTGATTGAAACCTCCATCGACAGCCCCTCCCCCCCCTCTGCGACTAAGGAGCCAACCTTTAGCGAACCATCGCCTTGGGGCCAGCCCATGTCCCCGGCAGCGTCCTCGACAGCAGAGACACCTGTCCCGGCTGCTGAGGAACTCTCCCAGCGCCTACCCACTGGGGAAGCACCGATGGAGACAATTTCCACCTCTACCCAGTCTGCTCCTGAGACCAAGTCAACCCCTACCGGAACAGCCCCAGCCCTTAGCGACCTGCCCATTCTGACCACAGCGACGGATACCTCCCCAGCCCCCATCGTCTATCCCCTGCGTCCCAAGAAAAAAGCGAAGAATTTGGCCGCCATCGACTTGCCTAGGTTTCCAAGATTGCCTCAATCCTAGCCAGACGTGCTTGGCAGCCGATATGCCCGCCCTAACAATTGGGGCTTGCGTTTACCCATTTCCTGACTTGACGCCACCAAACTCTGCCCCGGCAACCA
Organism: Halomicronema hongdechloris C2206; assembly: GCF_002075285.3. GTDB lineage: Bacteria > Cyanobacteriota > Cyanobacteriia > Phormidesmidales > Phormidesmidaceae > Halomicronema_B > Halomicronema_B hongdechloris. The sequence goes on along the minus strand of NZ_CP021983.2, from coordinate 4,023,487 downwards.
GAGATAGCTTGACCTATGAGTGCTGGTATATGAGTGCTGGTATTAGCGCTTAGGGACCACACCATTGGGGGCGCCAGTATCAGTCGCATTGTCTCGAGGAACTGGCTTGGGGGGTTGCTTCTTGGGTAAGGGGGGTGGCGGCGGCAGCTGCAAGGTGGTCTCTACCGGCGGCGGTTTACCCAGGCCGTAGGTCAGCTTGTAGCTTTGGGCTTGCAACCAGAACCAACCACTTGGGGTCAGGGTTTCCCACCAGGCACGGCTCCAAGCTACCCACCGGGGCAACCAACCGAATAGTACCCCCACAATAGCGTGGAGGGTAAAGCTGAGATAGGCCAGCACCCAGCGACCGAGATCAGCCTTCGCTAACCCCCAAATCCACTTCAACATAGAGGGATTCTGGTAGCCGGCTTTGAGCAACACGCGATTAAACTCGAGCCAGCCCCAGCCATCTTGCAAGAAGCGCTCGACCACCTCGGGTTTTTCTTGGGCCAAACTGGTGAAAAACCCATTGAGAACCGCGTTGACGCGGGCAGGAGGTAATTGACGCCCTGGGGGAACCATCATCCCCTTGGCCAACAACCAGGTAACAGCTGTATTACTCTGGAAGGCCCGAATCTGCCTGAGGTGGCGGGCTTTTACCAGATCATGGCTAAGCGCTGTGTGCAGCAGGGCCGATAGACGCGGCAGATGGCGTACCAGGGAGCTCAAGCCCGTCAACAGCAACGGCGAGTGTAGGCAAGCGGTATCCCCGATGGCAACGATGCGATCCCAGGCAATGGCCCGCTCTTTGGGAGACTGGCTAAAGTACCCCGGAACATAGCCAAAGGTAGGTTTACGCCAGGTAAGCTTATCGGGATCACAGCGGCGGTAGTCAGGCAATAAATGGAAGAAATCCTCATAGAGGGCCAGTAAGGAGCCAGGATTGTCTGGATTAACCGGATGGTAGTGGAACAAATAGATCGTCAGTTCCCGCTCTGAGCCTGGCAGTAGTTCCCACAGAAGCTGACGCCCCCGAGAAATATCCCCATGGCTAGAGATGAGATCGCTGTAATGGGGATCCCAAACCGTTTCCGGAATGCCTCCCGAGATCCGAGCCCCTACCATGGGGCAGACGCTATTCACGGTGCGCTCTCGATTCAACTGCCAAGCGATAGGAGAATTGATGCCCATGGCATCTACGAGTACCCTCCCCCGCCGGGCCTGATAAGCCTCGCTACCCTTGGGCTGAACATACACAGTGGCCTGATCATCGTCGATCTCGGCCCAGCGGAACTCCGTGTTATCTAGGATGGTGCCGCCAGCAGCCCGTAGTTTGGCACCACATTGGCGAATTAGAGCGGCGGTGTCGAGGGCCACATTCAGCACTCCAGTCGTTTGGAGCACGGGAGCTCGGGTCAGGGGAGGGATGTTCACATCTAAGCACTTGATGTGGCCGCCGTCATATTCCTGCAGAATCAGGCCTGCTAATTCCTCTTGGCTGAATAGCCCTAAGTCGATTAGGGTCTGCCCTTCCGAGCGGGATAGATTCCATTCTCGATTGAGTTGACCAAAGGCGTGTCGTTCGATGACCAGGACCCGGTGGCCCAAAAGAGCCATAGCAGCCGCTTGAATTACCCCCAGTACTCCGCCAATGACAATCAGATCGTAGTGGTCTTCTGTGTCATCAGGTCCAGGGGCATCAGAAGGCGAGGAATCCTCGTCACTGGCGGACAATCGTCGCGATGGAGCTGCTGGATCTCCTTGGCGAAAAATAACTTTTGCCGGCTGAGAGAGGGTACTGACACAGTCACGCCAGCGCTTTTCACGGCTATAGACTTGGCTCAGATCAGCCTCACCGTTGGGCATGCGTTGAAAGTAAGCCACCGTCTTGGGGTAGTGAGGGGCCAAGGCCTTGAAGATGGTCTGTTGGGAGAGATCGATCTCAGGCAACTGGGGCGGGGTCAAGGGGAAATGCTGCCGGATCTGACGATTCAGTTGCTCCAGTAAGGCCGTCTCTCGAGATAGGGGAGTTTGCCACCGAAAGGCTTTCAGATAGGTGGTGCGCTGGGCCGACCAGGTGACAATGGCCAAGGCTCTGGGTAGCCCTGTCGTCGCTACAGAGGAGGTTGATGGATCGGGTTCAATGCGGATACCGTCTGTAGTCACAATCTTCTGGCCGTGGCCAGGAGTAAATGTCTCCTGCAGCCAGCCTTTGACTGCATTGGTGTTGGGGGTGGGAACTTCTAAGTACAGAACTTCCTGCATACACATCATGGGCCCCCGGCAAGACGGGCAGCCGCTATCGACGATATTGGAGCTTCGGCCAGTCAGCCGAGGACATTACTGATCGCTCGATTGCCCAGTTTAGGGAGGCTGATTGGCTCGCCACCGCCCTAAGCAATGGGGCCATGGCTATAGTGACGGAGGCTACCCATCATAGCGGCTATGACAGAGCGAATACAAATGGCCTAGATGCTGGGCGGGTACATCCTTAGCAGAGTGGGCGTTCTGGGAATACTCCAGCCTCAGATCACAGAACAGGACAGATGGGGTTCAGGTCAGGCCGTGCTATCGTCGTTATCGCCAACCACCATCTGCAGAATGGTAGGTTCTCCCCCCTTCTGGTGGTACTTATCGGCCCAAGCTCGAATGATAGTGTCGAGTTCATCGAAGGCCTGGGCCCGCTGGCTCGGGGGCAGATCGAGTTCTTCTAGAATCCGCACGGTATCGGTTTGGCGTTCAGCCCACTCTCGCATCATCCGAAAATAGCGGGCTGTGTCTTCTACCATCAGGTAGGTTCGCTCTTCTTGATCGGCGGGAGAATAAGATTTACGCGTCAAGACATAAAACGGTAATCCCCAAGGGGCATCGATGCGGCTGACAGTGCCCGCGTAGATCAGGCGTCGCCGAATGTGTTCGGCCAGGGCCTCGCTCATGGGCAGGCGCCGCTCGGGGGGAAGGTCATCTTGCGATCGCGTGTGCAGAGATTCCATCAATTCTAAAAACTGAATCGACGTAATCACCTGGGCATCTGGCAAAGGGCCGTCGGGCAGTTTTGCTTCAATCTGAGCCCGTTCACTACTAGTTAGCCGGGGATCGGGCACCCTAGTTTGGCCAGGTTGCCAAGGAAACCGCTCCATCCACACGTAGGGAAACTGGATCAGGTAGCGAGGCTCTTGGGAGCCCAACATCTTCAGTAGCTTGCCTTCCGTCAGTGCTTCCCCGATCTCCTCCACAATCGCCTTGACTCGCTTCGGTTCAATGTGATGCAGGTGACCCGTCATCCGCAGGTTTCGTCCCTGTTCTAAATAGGTCATATAGATAGCACATTTAGCGGCTGTCGCGGCTGCATCCAAAAACGCCCCGTGGCGATGTCCGCCTGTTCTCATGGCACTAAATGCCAAATAGAAGAGGATTTGATCCATGGCGCTTGGGCTCAGGCGCCGGATCAGATCGACATCGCGGGTCATTTTAGAAACAGAGTTATCCATAAGGGGAAGACGCTATACCACGATCAGGCAAACCACAATCCTTAACCTAAGGGGAACCGGGGGATAAGGCCAACAATCCCCCAGTAAATCACTTATTCAGTATTTTTTACTAGAAAGTAGGATTGTTTGCTGCTTTAGCTTAGACGATTCTAAGGTATTTGAATATCGACAATCCCTAATCCTTATTGAGAATAGTAGCCCCAACCTCAGGCTAGGTCAGGACTGATTCGACCCGTGCCGCGAAAGGCGGTCGATGTCTCAGACACAGACGGCTCAGTGGTGATGCGGCCACTGCCGCGGAAGGCCAGCTTCCGGTGGGGGGATGACCCCAGGGATGCAGCCTTTTGCTGTGATGAGATCATGGTGATGCGACCACTACCACGCCCCTCAGACCCAGAGCCATCTTGAGCCAGGGAAATGGCGCTAAACTGAGCGACAGTCAGGCCAAGACTGCTGAGGCCGGCCACTAGGGCCAACACTGCCGGCTTAGGGATGGGGTCTCGTCCAAGGGTTAAACCGTGACAATATAGTTTCATAGGACTAGAAATCTCTGCGCTCCTAGTCCTTGTTACGTCAGCTTCGAGCTAGCTCAGGACGATCTGTATCCGTAAATATGCTGAAAATCTTGCAGCGGGTTGGCAAGGGTCAGCGAGTTAACCTCATCGGCCTAACATCAGAGTGCTGCCCCAGAGAGCCGCGATGCTGATGAGTGCACCAGTCAGCCACTTAATTCGGGTGCGTAGCGTCTTAATTTCTGTTGCTTGCTGCTGTACTCGCTCGGGCAGGGTGTCTTGTACATGCACAATTTCAATGGTGTTGGTGTCGTCCTGGGACGGTGTTCCAAATTTCACCTGGGCATGCAACCAGTTGGCAATTAATTGAGGACAGGTGGACTGAAACCAGCGCAGGGCGAAGAAGCGAAAGGCGGGTTTGCTGAGTCTGGCAATGCCGTTGAGTAAGCCTTTTAGGGGCCTTACCTTAGTGCGCTGGTTGATGAGATAGATAGAGCCGATATCGTATAGACAATCCAGAATGATTTTTATGGTGGCTTCCTCGCGCATGGCGAGATGATCTAGCAATAGCAAGACATCATGCATGCGGTCAGCTTCTATCTGGGCCTCTTTATGGGAGAGTTTCATTAACCAACGCAGCCAGTCAGAAGACGTAGTGCTTGCCTAGATCCTTCGCCTAGATCCTTCATAGTAAGTGTTGCCCAAGCTAAATGCACCGCCTCGATAATAAAGAGTATTAATCGGGGTTGACATCCACCTTAAAGGTGATTTGCCTGCACAAGAGTTGTTGCGCATCGTTAACGGTCCGGGCGACCCCGCCATCCCCTGACTATCATGAAGGGCGACTATAGGGGTGGCTTTTCTATGACAGATCACCAATCCGGCTATTATCGACTGCCAACTGTCCAGTGCGATCGCATCGTCTTTGTCTGCGAAGATGACCTCTGGAGTGTCTCGATTCAGGGCGGCATTCCTCGCCGCCTGACGGCCAATCTAGGCGCCGTCAGCCATCCAGCCCTGTCTCCCGCTGGGGAACGGCTAGCCTTTATCGGCCGCGAAGAAGGGGATGCCGAAGTCTATGTCATGCCCGCCAGCGGCGGCAATGCTCGTCGGCTAACCTTCTTAGGGGCCAACACCACCGTCTCCGGCTGGAGTCCAGACGGCCAATCTATTATCTTTGCCAGCAATGCCAACCAGCCCTTCCCCCGCCTGATGCAGCTCTACCGCATCAGCCCCGCGGGGGGGCTACCCCAGCCCCTGCCCTACGGCATGGCCCACACCATCGCCTTTGGCCCCAACGGTGGGGCCGTGTTGGGGCGCAACGTGGCCGAACCTGCCTATTGGAAGCGCTATCGCGGCGGTCGGGTCGGGGTGCTCTGGTGCGATGCCAGCGGCAGCGGCCAATTCCAGAAGCTACTGGATATTCGCGGCAACCTGGCCGCCCCGATGTGGATTGGCGATCGCATCTATTTCATCTCTGACCACGAGGGCATTGGCAATCTCTACAGTTGCACCCCCAGCGGCCAAGATCTGCGACCCTTTACCCACCACCGCGACTACTACGTCCGCAATGCCGCCACCGACGGACAGCGGATTGTCTACCACGCCGGTGCCGATCTGCACTGGGCCGATCTGGCCTCAGGCGCCGTCCAGGTGATCCCCATCGCCTGGCACAGCCCCCAGGTGCAGCGACAACGCAAATTCATCGATGCCGAAAAATACTTAGAAGACTACGATCTCCATCCCCAAGGCCACTCGACGGTAATGACCAGCCGCGGTCAGAGTGTCTGCTTCGGCAATTGGGAAGGAGCCGTGGTCCCTGTGGGTCAGCCCGATGGCCGGCGCTTTCGCCTCACCCGTTGGCTGCCCGATGGCCAGCGGTTGGTGACGGTGTGCGATCGCAACCAAGACGATTCTCCTCAGCAGCGAGGCCTCGAAACCCTAGAAATCCTTAGCAGTGACTTTGGCGTCGATCCCATGCGCCTGACTGACTTGGATTTGGGGCGACCCATGCACTTGGAGGTTTGCCCCAACGCCGATCAGGTGGTGCTCTCCAACCATCGCCACGAACTGATCTGGGTCGATCTCAGCAGCCAGCAGTGCCGCATTCTCGACCGTAGCCCCTACCACGAGATCCGGGGCTTTAACTGGTCCCCCGACGGGCAATGGGTTGTCTATAGCTGCAGTGACACCCAGCACACCGCCTCCATCAAGCTCTGCCGCATCCGCGACAGCCAGATCCATCGCCTCACCCCACCTAGGTTCTTCGATTTCGCCCCCAGCTTCGACCCCCAGGGCAAATTCATCTATTTCCTGTCGGTGCGGGAGTTCAACCCGGTCTACGACAGCGTGTATTTCGACCTCAACTTTCCCCAGGCCACCCGCCCATTTTTGATCTCGCTGCAAAAAGACACCCCTTCCCCCTTCATTCCAGTGCCCAAGCCCCTGAGTGAGGGCAATGGCAAAGCCGCTGTAACCGAGACAGCAGACTCGCCTACCACCGACACTGCCACTGACAGCGACGCGTCCCCCCCACCCCTGAGCCTTGATATCGATGGCATCGAGCACCGGATCGTCGGCTTCCCAGTATCGGAAGGACGCTATCGCCAGATCTGGGGCCTGAAAGACAAGGTGTTGTTCAGCTCCGTCCCCATCAAGGGCAGCCTAGGCCGATCCTGGCGGCAGTCCCGCCCCGCAGCCGACGCCAAACTCGAAATCTACGACTTCAGCAGCCAAAGTTGCGAGCTGGTAGTGCCCAACATCTCCGACTTCAAAGTGGCTAGAGACCACAGCACCCTGATCTACCGGGCTGGCAATCGGCTGCGAGTCTGCCTGGCCAAGGCCAATCAAACTCCTGACGAGACCGATACCAGCCCTAATCGTAAAAGCGGTTGGCTCGATCTAGATCGAGTACGAATTTCCGTGCAGCCCCGGCAGGAATGGCAGCAAATGCTGCGAGAAATCTGGCGACTGCAGCAAGAACATTTCTGGACCCCAGATCTATCTGGGGTGGATTGGGACCGGATCTATCAACGCTACCGTCCCCTGCTAGATCGGGTGGCCACCCGGTCTGAGTTTTCCGATCTAGTCTGGGAAATGCAAGGGGAGCTAGGCACCTCCCACGCCTATGAAATCGGCGGTGACTATCGAGAAGAACCCAACTACCGCCTGGGCTTTTTGGGGGCCGACTTTACGTACGATGCTGCCGCCCAAGCCTATCGCATTACCCACATTGCCCAGGGCGACTCTTGGAGCGAGCAGGCCTCTCCCCTGCAGCAAATCGGTGTGAATGTGCACCCCGGCGATCTGCTCCTGGCCGTGGGGGGCCAGCCCTTGAGCCAACATCAGGGCCCCCATGAACGACTCGTCCACCAGGCTGATTGCCAAGTACCTCTCACCGTGGCCGACCGGGATGGCCAAAATCGTCGCACCGTGACGGTGACTACCCTGGCAGATGACCAGTCACTGCGCTATCGAGAATGGGTAGAACGAAACTACCAGGCAGTCACCGAGGCCACCGACGGCCGGGTAGGCTATGTCCATATCCCCGATATGGGACCAGCCGGGTACGCCGAATTCCATCGCTACTACTTTGCCGAGGTGCACAAACAGGGACTGGTGGTGGACGTGCGCTTCAACCGGGGCGGCCATGTCTCCCAGTTAATCCTGGAGAAATTAGCCCGTCGTCGCATCGGCTACGATGTCTCCCGCTGGGAGCAGCCAGAACCCTATCCGTCTGACTCGGTGCTGGGACCGCTGGTGGCCATCACCAATGAGCACGCCGGTTCCGATGGTGATATCTTCAGCCATTGCTTTAAGCTCATGGGCCTAGGTCCCCTGGTCGGCACTCGCACCTGGGGCGGTGTAATTGGCATTTCCCCGCGCCACCGTTTGGTGGATCGCAGCATTGTCACCCAACCGGAATATTCCTTCTGGTTTGAAGACGTAGGCTGGCAGGTAGAAAACTACGGGACTGACCCTGATATTCTGGTGGAAATTTCTCCCCAGGATTGGGGCCAGGGCAAGGACCCGCAATTGGAGATGGCCATTGAGTTGATTCTGAAGGCACTGGCCCAGAATCCGGTGCAGCTGCCAGAGTTCCAGAATCGGCCCCAATTGCAGTTGCCCTAAGCCGCGAGGGGAAGACTCCAGCTACTGCTACCGTCGGTAGGATCGCCCTAGGGAAGCACTAGCGTTATAGCCAGTCAGCCCCCCTAGACTGGGCTATTGGACGATCAACCATGTCCTAAGCTGACTGGCCAGCGCTATATTACCCAGAAGACTTTGGCAGCTTGACCACCGTTAACCAGAAATCCTCTAGGCTATGAATGATTTCTAGAAATTGATCTAGCCCAACCGGCTTAGGGATGTAGCAATTGGCTCCTAAGCGATAGCTTTGGAGAATATCCTCGTCTAGTTTTGAGGCAGTGAGGACGACCACTGGAATCCGCTTTAAGTCTTGATCTTGTTTGATCTTGGCTAAAACCTCCTCTCCGTTGCAACCTGGCAAGCTGAGATCCAATAAAATTAAGTCAGGTCGTTCGGCGTCGGTATAGTCTCCCCGTTGATAGACGTAGTCGAGGGCTAAGTTGCCATCCTCAACCACCTGCAGATCAATGGCAAGTCGGCTAGTATCAAGCGCTTCCTGGGTTAAGTAAACGTCTCCAGGATCGTCCTCAATCAGGAGGACTTTAATGGGCTTTCCCAAAAACATAAGGGGAGAAAATAAGAGTGCACAATGCTCACTTAAAAAAGTAGTACACCATGGCGGCAGTTGAGCGACCATTTTTGTTCCCCAGCTCCCTAGTTCCCTGGCCTCCCTGCCACTAAATAATGGCAATCAAACCCGGCGTCGCAGTTTATTAGGGAGTCTCGGCAGCCATCAGTTCATCAAGTTTAGCTTTTACAGCCTGGATATCTTGCCACATTAGCCATTTAGGCGCCCCCTTTTCTCGAGAGGGATTTCGCAGCAGATACGCGGGATGGAAAATGGGCATACATAGGCGTCCTTGCCACTCCATCCATTGCCCTCTGATTTTAGTGATGCCGCGCTTTTCGCCGGTTAGGCCCTTCACGGCAGTAGCTCCTGTGAGCAGGATGATTTTGGGATCAATCAATCGAATTTGTTCCAGGAGATATCCCTTACAGGCCGCCATTTCTTCCGCCGAAGGAACACGATTGCCAGGGGGGCGGCATTTAACAATGTTGCAAATATAGACATCGTTGCTGCTATCCAGGCGCACTGAGGCCAGAATTTTCTCCAGCAGTTGTCCTGACTTGCCGACGAAGGGGAGACCCTGCTCATCTTCCTGTTGTCCAGGACCTTCTCCGATGATCACAATCGGGGCAGAGGGATTGCCACGACCCACTACGGCATGGGTGCGTCCCGGCGCTAGACTACACCGTTGACACTGATGGCAATGCCCTGCCAGCTGTTCGATAGTATCGTAGGTCCCGGGCAATATGGGGATGGTATCTGTGGTAGGGATACTATCGAAATCTACGGCTGGGGATGCGGCCTCATCGCCGCTATTAAAGAGGCTGATTTGCTCCTCGGCCATGGTAGAACTGCTGCTAGGACAAGGGTTAAAGCGTGAGCTTCTATTGTAAGGGGAAATGTCGATGCAACTGGTTTGCCCTCGTATACTCCTCCTCTGACACGAAACGAGTCCGAGATCGGTTAAGGGCCCCTAGGGCAGTCTCTCAGCCTAGGCTTGGACCCAGTTTACCAGGACTCGTGTGGCCGGTAGAGCAATTGGTAATAGATCTGGAGAGTCTGCTGGGCGATTGCATCCCAGCTATAGCGTTGATTGGCTAGGGTTTGAGCCTGTTGTCCTCGCCGTTGGCGCTCTAGGGGGTCACCTAGGGCCTGGGTGAGGACCTGAGCCAGAGACTCGGCGGTGCCATCACAGAGCCAACCGGCTTCTGCCTGTTGGATATCTGGCCAGATATAGACTCCCCGGGTGATCACCACGGGGTTACCGGCCATCATGGCTTCGGCCACGGCAATGCCAAAGTTTTCATAGTAGGAGGGCAATACAAACACATCGGCTGCTTGCAGCAAGGCAGCCTTTTCGTCTCCGGAGACAAAGCCGGTGATAGTTGTCCGCTGGGCCAGGGGAGAGTGCTGAATCCACTGTCGAATTGAGTGCTCGTAGCCAGGATCCTGGGGATTAGCTCCGCAGAGAATGAAATGAAATGGGATGCTGTGTCGCAGCAGTTGCTCTAGAGCGGGGAGCAACAGGTCTAGGCCCTTTTTGGGATCGAGACGGGACATGTAGAGGAGGCGGGGCCGATCTGGGGGAATGGCGTTGCGATCGCACATCTCCTGCACCGCCTCTGGAGACAAGGTGGTCGGCGGCGTCACGCCCAGGGGAATCACCACCTCCTGGGCATGGGTGCCAAACCGTTCCGAGACGTCGGCCTCTGGCTGGCTGGTGAAATGGACTGCGGCGGCCCCGGCCAGATTAGGCCGCTCCAATAGGTAGCCATAGAGCCGCTTCAGCTGTTGCTTCTTGCGTAGATCAGCCGGATCCAGGGTGCCGAGGGGCCGCAGTAGATAGGGCAGTCCCCGCCAGCGAGCCACCGTGGCTGCCGCCGTGCTCACGGGGGAAAACAGGGCATGGACATGGGCAATGTCGTAATCTTGGCTGTGGCGGGCCAACCACTGCAATAGCCCCAGGGAAAACTTATAACGGCGCCAGGGAGAGCAGTGAAAATACCAGATTGTATAGCCGTCCTCAGGCACCGGCTGGTTCAGCGGCACTGCCAACGGAGGCTGGCCAACGTCTCCATTGGCGTCAGTGGTGAGCACCGTCACCGCCGCCCCCGCCGCCCCTAACGCCGCCGAAAAGCCTCGCACCATCTGGCTGGGTCCCCCATACACCAGGGAAATGGAAGGGACGATTTGCAAGACCCGCAGGGGGGATGCTGCAGAGGGCTGGTCTCGATTCGGGCGGTTCACGGCGTGCTCCTGACGGCTAACGAAGTGGGGGGCTCTCAAGGCCTATGGCCTATGACTGCAGCAGTTCCTGGTAAAAGTCCAACTGCTGCTGGGCCAAGGCCCGATTGGTGTAATGACTCAGGGCGCGATCGTAGCCTTGTTGGGCCAGGTCTGCGGCTAGCTGGGGCTGCTCCATCAGCTGGCGCAGGCAGGCGGCCAGGGCCGCAGCCTGGCCCTCGGCAAACACCATCCCCGCCGATTGAATCACATGGGGAATTTCCCCGGAGTCGGAGCCAATGATCGGCACTCGGCAAGCCATGGCCTCGAATCAAGACATGACCGAACTGCTCCTTCCACCCCACCGAGGTCATAGTTTTGAAGCCATGGGTGGTTTCGGAGGGCAATACCAGAGTATCCATGAGATTGATATAGTTGGGCACCTCATCGTGGGGGACGCTCTCCACCCAGATCATGCGATCGCAGATGCCAGCCGCCTCGGCCTGATCCATTAGGGGCTGCTTCAGCTCCCCCCGGCCCAGCAACAGCCATTTCCAGGGGCGAGGATGCGATCGCAGAGATGCCAGGGCCTCTCCCAGGGTAAACAAGCCCTTCTCCGCCACAAACCGGCCCACGAATCCGACCACGAACTCCTGCGGCCGAATCCCCAGCTTCTGGGCCAGCTGCGGCTGGGGTTGGGGGCGAAATAGCCCCTCATCGATGCCCAATTGGGGCATCACCCGGATAGGGCCACCATAGCCCCGTTGTCGCAAGATATCAGCCCCGTCTTGGTTGCCGGCAATGGCCCCGTGAGTAAAGTGCAGATTGTACGCCTCTAGCCAGGACACCGGGAATTTCAGGTCATAGGGCAAATTCCACCAGGTAAAGAACACATTTTTAGCCCCTAGGCCCAAGAGACCATTGAGGGTAATCATCTGGGTGTAGGCTAGTCCTTTGGCCCCCTGTTCCACGTGAATGATCTGGGGCCGCACCCGCCGGAGCCAGCCGATCAGCTCGGCGCCGAACGTGAGTGCCCCCTGATTGTTCTGGCTGAAATTGGCCACCGGCACCCGCCGAAACGCTCCGTCCTCTAGGGCGGGGGGCTCGATAATGCGATTCTGCACCCCGCCGGGGCGCCAACGCCGGGGCACGACCACCGTCACCTCGACATCCGGGCTTAACTGGGCCAATGCCCTCAGCTTCTCACAGTTGAGGTCAACGATATAGGTATGGCTGGCCACGAGAATTCGCATGATCTGAGCCGATGCAACAGAGCCCTTGGTAGGACAGTACCCCATTCGGGCAGTCTAAGGATGAGCTTGCCCACGCCGATGGTCTTCCCCAGCCTAATCGAGGGACTGCCCTCAGAGTATGGGGGCTAGACTAAGGAACTATCAAGTTGCCATAAAGGGAGCGGTCCTAGGTCAGAATCGATTCTGGTCCCCGGGCAGACTAGTGCCTAAGGCTAGCCAGGCTCAACTGCTCCTGGATCAGCGTCATAGATAGAGCGACTTAGGGTATGATGCCAACGCCAACCCCAATGACTGCTGCTGACCCGATGGATACCGCTGCTATCGCACCACCAAGCTGTACCCTCTCGATCATGGTGGCCCGCACCGATATCCCCTTCATAATGCAGACCTTGCCCCATCTGGTGCGCATGTGCCGGTTTCCCTTTCAGCGCCGGATACTCGTGATGGACACCGCCCCCCTGTCGGGGGATAAGGTGGGTCGCCCCGGCATCGGCACCCTAGAGCAATTGCGAGACCATTGCCAGCAGTTGATCCACGACGGGGTGATGGATGAGGTGATCGAGATGGACTACAGCCCCGCCTATCGCCGCCGCCTCTATCAGAAGCACTTCGGCAGTCGCTATCTGCAGCCCACCCACAACTACAAGGGCTACCCGATTTTGGGCACCATCTTTTCCCTAGAGAAGGTCCCGGGAGACTATGTTCTCCACTTCGACAGCGACATGCTGCTCTACCAGCACCCTGACCACAGTTGGATCAGGGAGGCGATTCAGTTGCTGCAACGGCGCCCAGAGGTGATGTTCGTGCGGCCCCTCTCCGGTCCGCCCCACCCGGACGGGGCTTTACACCAACGGGTGCCTTTCGAGCCAGATCCGGCAGGGTTTTACCGCTTCAAGTTCTTTGGCAGCCGGGTATATCTGCTGCAGCGGCGCAAGTTTGAATCCCTATTGCCCCTGCCCATCCTCTGGTGTCGCTATCGGCGCGCTTGGTTGCGCCACGGCCCCGCCTCTCTGCTTACCTGGCTCCACAATCTCACCGGCCGCGGTGCCCTCGATTCCTGGGAAGTCATGGTCTCTCGCCAGTTAGAGCAAACTGCCTATGTCCGCGCCACCCTGGCCTCTCCCCTAGCCTGGACGGTTCATCCCGTCGCCCGAGGGCCTGCCTTCATTGCAGCCCTGCCCGATATTATCCGCCGGGTGGAAGCAGGCCAGTACCCGCCGGAGCAGGCTGGCTATTACGATCTCAAACCAGAACTATGGTACTAGAGGTACACCCCCCGCGAGAACAGCTCCGCCGGGGCAAGAATGAGGTGGTGCAGCGTTATTTTCGCTGGCGCATTCAGGGAAATCCAGATCCCTATCGAGTGCTGGGCCGAGGGCGCCCCTATAAAATCTTGCTGGTACTGGGGCACATGCGTTCGGGCTCCTCGCTGCTGACCCATATTCTCAATGCCAACCCAGCCATTTTAGGCTACGGGGAAACCCACCTCAAGTATCGAACCGAGGCCGATTTCAAGCGTCTACTGCAACGAGTCTATTGGCGGGGCCAAGAATTCCGCACCCTGCAGGATTTAGGCAATCTGTGCATGCCCCATGACTATGTCATGGATAAGCTCCTGCACACCAACAAAATTCTCGACGGCCAGATCCTCTGTTCATCCCAGGTGTATGCCCTATTTCTGCTGCGGGAGCCGCAGCGCAGCTTGGCCAGCATTCTAGCCTTGAAGGCCCATTTGTCCCCAGAGCAGGTTTTAGCCTACTACCAAGAACGGCTGGCCACATTGGTAGAGTACGGTCGCCTGATCAACGATACGCACCGCATGCTATTGCTCACCCACGCTGATTTGATTCACCGTACCGATGCAGTCTTTGTGGCCCTGCAACGGGTGCTGCAGACCCCGACAGGGTTTTCGGAACGGTATGAGGTGCTGAAAACGACTGGCCAACGGGGAGTGGGCGACTCGGAGGGCAATATCACTGCCGGTCGGATCGTCCGTATCCAGCGGCCTCTCCAGCAAACACTTCCCTCAGCCATCATCCACCAGGGCCAGATAGCCTTTCAGCAGTGCTGCCAGCAGCTGTCTTCCCTATGTACGGGGGTAGATGGGGTCTAAGCAGGCACTGTATCCAGTCCAGCTTGAGAGCTGGAGTCACCCCCTGGATACCACTCTAGATCTGGACGTGGAGATGATTGCATGATTTATTTCTGATTGGCCCGAGCATTCTGCACGGCAGCATAGAAGCAGATGACCACTAAGGGAACACAGAAACCCAGGATCAATCGGGTTGGCCCGACGCCCCAATCGGGTTGCCCCGACGACAATTCAAATACAGACCCGACCGATGCGATCGCAGCCAAACACGAACCTGCAATTAGCACACCACTTTTTAGGGTCACAGCCAACTCCTTATTACCGCAACGCTATAAATTGCCGATGCATGGGCCTTACATCAGCAAGACTTACCGTGCTCAGGTAATGACCTGCACGTCTTTTGCCGAAAATCCGTGCTTTTGCAGCTCTTGATTCAGGGCTAGAGCATTGTCGACCCGATCAACAAACATGATACCGCCTAGGTGATCCATTTCGTGCTGAATACAACGAGCCAGTAAATCACTGACTTGCCGCTTTTGGGGACGACCATATTCGTCTTTGTAGGCCACTTCGATGGCTGCTGGGCGCACCACATCGAGAAAGACTCCAGGGATGCTCAGGCACCCTTCCTGGCCAACGGTTAGCTCCTTACTGTGGCGAATAATCTTGGGATTGATTAAGACTAATGGGGGACGAGCCGCATTGTCAGGTTCGACATCGATGACGAGTAGCTGCTTGTGGACGGCGACCTGAGGGGCGGCCAGGCCAATACCATCGGCACTGTACATGGTTTGCAGCATGTCACGCACCAGTTGCCGAGTGTTGTCGTCCACCTTGGACACACGCTTAGCAGACTGTCGCAGGACTCGGTCGCCGAGCACGTGAATATCTAGGGGGGGGCGCTTGAGCTTTGTCTTCTCAACCTGAATGGTGGCCGTCATAGACTGAAATTTAAACTGTCAACAGGAAATGCTTTACCAAGTCCTATCCTAGCAACTCATACCCAATCCGACCTACTGTCTATGGGAGATGATGCTCAGGAGGGTAAAGGTAGGGGGCGACAGGCCGATAGGACATCATGTAAGGCCACCACTCGACCAATGACGGCGATGGCTGGAGCCTGAAAGTTAGTGGCCTCCATGGTTTCTAAGATGGTGCTGAGGGTGCCGGTTAGCTCACGCTGCTCTGGCCGGGTGCCCCAACGGACTAGGGCCACTGGAGTATTTGGGGCAAGGCCAGCGGTCTGCAGGGCATTCACGATATTGCCTAGGTTATGGATCCCCATGTAAATGACAATGGTCTCTGCCCCTTGGGCGATGGCCTGCCAATTGATATCGGGACGATATTTACCCGCCGCTTCATGGCCAGTCACAAATACCACCGATGAGCTATAGCCACGATGGGTTAGGGGAATTCCAGCGTAGGCAGGCACGGCTACTCCTGCCGTGATACCGGGGACGACCTCGACAGCAACGCCTGCGGCCACTAGATCGGCCATTTCTTCACCGCCGCGGCCAAATACGAAGGGGTCCCCTCCCTTAAGGCGAACCACCACTGCGTGCTGGCGAGCTTTCTCAATCAAAAGCTTGGTGATCTCTGGTTGGCGCATGGAGTGGCGACCTCGACGCTTACCGGCCCCGATCCGTTCTGCCTGGGGATTCACCATGGCCAAAATGGGGGGGCTAACCAGGGCATCGTAGATGACGACGTCGGCGCACTCTAGCAGGGTTTTGCCCTTCAGGGTAAAGAGCCCTGGGTCCCCTGGACCGGCTCCCACTAAATAGACTTTGCCTAGGATAGGTTCAGACATTACTGGCATCATGACGGGAAAGGCGGGAAACGCAGATTCATCTATCATGCCCTACGGCTTAGCCGATAGAAGGGCACCAGGGGAGTAGCGTGGTGATCATCGACAAGATTGACGACGACGTCGGCTAGTTCACCGGTTGCCCCTAGGGGCGGCAACAGCCGAAAGGTGATTTTAGGAAACCGCTCGGCCAGCTCTTCCGTGAGTTGGGTGATGGCGTCAGTGGTTCCCCCAGCAAAGAGAAAGTAAGGAACAATGGCCAGCCGCTGACAGCCGGACTGGATTAGGGCGATGACTTGAGTTTCTAAATCGGGAGGAACCGACCAATAGGCAGCGGTGGCACCCAACGTCTTCGCGATGGCTTCGACGGTGCGATTGCCCCCAGGACGGCGACTACCATGGGCCAGGAGCAGGGTGCGATCGCACGACAGAGTGGCAGCGCGTCGCCCCAGAAGCGTGCTGAGTTGACCATGGCTGCCCAAGTGAGGACATAACTCAAGTTGGATCTGATTCTCTAACAACTGCTCTGCCTGAGCTATCTCCGCTGGAATATCCTCCATCACGTGCACCCCGCGCAACAGAAATAGCGGCACCAACTTGATGCGACGAATGCCCGTTCGCCGTACCCGCTGACTAAATTCGGCAATTTGCTGATGTAGCGGCAAGAGGCCGCACTCCAGAGCAGCCGTGCCCACCAATAGGGGATAGGCATCTACTCCTGAAAGATGGGGCCCTGAAAGATGGGGCTGGTTCCCCCCAGCCAACGATGCCAGAGCACTACTGTCTAGGGCAATAGAGCGGTTAGAGCGACGATAGCCATGCCGCAATTGCAGGCGCTCTCGCACTAACTGGGCTAACCGAAACATGGCGGTCTGGTGGCGTAAATCCCGACTACCGTGAGAAATTAATAGATAGGCCGTAGGTAAGGTAGATGGCACGAAAAATCCTCCCGTTACATCACAGCAGACGAGCTACAGTAGCGGCCCTGTGAGCAAGCCCTTTGCTAACTGCACAAAATTAGCGTTAAGTCCTCCATTATAAGGAGACCTATTAAAGCCGCTGTAGCGAAGACAGCACCTGCCCGGGGAAATCATCCCCTGTTATCCTTTAAAGCCCCCTGTATCATTGGCGTTCGCCAAACTATCTGTCTGTTGTGGGTTGGGCGCAGACGACTCACCATCACTGCTGCTCGGCCCGATAGGTATAAAATCGATTGAAGATGCCCAGTGTCTCCACTTCATAGGTGGGCAGCACATCTACGCCAGGCACGGCTAAACGGGTCCGATAGAGACTAAATAAGCCGAAATTGAGTGTGACCGTGCTCTGACGAATGACATCTTGAACGGACTGCTGATTCTCATCGATTAGAGATTCACAGGACTCAGATAAAAATTGCTCAATGGTTCCAGGTAAGTCGTGGCAGAGCTCTTCCTTGGCGTAGGTGCTGAGGCGCTTAACCGCATAGGTTTCGTAGGTGGATTGATCAGGGTTTGTCACAAACAACAGGGCAGCCGCAGCCAGCAGAACGCCGCCGCTGAGCCAAGTACCAACCTTGAAATTACCCATGAGTCCCTCCTGGGGAGCAATAGCCGCCTTTGCGAGGGCGCCTGCCGCAATCGGTGACTACGGTAGCACCGTCACTCTAACAATTGCTGGGGAGCCATGGCTGAGTTTGTAACCAAGATGCTATAGTGAGAAACGCAATATCGCGGCGAGCGTGGCCAAGTGGTTAAGGCAGTGGATTGTGGTTCCACCATTCGCGGGTTCGAGTCCCGTCGTTCGCCCTAGCTAGCTTTATAGCCCAGCCCCACAGGCGTAACCCAAATCGATAATGAGGATTCTTTAGATAGTATGGTGCCTCATTCAGCGGTGTCTTCTTGGGAATATAGATACTTCTGAAATCCGATAAACACCTCACTGATAGTTGATATGTTCCCTAATTCCCTGACGGCATCCTTCAGTCCGCAATACTTCAACTCTAGGAGTTGCGGCAGCTTACTTGGAAGAGTTTTCAGGTGAACTGGAAGGCGACGAAGGTTTTGCCGGTGCCAGTGGCCATAGTGAGCAAGATTCTGTCGCGCCCCTCGCAGATAGCTTCGAGCACATGGGAAATGGCGTTGTGCTGGTAGTAGCGGGCTTCCCAGGTGCCGCTTTTGTCTTCAAAGGGCACATCGGCGAAGCGATCGCGCCACCGATTCTCTTCGCTGTAGGTGGTCTCCCACAGGTCGGCGGGGGTGAGGTACTGGCGGATGGTGCCTTTGGCCCCGGTGCGCCTATCGATCTGGTAAATGCCATCACCGTTATTAGAATAGGCGAAGCGGGTTTCTAGCTTTGGGGCGTATTTTTTGGCCTGGCCGACGCCTTCGCGTGCCTTTTGGCTTCGATGACGGCGAGTTTGTGGCCGCGATAGACGAGCACGTAGTCGGCAAATTCGGGCTTGGCCCGGCGGCCTCCCCCGCCGAGGCGACCAGGGGCGATGACTTCGCGGCGAACTCGACTCCCCTCGACGACGTCCCAGCCAGCAGCGCGGCGGGCGGGGTCGATGAGTTCAGTGTGGGTTTCGGCTTCGTTCACGGTTGCCTCGATTTGCGTTAAAGCACCTTTAGGCTTGATTTCAGGGCGTTTCAGCGTTTGGTAGAGGCAAACTGAGATTTGCGTTAAAGCACTTTTTGGCGCTCAGTCAGCAAAATTACTCTTCCCATTCTCGGAGAATTTCTTCCGGCAACGGTTCGAAAAAGGTGTCGCCTACTTCTCCTTTCAAGAGACCGGAAACCCGCTCAGGCATCTCAACATCAATGTCTTTCCACATATCTGCGAGAGGGATAGTTTGCTCGCTTAAGGCTTCATGCAATCCCTGTCGAATACCTTCAATCGCTTCCTCCGTCGGCGTTTCATGCGGCTCAGGCTGATTCACTTCTGCCATATTTCAGGATTGTTGAAGTTTATTAGGGCTCGCTGGCGGCAAGATGCTCTGCCAGAGACGTTTGAATCACATCTTGAGCGGTGGTGCCTAAGCGGTTGGCTTCTTCGTTAATGCGCTCTAGCAGCCAGACAGGAAGATCGATACTGATGCTTTGCCGATCGCTCCCCAATCGCTTCGCCTGGGAGAGGTCAAGGTAGGGGGTGAGGTCTTCTCCATCCTCAAATTGTTGGTCGAAGTCTTTAGCCTTCATAGAATGCCACCTCTTCTTTGCGCGATCGCCGAACGGAAATAATGCGCGTATTCTGCCCTCGGTAGGTGATCACTGCTGTCCAATGCTTATCCCCTATCTTACCGATGATCAAAAATCGGGTTTCGTCTTCGGTTTTAGCAGGAATCACAAAGGTGTTGGGGGCATCCCACAGTTTTTGGGCTTCCACAAAGTCGATGCCATGCTTCGCCAAGTTTGACTGGCTTTTGTTTTCATCGTACTCAAACGTAGGCATGGTTAGCGTTTGGATGCATCCATCTCAAGCGCCGCGATCGCTTGCTCTCTGCCCACACTGGGAAAGTAGTCTAAAAACTCATCGAGGGAATCGCCCACTTCGAGGTAATCGAGTAGCGTTTTCATCGGTACCCGCGTGCCCACAAAGACGCGGGTACCGCCCAAGATCTCTGGGTCCCTATGGATAACAGGTGCTTCAGCGGTCATGGCAGCTAGTCTTTTACGCTTATGGGTCGATTTTAGGCGATCGCACTTCAGCCAACTGATGAAGAAAAAACATTGTGCACATAGTGTGTTCCAAATGTTGGGCGGAGTGAATTGGGCAATTGTCTACGCAGTGTGTAGACAATCGAGACGTCACGCCACCACGATCGCACCCACCCCCTCCACAGCCCGATCGCACCCATCAGCCATCAACTCACCAGAAAAAGCTGTCTGCAGAAGTGTACCTAAGTCTCCTGGTTTTGTTCGTACTGGGAGATCGCATCCTCAATCACATCATTCCCCCCATCGGAGCAATCGGACATCGATGAGAATAATGAGGTGTACTCGCTGGGGTTTGGTAACGGCCAAGACATTATCGAGAGTTAGTTGTCCGCTTTCGTCAATCGTTGCTGTGGTCTCGATGGCTTTTATTGATTTCTTAGGGGCGAGGTGTTCAGCTATAGAAGGGTGAGTCAGATCTTGAGAAGTAGTACCTATATACTATGGGACACATCAGGAAAAACCCCCGGCCTTAGCCGGGGGCGGAAGGGAGTATGACGTTGTCTTGGAGGTCTCAGGAAGGTATTGATGGGGCTGGCCAGATAGTCTAGGGCGTTGCCCAATACTCAACGTCCTAGACTAGGGGGATTCTGGCCTATGACGGCTAGTGATGGCCGGGGTTGGCTCCTTGTGTAGGGGGGAGGTGCTTATGTTCACCTGTATAAAGCTTCAGACTGGTGCCGACGATTTACTGAAACCTCCCTGTGATCTTTGCTGGAGAAGTGAGTGATCTCGATCACCGAGCCGGTGGTAGGGCTGGCTGAGTTGGTTCAAACGCCCTCGCCAGCCGAGGCAGGACATCGGCAGCAACTACATTCTGTAGTGAATCTCCGTAGCGTCTCTAGGAGCGGTTGTGGCGGCGAGGAGCTATTGCAATTTGATCAGTTCTACAGAACAATGACTAGGATTTTATGAGCTGCGCTGGTGCTGTTGGCCTATGCCTCGTCGCGACGACATCGAGAAGATTTTATTGATTGGTTCTGGTCCCATCATCATTGGCCAGGCCTGCGAGTTCGATTATTCTGGCACTCAGGCCTGCAAAGCCCTGCGGGAAGAGGGGTATGAGGTGGTGCTGGTGAACTCGAACCCGGCCACCATTATGACCGATCCAGAGACCGCCGACCGCACTTACGTTGAGCCCCTGACGCCTGAGTTGGTGGAAAAGGTCATCATTCAGGAGCGGCCTGATGCCCTGCTGCCCACCATGGGTGGACAGACGGCTCTCAACATCGCGGTAGTGCTGGCTAAGAATGGAGTCTTGGAGCGCTATGGGATCACCCTAATTGGGGCCAACTTAGCGGCCATTGAGATGGCCGAGGACCGCAAGTTGTTCAAGGCGGCCATGGCTCGGATTGGTCTGGCGGTATGTCCGTCGGGATTGGCAGAGACCATGGTGGAAGCTCGACAGATCGCCGAGCAGATCGGTGCCTTTCCTCTGATTATCCGACCTGCGTTCACCCTGGGGGGGACCGGAGGTGGTATTGCCTACAACCAGGAAGAGTTCGAAGAGATGGCCCGGGTGGGGCTCGATGCTAGTCCGGTCTCTCAGATCTTGATTGAGAAGTCTTTGTTGGGGTGGAAGGAGTATGAGCTGGAGGTGATGCGTGACCTGGCCGATAACGTGGTGATCATTTGCTCCATTGAGAACCTGGATCCCATGGGGATTCACACGGGAGATTCGATTACGGTGGCGCCAGCCCAAACCTTGACCGATAAAGAGTATCAGCGACTGCGGGATGCCTCTATCAAGATCATTCGGGAAATTGGGGTGGAAACGGGAGGCTCTAACATCCAATTTGCGGTGAACCCAATGAATGGTGAGGTAGTGGTGATCGAGATGAACCCGCGGGTGTCTCGCAGTTCGGCCCTAGCCTCGAAGGCGACGGGGTTTCCCATCGCTAAGTTTGCGGCCAAGTTGGCGGTAGGGTACACCCTGGACGAGATTCCCAATGACATTACCAAGAAGACTCCGGCAAGCTTTGAGCCCACCATCGACTATGTAGTCACTAAGATACCTCGCTTTGCCTTCGAGAAATTTCCGGGGGCAGAACCGGTGCTCACGACTCAGATGAAGTCGGTGGGCGAGGCTATGGCCATTGGCCGTACTTTTCAGGAGTCTTTCCAGAAGGCGCTGCGGTCGCTGGAGACCGGGCGAGCGGGTTGGGGATGCGATCGCACCGAGAAGTTACCCACCATCTCCCAAGTCCAAGCCAGCCTGCGCACGCCTCATCCCGAGCGCATCTTTACCGTGCGGCAAGCGCTGCAGCTGGGCCTCACCCTAGAGGAGATCTACGAACTCACTGGCATTGATCCCTGGTTCCTACAGAAACTGGCAGAACTTCTCGACACGGAAAAATTTCTCAAGCGCACGCCCTTGAACCAGCTAACCACTGCCCAATTCTACGGCATCAAACGCCAGGGGTTTAGCGATCGGCAAATCGCCTATGCTACCAAGGCCGGTGAAGACGAGGTGCGAGCCTATCGCCAGGGGTTGGGGGTGTTGCCGGTGTACAAGACCGTCGATACCTGCGCCGCCGAGTTTGAGGCCCTCACCCCCTACTACTACTCCACCTACGAGGCAGAGTCGGAAGTGTTGCCCTCCCAACGGCGGAAGGTGATGATTCTCGGGGGCGGTCCCAACCGCATCGGTCAGGGCATCGAGTTTGACTACTGCTGTTGCCATGCCTCCTATGCCCTGCGGGCCGACGGGTTTGAGACGATCATGGTCAACTCCAACCCCGAAACTGTCTCCACCGACTACGACACCAGCGATCGCCTCTATTTTGAGCCCCTGACCAAAGAAGATGTGCTCAATATCATCGAGGCGGAACAACCGGAGGGCATCATTATTCAATTTGGCGGGCAAACACCGCTGAAGTTGGCGGTGCCCTTACAGCACTACCTAGCCTCCCTAGAGCAGGCAACGCCCTCAGGTCCCATCCCTAAGATTTGGGGCACGTCTCCTGATTCCATCGACACCGCCGAGGATCGGGAACGCTTCGAGCAAATCCTGCGGCAACTGGGCATTGAACAGCCTCCCAATGGCATTGCTCGCAGCTACGAAGCCGCCCTGCAGGTGGCCCAAACCATTAAGTACCCGGTGGTGGTGCGACCCAGCTATGTGCTGGGGGGACGGGCCATGGAGATTGTTTACTCTGACGCCGAGCTAGAGCGGTATATGACCTATGCCGTGCAGGTGGAACCAGAACACCCCATCTTGATCGATAAATTCCTCGAGAATGCCGTGGAAGTGGATGTGGATGCGATCGCAGACCACACCGGCCAGGTGGTCCTTGGTGGCATCATGGAGCACATCGAACAAGCTGGGATTCACTCCGGAGACTCGGCCTGCTCTATCCCCACCACCTCCTTGAGTAAAGCGGCCCTGCAAACGATCCGCGAAGCTACGGTGAAGCTGGCCCAACAACTACACGTGGTGGGCCTGATGAACATTCAATATGCTGTCCAGGCAGATCATGTCTTTATTCTAGAGGCCAACCCCCGCGCCTCCCGCACCGTGCCCTTTGTCTCTAAAGCCACTGGCATCCCCTTGGCCAAGGTAGCGGTGCGGGTGATGGCAGGGCAGACCCTAGCAGCCTTGGGGGTGACCGAAGAAGTCATTCCCCAGCACATTGCCGTTAAAGAAGCCGTGCTGCCCTTCGATAAGTTCCCCGGCACCGACACCATCCTAGGCCCCGAAATGCGCTCTACTGGCGAAGTCATGGGGATCGACATCGACTTTGGCCGGGCCTTTGCCAAGGCCGAGTTAGCCGCTAATCAACGCTTACCCCAGCAGGGCACTGTGTTCATCTCCATGAATGATCGGGACAAGACTGCCGTTGTCCCGGTGGCCAAAGATTTGGCCACTATGGGCTTTACCCTGGTGGCGACCGCGGGGACTCGGGGCATTTTGAAGGAAAATGGCCTCACCGCGGATCGGATTCTTAAAATTCATGAGGGCCGGCCCAACGTAGTGGATTGGATCAAAAATGGTCAGATCCAGCTGATCATCAACACTCCAGTGGGTGGAGAAGCCCAAGAAGATGACCGGATTATCCGCCGCACGGCCCTAGCCTATAAAATCCCCACCATTACCACCATTGCCGGAGCAACTGCCACGGCGGCGGCGATTCGCTCTCTACAGCAACAGGACCTGAGCGTTAAAGCCCTGCAAGATTACCTGGCCCATATTGCTGACCAGCCACCGTTACCG
This sequence comes from Halomicronema hongdechloris C2206, assembly GCF_002075285.3. Lineage (GTDB taxonomy): Bacteria > Cyanobacteriota > Cyanobacteriia > Phormidesmidales > Phormidesmidaceae > Halomicronema_B > Halomicronema_B hongdechloris. Next base: position 3,999,511 of record NZ_CP021983.2, on the reverse strand, counting down.
AGGGGCTAGTAGCTCATGGCAGACGTGACCTCCCTTCCAGCTCCCTGGCGCCGCCCAGCCAACAGGCCAGTCGCTAAACTTACGCTGCACCCTGGATAGCCTGAATAATCACGGCTGTCAGGATAATCAGCCGTTGCTGGCACTGTCAGGAATCACCCACACTTTCATGTGATTTGCTCATTAAGCCGATGCAGATGCCGCATAAAACACTTGTTGTCCTAGAGACCCCATGGGGATAATAAGAGTAATTGACTCCAAGAGTTGATGATTACACAGCGTTTCCTTCCCTTCTGGGCGAGGTACAACTCGTTTCCTGAGGTCAGGGGCTTTATGGCTACTCTTGTACCTCACTAGATTCAGAAACGCTGTAGTCGTGGCTGTGGGGTATGTCTTAAAGATTTCTGCCTACAGAGTCGGCTTAATCAAGTCTTAGAGCACAATAACTCTTCTAGGGAATATCTAAAATTTGTATCAAAGGGGTACTAGTTTCAGGCTCATCTTTGAGACCCTAGAAATAGCATTGTCTTCATTGAACTTCTTCATTGAACTACTTTTAATAGAGCCATGCCTAAAGAGCGATTTTCTCCAACCCGTGCTGCCACCTCAAAGAGCGTTAATGCTGACGAGAGCTTTGATTTTGATACCTGGGCTCAAGCTGTGCGCCAGCAAATGATGGAAGCGCTGAAGCGCCGCAACAACAATAGTTAACATTATCTAAAACACAACCTTTGCGGCATGCTCTCTCTGTTCATCTGTGCCTTGGACGGAGAGAGTTTTGTTATGAAAGCCTGATTCAATAAAGTATGGTAAGCCTCTTTAGGCGAGGCAAAATAGCGGCCTATCAGGAGAACAGCATCAGCTGTTATTGTCTGTGCGGATGCTCATTGACTGACAAAACCTGCTAGAACCCAGACTATCCAAAGGGTCAGGGAACCTGCCCCCTACAGCATCCGAAATCTGGTAAGGGCGCGGTTTCCGCGCCCAATGCAGAATCTTTTGTCAGTCAACCAGGTGCGGATGAGGCGCTATCAGATAGCGCTTTAATAGAAGTGATAACCACAGGCAGGATCGAGGGATTGCTTACCTCAAGGGTCTGATGTTTCCCTGTGGAAAAGGATGGCTGCGATGTCCCGTGCGCTTTTGTTAGATGCCAATCGCCGCTTAGAGAAAGCCCTCAAGCATGTGCCCATCTCTGACGATACCAGCGAACGTTTGCAGTTCCCCAAGGCGAGTCTTAAGGTGTCAATTCCAATACGGCTGGACGATGGAGCCCTGCGGGTGTTTGAGGGCTATCGGGTGCGTTATGACGATACTCGCGGCCCTACTAAAGGAGGCATTCGCTTTCATCCGGGGGTGACTATGGACGAGGTGCAATCCCTGGCTTTTTGGATGACCTTTAAGTGTGCGGTCCTCAACTTACCGCTAGGAGGGGCCAAGGGGGGGATCACCCTGAATCCTAAGGAGCTGTCAAAATTTGAGCTGGAGCGGTTGAGTCGGGGGTATATCGATGCGATCGCAGATTTCATTGGCCCCGATGTCGATATTCCCGCTCCCGACGTCTACACCAATCCCATGATTATGGGTTGGATGATGGATCAATACAGCATCATTCGCCGCCGCCGTTCTCCCGCCGTCATTACGGGGAAACCCCTAAGCCTGGGGGGAAGTCAGGGCCGAGACACCGCTACAGGGATGGGGGCCTTCTATGTGTTGCAGGCGATGATGGCCAAGTTGAGCCGTTCCCCTGAAGAGACTACCGTGGCCGTGCAAGGGTTCGGCAATGCCGGCAGTGTCATCGCCCGGCTGCTGTTTGATGCGGGTTACCGCGTCGTGGCTGTGAGTGATTCCCAGGGGGGTATCTATTGTGCCCGAGGGTTAGATATTCCCAGCGTGCAACAGTTTAAGGCCTCTACCCGCAGCATCAAAGCCGTGTACTGCCAGGGCAGCGTCTGTAGCTTGATCAATGACTACGACACCCTCACTAACGCCGAGTTGCTAGCCCTAGATGTAGATATCTTGGTGCCAGCGGCCCTGGAAAATCAAATTACCGAGGCCAATGCCGATGCCGTCCAGGCTCGTTACATCTTCGAGGTGGCCAATGGTCCCATTACCTCTGCCGCCGATCGCATCCTGGCAGCTAAGCATAGCCTGGTATTTCCCGATATTTTGGTCAACGCTGGTGGTGTCACCGTGAGTTATTTCGAGTGGGTACAAAACCGCAGTGGTCTCTACTGGTCGCTGCCAGAGGTGAACCAACGGCTACAACACATGATCGTGACTGAGGCCGAACAGGTTTGGGGCATTGCCCAGGAGCTGGCCATGCCTCTGCGGACGGCGGCCTATGTCCATGCCCTGAAGCGACTGGAATCTGCCTTCAATGCCAAAGGGACCCGGGCCTACTATGTCAGTTAGCGTCAGTTAGCGTCAGTTAGCGCTCATGAGCCCGGGCCTCGGCCAGCGCCAGGATCTGGAGTCGTTACAATCGAGTCGTAGTTGTCTTCCATTGCCTGTGGCTGAGTCTCCCTTTCATGCCGAGCGTTTGCTATTTACGCCGGCGGCTCCGGACGCAGATGCCGTCTCGGTCGTCTTCGCCTTTCCCAACACCTATAGCATCGGCATCACCAGTTTGGGCTATCAGGTGGTGTGGGCCACGTTAGCTCAACGGTCTGATGTGGCTGTCAGCCGCTTATTCACAGATCAGAGCGAGCCTCTACCCAATCCCATCGACCTAGTGGGCTTTTCCCTCTCTTGGGAGTTGGATTATGGCCATGTCCTCACCCTCTTAGAGTCTCTGGGGATATCGCGGCGGGCTTGCGATCGCAGCTCAGACCATCCCCTGGTCTTTGGTGGAGGACCGGTGCTGACCGCTAATCCAGAGCCCTTCGCCGACTTTTTTGACTTGATCCTCTTGGGCGACGGAGAAGATCTGCTAGGCAATTTCATCGAGGGCTACCAACAGGTCCAGGATCGGCCCCGGTCGGCTCAGCTGCGTCACCTGGCCCAGATTCCTGGCATCTATGTGCCGGCCCTCTACGACGTTACCTACGCGGCTGACGATGGCCCCATAGCCAGCATTCATCCCATTGATGCCGATATTCCCGCCACGGTGCAAAAGCAAACCTACCGCGGTAACCGCCTCTCCACCTCTACCGTGGTGACTGAGCAGGCCGCCTGGGAAAACATCTACATGGTAGAAGTGGTGCGCAGCTGTCCAGAGCTGTGTCGGTTTTGCTTGGCCAGTTACCTGACCCTACCCTTCCGCACTGCTAGCCTGAATGAGTCTCTGATTCCCGCCATTGACCAGGGCCTGCAGGTCACCGATCGCTTAGGGTTGCTGGGGGCTTCCGTGACTCAACATCCTGAATTCGAAGCCCTACTGGATCATTTGAATCGCCCCCAGTACGATGCCATCCGCCTCAGCATCGCCTCAGTGCGCACCAATACGGTGGATGAGAAGCTGGCCCATACCCTCACCCGCCATGGCACCCGCTCGATTACCATCGCGGTGGAAAGTGGGTCCCCGCGGGTGCGTCAGATTGTCAACAAGAAACTCAGCAACGATGACATTGTGACCGCGGCAATGCGGGCCCAGGCTGGCGGCTTGAAGGCCATGAAGCTCTATGGCATGGCCGGTATTCCTGGCGAAGAGATGGCAGACCTAGAGCAGACCGTCGCCTTGATGATGACCCTAAAGCAAGCGGCGCCCAACCTACGCCTGACCTTAGGCTGCAGTACCTTTGTCCCCAAAGCCCACACCCCTTTCCAGTGGTACGGCGTTAACCCAGCCGCCAATAAGCGGTTGAAATATCTGCAGAAGCAGTTGCGATCGCGCGGTATTGATTTCCGTCCTGAAAGTTATAACTGGTCAGTGATCCAGGCATTGATTGCCCGAGGCGACCGGCGATTATCTCATCTGTTAGAGCAAACTCGGCAATACGGCGACTCCCTGGGAAGTTATCGGCGGGCGTTCAAAACGCTGCGCGGTCACTTACCTCCCCTAGACTTTTATGGGCACGATCATTGGCCGCTGGACGCTACATTACCCTGGCAGCATTTGCAGGGGCCTCTGCCCGCGGCTACCCTGAAGAAACATCTCGAGACTAGCGAAATAGCCGCTGACTCTCCTCCTGCGGCAGGGGCAACAGCCTTGGTGTAGCATTGGCCCGATGCCATATCAGCCCCTTGCTCAACCACTATGCAGATCACCAGCGAATTTTCCTGTGCCTACTGCGGCGAAGCCAATGTCCTCTTCGTGGATATGACTGCCGGCGAGTATCAGCAATACATTGAAGATTGCCAGGTGTGCTGCCAGCCCAATACGCTTTACATCTCTGTTGATGAGGAGGCAATGGCAGCTAGTGTCACCGCTGAGCCCACTGATGGCTGATGCCTCTGCCATGATAGTCGCTGTTCACACCAGTTGTTTACGGGTGCCGGTAACGCCATTGATGGCACTGATTCTCTAGATTAAAGCACTGAAAAAACTGTAGACGTTTGCCGTATCACTGCTAAGCATGATTGAGAGAGCTAACGGACCGAGCTTGAGCGGCATCGGCAATCTTCTTGCGCAGGATCATCGGCAGGGTAATGGGCCATGCTAAGGTAGCCACCCCGATCAATAGCCAGGAGAACTGATCCGTATTGGGCGTAGAGTCATCCTTCATTAAGGCACGCACCGTGGCTAGAAAAACGATGCTAGCAGGAACACAGTAAAAGACCATGGGTTTCTCACCTGGTTAACTAATCAGACGTAATCAGACGTAATCAGACGTAATCAGACGTAATCAGACGTAAGCGACACGAGCATTACCGGGACGGGAAGACGGTTTAGGGTGGATCGCAAGGGCGCGATCCCCTCGCATGCTCTCCTTTCGCCCGAGATCAGCCTCTTAATGATGATCGACAGCAGGAGTCAGCGACCTGAGAAAAATCACGTATATTTCAACACATGGTATGCAGGTGCAACTACTGAGGATCTATCGATAATCTTTCACCGTCGGCTTACTATCCTTTCAAGAATAGCGATTCTGCTGGACATTTCTGGCAAGGAATTGCAAATCTAAGCCGCAGGATATTTAATCCTTGGTAAATTCCATGACAGGCGTTCCCCTGGAGATTCTCCGAGATTTAGGGAACCAGGGTCGTTGCGGCTAAACCATGGCCCGGTAGTCCCTTGGCTCGCTGTCGCAACCGGTGAGCAACTTCGGCAGGGGACAACCCAACCACATCCAGTGGGGTAATGGTTTGCTGACGGCGGTCTAAATCGTATTGATAGGCGCGGTCGTAGTAGGTCAGTAGGATGGCAAAGGCTTCCTTTAGGGCTCCCTGGCGAATCAGCTTGATGGCGTCCTGGGTTCGTTGGCCTCCTAAACGCTTGCGGATACGCTCGGTAGCCGCGATCAGCGCCTGGGGATCGGCATCACCATAGAGCCTGACCAGGGAATTTAAGCGTTCGGGCAATGATCGCCTGACTTCTAAGAGGGGAGCAGCTTGCATCTGGCGGAATAGCTGGTCGGGGACACGGCAGGTGCCGATACGCCGGCTTTCGGCTTCGATCCAGACAGGGTGATGGGGCGACAAGGTTGCCCATTGCCAGGCAATCAAATTTTCAAAGTGTTCTGTGGAGGGTTGCGGCGGCATACCTAGTCCTCCATAGCTGCTGCCACGGTGATGGGCCAATCCTTCTAAATCCACGACCTGCGCCCCCTGAGCTGCCAGCGCTAGGAGGGTATCGGTCTTGGCCGTGCCGGTCATGCCGCCTAGTACCAAGAGTTGTCGGGGCTGTGCCAATACTCGTCTGACCCAGCGCCGGAAGGCCTTATAGCCACCTTCCAGGGTGATCACCTGGAAGCCTGCCATTTCCAAGACCCAGGCCATGCCGCCACTGCGCATGCCACCGCGCCAGCAATGGAGTCGCAACTGTTGGTCAGGGGCGAGGATCCGGGCTCGGGCAATGAAGTCGGCAAATTTGGGACCTGCGATCGCAAATCCCAGTTCTACAGCGGCGCTACGGCCCTGCTGCTTGTAACAAATCCCCACCTGAGCCCGCTCCTCATCACTGAACAGAGAAAACTCAATGGCCCCGGGGATGTGACCATGGCCATACTCCCCAGGGCTACGTACATCCAGAATTGGACCAGGAGCGGCAAGAAAAGCGTCGATAGCGAGAGCTTTGGACATTATCAGCGGTTCAGGCAGGTGGATGGGGAGACTTGCCCTGAGCGAAGTCGTAGGCGAAGCCTGCCTGGAGGGCATAGGGTGGGAAGATGGGGGGGTGAGTTTTGAATTTTGAATTTTGAATTTTGAATTGCAGCACTATCTAGAGAACTCAACACTCAACACTCAACACTCAACACTAAGCACTTAAAACTCCCCCACTCTCCCACTCCCCCACTCCATTACTCTTCACTCCTCCCCCATTCCTCGATCCTAATGGGTTGGGTGGGATTGTCACGAGGAATAACCCGGCCTACTACCAGGCTGTGGGCATATCCGGCTTGGTGCAGGGTCGCCAGACAAGACTCCACTTGATCGGGGGGCACGGCAGCTAGTAGACCACCAGAAGTCTGGGGATCAAACAGCAGAGGCCAGTCGGGGTGATCGATATAATCAGCCCCATTCTCGATGGCCTGGGCAGCGGTCTGATTCTGAGGATGGAGAGAACTGCGGACTCCTTGGGCCAGAACTTGACGTGCTCCCTGGAGTGCTGGCAGCTGGTTTAAAGTCAGCACTGCCCCTACTTGAGACGCTTGTACCAGCTCTAAGAGATGGCCCATGAACCCAAAGCCGGTGACATCGGTGCAGGCGGTGGCTTGGTGTTGGATCAAACATTGAGCGGCGGCTTGATTGGATTGCACCATGACGGCAACGGCGGCCTCGATCCAACGGCCTTTGGCTTGGCGGCGCATGTCGGCTGCAAATAGGACGCCAGTCCCTAGGGGCTTGGTCAGGATCAGCACCTCGCCGGGAGCCATGCCCTGCTTGCGCAGGAGCCGTTGGGGCTGGGCTAAGCCATTGGCCACAATACTGAGGACGAGCTCGGGACCTTCGCTGGTATGGCCGCCAACCAGGGGGGTGTGGCTTTGGCTCAGGGCTTTCTGCACGCCGCTGAGGAGTTGGTAGAGTATCTCGGTTTGTTGGGCAGGTAAGGCGTAGGGCACGGTAGCCAAGGCTAGCACTGACTGGGGAGTGGCTCCCATGGCGAAGAGATCGCTGAGGCTATGGTGGACAGCGATTTGGCCGCAGATAAACGGATCCGCTAAGAGGGCACGGAAGCCATCGGCGGTATGGACCATGGCTCGATCATGGGGAACTCGCACCACTGCAGCATCCTCGGCTGCTGTCAACCCCACTAGGATATCGGCGGTGTCTACAGGCCAAGAGACATCGGCCTGAATCCGCTGTAGAACTTGCTCTAGGGCAGGACGCCCCACCTTAGAACCACAGCCAGCACAGTACATGGGTGGGGGAGAGGAGGCTGAGCGAACGACGACGTCGGATGGGCGGGATGCCCCCATTTCGGGAAAGTCGCGGAACAGAGCCATGAATTTTTGATCGATGTGGTCTTTCCAGTATCGGAATAGACAGGACTCGGCCACGAAAGGCCCCCGGGAGGCGATGGCGGTGCCGCGGCCCGTATCGATCAGGGTCAAGAATTGCCGTTGAGGCCTGAAGGGTTGTAGCGGTTGACCTTGCAGGTGGCGCCGCAGGTTAAGGCTTAATGGTTTGCCCTGACGCACGGCGAAGACTCCGGCCTTGGGTCGGGGATGGTTAACCATGGTGGCCACATCTCCAGCGGCGAACACATTGGGGTGGGAGCGACTCTGGAGGGTATCGGCAACGGCAATGAACCCTTGGGAATCGTTAGCCAGACCAGACTGTCGTACCCAGTCGGGAGCCGCCGCTTGGGTGACCCAAAATATGCGATCGCACGCCACTGTCAACCCCGACTCACAGCGCACTCGATAGGGCAAAGGTCCGCCAATAGTCTCCACCGCAGCAACTGTTTGCTGCAGGTGCAGCTGAATTCGCCGTCGTAGGCACAGTCGCTGCAGATAATGACGAGTGGCCCGAGACCGCTCCGGGGCCAGTTCGGCCCGGCGATGAAACAGATGAAATGTGACCTGATCCTGTGGCCGCCCTAGCTCTTTTAGTCGTCTCTGCAACCGCGCCTGCATGTTCAGGGTCAGTTCTACCCCGCCGATGCCGCCACCAACCACGGCGATGGTGAGAGGCCGCTCTGGTGACGCCTCTAGCTGCTGGCGCACCCTGGCCCAGGCCTGCAATAGCTGAGGGACAGGCTTGGCCGGCACAGCATGATCAGCTGCCCCAGGCACTGCCACCATCGCCGGGGTACTGCCCGTATCAATGGACAGAACATCATAGGCGACGGGGGGATGGTGGGCACAGATGACCCGTCGCCGCTCTAAATCGAGACCAATGACTCGGTCCATGAAGAGACGGGCCTGAGCGAAACGGGTCAGGGGCCGTAGGTCAATATGAGCCTGATCAAAATCGTAGAGACCCGCCACATGGGACGGCAGCATGCCAGAGTAGGGAGTATCGGCCAGGTTGGTGATCAAGGTGATCTGCACCCCTGCCAAAGGTCGCATCCCCCACTGGCGCAGCACAATGGCATGGGAATGACCGCCCCCAAGCAGAACCAGATCTTTAACAATGGGTCGAAGAGATTCCATGGCGTTCTCTACTAGGGACTGGGCCTCAGCGTACTGAGATGGGCTGAAAATTGTCTGAGAGGATCATGCTTAATGGATGAGTGCCGAGTCGTTGGCAGGCAATGGGGGCCGCAGCATCAGATAGACAATTGCTCCAAGCATCGGTACGGCCATCACCGCCCAAGGCCAACGTCCCTTCATGCCCCGCCGGGCCATGTCATCCCCCAACGGTGTCGGTACCAGCAGCACTACGATGGCTGGGTTAATCTCACGCCAGTCGCCACGACTCAGGCGCAAAATCAGATCCAGCGTTTGGGGATGATCCGGTGGGGCGGCCAAAAATGCATACAGAATGAAGCCTAACCATACAATCGTTAACCCAATTCGTCTAACCATTGAGTAACTGCTAAGTTTCACTCCAAAATATCAATCTACTTGACACAACTAGGAAATCTATCGCGGCACCTCCTAATCTGTAGGGGAGCTGGTATCCCTCTGATTAGTCTTGTCCCTATGGTCATCCTAGTTAGCTAGAGCGGGTATCTCATCGACTGAGAGGTCTCGGAACAGGTGTGCCCTGATTCGGAGACTATTTGCTAAGTTGATGCCCTTAATTCGCTGCAACAGTTCTGGACCAATCTGGGCCCAATCAGGTCTGTAGTAGCAGGTTAGGGAGTCGCTGCTCTTCATCCTCTGGAACCGGTTCATCGACATTCGGCCAGGGTTCAGGTTGAACGTTGTTAATTCCTGGCAGTTTTTATCCTATGGCATCTTCATCGCTTACATTTCCTGGGATACAGTGGCCTGTTCCATCTCCAGACCGCTATCGCCGTGATATGCATATCACCTATTTTCTAGAGCTGTATGAGACTGGTTATCGGAATTTTGCCGGTATCCACTTGAATGGGGCCAACTTAGCCCACCATATTTTGGTAGCGGTTGATCTCAGTACTGCCAACCTGACTGGGGTTAACCTGCGACGGTCGTTTCTTACCCATGCCAATCTGACTGAGGCAACGCTGAATTGGGCCGACCTGAGCTTTGCCAAGATGAGCGAGAGTTGTCTGAGATTGGCTAGCTTGACGGAGGTGACGCTGCAAGGCGCTTTCCTGGTCAAGGCGAATTTGCAGGGGGCCAACCTAACTGGGGCCAATCTCTCTCGGGCCAACCTACGACAGGCAGACCTGCGCGGCGCCAATTTGCAAGGGGCCAACCTCAGTGACGCTAATCTCCAGGGAACCAAGCTGGAGGGAGCCAACTTGGCTTGGGCGCAGTTCCACCGGGCCTACCTAGATGGCGTTGCCACAGATACCCGCTGAGAGAAGAGCCCATGGCAACAGCACCCCCCTCTAGGCAGACAATGGTCTCTCAGCAAAAAGCCGGTGACTGTCCCCTGCCTAGTCTCTTGTCGAATTCGTGCTGCCCTGCCGTCGGTTTCCCCCAAGGCCTCCCTTACAATGGGAAGGATTATCAAACCGATGCTGCACTCAGGACCTTAACTAACGATGGCTACCTATGGGGTTGTCTTGGTAACCGCTGGCTCGGAGGCTGAAGCTGATGCGATCGCATCAGCCTTAGTCCAAGAGAAGCTAGCCGCCTGCGTCAGCATACTTCCCATCCGTTCTGTGTATACCTGGCAGGGGAGCGTCCATCGCGATCCAGAATGGCAGCTTCTGATCAAAACCGACCTAGGCCAATTTGATCGCCTAGACAGCCGCATTCGAGACCTACACTCCTACGAGGTTCCCGAAATCATCGCCCTGCCCATCACCGCCGGGGCTGCCCCCTATCTCAGTTGGATCGGTGACCAGATTGTCAGCTGAGACCACTACCAAGGAATTGGGGTGCGATCGCGCCAGAATTGTCCGCTAGGCGCATCATCGGGTAAAGTCGCCAGCCAAGCAATCGTATCGGCTCCCTCTTCCGGGCTGCGGGGCGCTGCCTCACTACCCATACGAGTCCGAACCCATCCTGGACACACCGAATTTACCTTAATATTGGCGTCCCGGCATTCAGCCGCCAAGATTCGAGTCACCCCATTCAGCGTCACCTTAGAGAGTCGATAGGCGGTGTAGTTTCCCCCCATGTCAGACAGCTGCCCCATCCCCGACGACACATTGACAATGCGGCCGTAGCCATGGCGCTTCATCAAGGGAACACAGGCTTGCGCCATCAGGATTGGGCCAAATACGTTAGTTTCCATCGCTGCCCGAATCGGACCAATGGCTGTAGTCAAAATGCTATTGCTATCAGGGAAGATTCCAGCATTGTTGACCAGAATATCCAAGCGGCCAAACTTGGTTTCGATCAACTGGGCCAGGATCTTGATGCCCCCGGCATCAGTGACCGATAGCTGGTGAGAACTAACGTCTAGGCCGTCATCACGTAACGTTTGGGCCACCGATTCTCCTTGCTCCGGATCCCGACTGCCCAAAATCACCTTAATTCCCTGGCGAGCTAATTGGCGGGTTACTGCCAAACCGATGCCACGATTAGCACCTGTGACAAGAGCGACCTGATGATCTATATCCATATCTAAATCCAATCCCCATTATTGGTACCTACAGTCTTGCGATCGATCTTGACTTCACACCAGCACTCCTTAAATTCTGATTGTCCGCCAACATCGCCATCAGCCACCTCTATGACAGGAGAGGGTTTAGCCTAGCTAGGGCCGATCCTAGCCGAGCAACGTGATATGTCACCCACATCGCGCATAAACACGGCCATTCTGTGGCACCCTGAGTAGTAAATCGAGTTCCCAATTGCCCCTATCCGATTCCGTGAGTGCTATGCAGACCCTGCCCTCTCCTGTTACGACCACTGCGCCTTCTGAGGCGGCCTTCGACACCACGATTCATCGTCGCAAAACTCGTCCAGTGCGGGTAGGCGACACCACCATTGGCGGTGGCTATCCGGTGGTGGTGCAATCGATGATCAACGAGGACACCTTAGATGTGGAGGGCTCTGTCGCTGCCATTCGCCGTCTCCATGAAATCGGCTGTGAAATTGTCCGGGTGACGGTACCCAGCATGGCCCATGCCCGAGCCCTGGCGCAAATCAAGGCACAATTGGCGGCGACCTATCAGCCCGTTCCCCTGGTGGCCGATGTGCATCACAACGGCATGAAAATTGCCCTGGAAGTAGCCAAGCACGTGGATAAGGTGCGAATTAACCCCGGGCTATATGTCTTTGAAAAACCGAAACCAGGACGTTCGGAATACACCCCAGATGAGTTTCAGGAAATTGGAGACAAAATTCGTCAGACGTTAGAGCCCCTGGTGTTGTCCCTCAAGCAGCAGGACAAGGCCATGCGCATCGGGGTGAACCATGGTTCTTTGGCTGAGCGCATGCTTTTCACCTATGGCGATACCCCAGAGGGCATGGTGGAATCAGCCTTGGAATTTATCCGTATCTGTGAATCGCTGGAGTTCTACAACCTGGTTATTTCCCTGAAAGCCTCGCGAGTACCCGTTATGCTAGCCGCCTATCGACTCATGGTGCAGCGCATGAATGAGTTAGGCATGGACTATCCTCTGCACTTAGGCGTCACCGAGGCTGGCGACGGGGAATATGGCCGGATTAAGTCTACTGCTGGCATTGGCACTCTACTGGCCGAAGGCATTGGCGATACCATTCGCGTTTCTCTGACAGAAGCTCCGGAAAAGGAAATTCCCGTCTGCTACAGCATTTTGCAGGCCTTAGGTCTACGCAAAACCATGGTGGAATATGTGGCCTGTCCGTCCTGTGGCCGCACTCTATTCAATCTAGAAGATGTGCTGCGTGAGGTGCGTCAGGCCACCAGTCACCTCACAGGGCTCGACATCGCTGTCATGGGCTGTATTGTCAATGGCCCTGGGGAGATGGCCGATGCTGACTACGGTTATGTGGGCAAGACCCCAGGTTATATTTCCCTCTACCGAGGTCGTGAGGAGATCAAGCGAGTTCCTGAAGATCAGGGGGTGGTTGAGTTGATTAATTTAATTAAAGCCGACGGCCGCTGGATCGATCCTTGATCCGCTTGAATAACGCCTTGAATAAGGCAATGCGAAGCTTACGGCAAGACATCCTACCTTTGTGGCTTCTGGTACCTCTTGCTGCCGAATGCCTGTGTTAGATTGGGCATACTTGTCTTCATGATGGGGATTCAATTTCGCTATGGCGATTGCAAAGCGTGGACTGGTACTGGGAGCAACGGCATTGGCAGTAGCGGCGGTCACTGTCACCGGTGCCGGGATTCAGCTCTCGCAGGGCCAAGCCTTTTTCGAAGAAAGCCCCAAGGAGCTGGTTGATGAGGTGTGGCAGCTGATTGAGCGTCATTATGTTGATGCCACCTTCAATCAGGTGGACTGGGAAGCTGTACGCCAGGAATATCTACAGCGTTCCTACAGCGATCGCGAGGATGCCTACACGGCTATTCGCGAAATGCTGGACAGGTTAGAGGATCCCTACACGCGCTTCATGGATCCTCAAGAGTTTCGCAATATGCAAATCGACACCTCCGGAGAGTTGACTGGTGTCGGTATTCAGATTTCCCAAGACGAAGAGACCGAAGAGATTGTCGTCGTCTCCCCCATTGAAGACACCCCTGCTTTTGAGGCAGGGGTGCGCTCCCAGGATGTGATCACAGCAATCGATGGTCACAGTACCGCAGGCATGGATCTCAATGAGGCCGTTAGCTTGATTCGGGGACCGGTGGGATCTGAGGTGACGTTGACGATTCGTCGAGAGAACCGCAGCATCGACTACACCATTGTTCGCGATCGCATCGAGATTCATCCCGTTCGCTATGCCTACAAGGAAGGACCAGAAGGTCCAATAGGCTACATTCGCCTGACTCAATTCAGTGCCAATGCTGCAGAAGAGATGGAAGAGGCCATTGCAGCCCTAGAAGAGCGCGACGTCACCGGTTACATCTTAGATTTGCGCTCCAATCCAGGGGGACTCCTATTCTCTAGTATTGATATCGCCCGCATGTGGCTAGAAGACGGCACCATCGTGTCCACTGTTAACCGTCAGGGCATCATCGATGAAGAAGCTGCCAATGGTAAGGCTCTGACGACCAGGCCCTTGGTCGTGTTGGTGGACGGCGGCTCCGCCAGTGCCAGTGAGATTCTTGCTGGGGCTCTACAAGACAACGAACGCGCTGTGTTGGTGGGCACTCGTACCTTTGGTAAGGGGCTAGTCCAGTCAGTCCGCAGCCTAGATGACGGTTCAGGCGTCGCGGTCACCGTCGCCAAGTACCTAACCCCCGATGGTCGCGATATTAATAAAGCTGGCATCACGCCAGACGTCATGGTAGAGCTGAGTGAATCCGAGCGGGAAGCCCTGTCGGAAAATCGCGAGGCTATTGGCACCGAAGCCGATCCGCAATATATCCAGGCCTTAGACATCTTGGCTCAAGAAATTCGAGCGGCCCGAGAGACCCATGAGCTGGATGTCGGCGCTGTTCCTAGCCGTTAACAGCTAGCTTGCATCGGTCGACACTTGCCAGCGCGGATGAGGCCGACTCGGCGGGCAATGGCCTCTGCTTTAGAGTCATAGGGGCCCCAGGTGTCAGCGCCATCACTGTCGATGTCTTGTAGCTGCGAGGCCGGGACAATCTCACACTGTCCTGTGGCTGACTTCAGAATGTACCAGATGATTGAGTCGCTCAACTTAGCTCTCCAACTTAGCTCTCCAGCATTTCAGATAGGGCAATCGCCATCCACAGCAGCAACAGGGGCTGACGTGATGCCCATAGCCTCTAGGTGGGCTGCGACCCGTAATACTCGTTCTTCTTGGTAGGGAGCGGCAATGACCTGCACTCCCACCGGCAGGTTTCCCGGTTGATGCACCGGAACTGAGAGAATTGGCAGTCCTACGAAAGATAGGGGCTGGGTATAAAGGCCCAAATGAGCTCGCACTGGCATCTCTTCTCCATTGATCGATAGGGTAGTCTGGGCCAAGGCAGGAGCGACACAGGGCGTCGTTGGCGCCAGTACAATATCGACTGACTGGAATAATAATCGGATCCGATCTCGGTACCAACGCCGAAATCGCTGGGCTTGGATATACCAGCTTGCCGGTATCATGGCTCCCGCCAAGAAGCGATCTCGGGTAGCCGGGTCAAACTCCATGGGGCGACGTTGCAGGCGAGATAGGTGCAAATGACTCCCCTCACTGGCCGTAATCACATAGGCAGCTGCCCGAGCTCGGGTAGACTCTGGGATGACTACTCGCTTTGTAGCTCCCAAAGCCTCTGCCACCTGGTCTACAGCCCTAGCTACCTCCGGCTCCATTGCTTGGCTGAAATACTCTCCAGCCACGGCGATACGCATCCCCTCAATGCCCTGCTCCAACCCTGGACTCACGGGTTCTGAGGGCCGATCACCGCAGAGGGAATCGCGGTGATCAGGGCCTTGTAAGGCATCGTAGGCAGCGGCCATATCTCGCACCGAGCGAGTCAGGGGCCCCACATGATCAAGGCTATTGGCTAAGGGGTAGGTTCCGGCTCGGGACAGACGGCCGTAGGTGGGCTTAAATCCGTAAACTCCGCACAAGGCAGCGGGAACCCGGATGGAGCCATTCGTATCCGATCCTAGGGTCAGGGGCACTACCCCTGCGGCTATGGCGGCTGCCGACCCTCCTGAGGAGCCACCGGCTATGCGAGTTACATCGTGGGGATTTGGGGTAATGCCATAGTGGCTGTTGACGGTCACGAAGCCATAGGCATACTCATCCATATTGAGGGCCCCTACCAAGATAGCGCCAGCTTGTTTCAGACGAGTAATCAGGGTGGCATCTTGGTGAGCTGGAGGGCGCTCGCGATGAATGCGGGAACCGGCTAAGGTAATGAGCCCCTTAATATCGAAGAGATTTTTTACGGCGAAGGGAACCCCGGCTAGGGGGCCTGGGTCTTCGCCGGTACTGAGGCGCCGGTCCATATCGGCTGCCATCGCTCGGGCCATGTCAGCAGTGATAGCCGTGAAACAATTGAGCTGGGGATTTAGGGCTTCAATCTGAGCTATGCTTGCGGCAATGACTTCGGTCGCCGTCCGTTCGCCACGGCGGATAGAGTTGGCAATCCCTAAGGCATCCGGGGTAGATGTCATGGTTCAAAGATGGGAGCCACTTCCAAATCATCCGGTAAGGGGAAGTTCAGCACCGGTTGCGCCACCGCTCGCAGTTGCTCGAAGGCGTCTATGACCCCCATTTGGCTGTCAGGTGGCAAGGATAAGCCCAGCATCAAGGCCATTTGCTCTACATAGATGCGGCTGTCGTATTGTTTCTCCATTGGGGTCGGTGATCACTAGAATGAGTGGTAGCAATTAGTATGGGCGATCCATCCCCAGGGCTCAAGCGGGCTACAATAAACACGTCCACCTCTGCCATGGGAAAAGTTCTTCATGACTTCCGCGGCTCCTGTGAAGACTCAGTATGAGGCCATTATTGGCCTGGAAACGCATTGTCAGCTATGTACCGATACCAAGATCTTTTCGCCCAGTTCAAATGCCTTTGGGGCTGTCCCCAATACCCATGTTGATCCGATTGTGATGGGCTTGCCGGGGGTACTGCCAGTGCTGAATGGGACGGTACTGGAATATGCTGTCAAAGCAGGACTCGCGCTGAATTGTCAGATCGCTCCCTATAGTAAGTTTGATCGCAAGCAGTATTTTTACCCTGACCTGCCCAAGAATTATCAGATCTCCCAGTACGATTTGCCCATTGCCGAGCATGGCTGGTTGGAGATCGAGTTAATTGACAAGCAAAGCAAAGAGGCTACCCGCAAGCGCATCGGCATTACCCGCCTACATATGGAAGAAGATGCTGGCAAGCTGGTCCATGCTGGCAGTGACCGCCTATCGGGATCGGCCTATTCGCTGGTGGATTACAATCGGGCCGGGGTGCCGTTGATCGAAATTGTCTCTGAACCTGATTTGCGATCGGGACAGGAGGCGGCTGAGTATGCTCAAGAGTTACGCCGCATCATGCGATATCTGGGCATTAGCGACGGCAATATGCAGGAAGGTTCCCTGCGCTGTGATGTCAATGTCTCGGTGCGGCCGTTGGGGCAAGAGGCCTTTGGCACCAAGGTAGAGATCAAGAACATGAACTCCTTCAGTGCCATCCAGAAGGCCATCGACCATGAGATCGAACGGCAAGTGCAGGCCCTGGAAGCAGGAGAGCCAATCATCCAGGAAACTCGCCTCTGGGAGGAAGGGAGTCAACGCACCATCAGCATGCGCTCTAAGGAAGGATCGAGCGATTATCGCTACTTCCCGGAACCGGATTTGCCGCCGCTAGAGGTGTCGGCAGAGCAACTGTCGACCTGGCAGGCCGAGTTACCGGAGTTACCGGCCCAAAAGCGTCGGCATTATGAGACGGCCTTTGGCTTATCCCCTTACGATGCGCGGGTGCTAACCGATGAGCGTGCAGTCGCTGAGTACTTTGAGGCCACCGTGGCAGCCGGGGCTAATGCTAAACTGGCGGCCAACTGGGTAACGCAGGATATTGCAGCCTACTTAAATGCTGAAAAACTGACGATTGATCAGATTGCTCTGTCCCCGGCATCCTTAGCGGAGATGATTCAACTGATTGAAGCGGGCACTATTAGTACGAAGATTGCGAAGGAAATTGTGCCGGAACTGCTACAGGATGGAGGATCTCCCCAGGCTCTCGTCGAGGAACGGGGCCTGAGTCAGCTGTCGGATCCAACTGAACTAGGGGCTATCATTGATCAGGTATTGTCTGACAATCCTGACAAGTTGGAGCAGTATCGGGCTGGCAAGACGAAACTTCAGGGCTTTTTTGTGGGACAAGTCATGAAGCAGACTGAGGGGCGGGCTGATCCGAAGCTGACCAATCAACTGCTGGGTGAGAAACTTAAAGGCTAAGGAGGTAATCACCCGGGCTCGAGGGCGCTTCCGGGCAGGTCCAGACGCATTCACCCCCGAGAGCAGCTGAGAAAGCTCACAAAATGTAACAAAAAATAGATTGGGGGGTGGCGCCCCCCGCCTCACATGTAAGATAATATGGTATGTAGATGCACCCTGATGGTAAGGAGAGCTGCGACGCAGCTCTCTTTTTTTTAGCAGCCCTGCTGCCAACATGGCCATCGGCGATTGCCTGCGATGCTTGGGGGTTAAGGCTTGGCTGTGAGTTGCTTCATCAATCGGTCGGCGGCTGATATTCCTTGTGGCGATTGGCTAGGTGGTGCCGTTTGGGGCCGTGGTAGACATCACCCCTGATATAATCCCGGGAAAACAGGGCCGATTGAGGGTGATTTGATGACGCAATGGCGGATGGTTGAGGGGGGTGTCAGCGCCCCTAAGGGATTTAGGGCAGCGGGGATTGCTGCCGGCTTAAAACCCTCGGGAGCCTCGGATTTAGCGCTGATTGTCTCTGAGGGAGATGCGATCGCAGCGGGCATTTTTACCCAGAGTCAAGTGCGGGCCGCCTGTGTCGACTACTGCCGCCAACGCCTGGAGGCGAAATCTGTCGCTCGGGCCATTCTCTGCAATGCGGGTCAGGCCAATGCTTGCACCGGTAGCCAGGGCTGGGTAGACACCATTGCAAGTGCCGATCTCGTCGCCCAAGCCTTAGGAATTCCAGCCGATGCGGTCATGGTTGCCTCGACTGGCGTGATTGGCCAATGCCTCAACATGGCTGCCCTGAGGCAGGGCATTCCCGCCGTTGTAGCCGCCCTATCTGAGGCGGGATCGGCGGCGGCGGCCCAGGCCATCTTGACCACAGATTTGGTGGCTAAGTCTGGGGCCGTGGAAGCTGAGATCGCCCATCGCCCGGTGCGCCTCGGCGGCATTGCCAAAGGCTCGGGCATGATCCATCCCAACCTAGCCACCATGCTGGCCTTCATCACTTGCGACGCCAGTATTTCACCCCCCCTATGGCAGGCCATGGTGCAGCGGGCCGCTGAGCTTAGCTTCAACCAGATCAGCATCGATGGCGATACTAGCACGAACGATAGCTTGATTGCCCTGGCCAATGGTGCTTCCCGTACCCCGGCCATTACCGAAGCTGGCCCCGAGGCCGATCTCCTAGAAGGGATGCTGACCGCTGTGTGTACCCATCTAGCCAAAGCCATTGCCCGGGATGGGGAGGGGGCTACCTGCTTAATACAGATCACGGTCCAGGGCACCGCCCATGATGAAGCGGCGCGCCAGATTGCCCGTACCATCGCTGGGTCTTCTTTGGTCAAGTCAGCCATATTTGGCCGCGATCCTAACTGGGGTCGCATTGCCGGGGCCGCAGGCCGAGCTGGGGTAGGATTTGATCAGGGGGATCTCCGCATTCAATTGGGAGAGTTTGTCCTGATGGATGGCGGCCAGCCTCAACCCTTCGATCGATCGGCGGCGAGCGCCTATCTGAAGCAAGCGGCGGCGGGAGCTTACCTGCAAGACGATACGGTGGACATCATCGTGTCCGTGGGGACTGGATCGGGACGGGGGCAGGCCTGGGGCTGTGATCTCAGCTACGATTATATCCGCATCAATGCCGAGTACACTACTTGATTGGCTGTCCATGCCCTCTAATCCCGCGCTTTTTGAGGCCATTGCCCACCGCATTAACACCAGCGCCCATCACCGCATTCCCTTCGCTGAGTTCATGGACCTGGTCCTGTACCATCCAGAGCATGGCTATTACATTACTGGGACGGCCCTGGGGCCTGGGGGAGATTTTGTCACCGCGCCGCATTTGGGCCACGATTTCGGCGAGTTACTAGGGGAACAGTTTGCCCAGATGTGGCAGTATCTGGGCCAGCCTCGGCCCTTTACCCTGCTGGAGATGGGGGCGGGCCAGGGGTTGGTGGCGGCTGATGTGCTCTCTCATCTAGAGCGGCATCATCCAGAGTGTCTGGCCCCATTGCAGTACAAGATTGTCGAAATCTCCGGAGGCCTACAGAAGACACAACGGCAGCGATTGGCCGCCTGGGGGGATCGCATCGAGTGGGTCGGCTGGGATGCGATCGCAGCCAATTCGGTAATTGGCTGCTGTTTTTCCAACGAGCTGGTGGATGCTCTGCCGGTACATCAGGTGGTGGTGACAGAGGCCGGTCTGCAAGAAGTCTACGTCACCCTAGGCGAGACCGGAGAAGCGGAACTGCGGGAAACTTTGGGGCCCTTCTCAACCCCCCGGATTCAGGAATACTTCCAGGATATCGGCATTCACCTGAGTCCCCCTGGCTATCCAGTGGGCTATCGCACCGAAGTCAATCTGGCCGCCCTGGACTGGCTCAGCACCGTCGCCGACCGACTGCAGCGAGGTTATGTCGTCACCATCGACTATGGCTATGCGACCCAGCGTTACTATGCCCCCTCCCGTCGCCAGGGCACCCTGCAGTGCTACTACCGCCACGGGCATCATGATGATCCCTACCAGTACCTCGGACAGCAAGACATCACCGCCCATGTAAATTTCACCGCCTTAGAGCGGCAAGGAGAGCAGTGCGGGCTCACCCGGGAGGGATTTACGCCCCAAGGGTTATTCCTCATGGCCCTGGGCCTAGGCGATCGGATCGCGGCCATCTCGGAGACGGAGGCGGCAGACACCTCGGCTCTGCAACAGCTATTGCGGCGTCGGGAAGCCCTGCACCAACTGATCAACCCCTTGGGCATGGGAAACTTTGGTGTCTTGATTCAGCACAAAGGGATGGCCGCTGCCCCTCCCCTACAGGGCCTGATGGAGCCCGCCCCTAGGCCAGTACCCCGCCGCTGAGGCGACGCAGGGCCCGATGCACCACATCGGCATAGCGCCGTTCGCCGCAGAGGACCTTGACCATCTGTTCGGTGCCGGAGGGCCGTTGGATGCCCACCCGATAGCCCAGCCGGGGCCATTGATAAAAGGCTTGGGCCAGGCGCCGAGCCCAGGGCCATGTCTGCGCCCCCCATTTCTCGTTTAGCCGCTGGGAGTAGGCTTCTAGGGCCTGCAGGTCGCCCCCCAAGGCCGCGTCAATGGCCTGAGCCGCCTGTAAGCCACTGAAGATGGCCGGTCGAATTCCCTCGGCGGTGAAGGGATCGACCACACAGGCGGCCTCGCCGGCTAAGAGAGCCTGCTGCGTGTGGAGCCGTTGGTAACCATTCCACAGGTTGAGGGGATGGCCGTGGGGCTGTGCCTGAGCGGCATCCACCTGAAACTGGCAGCATATCTGGTGCAGGGCCGGTTTCAGATCCTGAGAAGCTCGCTTGCCCTGGCGAAAGATACCACTGCCTAGGGAGTAGCCGTCGGCCTTGGGGAAGTTCCACACATAGCCATTCTTCAACAGGCCAAACTCAAAATGGGGGGATGTGGGGCCTCCGGCACCGGCACGCGGGGTTTCAATTTCTAGGCGCCCACCGCTGGTGCGCTGCCGCTGGGTAAAGCCGAGCCACTTGGCTAGGGGCCCCCGAGCCCCATCGGCGGCGATCAGATAGCGGCCTGACACTGGCTCCTGGGCGGTGGTGACTTGCCAGCTGTCATGGGCGAAGGTAATACCGGTGGCTTTGGTACTGTGGCGCAGTTCTGCCCCCTGGCCTACGGCCTGTTGCACCAGAAAATGGTCGAATTCGTCCCGCCGCACCATCCAGATCGGGGAGCCGGTGGTGATCTCGCTGGTGACTGGGGCTCCTAGGTTCCAGGTGTAGCGGACGGTGGTGACCTGAGCCGAAATGGCTGGCGTGAAGTCGAAGTCAAACCATTGGGCCACCTGGGGAGAGACGCCGCCGCCGCAGGGTTTATAGCGGGGCAGGGTGGCCTTTTCCAATACCAGGACGGAGCGGCCCCGTTTGGCTAGGTGATAGGCAGCGGTACCGCCGGCGGGACCAGCGCCGACAATGATGCAGTCGTACATGGGCGGTGTAGGGCAATGGATAACAAGACAGTTACTGTAGCCAACACGCTACTGGGACAATCACGTATTCCAGGAAAAAGAACCCCCAGATGATCTGGTAAAAGCTGCGATAGGAAAACCGGAGCCGTCGGCGGGGGGGCGCGGGGCCAGATAACCTGCTGACTCAGCCACCAAAAGCTGCCTAGGACCAGACCATGGGCCATGACTAGCCCTAGACGGTTGACGGTTGGCAGCCAGGGAGCCGCTAGCATCATACCGCCGGTAAGCCAGGGTGAGTAACCCGCGGGCTAGGTTGAAGACGGTGCGTTGCCCCAAGCGAACGGTAAAGGTGCGGATATTATATTGACGATCGCCTTCGATGTCGGGGATGTCTTTGAAAATTGCGATCGCAACGCTAAAGACCACCACAAACCCGGTCAAGGCCCAGATGATGGGGGGAATCCCTGGAGATTGCTGGGCGGCAGCGAAATACAGAAACAACCCCAGATTCACCACCACCCCGCGCACCACCAAGATGCAGGCCGAGGCCCAGACGGCAAATCGCTTCAGCCGTATAGGGGGCAGGGAGTAGGCGGTGCCGATGACCACACTGATGGCAACAGTGGCAAACAGATATCCCCCGCCCCCCCGCCTAGGCCCCAGGGCCACGATCACAGCTGCGCCTACCAGCCACCAGCCATCGCGGCGGGAAAATTCCCCGGATGCCAGGGGGAGGTGGGGGCTTATTGATGCGATCGATCTCGATATCCTGAATCTGATTCAGGCCGACAATGTAGAGATTGCCCCCCAAACAGGCCAACCAGGCCCAGGCCAACTCCCCCCAAGCGATGGCAGGGGCGGGGATGGTAGCGGCGGCGATGGCAAACAACCCCAGCACGCTGAAACTGGTGCCGATAATGGTATGGGGTCGCGAGAACTTCCACAGGGCATAGAGCCAACACCAGGGCGTCTGGAAGGGATGCAGGCGGGGTGATTGGGGGCGATAGTGGGCATAGAAGTGCAGGAAAGGGGGGAATCGCCTAGGTAGGCCTAGGTCGCCTCTGGAGACTGTTGTACTAGCACATAGGGTGGCACGATTAGGGCTTGAAATCGCAATCCCTCGGTGCGTTCCCATCGGATCAGCTGGTCTAGGGTGGGTTTTCGCAGCAGTTGTTCGCCAATCCAGTGGTCTACGGAGGTGACATTGTCCGTTGCGATCGCAACCCCTACGTCCACCAAGTCCAAAGCCTGATCGACTACAACGACGGCATCCCGATTGGCATGGGGTTGCAACCAAGTCCACTCAGCTGAATCCACCATGTCCGCTAGTTCAGTTCTGAGGGCATCTGTCATGAGCCATAAAAACGGTCTACAACGCTCTTCCTAGTTTGCCAGAGGGTGTCGATCAGCGTTTGCTTTCTCGAAGCTTGCAGCCGTTACCGGCCCTGATCATGCAAGTCATGAATCACCTGAGTACAGTGCTCCGTTACCGCCTGTAGCGTCACCCGATCTGAGGATGGCGGTGGTGCAATGGGAGCCGCGATACGAACAGTCAACGGCACCGGTCGAGGGCCCCTACCCCCCTTGGGAAAAATCCGATGGCTACCCCAGAGACACACCGGCAACAACGGAGCTTCAGCCTTTGCCGCCAACAGTGCCGCCCCCAGCTTTGGGCCTGGGATGCGTCCATCTCGGGTGCGAGTTCCCTGCAAGAAGATTCCCACCGCCCAGCCCCGCTCCAACTGAGCTAAAGCGGCTCGAATGGCGTTGCGATCGGCCGCGCCCCGCTTGACTGGATAGGCCCCATACAGACGAATCGCCTGACCTAAGATCGGCACCCGAAACAGCTCTTCCTTGGCCATGTAAGCCACAGGGCGCCCCACACAGTTAGACACGATTGGAGGATCGAAATCACTAGCGTGATTGGCCACCACGATTACCTTGCCCCGCCGGGGCACCTGCTCGGCCCCGTAGATACGGCCTCGAAAATAACCATGGAAAACCGGGCTCACCACCGACCACTTAAACAGGTGATAGAGCAGCAGGCTAATCCGGGGTTCACGATCGCGCCCCATGGCTATTTAACCAACCCCTGTACCTGAGCCAAAGTGCCCACATTCAGCAATGTCAGCGATTTACAGGTCCGCTTAATCAGCCCCGTCAACACATTGCCAGGTCCGACTTCAATTACCCGCTCGATCCCCAACTGGGGCAACTGTAAGGAAATTTCCCGCCACCGTACCGGCTCCGTCATCTGTTGCCGTAGGCGCTGCTTCAACCCTTCAGCATCCTGACTGGGAGTCGGCTCGACATTCGACAGTACAGGTACTGTCGCTGCGGCAAAGGCCACCGGTTCTAAGGCTGACTCAAACTCTGCCGCCGCATCTGCCATTAAAGGGGAATGGAAAGCACCACTGACCTTGAGGGGCACTGCTCGCTTGGCCTTGACTTTCGTCATCACCGATTCGACGGCGGCCGGGGTGCCTGAGATCACCACCTGTCCCGGGTTGTTGTCATTGGCTAAAACAGCATCCGCCGTTTGCTCTAAACTGGCAATCAACTCATCGCGATCGAAGCCCATCAATGCCGCCATCATGCCATCAGAGGCCTGGCTCATCAGCTCTGCCCGCCGCTTCACCAGCTGCAACCCAGTGCCAAACTCAAATACATCGGCCCCATAGAGAGCCACATATTCTCCCAAACTATGGCCAGCTACCAAGTCTGGCTGCCATCCCTGCTGCTTGAGCAAATCCATCAGAATACATTCGATCACGTATAGGCAAGGTTGGGTATAGAGGGTATTAGCCAGCTTATTCTCTTCGCTCTGGCTGACTGCCAGTACCGACCAGCCTAAGATATCCTCGGCTTCTTGCAAGTGAGTCATTGCCAAGGGCACGGCAGCCAAATCAGCCCCCATACCTATTACCTGCGATCCCTGTCCGGGGAATACCCATGCAGTCTTGGTCATGATTGTCCCAGCCTTAACACCAGTGAGTAGGATGACTATGGCCCAATTCACAAGGAATGGCGGCCCAACGACTCCCAATAATTCACTGTCTCAGTAAACGGGGATTTAGGGAAGATTTAGGCAGGGCCAGCAGCCCACTCAAAGATGGCAGCGCCCCAAGTCAGTCCAGCGCCAAATCCGGCCGTTGCTATTAAATCACTAGGCCGTACTTTGCCCGCTCTCACCACTTCATCTAAGGCTAATGGGATGGATGCCGCCGAGGTATTACCATGGCAGGCCATGTTGCTCACCACCCGCTCTGAAGGTACCTCTAAGCGCTCAGCCACAGCATCTAAAATCCGCTGATTGGCTTGGTGCAGTACTAACCAGTCAATATCTCTAGGGGTTTTGCCAGCTCGAAAGAGAGCTTTTTCCAGCACCTCTGGCACTCGACTCACGGCAAATTTATAGACCTCGCGGCCATTCATAGTGATGGGTTGAAAGGTTCCCTGTTGCCCCTGAATACCCTCTACTATCTCTAGCGGCTCCGACTGATAGGATAGCTTCAAACAACCGTTGAGGCGGCCGTCACTACAGAGTTCGAAGCCCAGCAACCCATCGACATCACTCGCCTGCATCACTACGGCTCCAGCTCCATCGCCAAACAAGATGCAGGTACGACGGTCGCTCCAATCCGTCCACCGGGACAAGATATCAGCCCCGATAACAAGCACATTCTGATACACACCCTGGCGGAGGTATTGGGCAGCTGTCACCAAGGAAAATACAAAGCCAGAGCAGGCTGCCGTCAAATCAAAGGCCACTGCATGGGTTGCCCCTAGGAGGGTCTGCACTTGACAAGCACTGCCGAATAGATCGTCTGGGGTTGAGGTGGCCAGAATAATGAGCTGTACCGACTCAGGGGGCAGTTTAGCCATGGCTAGGGCCTGACGCCCGGCCTCAGCAGCAATATGACTGAGGGATTGTTGCGTCTCAGCAATGTAGCGCTGGCGGATACCGGTGCGG
Organism: Halomicronema hongdechloris C2206; assembly: GCF_002075285.3. Taxonomy (GTDB): domain Bacteria; phylum Cyanobacteriota; class Cyanobacteriia; order Phormidesmidales; family Phormidesmidaceae; genus Halomicronema_B; species Halomicronema_B hongdechloris. The sequence goes on along the minus strand of NZ_CP021983.2, from coordinate 3,974,058 downwards.
CTGGCGATCCATTCATCGGAGGTATCGACAATTTGGCTCAGCTGATCATTGCTCAGCGCTCTAGACAATTGGGCTGACCCACTACCTGTAATCGAAACCCCCACCAAATTAGCTTGCACCATTACTCCCCATCCGCAGCCGGCATGGCAACTTTTTGATATTGGGCCTGAATTCGCTGCAGTACTTCATGATCAACGGCTTCCTTGGCCAGGCGAATCGCATTGAAGATAGAGGGGGCTTGGGAACTGCCATGACTAATCACCGCAATACCGGCAACTCCTAATAATAGAGCACCCCCATGCTCAGCATGATCTACCCGTTGCTTGATCCGACGCAGATTGGGCTTAAGCATCATCGTACCAGCCTTGCCCCGTAGCCCCTGGGGCAGTTCCTCGCGCAGGATATTTAAAACAGCCTCCCCAACGGCTTCGGCAAACTTCAGCAAGACATTGCCGACGAAGCCATCACACACAACCACATCAAACTGGCCCGACAGCACATCTCGCCCTTCGGCATTGCCAATGAAGGGCACGGCCGGGTTTTCCTGGAGCATCTGATGCACCCGCACGGCCAGATCATTGCCCTTGCTAGATTCTTCGCCAATATTCAAGAGACCTATCGTGGGCTGCTCGACCCCCAACACATAGCGGGAATAGATCGTCCCCATGACGGCAAACTGCTCTAGAAATTTGGGCCGACAGTCTACATTGGCCCCCACATCTAGGATTAACACTGACTTATCTGCTATTACGGTGGGGAAAACGGCCCCAATGGCAGGTCGATCAATGCCCTTTAATCGGCCTAGCCGCAATAATGCTGCTGCCATGGCAGCACCGGAGTGCCCTGCCGAAACCACCGCGTCGGCCCGCTTCCGCTTCACTAGGTCCATGGCAACATTAATGGATGCCTTGGGCTTACGCCGCAGAGAACTGAGCGGCTCTTCGTCCATGGCAATGGTGCCTTCCGCTGGAACCAACTCTAGCTGATCTAAATTCCCGGGCTGAGGAGTGGCGGCATAAATTTGGTCAGGATCTCCAACCAGTAAGATGTCGACCCCTAACTCCGCCTTAGCCCGGATGGCGCCAGTGACTACTTCAGCCGGCGCGTGGTCTCCACCCATCGCATCGACTGCGATTCGTGCCCGAGTTGCTCCCATTGACTAAAGCTGTATAAAGACTAAAAGCTACAAAAACCTTAAGAAATTTTAGCAGACTACTCTTCGCCCGGTTCCACGATTCGTTGGAACAGGTAGCCGGTACCGCGGGCAGTGAGAATCAATTCAGGATTGCTGGGGTCATCTTCTAGCTTGGCCCGGAGCCGAGAGATATGAACATCCACTACCCGGGTATCCACGTGACGCTCTGGGGTATAGCCCCAGACTTCCTGCAAAATCTCAGAGCGAGAAAAGGGCTCACCAGAGCGGCTGACCAAGAGTTCTAGAAGGCTAAACTCCATGCCGGTCAGTCGAATCCGCTCGTCCCCCTTGTAGACTTGGCGCTTATTGGTATCGATGCGAATCGTATTGACGGTGATCACTCCAGAACTGGGGATACCAGTGCCACCGGTTTTATCCACCCGCCGCAGCACGGATCGAATCCGGGCTTCCAGTTCCTTGGGAGAAAAGGGCTTGACGACGTAGTCATCGGCTCCCAATTCTAGCCCGGTGATACGATCGGCCACATCCCCTAGGGCTGTGAGCATAATAATGGGGATATCTGACTCTTTACGCAGTTCCTGGCAGACGCCATAGCCATCTAACTTGGGCATCATCACATCCAGCACCACTAGGTCTGGATGGCTGGAGCGAAAGGTATCTAACGCCTCTTCACCATCTGCAGCCGTCACCACATCGTAGCCAATCATTGACAACCGGGTTTCTAAGATGCGGCGAATGCTTGCTTCGTCGTCAACGACCAGTATTTTTTCCTTTGTGTTTTCCAACGCTCTCTCAGCTCCCAACAGACGCTAATCTTCTCCAGGGGTTAACTGCTAATTTTGCTAATTTTGCATAATTAACTTTTAGTACTGCGATATTAAGATGTTACGGCATCTATCCCCATCTTGAGCCCCGAACAATCTCCTAAATGGAAGGTTTTCAGGGTTTTTTAAGGTTCCCCGAGCGCTTAATGGAGAGCATTGGATTGTTATATTTCTCAAGTGCGATCGCAAAATTGCAAAGACGATGGGGCTCATCCCGACTCCCCCTCCATGTCTCTATATTTGAGTAGCCAGGCTATCAGACTCTGCGAGTCTAGGGCGATCTCAGCTTAGTTAAGCGACCTCAGTGGCTCTCAACTCCAGAGCTAATGCTAGCTTCGGCTCCTGAGGCCCTAAGCTAGCTGGCCAGTGCGATACTGAACCCATGGCTAAATCTCGCTCTCTCTACGTTTGTAACCAGTGTGGGGCCGAGTCCTCTCAGTACTTTGGCCGCTGTCCTGTCTGCCACAGTTGGAACGCCCTAGTGGAGCAACCTCTGTCGCCCCAAACTGGGACGGGCCCTCGTCCGGCCAGCCGCCGTCACAAAGCTAAGGCTGACCCGGCCCAGCCACGGCAAGCGATTCCTCTGGACCAGGTGACCGAACATCCCCAAGCCCGTCTGGGATCAGGCTACCGGGAATTGGATCGGGTGCTGGGGGGTGGCATCGTACCAGGGTCTCTGGTGTTGCTGGGAGGCGATCCTGGCATCGGCAAATCCACCTTGCTGCTACAGGTGGCCCAACAGCTAGCGGCCACCACCTCGGTGTTATACGTCTGTGCGGAAGAATCTGGGCAACAACTGAAACTGCGTTGGCAACGGTTAACGGCGGCAGGCTCTGCCCCTCGGGATCAGCAGGCTTCATTGGGATCACAGCTCTACTTACTGCCAGAGACCGATTTGGAAACCATCCTGCTGGAGCTGGAGTCCCTGCAGCCCACCATCGCCATCATCGACAGCATTCAGGCGCTATATTACGGTGCTTTGACGTCGGCTCCGGGCTCGGTGGCTCAGGTGCGGGAATGCACCTCAGCCTTGATGCAGTTGGCCAAACGCCAGACAACGTCTCTATTTATCGTGGGTCATGTGACTAAGGAGGGGGCGATTGCCGGCCCCAAGGTGCTGGAGCATTTGGTGGATACGGTGCTCTATTTCGAGGGGGATCGCTTCGCTAGCCATCGACTGCTGCGGTCGGTGAAGAACCGATTTGGCGCCACCCACGAATTGGGCGTATTTGAGATGCGTGATCGCGGCCTGGCAGAGGTTAAGAATCCCTCGGCCCTGTTCTTGAGTAATCGGGATCAGCCGGTGCCGGGGATCTCCACCATCGTTGCCTGTGAGGGCACTCGGCCTTTGGTGGTGGAAATTCAGTCCCTGGTGAGTCCCACCAGCTATAGTTCTCCTCGGCGCTCGGCTACGGGCATTGAGTTTAATCGGTTGCTCCAGATTCTGGCGGTGCTGGAGAAGCGATTGGGCATTCCCCTCTCGAAGCTCGATGCCTATGTGGCCTCCTCGGGGGGGCTGAGTGTAGGGGAACCGGCGGCGGATCTGGGTGTCGCCGTGGCGGTGGTGGCCAGCTTTCGCGATCGCATGGTGGATCCAGGGCTGGTGTTAATCGGCGAGGTGGGCCTGGGCGGGCAGGTGCGACCCATTTCCCAGATGGAGTTGCGGCTGAAAGAAGCGGCTAAGTTGGGCTTTACTCGGGCCATCGTGCCCCAGGGCCAGGGCATGAGTCAGCCGCCCCTAGAGGTGATTCCGGTGGGACGGGTGATCGATGCGATCGCAACTGCCCTCACCCCCGCCAACCCAGACAGCAACGGCCATAACAGCTCAGGAGCCCTGGGCTAGGGGCGACCCTAACAGCGGCTCTCGGTAGAGCAGATAACTGACCACATCCCGCAGAATTTGCCGCAGCCGCCGCTGATTACCGCTGCGATCTAGGGTGACTGTCAGCAGGTAAACCTGACCATCAACCCGCACTGCTAAGGTCGAACCAATCACCTGAGAATTTTGGCCGGTCTTCTCCCCCAGCCAGGCCACCCGCTGCGCCGGAAACGCCCTCAGCGCCTCATAGCCAAAGTCACGATGGGTTTGGGTGGCTAGGGCTCGAATCAGGTGCTCGGCCCCCGGCACCCGACGGGCATATACAGACCGCATCAGGTCCGTCAGCTCCGCCGTGGTCAGGGTATTGGCGGCCCAGCCCATGTTCTGGGTGGGGGAGGTCTCGGCCCCCACCAGCTTGGTGCGCACCTGGATGGTGGCGAAGCCCTGCTGCTGCAGTGCTAGATTCAAGGTAGCCCAGCCCAAATAGTCGATTAACTGATTGGTGGCGATGTTGTTGCTTTCATCGATCATGCGGGCCATGACCTGACCTAAGGAATAATGACGGTCCACGAAGATGCGGGCCTGGGCCCCATTTTCCGTGAAGTTGTGGGGATCAATATAGATCGAGTCGCCCAGATCGCTAGCCGTCGCGGCTACCTGCTGCAGGAGCACGAAGGCGATGGGCATCTTAATCAGACTGGCCGGGCTGGCCGGGGGAACTTGGCCTTGGTGATGCCGGCAAGTCCCCATCAGTGGACAAACACTGATGCGCACGATCCTAGGCGATCCTAAGCGCCCTGCAATCTGCCCCAGCACATCGGCTTCGACGGCCTCCAGGCGCGCTGTCACCGCTGCCAGGCGAGTTGCGTAGAGACGCTGCTCATGGCTGGCTAGGGTGGCCAATGGGGAGGTGGGAGGGATAGTTTGCAACTGTGCGATCGCAGCTCGCCAGAGAAAGGCCTGCCGTTGCCAGACGAACTGTCCGTTGCCCCGCCCTACTTGCATGGCCACCGCCTGAGCTGCCAACCGGCGGGCAAGACCATAGGCATCGCGGGCCAAGGTATCCGATGGGGGTCGCCACCACTGGATGGCTGGACTCAAGGGATCAGCCGCGATGGCCATCTGTGTTGTCCCTGGCAGCGAGATCAATCTCACCGGAGCCAGCCCTGTTTCTGCTGGGCCTAGAGACTGTGGCAAATCGCGGGTCTGGACATGACTGGAGGGGGCCAAAGACATGGCCCTGAGCACCAGGGGATAGCAGGCGGCCAACACCAGCCCCCCGATCCCTGCCTTGGCTACCCATCGCGACTCGCTCCCAACCCAGACCATTTCCTCATCCTCATCTTTTTAGGGCCTATCCCTAGGCCAACCCAGTCCCGTGGAACGCCTTGAACCCGGCCCGCAGTGACGACTCAATCCTGGCGAGAGAGGCCCGCCCTCATCTAGCTCCGCCAGGACTTGCTGATTACCATAGAGGCTACTTCCCGGCCATGGTGTTTGGCACGATACCCGCGGTCGCCCTTTAGGGAAATCTAGGCCTCCAGGCCGGAAGCCGATACGCCCTTGCCAAACCTCTTTATACTGATATCTTGGTGCCGCATTGCCGAAGGAGCCCCCGATGTCCTTGATTCGCGAACTGCATCAGCAACTGGTCAATAAAGAACGCTCGGCAGTTGAGATTACCCAGGAATATCTGGCTCAGCTAGAGCAACTGGAACCCACCGTAAACAGCTTTTTGACCGTCACTGGCGAGCTAGCCTTGGCCCAAGCCCAACAGGTAGACGTCCAGCTCGCGGCCGGAGAGTCCCTGGGGTTACTCAGCGGCATCCCATTGGGATTGAAAGATAACCTCTGTACCCACGGCATCCGCACCACCTGTGCCTCCAAGGTGTTGGGCAATTTTGTCCCCCCTTACGAGTCCACCGTGACCCAACGCCTGGCCCAAGCGGGAGCCATCTGCCTGGGCAAGACCAATCTGGATGAGTTTGCCATGGGCAGCTCCACGGAGAATTCTGCCTATCAACTGACGGCTAATCCTTGGGATCCCCAACGGGTACCAGGAGGGTCTTCTGGAGGATCCGCCGCCGCCGTTGCCGCCGGCGAATGTGTAGCGGCCCTGGGGTCCGACACCGGCGGCTCCATTCGGCAGCCGGCCTCCTTTTGCGGCATCGTCGGGCTGAAGCCGACCTATGGTCGGGTGTCTCGCTATGGCCTGGTAGCCTATGCCTCTTCCCTCGATCAGATCGGTCCCCTGGCTTACACCGTCGAGGATGCTGCCATTCTGTTGCAGGCGGTTGCTGGCCACGATTCCCGGGATGCCACCAGTATTCCCCAACCGGTGCCCGACTACGGTCAGGCCCTGCGGCCTCGCCTGAACCAACGCAGCAAGCGACGCATCGGCGTGATTCAGGAGACCTTCGGCAGTGGCCTAGACCCGGTGGTGCAGGCAGCGGTAGAAAAGGCAATTCAGCAGTTGCAGGAGCTGGGGGCCGAGATTCAAGTCATTTCCTGTCCCCGCTTTCGCTATGGCCTACCGGCCTACTACATCATTGCCCCCTCTGAAGCCTCTTCCAACCTGGCCCGTTATGACGGCGTCAAGTATGGTCTGCGCACTGACGACACTAGTTTGATGTCGATGTACACCCGGACCCGAGCCCAGGGATTTGGGGCCGAGGTGAAACGGCGGATCATGATTGGCACCTACGCCCTCTCGGCAGGCTACTATGACGCCTACTATCTCAAGGCCCAGAAGGTACGGACCCTGATCAAACAAGACTTCGAGAATGCCTTCAATCAGGTGGATGTGTTGGTGTGTCCCACCTCGCCCACCACTGCCTTCCAGGCCGGTGAAAAAACCGATGATCCCCTGGGTATGTATCTGTCTGACTTGATGACGATCCCGGTAAACCTAGCCGGTTTGCCGGCCATGAGTTTGCCCTGCGGCTTTGATGAGCAAGGGTTGCCCATCGGCCTACAGCTCATCAGTAATGTGCTGCGGGAGGATCTGCTGTTCGAGGTGGGCTATGCCTATGAGCAGGCTACCGAGTGGCATCGCCGCCGCCCTCGCCTCAATGGTCCATCTAACAGCTGATCCCCTTAGTCCTCGCCCTCCCTAGACCGAGATATCTCCAAGAAGTTGTGATGAAGTGCGATCGCATCTGCTTGTCAGGTCTAGGAAGCCATTTGTTAGATTAAATTTTGTCAAGTCTAGGCTAATGTGCCGAGACAGCAGTAAGCAGGCAGAACGGGAAATCCCTCTATCTCTATGGAGGCATCATTTCTGCCCCAGAATACGTAAGTGGCTCACGGTAGTTGTTGGGCAACGGCACCCTGGGCCGATATTGGCACTGACAGATCCTTCGTTAGGCTTGACTCAATCGTAGAGGCCCATTCTCAGCTGTCTACCCTATGTTAAAGCGCGGCTACCACTGGATCGCTGGCCTGAGCCACACGCCCTATGGCGAGGCGGCTCTGTTTCTCATTGCCCTGGCGGAGTCCTCATTTTTCCCGATTCCCCCGGATGTGCTGCTATTGGCCCTCTGTGCTGGTCAGCCGCAACGCTCCCTACGCTTTGCTGCCAGCTGCGGCATCGGGTCAGTGCTAGGAGGCATCCTCGGCTATACCATCGGCTGGATAGCCTTCGACAGCCTGGGTCAACCCCTACTGCAGCTCTACGATCCCCAACAGGATGTCTTTGCCCAAATAGAAACGCTCTATCAAACCTGGGGCTTCTGGGGGGTATTGGCGGCGGCAATCACCCCCATCCCTTATAAGGTCTTTACCATTGCCTCTGGCGTGTTCCACTTCAGCCTGCCCCAGTTTATCTTGGCCTCCCTGATCGGCCGCAATCTCCGCTTTTTCCTGGTCGGCGGGTTGATGTATTGGGGCGGTCCTCGATTTCAGCAGTGGTTGGAAGCGTCCTTCGACACCGTCGCTTGGAGCGCTCTGGCGGTGATGGTAATCGGCATTGTCGCCGTACATTTCTTATAACCTCATCCTATGGCAACCCTCTATGGCCAAACTCTCTGTCGAACTCAATCGCTTTTTTTTTGTCGAATCCCGGGCCCCTAAGGTCACCCTGGCCGACATCTTAACCCTAGCCGGTGAGCGTACCTTCGGATTTCTATTTGTGCTCCTATCACTGCCGTCGGCCCTGCCGATCCCGGCCCCAGGCTATTCCATTCCCTTCGGGATTGTGATGCTGTTGCTGGCCATTCAGTTAATTGTCGGGGCCGTGCACCCCTGGTTCCCGGCCAGTTGGCAGACCAAGGGCTTTGATTTGAAGCAGATCCAGTCAGTGGTCAAAACCGGCACCCCCTGGCTACGGCGCATCGAGGCTATCTCTCGCCCGCTCAGTTACATCTGCACCAGCTTGCCAGGGCGCATCGTCATCGGCGGTGCGATCGCATTGATGGCCATGTCCATGATGATCCCCATCCCCGGCACCAACACTTTGCCAGCCATCGGTATTTTCGTCACCGGTTTCGGGCTGCTCGATGACGACGGAGCCATTAGTCTTGGGGGGCTAGTGCTCTGTGCCATGGGCGGCACTCTCTCGGTTTTGATCCTTATCTTTGGCTACGAGGCCGTCAAAGCCAGCATCGAGGTCGTTCGTAGCTTCATCTTTTAGGAGTCCACCAACTCTGAATTCACTTCGTTCACCGGCCGCCGTCGCAATTCTTCCGACTCCGAACGGGGCAGTAAGTCAAACAGCTCCCGTAGCTCATCATCGATGGCCTCATAGGCAACGATGCCGGTTTTATTCAGCAGCACCGTGCCCTGGCCATCCAACAGTACTGTCTGGGGCACTGCCCCCTCGAAGTAATAGCCCGGCTCCGTAGGAGCATACTCCTGCTTCACCGGAATCGAATCCGCCATAACCGGCACAAAACTCACCACCCGACCATAGGGGGCCTGCAGCTGCGAGATCACCGACGAAAATTGCTTACAGTCCTTACTGTCATCCACATACAACACCAGCAGCGTCGGCCTTTCCTGCTGTAAGGACTGGGCTAAAGACACCCGTGGTGGCACCAAGGAGCCATTACCCGCGTAGAGGGCGAAGATGTTGCCATCGTAGTGGTCGTCATCGAGCCCAGCCCAAGCCGGACTGCCTAGCCCTAGCCAGCTACCCAGTACCAGCATCCCTAGCACCAACCAGGATGCCAACCGGTTTCGCCAACGGCAATTGTTTGCAAGACCCATCACTCTCTCCGAAACAGCGTCCTCTTCTATTAGGCCATAGAACGAGACGATGGGGAGGGGAGAGGGGGAAGGAAGAAGGAAGAAGGAAGAAGGAAGAAGGAAAAAGCCCCTCGCCTCCTTGCCGATGCGACGCGATCTAGCGCCGCTGATCGACATGCCCTGCCGCGGGGTCCAGGGCGGTAGTTCGACTGCGCTCACCACAAGCGGAACGCCCTGGTCGTCGGAGTCCGAGGGGATCTCGTTCCCCTCGGGTGAGTACTCTGAGCTACCCAACTCAGCGTAGTCTTATCGGGAGCCACCGCCGTTGAGCAACCATCTCTGCCGCGGGGTTCAGGGAGAGTAAAGCCTCAACTTTCCTGAAAGCTTTGAATTATATCTTGCAAGGTCTCTTGATTCTCCTCAAACCGGTCGGCGGCGGACCAAGCCACAATTTGGTAATAATGGGTGTCGCTTACCACCGTGGTATGGAGATAGACCAGAGATTGGTCTCGATATTCACCATGGATCTCATATTGCACGCCAGACAGACCACTCTCTAAGCTGACACTGGTTTTAACTTCTCGCTCTGGTTGGCTATCTAGGCCATTGACAATGGCGCGTTTATAGGTCAAGGCATTGTCTTCCAAGCCGCTATAGCTGACCGCTGAGATGGCCTCAGATAGGACGATCACATAAGCCTCTTGCTCTGGATTACCCGCCTCTAACTCGGCGCTGTCATGGAGACGAGCGTCCGGTTGCCATCCCGTCGGCACCTTGATTTGTAACCGTCCTTGCCCATCTCGCAGCTGTTGCCAATCCTCTGAGAGGGTCGTCAGGGTTTGGGTGCCCGTAGCGGGCGGCACCTCGTTATCTCCTCCCGAGCCAGGCCAGGCAATGTTCCAATCCGAGGCACACCCGACCACTACTGGACTCAATAATGCCACGATTAGCCATCGCCGTGCTGCTGCTAAGACTCCCATAACCACCCCTTACTCCCTGAAATACCCTCTCATCCTAAAGTGTGTGGGCTCCAGGGAGTCCGGTCAACTCCTAGGGCCTCGACTCCGTTACAGTAGTTGGGTGACCCTGCAAATTTTCCATGTCCCATGCTGAGAGCCGGAATCGTCGGACTACCCAATGTTGGCAAATCGACCCTCTTCAATGCCCTAGTGGCCAATGCCAAGGCCCAAGCGGCCAACTTCCCCTTCTGTACCATTGACCCCAATGTGGGTGTGGTGGCAGTGCCGGACGAGCGCCTACAGGCCCTAGCTCAACTGTCTGAATCGGCAGATATTGTCCCGGCCCGGGTTGAATTTGTGGACATCGCCGGTCTTGTCCAGGGCGCCAGCCAAGGAGAAGGTCTAGGCAACCAATTCCTAGCCAACATCCGAGAAGTTGATGCTGTGGTGCATGTGGTGCGGTGTTTCGAGAGCGACGGCATCGTGCATGTGGCTGGGGCGGTAGGGCCGGCTCGAGATATTGAGGTGATTAATCTAGAATTGGCCCTCTCCGATTTGGCTCAGCTAGAACGCCGGATCGAGCGGGTGCGTAAACAGGCGAAGGCCGATAAGCAGGCTCGGGGGGAGTTGGAGCTCTTAGAGGCAAAACTGTTGCCGGTTTTAAATCAGGGGAAACCAGCCCGCTTGGTAGACCTCAATGACGATGAGGAGGCCCTAATTAAGCCCCTGGGATTATTGACTCGCAAACCAGTAATCTACGCTGCCAACGTCTCGGAGGATGATCTGGCCTCCGGCAATGACTGGGTGGAGCAGGTCAAGCAGATTGCAGTGGCCGAAGGTGCTCAGGTGGTGGTGGTTTCCGCCCAAGTGGAGGCAGAACTGATTGAGTTGCCACCGGAAGACCGAGATGACTTTTTGATCTCGCTGGGAGTTGAGGAAGGCGGCCTGATGTCACTGATTCGAGCCACCTATGATCTATTGGGATTGCGAACCTACTTTACCACAGGCCCCAAGGAGACTCGAGCCTGGACTATCACGGCCGGGATGTTGGCTCCCCAAGCGGCTGGGGTGATCCACAGTGATTTTGAGCGCGGCTTTATCCGAGCTGAAACCATTGCCTATGAGGATCTGGTGGCGGTAGGTTCCATGACGGCGGCGAAGGACAAGGGCCTCGTTCGCAGTGAAGGAAAAGAGTACGTGGTGCAGGAAGGGGATGTCATGCTTTTCCGCTTTAACGTGTAGTTGCGATGTTGCCACTGACCCCTGTCATTGATGCCTGCCATTGATGATTCCAGGGGTCTGGTCTAGTCTCTTAGGCTGTCCGGATAAGCCGTCTTTTCTCCCTAGTCGGCCCCGAAAAATCCCTCTAGAATTTGAGCCAGCAGTGCCCACATAAAGGCAGCCGGGAATCAGCAAAGGAGATAAGGACATTGGCTCGATCTAGGTATCCCCTGAAGGTCGTGAAGGGATTGGCACGTCGGTTGCAACTGGTGCCTACGTGGGCCTTGCTATCCCTGGCGATGAATGGGGTGTTGTTTGTGGCGGTGCTGGTGGCTTTATCCCAACGGCCAGAGCCGGTTACCCCGTCGTCGTCAATGCGGCCGCCAAGCGCTAATGCGGCGGCTAAGGAGGAATCCAGTGAGCCTGCCCAGTTAGGGCGGCGTCATCAATTGACCTATCAACAGTGGCTGTCTCTGCTGCAACAGGAGGCTGATGCGATCGCATCGCGAGACCTAGACCGCCAGACGGTACTCCTGGGCGATTCTCTCAGTCTTTGGTTTCCGCCAGAGCTCTTGCCTGGCTACCGCACCTGGATTAACCAAGGCATCTCCGGCGAAACCTCAGCTGGGCTGCTACAACGGCTTAACCTGCTAGATGACCTAGACCCCGACGTCATTTTCCTGATGATCGGCATCAACGATTTAATCTGGGGAGTGCCCGAAGCCGAGGTAGTCCAAAACAGCCGCGATATTATTCGGCATCTGCGCCGCCACCATCCCCAGGCCCGCATTGTCCTGCAATCGATCTTGCCCCATGGCGCAGAACAGGCCACCTGGGAAGGCCGCGAGCGATTGTTGGTGTTGCCTAACACCCGCATCCAAGCCATCAATGCCGAATTTCGTCACCTGGCTAGGAACTATAGCATCGATTACCTCGATCTCTATCCCCTCTTTGCCGACGGCGATGGTGCCCTCCGAGCCCATCTGACCACCGATGGCTTACATCTAAACCGACAGGGCTACTTGGTCTGGCGCACGGCCATCGCCCTGACATTGCAGCAGGATTAATCACCCAATTGCCAATTCTGGGTAGATCACCCGTTATCCTAGGTAACGTGCAGACATGCCGTGAGGGGTCATGGATACTAAAGCATTCAAGCGCTCGCTACAGAAGTCTGAAAAATACTTCCGCCAGGGCTTTGGCCATGACAGCGACGTGGCCGGTCAGATGCAGACGGAATATAACAGCAGCCTGATTCAGACGATTCGGGATAACCAGTACACCCTCACCCGTGGTGATGTCACCATCAAGTTAGCCGAGGCCTTTGGCTTCTGCTGGGGGGTCGAGCGGGCGGTAGCCATGGCCTACGAGACTCGGCAACAGTTTCCTTGCGATCGCATCTGGATCACCAACGAAATCATTCACAATCCTGGCGTTAACCAGCGCCTGCAGCAGATGCGAGTCAACTTCATTGAGGTCAAAGACGGCCAGAAAGACTTCTCCGTCGTCGGCCCCGGGGACGTCGTCATCCTGCCCGCCTTTGGAGCCAGTGTCCAAGAAATGCAGTTACTCAACGACAACGGCTGCACCATCGTCGACACCACCTGTCCTTGGGTCTCTAAGGTGTGGAACACCGTCGAAAAGCACAAGAAAAAAGACTACACCTCCATCATTCATGGCAAATACAACCACGAAGAAACCATCGCGACCAGTTCCTTCGCCCATAAATATTTAGTCGTCCTCAACCTCGAAGAAGCTCAGTACGTGGCCGACTACATCCTCCATGGAGGCGACCGAGATACCTTCTTAGCCAAATTTAAGAACGCCTATTCCCAGGGCTTTGATCCCGACACCGATTTACAACAGGTCGGGATCGCCAACCAAACCACCATGCTCAAGGGCGAAACCGAGCAAATCGGTAAGCTCTTTGAGCGCACCATGCTGGAAAAGTACGGCCCTCTCCATCTAAACGAGCACTTTCTCAGCTTTAACACCATCTGTGATGCCACCCAGGAGCGACAAGATGCCATGTTCGGCCTGGTAGATCAGCCCCTAGATCTCATGGTGGTCATCGGTGGCTACAATTCCTCCAACACGACCCACCTGCAAGAAATCGCCATTGATCGAAATATTCCTTCGTATCACATCGACAGTGCCAGCCGCATCGGTCCCGGCAACCGGATCGAACACAAGCGGCTCCACGGCGACCTGACTGTAGACGATCCCTGGCTGCCCGACGGTCCGATTACAGTAGGCATCACTTCCGGTGCCTCCACCCCAGATCGTTCTGTAGAGGAAACCATCGAACACATCTTCGAACTGAAAGCGAGTCTACCCGTCAGCTGAGCCATGGTCGGCGGCCTGTTGCAGTAAGATAGCATCCAAAGCATCCAACCCCTGTAGGCTACGCCTGAACCATACCTATATTTCCTTGGCCCTGTCGGACTTGAGGCGGATAAGGAGCTAAGACCAGACACAGTTTAACCAAACCTCTCTGATCCTAGGCAAGAATATAGGCTCGCCATGAAGAAACGTTAGGCTTCTGGGTAAGATCCGGTTATGCGGTGAAAACCAAAAGGTTCAGGCTAGCTACGCCTGACTTTCTAGACGATCCCGCTTTCGAACTAACTGCCAAGCCAAATTGCCTGCATAAACCGAATAATAGAGTGAGGATTCTCACTAACAAGCGTCTAGGCAAGAGTCTCTGGGCAGTATCCCAATCCCATCACAAACTGACGGCGAAAGGCCTCGATTTCATCCCGATCCGGCTTACCGTGGGACACAATCGCCACTTGATACCGTCGCATGACATCCACTGGTGACTGGCCAGTTTCCAAACCCCATAATGCCATGCGAACCCGGATGCCTGGATCGTGAGAGATACCCAACTCGTTCAGATAGGCACGAAAGTCTTCTGCATCCGACGTCGCCATTGTGGCACTCATCTTGACCTTAATAATCCACCCGTCAATCTGATGAACCACCGTCATAAACTCTAGAGGAAGCCGCGGAGTCCCTAGCAAATGCTCAACCACCCTTAAGCAGAGACTGGCGTTGGCAAGATAGTAGGTATATTCCATCGTTTCACTTCCAGCGGGTGCTACATTTCTATTGTCGTGGCTTATCGAGTTACTCCCTAGGGGAAAAGCCCGCTCCCTGACCTAGGGGTTCTCCCCAATCTCCTGGCTTTTTCCCGAATTCCCTAGCCCATGAGTGATCCCAAGCACCAATCCCCGCATTCATCAATCTCTAATCATCACTCCCTTGCGGCTTACCACTACGTCTTACCCCCCGAGTGCATCGCCCAGACTCCAGCCCGTCCTAGAGACCATTCGCGGTTACTAGCCGTTACCTCACCCACCCAACATCAGCACCATCGGTTTCGCGACTTGCCCGACCTCTTGCAGCCGGGCGATCTGCTGATACTCAACGATACTCAGGTGATCCCAGCCCGTCTATGGGGCCACAAGCCTGCGGGAGCAGCGGTTGAGGTATTACTCTTAGAACCCCAGAAAACTGATCGATGGCTAGCGCTGGTGAAACCAGGTCGGCGCCTAAAGCCAGGAGCCACGATCCATTTTGGTAGCAAGGACTCAGAGCCTGACTTAATTGCTCAGGTGATTGCCACCGATGCCGATACAAATGGTCGGTGGCTGCAATTCACGACTCCTAAGCAAGATTCCTTAGAAACAGTGTTACAACGGCTAGGCCAAGTCCCCCTGCCCCCGTACATTACCCACACCGATATCCCTGCTGAGCACTATCAGACCATTTACGCCGAGAAACCTGGCGCAGTAGCAGCCCCAACTGCCGGACTTCACTTTACTCCAGAGCTGTTTGCTCGCCTCGATCAAGCCGGTATCCAACGGGCGTTCATCACCCTGCATGTCGGGGTCGGGACCTTTCGCCCTGTGGAAACCGACAACATTACTCAACACACCATGCACAGTGAATGGGTAGATGTTCCCCCATCAGTGGTCAAGAAAATTCAAACTACCCATGCCCGCGGTCATCGGGTCATTGCCGTCGGCACCACTGTCGTCCGAGCCTTAGAGGGAGCCGCCCAATCAGGTACCCTGAGACCATTTCGTGGCAAAACTAATCTATTCATTTATCCCGGCTATAAATGGCAGGTTATCGACGGGTTAATCACCAACTTTCACTTACCGGGCTCTAGTCTACTCATGCTTGTCAGTGCTCTTATCGGTAGACAGCGTCTCCTTGGTCTTTACCAAGAAGCTATCACGTCAGGCTATCGTTTCTATTCCTTCGGAGATGCCATGATAATTTTGCCCACAGCATTAACACATCATAAATTTAGCTAAATTGGCTATCTAGCTGTCAGTTTTTGATGACTTTGGCGCTAAGCTATAAATAGGTTTTTACTCGACAGATGTTGCTGTCTTCATCTAACTTAAGCCCGTTGAAGCCTGGTTCGTCTAGGCCCTTATCGGCTAAACCAGTTCGGGCTTTGAGCTGATGAGATGCCACAAAGGAGTCTTTGTAGCCGTTAAGAGCGCTGACCTCTCTAGGAAAGCTAGGGGCGCACACCCCAAGGTAGCAACTAGGGCTGATCAGGTATGTGCTTACCTACAGGTAATTGTTTCCTCCACACCTACGTTGGCCCAGAATTGGGGTTGTCAGAATAGTATCTTGACGGCAGACATTGCCTAAATCATCAGGATTCTCTTGGCTTCTGTCGTATAGGGAATCGTTGGGAAGCCCTCTCAAGGGGGACTGATCACCACATGGTAAGACAATGGGCTCCAAGCTGATGGGGCACGGCCATGGGCAGCTACCCCCAAAGAGAGGGATAAGAGCTAACGGGGCCCTAGATCCCTGGACTGGGAAGGTTTTGTGAGCCGAGTTACTTAGGGCTCTTGCATGGCTCGATTTGGCTCTACTTAACGGCACCCAACCATTAGCCGCAGCTGCTATTGGTACTGAGATACCGAGTCGTTGAGACTGACTTGTACTTTCAATCCAGAGCTATCGTGAACGCATAGGAACCCCAAATGGGAGGTCATCATTATCAATCCATCAATCTGATCGGGATTTCTGTCACTAGTCTACTGACGCTAGCGGGGTGTACCTATTCCCTGTCTTCAGAAACCCCGCCTGGCGATGACGTCATCCAAACCACGCACCGTGTTGAAATACCTGAGGAGAAATCATCTCCCTCGGGCTCAGAACAGCCCCTCAGGGAGACCACTGCCACCAAAGTTCTAGACTTCGATATCTGCCGAGATCTTCCCCGTTGGCAACGTCTACCCGAAGCGGAACAGATGCAGGCGTTGGAAGCGTTGCCTCGCTATGGAGCGGCCATTTATGACGAACCACTCAGCCCGGTGATTCAATCATTTTGGCAGCATAGAGCATTCTCGTTTACCACTTATGGTCTCAGTGCCCGGATGGAGCCCCTATACTTTTCCGGACTTTGGACCGTTCAAGATGATATTTGGAGCTGCTATGAGAATGGGCAACCTGAGCAGATAAATGCCGGTAGGCTGGCTGAGGTTTGGCTGATCGGCTACCACATTCAGTCCCTAGAGTGGCTTGGGGATCGCTACATTATGTCAGTTGAGCCACGGGCAAGTGGATTTCAGCTAATACATTTTTCCAGGCAGGAACAATCAGATACCTTGCCAATAACCATCTCGACCACCCATGACACTGAGGTATCAATCTACTCAGGGGATTGGTGATCTGTAGTTAATTGATTTGACGTCGCGCCCTCAACTGATCCCTTGTTCTAACCATCCAGCACTAATGATGACCGTCAGGCCCATAAATAGTACGGTTAAGGTCCAAGTCACGCGATTGAGGGTAGTCTCAGCACTCTTAGTACTGGTGAAGAGTTGAGCCTGGCCACCTAGGGCACCTAGCCCGTCTCCTTTGGGGCTATGCAAAAGGACAAGGACTGTCAATCCAACGGCGGATACAGCCCAAATAGCTCGTAGAATAAGAGTAGTTGTCATAATGGGCTCCTAGAATCACTAAGCTCAGGTCAGGTTGCTATATAGAGACTATGAGTGGGGCAAGCTTCGAAAGTGATTCGCCCCCCTGAGGACTCTTTATTCTAACTCCTATGGATGCTCCAGGCACGAAGTTAGATCGGTACTCGCACAGGAGTGCGGTTAGACCGTACGTCTACATCAGCCGCGAGCATCATCGAGCGCCCCGTCATATCGCGAGGTTGGGGAAGCCCCAGAATTTGTAAAATAGTTGGGGCGATATCAGAGAGACGGCCATCTGAACGGAGATTAACTTGCCCCCCATGGCCAGGAATCTTGAGGCGTTCACCTTCTACCAGTATGAAGGGAACTGGATTACTGGTATGGGCTGTCCAAGGTTTGTGGTCTTCATCCCACATGTACTCAGCATTGCCGTGATCAGCAATGATGATGGCTGTCCCCCCTGCCTTACCAATGCTGTCCAGGAGGCGACCTAGCTGAGCATCTACAGCTTCTAAGGCGGTGATGGTAGCGTCCATATTACCGGTGTGGCCTACCATATCAGGGTTAGCATAGTTAATCACAATCAGTGAATAACATGCCTGCGCCACGGCTTTGGTAGCTGCATCCGTCACCGCGGCTGCCGCCATAGTTGGGGCCTTGTCATAGGTGGTAACCATCGGACTCGGAATCAGTTCTCGATCTTCGCCCTCAAAGGGCTCCTCTAACCCACCATTGAGAAAATAAGTGACGTGGGCATACTTTTCCGTTTCGGCTGTACGAAATTGCTTTAGACCATGGTTGGCGATCACCTCTCCCAAGATCTGAGTTAGATTTTGAGGCTCAAATGCCACCTGAACATCTAGGGAAGAATCGTATTGAGTCATGGTGACAAAGGAAAGTGGCTCAATCCGATCACGCTCAAATCCAGAAAAATTGGGATCGACAAACGCTTGGGTCAACTGGCGAGCCCGATCAGGCCGGAAGTTGAAAAAGATGATGCCATCACCGGCTGCCACTGCCCCAGGCGATAGTCGCATCGGCATAATGAATTCATCAGTTATCTCCGCATCATAGGAAGTTTGCAGAGCTTCTATGGCTGTTTTACCGTTACCAGGACCGTCCTCAGTCATGATTTGATAAACTTTCTCAATGCGATCCCAACGGCAATCGCGATCCATCGCGTAGTACCGACCACTGAGAGTGACGATGCGACCACATCCAGTCTGATCAATATGGTCCTGCAGGCGCTGTAGGGTACGTTGAGCATCACAGGGGGTGGTATCTCGGCCATCCGTGATGGCATGAACACAAATCTCTGGGACATCTTGGGCGTTAGCCATATCGAGGAGCCCCAGCAAGTGATTTAGGTGAGAATGGACGCCCCCTTCAGAACATAGCCCGATCAAATGGAGTTTACGGTTGTGGTTTCGCACTGTTTGGCATACATCCAAGAACGCTTGATTTTGGCGTAGTGTTCCATCTTCAACAGCATCGGATATGCGGACTAACTCCTGGGGCACAATCCGACCTGCCCCAATATTTAGATGACCGACTTCTGAATTCCCCATCTGCCCCTCAGGTAACCCTACATCCTTACCAGAGGTGCGAATTAAGGTATGAGGATAGGTAGCCCACAAGCTATCCATCACAGGAGTTTTGGCGAGGGCAATCGCATTGCCATTGGTATCCTCTCGATATCCCCAGCCATCTAGGATGACCAGCACCATAGGTGAAATAGGCGCTTGTGTCATGAGTCAGAGTCCTTGTCATTCAGGCAGACGTCTTAGCGATCATACCATCTGCTTTATAGAGCTGAGAGCTCCAAAGAACGGGTTGTCTGTGCTTTTCAAGCAGATACTAAATTTCTGCGAATCGAGGCAGCCAATCATCGGAGATTCTAGGGCTATGGATTGGTTTAATTAATCGGATTCGAGGGCATAAACTCGGAGAATGCCAAACCCTGTGCCCCTGTTGCAGCATGTCAAGAACCTTGCTGATATCTGTTCCTCAAAATGCTGAACTCAGCTCAAAAACTCCTCTTGTTTAGGATCGCTTGGAGCTGGACGCGGTATCAACTGAAGCCGGTCAAGGCCGACTATTGGAAGGCTAAGTGCCGAGAAGGTTCTGCGCCCGTCTCCTTGTTGTCTTAGGTAACACGGGCACTTATGGCTCGAGGGCATGACTGATGCTTGCCCCAGGGACCTATAGAGCACCAAGATTAGGACGAGGGGGTAAGCTGGCTCAACTGGTGGAATAGGTCAGCCACTGCGGATAGATCTTTAATCCCGGGTGCGGTTTCTACGCCACTGGAGAGATCGATGCCATCGGGGCGAAGTCGGCTTAGGGCATCCAGAATATTATCGGGGGTTAGCCCCCCGGCAAGAAACCAAGGATGTCGAGGATGAAGGTCTTGGAGAGTGTTCCAGTCTAGGGAACATCCTGTGCCGCCGAGCTGGGTGGGGTGATAGGCATCTAATAAATAGGCATCTACAGCACCGTCATAGCTGGCAATCCGGTCTAAATCCGCTGCGGTCCGAATGCGAAAAGCCTTCGTTAAGGATAACTGTGGCTGCTGTTGTTTCAGGCGCTGACAAAAGTCAGGGGATTCACTGCCATGGAGTTGCACGGTGGTGAGATGAGTGTGGACAGCGACTTCGAGGATGGTGTCGAGTCTGGTGTTGGCGAAGACGCCAACTGTATTGACGGAGAGATGCCCTCGACGCTTCAGGGTTGCCACGATGGTTTGAATCTGGGTCGCAGGGATATAACGAGGTGAAGTGGGCACACAAATGAAGCCTAGGGCAGTGGCTCCTAATTGCGCGATCGCATGCCCTTGTTCGGGTTGAGTGATGCCGCAAATCTTAACCTGCATGGGTTAGGGAGTCAGTGTTAACTCTGTTGAACAAGTTGTAAGTTTGATGCGATGACTTTTTATAATCCTTTCAGGTTTCAGACGGTTGATTCTGATAATAAAGGTGGGAGTGTAACAACGTGTTTGGTTTCGGGATAGCTGGTTTCAACGGGGGATTGCTGGCCCAGGCGAGTCCGCAAACGGCTGAATGGTCTCTGAGCATAGCGGTAATCATGGTTGTTTGCAACCTGTTTGTCCTCGCCATTGGCAAGTATGCCATTCAAAGGCCAGGGGCGGGGCCTGAGTTGCCGGTGCAGTTGCCGATGCTGTTTGCAGGCTTTGGCTTACCAGAACTTCTGGCCACGGCTAGTTTAGGCCATATTCTTGGGGCGGGTATGATCCTGGGATTAGGAAATGCTGGACTACTTTGAGGGTAGATAGGCCTGTGAGGTTCGGTAGGGAAATCCGCAACCGTCCTATCCGTGACCTCAGTACAATGGGAACGTTAGCGCGATCATTCGCGTGGATGCCATTGAGGACAGCGTTTCTATGCAATCCGGTTGGCGAGTCGGCTCTATCGTCGGGATTCCGCTCTACATCGACTATTCCTGGTTTGTCATCGTATTGCTGGTGACGTTCTTGTACGGTAGCGATCCGACTTGGCAATCGGCGTGGGGCGGCTTGGCCTGGGGAGCAGGGCTGGCCTTAGCGCTACTTTTGTTTGCCTCAGTGCTACTCCATGAGTTGGGCCACAGTTTGGTCGCCCGTCAGCAGGGAATTCAAGTCAATTCCATTACGCTGTTTCTGTTTGGTGGTATTGCTTCTATTGATAAGGAATCCAAGACACCCGGGCAGGCTGCGCAAGTTGCGATCGCAGGTCCCCTGGTTAGCTTTGCCCTTTACATTGGCCTCTCTCTGTTGTCCCAGGCTCAGGTGCTACCTGACATGGCCCAGCAACTCATCTACCATGTGGCCCAAACTAACTTAGTGTTGACCCTATTTAATCTCATCCCAGGGTTGCCCCTAGACGGCGGTCAAGTGCTGAAGGCCGTGGTCTGGAAGGCAACCAAAAGTCGGATTAAAGGGGTCCGCTGGGCGGCTCGGGTGGGTCAGATTCTCGGGTGGACAGCCATTGCCCTGGGACTGTTTGCTTACTTCACCGCCCAACGGCTAGACCTGCTATGGATCGCCTTGATCGGTTGGTTTGCCCTCCGCAATGCCTCGTCCTACAGTCGGGTGAGTGATTTACAGGAAGCTGTGGCGGCCCTGACGGCGAGTGACGCCATGGCCCGGGAACTCCGGGTGGTGGATGCCCACATGACCCTGCGTCAGTTTGCGGATGAGTATCTCCTCCAAGAAGGGCGGCCGCCCACCTTCTTTGCCGCCTCTGAAGGTCGCTATCGAGGCCAGATCCGTGTCGATGATATTCGCGCCATTGAGCGTAGCCAATGGGAACAGTTGACTCTACAGGATATTGCTCACCCGCTTAATGAGATTCCCTCGGTGGGTGAACAAACCTCTCTGGCGGAAGTGATTGGGCAGCTAGAGAGCCTCAACCTGAGGCGGATTACCGTACTCACCCTAGCCGATGCGGTGGCGGGGACCATTGATCGAGGCGATATCGTCAAAGCCTTGGCCCAAAAAATGAATCTAGCAGTGTCCGAGGCTGTGATTCAGCGCATTAAAGACGAAGGTACCTACCCTCCCGGTTTGCAGTTACCCGCCATTGCCAAAGCTGCCGTGGAATAACGACTAGGGGCGGATGACCTCTGGCATAGACATGTCCAAGGCCGTCCCAACGTCCGCGGCTGTCAGAGGTTGCACCTGCCAACGGCTCTCAAAGTAGGTCTCTGCAGCGTGGCAGAGGGCATGGATAATGGTGGTTTGCAACTGATTCCAGGACAGCCTTGTCAGGGAAGGGGGGAGAGAAGCCGGGGCCGGCGGGCTACCAAAGACACGGGTCCAGAGGGAGAGATCGGGCCGCAGCACAATAGACCCATGCTGCAAGATGCTGTGGTCTCGCCGCAGTTGGGCACTGCCAATCAGCTTAGCGCCGCTCGGCGTGACTAGATCTGCTGCAGTAGCCAGGGCAAAGCAGTTAGCCGTGCCCTGGGTGCGGCGTTGGGGACTGCCGTAGTCGAGCTGTACGCCTAGGCTGGCAAAGCCCCGGCGCAGAAATTCACAGAGATGGCGATACACCCGTTGACGGGAGCCGGGCAGGGTTGTGGTGATTAGGCTGTAGGTCAGGTCCCCCTGGTGCAACACGGCCCGTCCACCGGTGGGGCGCCGCACTAAGGGGATAGATAGGGTATCCCAGTGGGGCGGCCATTGCCGCTGATGGTAGCCCAGGGAGAGGCTGGCCTCTGACCAGGTGTAAAACCGCAATGTTGATGGACTTTGGCCCTGACGATGCTGTTCCAAGAGCCAATTGTCTACGGCCATATGGACGTGCCCTGAGGCGGTATAGGCAGGAATCAATCGCCAAGGAACCGGGGCCATGGCGCTATCCCTGAGCGGCCCCAAATTGCGATCGCAACGCCTCGTCATTGTCATCGGCGATGGTCGCCACGATAGTCATCAGGCGTGAAATCTCACTGGGAGAAATATCTTGCAACACTCGGCTAGCCAGCACCACCACCTGATTTCCGAGGATACCAAAACAAGACTCAAAGGTCTCACCGCAATTCATCTCCAACAGATGGCGCATCAGCCCCGATTCATCCTGAGCCGGCAGCGATAATACCGGCGACCAGACCGTCAGAGTGTCGGTATCAGCCGTTCCCGTCAACTGCACATAGACATCGACACTGCCATACTTAAACCGCCACAGATGGCCTTCATCGGTGTGGCTCACCACAGCACTATCATCTTGATCCAGGCTAGAGATGACAGTCTCAATCACATCCACATGATCGGTGGCTGTCTCGGTCATAGCCTCATCATCCGTATCGCCGTCCAGGGGCTTCGTATCCCCAGTCAGTGGTTTTGCAATCATTACCATTCCCCCCATACTGGTGGCTAACCCAACTCTATCGCCAGCGTTGACCAGAAGCCAGCCATTCACAGACTTTTTTAGACAGCCTTCGTCAGACACGGCCACTTTTATAGGTTGCAGCTTTAAGGACTGCCTCCCCTGACAGCACAGGTAACTGGCCTGCGTAGTATCTGTTATGCAGGCTTGCGGCAAATCCAGTACTTGCTCATGAAATGCACTTGGTTCGTGATGTCGATAAATCCAGCCTGTTGCAGCCGCCGATTCAAATCGTCTTGAATGTAGTGACGATAGAACGGCTCATGGAATGTGATCGAGAAGTTTTCCATGACCACCTTAAACTCAGGAGAATCTGCCATCTGAATGGAGTCGCACCCCACCAGCACCCCACCAGGCTTGAGTACCCGGAAACACTCTGCCATCACCCGTTGCCGCACTGGCCCCGGTAGCTCATGAAAGAGAAACACACAGGTGAGGCCATCAAAGTACTGATCGATGTAGGGAAGGGTTTCAGCATTGGCCTGCACTAGCTGCGGTAAACGTCCTGACTGTTGGCTCAACAGCT
This sequence comes from Halomicronema hongdechloris C2206, assembly GCF_002075285.3. Lineage (GTDB taxonomy): Bacteria > Cyanobacteriota > Cyanobacteriia > Phormidesmidales > Phormidesmidaceae > Halomicronema_B > Halomicronema_B hongdechloris. The sequence continues at coordinate 3,950,530 of NZ_CP021983.2, read as the reverse complement.
GATTGGCCTTGCGTAAATAGGCAGGCGATAGATCAACCCCGTAAGTGGCTGCTTGGGGAAAGGTCTCTTGCAGCATCTTCAGGGTGCGGCCAGTGCCACAGGCCACATCCAGCAGCCGCAACTGGTCTAGAGCCACCATGGGGGTTTGCTCAGTACGGCAGCCCGATTGCCCCGTCATCAGCGCCTCTACGCCTTGCTTCAAGGGCGCCAACACTCGACGACGCATGGCATCGGCAGTACCGTTGAACAGCAGTTCCACCTGAATGTCGTAGAGGTTAGCCGAGGTATCGCTCAGGTAGCCATCGGTCTGGTAGTGGAACGTCTGCAAGTAGTAACGGGGGTAGCCTTGGGTATTAATCTGGGGGGAAAAACTGTACACGTCCTTAGCCTCAGCCCGCTGCCAGATCTGGGGAATATCTAGGCAGACCAGAGGGTAATAGCGGAGAAAATCATCCCAAGGGGTATCGAAGAGCAGGCTAGTTGGATAAATACCGGCCTCAGCCTCTTGCCAATCCACCTGGAGCAAGTCATCCATACGCTGCTGCAGTTGTATCAGGGTTGCAGAAGCCAGGGGTTGAGTTTGATGCTCTGGGACCGGCATGATGGCCCGCATCAACCGAGTGCTAAGGGTTTTGTGAGTCAACCCAAAGTATCTCTTGCCGTGCTGCAGAGCTTGATAGGCCAATTTGGTCAGTGTGTCTGGTTTGGTCAGCGTGTCTGGCATGGCATCAATGATGCAGATGAATCCATTTGCAAACAATTGTAACGAAATTTTCTATAAAAACTGGAGTCTATGCGGTTACTCTGTACCGTTTAACACAAAAGTAGCCACTCCCCGGAGTGGCTACTCAGCTGAATCACAGAAAGGCCGCGTGAGAAGGTATCGATCTAGCAATCGTAGTAGAGAGACAGCTCATAGGGATGGGGCCGTAGCCGCATGGGGTTCACCTCGTTATCGAGCTTGTATTCGATCCAATTGCTAATGAAGTCTTCGCTGAAGACGCCGCCTGCGGTTAGAAACTCATAATCGGCTTCCAGGGCCTTAAGCGCATCTAACAAAGAACCTGGGGTCGAGGGGATCTTGGCCAGGTCTTCGGGGCTGAGATCATAGATATCCACATCAAGCGGGGACCCTGGATCGATCTGATTCTTGATGCCGTCGATGCCGGCGCAAAGCATGGCGGAGAAGGCCAGGTAAGGGTTTGAGGTGGCATCGGGACAGCGGAACTCTAACCGCTTGGCTTTGGGATTGGTCCCTGACAGGGGAATTCGCACCGACGCCGACCGATTCCCTTGAGAGTAGGCTAGGTTCACCGGGGCCTCGAATCCGGGCACCAATCGCTTATAGGAATTGGTGGTGGGGTTAGTGAAGGCCAATAGGGCCGGGGCATGCTTGAGAATCCCGCCAATGTACCACAGGGCGGTCTGGCTGAGACCAGCATAACCGTCGCCGGCAAAGGTGGGTTGACCACCGTTCCAGATGGATTGGTGGGTGTGCATGCCAGAGCCGTTGTCGTTGAACAAGGGCTTAGGCATGAAGGTGACGGACTTGCCATATTTCTTGGCAACGTTCTTAATGCAGTATTTGTAAATCATCAGCCAGTCAGCGGCCTGGATCAATTCACCGAAGCGGAAGCCCAACTCGCACTGACCACCTGTGGCTACTTCGTGGTGATGCTTCTCAATGGGAACCCCCAGGGAGGCCATGGTCAGCAGCATCTCGCTGCGCATATCTTGCAGGGTGTCGCTGGGAGACACTGGGAAATACCCTTCTTTGTAGCGAGGCTTGTAGCCGAGGTTGCCCCCTTCTTCGTCTCGACCCGTGTTCCAACGGCCCTCGACGCTATCGACGTAGTAGTAGGCGGAGTGCTCGTTTTGATCGAAGCGCACGTCGTCAAAGACAAAGAACTCGGCCTCGGGGCCAAAGAAAGCCGTGTCACCGATGCCAGTAGACTTTAAGTAGTCAACGGCTTTGTGTGCGATCGCACGGGGGCAGCGCTCATAGAGTTCGCCAGTACGGGGCTCTTTAATGGTGCAGACTAGGCTGAGGGTCGGTTCCTTCATGAAGGGATCGATCCAAGCACTGTCGGGATCGGGCACCATGGCCATATCCGACTCATTAATGGCCTTCCATCCCCGAATACTGGAGCCATCGAAAGGCACCCCATCGGTAAAGCTATCGGCATCGATCTGATCCCGATACACCGTTAGGTGTTGCCAAATGCCGGGCAGATCGATGAACTTCAGGTCGATCATCTTAATGTCTTGGTCTTGAATCATCGTCAAGACATCTGCAGCAGTCGCCATGAATTACTCCTTAACCTCTATTGCGTTCAAACCCTGTCTTAGAGGGTGGTTGAAGTAGGTGCCTGTCGGTAGCATAAGCTACATGACTTCGGCAGACACCCCGGGGGTTTGATGGTCTAGCGCCCTATCGAGGCATCGTTGAGATCTCGATCAGACTGTCCAAACACCCTCTCAGGGACATCGACCCCGTTAACACCCATGCGTTCAACTTATCTGCCATATCCTATGAATAGGAATTTGGCAGTTTTGTATCAGTAAATACAAAATCCCAGGGCGATCCCGGAATTGTTTGTAAAACAGAGTTACGAAATTAAGCTGGACCCCAGTTAGGCAGTTGCTGAGCCTGTCTTAGAGGATATTTGGAAAGTACCCTGCAACCTTGCTCCAGACTGGATTCTGGCCAACAGAGCTATACGCTCTAAAACGCTTACCCGGCAGGGCTTTCAGCCGAGTTTTCAAGTGTCCTCTTAGAGTGTTCCAGCTAAATCCTCGGCCAAGGACTGGCTGAATAGCCTAGATAGGCTGAGTTCAATCGCCTAGATCAGCCTAGATCAGCCTAGATCAGGGTACTTTAATACTTTTTTAGATGGAATATTCTTCAGGCGCCGGTCCAACTGTAGTGATTGAGCCGGGGTTGAGAAATCGAGGGTTAACAGACCGCAGTGGCAGCCTGCGGCTTAGGTTAACGGCAAAAACATTGCGAAAGATTGCCATTTGTAACAATTCCGAGCCCGGCCTCTTCATCTTTCTCAGGTCTTGCCAGTTGGTTTCAGGGACCGTGGTAGACTGGCTCCTGAGAAATTAAGCTGTTACATCAATGTAGCCCCTTTGCTTCGTAGCCCCTTTGCTTCTGCTGGTTAGCTGCTCTCCATGGGCTTGCTGGCTTGCCGGTAAGACAGTGAATTTGGGGAATCTATGATGTGTGCTCGTTCCGGCTCAGATATCTACCCTGAAGCATTCGCAATGGTCAATCTGCCGGGGCCGAGGCCATCGTGATAGTAACGTGATCACCATATTAAAGTCGGTTTGCTGTTTGATTGCGAGTTGGGAGAAAACCGGTTATGCGGGATGCCGTGACAACGCTGATTAAGACATATGACGATACGGGGCGCTACCTCGATCGCTCCGCCCTAGACTCCCTCAAAGGGTACTTCGATAGTGGGCTGGCGCGTGTGAAGGCGACTGCAGTAATCAGTGGTAATGCCGCTGGCATCGTCAAGGAAGCAGCCTCAAAATTGTTTGAACAGATTCCAGAGCTGATTCGAGCTGGCGGCAATGCCTATACTACTCGGCGCTACGCTGCCTGTTTGCGAGATATGGACTACTACCTGCGCTATGGCAGCTATGCCTTGGTGGCAGGGAATGCCGATGTTCTCGATGAGCGAGTGTTGACAGGCCTGCGGGAAACCTATAACTCCCTGGGGGTGCCCATTGGGCCTACCATTGTCGGCATTCAGATTATGAAGCAGATCGTGAAGGAAAAAGTAGAAGCGGCTGGCGTTGAAGATGCCAGTTTCGTGGAGATGCCCTTCGACTATATGGCTCGTGAGCTAAGCGAGGTCAACGTTTAGGCTGCAGCTAGTTGATCCTCCTATGGCGGCTCCGTGGCGTTGGCCCTGGGGATTGATGTAGGCACGTCTGGCCTGCGGGCAGTGGTGGTGGCGACTGACCGCAGGCTACGAGTTCAGTGTTGCCATGAGTATTCCCAAGGAGAGGCGGCTGCACCTCCGGATTGGCCTCGGCTCTGGCAGACAGGGCTGAGGGCGGTGTTGGTGGCAGTGCCGAGGGAGCTGCGGCCGCAGATTGGTGCGATCGCAGTGGCTGGCACCTCGGGGACAGTAATGCTCTGCGATGGGGCTGGCATGCCGTTGACTGCCCCGTTGTTCTACAACGATGGTCGAGCCCAAGCTGAGGCGAAGGCCCTGACAGCCTTGGCCCCAGCAGGTAGTCCGGTTTTAAGTGCGACCTCGAGTCTGGCTAAACTACTCTGGTGGCGGCAGCACCTGCCTGCCGAAATATGGCAACAAGGGCAGTATTTCCTGCATCAAGCGGACTGGATTGGGGCTCAGTTGCATGGGCACCTGGGCATTAGTGACTATCACAATGCCCTGAAGCTGGGCTATGACGTGGGAGCCTTACGGTATCCTGCCTGGATGGTGAGCTTGGGGCTCGATGCTCTATTACCCCAGGTAATTGCCCCCGGCGATGCGATCTCACTCATTACCCCAACTATGGCCCGGCAATTTGGCTTGCCACGGGACTGCCAAGTCTGCGCAGGAACCACCGATAGCATTGCCGCCTTTTTAGCCAGTGGTGCCTATACCCCTGGGGAAGCGGTGACCTCCCTGGGGTCTACCTTGGTCCTCAAGCTACTTAGCCAGCAACGGGTAGATGACAGTCCCTTTGGCATCTACAGTCATCGCCTGGGTGACCAATGGCTGGTGGGAGGGGCCTCCAATGCCGGGGGAGCCGCGCTACGGCACTTTTTCAGCGACGAGCAACTGCATCACCTCAGTCAACGGATTCGTCCTGACATTCCCAGCTCTTTAGATTATTATCCCCTCATGCAACCGGGGGAGCGATTTCCCATCAATGACCCGGCTCTCTCCCCGCGGCTGACCCCACGCCCTGAGCGTGACGTGGACTTTCTCCACGGCCTCCTAGAAAGCCTAGCCCGCATTGAAGCCCTTGGCTACGAGCGGCTGCAGACCTTGGGGGCCTCCCCCCTGCAGCGGGTGTATACTGCGGGTGGCGGGGCTCGAAATCAAGCCTGGACAGCCATTCGGCAACGGATAATGGGCTGCCCTGTCTCAGCAGCTGCCCAGACCGAGGCCGCCTACGGAGCTGCCCTACTGGCCCTGAAAACGCTCCAATAGCCAGGGACCTGCTAGTACACAAAGTATAGGGGTATAGGGATAGGAAGTATAGGAATAGGGGGGCTTCAGTCCCTAACTCTCCAGCGCCAGCAGCGTCTTACGTAGCAACCCTACGTAGACAGGCGCCGTTGCCGACTAGGGATGGCAATATTTACAGCCCTAGCTGATCACCCCGACGATATTGCAAATAGGCTGCTACGAATAGACCAGCCAGAGTCACTGGAATGAGCCCCAAAACAATACCAGACAGCAAGGGTTCAACCACGCTAGCTCTCCTTGACGATTAAACGTGCAATGGTGAGGTGTCTATTCAACATCGTTGACACAGTATCGACTTAGAGTATCGACTCAGTATCGTCGCACTGCGCACTGTGTCAGCCCTCACTTCTCTTATAGTAACGGTAAATGACGCACTAACGTATTGATTTGTAACGAGAATTCAAGCAGCCAGATTACCACAATTTCCCCCACCAGCAGGCGATTCAGGATATTTTGCCCTGCTGAATATCGATAGAATCTTAAATGATCTTGCCGGAGCAGATGAGGAAACTTTAAGGTGTGTAATCATGACGAAACGTAACTAGCTGCTACTGCCTTGACCCAAGAGACGTTGAACGAAGAACTGACAGATTTGGTCCCACTAGTGCGGCGGACAATATTAACGTTGTTAGCAGTGGTGCTAGCCATTGTTTTGGCGGTTGCTGGAATACGCTACGTCCAGGCTGCCGATCCCTATATTCAGGAAGTCTTAGAACGTCAGGGAGATCAGCAACGGGGACAAGCTATCTTCCAAATGAATTGTGCGGTATGCCATGGCATCGAGGCCACTGGTGAAGTCGGCCCCGATTTACGGGGCGTATCTGATCATCGCTCCAAAGTGAGTCTGATCAAGCAAGTCATCAGCGGTGACACACCACCGATGCCTCAGTTTCAACCTAGCCCTCAGGACATGGCCGACTTATTGAAGTACCTAGAAAGCCTGTAGTCCTGGTCTGAGTTCCTCTTATCGCCAACTGCTGGCCTCGCAGGCCAGTAATTGCTCTAACACGGCCATCGCTTCGGCGTCCCCGCGAGTCCGCAGGCGCTGCTCCATGCCGATGGTCAGTACCTCCATCCGCAGTCTGTGGTGATAGGCCTGATTCAGGTCATGGTTCGACATCTGGGAACGGTTGACCCGGTAAGACTGCTGGAGGGACAGGCCTAATTTCTCAGCCAACCTCCTTAAGACCACACGCCGTGCCGGTGGTGCTACGGCTAACAAATCCCGTAAGGGCAGATCGAAAATTTCTCGTCGATCGGCAGCGGTGGCTTGCCGCTGCAACCAGGCCTCTACGGTAGAGATAGGCCAGTCAGTCGTTTCTGCGTCGATCTTAGAAAAGGCATGGGCTTCGGCGAAGGACACCCGGCCGTCGTCATTGTAGTCGGCAGAGGCGACCGACTTGCCGATGCGATCGCGACCACTGAGGCCAGCGAAAAAACTAGAGCTGTAGTCTTCATAATCAGCTTCGTTGACCTCAGGCGTACACCCCACCGATGGCCGAGTACTCACCGTCGCAAAGAAACCACAACGGCTCTGGGGCGACACTGGTTGGGTCGGATCGCCATTTTCATAGATCAGATTGGCAAAGGAGCCTGAGTAGCATTGGGCCATCATGGTCACAAATGGCTGCTCTGGAGGAAGCTGATCTAACTGATTAGCCAACTGTTGCACCGACACCAGTTGTTCGTGCCAGAGAATCAAGGCATTGTTGTCAGGATTAGCCTCGTTGAGAGCGCCATGGCCGGTGAAATAGAAAAAGATAGGGCAATCGTCAGCAGACGACTCGTTGCCAGCCGCTGTCAACCACTGCATCAGATGGCTGCGGGTAGCTGCCCCTCGCAGATGGGGAATTTGGGGCACTTTAAAGCGCTCTCGGCCCCAAAAGTCAACATATCGAACCGTCGCTGCTCCTGTGAGCCCATTGGCAAAGAAAATACTGGCTTGATCCGGTGCCCATCCCAACGCCCGTAGAGTGCGCTGAAAGTAGTGTACATTTTTCTCTAAGGCAATTTCGTTATAGGCAGGGGCGCCTCCCCCCGCTACCACCAGAAACTGTGTTGCCGCTGTCGCCAGGGCGGCGTCACTGCCATCTGAGTCTGAACCAAGCCTGTCACTCAAGGATGGCTCTGAGATGGCATGACTGACTGCCAGGCTGCAGCTGGCTAGCAATACCAAGCTCCAGACGTACCAATATCGGCGGCGTGACATCATTGGCCCCCTGATGGCTCATCTAAGCAATAGTGTTTGGTGGGCCTAGACCTCAAGCATAGGGCCTCAGGCTGCACCGTCCAGGAATCCATGGCTTGGGTCATCGCTCACCACTTTCGATCCCCCTTTCTGAGCTTGAGTTATCGCCAGCCTCCTGGCCGAGGGAGGTTGCTAGGCGTTAGAGGCCACTGCCTCGGCAGTCAGTACTGCGACAACGGCAAAGGCGCAGCGTCGCACTATTGCCACTGTGAGCACTACGACCATGGCATCAGTGTACTAAACCAGGCTAGCTAGGCAGGCTTGATCAGGCGCTTGTCTTAACCAAATGGTCCTGCCAGCGAGGTGGCTTTACAGAGCTTAGCGATCACTACGGTGTTGATGCCTATCTGCGTTAGACCACTGCTTCGCAAGGACATAGAGGCAGATAAATTGTTTCAAACAGTTAACACTAGCAATCATTTTCCCGGGAAAAGGTTAACCAACATGAATCTTTCCCGCGAAAATGAAAAACCAAAGCCTATTTTGCTTTGAGGGTAAGATAAAGCAGTCGACTTCTGCTGATCGGCAAACCCTAGCCTGAAAAGGCTTTCAGGGATCCACTTGACTCTCGTTCAGGAAGCTATGCTCTCAACTGGCTAGGGAAATGGTGATCATCGCTTTACAAAACTCCATTAAACCCTTAACATTAAGTCATGCGGACGCGTTCATGTGTCCGTTGTAACCAAGCATTCGTAAATACATACGAGGACTTATCCATATGACAGCGACTCTGCAGCGGCGCGACAGCGCCAACCTGTGGGAGCAGTTCTGCCAGTGGGTGACCAGCACCGACAACCGCCTGTATATTGGCTGGTTCGGCGTGCTCATGCTCCCTACCCTGCTGGCTGCCACCACCTGCTTCGTGATTGCCTTCGTGGCAGCGCCTCCCGTTGATATCGACGGTATCCGCGAGCCCGTGGCCGGCTCCCTGATGTACGGCAACAACATCATCTCTGGTGCGGTGGTGCCATCATCCAATGCCATCGGTCTGCACTTCTATCCCATCTGGGAAGCTGCTTCCATTGATGAGTGGCTCTACAACGGTGGCCCCTACCAGTTCATCGTCTTCCACTTCCTCATTGGCGTCTTCTGCTATATGGGGCGTGAGTGGGAACTGAGCTACCGTCTGGGCATGCGCCCTTGGATCTGCGTGGCCTACAGCGCCCCTGTGGCAGCGGCTTCTGCGGTGTTCTTGATCTATCCCTTGGGTCAGGGTTCCTTCTCCGATGGCATGCCGTTGGGTATCAGTGGTACCTTCAACTTCATGTTCGTGTTCCAGGCGGAGCACAATATCTTGATGCATCCCTTCCACATGTTGGGTGTGGCCGGTGTCTTCGGCGGCAGCTTGTTCTCTGCCATGCACGGCTCGTTGGTGACCTCCAGCCTGGTGCGGGAGACCACCGAGACCGAGTCTCAGAACTACGGCTACAAGTTCGGCCAAGAAGAAGAGACCTACAACATCGTGGCCGCTCACGGCTACTTCGGTCGTCTCATCTTTCAATACGCCAGCTTCAACAACAGCCGCTCTCTGCACTTCTTCTTGGGAGCATGGCCGGTAATTGGCATCTGGTTCACGGCGCTGGGCATCAGCACCATGGCCTTCAACCTGAACGGGTTCAACTTCAACCAGTCGGTGATGGATAGCCAGGGTCGGGTGATTGGCACCTGGGCCGATGTCATCAACCGGGCCAACCTGGGTATGGAAGTGATGCATGAGCGCAACGCTCACAACTTCCCCCTCGACTTGGCTTCCAGCGAGGCTCCTGACATCGTGGGCTAGTTCATCTAGCTAGTTCATCTAGTCAGTGATTGATGCGAAGCACCTCCTACGGGGGGTGCTTTAGATTTTCTTATTCGATCTCAGTTGTGAACGGCAACCGCGTGTAAACCCCATGGGGATCATTCAGGTGCTGGAGCGTTTGCAATTGCTGATAAAGACCACGAACTTCTTGGGTCAGCGGATCTTGAGATCTAAACTCCAGCTGTCCGCCAAATAAAGTCTCTAAAATTTCTTCTTCCAAGCTGCGGGGCCGAGGATATTCCACCACCTGCCAGCTCTCGAGATTGGCAGCGGTAGCCGCGGCCTCGATAGCCGCCATCAACCCTCCCTGCTCATCCACTAACTGAGCCGCTTGGGCATCTTGACCAGACCACACCCGTCCCTGGGCTGCCCGATTGACCGCCTCCTCAGAGAGTTCCCGGGCCTCGGCTACTCGGGTGACAAAGCGCTCGTATAGGGTGTTGACGATGGCTTGTTGGAGCGCCAGTTCTTGGTCAGTCTGGGGACGAGCCCAGGTATCAATATCGGCGAACCTAGCAGTCTTAATGATTTCCCAGGTGATGCCATTATTATTGGCAATCTCCTGTAAATTGAGCACCAGCCCAAATACACCGATGGAGCCAGTAATGGTGTTGGGAGAGGCAAAGATCTGATCGGCCTCGGCCGCCATCATATAACCACCGGAGGCGGCAACATCCCCCATCGACACAATCACTGGCTTGTTTTGACGCAGGCGATTGACTTCCCGAGCAATCACCTCCGAGGCGCTGGCCCCTCCCCCCGGACTGTTAATACGGAGCACCACCGCCTGGATGGCATCGTCTTGCCCCAGTTGTCGTAGGGTACGGCTGAAACTCTCGGAGCCGATGAAGCCCACGTCCCCTTCGCCGCTGACGATATCCCCCTGGGCGTAGAGGACTGCAATTTGGTCCGGTTGCAAGGGCTCGGTGTCATCCGTGGCGACACGACTGTAACGCCATAGGTCGATCTGAGGAAACTCCTCATCGTCGCTGGCCTCGGTGTCTGTGAGCTGTCGCAACTCTGCCAGCACGTCATCGTAATAGGCCACCTGATCAACTAAGCCAGCGGCCTTAGCTTCCTCGGCCACCAATAGCCCACCCGCATTGGCCAGTTGCTGCAGGCGGGGCACAGGCACTTCCCGACTCTGACTAACCGCCTCCAGAAACTCCTGCCAGAGATCGGCTAATAGTGCCTCTGTTTGCTGCCGTGCCTCCGGGCTACTCTGGGTTTGCACAAAGGGTTCGATGGCAGATTTATAGCGTCCTGCCTGCAAGGCCTGCACCCCAATACCGTATTTGTCTAGGGCACCGGCCACAAACTGAGTCTCGGCCCGAAATCCATTGAATTCTATGAGTCCGGCTGGATTGAGCCACAGGGTATCGGCGTTGGCGGTGAGGTAATAATCTCGTTCTGACCAGCCCATGGTATAGGCGATGATGGGCTTACCACTGTCTCGAAAGGTTTGCAGCGCCTGCCTGAGCTCCCCTAGGGTAGCGAGTCCCTCGGTGCTGTTGCCGCGTAGATAGAGGCCGGCAATGCGATCATCCTCGGCAGCCTGTTCTAGGGCAGCTAACGCCCTATAGGTGGAAAGGGAGGGCATCTCTCCGGCCAAGGTCTCTCCTATCACCGCACTGGTCCTAGAGAGGGGCACACTATCGGTGATATCTGTAGCCAGATCGAAGACCAATATGGAGCCATCTTCGACTTGGGGGGCGCTATCGCGAGAGGCCGTCACCAGCAGAAAGGCAAAGAAGCTCCCCAGGCTCAGTCCCAGCACGGCTATGAGGGCAACCAGGCCAACGACTGTACCAACAGCACTGGCGGTGGCGTATTTGAGAAAATCACGCATGACTTAACCGTAGGAGAAATATGGGGCAGGGTCGCCTTCCTATGGTATCGGCTGCAGTGTGTGGTCGTCTCGCAGGGCGGTTGGGGTAGCCTTGCCGGTACAAAATAAGACCGTGGTGAGCTCGGCAATCAAGACATCAATGAGGCTGTGTAGGGCGGCATCAGAGTCACTGGCCGCCTTGAGGAAGGGAAAGGCCAAGCCAGCGATATCCGCGCCCAGGGCAATGGTTTTGGCCACATCCAAGCCAGTTCGTAATCCCCCGGAGGCGATGAGTGGCAGCTCAGGTGCGATCGCACGAACCTGAGTGATGCACTCTGCCGTGGGCAAGCCCCAGTCCCCAAAGGTGCGCCCCAGACGGCGCTGGATCGGATCTTCAGCCCGCTCACTTTCCACCTTGGCCCAGGAGGTACCGCCGGCACCAGCCACATCGACAGCAGCGATGCCCGCCTCGATCAACCGACGAGCCATGGCCCCCGAGATGCCATTGCCCACCTCCTTGGCGATCACTGGCACCGGCAACTGCTCACACAGGTGGGTAATCTTTCCTAGCAACCCCTTGAAATTAGTATCCCCTCGGGTCTGCACCGCCTCTTGCAACGGATTGAGGTGCAAAATCAGCACATCGGCTTCCAGACGCTCCACCACCCGCCGGCACTGATCGAGACCATAGCCATAATTGAGCTGCACCGCTCCCAAATTGGCACACAGCAAAATATTGGGAGCCACTGAGCGCACGGCAAAGGTAGCCATCAAGTCTGGATTTTCGACGGCCACCCGTTGAGACCCCACCCCCATGGCTAACCCGTAGTGCTGAGCTGCTGTGGCGAGGCGGCGGTTGATCTGCCAGGCCTGTTCTGTTCCCCCGGTCATAGATGAAATCAGCAGTGGTGCTGCCAGGGTTTTCCCTAAAAACGGAGTGCCCAAATCGATATCCTCCTGGCCCAGTTCCGGCAGGCAACAGTGGGTAAACCGATAGCGATCTAGGCCAGTGGTCGTGCGCCGAAACTGCACATCATCATCGAGGCAGATGCGCAGGTGATCGGCTTTGCGGGCTTGGGTGTCTGCAGCAGTAGGGGGCAATACGGTCACGGTAAACGGGTTGCTCAACTCTCTAGGTCAGCCAGGGGATTCCCCTGGACAGTCGCTGGGGGTAGTGTCCCATAAATCCAAGCATTAGCCATGGGGAATTAGCGAGTTAACAACTGCACGCCATCCTGGCCATCGATATCCTGCACAAACACCCGCACCGACTCTTCCCGGGAGGTGGGTAGGGTCTTACCGACGAAGTCGGGGTGAATTGGCACTTGGCGATGGCCTCGGTCGATCAGGGCGGCGAGGCGAATGACATCGGGCCGACCATAGTCATTAATGGCATTGAGAGCTGCCCGAATGGTGCGGCCGCTGTAGATGACATCATCGACCAGCACCACAGTCTTGCCAGCGAGATCGAAGGGAATGCTGGTGCGAGCCGGCGTGCGGATGCCAATTTTATCTAAGTCATCCCGGTAGAAGGTGATATCTAGGGCTCCTAGGGGAACCTGGTAATTTTCCAGATGCTGAATTTGTTGGGCCAGGCTTTGGGCTAGGGGCACCCCCCGGGTATAGATGCCCACCAAGACTAAGTCTGAGACGGCACTGGCCCGCTCCACGATTTCGGAGGCTAAGCGATTGAGGGTGCGGCGCAGTTCATCGGCAGATAAAATCTCAACGACCGTGGGGAACATGGGGACCTCAAAGGGCTGGATAATAGCACTTTGATCATAATGGTGGTCTTCCCTAAGCCAGCGTCGATCGTCCCAGCCCTAGCCAGAGGCTGCCCAGCAGCAACCACAGCCAGAGGCCATGGCGCGTCAGGTGTAGGGCCTGCTCAATGCTGGCGGGGGTAATGGGACAGAGTGGGTCTGCCAACAGGGGTTTAGATGTCGGCCGACCGCCATAGCGATTTTCCCCGCCGAGCTGCACCCCTAGGGCAGCGGCATAGGCACACTCACTCCAACCGGCATTGGGACTGGGATCTGCGATCGCATCGCGACGACAGAGCCGCCAGACATGGCCGGGGCGTCCCGACAGTAGGGCAATAGTGAGCACGGTAAGGCGGCAGGGCAACCAAGTGAGCCCATCTTCCAAGCGGGCACTAAACCACCCCAGCTCCCGATAGGGGGGCTGGCGATAGCCCACCATAGAATCCAGAGTGCTCGCGGCTTTGTAAGCCAAGGCCAGCCCCGCCCCAGCCCCCGGCACCACCAAGCCCAGCAGGCCATAAAACAGCGGGCCAAACGCCCCATCGGTGGCATTTTCACTGATCGTTTCCAATACGGCCCGATAGATCTCGGGGGCTGCCAGTCCATCGGTATCGCGTCCCACGTAGAGACTGAGATGGCGGCGGGCCGTGGCCAAGTCTCCCCGGGCTAAAGGCTGCAGCACATGTATCGCCGCCTGTCGTAAGCTGCGAGCCGCCAGACAACTGGCTAACAAGCCGGCCTCGAGCCCATAACCCAGATAGGGATGGCCTAGACTGGCCAGATGCACTAGCCCCCAACCCCCGACGCCACTGCCCGCCACCAGCCCACTGCCCAGAACTACCCCAGCCCAGCGTCGAGCCCTGGCATTAGGCAGGCGCAGGGCCACGACACTGCCATGCTGAATGACGAGTCCCATGGCCTGGACCGGGTGAGGCCACTGCCACGGATCGCCAATGCCAAAATCTAGCAGGGCCGCTAACCAGAGAATGCCAACCGCCTCATACCACGAAGCTGGCATCTTCCCCTTGGGCGGCTTGCCAACTGCGGGCGTCGTAATACAGATCCTCTAGGGAAATGCTGTAGAGGGCTTCTTTAAGCTTTTGATGCAGCCGTCTCCAGACGGTAAAGGTAACCCAGTCCTCTGCCTGTTCCATCTGCGGTTGGTGGCGTGGTAACGGGTCGATGGTTTCGCCCACGGCCTCTAGAATTTGGCCCAGGGAAATTTGGTCTGGAGCCTTGGCCAAGCGATAGCCCCCTTGGGCTCCCCGCACAGAGTCCACTAGCCCGGCTCGGCGCAGCTCCAACAACAGTTTTTCTAAATAGGGAGCCGGTAACTCTTGGCGACGTGCGATCGCAGTCACTGAGACTGGTTGCGTCGGCGGTTGTAGGCTGAGATCGAGTAGGGCCTTAACACTGTAATGACCGCGAGTCGTTAACTTCATAGGGGCAGTTCCATCGCACACTCCTTAACCGTCATGCTCTGCAGGCGCCACTCAAGCGTAGAGAAAGCCAAACAATTCATTGGGGGCAGAGTTTCTCTATCTACTGCGGTATTCCTGAGTCTTATCCTCTTAGACTAGTAGACTAAATGTCTCTATCAACGAATCTTGACAGAACGCCCCCTGCTGATCTGAGCCTGCTCTAAAGAGCCTCGGCTTAGGCAGGGACACCTCATTCGTTGCCTGTCCATACAGGGTTGGGCTGCCGCGGGAGTAAGCGCTAGAGACCAGACCGGGTTGCCGTTATTTAAGCACCGGTATTAGAGATGGTTGGCAAACTGCTTGGACAATCGACAAGCAGGAGGTTCAGAACTACCGTGAACGCTCATACAAGCTGCTGACAGTCTTGATAAAACCGGCCTGAGAAGCGCGTTAAGATTTCCATCGTGAATTGGCCCTGGGAGCGGCAACCCAGATTTGATCTATTTCGTCGGCTAGATCGATCAGACCTCTCGATCTCTACACCAACTAATTGAGTCGTGATGGAATTTCCCAGGCAAATTAAATGCAAAAAACTATTTCAATGTAGTATCATTCTGCATGTCATCATTACAGTTAAGCTAGATGCGCACGGAAAGTAGGATTTAGTAACACTACAAACATCCTCTGCTCTTTTCGTAGCCCTGTTGTTCTAAGAGACGAGAGTTGATGGCTAAAGATACGAAGATGGAACCCCTCACCGGTAAAGACTTAGTCAAGAAAGTCAAAGAGTTAGATCACCTCAGCAGAGAGGAAAAGGCAAAGGAGTGCGGCTACTATACCATTACTAAAAATGGTGCCCCGCGAGTCAATATGATGAAGTTCCTGAATGCCCTAATCGAGGCAGAAGGTATTCAGCTCGATAACACCCAAAGTGATGCCAATGGCCGGGGTGGTCGTAGCGCTAGCTATCGCATCACGGTGCAGTCCAACGGCAATCTGTTGATTGGCTCTGCCTATACTAAGCAGATGGGACTTAAGCCTGGCGATGAGTTTGAAATCTCCCTCGGCCGCAAGCACATTCGCCTCAAGCAAATCAATGGGACAGACTCAGAAGCAGATGATGGCGAGTAAGGCGTCGGCTACAGTTGTGCTGTCTGCCTCCTAGGGCCAGGTCTCGTCTGAGGCAGCTTGGCTCAAGGGTGACTTAATCTGGTCGTCTCTTAACTTCTGGCTAGTGTTTCGTCAGGTCTGAGGTTATGGGCAGTAGCCGGTGCGTTAGATCGCCAGCCCCAATCAACACCCTAAAATCTAGGTCTGACAGAACACTAGTCCCATTAGCCATGCCTTGAGTTAGGGTAGATTGCTCTCTACAATGGAAAGGTTATCCTTGTCCTGGAGGCTCCATGGCTAGTCGTCCCATTATTCTCGGCATTGTTGGTGATAGCGCTGCTGGGAAAACGACCTTAACCCGAGGCATTGCTCAGATCCTTGGTGAGGATCAAGTCACCACCATCTGCACCGACGACTACCACCGCTACGATCGACAACAGCGTAAAGAGATTGGTATTTCAGCCGTTCACCCTGACTGCAACTATATCGATATTATTCAGCAGCATCTGGGGCTATTGCGTACTGGCCAACCAATTCTCAAACCCATTTATAATCACGACACCGGAAAATTTGATCCCCCCGAATACATTTTTCCCCGCCGCTTTGTGATTGTTGAGGGGCTCTTAGGCTACTACACTCGGGCGGCCCGAGACAGCTACGATGTCAAAGTTTATTTGGCTCCTCCCGAATCGCTACGAGCCCATTGGAAGATCAAGCGAGATACTCGCAAGCGGGGCTACACCGATGAACAAGTGTTGGCTCAACTGAAGCAGCGAGAGCCAGATTCAGAGGCGTTCATTCGCCCCCAACGCCAGTGGGCGGATGTCGTGGTCACGTTTTATCCACCCAATGACGGTAATGGGGACCAAGATGATCTTCTGTTGAACGTGCGGCTAGTGCTGAGACCCACGATTCCCCATCCCGACTTTACCCATCTGTTAGACGACAAAAACTCTCATCTAGGGGATGCCATTCGTCTAGAGCTGGATCGAGACATGGGTAAACCAGTAGATGTGTTAGGGATCGATAGCCGCGCTAACGCCCAACAGGTGCAAGAGCTGGAACGTACCCTCTGCAACGAGATTCCTTATTTGGGGCAGTTTTGTAGCCTGGAAGGTAATGAAGATATCGGCAAAGTTGTGGGAACCACTGGCGAGATTTTGCAGAGTTATCCCCTGGCCCTCACCCAGTTACTAATTACGTATCACATGCTTAAGGCAGCCAACATTTACAAGTGAAGGTAATCCTAAATCCCAATCACGATGAGCCCGGTGACGTCTTAGATGGCACTGCACTGGTGCGAGCGAGTTCTTCTTGCAGCATGGCCTCATAGATGCGGGGTAGACGAGTTGTCATGCTGTTGTCTTCGATGCCGTAGCCCAAACTGGTCCAAGTGCCAGAGAGAATTTTTAACACCCGTTGTAGTTCCCCCTGCCGCAATAGCAAGGCTAAATCTACTCCCCAAGCACTCGGGTCACTGAGCCAACGGTAGACCACGGCATCTTGAAACTGGGGTTCAAAACTATAATGCTGCCAGACCTCATACCAGGGCGGCGGCTGGGGATGGTATTTCTCGGCCTTGGCAGACCAAGTGGTATCGAGAAACTGATAGCGGCCAGCCGCAGTCGTGCAGTCGCCCTTATTAGGCCCCGTGACGATAGTGATACAGGTTTCTGGATGCTGACTCAGGTCGTCTACCTGGTATCCACCATAGAGTACGTGGTAAGGCTGACGAGTATTCGACTCGGCGGCTGAAATCGTACGCATCAGCGCCCGAATATAGGGATCGCCCCCTTGCATGGCCAACGGTTGCGGCTGGGGTGCCCACTCCACCGGACCTAGACGAGGGGGGGAGGCTGCAGACCACTGGGAAATGGTCCAGGCGACTCCCAACAGCATCAATGCCGTCAGCAGCACTGGCCCATGATCCTGGGATGGTCGAGACCGCAGTGAGGTATCTGAAGCTGGCTTAGGGGACACGGTAGGCACCGACATCATCAAGCAGGCTGCTGGCCATCTTAACGTACTTTTTCACGCATCTGATGGGCTTAAGCTTCCCCTAGGGCTGACCTCGACATCAAACCCCTTGACGCCCAAGACCTGAGCCAAGAACGGGGCGACAGGTCCTGCTGCTATTGCTCCGCGACCCGTTATAGGGCAGCGATACATTGCGTCTCTACTCTAGCCGTTGCAAGGTAGACAGTTTCGGATCGATGATCTTGCGCCCTAGGCCAGGGAATTTAATCGCCAAGCAGATTTTATTACCCGCGCCGAAAATATGGGTGACTTCCCCACTACCAAAAGCGTTGTGCACGACTTGGTCCCCCACATTCCAATCAAATTCATGGGCTCCAGAGCCGGGTTTGGCAGCCGCTGCCTGCTTTCGCCGGGTTTCCCGCATCGGAGTGGTCATCCGCTGGGGCAGCCCCAGACCCACATTGGTTGTGATGTGGTCAGTCGGGAGTTCTGCCAGAAAGAGGGAAGGACTAGCAGGTTCTCGACTGCCGTAGAGACGGCGTTCTCGGGCATAGGAGATAAACAGCCGCTCTTTGGCTCGAGTAATGCCGACGTAGCAGAGACGACGTTCTTCCTCCGTGGCGGCGGGATCTTCCAGGGAGCGAAAGTTGGGAAATAACCCCTGCTCTAGTCCCACTAAGAACACCACCGGGAATTCCAGGCCCTTGGAGGAATGTAAGGTCATCAGGGAGACCATATTGCCACTCTCATCCACACTGTCTAGATCGGAGGCTAGAGAAGCATTGGCTAGAAAGGCTAGCAGGGAGGTCTCTTCGTTTTCTTCTTCGAACTGCAGTATGGCGTTGTAGAGTTCCTGCACGTTGCCCAGACGCTCGTAGGCTTCGTCAGTGCCTTCAGTCTTGAGGGCCTCTACGTACCCTGAGGCGTCCAGCAGATCCTGTAGGATTTCAGAGCCCTTGGCGCTGTCCAACCGGTCTCGGTAGGTTTTAATCAGCTGAGTAAAGGCTATGACGCCCTTGGCAGAGCGCCCTGCCAGGGTCTTCACCGAGGTCTCGTCGGTCAGGATTTCCCACAAGGGCACCCCGCCTAGGGTTTGGGCGGCATTCTCTAGTTTTTCTAGGGTGCTTTTACCGACTCCCCGCTTGGGGACATTGATCACGCGCTTTAGGCTGACGCTATCGGCGGGGTTGGCAATCACCCGCAAGTAGGCCAAGACATCTTTAATTTCGCGGCGGTCATAGAACCGTAAACCGCCCACGACCTGGTAGGGAATACTGTAGCGGGTGAGGACTTCCTCGAAGGCCCGGGACTGAGCATTAGTGCGGTAGAGAATGGCAAAGTCGCTCCAGCGCAGCTCTGGGTGCTGAAACTCTAGATTCCGAATTTGGGCAACGATAAAATCTGCCTCCGCCGTCTCGTCGTCAGCCCGATAACAGAAAATGCTTTCCCCTTCTCCCCGGGTAGCCCGCAATACCTTATCGATACGCTCGGTGTTGTTTTCGATCAGGTGATTGGCTACTTCTAGAATATTGGCGGTAGAGCGGTAATTTTCTTCCAGCTTCACCATGGTACGGGTGTCGTCGTCGGGGAGTCGATCGCCGAAATCATCTTGAAAGTTCATCAGGATGGTGAAATCGGCCGCCCGGAAGGAATAAATACTTTGATCGGCATCCCCGACCACAAATACAGACCGGTGCTGCCAGTCGTTGAAACGGTCAATGGCTTCCCCATTGGTCACCAGGAGGCGAATCAAATCATACTGGGTGCGATTAGTGTCTTGATATTCGTCCACTAGGATATGGCGAAATCGTTTGTGCCAGTACCCCAGCACCTGCTCATTTTGCTGAAACAGATGCACGGGAACCAGGATTAAATCGTCGAAGTCGAGGGCGTTATTTTCGGCCAAGGACTGTTGATAGCGGCGGTAGACATCGGCGATGACTCGGCCTCGATAGTTGGGCTGTTCTCGTTCAAAATCATCGGGGGTGAGGTTCTGGTTTTTGGCGTTACTGATGGCGTAGCGTACGGAGCGGGGGTTAAATTTTTTGTCGTCTAGGTTTAAGGCTTGAGTGACGATGGCTTTGACGAGGCTTTGGGCATCGGATTCGTCGAAGATGGAGAAGCTGCGGGTCCAACGATAGCCGTTGGGATGCTGGTATTTCTCGATATCGAACCGCAGGATGCGGGCACAGAGGGCATGGAAGGTGCCAATCCAGAGGTGTTTGGTCAGGGTCTTATAAATCTTGGATTTGAGCTGGGTCAGGTCGCGGGCCGATAAGGCCGACAGGGGTTTACCATAGTTGGCTTGGGCCTCTTGCTCGGCAAATAGGACGTCTATGCGCTCTTTCATCTCCCTGGCAGCTTTGTTGGTGAAGGTGACGGCCAGGATATTTTCAGGATCAACGCGATGGGTGAGGACTAGGTTGGCAATGCGATAGGTGAGGGCCCGGGTCTTCCCTGATCCGGCTCCAGCTACCACCAGTAAGGGACCGCAAAAGTGTTCTACGGCGTGCCGCTGGGAGGGATTGAGTTGAGCCAAAAAGTCGGTGGACGCTGTCATGGGCAAGGCGCAGTGCAGGCAGTGCAAACATCCTTTAGTATGACATCCTGCCTGGGGTGGGGCGTGACTCCTGAGGAGAGGGATGATTTAACCGCGATCTCCGGTCTAAGGCACGACGTAGGGGAGGTTACCTGGTATAACATGGGGCAGCATCTGCAATGGTGAGGCACTATGAATGGAGGCGGCTTAGGACGCGATACTCAGCTTGACTGGCTGATTCAAATTACAGATGCCGATCTCAGTGCCACTGATCGGGATCACCGGGCCCAGGTCTTTTATCAGGATCTTTATGATCTCCCTGGCCTAGAGGAGGAAGCGCTGAGCTACATCGTCGATACGATGACTCCGGAGCAGGGGCGGATTGGGGTGCAGCTGCTAGACTTGCCTCCCCATCGATTGCGGGCAGTCTTGGAGGCGGTGTGCGATCGCATCTACGACGATCCCTGTGAAATTTGCCTTCAGATCAAAGTTCATGCAGCCCAACTCCAGGTCATCAGTCGCAACTTTGAAGACTTAGAAGCAATTATTCAGGCCGCCGAACACCTGCTGCCAGCCCCCCGAGCCTTCCAAGCCCTAGTCGAGCGCTATGCTCGCCGCCACGGTGAACTTACCCCCGTCGAACAAGCCAACCTAGACTGGTTGCGACACCAACTCGATTTGACCAAAGAAACTGCCGACAGTCTGGTGGCAAAAGCCTTAGGCCCCCATCGCACCCGACAAGACAAACTCGACCACTATCGTCAGGTA
The DNA here is from genome assembly GCF_002075285.3 of Halomicronema hongdechloris C2206. Taxonomy (GTDB): domain Bacteria; phylum Cyanobacteriota; class Cyanobacteriia; order Phormidesmidales; family Phormidesmidaceae; genus Halomicronema_B; species Halomicronema_B hongdechloris. Next base: position 3,929,853 of record NZ_CP021983.2, on the reverse strand, counting down.
TTTCAGGCTGAACTCAACCGACACTCACCCATTTCTCCAGACCTTTGGAAAGAGCTACAACTCTTAGCCAACAACCTCGGACTCCACCCAGACGACACCGAGCCCATTCACCAAAATTATCTAGCCACCATCAGGGCCATCGATCTCCAACCCGAGCCCATTGAACCGCCTTCACCCGAGCCAGCCCCGACTCCCGAGCCAGCCCCCGATCCCATCGAACAGTACCGCACCCTCTTCGAAGACACGATTCGGACCAGTCTTTTTCCCCGGGAGTTTGATCAAGGCCGCCTAGAACAAGCCCGCCGCATCTGGGAATTGTCCCCCGAGCAAACCCAGGCCGTCGAGGTTGAGGTTACAGCTAACTGGTACGGCAGCGTTGCCTCTGCAGCCGGAGTAGACTACTCGCGCCTGCGTCAACTGCTCTGGTCAGGAGAATGGCAAGCCGCCGATCAAGAAACCGAACAGGCCATGCTCCAAGCCGCTGGCAGCCATGACATGGCTCCCCTCACCGGAGATACCGTCCTACAGATCCCCTGCACTGACCTTTTGACCATCAATCAACTTTGGCTACACCACAGCCATGGTCGCTTCGGATTCAGTCGTCAACGGCAAATTTATGCTGATGAACAACGACGACTAGACGCTTTTCTACAACGCCTAGAGTGGCAAAGAGGCCTTTCCTTAGCCGGTATTGCCTTAACACCAAGCCCTCTAAACTACAGCGAACTACAATTTGATCTCAATGCCCCCCCGGGCCATCTCCCCAGTTGGCGCTGGGCCTGCGAAGCCATCGAAAGCGGCTATCATCTCACCGACAACGTTGTCGATGCCTTCTTCCTGCACCTGGAAAAGTGTATGCCTAGCGATATCCCCGACGACACCCTGTTCAATATCCCCGAAGCCCTCTGAGCCTAACACTGCCCATGCAAGCTGTTACCCTCGATTGGAGTTACGAAGATCTGACCCAACTGTTAGCCCAATCCGCTTGGCAGGCTGCCGACCAAGCCACCTGCGATGTCCTTCTACAAGCTGCTAATCGAGTCCAGGAAGGCTGGCTAGATACCGCTGCAGTTGCCCATCTGCCTTGCCACCTACTGCATCAACTCGATTATCTCTGGACCCAGTACAGCGGTGGTCAGTTTGGCTTCTCAGTGCAACATCAGATTTATCGCCATGCCATTTCCCCCAAAGCCCTGCGTTTCAGCCACACTATCGGCTGGCTCCTCTCTGATAAGTCGCCCCTGGCCTTTTGTAAACCCTACTCCCGGCTAACCTTCGACCTAGAGGCACCACCTGGTCATCTGCCCGCCCTATGGTACTGGCAACTCCCTTGGCAGCAGTCCTGGATAGCCGGTGGTTTTGGCGTCCGTCGTGATTTTGGCTTCGGTGATGCCGCCCTCCTCGACGCTATGATGTTGCGGTTCGAACGCTGTCAGTTCGTCGCCTAATCATATACCGTGGTCATTGCCACCAAGCTTGACTATGATGGCGAGTCACTTAAATCTTTCCAGACTGATACCAATTCTTTGCCTGACAGCTACAAATTTTGCTCCCTAGGCCTAGAAGTGTAGCTCGAAACTAGAGAGCTGGTATTAGCAGGGAATCGATTGGCAATGTCTCAAGTAACTAGCTGATGCCATAAAAGCAGGCCCCCCGCCTGCGACAGAGGGCCTACAGTGGCCACCTCAAAGGCCTAAGAGTTACTCAGGAGCCTCTGTCTGATCATCAATGAGCAGATCATCATCATGGGCAATTCCTGACCCATTCCCAGCTCGACGCTGAGTATCTGAGTCCGTATCATTACCGACAACCATGTCATCATCGGAGAGCACTCCCAAGTTCCCTTCCAGCTCATAGGTGCGAGCTGTGCGATCATCCAGCACCATGTCATGAAGGGGCATATCATCGTCTAGCAACGCCGATTCAAAAGCGGTGTCAATATCAGTTGCCATCACCTCTTCATAGGCGTTGAAGCCGGTACCAGCCGGAATCAAGCGGCCAATAATGACATTTTCCTTCAATCCGCGCAGCCAGTCTGACTTACCCTCAATGGCAGCCTCCGTCAGCACTCGAGTGGTCTCCTGAAAACTAGCCGCTGAGATAAAGCTGTCCGTATTCAGGGAGGCTTTCGTAATCCCTAGCAATACTGGCGTGTACTGGGCGGGAGCCCCTCCCGTAATCGCCATGGCCTCATTGACCTGCTCCACCTGATAAATTTCTATCAACTCACCGGGCAACATGGTGGTATCGCCGCCATCGTCAACCCGAGCTTTAGAAGTCATCTGGCGGACAATCACCTCGATGTGCTTATCAGAGATATCAATTCCCTGGGACTGATACACAGACTGTACCTCGTTGACCAGGAACGTTTGGACACTCTGCAGGCTCATCATAGCCGCTTCATGAATTCCTCGACCCTGACTTTGATAAAAACGGAAGAAGACCTCCAAAATTTGGTGAGGATTAGCTGGGCCATCCGTTAACGGCTCAGCTGTCTGCACATATTGCCCATCCGACACCAACAGGTTTTGACCAGGGCTAACGGGATACTCTGTGACCACCCCATCATCTTCGATTACTTTAATTTCAGCGGTCTCATCATCTCCGTACACCACTTGAGCTGTGCCAGATCGCTCAGCTAACACACAGGCTTCTTTGGGTTTACGGGCTTCCAAGAGTTCCTCAATTCGAGGCAAGCCTTGGATAATATCACCGGTCTTAGCCCGCTCGAAGACCAAGAGCACTAGGTTGTCACCCCGTTGGACCAGATCACCATCATCAATGTGTAAAACAGCTCCTGTCGATACCCGATAGGGGCGAGCAATCCGTATGGTCAAGGTATTTCCTTCCAAGCGCGTAATCTGGCCCGACTCCTCCAGGCGAATACCATCGGCAACTTCGCTACCAGCGACGACTAAATCATCGACAGCTACATTGGGAGATTTGCCGGCCAAGTCCACGGTAAACTGGTCAGTATCCCGTACTACCAAGACCCGACGAATCGCCTCAGCTCCTTCTCGGATTCCTCGAACTTCACCTGCTTCTTTACACTGGATTTCAGTACGAGCAACAACGGCACCAGGTTCAATTTGTTGACCATCCTTGACTAGGAGACGAGTCAAGGTAGCCCCCTGAGTCTGATCTGCAATTACATCACGACGAACGATCAATGTTTCCAAGATCACCATCTGTAACCGCATGATGTCTGCATCAGACTCATCCGGGACTAATTCGATATCAGCAGCCAGCTGGGGTCCATCATGTTCAATCTCCAGTAGTAACTGAGTACGCAGTAGTTCCAGCCCCTCAACCGACTTCACCCGTTCTCCGTCCTTATAAGGAATCCGCTGAATGGCACGCAGGCGAATCTCACCCCCCGCATCATTCACCGACTCTTGACTAGGTACATCGGGGTCATCAGGTATGGTGAACTCAATTACTGGACGTAGTAACAGAGCAGGCCCTTCAGGAGTTTCAACATATTCGACATAACGCAGGTCCTCAATGGTCAATTCCGGGGTCAATTGCTCTCCAGGAGGTACTAGAGTAGCTTCCTTGTCCATTAGGTCCTCAGAGACATCTGTCATATGCAGATCTCCAGGCTTAATCAGGACTTCTCGTAGGATGTCATTTTTCTGAACAACCTCAACGACCCCATTGCTCTGACAGAAAATGTCTTTTACGACTTCAGTACCTGCCTCAACATACTGGCCGTCCTCAACCAGCAGCAGAGAAATATCCTTATTGACCTCATGGGCCTCTTCCGGAATCCATAGCAGGGTACCTCCCTTAACGACCTCATAACCCTGCTTAGCTTTCCCCTTCTTAGCGACCTCAACTCCGGAATACTTAAGGATACCGCCTGTCGGGGTGCGGTAGCGTTCATCCACTAACTCAGCTACCACCTGGTTGTTAGTCACCTTAGTCCCTGGGGTGGCAATGAGAGAAAATTGCTGATTATTGGCCGTTTCAAGGACATAATGCTCTCGCCCCTGACCACTTTCTATCCTGACAGCAGCCTGATTCAACAGCACCGAAGCCGTAATAATTTCTACTTCTCGGACGGTATTGCCTTCAGCCTCCTGGGGCAAACGTACTAGCCCACCACGCTCACTTATCAGCCTGGTTTCCGCCAAAATACCGTCGGCTTCTACATGGTCACTATTTTTGACGACGGGCTCTGCCCCTGGTGGCAAGTTATACACCTCACCTGACAATACCCAGAGCAATCCACCCCGTTGGGCTAAACGAGTCATGTTGCCCTGACGATCTGTCTTTTCCTCTTGGATTAGACCAGCGAACTTGACCTCCCCAGATAGGTCTGTAGTCACGTCCTTAGTGGCCTTTTCTGTGACCTTGCGGACCCGACCTGTGCTTGGCATCTCTGCTACGAGATCCCCTTTTTTAACTGTCTCTCCTGGCTTGACAAAGAGAATGGAACCCTGGGCTAAGGCCTCTGTTTGGCTACTCCCGTCTCCCTGAATAGTGAGTTCAGCGTTCGCTTCAATTACCATGGCATCATCACCATGGCGAGTGCGAAACGTCCGACTCCGAAAGCGCTTGGGCAACTGCAGGGTTCCATCGAGGCGAGCGCGAATCTGAGGAGCCATTTCGCCTGTGAAGGTTCCGCCCGTGTGGAACGTCCGCATCGTCAGCTGGGTTCCTGGTTCACCGATGGACTGGGCCGCAATAATTCCCACGGCTTCCCCGAGGTCAACCATCTCCGAATGGGCCAAGCTCCAGCCATAGCATTTCTGGCATACAGAGCGAGACGCCTCACAGGTCAAGGCAGAACGTACTATAACCTCGTCCACACCAGCTTTAGAGATCAGCTTGGCCATATCGGTCGATAGGCCTTGGTTGCGGTGGGCAATGATATCTCCTGTTTCGGGGTGCTTCACATCCTGGGCGAGCACCCTACCCAATAGCCGATCTTCTAGAGGAATTAAGACCCGTTCACCATCGGTCATACTGCGTAGGGGAATCCCTCGCTCCGTGCCGCAATCAGCCTCACGGATAATGACATCTTGGGACACATCCACTAAGCGGCGAGTGAGGTAACCAGAGTCAGCTGTCCGTAGGGCTGTATCGACCAACCCTTTACGAGCACCATACGAGGAAATTACGTATTCCGTTACAGTCAAGCCTTCTCGGAAATTGGTTTTGATGGGTAGGTCAATAATGGCTCCTTGAGGATTAGCCATCAGTCCCCGCATCCCAACCAGCTGACGCACCTGAGAGATATTGCCACGAGCCCCCGAAAAGGCCATCATGTAGACTGAGTTTAAAGGATTATTGGTCTTGAAATTGCTGACCACTTGATCCTTCAACTCTTCACTAGTGCTATTCCAGGTGTCAATGACTTTCTGAAAACGCTCTACTTCGGTGATTTCGCCACGGGTATAGCGTTCTTCAGTAATGCGAATATCTTCTTCTGCCGACTCTAGAAGCTGGCGTTTACTTGGTGGTACCTGTAAATCTTCTACGCTGATGGATACACCTGCTCGGGTAGCGTAGCGAAAGCCTAGATCCTTAATCAGATCTGCCATCTGTGCTGTACGAGCAGTTCCAAAATTAGCAAATGACCAAGAAATTAGCTTCTTGAGTTGCTTCTTGTCAATGGTGCGATTTCTAAACAGCTTAGCTGCCGATTGATTAGCCCCTTGCTCTGCCATTGCGTCTCTCCGCCCTTCATTCAGTAACTGCATAATCAGCCTGTGATTGCTGGCATGACCGCCTTGCCATATTTGCCTAGCTCACTAAGGCATCTTGAACGGTTTTGTTGTAGATGATGCCGTCCCGGCGTGGTTTTGATGTACTGCGATATCACGCTCCCTTCGGCGTCTTCTCGTATCCGGCGCAGCTTATAGATCTTAGTGATGGTACCGTCGTCGGCTTTGATTTCTTCGAGGACCTTGTCATTCGAATTATCTGACTCCACAGGACCGTCGTACCGCAACCAAACTTTGGCGTGTAGATCGACGAGCCCATGTTCGAAGGCCAAAATGGCGTCTTCCATACTGGCAAAGTAACGCTCATCACCTTTTTGGTCATAGGGAGTATTTGCTGTCAGGTAGTAACATCCCAGGACCATATCTTGGCTAGGGGTAATAATAGGTGTTCCCGTTGCTGGAGACAGCACATTGTTAGATGCCAGCATAAGCAGTCGCGCCTCTGACTGAGCTTCCAGGGATAGTGGCACATGCACTGCCATCTGGTCACCATCAAAGTCTGCGTTAAAGGCAGGACAGACTAGAGGATGGAGTTGAATGGCTCGACCTTCAACTAAGATGGGCTCAAAGGCTTGAATACCTAGGCGGTGTAGGGTAGGAGCGCGGTTTAGAAGTACCGGATGACTTTCAATCACTTCTTCCAGCACATCCCAGACACTAGGATCATTGCGCTGAATTAGCTTCTTAGCTGCCTTGATATTATTGACTAGGCCCTGCCGAATCAGGCGGTGAATCACGAATGGTTGAAATAATTCAATGGCCATCTCCCGGGGCAGACCACACTGATGAATTTTCAGCTTGGGACCTACCACAATCACCGAGCGCCCAGAATAGTCCACTCGTTTACCTAGCAAATTCTGCCGAAATCGTCCTTGCTTACCTTCAATGATGTCTGACAAGGATTTTAATGGTCGGTTGTTAGCTCCGACTACAGTACGGCCACGGCGACCATTGTCGATGAGGGCATCAACAGCTTCCTGAAGCATACGCTTCTCATTGCGGACAATAATCTCAGGGGCCAAAATCTCTTGTAACCTGGCCAGACGGTTATTGCGATTAATCACCCGACGATAGAGATCATTCAGGTCAGAAGTTGCAAACCGACCTCCATCCAACTGCACCATCGGTCGCAAATCAGGCGGAATCACTGGGATGATATCTAGCACCATACATTCGGGTTTTGCCCCAGTAGCGATGAAGTTATCGATGACCCGCAGTCGCTTAATTAATTTGGCCCGCTTTTGCCCTTTGGAGTTAGCAATTTCCTCTCGTAGGTTCTCTGCATCTGCTTCTAAGTCAAGATCCTGTAGGAGCTGTTGCAGGGCTTCTGCTCCAATGCCAACTTCGACGCCGATCAGTTGGGACTCTTCATCGTAGAGCTGATCTTCAATCTCAATCCACTGATCTTCGGTCAGCAGTTGCTTGTAGGTCAGATTTTCAGCATTACCAGCATCTAGGACGACATAGGCGTTGAAGTAGACGATCTGCTCAACGTCTCGCAAGGGCATATCCAGCAAGATGGCAATGTAGCTAGGAATCCCTTTCAAATACCAAACGTGAGCTACGGGAGCAGCTAATTTGATGTAGCCCATGCGATGACGGCGTACCCGAGATTCAGTAACTTCTACACCACATCGCTCACACACGATGCCTCGGTGTCGAACCCGCTTGTATTTGCCACAGTGGCACTCCCAGTCTTTTGCTGGCCCGAAGATCCGTTCACAGAACAAGCCATCCATCTCAGGCTTGAGAGTTCGGTAATTAATGGTTTCCGGCTTGGTCACCTCTCCCACTACCATGCCATTGGGAAGAGTGCGCTCGCCCCATTGGCGAATTCGTTCGGGAGAAGCAAGGCCAATTTTGACGTAATCAAACCGCTGTTCGAGCTTAGGCATGCTGACTGACTTCCTTCTACGCAAATAGTGAATGGGGGACGGAGGCACTAGTGGCCAGTTTACTCAGAGCCAACATAGGCAGAGTATGACCTCTAGTGCCTGGCAGAGTAACTATTCTTCAATCCCTTCTAGTTCTTCCCGGGTAATGGACTCATAGGTTGGACGGGAGGGGGTACGGCGATTACTGACGTCTGCCATTAGGTCAACTTCAACATCTCGGCTGGTACCATCCTCACGGGTTTCTACTTTATGCACGGCCACATCTAGGCAGAGGGATTGTAGTTCCCGCATCAGCACCTTGAAAGACTCGGGAGTACCAGGTCTGGGGATGGCTTTGCCTTTGACGATGGCATTGAGAGCCTCATTGCGCCCTTGCATATCATCCGATTTGACCGTTAGGAGCTCTTGCAGAGTATAGGCAGCACCAAAGGCTTCTAGAGCCCACACCTCCATCTCACCAAAGCGCTGACCACCTTGCTGGGCCTTACCACCCAAGGGCTGCTGAGTCACTAAGGAATAAGGGCCTGTGGAACGGGCGTGGATCTTGTCGTCCACCAAGTGCACCAGCTTCAGCATGTAGGCCTTACCAACTGTAACAGGGCGATCGAAGGGTTCCCCGGTACGCCCGTCATAGAGTTGAATCTTGCCGGGATCTTCGGGGTTGAAGACCCAATCTTGAGCTTTGGTGTCGCGAGCTTCCTGGAGTTTGTTGTGGGTACTGTTACGAGATGCCTCTCCACCATACATTTCGTCGAATGGCGTGATTTTGAAACGGGCATTCAGGTTTTCTGCAGCCCAACCTAGAAGACACTCGAATACCTGACCCACGTTCATCCTGGAAGGAACCCCTAGGGGGTTAAGGGCGATATCAATAGGTGTGCCATCGGGCAGGTAGGGCATATCCTCAACCGGCAGGATTCGGGAAATAATCCCTTTGTTGCCATGGCGACCAGCCATTTTGTCACCCACCTGGATCTTGCGTTTTTGGGCAACATAGACTCGCACGACCATGTTGGCCCCGGGAGGAAGTTCATCACCCTGTTCACGGGTAAACACGCGAACATCTACCACGCGACCTTTTTCACCGTTGGGTACCCGTAATGAGTTATCTCGCACATCGCGAGCCTTCTCTCCGAAAATAGCTCGTAGTAACTTTTCTTCTGGGGGCTGGTCAGATTCTCCCTTGGGAGTTACTTTGCCGACGAGAATATCTCCGGCCTCTACCCAGGCACCGATGCGAATAATACCGGTTTCATCCAGCTGACGTAGAGAGTCTTCACCGACGTTGGGAATTTCTCGAGTGATTTCCTCTGGGCCTAATTTGGTCTGTCGCGCCTCAATTTCATACTTCTCGATGTGAATAGACGTGTAAACGTCGTCATACACCAGCCGTTCGCTGATGAGGATGGCATCTTCGTAGTTATAGCCTTCCCAGGGCATATAGGCTACTAGAATATTTTGCCCTAAGGCAATCTCCCCCCCCTCAGTGGCAGAGCCATCGGCAATGACTTGGCCGGCTTTGATCGGGTCCCCATGGAAAACAAGAGGGCGCTGATTCAGACAGGTATCTTGGTTGGACCGTTGATATTTCTGGAGAACGTATTTATGTTCGATGCCTTCAGCATCTCGAATACGGATTTGATTGGCGTCAACGTGGGTCACTTCACCATCCGTAAGGCTAACGATGACCATGCCTGAATCTCGAGCGGCTTGAGCCTCTAAACCAGTACCAACCAAGGGACGCTCAGGCTTTAGCAATGGCACCGCTTGACGCTGCATGTTTGAGCCCATCAGGGCACGGTTAGCATCGTCATGTTCGATAAATGGGATCAAAGAAGTGGCCACGGAGATGATTTGTACAGGGGAGACGGCCACATAGTCGACTTCGTCGGGAGTCGTCGTGGTGAAATCTTGTCGATAGCGGACAGGTACTGGGATATCGCCCAAAATATAGCCGGCTTCATCCGTGGGAATGTCCCCTGGAGCTACCCGTAGATCATCTTCCTCATCAGCTGTCATGTAGATGGGAGGTAGATCTTTACGGACTCGGCCATTGTCGACTTTGTGGAAGGGGGTCTCAATGAAGCCGAATTCATTCACTCGAGCATGGGTGGCTAGGGAGCCGATCAAGCCGGCATTGGGGCCTTCTGGGGTCTCAATAGGGCAAATACGACCGTAGTGGGACGGGTGAATATCGCGCACGGCAAACCCTGCCCGTTCTCGGGTTAAGCCCCCTGGACCTAGGGCACTGAGACGACGCTTGTGAGTCAACTCAGCTAGGGGATTGGTTTGGTCCATGAACTGGGATAGCTGGCTGGAGCCGAAGAATTCTTTGATGGCGGCGACCAATGGCTTCGGATTGACCAGAGAAGCGGGGGTGAGGGAGTCGGCGTCAGACACTGTCATGCGCTCCCGGATGATCCGCTCTAAACGGTTGAGACCTACCCGCACCTGATTCTGAAGTAATTCACCGACCGACCGGACGCGGCGGTTACCGAGGTGATCAATGTCGTCGATACTACCAATATCGAACTCTAAATTGATGAGATAATCGATGGCTGCCAGGATATCTTGGGGGGTGAGGACCCGTACAGTATCGGGAACGCTCAAGTGTAGCTTGCGATTGATTTTGTAGCGGCCGACCCGCCCCAGGTCGTAGCGCTTGGGTTCAAAGAATCGAGACTCTAACAGTTGCTGTCCGCCAGAGACGGTGGGAGGTTCCCCCGGCCGCAGTTTACGGTACAGCTCTAGCAGGGCTTCTTCTTCACTGAACTGGCCTTCTTTCTCGATGGTCTTTTGAAAGTACTCTGGATGGCGTAGCTGATCGAAGATCTCGTTATCCGATAGCCCTAGGGCCTTCAGGAGGACTTGGGCTGATAACTTGCGGGTCTTATCAATACGGACCCAGACTAAGTCATTTTTGTCGGTCTCAAATTTAAGCCAGGCTCCTCTATTGGGAATGAGGTTGGCATTGTAGGTGCGACGACCGTTTTTATCGGTCTCAGCCTTGTAGTAAACTCCTGGGCTACGAACAATTTGATTCACAATGACCCGTTCGGCTCCATTGATAATGAAGGTGCCGCGATCGGTCATCAGGGGCAAATCGCCGATAAAGACTTCCTGCTCCTTAATTTCCCCAGTCTCTTTATTGATCAGTCGGGTGGGGACATACATCTGAACGGCGTAGGTGGCGTCTCGCCGTTTGGCCTCGTCAACGGCATACTTGGGGCTCTTGAGTTGGTAATCTTTACCCAGGAAGTGGAGCTCAAGTTTACCGGTATAGTCAGTAATAGGGGAGAAACTTTCAAGTTCTTCGATCAACCCTTCTTCTAGAAACCAGCGGAAGCTGGAACGCTGGATTTCAACGAGATCGGGCAAAACAAAGGTGGCTGGGGTATAAGTCTGATCAGTCATGCGTCTCCTCAAGCAGGTAAGGCCCTGAGTAATCAATTGTGTTCACGCGCATTGGCTAATGGCAGGGAATCAAGTGGGTACGGACTCTTGATTCCTAGCGTTTGGGTGTTGATGGGTAGCTGGCGGGAGCAGCTCGGATATGGGAGGCGATGGCCCGCTTGGGCCAATATTTGACCATCGCATTTAGAGGGGAGTTAGTTCAGCACTGGGTAATCGGGAGATTTATCTTTGGAAAATCTAGCTTTTTGACTTAGCACAGGGTTAGTTTGTCACGGGATAGACGGGGGCAGGGAACTGGCCGAGCGCACCAAGATGAGAATCTTTAAAGTACAAACAGCCCAATCGGCGCCACCGTATTGGGTAAATGGCTCTAGTGTATCGTTCTCCTTCGCTATGGCTCAACATAACAGACTTATTTCGCTCTATTTGTCAAGCAGATCTGGCGTAGATGGACTTTAATCTACGAGCCGTGGGTGGTAGATAACTCCGATTGAGATAGAGAAATCGGCAGGTTAAATAACCGAACGGCGTTAGCAGTTGTTTGGGCAGCCAAGGTCTCTAGAGAAACACCGCGTAAGGTAGCGACGTGGTTGGCTACATGGTGGACGTAGGCGGGTTGGTTACGCCGCTCTTTACGGCATGGCTCTGGCGTCAGAAAGGGGCAATCGGTTTCGACTAGGATGCGATCGCATGGCACCATCTGGGCCGACGCCTTCACCGTGTTCGCGTTCTTAAACGTGACAATACCGCTAAAACTCACATAGAACCCTAAATCAAGAAACCATTGAGTTTCGTCCGGTGTCCCTGCCCAGCAGTGCATCACCCCGGTTACCGGGCCCTCCTCCTGCCAGAACCGCCAGAGTAGATCAGCCATCGGCCGAGCCGCCTCGCGACAATGAATGATCACTGGTAGAGTGAGCTCTCGAGCCAACCTCAATTGGGCTCGAAACGCCTCCAGCTGCACCTCGTAATCCGTCGCCTTAAAGAAATCCAACCCCGTCTCACCAATGGCCACCACCCGCTTATCTGACATCGCCAGGGAGCGAATCTCACCGGATGTAGCCTCGCCACACCACTTATCCATATCCAGGGGATGCAGCCCCACAGCAAAGGACACCTCGGGAAAGCGATTCGCAATAGCCTGAGTCACAGGAAACTCCTGAGGATCTACACAGGAATGAACCAGGTGAACAATGCCAGCACGACGCCAGGCCTCAGCGATCTGATCGAGATCGGCCTGAAAGGCATCGAAATTAATATGGACGTGGGTATCGATCAGTTGCATATGCCATTAAATCTTGCTGCCGCTGCCAGTCGAGCAAGATTTAAGAAGCTAACTGAGTCTCCTGAGCCTTCAGAGCCCTAGCCATGCGGGCTTTGCGATTAGCCCCGGCATTGCGATGAAGCACACCTCGCTTCACAGCCTTATCAACTTTGCTGTAAGCTGCTGCCAGACGGGTCTGAACGACCTCCATCTTTTCCGGGGATGGATCCACCCTATAGTCTTCCAGTGCAGCAAAGTAGCGCTTCATCAAGGTCTTGACCGCCGACTTGTAAGCTTTATTCCGCAGTCGGTTTCGTTCCGAAGTTTCGATGCGCTTCAGCGCAGACTTAATATTCGCCACAGCTCGCCCTAGGATACAAAGAACATTCACCGGATAAATAATGATAGCACTTAATGGCCAAGCTGGATGCTTCCCTCAAAAATCCACGCTAAGCTATAAATCGTAAAGGATATCGAGACCCATGCTGCCGAAGTGGACTGGAGCCATTCCAGACTTGCTTCTGAACGGGTGAGTCTTCCATCCTGGTTTACCAGAGGCGAATGCTGTAATGCTGCGCATCATTCATCAGCAAACTGAAGCCAGAACGGAACTACAGCGCATCTGTGCTCGCACCCACGACGATCAAGTATTCCGCAAGGAAGCCACTGTACGGGAAATCTTACAAGCCGTCCGCAGACAAGGAGACACCGCCCTGCTGCGGTATACAGCCGATTTTGACCATCAAACCCTAACTGCCGATGAGTTGCGGATTCGGGGCTCAGAATTAGACGCGGCCTATCAGCAAGTGTCGAGGGAATTACTCGATGCCATTCGACTCGCCTGTCGGAACATCGAAGCCTTTCACCGGCAGCGTATGCCCAAGAGTTGGGTTCAGTTCCACGACGATAATGTGGTGTTGGGGAAACGCTATACTCCCGTCGATCGAGCCGGTATATACGTTCCCGGGGGGCGGGCTGCTTACCCGAGTACCGTCCTAATGAATGCCATTCCTGCCCAGGTAGCCGGTGTGCCTCGCATCGTCATGGTAACTCCTCCGGGGGAACACAAAAGCCTCAACCCGGCAATACTAGTGGCTGCCCAGGAAGCAGGCATCACTGAAATCTATCGGATTGGTGGGGCCCAAGCCATTGCAGCATTAGCCTACGGCACAGACACCATTCCCAACGTCAACGTTATTACCGGTCCTGGCAACATCTACGTCACCCTGGCCAAGAAACTAGTGTACGGCATCGTCGGCATCGACTCCCTGGCCGGTCCCTCAGAAGTCCTCATCATTGCCGACAGTACTGCCAATCCAGTCCACGTTGCCACCGATCTCCTAGCCCAGGCCGAGCATGACCCCATGGCGGCGGCCATCTTGATTACGACCGATATGGCCTTAGCAGAAACCGTGGCTGCTCAAGTGGCCCATCAGCTGAGAGACCATCCTCGCCAAACCTTAACGGAAAAGGCCATTGCCCACCATGGGGTGGCCATTGTGGTTGAGTCCTTAGAGGCCGCAGCAGAGCTATCCAACCAGTTTGCCCCAGAACACTTGGAATTAGAAGTTGCAGACCCCTGGCAGCTGCTAGAGCACATTCGCCACGCTGGGGCTATTTTCTTGGGCCACCACACACCAGAAGCTGTGGGCGACTATCTGGCTGGCCCTAACCACACCCTACCCACCTCTGGGGCCGCTCGTTATGCCTCTGCTCTGGGGGCCGAGACCTTCATGAAGCATTCCAGTTTGATTCAATACTCCCCAGTAGCGCTACACAAAGTAGCAGGTGCCATTGATGTGCTGACTCAAGCGGAAGGGCTACCGTCCCACGGCGCCTCGGTACAGCGACGGACCCAACCCGGATCGACTGACTAGCAGATATAAGTGTTGCCCTCAGAACCTAGAGGCGATTTACTCATCCGGCTCAGAGGTGATTTGCAAAACGCCTAAACAGTTATCAGAGCAAGGTTTTCGGCATCACTGTAAACGCTCAAGCAAGATCGCTAGCATCTTGACAGTGCTTACCTGGTAGGCTTTTTAAGAGTTTCTTGGCAAATTAGCTCTCATGCCGCTGCTGGCTCAAGTACTGCTTCAATCGCCACAGATAAATCGTCTGGGCCAGATTTAGGGGCATAGCCGAGATCCCTTCCAAGCAGGATTGTATCCATCCATCTCCCCAGTACCACTCGTGGAATCCATCGATGCCGCCTGCCATTAGCAGCCGCAGGTGGTTCTCTCCCACCAGATCGACGTGGTGATAAATGGCTAGGGGACCGACATAACTGGTGAACTTGACGCCCGGTGTGAGTTGATCAGGAAGACCTGCCTGAAATTGCTGAGGCCACAGCCAATGCTTAACCTGCATCGGCCGCAGCAAACTGTCGCGGATGATAGATGCAGACGCGTCGACTTCGATGCGTAAACGACTCTGTTGAAACGTGCCCAGCATAGTAGTGGTAAAGGATACCTCCTCAGTATGCCAAAGCCATCCAGTCAAGGGAACGATCCCGCGGCCCTGACAGCAACCCTCTACAATGGCAATAAGCGTAAATATTAAGAAACATTAGGGCTTGTCGATGGCAGATCAGCTAATTCGGGCGACGGCAGCAGATGGTGGCATCCGGGTTGTTGGGGTGATTGCTAACCGTCTGACAGAGGAGGCTCGGCAGCGACATCAGTTGTCTTATGTGGCGACAGCGGCCCTAGGACGGACCATGGCTGCTGGCCTGTTACTGGCCTCCAATATGAAGCGGACAGAGGCACGGGTGAATATTCGGATTCGAGGCGATGGCCCCCTAGGGGGCATCTTAGTGGATGCCGGTATTGATGGCACGGTGCGGGGATATGTGGATAATCCCACCATTGAATTGCCGCCTAATCCCATTGGTAAATTGGATGTCGGCGGTGCTGTGGGCCGCCAAGGTTACGTCTATGTGGTGCGGGATGTGGGCTATGGCTATCCTTACTCCAGTACGGTGGAGCTGGTATCTGGAGAAATCGGCGATGATCTCACCCACTATCTGGCTACTTCGGAGCAGACACCATCGGCGTTGATCTTGGGCGTATTCGTCGGAGCCTCTGGGGTAGAGGCTGCTGGGGGATTGCTGCTGCAAGTGCTGCCCCGGGCCGCTCGTGATCAAGATCTTGTCGACAAACTGGAATCTCGGCTAGCGGGGCTGAGTGGGTTTACTCCCCTGCTGCGGGAGAAAAAGAGTCTGCCCCATATCTTTGAGAGTCTGGTGGGTGACATGGGACTGGAGCTGTTACCCGAGAGCCAATTAGTGCGGTTCCATTGCCCCTGTTCCCATCACCGCATGTTGGGCGCCTTGAAGCTGCTAGGGGAAGCGGAACTGCAGGACATGATTGAGAAAGATGATGGGGCAGAGGCGACCTGTCACTTCTGCAATGAAGTCTACTGGGCCAATGCCTCAGAATTAGCCAACCTAATCGAAGACTTGCGCGTCGAGCAGGCAGAATCTGGGGCTTAGGCACCAGTGCTCTCCCAGGCTAGGCGACGGTAGACGGTGACTAAGCCGTCTTCATCGCCGACGTTGCCAGGAAATAGAACCACTGGTAATCCAGGGAATTGGGGGTGGCTGTCCGGAGTACGGACAATGGAGCACCCCGGCAGAATCTGCCCTAGTAAGCGAGCCGTCCGTAGGGCTAAGCCTTGGCTCAGGGTGTCGTTGGAGGTGATGCCCCCCTTGCTGATTAAAAAGCCCAGATCGGCGGGTAGGCTACGGACAATATCCATGAGGAGTGCTGACACTTGCTTGCCAAAGTTGAGCCGGGTCTGGCTATCGGCGAAGGTCAGTTCCTGGCGGCTAGTGTAGATTACTGCCGTTTGCCCCTGGCTGTGGGCCGTATGCGCCTGCTCCAATGTGGACTGTAAGAGGTGGTGCCGAGTCTCATCGCTAGTGTCATCCTGGTGCCATTTAACCAGGTCTACTTCAATGCCAGTGACGCCGGGGGCTTGCAGCAGGATGTAGAGCTGCTGGGTACTTTTCTGGACATGGGACCCAACTAGCACAACGCCGGGATGGCCTTGACGGACATAGGTGTTCATGTGTTGGGGATCCACCGGTTGGGGCGGCAGTGCCGCCAGAGCCGTGAGAATACTGGCGGCACTGCGAAACAAAAATCTTTTTCCTTGGGCCGCTGCCTGCAGCACATCTTGGGCAAACCTATCTAGATCGCTCTGCTGCTCGCCATCGACGGCGCAGCAAGTATTTCCGGTTAAGGCCATGAGCCGTTGGTGGCTGCCGGCTCGAATGGCGTCCAGGCTGAATACTTGCACCTGATCGGCTGGGATGCGGCCTTGGGTCTTTTCGGCGACATAGTCGGGCAGGTAGCTGTGGTGGTAGCTGAAGACGGAATCCTGGGCAAATTCGGTCTGGTGCACCGGGGTATCAACGTCATTCGTGCTTAGGTAATGGGTGCCCTGGCGGGTGATGCGTCCCCCTTCGAAGAAGGCGGGAATTAGAAAGTGGGCATCGAAGGGACCCAGCTCCTGTGCGATCGCATCTGTCTCTATCGGGTAATGTCCCCGCAAGGTCGAATCTGAGCGACTGACCACCAAGAAATCTGCTATTCCCTCAACGGTAATCGCCTGCTTCAAGTTACGACAAACCTCTCGCGTGACAGTTTCCGCCTCCCTCGGAGTCAAGGCCCGGGTATTGGTCAAGATGAAGAAAATCGGGGAGGCATCCTTGAGCCCAAGCCGTAGGGTCTCAACGTCCCATTGCAGTAGCAATAAACAGCTATGGACTGTTTGGGAGCCCGTAGGATCGTCATCGAGAACAATGATCTTGGGCTTAGCAGTCATTAGGAATCCTCAGCAGCAGCACGGCATTGCCATCACGCCAGCAGGATCAGCAGACCGTTGACACGTCTGAGCAAGATCTGAAGGCTTAGCTTCTCCCGGGGGCCGAAATCCCCTAGCCCTCAGGAGAGCATTTAGATACTTGCCTCGTCCAGTGGCCAATGCCACCGATAAGCTCCGGTGTCGAAAATCTCCTCAGGCGAGTTCCTCTGGCAACCAATCAATTCCTCCTCACTATCGCTTAATCAAGGCAGCACGCCAAGGGGTAAAGCGCCATTAACCCCGGGTCTTGACGGCTCCACCCAGTCCAGCCTCAGGCCGTAGCATCTGCCTACAGTGTTGCTGACTCTAGTGAGGTATAAAGGATAGCCACGAAACCCTTGCCTGCAGGAGATAGGCTGGACCTCACCCAGAAAGGGGATACCGTCAAACCCTGTCAATGCCCAGGATAGATACCATCAATCCTGGAAGTTTTTCTTAAACCATGCAGAATTATTGGGGCCTCAAAAGGCCTGACTAACAGGCATCGCACCTAAAGGGAGAGCAATTTACCATGCTTACACTAAGGATACGCTCCCACCACCGCATACCCTATCTTCAACTATTCATCAGCCATGGTATTAGCCACCTCTCCAGAAACGGCCCCCCTGTCTGACCAAGAACTCGGTCAAATTCATGCCTACTGGCGCGCCTGCAATTATCTAGCCGTAGGTATGATCTATCTCAAAGACAATCCCATGCTGCAGCAGCCCCTGCAGCCGGATCACATTAAATATCGTCTATTAGGCCACTGGGGTTCTTCCCCCGCCCTCAGCTTCACCTACATCCACCTAAACCGACTGATCAAACAACAAGACCTCAGCATCATCTTCCTGGCTGGCCCAGGTCATGGTGCCCCCGGCGTACTGGGTCCGGTTTACCTAGAGGGCACCTACTCCGAAATATATCCAGACAAGAGTGAAGACATCGAAGGCCTGCGCAAGTTCTTCAAGCAGTTTTCCTTCCCGGGCCACATCGGCAGCCATGTCACCCCCGAGACACCAGGCTCCATTCACGAGGGGGGAGAATTGGGCTACAGCCTGGCCCATGCCTATGGTGCTGTCTTCGACAACCCCGATCTGATTGCCGCCGTAGTGGTGGGCGATGGCGAAGCGGAAACCGGCCCCTTGGCAACGGCCTGGCACTCGAATAAGTTTCTCAATCCGATTCGAGACGGGGCCGTGCTGCCCATTCTTAACCTGAATGGATATAAAATCGCCAACCCCACCATCCTGGCCCGCATCTCCGACGACGAACTCGCTAACCTCTTCCGCGGCTATGGCTACACCCCCTACATCGTGGCCGGCCAAGACCCAGAGACCATGCACCAAGCCATGGCGGCCACCCTCGATGCCTGCGTCGATCAGATCCACGCCATTCAGCAGACCGCCCGCAACAGCGGCCAGGCCGAGCGCCCCCGCTGGCCCATGATCATCCTGCGCACCCCCAAAGGCTGGACTGGCCCAGAAGAGGTGGATGGCCACAAGGTAGAAGGGTTTTGGCGCGCCCACCAGGTGCCCATGGGGGGCATGCACAGCAACCCTGAGCATGTGCAGCGACTAGAAGCCTGGATGCGGTCTTACAAGCCGGAAGAGCTGTTCGATGACACCGGTCGACTCATTCCCGAATTAAAAACCCTCGCCCCCACTGGCCACCGTCGCATGAGCGCGAACCCCGCCGCCAACGGCGGGCTAGTACGGCGAGAGTTACGGTTGCCAGACTTTCGCCAATACGCCATCGAGGTGCCCAAACCGGCTACCCTGGAGGCCCAAAATACGAAGATCATGAGCTATTTCCTGCGAGACACCATGCGGGAAAATCCCCATAATTTTCGGCTCTTTGGCCCCGATGAAACCGCCTCTAACCGGCTCAACGCCGTCTATGAGGTGACCAAGAAAGCCTGGATGGCTGAATTTCTGCCAGAAGACCTGGATGGCAGCGAACTGGCTCGGGATGGCCGGGTGATGGAGATGCTGAGTGAACACACCCTGGAAGGGTGGCTAGAGGGCTACCTCTTGACGGGGCGCCACGGCCTCTTCCACACCTACGAGGCCTTTGCCCATGTGATCGATTCCATGTTCAATCAGCACGCCAAGTGGCTAGACATTTGCAAACACCATGTGCCTTGGCGGGCGCCGGTATCGTCCCTGAATATCTTGCTATCGTCGGTGGTCTGGCGGCAAGATCACAACGGCTTTAGCCACCAGGATCCTGGCTTTTTGGACCTGGTCACTAATAAAAATCCAGATGTGGTGCGCATTTACCTGCCCCCCGATGCCAACTGTTTGCTCTCCGTCACCGACCACTGCCTGCGCAGTACTGATTACGTCAACGTGGTGGTAGCAGACAAGCAAAGCCATCTGCAATATCTGTCTGCCGAAGAGGCCATCAAGCATTGCACCAAGGGCATCGGCATTTGGGATTGGGCTAGTAACGATGATTGCGGGATAGAACCGGATATTCCCGATGTGATCATGGCCTGCTGCGGGGATATTCCCACCCGCGAATCCCTAGCGGCCACGGCTATTCTGCGGGAAGAGTTTCCCGAACTGAAAATTCGCTTTATCAACGTGGTGGATCTATTCCGACTGATACCAGAACGGGAGCATCCCCATGGTCTGTCCAACGCCGATTTCGATACCCTCTTCACCCCAGATAAACCGGTGATCTTCAATTTCCATGGCTATCCCTGGTTGATTCACAAGCTCACCTACCGCCGCACCAATCAACATCGCATTCATGTGCGCGGTTACAAGGAACAGGGCAATATCAATACCCCCCTGGAGTTAGCCATCAAGAACCAGATTGATCGGTTTAATTTGGTGATTGACGTGATTGATCGGGTACCCAAGTTGCTGTCCGCCGCTGCCCACGTGAAGGAGCGCATGAAGAATCGCATTATCGACTGTCTCAACCATTCTTATACCGAAGGGCGAGACCGTCCTGAAGAAGCCAACTGGACCTGGCCGCACTAGGCGGGCACTTGGGCAGGGGCCAAGGTGAGCACCTCAACCCCCTCCTTAGTCACTACTATAGTGTGCTCAAACTGGGCTGATAGCTGCCGATCGGCCGTCAGTGCCGTCCAGCCGTCGGAGAGCACTTCGACTTCGTAGGTGCCCACATTGATCATGGGTTCGATGGTGAAGACCATGCCGGGGCGGAGCTTTTTGCCTTTGCCGCGCACACCATAATGGGGCACTTGAGGCGCGGTGTGAAAGACTCGATGCACCCCATGGCCCACGAAGTCGCGCACTACCGAGAAGCCTTGGGCTTCGGCATACTCCTGAATGGCGGCGCCAATATCCCCAATACGTCCCCCCGGTTGCACGGCCCGGATGCCACGCCACATAGATTCTTTCGTGACGTTTACCAACTGTCTGGCCAAGGGGGAGGGCTCACCGACGAAAAAGGTGCGAGAGGTATCGCCATGGTAGCCGTCCAAGATGGGGGTGACATCGATGTTGATGATATCACCGTCCTGGAGCACTTGATCGGCACTGGGAATGCCGTGGCACACTACTTCGTTGACGCTGGTGCAGATGGACTTGGGAAAGGGCATGACCGGCCCTTCATAGCCAAGGGGGGCACTCTTGGCCCCGCGGGCTTGGGTCCACCGCTCGGCTTCCTCGTCCAGCTCCAGGGTGCTCACCCCTGGTTTCACCAGCGGTGCCAGGTGATCGAGCAGCTGAGCGGCCAACTGCCCGGCTTGGCGCATTTTCTCGATCTCCCGCTTGGACAGCAGGATGAGCCTGTCTTGCTGTTGCTGTTGTTCCACAATGCCCCGACTCTGTTCAGTACTGATTCTCTAGGTTAATGTAGCGGTACTAAATCATTACTCTACCAAGTCCTTCAGGATCTCGGCCACGGGCCGGGGCTGCCAACCCAGTTCCTGCCGGGCCTTGCTGGCATTGACTCGGACGCAGCGATCATAGATGTAGTGCACCCGTTCCCGACTGAGGGGTGGGTTCCAGCCCCACCAACGGCCTAGTGGATCGAGCAAGCTGCCCAGGGCTCTGATTATCCCCTGGGGAGGTTCTGCCGGCACGGGAATCCCGGTGAGTTGGCTGAGGATCTCGAACATCTCTCGGGTGGAGAGCTCCCCGGCCGAAATAATGTAATGGGCTCCTGGTGTTCCTCGCTCTGCCGCTAAGATTAATGCTTGCACTAGATCGTCGACATGGACTATGCCGGTGACGCGCTGGCCCCCAGGCCACAGTTTCAACCGTTGCCTGAGAAATAGGGTTATGACTGGGCCAAAGTGGGGGTCATCTGGTCCCAAGATGCCGGCTGGCATCAGGCTGACCACGGGTAGCTCGGTGGCGGCTTGATCGACCAATTGCTGCGCTTGGTATTTGGTGCGATCGTAGGCCGAGGAAAAGCCTGCTTGGGTGCGCTGGAAGGTTTCATCCACCACCTGTCCTTGGGTATCGCCATAGACACCGATGGTGCTGCAGTAGACTAGGCGGGGGGGACTGGCTCTCTGGGCCGCTACAGTTCGCATCGTCGACAGCACCGCCTGGGTGCCGTCCACGTTGACCCGCTGCATTTCGGCTTCGTTGACCAGGCCCAAATCGACATAGGCGGCGATGTGGAAGACCATGTCAACCCCCGACATGGCCTGCCTCAAGGCAGCCTCATCGGTGATGTCGCCATACACCAACTCCGCCGAAGTGGGGGCCAACCGTGAGAGATCGCTGGTGGGCCGCACTAGGGCTCTCACCTGATTGCCTTGCTGCTCTAAAGCCCTGACTAGATGAGAGCCGGTAAAGCCGCTGGCTCCAGTGACGAGGGCATTCATAGGGCCTTTTCGTAGATGCGATAGGTCTTGGCAATAGTGGCCCCGGCGGCTTCAATGATCTTGCGGGAAGGCCAATTGTCTTCATAGACCCAGGACAACTCGGCCCGCTGGTAGGGCGTCCGCTTTCGCAGGCCACCGCGCCTGGCTAGATAGACCAGGGCCAGGGGCACCATCTGGCGACGATAGTCGGGCAGGCTGCAGATGGCAATCACGCGTCCCTGGTTAATGTAACGGCGATACCAGAGAAATTTGAGCAGACCCAGCCAATTCAGTTTGCCATTGACATGCTTTAAGGGAATGTTGTAATCGGGTAGCCCCATCAGGAACCCAATCATGGTGCCCTGATCTTCGGCGATGATAAATACGTCTGGATCGACCAGAGACTGCAGTTCCTGGGCCTCGGCCATAAACTCTGCTTCGGTGCGCGCCGTGGAGCTCCAGTTGTTGGCGAAGGCTTTTGTGAATAGCTGGTAGAGGTCTTGGACGTCTTGCTGGAAGGCGTCACCGCGAGTGCGTAGGGGCCGAAAGGTGATGCCGGCTTGCTGGGCGATGTGGTGAGCTCGTTCAAATTTCTCAGGCAGCGGCCGATCTAGGGATAATTCGTAGGCATAGGCGTCTTTGGCCTGGGCCCAACCCAGTTGGACCAGGAAGTCGGGGTAGTAGGGGGGATTGTAAGGCATCATCACCATGGGGGGGCTGGTGAACCCATCGATGAGAAAGAAGCAGTTGTTGTGGGTAGACAGGTCGATGGGGCCTCGTATCCGCTCCATGCCCTGCTGCCGCAACCAGTGCTCGGCAGCCGTTAGCTGGGCCTCGGCGACGGCAAGTTGGGGGACAGACTCAAAGAAGCCAAACAGGCCGATGGGCTGGCCTTCCCGCTCGAGCAGCCGCTGATTGACGGCCGCCACGACTCGCCCGACGGGTTGCTGGTCTGCGAAGGCGACGAAGGCTTGGAACTTGCCATAGCTAAGAAAGGGATTATCGGCAGCGAATAACTTGGCTACCGTGCTCTCCAGGGGAGGCACCCAATTCTTGTCGCCTTGGTAGACCCGGCCAGGCACCGCTAAAAATGCCTGTTGCTCGGCGGGGGTGGTGACGGGTCGGATCTCGAGGGCTAGGGATGTTGTCATAGCACAAGGATGGAGGGGCGAGTACCAACAGACCTCCCTCAGGCAGTGTACTGCACCACCGACCCGGATAGTTTTTCCCGGACAGCCACCATGGCCGCCACGAGGCTATCCATCTCAGTTTGGGTATGGAGGGCATTGGCAGTGATGCGTAGGCGTGGCTTGGCGATGAACCAAATGGCGGAGACCCAGAGCCCATGCTCTTCCATCAGGCAACGGGCGAAGGCCTTAGGGCTTAACTCAGGGGGCAAGATCACCGGAATCACGTTGGTCTCACCAATGGCATCGAAGCCGGCTTGGCTCAGTTGCGATCGCAAATAGCGAGTATTGGTCTGTAATTGCTCGACCATTTCTGGATGGCGGCGCACCTGGCGAATGCTCTCTAGGGCCGCCGCCGTCACTGGGGGTGGCAGCGAGATGGTGCCGATGGAGGTGGGGGAGACATCCAGCAGATCGATCAGCTCTCGGTTAGGGGCGCTAATGGCGGCTCCGGCAGAGCCGGCAAACTTAGAGAAGGTGGTCATGATGATCGGCACCATACCCTGCTGCAGCACCGACTGGGGCGAGATCCCAAAATGGTCGTAGATGCCTTTCCCTTTGGGACCAATGGCACCACTGGCATGGGCCTCATCCATCACCACCACACTGCCAGGATACTCTGCCAACACGTCTAGCATGCGAGGCAAGGGCACTATGTCCCCATCCATTGAAAATACCGCATCGGAGATTACCATGATGCGGTCGTTGGGGCGAACATAGTGGCGCAATTTACGGGCCAAATCATCCATATCACAATGGCGGTAGGCCTTCACCCGGACCTTAGGGCCATGGTTAAACATTTTGCCCGAGCGATTACTGGCATTCATCACTGCCGAAATAATGCAGCCATGGTTGAGCACATCGGTGAAGATCAGAGTTTCTCGCGTGTGCTCAAACCCGGGCACTGGCATGGCCAAGTGACAAAAGCCATCCATCAAGGCCTGAAGAGCCATCCAAGCATTGAGAAAGAGATGGGTATGGGGCAAATGCTTAAAGGCAGAAATCTCGGTCTCCAGTTGTCGGTGCAAATCGATGCGACCACTCAGCACCGAACAAGAACTATTGGAGGTGCCATAGTGACTAATGGCATCAATGGCAGCCTGTTTGACCGAGTCGGCTTGAGCCAAGCCCAGCACATCGTTGGTGCAAAACGTTAAAACCTTACGATACTTACCCGTAGAGGCCTCTTCGATCTCGACCAAGTTGCCCTGCTTACGATGGCAGATGAACTTATCAGGATAAGAGCCACTGGCCTGAAGGTGCTGTACATAGTCATTAACGACGTCCACAATCCACTCCTCTCATTCACACATCGAGACGTAATTCACCAGCCAGACGAGAAACGACCCTAGATCCAGAGGGGGTTTCAACCGGTCCTATCGCAGCACCAGGCTTGGCGCCCAGCGCCCTAGGGAGAATACATGGCACCATTGCCGCGGCAATGCGTTTGCTACTGCCATCGAGATGCACTTCCCGCCAACATCCTCTCAGACCATGACTCAAAACCATCGACTCCCTCAATTCGAATCACCGACGAATCACACACCGCATTGCGATAATACCTGCATTGACTTTCAAGAGGCTATGTTCTTTCCAAATCCAAGGGCAGAGTTCTGGCTCTAGGGTAGATGCACCCGTGGCATAAGGCGCTTTTGTTACGGAGGGTGAGCCGCTATTCTCCGGATACGTAAGCGGCTAACATTGCCCTGCCGCGGCGACTGTAGCCATTAAATGCCGGGAACTAAACCAGTCAATCATGGCAATCTCAACCGGCAACATCCCCTACGGCTGAATCCATGGCATTAGCCTACCTGCCGTAGGCTAGGGGCCAGAGCGCCAAGGGAAATGGGAGGGTGGATCCATAGCTGCCTCAAGGGGCTAATGCCAGCCATCGGGGCATGTAATCTGCTATACACGGCGTAGTAGACTTAAGCGCGACGGCTAGCCATGGGCCACGCTGATATCGCTGAGATGCCTGGGTTAAATTAGGACGCAAGGGCTATCCCTCTCTGAATAGTGACTTTCTGTGACTCTCTGAATAGTGACCTCTGACTCTGACATGGACTCTTGACAGCGATACTGTTGTCGCCTACAGCGGTGTCAGCTTACCTGTGTCCCCGTTTCAATGCGGTTGCCGCAATAGCAAACCGATTTCTGCGAGATATTCATCTAATTTCATGGAAAATATTAACATTTATTTCCTTTTGAAATACAGTAAGGAAATGTCGAGGGGGGGTGTGCCTCCAGGTTACGGTTTTAACTCGGATAGTCTCTGTGCCTGATTCCCTTGATTCGCTGCCTAAGCCTGGTGTTAGGTCGGTAGCGTCCTCTAGCCAGGTCTCTACGGTTCTCGATTGGTGGCGGCAATGGCCGGTTCTGCTGGTGTTATTACTGGCGGGGGGATTATCGAGTGCGACGGGGACGATTGTGGCCCCGGTTTTTCCAGAGGTCATTGACCAATTTCAGGTGGACTCTCAGTGGGCTGGCCTGTTGGTCAGTGCCCATACCCTGACGCTAGCCTTGGCCAGTCCCACCCTGGGACTCTTGGCGAATCGCATCGGGGGCGGGCGAATCTTTAGTGGGGTCCCTAGTGGCCTATGGCCTGTTCGGCAGCCTGGGGGGGCTGAGTCAGGGATTTTGGGCCATGCTCTGCTGTCGGGCCCTGGCTGGGGCCGCTGGCGGTGGCATCGCGGCGGGGGGCATTGGTCTGCTCAGTACTCTCTATGCCAGTGAGGTGCGATCGCGTCTCATGGGCTACGCTGCCAGTGTGCTGTCTATGGCCACGGTGATTTTTCCCATCCTGGGGGGCTGGCTGGGGCTGTATGGCTGGCGTTGGGCCTTTTGCCTCTACGGCCTCGGTATCCCGGTGGCCCTGGCAGCCTGGCTGGTGGTGCCAGCCACGGTCACCCCGACGGCTAACCCCGTCGACCTGAGCCAAACCCAGGGGGTCGGCAGGGTGTTGCGGCAGCGCCGCATCGCCGCTTTGTTGGTGGCCCTAGGGGTAGCCTCGGCCCTGTTTTATGTGGTGGTGGTCTATGCGCCTCTCTATCTCAAGGCGGCCATTGGCGCCAGTTCCATGTTTAATGGCATAGTACTGGCCTGCCGAGCCATCGGTGCCGCCATCATCTCGGCGATAGGGGCCCATCGCCTGGCCCATCGCATCGGTCGCGGCGCTGCGATCGCAACCGGATTCTTACTCATGGCCCTGTCCCTGGGCTCCATTCCCCACCTCCAGCAACCGCCGCTGATTCTCCTGGCAGCCCTCGGCTTTGGCCTCGGCTTCGGCTTAGTCATGCCCAACTTTTACAATGCCCTGGCCGATCGCTCCCCCCGGCATCAACGGGCTGGCATCCTGGCCATTGGCACCGGCGCCGCCTCCTTAGGCCAATTTGTCTCCCCCGTTCTATTTGGTCCGCTATGGAAAGTAGGCGGTGTCAGTGTCTTCTACGTGGCTGCCGGCATCGCCGCCACCATCAGCAGCTTGTACTGGTTAATCGGCTACTGGAAGTTACATCGTCATGGATTACCGTAATTTTCTCTATCAATGGGCCGTGCCGCTGTTGCTGATCGCCGTCGCTGGGCGGCAACTGGTGTTGTCCCAGACCCAGGGCCTGAGTGCTTGGCATGGGGGCGGATTCGGCATGTTTGCCTCCGTCGATCGAGACGAACGGCGATTGTTACAGGTGCTGGCTACCGATTGCGATGGTAAGCCCTTGCAGGTAGAGCTAGCGCCCCCCGCCGATCTGGTTAGTCAGCAAGAGCTGGTGCGCCTGCGAACCTTCCCAGATCTCCACCGCCTGCAGGCCCTGGCGGCTCAAGTTTTAGAGGCCTCGCTACAGCCCGATGCCAGCGGCATCTACTATGCCCACCAGACCATGGCCGATGTGGCCGAGACCGTCTGTCTGCAGCAGGTGCAAGTGCAAGTCTGGCGGCTGCGACATCAGCGCTCCTTCGGCGGCATGTGGTACGAACCCGTCACGCCCTTGGTGGAGGTGACCCGATGAGACTGGCCCTGATTCAACGCTGGCAGTGGGGACTGCACTGGTTGATGGCCCAGCCCCGCCATCACCTGATTCTGCAGCTGACGGTGCTGCTGGTGGCCTTACATGAAATTAACCAGTTTCACTGGAGCCGCTTGCCTGAACGCCTCTTAGCGGTAGCGATGCTGGGACGTCCGGCCTGGCTCCAAAGCCGCTGGGCCTGGATCAGCCTCAGTGCCTTGCTAGTGGTCAACAATACCGTCTATTGGTTTCGGCTGGTTAACCACGAATATCTGATTACCTACTGGGTACTGGCCTGCACCCTAGCCATATTTGCCCCCAAACCCCGGCAGGTGTTGGCCTGGAATGGCCGCTGGCTGATCGGGCTCTGCTTCGCCTTTGCCATTGCCTGGAAGCTGATCGCCGGCGAATATCTGGATGGGTCGTCTTTTCTCCACCTGACCTTCTTACTAGACCATCGGCTGGCCATGGGGGCCGTCTTGCTGGGGGGGGTGCCGGTGGAAACCTTGACGGCCAATCGAGAGCTGTTCTCGTTGATGCAGACCACTGGCTACACAGACCCCATCGCCCTGACGTCGAATCCGTTGATGTCATCCGTCAGCTTGGTCCTGTCCTATTGGACCCTCTCGATTGAGGGCCTAGTGGCCCTAGCCTTTTTGTCTCCTTGGCCAGCCCGGCTATGGCGGCAACGGGATTGGTGGTTGATTTTGTTTATCGTCACCACCTACGCGGTGATTCCCGTGTTTGCCTTCGCCGCGATTCTGCGCTGCTGATGGGCTTAGCCCAGTGCCCTCCGGAACATCCCCGTCGGGCCCGAGTCTACCTCAGCCTATTGCTGCTGATTCCAGTGTGGTTACCGCTGCCCCAGGGCATCTTCAGGCTGCTGAGTGGGTTGAGCTGAGACCTTGGCAAACTGCTGTTCCCAGTGGTGATGGTTGGCCTTGGCCTGCTTCACCAGAGGCGAGAAGCTCAACAGCCGGGAGATCAACCAGTTCAGCCAGGATAGGGGCAGCGGCAAGGGGCGAGCAATATCGAGAAATAGCACCACCCGGTAGCCGTCCGTATCGTTCCAGACCTCGTGGTAGTAGGTATCGTCAAAGATCAGGCTCTGGCCCTCTTGCCAGTGGGTGATCTGATTCCCGACCCGAATCCGACAGGCGGTTGCCGGCTGGGGCACGATCAGGCCCAGGTGATAGCGAATCAGTCCCTTGTGTTTGCCTCGGTGTTCAGGGATGTGTTTGCCGGGGGCCAGAATCGAGAAAAAGGCCACCTGCAGCCCCGGAATCTGCTGCAGTAGTTTCCAGGTCTGGGGGCATTGTTGGCAGTTGTGCCGGGCGACGAAGCCGAAGGCGCAGAAGTAGTAAGTCTTCCAGCCACTGTCAGGGCTAATGCGCTGCTGCCGCGGCATGATGTCCTGAAAATTGGGCAGGGCCTCGACTTGCCGCAATACCTGTTCTAGCTCCTGGCGAATCAGCTGCCAGTTGGCCTCCAGGGGCGGCACCCAGGGAAAGTGTTGGGACCGGAGGATAGGGGCATTCCCCATTGGGGACACAGTCCCTAAGCTGGCTTCTAGCCATCGAAACCAGGGGCTGTCGAAGATGGGATGGCGGGGGGTATCCGGCGATTGCGGGGTAGTGGCAGCAGTGGGCACAGGGGTGATCCAGACCAATTAATTACGACAGCCTTTATCTTGCCATTAGTTGCACCGCCCACGCCGCAAAGCTGGCTTTTGCGTCCTAGCTCACAGCTGCATGGGCCAGACCACGATATAAGATAGAGCCGCACCTCTAGAGACAGCAACTTCTATGACACAGCAGGCATCCATTGGCATTATCGGCGGCAGCGGTCTGTATCAGATGCAGGCTCTCACCGATATCAGCGAGGTTCGCTTAGACACGCCCTTTGGCCCTCCCTCTGATGCCATCATTGTCGGCACCCTAGAAGGTACCCGGGTGGCGTTTCTGGCCCGCCATGGCCGCAATCATACGTTGATGCCGTCGGAGCTGCCGTTCCGGGCTAATATTCATGCCATGAAACAGCTGGGGGTGCGGTATCTGATCTCGGCGTCGGCGGTGGGCTCCTTGAAGGAGGCCGTAAAGCCCCTGGATATGGTGGTGCCGGATCAGTTTATTGATCGCACCAAGAATCGAGTGTCGACATTTTTTGGTGAAGGTATTGTGGCCCATATCGGCTTCGGCGATCCGGTCTGCCCAGCCCTGGCTGGGGTGCTGGCCGATGCGATCGCATCCCTAGAGTTACCCGAGGTTACCCTGCACCAGGGCGGCACCTATGTCTGCATGGAAGGTCCTGCCTTTTCTACCCGGGCCGAGTCCCACCTATACCGCAGCTGGGGCGCCGCCGTCGTCGGCATGACCAACCTACCCGAGGCCAAGCTGGCCCGCGAAGCCGAAATCGCCTATGCCACTATGGCCCTGGTCACCGACTACGACTGCTGGCACGACGGTCACGACAGCGTCACCGTAGAGATGGTGATCGGTAACCTCAAGAAAAATGCCGCCAATGCCCAGCAGGTGATTCAGGAAACGGTCCGTCGCCTGGCGGCTAATCCCCCCGAGTCTGAGGCCCACTCGGCCCTGAAGTTTGCGGTGATCACTCCCCTGGCCAAAGCCCCAGAAGCCACCAAGACTAAGCTGTCCTTGCTGCTGCAGAAGTATCTCTAGCCATTAAAACTAGCCATTAAAAAAGGAGAGGGATGACCTCTCCTTTCTGGGGTGATTTGTCGTTGGCGGCTGACTTCAGGCGTTGGCGTAACTGCTGCTGTTGCTTGCGGTATTGCCGTTGTCGGGCGGTGCCGCCGCGCCCCTTGTGGTTGCGTCCTCGACGCCGGGGCGATTCCCATCGTTTTAGGTGTTGTGCCATGGCCACCTCCTATGGGCCTGAGCTGACAAGGACCTAGCGGCGCTAAGCCCCTGGCTAGTAAGGACATGGGCAGAGAGGGACTCGAACCCTCATGGCCAGAGGCCGCCACATTTTGAGTGTGGTGCGTCTACCAATTTCGCCATCCGCCCGTGGATTTGGCCTAATCATTATAGCAACCGTTATCCAGCTTTAGGGGGTTGGGCGCCAGATAGTTTCTGAGTCAAGGCCCCAGGACTACCCATACTGCGTCAAGTTCTCTAGTCAAGACGCGAATGCAGAGTTCTACTATAGTTCCAAGATTATCTACTCATTTGACTTCATATATTGAGAATCAGAAGATATCCGGAAGAAGTCAATCAGCTGTCATCATAGGGAACAGAAATTAACGAGTATTCTCAATCACACGCGCTTTCTCGTCAGGATAGTTGTGTCGATATCCTTTGAAGGAGGCTATGGAACGTGTTCTCGGGGCTGCTCCCTCTGGAGGCGAGGAATAAGGTGATAGTTGGTTCTCTGGATTCCCGCCGCCGCGGGAATGACGAGAATGAGGGTCTTTCAGGCAACTGAACAACCGTAGAGACGAGTCCCGTCATTCCGGGCAAGACACGATAGGGATGTGGGTCACCTGTGTGGTGAGCCCTTCGGCGTTGCTCAGGACAGGCTTGTCGAATGACTGCCCCGGACCCTACGGACGGGCTGGTTGAGTGGTCGTTGAAAATCGCGTCGCATCGGTAAGGGTGCGAGGGATGTTTTCCTGTCCCCTTTCGCCTGTTCCCTTCTACTTCTTCCCTGTTCTCTTAAACCTTGCACCCATTACCGCTACTACCTCCTAGGGAATAGAGGGGGAAGCAAGGGTCGACCTACCTTTGGCTGACTGACAAAATGGTTAAGCCGATTACCTGGTCTCCGATATATCGAATCACGACATCATCATCGGTGACTTCGCTATCGGTCGCGGCTTGAGCAGGATTCTGAAAATTGATATATAGAACGTCGGCTTCGGCATCAAACATCATCCAGCAGGAGCGCTGTTCTACGGTTTGAAGGGCCTTAGCGATATTCAGATAACGACTAATCTCAATGGATTGAGTTAGGGCCATATTTGTTTCTTCCCCTCCAAATATCGCAACCGCTTGTTAAAAAAGGCAGTGACAATGAAGCCATCTTCAATCACATCCTGAGTCTCGATCTCTCGATAGACCACTAACAGCCACTTGCCTTCAGAGATGGACTGCACTGCAATCAGTTGACCATTACCACCCGCTAAAACCCGCTCTGGACTTTCCACTGTAGCTAAAATCAGTGTCTGGCAGCCTTCTAGTTCGGGATGCTGCTCAAGAATATGACTCCATCGTTCTTCTGTTAACCGGATTGTGACGCCATTGACAGAAGTGACGACGTTTAGCATTCAGCCGATGATTCTTTTAGCGTGATCTTGAGACAGGTGAGGTACGTTGTCCTCCAAATAGGTTAGCACTCATGCCTCTTAGGGCGATCGCCTCTACCCTGAGCGACCTACCTTGGGAGTGTGGGCCACCTCACGAAGGGAAATGACTGACGTTCCAGACTTCTCGCCATGGATCCCCCTCTTCCCCCAACCCCTACTCCCACAAGGGGAGCCGGGGAGCCGGACAGATACCAACTATCCATCATTATGGACAGGCATATTGCCACCTGAAATCCAGGTGGAGGGCTCTGAGTCGACGCCGAGGTTAACCGCTCTGGATTCCCGCCGCCGCGGGAATGACGAGAATGAGGGTCTTTTAGGCAACTGAACAACCGTAGAAACGAGTCCCGTCATTCCGGGCAAGACATGATAGGGGTGTGGGTCACTTTTGTGGTGAGCCCTTCGGCGTTGCTCAGGACAGGCTGGTTGAATGACTGCCCTGGAGCTGTGGCAAGGCTGGTCAGGGTGTGGTGGTAGATTTCGGTAAGGCCACACTTAATTGTGTCGCGTGGAGTGCTCGCCCGGGGGAATTTCGCTTCCCCCGGACCCCTACGACCAGGGCAAACCGCTGCCCTGGACCCGCGGAAGGGGTTGTCGATTAGTGGTGATAAATCGCGTCGCATCGGCAAGGGAGCGAGGGGCATTTTCCTGTTCCCTGTTTCCTTAAACTTGGCACCCGTTACTCGCTACTACTTCCTAGGCTACTAGGTACACATAAGTCCTGAAACCCTTGCGGTTAGAGCTTTTCCCTCATCACCCAACTCCTGCTTCGCGCGCCCTTCGGTCTACTCCCAGAGCGGGAGAAGGGGAGCCGGAAGGCTGTGTATGGCCTCCCCCACTCTTCGAGAAGCAAGCTGCGCCCATGTTTGGGAGAGGGGACTGAAGGGGTGAGGCCGAGATGGGTGTACTTAGTAGACTTCCTAGGGGATGGAGGGGAACCCAAGCGCAGCGCCACCCGGAATCCAGGTAGAGGGTAACCTCGACTCTGGGAATTCTATTTGGGGAAGACTGTCGACAGGCTCGGTTCGACTCCCTGCGACACAGCTCAGGACAAGCCGCTCACCGAGCCACAACCGCTCACCGAGCCACAACCGCTCACCGAGCCACAACCGGTCACCGAGCCACAACTGGTCACCGAGCCACAACCGCTCACCGAGCGGAGTCGAGGTGACAGGCCACTCACGAGCCCTTGGCTGACGGGGACTGCAGCTGCTGGAGCAGGGCTTGGGTGACGGGATGGTCAGAGAGGAGCTGAGTCTGGCCTGCTTCAATAACCGTCCTGACAAACTTAGCAAGGCGATTAATCGTCTCTGTGGTGTAGGGATGGTCTTGCCCTACAGCCTGCACAAAGAGGCTCAACGCCTCTAGAAACAACGGTTCCGCGTCAGAATAACGCCCTTGGGCAACGTACAGGGAGGCTAAATTACCCAAGCAAATGCCCACGTCGGGATGATTGTCTCCTAAAGCGTTTCGGCTAATCTGGAAAGCCTGTTGCAAGAGCGGTTCCGCCTCGGCGTAGCGACCCTGCGATTGATACAGTGCGGCGAGATTGTTGAGGCTGAGGGCCACAGCGGGATGCTCGTCGCCCAATAGCCGTTTCCTCAACGCCAGGGCCTGCTGATAGAGCGGTTCCGCCTCGGCGTAGCGCCCCTGCGAATAATACAGTGCGGCGAGATTGTTGAGGCTGAGGGCCACAGCGGGATGCTCCTGGCCCAACAGCCGTTGACCCAACGCCAGGGCCTGCTGATAGAGCGGTTCCGCCTCAGCGTAGCGGCCCTTCGCATAATACAGTAAGGCGAGATTGTTGAGGCTGAGGGCCACATCGGGATGCTCGTCGCCCAGCAGCCGTTGCCGCAAGGCCAGGGCCTGCTGCAAGAGCGGTTCCGCCTCCCCGTAGCGGCCCTGCACTCGATACAGTGCGGCGAGATTGTTGAGGCTGAGGGCCACAGCGGGATGCTCCTGGCCCAACAGCCGTTGCCGCAACGCCAGGGCCTGCTGATAGAGCGGTTCCGCCTCGGCGTAGCGGCCCTGCGAGTCATACAGTGCGGCGAGATTGTTGAGGCTGCTGGCCACATCGGGATGCTCGTCGCCCAATAGCCGTTGCCACAAGGCCAGGGCCTGCTGATAGAGCGGTTCCGCCTCGGCGTAGCGGCCCTGCGATTTATACAGAAAGGCGAGATTGTTGAGGCTGAGGGCCACATGGGGATGCTCATCGCCCAAGGCTTTTTTATATATCTCTAATCCCTGCAGGTAAAGGGGGTCAGCGGTTGAGTATTCCCCTCTCTCTTGGGCATAAAATCCCAGCCGAATCAGCAGCAGGCCGGCTTCGGAAAAGTCAAAACGGTAGTGTTGGACGGCGGTTGCTGCCGCCTGGGCGTGGAGGAGCAATCGCTGGCATTCCGGCCAGTTGTTGAAGTCATCGGCATTGGGGTAAGCCTGGGTCACCACCCGCACGATCCGCTCCGCCCATTGTCTGGCAGCCGCTTCCCCCAGGTTGGTCTTCACCACAGCCTGTACCAGACGGTGAACGCTGTAGGTCTGCTCCGACGCTTCGGGGCGCACCAGGGAATATCGCTTCAAGGGTTCCAGCAGGGTCAAAAAGGCCAGGGGGTCATTCTCAACCTCTGCCAGGTGCTGCTGAATCGCCTCCCCTAACTCCCTGGCTCCCGACACGATCAGGTCGTAGGGAATGCCGTCGGCATGGAGAAAGGCACTGGCCCGTAGGAGATCGGTAGCTGCCAGAGATTCCGCTGCTATCGCTTCAACGTTGATATTCCAGGTAGTGGCTACGGAATCGGGATAGTCGCCCATGATGGGGGCGGCTTGGTTCAGCAGGTCCAAACGGCGATGCCGATAGCTGGCGAGATAGTCTTGAAAGCCAGCACCTGTGGTGACCATGTAAGCACCAGCCTGTTCCAGGGCCAACGGCAATGGCCCAGTTCCGCCGATAGTGCCTCAGCTGCCCTCTGGGCTGCTTGGCTAGCAGCCTCGCGGCCTGTCCGCTGCAGCAAAAAGGCCACCGCCTCCTCAGGGTTCAGGGCATCCAGCGATAGCGGTTGAATCACCCCCAGGCGTTGCAGGTCTTGCACCCGGGAGGTAATCAGCACATGACCCTGTCCCCGCTTGGGCAGATAATTCCTGATAAAACTGGGGTCATCGGCATTGTCTAGCACCAGCAGCCAGCCTGTGTGCTCTGCTAACCAGGTCTTGACCACCCGCACGATCTGGTCCGCCTCTTTCACCGCTGCCTCACAGAGCATCAGCATTTCAGCGATCTCTTGAAAGCCACTCTGAAGCGCTTGCTCTGTATCTAACCGAATCCAGAAGACCGCCTGATAGGCCTCGTCCCTGTTTACATCCCAGTAGTAGCGATAGGCATATTCCAGAGCGGTTTGGGTCTTGCCGACACCTCCGAGGCCGGCAATGGCCTGCACCTGGGTTAATCCGGCGGTGCCTCTAGCGGTGAGCGCCTGACGTATCTGCTCCAGTATCGACGCTCGTCCAGTAAAACAGGGGTTGCGGTCTAGGGGCACCAGCCAAGGCCTCTCCGGGGCAGTGCCATCCGAATCCGAAGAGGCAGCTAAGGGGAAGGGGCAATCTCGTTGAAGGCATCGCGCACGGCGGCCAGGCCACAGCCGGTGGTACTTCGCGCCCAACTCAGCAAGGCATAGGTACGATCGCCCTGAGGTGCAGTTGGTGGCGGCACTATTCCATCAGGCGGTTCAAGCAGTAGCAACAACTCGTTAAACGACTGAGTCGTAAGCCCGGTAATCTTACGATTCAAGGCTAAGCGCTCTCGCGGTGTCAGCGTCGTCGATTCATTCGTCATTGGAGGATTCTGCGTTATCGGCGGTGTTTGAGAGGAGTCAGGCGGTAAGTTGATTTGTTCGACTTGTATTCCGTTTATCTCAGCCAACTGTCCTGTTTCAGAAAGTGCTTGAAGCTTCCTCAGCCCCTCCTCTGTTCCTTTAAGCGTCAGGAAGGTGCTGCCGTTTTTGCACACTCTATCCACATCCTCTAGGCGCTGATCTCCAGAGAGTTGCTTCAACCGATCAACCACCCTGTCAATATCACGACCGTGATCAAAAAAGGTATTCTCAAGCTGATAGTCAAGCACAAGTTGCCAAGTCACTCGAATTGACCTTCCAGGCGGGAATGGAACTTTTTTCTTGACAACTCGCTCCTCACCCGGAGTCTTTCCAGGAAAGCTGGGGCGCGTCGCTGGCTTAGCTCGGTTTTGCAAGGAGGCCAGCACGGATGCTTCGGCATCGGCTTCGCTTTTGCCAACTAAGTCCACATAGACCAGCGGTGCCAACATTCCGGTCGGCTGACAGGGTGCAACTCGGATAGGAATCAGCCTATGTTCCTGGGATTCAGGATCTTGTTTGAATGCCGCAGCCCACTCCGGCTGGGTGTACTTGGCTTGCAGATAGACCTCGGAGAGCACCATGATGGTGCGCGTCGACTCGTCTGCCGCTCGCTGCATGTCGATAATGAAGTTGCCGCCAGGGCGAAAGTCCCAGGCTTGAATGATTACTGTATATCCGTTTTCCTCTAACACCCAGGCAAGCCACTCAGCCCAGGCTTTATCGGCGCTGTTGTAACTGATGAAAAAGTCTTTCACGGCAGCGGTGGGGGGATGTTGTCCCCATCTTACTCAGCTGCTAAGGGGGGTGCCATACTGCTGGTGGGTTTTCAGCAATGGTGCGATCGCACCTTCGCTCAGTTATGCTCAGGCCCTTGGCAATGGTTGGCTAGAAACCAGAGAGGAGTGCTCATGTCTGCCGCCAAGCCGAGAATGTTGCGATCGCACTTCAGGCAACACACACCACCCGAAACCCAATATCATTGAAGGCTCCATGGGGATCATCGCTGTAGCGATAGGCAGAGCGGCTGTGCCGGCTCGACAGGCATATTCCCACTCGGCTTTGCTGGGTAGCCGATAGGCGCGACCAGTATGACGGCTGATGCGATCGCAAAAC
The DNA here is from genome assembly GCF_002075285.3 of Halomicronema hongdechloris C2206. Lineage (GTDB taxonomy): Bacteria > Cyanobacteriota > Cyanobacteriia > Phormidesmidales > Phormidesmidaceae > Halomicronema_B > Halomicronema_B hongdechloris. Next base: position 3,893,411 of record NZ_CP021983.2, on the reverse strand, counting down.
TCCACTGCGTCGTACCAGGAGACTTGCTCAACCGGGCGACTGTCTCCCTTGAACCTAGAAGGATTTGGAGTTAGTTGCCGCGATTCCTGAGGCAGTGCGGCCACTGCCTACCACTGAGCCTGGGTCACCGGATATCGCCCCATGAAAAAAGCAGGCACCGTCACCTGATGCTGTGGTCCCTCGCGGTCAATCCGCTCAGGCTCATCCTCTGGCGAACCCATCAGGAACGTGCCGCCGGGTACCAATATCATATCCAGGCCAATCTGATCGCCCAGGGATTCGGTAAAATAGCGAGCTCGTTTACGCTCTTTACGGAGTATCAGCTCTACCACAGTGGCTCAGGGAGGCAATGGGTTACTGATAAGGTATCCCACATCGGAGCGTGGGTCATTGCCCACTCGACAACTAGTTATCCCCCGGCCCCGAAAGGCCCCATGCTCCGGGCAACACGTGCCAACAGATTTATGGCCATGATGCGATCGCACACCCCACCCCGCCATCCATGGGGTATCCCTCATACAATCAATGGCCATCCCACGGGGGAGCGCGGGTCATTTCCCAGGCGACAACTGGTTATCCTATGCCCGCAACACGACCCACGCTCCGGGCTCATACTAAAACCCAATGGTATCAATGGATTTGCCTGGCATAACAATATCGCACGACCCACGATACATGGGCCATCTCCCGCTATACCCGGAGCTAGATCTATCGGGCCGATGCCCTGGGGGTTGGCCCCGTCTATCGCTTGGGATTGCCCCACGGTGATTCCCCATAGTCGGTGAGCAAGAAGCCATGACGCAAACCTTAAACCTCCAACGGTTAGGAACCTCAGAACCCAAAGGGCTTAGTCTGGCTCAAGGGGAGCAAGTTTTGACAGAGTTGGCCATGCCGTAGATACTTGGATGACAATCCAAAGGCATCTGCCACCATACAACTTCACCATCAGGCTACTCAATAACCACCAGAGGATTGGCCATGGGTACTTTTGCACAGAAATCAAGGGCAACTCAGCAGATTACATCTGCCAAGCCTGCGATCAAGCCTACGATATCCAGTCGGATCCAGCGGCATGAGTTGCCCCCGCAGTGTCATCGTCCACATCCAGGAGCACTACAGACGAAACTCACGATCGACCAGCCTGGAGACATCTATGAACAGGAGGCAGATCGTGTTGCGAACCAAGTGATTCGCATGCCTGATCCCAAGCTGCAGCGCACCTGTGCCTGTGGTGGTGGCTGTCCCCAGTGTCAGGCACAGCGACCGGAGCAGAAACCAATGCGCCTACAACTGCGGCGCCTTCAGTCGAACAACGAGGAACAGATTTCAGCACTGCCCATCGTCCACGAAGTATTGCGCTCACCCGGCCAGCCCCTGGATGCCCACACCCGCAGCTTTATGGAGCCACGTTTTGGGCATGATTTCAGCCAAGTGCGAGTGCACACGGATGCGAAAGCGGCAGAGTCAGCACAAGCGATCAATGCGCAGGGGTATACAGTGGGCCAGCACGTTGTCTTGGATAACGACCGATTATCTTCAGGAAGTGGACGTGCCCGTTTTTTGATGGCCCATGAATTGGCCCATGTTGTGCAGCAAGGTGGTGCTCTTGCCAGGCATGGAGACCACAGGATTGAACCGGCAGCCCAGGGATCCAGCCATAGAATCCAACGACAGTCCCCATCGCCGCCTACTAGCGAGAGAGTCTGGGGACTACCCGTCACACACAGTATGTGTGGATGCCGCCAGCAGGTGCGGGATGGAATTAATTGGGCCAATACTGCAGCGGCGACCTATGCCGCCTGTGACGTTCCGGCCAATCCGACCAACGTTGATGTTGAAGCCTGCTTCGATGCTGCCCATCCCGGTACTACCGTAGCTGGCTCCACCAGTGCCAGTGGCACAATTACGCTACCACCGCCATCGGCTGATCCCTGCCAGCGCATCGATGACAAAGCTACCTTCGTCCATGAGACCATGCATGCTCGCCATACGAATGACATCGCGCGGGCTCAAGGATCAGCTTTCTTCCGCGAGTGGAAGCGGCTGGCAGGAGTCCCCAATCGGCTAGATACCCTGCGGGCTACCTTCCCCGCTGAAGTAGCAGCCTTCGAAGCCCAGTGGCAGGACGGCCACGACTGGGCCCAGGACGAGGTGAATTCTTACCGCTGGGAGCGTCGGTTTTTGCAAGCCGCCCTGGCTGCCCTGAATCGTATCTGTCCGTAGCCTTGAACCTTATCGGTTGCTCTACTAAAGCTGTGGGACCCGATGCTGTCTATGCGCCGACCCTGTCTTCTATCCACCGTCACCTTCCTGGCACCATGGAGCAGTCCCTGGTAGCGTGAGAGGACCCCACTATGTCAGACAATAACAACAATGACGAAGATGTGGTGCTGCGTGGTGTCATCACCGCGCTAAGGCCACAGCGCAGTCCCCACCCGCACTTGAAGTGGGTGGCCGTCCTAGACGTTGATGCCGTCATGGCAGGGCAGTTCTCTGGTCAGACCTTTGCCTTCCACATCCATAGCCCTACAAAGTCTGGCATAGCTGTCGGTGGGCAGTACGTGATACGGATGACACGCACCCCCGCCGGAGAGTATCTCTTCAGGGCCATTGAACCCTGGAAAGATGAGTCCCCGTCGCAAGAGGACAGCAAACGCAGTGACACCCATTGAAGTGTCAGGATTGATTAGGAGGAATTAGAATTAGCCTGTTCTCAGTATTACCGAGATTTGATAGCTGCCATCCTGAGTTCGTTCATAAGCCATAATCAATCCCAAGGCGTTGAGTCGCTGCCCTAGGAATAAGGAGAAGGCTGCTGGGCAAGCAAAAATAAGATGAATGCTTTCCGCTTCATATTTTTGACGACATAGATGCATCAGCTCCTTGGCATGAAGTGCCAATGCCACAGCATCTTTATCAGATTTTAAAGTTCGTTGTCCTGTCCCTTGTTTTGGCTCAGCATACACTAAAGCATTGAATTGGTCTTGATTCCTCTCCTGAAACTGCTGCACATCCTTCCATATGCTTACGCTGATCCCAATGGCAAAGATAAGGTTGCTTCCTCCTGTGCCCTGTTCTTGAATGACCTCAAGTTGGGCTTCAGAGGGGGAGGCAGAAGACTCCCAAAAGGCCATTTCCCCGCCAGTGAATTGCTTCAAACGAAACTTATATCCAGCCACGTAAGGAAATGTAAAACCAATGGCCAGACTCATGGTGAGGGGGCAATTTCCCAAGAGGTAAATGTATCGGGAGGAGGATATCTGAATCAGAGTTTGTTTTGCTTGCTGCAACTGCGGAAATAGAATGCTATCCCACGTATCTGGAGTTGGAACTTGGCGGGTAGTACGATCGCAGTATTCTTGCCAGTCTAACTCCACATTTGGTGTCTTGGTCTCGCTTACTTTATCCCATCCATACACTCCCAAAACTAATGTTGGCTCTCCTGAGATAGGGCCTGAATCTGTATTGGCCTCCTCAAACTCCAGGGTCACCACCTCCACCGTTTGCGCCTCTAAGGCAGGTACCCCCGCCTCTGGCTGAACGAACTGGCCTGTCTCAAACTCCAGCGTCCTTAAAGGGGGCATCCCCGTCGGGGTGGTTTCGTCTTCCCCAGAGGAGAATCTCAAGGGAAAGACACTGGGGCGGATGTCAGCGTCTCCCACCCGAAATGTGCGCGCCCTGTCGGCGGGGGTCACCGCCTCTGGGTGGCGCAGTAGTCGTTGCACCAGCTGGGCCAGCTCCACCAGCTCTGGGTGCCGTGTCAGTTGGGGGGCCAGTTCCTGAGTGATACGGCTCAGATAGGCCAGCTCCGCCCGGATGCTCTGGTCTGATGCTCCCTCCGCCCTGGCCTGATCTGCCAAGTGCTGGAAGCGATGGCCGATGTCTTGCACGGCTGCCTGGCAGTGCTCATCTCCCAGGTAGGTCATGGCGGCCAGTCGTTGCGCCTCTAGCTCTCTTGGGCGACGCTGGGGATCGACGCGGCTCAAATAGCTGACATAGCTGATCAATACCTGGGCCACTTCCTGCAGGCGATGTTGCCAGACCGGGTCGTCTTTAATTTCGGCCAGCAGGTATGCCCGCACTTGGGTATCCATGGTGTAAAGCTCATAGCCCACCTGGCGGCAGAGGTCAGACAGCAGCAGATCCACCTCGGCTTCCCAGGGCACATGGTCTGCTCGCAAACATTGAATCCGCAGGTAATGCACCAGTTCCGGCGTCAGCACCAGGGGCAAGGCGGCATGGTAGGCCAGGGAGCGATAGGCCTCATTGCCAAAGCGAGCCACAAACTGGTCCACCCTGTCGGCGGGTTCCGGCCATGGGGAGGGGGCGGCGGCCATGGTCAAGATGCCGAGTAGGTGTGCTTCAGGGGCTGCCCCCGCACCACATCAATGGCGTTATTGAGTCCGTCGCTATCCATCTGAAACATGGGGACTGAGTGGGCGATGATTTCGGCGGAGCTTCCCACCCAGCGCCGCCTTGGCATGGGGTTGAGCCAGGCCACCAGGCTGGTATGGCGTTTCAGCTGCAGCAGAAATCGGCTGGTGCTCCGCACCCGGTCTCGCAGACGATAGCCCCGGGCGGCGCCACCGTCGCTGACGATGAGCACGCTGGTGGTGGGGTCACAGCTACCCAGGGCGGCGGCCAAGGGCATCGATTGGGTCAAGTAGACATCGCGAAAGACAGTCCCCGCCGGCACATTCTGAAAATAGACGGCGTTGACGTTCTCGGCATCCAGGGGGCTCTCTTGCTGGGCGGTCTCCACCAGGTCCCCGGTGAACTGGTGAAACGGCGTCATGGAGCCATCGTGATCGATGAATAACAGCAATCGGGCCTGATTGCGTTCTCGCCGGCCATAGACGGGGGCCAGATAGAATCCCTGGCGGGTCACTTGCTGGATGGTGGCATCGATATCCAACACATCCTGAGGGCCATCGGCCACCGGGCGGCGCAGATAGCGCCAGTTATACACCATGGACCGCCGTGAAATCGGATAGTAGGCCTGCAGGGGTATGGTGTCTTCTTCGCCGCTGAGTAAGCTGGGGGCCTGCACCGGCAGGGAGCCTAGGGCGGCTCGCCGGGGCGGGGGCGGCGGCGGTTGCGGTTGGAGCATCGGTGGCTCTGACGCCTGGTGCCTGGCTGGGACCGTCTCTTGGGGTCGGGAGGGGGCCTCGCGTCCTCCGGGGAAGGGGGGCTTGGGTTGGCGGTTGGCCTTGACTTGACGGTGCACTGACTGCCAGATGGGCTGGAACTGGCTGTGCTCACTCAACGAGTGGCACCACAACAGCTTCAGGGTGTCTTCCAGGCTGGCTAAATCCTCACCGAAGCCGCCGGCAACGGCGTCCAGGGCGGCCATGTAGTCTGCCACCCCCAGCTTGAAATTGCTGCGACGCAACTGCAGAAAGGTACGCAACACCAGCGCTTGGGGATCGAATGCGGTCATGATGCCTGGGTCGAGTTACGCCAATCATCTTGGCGCTTAAACAGCACTTCTCGATAGGGCAAAATTGTATCCTGCTGCAGTTGGGCCACGCTATAGGGCTTGGCCTCAAATTGGTGCAAGGCTTTTAGCCAATCTAGAAATTCACTGGTGCCGGGGGGCTTAAACCAGTTGCGCTGCCGCCGCTGACTGAGAAATTTATCGGCGGCGGCCGTCACCAACGGGTCTGCCGGGGTCGTCTGCTGGCGATGTTGATAGTGGCGCCGCACGATTTCCTGCAGTTGTTCGGGGCTATCGGGAAAGTCTAGATACCGATATAGGCAGCGCCGCAGAAAGGGGGCCGGTAGGTTGCCCTTCTCCTTATTGCTGGTGATGATGACGATGGGCTTGTGCTCTGGGTGAGCCGTAATGGTTTCGCCAGTCTCGCGGATGGTGAATTGCCAGGGGTCATCTAACACCGTCAGCAAATCGTTGGGAAAGTCCAGATCGGCCTTGTCGATCTCGTCAATCAAGACGACAGCGGGGCGATCTCGCAGGCGAAAGGCGTTGCCCAAGGGGCCGAACCGGCGATAGTGTTTGGGATTGCCGGGGTGGCGACGCTCCGGGGAGATCGCGTCCTCGTCTGGGGGGTTATCAAGGGTGGCAGGGTGGGCGCCCTGGACTTTCTGCACTTCCACATCGTGGAGCCGCAGAATCGCGTCGTACTCATACAGCCCATCCTGGGCCTTGGTACTAGAGCGCACGTCCCAGCGGTAGAGGGGCAGCCCCAGTTCGTAGGCCACGCTGTAGGCCAGACGGGTCTTGCCACAGCCGGCATCTCCTTCCAGCAAGAGGGGGCGTCTCAGGAAGATGGCCAGATTGACGGCTTTCTGCAGGGGCTGAGACACCAGATAGGGTTCCGGTACCTCTGGAGAGTCCGGATGGGGAGCGGTGGGGGCACGTCCATCCCCGTGGAATGTCAGGCGCTCGGCTGCAGTCATTGAAATAGCTCCTGGAGGTTAATGCACACGCTCTGGGGAATGCCGTTGCCGCTGTTTCTGTGGATCTGCTTGGCCATTCGGGTTAGGGCGGTCTTTTGCTGTTGCTGCAGCTTTGGCAACAGGGGGTGAAATCGGACTAGCCAGGTCTGAATGTCGTCAACGGACCAGTTGGGTAGGGGCAGGTTGATGATCTTGTCGCTGTCGAGGCGGTCTCCCTGGCAGAAAACGTCTTGGGGATACTGGGGGGAGGTATGGTCGGATAGGATTTGGCTGTCGGCGATCAGGGCCACGATGAATTTGCTCTTGACGTCTTGGGAGGCCACGGCAACCTCCTCGCTCAGGGGCTGCCAGAAATCTTGGATAAACCATTTTAGGAACGTTTCTCGCTCCAGCAGCTCATCTAGACTCTTGATCTCTAGAAAAAGGGTAGTGCCAGTGCCAATGGAGGTGCGAATCTGGGCGTGAATCTGTTCGCATAAAAGGTTGTCGTCTGACGAGGCAGCTAGGTCGAGATTGAAATAGCTGGCCAGCCGCATCAAAAACTCGGTTTCATTGAGTTGGGAGATGGTGGAGTTGAGATCTACGCAGATGCGGCGGTAGGCTCCGACCACCTGACCATCGATCATGTGATCTCTCAAGATCACCTGCAACACCTCTTCTAGGCAGAAGTGGCCCATCTGCAGCTTGCTGCCCTGCAGGAAGAATAGCGCGACTCCCCCCTGCTGGTTAAGCTTCTGGCGGAGGCGGGCGGCGGTGTCTTTGGCTTGGGTGAAGTTGATTTTTTGCAGGGCCTTCTCGAAGTTGCGATCGCGTATCCCCGGCTCCGATGCCTCAGCATCACAGGCAGCTAACTTATCCTCTAGCTCATCGATCTGATCCAGTAGTCTCTCAGCGGCTTTCGTCAGCCGTAATCGCTCCCGCTCCCCAGCCGCCGTCTCCAGATCAGACTCCACCGCAGCCAGTTCTTCCTCTAGCTGGGCCAGCTGTTTAGTGTAGAAGTCTCGTCGTCGCTGTTTCTGATCTACCACTATTGAGCGTTAATCTGAGTCCCTAGACTATTGAGCTGCATCATAGTCCCTTAACCAGTGCTGTGTATGCTCCTAGCCATTGAGGGTATTATCCAGCGCCTCTATCTTGTCCAACAGCTGTTCAGCCTCCTTTTCCAGACGCAGGCGATCGACTTGCCGCGGTGCCGTCTCTAAATCTGCCTCAACCGCCGCCAGGGCCGCCTCTAACTGAGCTTTTGGCGCTCGTAAAAGCGTCGCTTGAGACAGACAGCTGCCCGGTGGACGGCATCGACGCCGGGTCGGATTGTCGCCATCTAGAAACGACTGATCAGCCGGCAACAGCTGCTGCAAAATGGCTTGCAATTGGGGCAATTGGGGTCCGTCGGTCCCTCGGCCCAGTGTAGTAGCTCTGAGGCGCGGCCCTTGGGCAGCGACATTAGGCGGCAAGATCCCCGCGGGCGGATTGAGGGCGATGACGAGTTCCTCAAATTGACTGGCAGGCAGTTGGTTCAAGGTTTGAATCAACTGCAGGCGTTCGCTGGCGGACATGGGCCGAATGGAATGGATGTCGTTGACACTGGAGCCTCGAGCCCAAGGGGCTGACTCGTCAGCTGAGGGCTGGCAAGCTAGGAGTCAAGGCAGCCAGGATAGTCTGTTCCGCCATGGGAGACCCAGGGGAGTTGCTCTAAGGGCCATTAAAGCGCCGACCATAGATGATTGCCAAGACAATTAAACTAGGGCAACCATGAGATAGTGTCCCCCTCTATTGATTTGACACTTCGTTGCTCTGCTGTGTCCCTACTGCCGCACACTCCCGTTCCCTACACCGCTCGCATTGTGGCGGCTAAGCGCATCTTTGAGCAAACCCACCAGCCTGCTCTATTTCAGGATCCCTATGCCACTTGTCTGGCCGGCCATGAGGTCGACGCCCTGCTGACTCAATGGCAAGCCACTGCCCAGCGACAACAACGGCCCCTGTCAGAGGTTATCCGCAAGCGAACTCGCTATGTGGCTATCCGCACCTATTTCTTTGATGCCTGGCTGCAGGCTAGCTGCCATCAGGGCCGTACTCCCCAGGTGGTGATTCTGGGGGCGGGTCTCGATACCAGGGCCTAGCGACTCACCTGGCCCGCTGGTACTCAGCTCTATGAGGTAGATCATGCCCTGGTGCTGAATTACAAGACTGCCATGCTGCGGCCGGTGCCGCCCGCCTGTGACCACCACCTGATTGATGCCGATCTGGAGGAATCCGCCAGCCACTGGATCACCTCGCTGATACGAGCAGGGTACCAGCGGGAGCGACCTACCCTATGGCTGCTGGAAGGGGTAGCCATGTACCTGCCAGAGTCCTCTCTGCAGGCGGTATTACAGGCCATATCAGACCTGAGTGCCCCTGAGAGCCAGCTGGGCCTGGATGAAGTCACCCTGGGATCGCTGGCCGCAGCTGGCCGAGCTCGACACCAGGATCGGGGGCGGGTGATTCGCCATTGGCGCTGGGGCTGTGACGATCCCCGGCCGCTATTGGCCGCCTATGGCTGGCAGGCTGAGATTTATCAACCCCAGCGGGTGTGTCCCGAGCGCTACCCGCCCTCTTTGCCAATAAATGCTGAACTAGGGGGTCATCAGACGCAGCGAGGCGTCTGGCTACTGATGGCAACGAACAGTTATTGGTAGAATCGTTAACACATAACTTAACAATAGGAAGCTAAAGCACTATCGCCTGCGTCAGCCTTCCTATCTCGACCGCACCCGGAGGTTCCATCGTGACTCACCATCTTCACCACGCAGTTGCCGTGAGTGTCTTGGGCTTAACCCTAGGGCTTGCCTCCGGGGGTCGAGGCCCGAGAGCTAACCGAGACCGTCTCTGGGGTAACGGCCAGGATAGTGACTGCAGACTATTTGGCCCAAGGGCAGACAGCCTCCCTCAGTGAGGCCCAGCAGGAACAGGTGGATGAGCTACTGCGCCAGGGTCAAGAACGGGTGGAGGCGCAAGACTATGCCCGGGCCATCGACTACTATCAGCAGGCGGCCCGCATCGATCGGGAAAATGCCCGTATTTTCTCTGGCATTGGTTATCTGCAGCTGCAGCAGGGCAACTTCGAGGCAGCAGCCCAAGCCTACCGTCAGGCCATCGATCTGGCTCCGGATAATCGCCCCTTTCGCTATGCGTTGGCTCACAGCTTGTTCGAAGCCGAACGCTACCAGGCGGCAGCGGATGTTTACCGGGAGATGATCGAGATGGCCCCCAATGAGGTGAATGCCTATTTGGGGTTGGGCGGTGTGTTATTGGAGATGGAGAACTATCGGGAAGCGACGACGGTATATGAGCAGTTGGCTGACATCGCCCCCGGCAACGTCAAAGTCTACGAAGCATTAGGCACCCTGCACATTAAGCAAGAAAACTTCGAGGAAGCCCTGAGATTCTTGCAGCAAGCCCAGCGTCTTGCCCCTAATAACAGTATTGTTTACCTGAGTTTGGCGGATGTTTACGACCATCTGGGCGATGAGCAACAGGTGCTAAACCATGTGCGCCGGGCCGTGGAAGTCGATCCCAATAATGCCGTGGCTCAATTTCGCATGGGGGAGTTGCTAGAGCAACAGGGGAATCGTGAAGCAGCGCTGAGCCATTATCGGCGGGCAGTTGAGTTTGATCCCGACTTAATTCCGGCCCATGCGGCTCTGGGGAAGATGCTGCTGGAGCGGCAGGAATACCTGCAAGCCGTACTGTCCTATCGTCGCCTGGTGGCAGCCCTGCCTGAGAATCCGGGGGCCCATTACAATCTGGGGTTGGCCCTATGGGGGCAGGGGGCTCGGGGGCAGGCGGCTTCCCAGGTACGCCAGGCTCAAGATTTATATCGAGCCCAGGGAAATGATGAGGGGGCCGAGCGAGCCCAAGCGCTCTTGGAGTTTTGGGGAGTAGCGGATTAGGGCATCGCTACGGCGGCAGCCTGGTCTGGGGCCTGGCGGCTGGCGGCGGCTGCGGTTTCTGTTAGGGGCTCGCCAGTGAGGCTGAAGGCGCGGGCTTCTGTGATCTTGACCGTTACCAGCTGACCCTTGAGTTGCTGCAGGTCGCCCTTAAAGAAGGTGAGACGGTTGCTGCGGGTGCGGCCCATGACTTGGGTGGGATCTTTGGGGTTTTGATCTTCGACTAGCACCGCTTCGAGGCGACCTAGGTGACGATGCGATCGCATCGCTGCTTTTGTCGCCACCAGGCGATTCAGCCGTTGCAGCCGGTCTGACTTAGTCTCCTCATCCAGCTGGTTATCCCACAGGGCGGCCGGGGTGCCGGGGCGAGGGGAATAGGCCGCCGTATTTAGCTGGTCAAAGCCGATGTCATCCACCAGCTGTAGGGTATTTTGAAACTGTTCCTCCGTTTCCCCCGGGAACCCGACGATGGCATCGGCGCTGATGGCCGCCTGCGGCATATAGTCGCGAATCTTGGCGATGATGCGACGATATTTTTCATGGGTATAGCCCCGGGCCATGGCCTTGAGCACCGCATTGTCCCCCGACTGAAAGGGAATGTGAAAATGCTCGCAGACCTTGGGTAACTCAGCGCAGGCCCGAATCAGGCGCTCGGTGAAATAGCGGGGATGGCTGGTGGCAAAGCGGATGCGCTCGATGCCGGGTACATCATGGACGTAGTAGAGCAAGTCGGTCAGGGTATGTTGGTGACGTCCCGCCGCGGTAGTGCCGGGCAAGTCGCGACCATAGGCATCGATGTTTTGCCCCAGCAGCGTCACCTCCTTATAGCCCTGACGCCCCAACACCTCCATCTCGGCTCGGATGGCCTCGGGGGTGCGAGACTGCTCCACCCCTCTGACATTGGGCACCACACAATAGGTGCAGCGCTCGTTGCAGCCGTAGATCACATTCACCCAGGCGGTGACGGTGCTATCCCGCCGCGGCTGGGTAATGTCTTCTAAGATGTCCACCGGTTCGGTGGCCACCACCTGAGCCCCCGCAAATACCTGCTCCAGCAGATCCTGCAGGCGGTTGGCATGCTGGGGACCCATGATCAGATCCAGCTCCGGCACGCGCCGCAATAGGGTTTGGCCCTCTTGCTGAGCCACACACCCGGCCACCACCAGGGTCAGATCGGGGCGCTCGTGTTTGCGCTTGGCCTGCCGTCCCAGGTAGGAATAGACCTTCTGTTCGGCATTATCGCGGATGGTACAAGTGTTGTAGAGAACCACATCGGCTTGCAGGGGATCCTCACACCATTGCAGCCCCATGGCATCGAGAATCCCGGCCATGCGCTCAGAGTCGGCCTTGTTCATCTGGCAGCCGAAGGTGGTGATGTGATAGCGGCGAGGGGCGTCGGCAGTCATGGAGTCTACGGCAAACAACAGCGATGCAGTCTCCTATGGTACTGCGGATGCCCCGGTCTCTGCATGGTCTTGGCTTAATAATCCCACTCTACCCGGCGGCCATCCCGGATATCCATGTGCAAGAAGCCCTTGCGTTGGCCGCGACCAATGCCGACCACCTTGGGATTATTGCGCAGGATCTGCAGCAACCGGGCGAAGCCTTCATTATTGGCGCTGCGCAGAGGGCGAATATCCAGGGCCTTAAAGGGAACATGTTGGCTGTTGCTGACCCCGCCGACCCGACGATTGATGGGCTCGGGACGGAATCCGGAGGTGATAATCAGGGGCTCGCCGAAGGCGGCCCGGACTTCGCCGAACACCTTGGCTAGACGGCGGCCATTGTCCACTTCCAACTTCTGGGTAGGCCAGCGGCTCATGCCCTTGGTACACTCACCCCAGGTCAGGGGCACGCCGGCAATGATGTACTCGTTCTCATAGACCAGCTGGTTGTAATGGGGCAGGTGCTTGGAGGTGCCGGTCTGGGACCCCGCGTCCGGATTGGTCTGGGTGGGGGTGTCTTCGGCGGGGACGGATTCCTCGGCGGCCGGATGGTCGACCCCGAGGGCATCCAGCAGTAACCGCACGCTGCCGGGGCCGATGTAGTCGGGATCACTCTGGTAGATGCTCTGTTTGAAGACGGCCCAGGCCTGCTTCAGATCGGCACCGGGAGTCCACAGGTAGAGCCGGGCTAGTCCCTGTTTTATGGCGGTGGCCATAGCCTCATCCCACTCATCGATGGGAATGGCGTCTTCTACCGTCTGCAGGGTCTCGGCAATGCGCTCCACCGACCAGACGGCCTGGCCGTTATTCTGGTCGGAGACCGTTACCGGCGTGAGCAGCAAATGGGGAATGAAGAACTGGGCCCGGGCCACGACATCGGAACTATAGTCGTCACCGGTAGTGCCCTCATCGATGCCGGCCTTGGTGCGCACATTGGAGACGCCGAAGTTGTAGGCTGCGATCGCACCTCTGAGGATGTAGGGATCTTCCCAATCAGAATGGTTAGCCTCCACCTGCCGCAGACCATCGGCCAAAATGCCCACCCCCTGGCTCAGGTGCTCGAGGCTGGCTGGATCGCCGTCACTGCCGGCCTGGGTATGATAGCGCTGATCCACCTGCATGATGCCAAAGGCATTGCCGTGGTCGCCGCGGCCATTGGCGTCTAAGACTCTACCGCAGCGAGATTCGCGGCTGGCGATGGCGGCAATCAAGGCCGGCGGAATGCCAGCGCGGTCCCCCACCTGACGGAAGCGCTCGGCCAAGCGCTTCACCTCAGGAAGATCGCGCTCGGCCATCTTATGGGAGGCGGTGAGCCCGCCCGAGAGGCCGTCTTGACTAGCCGTCCGGTCTGAGGCCCCGTTAGTAGGGGCTTGGGCCAGGGCCAAGGCCCAGCGATTGGCCGTCTTGGGTTGTACGGCGACTCCACCATCAGAGGGCGGAGATGGCGGCGGACTCATGGTGGAGCCGGAGGTAGGGGGGCCGGACTGGACGCTAGGACCGTTACCGGCATCACGCTGAGGACTCACCTGACCGCTGGGAGCAGCCGCAATGGCATTACGACCGGGCACCGTGCGCAACACGTCGTTGATCAGGTTGCGGGTGTCGGGGTGCGATCGCAACCAATCTTGATTGCGCACGATCCACTCCATGATCGGGGTCGGAATCTGTTCTGCCTCGGCCTGATTGATTACCTGGGCCAGGCCATGGGTGCGGGTGACCGCCAGCAGATCCTTGAGGATCGCTTCCCGCAGCGAGGGATCACTGGTGACGCCGCCGGTTTCGCTGTATTCCTTTTCGATACGTGCAATGGCCCGATTCAATTCATACTTCCAGGTGGCAGCCTGCTCCTGCTCTCCCCTTAACTCAATTGCCCGATCCAGCTCCACAATGGCCCGGTCCAATTCCGGTGGGACCGCGTCTTTGCAGGCAAAGGCGAGTTGGGCGTGATAGGGATGATACCTCTCATCGCTGGCCACCAGCGCCTCAAAAATAGGAATGGTACGAGTCGTGCGGTTGCGCAGTCCCTGGGAACGCCAGCTCATACTGCGCATCTCTTTCACCAACCCGAAGATCCGCTGCCGCACGTCCGGCGAAGCAGAGCGAATTCGTTGCTTTAGGTCAGCCAGCTGGCGCGATGGCAGCCCTTCATTCACCTGCAGATTCACCTGATCGATGAGCTCACCACTCTCCGTCAGAGATTGATTCTGATCGCTAAGTTCCTCAACCTGATGAGACAGCTCCTGCTTCTTCTGGACTGCCTCTTGGGTTACCGTCTCCATGCGATGGATGCGTTTCAGTACCTTCTCTAAAGCCATATTTAGCAAGGCCTTAGCTCCGTAACCGCCCACAATACCCTTGGCGGCCAACAGAATATTGAAGTTGCTGAGGCTCGTGTCACTGGGGTAGTCAGTGACAAAATCTAACAGATAGGCACCGGAAATGCCCAGCAGAATATCCCCGAGGATGCCGATTTGCAAATCTCGACCATCCTCACTCATATAGGGCATCTCGATCTTGCCATCCAGCATGACGGTGTAGAGAATACCGCCAACCACACCAGAGAAAGTGAGAATAAACACCCGATACTGAAACCACTCTGGCAAGACAGCATCAGGCGGGCCACTCACCAGTAGGGCATAGGCCAAACCGATGAATAGGCCCAGCAGAAAGGTCTTGTAAATTTGCAGCGTCCTGTTCATGGTAATAAGGGGCTAGGGGGTTATAGAAAGGCATCAATATAATGGCTACCTATTTCGGAAACAGCCCAGCATCGATCTCCTCCTCAAGGTTGGGCTAGAGGTTGGGAATGTAGCGACTCAATTTATCGGCAATCTCAAAGAACCGCTCCTCCTGAGGCTGGCTCAGCGTTTTCCCTAAATCTTTTTGGCGCTTGAGCGTGTAGAAATAGTCCAGATCCTTCAGTTGGCGCGATCCCTGCACAATGTCTTGCAGATAACTGAGATGCTGTTTGCGTCGACTGGCCTCTGCCTTTTCCCCCTCATCCAGATGGCTGAGGATAGTCGCCACCTGCTGATTTTGCAGTAGGTTGTCGCTGCTACTGACCGATTTGACAATGGTCGGGACAACTTTAATCACCAGGTAGTCATCTCGGATCGGCACATTCTGCTGGTTAGGGGCAGCTCGTTCTAGCTGTAACCCCCGTAGTTTATACTGCACCGCTTCCACCTCATCTTTGAAAAATACATAGGCACCACAACGCAGCGGCGCCTCCCCAGAACTTGCTACCTTAGAGTACAAATCCAGGGTGCTGAGAAAGATCTGTTTGTCTTGGTCCCGAACACGATTCAATTTTTCCAGGCGACCAATGAGAGAGGCAGCTACACCTGAAAAGGGAATTAGGGTGGCAAAGAGACCGCCAAAGTCACGGTAGACCTGCCCTAAGCCACCCAGGATAGAGTCATCTCGAGCCAGACCCTTATCAATCTCCATCACTTCGATTTCTAGCCAGATGCGGGCCTCTTCTGAGTAGTCTTGGCGCGCAAAGATGTGCTCGTATTCCAAGTTATCTTTGACGGTGCCCGCAGGGATGTCGGCACCGAAGAAATTGATCACTTCGGTGCGCGGTTCATCACCGTAGCGCACTCGACTGCGAATGAGTAGATCATTACCACTGCCGTCATCGTCATGGCCTTCGTAGATGTAGAAGCTTTCTAAGGAGAGGGTGAAGGATCCTCCTTCTGGAATCAGCTGATCCGTCTCTTGGATCGCTGAATCGGTGCGTCGAAGTTGGGCACCTCCAGGAGTATCAAGCTCTGACGCGGAAACAAACCAATGCTTACTGCGGTCTTGGGGCATGGATATAACTGTATGGATATAACTGTATGGATATAAGCAATAGAGAAATCTATGAAAGCACCCGGATTGGCAGACGCCGACCCATGACTCTGACCATGTCAGGTCCGACTTGCCTGATCCCATCCTCTAGTGAGGGGTATGCCGTCTAGGGTATCCAATTGTCTCAAGGGCTCTAGGCTGTTTGAAGAACTCGTAATAATCCTGGTGTAGCAGCATTTTGACAGATTCTCTCTACAGGGAGACGCCACCAGCCGTGAAATTTTCTACTGTAGAAGTGAGGAACAAGGTATGCTCGCAAGCTGGTCTAGGGCATCACTACCCGTTGGCCGAATCAGTTCCTAGCCTCCTGATAGGGCATCAACTCTCCACTCTATGGGAGTCCGAGTCGACTAGCGATATGGTCAGTTCAACTCAGGATCCCCTAACCACTGTCTGTGTAGTCAAGTCACCACCACCCCGCGACCTATGAGTACCAACCCGTTACTAACCCTGAAAGAGTACGGCCAAAGTCTGTGGATGGACTACCTCAGCCGCAGCATCATTGAAACCGGTGAGCTGAAGCAGCGCATTGACAATCAAGGGCTGGCCGGGATCACATCCAACCCATCTATCTTCGAAAAGTCTATTCGCAGCGATGATCGCTACCAGCCCGATATTCAGCAAGGCATCCAGAACGAGTGGACTGCTGAGCAGATTTACCAGTCACTAGCCTTTGAAGACGTGCGCCGAGCTTGTGACGAGCTGCGCCCGGTCTACAATGCTACTGATGGCGCAGACGGCTATGTCAGCATTGAGGTGTCTCCCCACCTGGCCCGCGATATTGCTGGCACCATGGCTGAAGCTCGCCGCTTTTTCGCAACGGTAGACCGCGACAACGTCATGATCAAGATCCCTGGCACCCTAGAGGGGCTAGGTGCCATCGAACAAGCCATTACCGAGGGCATCAACGTCAACGTTACTCTGCTGTTCTCGGTGGAGATGTATACTCAAGCAGCGTGGGCCTACATTCGTGGCCTAGAAAAGCGAGCTGAATTGGGTCGTCCCATCGATCGCATCGCCTCGGTGGCCAGCTTCTTCCTCAGTCGCATCGACACCAAGGTAGATGATCGCCTGGCAGCAAAACTGGAACAGGCCGACGGAGAGCGGCAGCAGCGGCTAGAAGCCCTACGAGGGCGCATCGCCATCGCCAATGCCAAGCTAGCCTATCAGCGTTTCCAAGAGCTCTTTGGCAGCGAGCGCTGGCAAGCCCTTGCAAATCGGGGCGCGCAGGTGCAGCGATTACTGTGGGCCAGCACCAGCACCAAGAACCCTGACTACAGCGACGTCATGTACGTGGAAGAGTTGGTGGGGCAACACACCATCAACACTATGCCCCTAGAAACCATCGACGCCGTCGCCGATCACGGCAACATTCAGCCGGATCAGGTGCTCACTGGCTGGGACCTGGCCCGCCAGCAGATTGAGAGCCTGGCCGACCCGGCCATCGACATCAACCTGAACCAGGTAATGGATGAGCTACTGGAAGAGGGCATCGACAAATTCGTGAAGCCTTACGATGCTCTGTTGCAGTCCATCCAGGAAAAAATGGAGCAGCTTACCCCTGCCTAGTATCGAAAGGGAGAAAATTGACGATGGGGCGCCCCTAGGTGTGCCCCAAATGTCTTTAAAACCCGGAATGGCAACGATGCTGTAGGCGAGTATTCTTGAAAGGCAACAATAGCATGGACAAGGATTCTTGGACGAGATTATCAAAGCCGTCAGTGATACCCCGTTACCCACGCTGCTGGTAGTGGGAGGGCTCTTCTTTCTATTACTCTCGGTAGCCTCTCAGGTGGGTGGGCAGATCCAGATGTCCCCCAAGCGACAAATCACTGCTGGACTCATCGGTCTATTTTTGCTCAGTCTAGGAATCACTCTCTCTTTCATTCCCGATACGCCGCCTGTTAGCAGGACAACAACTCCGACAGAACCCGAAGTAGTAGACTCACCATCCCCCGAACCTGCGATTACCTCGGAACCGACTACAACCGCAGATGAAGTGCTGGTAGAATATTTTGTCGCCCTTGAGAGCAGGGATTTCAATAGAGCCAAGGAACTACATCCCAACCTCAATGTTGCTGCCACAGAAGAGTGGCTAGAGGGCATCAACCGACCCACTGAGCCCATTCACAGCATTGGCTTGGTCAGCTTCGAACCGAAAGCCAGCGACTCCCCCGACCGCAAGATTCTCACCACCTCTATCCGTTATTGCCGGACGGATGGCAGCGGCACCGATGAACGAAAAGATTTCTTTCTCAATCGGGTAAATGGAGCCTGGGTTATTCAGGCGGCCGCTCAACCAGCTGAGGTCAAATCGATTCGATGCTGGTGATTCCGCGGAGACAATAGACTGAAGTCTCGTCATTTTGCAAGCGGAGCACGTGGCCCCGAAGTAGTCGATCACAACCCTAACCGTCAATGACATTAAATCCCCCGAAACCCGATTTCGTGGTCCATTTCCCGGGCTAAGACTGTACTGACTGCTTTGGCAGGGGCGTGACTAACCCCCCAGTGGTTTAAGGCAATGCCCAGCAAAATCACCACACCCCCAATATATTGGGCGGCTGTGGGCACTTCCCCCAGGACCACGTAGGCGGCTAAGACTCCGGCGATAGGACTAAAGGAACTAGCCAGGGAAACTTCGGCGGCTTGGCTATGGCGTAGTCCCTGGGTCCAGGCCAGTTGGCCGCCTACCACGATGATCACCCCATACAAGAGCATCCATCGCCACAGGAACGGGTGGAAGACATCCATGAAATGGCTGGGCTGAAACAGCAACACCACCGCTACCAAAAAAATCACCGTGCCGATGGCGGTTCTAGCGATGTTAAATAACCCCAGGGGCAACTGCACCAGCCCCGCCTTGCTGATCACTGTGGCTACCGCCGCTGCGATCGCACCTCCCAGAGCCATGAGTTCCCCCCGACCGATGGACAGCATCCCCATGCTCATCTCTTGCTGGCTAGATGGGGCCAGCACAATAGTGAGTACTACCCCGACAAAAGCAAGCAACGCCCCCACTACTACCCAGCCATTGACCCGTTCCCGCAGAAACCACACCGACAAGGCCAGAGTCAACGGCGGCTCGATACGTCCCAGCAGCACCACCGTATTCACCGAGGTTTGCTCTAGGGCCATGAAAAATAGAGCTGGGGCTAGGGCTCCAGACAGTAGCGCAATCAAGCTGACCACTCCCCAGTCCCGCCAAGATAAATGACGCCAGGTGTGAGGCGATAACTCCCGCCCATAGAGGGTCACCAAGGCGATCAAGGCCACCAGGTTGCCGACAAACAATACATTGCAGAACGAAATCGGGTTGCGCCCGGCGACGGCATTTTGGGCCCCCAGATCACTGAGTTTGCGAGTGATGGCATTGGCGGCGGCAAAGATAATCACCGCCAGTATTAGATAAGCTCGTCCGGGAATACGCCGCAGGGAAACCACTATGCCATCCCTATCATGCTTTGGATGCTAGGGTCCCACAGAGTTCCAGTGGAGCACAAGGACCACCACAGCAGGGGCAGCTGATGTACCGGAACCAGTGAGTGCGTTGGCGGGGAATCTACTGGCGGAAACTCCGTTGCCCCCCCCTGACCACCTCGATCGATTTCGCGCCTAGTTGTCTCCAGTCCTGGCTGGGCAGCATAATGGCTCAATTTTAGATAAGGTCAAGGGTAGGGCCGGCAGTAGCCCCTGACTCGAGGGCAAATTCTAAGGTTGGTTCCTGAGTCAGGTCGCTTGCTAGGTCGGCCCTTGTGGTTTTGGAGATCGCGCGGCTGTGAGACGACACCCCAAACTAACCCGATTTTCTTGGGCGATTCCGCTGTTGGTGTTGATCGTCGTCTTATTAATGGCGTCAGGCACCCTGGTGCATCTACTCACAGAGTCCTGGTGGTTTACTGCTGTTGGGTTCGGGTCAGTCTTCTGGACTCGCATCCGCTGGCAGGTGGGCATCTGGCTGGGAGTGCTGGTGCTGTATGTCCTGTTCTTGACGCTGAATTACTGCCTGGCCGTGCGGTTTACTCAAGATCGTCCCTTTGTCTTTCGAGATACCCCTAGGGGGCAAGAACTGGCCCTCTATCTGCCATCCTTAGTGCGCTATGGTGCGATCGCACTCATTGCCATCATCTCCCTAGATGGTGCCGCCAAAGCCGCCGGTGCCTGGGAAACCATCCTGAAATACCTCAATCCCACCTCCTTCGACCAAACCGATCCCATCTTCCAGCAGGACATTGGTTTTTACCTGTTTCGCCTGCCCTGCTATGAGGGACTGCAACAGGGACTCATCGGTCTGCTGGGCTGGACACTGTTGTTGTGCCTCGCCTTCTATGCCCTCAAGGGGGAAATTCGCCTAGAGCGCGGTTGGAAGTACTTCATCACCGGTCAAGTCAAGGCCCATCTCTGTGTATTGCTGGCTGCCATGGCCTTCATTCTGGCGCTTGGCTTCTGGCTGGACCGATTCAACCTCCTCTATTCCCCCACAGGGGCGAGTTTTGGGGCCGGCTATACCGACGTCCATGCTCGCCTGCAAGCCTACTGGATGATGGGGTTTGTCACCCTGGCCATCGCCATCCTCTTCGTTATTTCCCTCTGGCGCAGCGGCTTCTCCCTACCCAGCTTTGGCATTGGTGTCTATGTCATTGTCCTGGTGGTAGTCAGCGGGCTCTATCCCTGGGCGCAGCAGAAGTTAGTGGTAGAGCCCAATGAACTAGCCAAAGAAACCCCCTACATAGCCAATACCATTGGCTTCACCCGCCGTGCCTATGGCCTAGACCAAGTCCAGAGCGAATCCTTTCCTGCCGAATCCGCTATTGATCGCGCCGATCTGCAAGCCAACCAATCAACCATCGACAACATTCGCCTCTGGGACTATCGCCCTCTACTCAGCACCTATCGACAGCTGCAAGAATTCCGCCTCTACTATCGCTTTCAGGACGTTGATATCGACCGCTACACCCTAGATAACGACTATCGCCAGGTCATGCTCTCCGGTCGAGAGATGATGTACAGCCAAGTCCCCTCCGAGGCCCAAACCTGGGTCAATGAGCGGCTCAAATTTACCCACGGCTACGGCCTAGTCATGAGTCCGGTCAATCGGGTGACATCGGACGGCTTACCCGAGCTGTTCGTCAAAAATATTCCCCCCGAATCTAGTGTTGATCTCGCCATTGAGCAACCCCGCATCTACTATGGCGAAGAGAGCACCAGCTATATCTTCACCGGCTCCAGCACGCCAGAGTTTGACTATCCTCAGGGAGACGATAACGTCGTCAACCAATATGACGGCGGCGGCGGGGTGCCTATGGGCTCAATCTGGAGACGTCTAGCCTATGCCTATGATTTGGGCAGCCTCAAGATTCTCATTTCCAATTACTTCACCGAGCGCTCGCGCATTCACTACCACCGTCAAGTGCAGCAGCGCGTGCGTCAGGTGGCCCCTTTTCTAGCCCTTGACGATGATCCTTATGTAACGGTTATCGATGGCCGTTTGAAATGGATTGTCGATGCTTACACCATCAGCGATCGCTATCCCTACTCCGAGCCCCTGGGTCGCAGCAGCGAAGTGCAGGCCATTCTGCAAGGTAGGACAATCACCGACTTGGCCAGCCAAGGGAGCAACTACATTCGTGATGCCGTCAAAGTTGTAGTCGATGCCTATGATGGCTCCATGCACTTCTTCGTGGTGGATGAGCAAGACCCCGTCTTGAACACCTATCGCCAGATCTTTCCCGATTTGTTTGAGCCCATGACGGCAGTTCCGGAGGCGGTGCGGGCCCATTTTCGCTATCCCCTAGACTTGTTCAAGATTCAGGCCCAAATGTATCGGGCCTATCATATGGCCAATCCAGAGGTGTTTTATAACCGGGAAGACCTGTGGCGCTTTCCCACTCAAATCTATGAAGGAGAGCAGGTGCAGATGGAGCCCTATTACATCATCATGCGTTTACCCCAAGAAACCCAAGAAGAATTTATTCAGATTAGCCCCTTTACCCCAGTCAATAAAGACAATATGGTGGCTTGGCTAGCGGGACGCTCCGATGGCGACAAATATGGCAAGCTTCTGCTCTACGAGTTTCCCAAGCAACAGCTAGTCTATGGCCCTAGTCAGATCGAAGCCCGCATCGATCAAACCCCTGAAATTTCGCAACAACTGACTCTCTGGAGTCAAGAAGGGTCTCGAGTGATTCGGGGAGATCTGCAGGTAATTCCCATCGATCAGTCTCTGCTGTACATCGAGCCTGTGTATCTGCGCTCAGAGCAGGGAGAATTGCCAGAGCTACGTCGGGTCATCGTTGCCTATGACGACCAAATCGTCATGCGAAATACATTGGAAGCCTGTCTGGAAGCGATTTTTGGCACAGCTTCGGCCATCCCGACTCCGGCCCCCTCATCGGAGGAACAGCCCCTAAGCCCAGACACAACAACGGTTTCCCCCGACATTGCCAACCTGATTCAGTCAGCCCTAGAGGCCTACGAAACGAGTCAAGATGCCCTGAGCCAGGGAGACTGGCCCGCTTACGGTGAAGCTCAACAACGGTTGCAGCGTATCTTGCAGCAACTCGAACAGACACAATCTTCTAACTAGAGACGCCCATGTTCAGCTTGGTGCACCATAGAGATGCTGATAGATGTCATGGGCGCGGGAGCAACATGGGTAGCCGCAGTCTAGAGAGTCGGTATACTTCGAAGTTCTCCTGCCCAGAACTCAAAGGCTAGAGACTACCAAAATAATCACGGCAATCACCACTAGAGCGGCGAGGGGATCCCACTGGAATAAGGTGGGGTTCGACTCAGGAGCCGCTAGGTAGAGTACAAACCCGATCACGACGAGTAGGACAATGATGTCAATACCAGTAAACACCGACGCTTTCCAGACAATACCGAGAACAGCTAAGTGTGGCTAAGTGCACCCTCGTTGCCCAATTCTAGATGAGAAGCGTCTTTGAAGCGTCTTTAAATCCAATCAACAAGCTATTCGAGACGCGGTTGAGGCATTGGCCGTGAGGGATGGCAAGGTAATGACATAGCGATATCCGGCCTCAGGACTTCCCTGAATCCCTAGCGCTCCCCGCTGCATCTCGGTGAGTTGACGGCTAAGGAGTAGGCTCAACAACTCTCGAGAGGATTCCTGAGAGGAAGTTGTAGTGTCTGGGAATTGAAGGTCCCGACTCGGGTGCGGGCCGACTAAATCCTGATTGACTGGATATAGATCCCCAATGTTACCTCCGGGCAAGTGGTGATCTAGAGCTAGCAAAGCTTGAGGTAACCCTTCTCCCAGCCAAGGATTTGAAAGCCCAACAGCCAGCTGCAAATGGTCAGCCTTGCGGGAGGCATGCACTTGAATGGTGCTAGCTTCGCCAGCGGTTTGAACCACACTAAAGATTAGGTGATAGAGGAGCTGCCGCACTTTACCTTTATCTAGCATCCAAATCCGCGGGCCGGGTTCAACCGTGAGCTTAATCTGTTGCTCTCGCTGGGTTGCGACTTGCTCTAGGCTTTGGATCACCTGCTGCCCTAACATCTCAATGTCGACTGGCGTTGGTGTCAGGTAGTTATAGTCGTCTCGATCGGTCCCCAAGCCGATGATGTCATCGACTAGATTCATTAAGGTCTGGCTACTGCGGCGGACGATGTCGGTATATTCTTTCTGTTTGTCGGTTAGGGGGCCATAGATTTGCCGGCTGAGTACACTGGCCATCCCCACAATCGAGGTTAAGGGGCTGCGCAGGTCCTGTGTCAGTTGAGCAATCAAATTCAGCCGCACGGCATCAATGGTGGCCTTCAGAGAGTTGGAAGCTAGGGTAGGCCAAGGAGAATTTGCAGTCGTTGAGGCGATCAGCTGGTTTCGCTCAAATTCTCCCATAGCCCAGCGAGCGGTCAATTCTAGGAAGGCGATATCTTGTTGGCTGAAGTGATGGGGCGTGGTATCCATCACGGCTAAGGTACCGATGCAGTCTCCCTGGGAGGTCAGCAGAGGGATACCGGCATAAGCTTGCACCCCATACTCTTGCACTAAGGATAGCTGCGTGAATGCCTCATGCTCTAGGACATTGGCCACGGCCAGCACCTGCTCACTATCGATGACGTAAGTGCATAGACCTTCTGCGAGGGGAAGTGCTCGTTGGGCTGCCAACCGATTCATCACCCCGAGCTGAGATAGGCCGACGGCGGCTTTGAAGAACTGTTGGGTCCCATTGACAATACTCAAGATGCAGATGGGCATTGCCAAGAATCTAGCCCCCATCTGAACCGCTTCTTCGAACACCGGCACGCCATCGGTGTTGAGCAAATCTAGCTGATCAAGCACGGCTTGTCGCCGTTGCCAGCGCTCGACCGGAGACAGCCCCTCTAATCGACAGAACAGGCGCGATTCGGAGTACATCGCCGAGTGCTTGGGAGGGGTTGGGGGAACAGGTTGATGAGTCATGTGCTTAACTGCACGGTATTGTCTATGGGTACAGCTTTAGAGTTCCCGCGAGATTTTATAAATCACTGATCGTGACTCAAGATTAATGACGCTGGCACGATCTAGTAGACTGCGGCGCAAGTTTGGCTGCTATTACTATTGGCAGGGGAGATAGGGGGCAGAAGGGTTGGTCGACTTCTGCCATGGTAGGTTAGGGCAGTTTTCACAGGTAAAACCACGGTTGGTCTATGTCGTTTGCATTGAGGGCGGTGCCCTTGACCTATGGCGTCAACGATAGCAAGGGCCTGATGCAGCTGATTTCGCTAGTGCCGGCCATCATCTTTGTCTACAACTGGTATGTCGTGATGCGGGACTGGCGGGTGTTTCTGTATCTAGTGTTCTCCAACGGGCTGGCCATGGCCGCCGGCATCGCTCTAATCGTCACGGAACAACAGATCTTTCACGTATTTGTGGGGCCTGCTTCCGGCATCGGGCTGTTGATTCTGGGCTATGTTGCCTGGGTGATCCCTGAGCGCGACTCCGCGGGACGCCAGCTACGCTCACGGCCAAGAGAAGGGAACTAAGTCAGGACTCAGCCAGTATGTCTGAAGCCGACGCAGTCAAACGGTCTCTGCAACCGGTTACGGTGCAATCCTTGGTGGCAGACCTGCAGACCTTAGGGGTGCGGCCAGGCGCTGTTCTTTTGGTGCATGCTTCCCTGAGGGCGCTGGGGTGGGTGTGTGGAGCCCAGGTGGCCGTGATCGACGCCTTGATGCAAGCGCTCACCCCCGCAGGTACCCTAGTGATGCCAACCCATAGCGCCCATTTCTCCGACCCAGCCAATTGGCAACATCCCCCGGTGCCTGAGGCTTGGTGGGCAACGATTCGCGCCTCCATGCCCGGCTTCGATCCGGCGACGACACCGACGCGTGGCATGGGGGTCATTCCAGAAGCGTTTCGGGCGATGCCAGGGGTCCGGCGCAGTTACCACCCGACTGCCTCCTTCGCCGCCTGGGGCCAGCGAGCGGCGGAGATTACCCAGTTCCACGCCCTCAGGGATCCCTTGGGCGAGGAGTCACCGCTGGGGCGGATCTATGACCTGGCGGGGGATATCCTCTTACTTGGGGTGGGCCACGATAAGAATACGTCGTTGCACCTGGCTGAGCGGCGAGCCTTTGGGGAGACCCAGTCCCAAACTCAGACAGGGGCTCCTATCCTGGGACCCCAAGGGTGGCAATGGGTCACCTATGCTGAACCAGATGTGGACAGCGATGACTTTGAGGCCTTAGGGCAGGCCTATGGCCAGGTCTCCCAGGCACTGGTGGTGGGCAAGGTGGGACTGGCAACCGCCCTCTATATGCCCCAGCGAGAACTGGTGGAGTTTGGCGTCGCCTGGCTGAAAGCTCACCGAGGACCGTCGGGCCAAGTAAACGCCTAGAGAAAGCATCCGCCGGAATCTGACCTGTGAGGTAAACTTGGGGCAGTTTGGTACTGATAGACCACCATGGTTCAGACAACTTCCTCAGTCACCACCTTCGATGAATTCATGGCCTGGTACCCAGAGCAGGGACGCTATGAACTGATCAATGGCAGGGTACAGGAAGTGAAACCAACCGGAGTCCATGAACAGGTGGGCGGGTATTTGAATGGTCGGCTAGCAGTGGAAATTGCCCGCCTCAAGTTGCCTTACTTTCTTCCCAAGAGTTGTACGATCAAGCCATTCAGTGAACAATCAGGTTATTTACCTGATGTGGTCGTGGTGGACTCCACTCAACTGAAGCATGAACCCCGCTGGCAGCGAGAATCCACCTTGACGCAAGGCAAGTCGATGCCGTTGATAGTAGAGATCGTCAGCACCAATTGGCGGGATGACTACCAGCGCAAGGCAGCGGATTATGAAGAGATGGGAATTCCGGAATTTTGGATTGTGGATTACTTAGGGCTGGGGGGACGGCGCTACATCGGCACCCCCAAGCAACCGACTCTTTCAGTCTATCAGTGGGTGGATGGAGAATATCAGGTGGCGCTCTTTCGCGATGAAGAGCCAATTGTATCGCCCACGTTTCCAGACCTAGAGCTAACCCTGGCTCAAGTGCTGCAGGAAAGCCAGGTTCAGGGTAATGATATGTAATGCGTTTATCATAGCTTCATGCCTGGTGCCCCTCGCTTCACTCACCAACACTGGCTGCTGCGCTGCCACCGTCTACTCCTGACGGGGCTTTTCGGGGCCGCATTGACGGCGAGTTTACTGCTAGGCTCTGCTGATTTCGTGGCTTCTCAGACTGAGTATTTGGGAATTCCGGAGACGCTGCAAACAGCGATCGAAGAGCGGGCCGTCAATCACGCCAATGCTGGGAAGCAGGTGTACCATGATTCTATTTATGAGGAGTTCAAGGACAACTCCCTCGGCTGGGATCGCTCAGAATCGCTGCGTCTACCTCGACGGCAGGTTCTCAGCTTAGGTCTACAAAACTGGGATGCACTCTGAGTCTGAGGCCATCCTCTGAGCGGGCTTACACCACGAATCTCGATGAAAATTTATGTAGACACCAGTGTCTTTAATCGACCGTTTGACAACCAAACCCAACCGAGAATCATTCTTGAAACTCAGGCCCTGCGCACCATCCTACAGTTGGTCGAAAGTGAGCAGTTAGAGCTTATCAGCTCATCAGTGCTGGACTACGAAACCAGCCGCAACGCCAATCCAACCCGCCAAAGCTGGGTTCGTCGATGCTTGGAACTGGCAAAAACCTACCAATCCCTCCAGAACGATATTATCCAGAGAGCTAAAATGCTGGAAGGGAAAGGGCTGAAGCAGATCGATGCGCTTCATGTGGCTTCTGCCGAGCAAGCCGGTTGTGATGTTTTTCTGGCCTGTGATGACCGCTTACTGCGCCGTTATTCCGGCCCCATGAAGGCGATGAACCCGGTCAACTTTGTTTTGGAGATCACTGAGGTAACCCAATGAAGATTGCACTCCCCAACGAGCAAGCAGTCATTCAAGACGCTCTGCGTATTCTGAATCAAACGATGGCCCCTTCTCAGGTAATTGTCCTGATTAGCCGCTGGTGGTCTGATGGCGGGGATTACCTGCAGCAGCGAGATGAGCTCTTTGCTGACGAAACCGTAGAAAGTCTTGTTGAGAAGATTCAGACTTTTGAACAGGATAATAATAGTGCCCAAAGGCCCAATTTGATGTAAAACCATAGCCTGGCTCAGCCAACATATGGCTGAGTCAGTGCCGTGAGGCGGATTGAGAAACAGCGAAATGAACCGACATTCCGCAGGTTGCCAAATAATTATGAGTGTGCGTAGTACTGCTCCACGAGAGGTCCTAAAAAGCGAATGATTCTGCGTCGCTCATCAGTGAGATTGCTAACTTGGCGCCTGATTCGGCGGTGGACAGAGGGCCTCGACGGGTTGAGTTCGCCCCTGGGCCAGGGTGACCAGCCAGTCTGACTTGACGCGAATCGACCAGTTCCAGTGATGGCGATTGAGCCAACGAATCAAGTCTCCATGTTCAAAGCCTCGGTCGGCCAAAAGCGTCACCTGACCCCCTGGCGGTAAGGCTCGACGGGCGCACTCCAGCACCCCGTGGTATTGCTCGAAACTGATGGTGGCACTGCGATGTTCAATCACCTGTTGGGCTAGCGTGAGCGACCGACCGCCCCAAGCCAAGCACACCTCTATCAAGCACCAGTGATTCCACAGCAGAGTCGTATCCAAGGTCAACAGGACAGCTTCCCCAGCAAACGCGGACAGCACATGGCGTAACAAGGGCAGGTAGACCCGTTCCGCAGTGATCTGCTCATTGCGGAGAAAATAGCTCACATCATTGCGGAGAAAATAGCTCACACGTTCCAAGTGAGCTCGGGCGTTACACCCGAGGTGATCCAAGTAAGGAATCTATTTCCCCAAGCAGGCCTGGCCAGATTGCAAGATGGCCGCCAGCATTTCAGCGAAGCCCTGCAGATGGCGTTGGTCTTTGGGCTCGACCCATTGACGTAATTGGTCTTCCAGTTGACGATAGGCGTTTCCATGAGGTTAGCGATAGTTGGGGAACTTCAGCTTCTCATGAAACACCCTCTTGTTCTATTTGAGGCTCCTTATACAGCAGCACTTTCAGCACTTCTCTGCACCACTAAGGGTCTGGCTATCCATTACACAATTGTGAAGTCACTGCTTGCTAAGTTCAGCCCTCCAGAGAGCTTGGCAAACTGCACCGCAGCTTGACTACCCGAACCGTCGATATCGAAGGCTAGAGAACCTGTGTTTTGGTTATACATGAAACGATCGCTGGCATTAGTCGCAACTGAACCCAAAACAAATTCAGTAGATCACAAATCCTCTCAAGAGTAAGTATTGCCGAGTTATGCTCATTTCTGGTGTATGGAGAGAAATTAGGAAAGGGCGTATCCTGCTGAATTAAGCAAAAAGCAGACGAGGATACACCATGAGTAGCGACAATCTTATTGCATTTCAATCGGTTGAGACAACGGAAACCTTTCATGACGCTCTGAGCGACTTGATCCGTAACGGTGCTCGTCAGATCATCGCTCAAGCGGTGGAGGCGGAGTTGCAGGAGTTCTTAGCCGAGTACGCCGACCGGCGAGATGAGCGGGGTCGCTAGGCAGTCGTGCGCAACAGCTATTCACCCGAGTGCACGATTATAACGGGTGTGGGTGAGGTGGAGGTCAAAGTGCCGAAAGTGCGAGACCGCAGCGGTAGCGGCATTAAGTTCAACTCTCGGTTGTTGCCGCCGTATTTGAAACGAGCCACGAGCATAGAGGAGGCGTTGCCCTAATTATATCTCAAAAGGGTCTCGACCAGAGACTCTAGCGAAGCGCTAGCGGCGCTGCTTGGCCCTGAGGCCAGCGGAGTGTCGCCGACTACCATTAGTAGGCGTTAGTCTCAAAACCGTTGAACGCTACCCAGACTTTCCAGAGGTACCCGCGCGCCGTGCTATGTTTGGGCGCAGCCTACTCGATCCCTACAATCTACGACTTTTGGACTGGTGGAACTCGGGGATTCGAGAACTGAGCATTCTGATGGAATTGCTCAAACCCTTGGGTTTTGAAAGCTCTCTTCGGACCCTACAACGCTACATTTACGGCCTGCGCAAAGCACAGGGGCTACCGCCAGTGAGGATCAAAGTCGCTCAGACGTTGCCCAAGGTCGTTGACCCACAGTCGCCCCCCTTCACCCCGCGTCAAGCCGCCCACTTGGTCATGCTAAATCCAGACAATCTAAATCCAGACAATCGGCAGGCAGAAGAGACTGATCTCCTAGAGCGGGTGAGGCAACAGCATCCAAACTTGACGGTGCTGGTTGAGTTGGCTGATGAGTTCTTACAACTGTTAAGACACCGACAAGCAGGCGTCCTCGATGACTGGCTACGCAAGGCCGCCAGCTGCGCTCTCAAACCGTTGCAAACGTTTGCCAAAGGGATATTTGATGACTATGCTGCGGCTAAGCAAGCCTGATGACAGAGGTTAGCAACGGCCACGTTGAAGGCCTGAACAACAAGCTGAAGATGCTGAAGCGACAGATGTACGGCAGGGCTGGCTTAGAGCTACTTGCCAAGCGATTCATTATGGCTACATGACAGGAAGCTCCAATGAAGTACAGCAATGGTTTTATCAGCATTACCAAAAGCTGGGAAGAGCCCGATTTGGCTGACCTCAAATTCTGGGCAAGCTCTCAAACTATTGGTACGTAAGGCTTCCATCGGCTCTGGTTTGTTAAGAAAGATGCCACCAAGGGATAGCGATGAGTCTAACGTAATTACAATCAATCAAGCCGAAGAGCGATCGCCCTTAATGAAAAGCAATCGCTCACTAATGTGCTTTGAAATTTGTAATTTAACGGATCCGATTAGTCTTGTTCAATCCAGTTTCCAAAGCTACTAAGTCGGAAAACCCGCACAGACGATACTTCGTTATTCCATCCGCCAGCTGTAAACGATAAAGCTGTTCCAGGAGGGACATTCATCGCGGGAGGTCCGTAGTTCTGGTTTTTATAGATTTGCACGTACCATCCGTTGGGCACACATATAGAGCCAGCGGAATTATTAAAGCCAGTGACATCTCCTCCTCTACCGCTAGAATTACCTCCCAGGTTGCGATCCGATCTACTAATGGGTACTGCACGTCCTCTAATATCGCGGTGTCCAAACAAAACAGGTCGCCTGCTGCACTCTATGACAGCTGTTGGGTATGGCAACCGCGTTTGATCAGAAGCTTGATTTTGAGCTTTACTCTCCATTCCTAAAAAGGACAGTACAAGGGTTGAGGCCAGTAGACTCGATGCAATCAAGTTTTTCATGAAAAGTCTCCAGATATTCTGATTAGAACCAATGACGCAGGAATGCTAATTTACTCAATTTTGTAAGGCTCTATATATTAATTATTGAGAAACTGGAAGACTGATTCAGTTGCACAAGAATAGGGGCTAAATAGCCCCTCTAAACGAATCCCTGTTTGTTTACAAAATTTACACAAGGACGAAATCGCCGGCGCTTAAATTTAGCCCTATAGCTAGATTGGCAAATTGAACAGCAGCTTGACTGCCAGAACCGTCAACATCAAAGGCGAGAGAACCTGTATTTTGGTTGTAAACAAAGCGATCGCTCGCATTAGTCGCAACTGAACCCAAAACAAATTGACTAGCATCTAAGAGTCCTAAAACTAAGCCACCGCCAAAACCACTAGTAACAATCTGTAGCTTGTCACCTTGTGCCTGAGTAAAGTCTCGAATTTGGTCAACTCCGTGTCGAAGGGAGGAGAAGCGAAACATATCAGCACCAGTTCCCCCTCTCAGCACATCATCATCATCTCCGCCCACCAGAATATCGTTGCCAGAACCGCCACTCAGGTAATCCTCGCCTCTACCACCATCAATGGTGTCATGATCTTGCTGGCCGTATAGCCTGTCATTGCCAGCACCACCCTTGACACTATCGTTTCCTTTACCACCATAGATTTTGTCGTGACCATACTCGCCACTCAAATCATCATTACCCCCCACAAACTTCTGATTAAGCTTGTAGTTATCTGACTCTCCCCAAATAATGTCGTCGCCAAACCCACCGCGGACAACATCGTCACCATCATCGGCATAAATGCGGTCATCGCCAAATCCACCGCTGAGATAATCGTCGCCGTACCAGCCTGCGATAAAGTCATCCCCTGAACTACCATAAACTTTGTCATCGCCACGACCGGCATAGATTCGGTCGTCGCCGTAATTGCCGTAGAGTTTGTCATTACCAGAGTCGCCGTTAATTAAATCATTGCCTTTGCCACCATGGATTTCATCATGGCCGGTACCACCGTAGAGCTTATCGTTACCAGCACCAAACTTGCGGTTGAGATTAGGATTATCAGATTCACCCCAAATTACATCGTTACCTGAACCGCCGTAGACTGTATCATGACCGTCGTCGCCATAGATGCGATCGCTGCCAGAACCACCGCTGAGATAGTCATTGCCGTACCATCCGGCAATAAAGTCATCTCCTGAACCTCCATAGGCTTTGTCATGACCACCGTCAGCGTAGATGCGATCATTGCCTGAGTCACCGTATACAGTATCGCTACCACCACCGCCTTTGATGATGTCGTTACCGCCTTTACCCTCTATACGATTTGAACGTCCATTTCCAATGATTTCGTCGAAGCTCGAAGTACCAATGGCGTTCTCGATATGAGTACCGTAGGCAATCGCCGTGCCAATACTTGCGGCCCGATACTGATGGTCGCTGTATTTCGTATCCTTAGTATTGTCTCTGGCGTAATACTGACCAAATGCGTCCTTTTCTAGGTTGAACTTGGTGGCAAGAATTCCTCCTTCACGAATATCAAGATGATATCCATCGGGAGCAAAAGCAAGCTTTGAAAAATCGAGAGTATCTTCTCCACCACTATCCCAGATAGTCAGTTTCATGACCTTGTCATCGCGACCCCGAAATTCCACTCTGGAATCTTCGCTTTTATAACTATGGATAGTGCTGAATTTATAGCGGGTATTAAATGGGTTGAAACTTCTAGCACCATATAGGTACTGCACTGCCCTGATGTCGTAGGGCATAGGGGTAACTGCAAGAGAGCCTGCGTGGTTGTAAGACATGACAGTATTGGTATTGTGGTCTTGGGAATAAGCCAAAAATGGGCCTTCACCCTTACTTTTATCACCGTCATATCGGCCTGGATGCTTCAATCCAATAGCATGACCGATTTCATGCAGAGCAACTTCTAAGAAATCGTTACCTTTTCCCGTGATTAAATTTTTCCCAAGCTTGATATTGACGTGCTTAAGCTTGTTGGTACCGTAGCTAAAGGGATTCCACCAGTCAACAGCTTCCTTGTAGTCAACATTTCCTCCCGGAATATCCTCTGCCTTAAATCGAAGATCCCCCCCCTTTGGCACCCAGTTGAAGTTGATATTGGCTACTTTTCGCCATTGGTTTAGAGCTTCAAAGATCATGTCTCTCTGCTCTCTGTTTAGACCGTCTTTTCCGGTCACGTCATAGCTGTAGGTGAGGGTAACGGGCTTACCCGTGTCATTCCAGTATTTTCCTTTTAATAAAGAATCGATTTCATGGATTCCAGAACGTTTGAAGCCCATAACAAATACCTCTGTGAATTTAGACAGCCGTTCTGAGTGGCTCTGACCATTCATCAGGTTG
Source organism: Halomicronema hongdechloris C2206 (assembly GCF_002075285.3). Lineage (GTDB taxonomy): Bacteria > Cyanobacteriota > Cyanobacteriia > Phormidesmidales > Phormidesmidaceae > Halomicronema_B > Halomicronema_B hongdechloris. Next base: position 3,860,669 of record NZ_CP021983.2, on the reverse strand, counting down.
GAGGTTAGGCAGCGATTCAGTTATGCAAAAGTCATCGAATTATTCATATATTGGCCGCTTCAATTGCTCATCTAAAGCTTGGTAACGAAGACTTTGTGATCTGTTTTTTGAGCAGTAGGGTTGTAACTGAATCAGTTCATCGTGGTTGCACTGAATGACTCACGAAGCGATCGCGCAACGCAGTTGAAATGAGTATGAGGCTCAACTATGGGTGATTTACTCCGCTATCAAAAGATTTATCGTCTGCCGTCTCCAGGTAGCTTGCCTGGAACCGTCAGGCGGGGGTATGAGTCTTGGCCGTCTCCCCGTGCCAAAACTGTGTGGGATGACTTCTTAGCAGGTCAAAACGAGATCTTGCTCAATGGTGGAGATGAGGATGTATCCATTCAGGTGCAGTTGTTTAGTCTGTTTGCCGACGACTCTCAGTCCAGGGAGCGTCGAGCCGGAGCTGGACTATGCCTACGGTGCTACATCTCGCCCTCAATTCTACAAGCCTGCAAGGATCAGGCCAGCGCCTTTGCCGGAACAGCCAACAGACAAGACACCTTCCAAAAGCTTTTATCCGCCGTCTTAGATGATGATGGCTTGACCCTTTGGCTATTCGACAACGAGGAATACTGTTTACTAAACCGTTCTGACAAATCACAGTCAGAGCCTTACCGCTTCTTTGGTGCTGATGTCCTGAGTGGTTACAACTACCAAAGCCCTGGTCGCAAAAGCCTATCGAACTGGGCCTATTATGTGACGCGCTATCACGAGCGGCTTAAGACCGTTCTTAGTGAAGTGGGCTTTCAGCGACTAAGCAATTGGGCGCTGATGAATCGAGCGCGGTCTGCTCAACTCAAATGGTTATCTCAACGATCGCGCCATTTAGTCGAAGTCTTTCAGGCTGTGTATCGTCGCGATCGCCTCAAGCAACGGGAGCGGGATGGCAAAAGTTTAAGAGCCAAAAAGTGTCCAGACCCGACAAATTTTCAGTTAGGAGAGATGTTGGATCAATTGCGAGAACTCGACATCACAATTCAGTCTCCAAAAATTTTATTGGAAGAACTTCGGCAAGTAGCGCAAGAACTGCAAGAAATTGATGCGTGGATACGGCAGGGCCGCCCTAATGCTGAGCCGATTGAACTGCCTGATCCAGAAACGGGGCTACCGACAGAGCGGAGAGACATTGCTTCGACAGTCGTCAATGAACCTGAAAAGCTGGAATACGAGGACATTTTGCAGTTCATTCGCGAACAACAGCTTTACGCCCTGCAGTATGGAATTCAGCAGGGCATCGACGATCGCCTCACTGAAATCCGCAAGAGCCGCCGTAAAGCGCATGCCTCCAAGCTCATCCCTGGACTGAGGCTGATTTATCAAGAGGGGCTCTCACAACGAGCGATCCAAGAACGCCTTAGTTTTCCTAACCAGCCTTTGGTAGCTCGGGTGCTGGCCCTCAAGGAACTGATTCACCAGGTCCGTTTTCGCACGCTCGAAAAGTTGCTGGATATTATTTTGGTTCGTGCCAATGAAATGGGATTGACGGCCATTCCCCCCCAACCAAACTATTTGAGCAACCTGATGGAGCAGTTGGAGCTGCTGGTTGATGCAGAGGTTTTTGACGAGGCGCTCCAGGAACTGCAAAAGCCCAATAAGGATCGTTCGTTTGACAGCCTCTATGCAGTTGAACTACGCCGCTTCTTACAAGAGTCATAAATATATTTAAGGAAAGTAATCACCATGTTTGATACCACTAGCGACACTACACTTCTCAATCCTGAGACGATTCTTTTGGAGCTTGAGGACATTCAGCGGGCTAGCCAGAATAGTCAATTAGCCCCAACCGAGAATTTGCAGTGGGATCTCTACTTGCAAGGGTTGGCGGTTTTGGGTCTACAGCGATCGCTGCAAAACCGTCTGAGAACACGAGCGGTCGACATTGAACAGAGTACGCTTTTTGAACCTGGCTATGCGGGTTTGCTAAATGGGACTTGCGGCCTTGCCATTGGCCCCTTTAGGGCGTGCCTGATTGCCACGGAAAGCATTATCGATGGAGTGGTCAAGATTCCTCAAGCGGCGGTGGAGCTCCCTGAGTTTATCCCTCACTTCTGTCTAGTCGTAGAAGTGATTGAAGAACATGAGGAATTGATTTTTCGAGGTGTGCTGCGCTGCGATCGCTTTCAAGACTATCGACAATCGATGAACCTGGAAGCGGATGACGACTGGGTATATCGCGTACCCCTGACTCTCTTTGAACAGGAGCCCAGTCGCTTAGTGTTTTATGCTGAGCAGCTTGACATCGCAACTCTCTCATTGCCTGAGAGAGATTTAGCCACAAGTTCTGCCACTATGGCGGTGCCTGAGTTGCAGCAAGTTTTGGCAGACGTTTCTATGACCGATCCGCTCTGGCAACAGTTGACCTGGGAGCAGGCTGCCGCTATTTTGACATCACCAGCACTCCGGGCTGAATTTCATTGCTGGCAGCAGCCTGCCCAAAGTGATCGCCAAAGCCAAGGTCTTCAAACTGCGGTGGCTGCCGCCAGACAAAGCGTGATCGATGTCGGCCAGTGGTTAGAGTCGGGGCTGGATGAGGTGGCTCAAAGTCTCGGTTTCTTAACAGGAAGTCAATTGCAATTTGCCTCTGCTATGAAATCGCAGCCATTATCAGAAGTGTTTGAAGGGGCAATCGCCACATTACGGGAAGACGGATTGCTTATTCCCGAAGTTATTCGTCCCCTGTATCGGAATGTTGAACTAGAAGAACTTGATTTGTGTCTGTGTTTGCTGCCCTATCGGTCTCCGGTAGCATTAGAGACAGCCTCAGACGCTGCGATTGACTGGTCATTGCTGGTCATTGTGGGGTCTCAAAGCGATCGCCTGTTACCAGCGGGGCTACAGTTAAAAATCAGTCGGGAAATGGATCTCTTAGAGGCTGTTGATCTGGAATTCGAGGAAGTGCTGGTGTACAGCTCTGTAGATGCCCGAGTCGGAGAAGTCCTGAACGTGGAAATTATTGCTCCCGGTGAAACAGCGTTTGCCTTACCCCCGCTCACCTATGACGCGGGAGAGTCATAATGGCGAGGCAAGTAACGTTTGATTTGAAGGTACTCTCTCAGGACGATGGCTCCTGCGTTTTTTACCTGGTCTGGGATGAGGGAAAGCGTGATCTGTTTGCTAGTCAACCCTTTCTGGGCAGGCTGCAGCGGGACTATGAGAGTTGGCAGCGGCAGTACCTGAGATACTATCATCTGCAATCGGAACAGCCAGTGACTCGTAGCGGTACCTTTTCGGTACGTCCTAATGGCGATCCGTCAGCGGCGGTCAGGAATGCTGAGGATATACTGACCACGACTTTTCTAGATTGGCTGGGTGCTGGGGATACTCGCTCAATCGAGCGACAGTTGCAAACGGCCTTACTGGAGGTTTCTCAAACCAGTGAGGAAGAGTCCTCCATGCCGTTGGGTGTGAATGTTTTTCTGGCCTGTGGAGATAGCCGCTTGCAGCAACTCCCTTGGGAAGCATGGGCCAGAAGGCTCGTACCCCAGGGATTGCCGTCCAACTCAATTCGGGTGATTCGCACAGCGAGGGATGACCCTCAAGGATTAGCCGGACAGCCGCCACCGGAATCGCTCAAAAAGCCAAGAGTTTTAGCCATTGTGGCTGAGGATAATCACCTAGACGTAGATGGGGATTGGGAAATCATCCGAGGCTTGCGCCCGGTTGCCGATGTCAAAAAAGCCAAGTGGTTGCCAGAGGATGCGCCCCATGTCATTACTCGCAAGGTATTTGAGGCGATCGCGGATGATCGCGGATGGGACGTTCTCTTCTTTACTGGCCATAGCAGTGACCAGGAAAATACCAGTGGCACGTTTAAGTTAACGCCGATGGTCAGTCTGTCAGTCAATGACATTCGAGAGCATTTGGAAACAGCCCAGCGTCAGGGGCTAAGGCTAGCAGTGTTCAATTCCTGTTCAGGATTGGCGATCGCCCAGTCGCTGACTCGGTCAGGTATTCAAGCGATCGTGATGCGGGAGAAGATTCACGATGATGCAGCTCAGGAATTTCTGACCCAGTTTTGTCAGCGGCTCCGAGAGTATCAAGATGCCCACACAGCAATGATGCAGACCTGCGAGGTGCTAAGGTCGGCAGAGAATATCAAGTTTCCGTCGGCTCATCTGGTGCCGTCATTATTCAGCCCACCAAGGGTGCTGCCGTACCGCATCAAGTCGTACGTTTGGCGGCAGCAGATGAGGAAGTGGTTACCCACCAAGCGGGAGCTAACCACTGCGGGAGCGGTGCTGCTGTTAGGTGCCGTACCCGTTGTTCAAGATGTGCTAGTTGAAGTGCGTGTTGCACTACAGGCAGTTTATCGAGACATAACCCAACAAGTTCCAGTAATGGCTGAAGATGCTGTACCGCCCGTCCATTTAATCGCGATAGATCAACGGGCGTTAGATATGGCTGGTATTACCGAAGCGGAACCGATGCCCCAAGCTTTTATCGCCGAGCTAGTTGATGAAGTCTCCCTTTATCAGCCGAAAACGATTGGCATTGGATATTTATTAGATGATCCTGATGCAGGTTCTTCTCAACTGCTCGACACCATGAGAGAAGTGTCACGAGAGCAGGGTAGCTGGTTCGTCGTACCAACAAGTTCAGACCGGAACCTTGAGGTATTCGATGAGCTACAACAACTGGAAGTCAGTCTAAGAAGTGACGCTAACTTCTACACATGGGATGTTGACACCCCAGACGATAGCGATTTAGAGGAGCTGTGCCCTTTCGGCTATTTGATGGCCTTATCACACAGTCTAAATGCCAGTCCTGCGACGGCAAATATAACAAGTTTCAGGCAAAAAGTGGATCAGGCGGTCGGCGATCAAGAGATTGAAAATGTTGGTAATGATTTTTGTAAGAGTGTGATCGCCTTAACCAATACTGTACTGGCCGAAAACGAACAATCAAGAAGCTTCATACATCAGAATAAATCTTTTTTGGGTTGGCAATCTATTATCGATTTTTCGCTACCACCTAGTTTTTTTTATCAAAGAACATTGGCCTCTAATTTACTGGAAGAGAGTTCATCGGATGCTGACACAACTGCGCAATCTTCTGATCAGGTTTTCATCATTGGCTCTGGTGACTATGCCGATGCCGAAGATAACTATTCGCCACCATTGGCTATAGAGTATTGGTGGTGTTTATCACTTAATCGACCTAATACCCAGGACTCAAACCAGGGGACACGACAAAGCTGTGCATATCAGCCCAGGTCTTTCAGTAGCTCAGAATTCCATGCCTATATGACCTCTCAACTCTTGCAGCGACACCAGGTTAGAGTTGTACCCAACTATTTAATGACGGGATTAGCCATCTTTTTGGGCAAAGGCACTGTTTTAGCGCTACAGAAACAGCCACGGGCGAAACGCAAAAAATTGATTCGCACTGCTTTCTTCGCGATCACTGGCTATGGATTACTCAGCCTACAGCTTTATGTTTCGGTGCCCGTTTTGCTGCCGGTTCTATTCCCTTTGACTGTTTTACTGAACTACTTAGGACCTATTACCCGGAGGATATTCTGATGCGTTTACTACGGACTCATTCAAAAAGACTATTGCTGTCAGTCTTATTACCAGCGACCGGAGCAATGTTGGCAGGCGTTTTTAGTCAATCAGCATTCGGGAACACTCCAGTTTCTCAGGTGCTGAATTTTGACGGTCAACAAGAGAAAAGCCAATCAATCATCGATAAGATTTTTAGACGGTCGCGCGGGGGAAGTACGCGAGGCCCTATCTGTGTAATCACACCTGACGGTGGCTACATTTGGCATCACCAGCCTTTATTTGTTTGGTTCGGTGGCGAAGGCGAGCTGCGAGTTCAGGTGAGAGGAGAGACTGTCAACGACGTTAGATGGAGTGACACGGTATCCATCCCAGAAGATGCAGATGCTCAAACCCTGCACTCTATAGCCTATGACAAGGAAAATTTGTCGCCTGGAGAAGAATACTACTTTGAAATCTATGGAGGTGGGGACAGGCCATTTGCCGTACCGTTCCAGCTTCTTCCCCAAGCTGAATGGCAGAATGTTCAAACAGCATTGAACGATTTATCTAGTGGATCGGCTTCAAGTGACCGGGACTCGCTGACCTGGCAAAGAATAGACTACTTTTCTAGCCATAGTTACACTCCGGGTAGTGGTATTACAGCAGCCGGAGCGGACAGCGAAACCTACTTCTTTGCTGATGCCGTACAGGAGCTGTTTAACCTCAGCCAATCTGCTGAAAAAGATGCCTACACAAACCAAATCTATGCCGAGCTGTGTGAAAGCAACTAGACGGAGAGGCGAGCTTTCGCACAGCGGTTCATCTCTACCAGGGGCTGCCGACTACGGTAAACCAAGCCCAATAATAGGGATGCTCAAAGCTTTGATAGCTAGAGGCTGTTAGAGGTTCCTGAAGCGGAAAACCCGCTTCTAACCCCTCACCATAGATGTGCCCCTCTTGGACATAGACTCGCCTGTTTAACATAGCAAGTTGGGCCTCTCGCAAGGCTTCAGCCTTGATGGGGGCATTACTGAGGTTGGTATAAAACTGAGCCATCAGTGCTGCCGTGCCCACGTCTGAAACTTGTACTAGGCTAGCTAGTGCTGACTTGGCACCGGCTTGATATGCTAGCCCAGCAAATCCCAGTTCAGCTTCTCTGTCGCCGAGGGCTGTTTCACAGGCGCTCAGGGTTAGAAGCTCAATGTCATGCAAGTCTAATGTCGTAGGCAACTCATCTAGAAACAGCCGCTCCGTTCCCGCGAAGTGAATGTACGAATTATGGGCTTCACTGTCTTTGAACTGAGCATGGGTTGCCAAGTGAACGATGCGAAAATCTTGCTGCTGCAACAAGGACTGTAAGTTGCCGATCGTGAACTCTGCCTGATCAGGTACTTCGACTTCTCCACGCCAGATGGTTTCTAGGAACTCAATTTCGGTACGAGCTCCCTTCAAAGCACTGAGCCGATCTTCGGATTGAGAGAAATCATCGGTTCCCATCGCCAGAAAGGGATCTTGGCTGACATCTCGATAGCGAGTATCGGTCAGACTCATACTAGGGACTAAGCCGACGCTGTAATCTTCGATTAGGTAGCGACCATCAGCACTCTTGAGCAGCGACAACGGAGTTGAGCGGAGTCTGCTGGCGATTTCTGCATCACTTTGCAAATCGCTGATCGCATCATCATTATCATTACCTGGGAGGAAAGCCGCTAAAGGAAGATGCCGGAGATTGGCGTCCATGACGAAGAGTAAGTTGTTGATGCCCTGATCTTCAAGCATGGTTTCGATGGGCTCAATCAAATAGTTATGCATGGAGCGGGCATGGGGTTCCCAGCGATCGCTGCCAAAATCCTGACTCAGTTGAGCATTGAGATTTTGTACAGCAGAATCAATTTGCTCAAAGGTAACCTCGGTAGGGAACAGTTTTGGCGGACCATCGGCAGTGATGACCATTAACACCAATTTTTCAGAGACTTCTTCCGCTTGAGAGACATAGGGGCTAATGGTAGAGTAAGCGGTGCCTTGTCGGTCAGAAGAGTATCGCCATTGGATATCAGGCGATTCTTCCACTTGCCCGGAAGGTTGAGGATTCTTGTTGACAATTTCGGCAAGCCTCTCGGTATCAATTTGAGAATTCACAAAAAAGGCATAAATCACCGCTGGTTTTACGGAACCGGTTTGTGCCTCTACCCGGTTGAGTTCACTTTGGATCACGCTGAGGGTTTTGATCGGCGTATCTTCGCCTGTGCGTCCAAAGTAGGTTTGAACATCTGAGGTGAGAACTGTCTCTATTTGCGCCACCAGTTTGGCGGCTGGAGACTCAGGATCTGTCACCTCTGGGATAGCAGGCTGGGTTTGAGTTTCAACCACGTTGGGGGAAGGGGTGAGGATGCGGATATTGCCCTGCGTGTAAGACGTGGGGAAAGACTGAGTGGGCGCAATGACGTTATCAGCAGCGGAAGTGATTGCTCCGGCAGTGCCATTAACAGTGGCATCGCCAACGTCAAAGGAAGTTCCCTGTAAGCCACCTCCATGACGAATGGTGATCGGCCCGCCACCTTGGCCTCCAGCACTAGAAATGCTTGCTTCAATACCATTTTGGTCGATGAAGGTGCCAGTAGCGCGAAAGAAACGCCCGGTAGTGATATCAACTTCGCCGCCAACACCTGCCAGTCCCCCTTGAGCATCAATAAATGAGACCTCTACGTCTTCTAACGGATCTAGGAAGACATTGCCGCCGCTGCCAGTGGAGCCGCTCGTATCGAGCTCCAGAGTGGTAATCGCGGTTTCGGCAATGATTCTGAGGTCACCTCCAGTTAAACCATCAACATCAATATCACTCGTGAAGACGCTGCCATTCTCGGCTTCAAGGGTGACGCTGCCAGCAGTGCCGTTTTGACTGCGAGCAGCGACATTACCGGCCCTCGTGTCGATTGATCCGTTTGCGCTTCTGACGGTCACCGTACCTGCAAAGCCACTACCGTTATTGGTATCTGCAATGGAAGCGCCAATATCACCTGTTCGGACATCGCCTGCCGCTTCAATGGTTAAGCTGCCTGCGGTGCCGTTATTGGAGTTAGCCAAGACCCCATCATTGACCTGAGCAGTGGTATCGACAGCCCCATTCAAACTCCTGATCAAAATGTCGCCTGCTGTGCCGCTGCCGTTGTTAGTGATGCTAATCCACGAAGCCACATCAGCCGTTCTGATATCCCCTGCAGCTTCGAGAATAATGTTGCCTCCCTGCCCGCTGTTAGATCGCGCATCAATGCCTGCAAAGTTGGTTTGATTAGTTGTGTCAATCGAACCTGCAAGACTTCTGATTGTGATATCACCTGCAGTGCCAGTGCCTAGATTTGGGAGACCGTTATTGTCTTCGACAGGGATTCGAGAAGTGACGTCAGAAGTTGTAATATTTCCCAAAGCTTGTATTAGTATATTGCCGCCTTCACCGTTCAGAGAACTTGAATTTATTTCTCCTGTATCAATATTAATAAATCCATTAAGGCCAATAATAGATATATCGCCAGCATCGCCATTACTGGAACTTGAGGAAATACCATCTGGGATGAATATATTTCCCTCTTCACTGAAGATTTCGACGTTGCCACCGACATTATCTGCTGAAGCATTAGCTGGTGCAGCAGCAGTATCATCAATTGCAATATCACCAAGTGCAGAAACAAATATATTTCCAGCAGATGCACTTCCACGGGTATTAAGGCGGGGGATGCTTATTTGACCAGCTCGGCTAGTTATAGTGACGTCTCCTCCAACTCCATCAAAAACTCCGAGTGAAAATATTGCGTTATTGACAGTAATGTCACCAAATGCATCAAGTGATATCTCACCTCCGCTTCCATCAGGAGACCGACTGTCTAATATATTTACAGCAATACTTCCATTTTCAGAACTAACATTGATAGAACCAGCATCATTAGTTGAAGGAAAAGCTGAAGGAGTAAGCGTATTTATCGTACCAATAATTACATCTCCACCAGCAGAAATTGAAATGTTGCGATCAAAGGCAACGATTTGATCACCTTCTCCTAAAATGCCTCCTGCAAAAACGCTATCTCCTTCTATATCAAGCATTATAAAATCATTGCCGGCGTTAAAAATTATTGAACCACCAGGGCCTTCCGAAAACGCTAAAGCATCATCGGTCAAATCGTTAATAGTAATATCATTAGTTGCTTCTAAAATGACATTGGTATCTGACCCTAAATTTTCTAAAGCAATTTCTGAAATTGTGAAGGTATCACTAGGACCATCTCCAGCCAGTATTTCGCCATCAATAATCTGACCATCATCAGTTCCCGCTCCATCGACAATCACAATATTTTCAGGGTCTAGTAGCAACGTCCCGGCTTCCCCGTTTGGAGCACTCGTATTAACTTCTCCTCGAAACGTCAGAGTTTCTGCACCTGATACCTCGACAAATCCACCGTTACCCGATTCGTTCCCACCTTGGGCACTAATCCCCCCATAAAATCTTGTCACCTCATCCGCCCAAACGATCACTTCGCCCCCATCACCTGTTGTCCCTCCATCAGCCTGAATGCTCGAATCCTCACTTATATACGTCCGCTCTGCATTTGGCAACATCCCGTTGCCCTGAAACTCACCCCCCACCAGCACACGACCACCACCCGCATCGCCCGATGCATCTACCTCAGCACCGACTAAGCCAACCCGATCGCCCAAAACCGCAATTTCACCCCCGGTCTGTCCCGACGCTCTATTCGCCGCATCTAATTGCCCCGACACAATGCTCGTCGCCCCTCCACTCGGCACCATCACCCCGGACTCCGCCAACTGCACCGAGCCATCCGCCGCCAACACCAATCCCGTCTCGATGCCCGGTGCTCCCTCGGTCAGCAGCCTCGGCAAATCCCATGGGGCAATGGCCGACGCGCCACTTTCTGCCAGCAGCGCCACATCCACCTCCAGCGCCACCACCCATCCCGGCTGCTGCAACCGCACTCGACTGGTCCCTGGCACCGCCGTTACCGTGATTTGTCCCCCCGGAGCTTCAATCGTCCCCGTATTGATCACCGTGCCGCCCACCAGCGACACTCCCTGCCCAGGCTCAACCGCCAGCGTTCCGGCATTGACGATCGCCCCCGGTTCCCCCACCCCAAACCGATACGCGATAGGGTTTCCCGTCAGGGTCGTAAAGTCACCTGCCTCAATGGCATCAAACCAGCCTTCAGCAAACTCAATGCCTGTTGCTGTTGTCGCACTAAACGACCCCGACAAGTCCAGCCGAGCATTTGGGCCAAATACAATCCCCGCCGGATTCATCAAAAACAGGTTCGAGTTACCTCCCGACACCTGTAACAGCCCATCAATAATCGACGGATCACCTCCGATAACCCGGCTCAGAATATTTTGAATCGTCGGGTCAGACAAAAACGTGGCAATCTCATTCGCTGACAGCCCCAGTTCCTGAAAGCTATGGAACAGATTCGCGCCATCACCTGACAAGGTGCCGCCATCAATGATGTAGCGCTCCCCATCCTGCGTCACGATCGTGGCTGTCCCATCCGCTGCCGGAATAATGGATTGAGCAAAGCCAGGCAATCCCCCCACCCATAGCCCAGTCATCGGCAACGCCACCAACAATGCCTGGATACCTAGTCGGCCCAGCTGCATTATCAAACCAGTAGTGTTCTCTGTCTGTGGTGATGCGTAACCCATGACGTTGCTCCTTTAGATCCTGTCGCTAACTGTGCAATTCAGCCCGTTCTATTCAGTCCGATAATTCACGCGAAAATAGAAGCCGGAATCTTGAGCGTTGTTACCGCGATCCTCTAAATCAATTAGCGGCAAGGCGTAGTCCAGCCGGACACTTAGTCGCTCTATCCCCAAAAACCAATCCCAAATGCCACCAATGCCCACACCCGCCAGAAATCGTTGCTCTGGCAAAATATTCGGATTCCCTGCCGTATTCCACACCATCCCCATATCGACAAACGGGGCTAGCTGGACTTCCGGCACACCAGATGGCAACCGCGTCACCGTAATGCGATCTTCTATGGAGAAACGAAAGCCATTATCCCCAGAACGAGCATTTTGCCGGAAGCCGCGCACCAATTGCCCCCCGCCAATGGTGAACTGATGAGCCGGCAGCAGCATATTCGGTGTCAACTGCACATCGGCTCCAATCACCAGCAAATGCTTGTCACTCAGACGCTGCAGCCGCTGGGCCTGAAACAACCAGCTAAAGAATTGACCATCCGGAATCGACGAGGGATTTGCCGTGGCCTCAAATAATCCGGTACCAAAATTAAACTGAGACTGCAATGCCCAGGCTCCGAAACTGTCTCGGCTAACGTATTCTTGCCTAAAGGTGAAGACACTGGTCCGGCTCACCCCATCTTCATCCGGGCCGATACCAAAGGGAGCGGGCTCCTGGTCAAACACAAAAGTCTGCCCCTCCTGAAACGTAAAGCCTAACGATAGCGCTAGCTCCTCATTGAGCGATCGAATCACGGGTTGCCGTAACTGCACACCGTAGCGCTCAATCTCCCCCCGCAGCCCCAACTCCCTGAAATCGGATAGGGTCACTTCATTGCGCTCCGGCGCAGCTCGAAACTGTAGGGTTCCATTCATGGCGTTTAAAGGCACCGTATATCGGAAATCAAAGACCTCTGCTCCGCCCGTCGTGGATCGAAAATAGGAGCCTGAGAGCGAGTCGCCCCACCCAGCCAGGTTCCGAAGCGCCACGTCAATTCCAGTCCGCTCACTACCAACCCTGGGTGGCGAATAGTTATCGACTGAAATTCCTGCCACAAAGGTCGGGGCTTCCTCTACCGTCACCTCCAGATTACTCAACCCAAGGGTACCTGTCGGTTTGAGCGTTGCCTCAACAGCAGACAGATTGGGGTCCACCTGCAACAACCGCAGTTGTTCCTCAATGCGATCAATTCGTAGAGGCGATGTCACTCCTAATTCCAGCCGACTACGGACATAGCTTTCTTGTAAGTGTTCTGTGCCCTGAATGTTAATCTCGCCCAACTGTCCCTCAATTACCTGCAGATAGACAATTCCATTCTCTGAAACGTCAGGAAAGTTGTCTCGATTTGGGGGAATCGCCTGAGAAGTTATATAGCCCTGGTCCACATAGAGTTGTGTAATGCCGTTAGCCACATTAATCAACTGCGGCAAATTCACGGTTTGAGTTTCATTCTCCAGTAAGTTGGGATGTATCCCCGCTTCCTCAAGAATAGGCTGGAAGTCAATCTTGTCAAAGATCGTGCTGCCCTTTACTTCAACACCACGAATTTCAATCTCTGCCCTTTCGAGTAATGATGGCTCTGCCTCTGAAGCGGGGGCAGGCACTGCTTCCTCGGAAGCATCTGGAGACACAGAATCTGGAGGTAATGCCTGGGCAGTGCTATCACTGATAGCCGCCGTCTCTACCTCCTGCAATTGCAGTAGCGGGGCCGGTTCCTCAGGAATGGAAGACAACGACTCATCCCCGCGCCCATTATCAGCAGTGACAGCTACAGGCTCTGAATGGGCCGAAACCACTATCGGCCCTTTGATCATAGACAGTGCCGTGAACAGCATATTTTGCCGCGCTTGCACCGGAAACTGGAGCCTATAAAATTGCCTATCTTGCTGCCACATCACCGACACCAAGGGCGAAAAGGCATCTCCCTCAACTAGCTCCAAAACATAGGCTGTAATTTCTCTGCTAAGCGTAACTGAATTTCCTTGCTCCTGATGCTGCCGATGTAAGTCCTCTGCTGCTGCCGACGTCCCCGCACTGGCTGAAAAATGCCCCAGGAAGCAATCTGGTGTGGTGGCTCGGCAGGTAAATATACTCGCTGTTAAAGTATCTGACGTCGTTGTGGGAATTACTTCGAGCTGATAGTTGGCCTCATCATTTGCTGTGGTTTCTAGCGATAGCATTCGCTCAGGTAACCTCATGGATACAGCGGCTGGCAACTGTTGGGCTAATGCTTCCGCCAAGGCTGCCAATCCACCGGAGGATAGCTCGATAATTTGATTTCTAGTTGTAACTTCAGATTCTTCGGTGGGAGCGTTCGCAGTCTCTGTAATAGTACTGATGCCTGACAGGGGTGGGGCAATCGCCATTGAGTGTGCCAGGTACAATCCCGTTTGGCGAACGTCTGCAGGGAATCGCACCGCGTAAAGCTGGTTATCCTGCACCCAAACAACTGAAGAAAGTTCAGCCTGTGGGCTGAGTTTCGACCCATCCAACAAATACCCTCGCGCTTCAGGGGCAAGGGTAATGGGAGCTGCAGCTGCCTGATGTTGTTGCAATGCTGCTTGAGCAGTCGGAGAGGATACTTCCAGGGTAGAAAAGCTAGCAATTAGACAGTCTGGAGAAATGTCATCGCAAGTAAACAGTCCAATGGCGAGGCCTGACTCTGCTGATGCAGGAAATATGTGAACAGAGTAATCCTCTTCTGAGGTGAGCAACTCCTGTAGCCAACTATCAGCAGGCAGGCGCATCGTCAGGTGCGAGGGAAGCTGACTTTGAAGCTGACTTCGATGACTGGCCAAGATAGCTGGCGGCTCGTTGGCTAGCGCTAAATCTGCAGTGAAGTCCCCAAGCAGGAACAATGAAGTGAAAATGCTGCGGATGAGGATGGAAGATGCATGCTTCATGGAGGCGCTGATTGCTGGCTGGGGCTATGCCTAACCACACTGTTGCTCGAGTTCGTCTAACTTTAGCAAAGAAATTCAGAAACGCTACAAATACTTTGGCAACAATCTGACTGACAACGTCCATATCACGATTATTAGCCTCTTCCCTAAGCAAGCCGGGACATGTTATTCACCATCCTGGCCCAATCTTATTAAGAAATACGTACAACGCTGGTTTCAACGGCCAAGTTGTGTCGAGAGACGTTAAGGAATTCGCCATAGTCTGCCAGATCATCCAAGTTGAGAGCTGAAAGCAAAATTTCGAGGAAGAGCCAGATGAATAGTTTTGAGAACAGGTTCTGCTTCATACCCATTTTAGTTCTCCAGTAGTGATGTAGGGTCAATAGCCTTTATTGCAACAGTTTGATTGCTGGAGCTCCCGAGCTACATATCATTCAATGTCGGTGGTTTGAAGTGATGCACTCATGAAGCCACATCAGATTTTTTGCCATTTCTGTGAACCAAACTGAATCGGTACCTACTAGTGGTAATGAGCTATCAACAGTGCTTGAGATGCAAAGGGTTTCGCAGATTGAGCATATGGGAGCTCAGCATTTGTACGCTCATGCCTGTTATCCATCAGCAGAATGCAAATACCGATGGAACAAACACTACCCAGATGAAGCTCTTCCAATTATGAGAGGTGAAACAAATGAAGCCAATCAAAAATGCCTTTCTTATCGGTCTCGCGCTCTCAAGCATCTGCTCTGAGGTCGCAATCGCCACAGGCTCAACGCCAAAAATACGTCAAGTCTTTGCAAGGGTTGACGACTGGGGTGGAGTAGTTTTACAAGGGTCTAGCAACTTTTTCGGACCAGATGAACAAGCTATTTCTGTCAAAGATTTGGACCTGCAGATAGATATTCAGTCAGATTCCGGTCAGCGAGTTTGCCTACTCTTTGAAGACATCTGCTATCAGCTAGATATTTCTCCCGAGACGGCCATTTCTTTATCCCAGTGGGTACTCACTGGGCAGATAGGCGCATACTCTGCCTGGCTACCTGAAACGAGTAATCCTGAAGATGAATTAGTGTCTGTGCCCGGTGGATTTACCCCTGCTGAATTAGCTCAAGGCAAAGTTCCCGAGATTCTGGAATTCCTAGACTTTGATAGTCTCCTTCTGAATTCATTTGATGATAGTTGGCTCAAGGAAGAACTCAATGCTAGCCTTGGGCATGATTCTCAGCCTGATCCCGCCGAAACGTTCGGTGGTTCTTACGTTAACACCGACATAGACACTGATTTTGTCACTCGTCTAGCTGACGGAAAAGCTCAAGCAGAAGGGCTTTTATCTCGATACCATTGGACGAACTATGAAGGTGCCGAGTATGCCTACATAGAAGAAATTGAGCAGGCTTGCAGTCCAGAAAGCGTGAAAGCATTCAACACCGATCAATGTTCGGTTCTGAGCGATTGGGTAGATTGGGGCTATGTGGACCAATTTGGATACCATATCGATGAATATTGGGGATTTGAAGGGATTAGCCTCGAATCTGGGGAGTATATTGCTTTTTACCTGGTAGTTGATGCTCCTGCAGAATCCGTGATGTCTCCTTCCGAGGGGTATCAAGGAGATCAACCAGTGCACGTCTTATTTAGTGTGCCAAAGGCTAATCTCAATGATTTTTCTCCTATCAAGTCGGAGTCTCAGGAGGACGGGCTACTACTGAAATGGGAAGACCAACTGATTGGAAATGACGGAGATTTTGACGATTTGAAAGTTAAGGTGCAAGGAATTACCGATTCTAGTCTCATTTCAGAAGAACTTGATACTTCTGCCAATATCACATCTCTAATAAATGAAGCTGGCAACTCAAAGGGAGTCTTTCAACTCAACGGAGCAATAGATACTACAGTATATTTGGACTTCCAAGTGTTAGGCCGAGAGGCAGTTTATGTCAGTGAATTTGGCTTTTTCAAGGTGGACGATAACGAAGGTTCGATCAATGACTTAAGGCCGGGTGATCCTGACTATAAGACTGCTGCTTTGGATCGTTCCAGAGCCTATACTTTGGCACGGCATAGTGGCCTCCGCCGTTATTATCCTCAAAAAGAAGCAACTGAACTGGTCAGAGCAGCAGCTATATTTCGACGTTTCGCTGATGAAAACCCTCAAGAGCTGCAGGAGTTTATCAGCGAGTCTCAGTTATACAGCAACAGTCAATCTGAATGAGTAGATTGCTGCTATCAGTTCCTACATTTTTCTAATGGATCGTAGAACTACAGGACCGATCAGAACGAACTGATTTCGCGGTTTTCTCCAAAGGCCAGTAGGGCTTAGAGTCCTAAGTCTCACTGGCCGAAACGTCGTAATTTATCTAGCAGTTCTCGGGTCTTCACTGTATCTGGATGATCGTCTCCAAGTCTGTCTATAAATATATTTAGAGCACGCTGTAGCCGAGGTTCAGCTAAATTATAATCTCCATAAGCTTTGTACAAAATAGCAGAGTCTCTAAGCGTGCGTGCATAGCCAGGATGCTCCTCGCCAAACAAGTGCTTATATGTTTCAAGAGCCTTATTGTAGTATTCTTCCGATTTTTCGTAATTACCCCATGGATTATTATAGAACCCGGCTAAATTACTAAGACTCTGCGCAACATAGGGATGGTCTTCTCCCAATAGCTTTTTATACATCTCTAGTGATTGCTGATAATAGGACTCACCCTGTCGAAGATACTTCTCACCCTCTTCCAGATTAGGGCGTTTTTTGTGATGATAGATTCCCCAAGCTTTGTAGAATTCACCTAGATTATGGAGGCACGCGGCCACATTAGGATGCTCTTCTCCTTTAAGATTTCTATATGCCTGCAAAACCTTTCGATATTTGGACTCGGCTTCTTCATAGCGTCCCTCATTGCTATAAATAATAGCTAGAGTATGACAGCTGCAAATCACGTGGGAATGCTCTTCATCTAACAAAGCCTGATACATTTTTAAGGCTTGTTGACACAACTTCTCGGCTTTTCTGTATTGATGTACACAGATATAGAGATCTGCTAAATGATGTAGGGTAGTCGCTATATCCACGTGCTCATTATCCAGAAGCAGTCTATAAATATCAAGTGCTTTTTCATGTTTATTTTTTGCTTCCCGATAGCGTTCCTGATCTTTATACAGTGAGCCTAAATCGTTTAAGCTCGCTGCCACTTCAATATGAGCTTCACCGAAAAGTTTACGTGTCATCTCATAGGCTTTTTCGTAGAAACGTTCGACTAAAGGTTTGCTTCCTTTATACTGTCCCCTTTCCTGCAAATAATTCCCAGTTTTACGAAGCAGCTGAGCAGCGACTTCTGATTCCAAGATGTATTCGTTTATCCAGTCAATAGCTTTTAAGGCGTGAGGAAGAATGCGTTTACACTGCTCCCAGTTTTCAAACTCTGTGTCGGGAAATACATTCGTAATAGCTGCAACTATCTTTTCTGCCCACCGGGTTTGCTCCTCACAAGACATGTCTGACCGCAGAACCTCTTGCACCAGGCGATGCAGGCTAAAGCTCTGGTTATCTGAGTTCACCCAAATTAAGGAATAGCTACGTAGAGGCTTCAGCAAATCATAGAATTCCAGCGGGTCATCCATAGCATCGACCAAAGCAGTGGCTAACGGCTCCCCCAATTCACCTGCTCCTTGAATGAACAGCTCAAAGGGGATTGCATCGGGATGCAGAAAGGTACAGTAGTTCAGCAGATCAGCAGCAGCAGGGGAGATTTTCTGAACTTCCTTTAGATTCAAAGTCCAGGTGGTCTCAATAGATTTGCGATAGTCGCCCAGCTCAGGTTTGGCCTCTTTCAGCCGCCTTAAGCATTTTCTACGATAGCTCTTGAGATAATCTGCAAATCTGACTTGATTAGTAACGATATAGGCCGCGGCCTGCTCCAAAGCGAGGGGTAGATTGCCGAGTTCGTTGGCGAGTTCGTTGGCGAGTTCGTTGGCGGTAGGAAATTCGGGATCTTCCTGGGTGATTCCTTGATCTCGCCCAGTACGCCACAGAAGAAAACGTCTGGCCTCCTTCGATGACAACGTTTTCATTTCGATAAATTGCACAATGCCCAGAGCTTGAAAATCCTGCGCTCTGGAGGTGAATAAAATGTGGCCCCTCACCTCACGAGGCAAAAAAGGCTTTACCCTCTCGGGGCGATCAGCATTGTCAAAGATCAGCAGCCAGCCCTCTTCCCGCCCCAGCCACACCCGCACCGACTGCACCGTTTCTTCCTGGTTTTCGGCATCCTTTAGGGGGAGGTTCATCAACTGGGCAATGCGCACATAGCCATTCGTCAGCTCCAACTCCGTGTCGGCCTGAACCCAAAACACGTAGCGGTAGTCGTCGCGATAGCGGTAGGCATATTCAACTGCTGTTTGAGTTTTACCAATACCTCCCAATCCGCTGATTACCTGAGTTTGGGAACTTGCGGCGGTCCTGGTATCGTTCAGCTTTTGATGTAGCTCTGTCAGGATTTCATCCCGCCCAGTGAAGTAGGGGTTTCGAGGATAAGGCAGATTCCACGGGGCTTCTTCTAAAGTTGAGTCTTCCTCTCGCAGAACTCCCGGAAAAAGCTGCTCTAGGGTTTCGATAACGGTGTCTAACCCACAGCCGGTCGGACTTGCTGCCCAGCTCAGCAGAGCATAGGCGCGGTTACCTTGGGCAGCAACTCCCTCAGGGACAATACCTGGTGGCGGTTTGAGAGCAAATCGAATCTCCTCAAACTGCGGCGGCACCAAGGCACTTAGGGTTCTAAACAGGATTAGGCGACGGTGGTTATCGCTCATGTCTTGCTGAGTCTTGTAGGGAATTGCTTTAATATTGCCAAAGAGTGCCGTAAGCAGGGCGAGTATGGCTTGAGAATCTCGAGAGCCCAAGCCACTGAAACTTCGTCACCATTCTCAATAAGATTTGTACTTTTCGAAGTCCCCCTTAGAGACATATTGTTCAGAGACTGATGCGATCGCATATCAGCACCGTCTCTTTATGGCCGCGGGTAATCCGCAGCTCCTCATCCAGGTACAGAATCGTCAAGGAGCCTTTGGGGGACCGCTTCATTTGAAACTCCACCCGGCCAGTGTTGGGGTCTATGCCAGCGGGAGGCACCAGGCCGAACATCAGCTTCAGGAACAGGCCCTGAAACCAGCTCTTCAGGGAGTCGGGGGCAGGCTGGGTTTGGTCCCCGAAGACAGTATTCCACTGGCTCAGGTCAGTGCCTGGGGCCGGTTCCAGGACACCCCCCGTAAACCACACCCGCAGCGCCGTATCATTGGCTGGCTCACAGCCCCCCAGATTGCGTACGATGCCCCGCAGCGGCGGCTCATTGTCCTGGCGGGTCGTGAAGTCCACCACGATGTCGTGGCTGCGCTGGGGGCCCCCCTGGATTGGCCACACCGGTTGCCAGACCTGGTTGATCACCAGCCTCAGGTTGCGGGGCTGAAACATATCGAAGGCCAGTCGCCCCAGGCTATAGCAGTAGCTGCCATCGTCTAGCTTTTGGCCATCGGGGAAGCTGGGGGCACTGATCAGCCGCAATTCCCCCTCCAATAGATCGGGGGTCTGGGTCGGGGCCGGGGTTGGGTTCAGGGCCGCCAGGGTATCGATGGCCGCCGCCACCGCCTCGTGGTGGGGATCGCCATCATGCTCAGCCAGTACCTGGCGCAGCGCTGCCTTAGCAGCGAGTCTGTCGGCGAGATGAGTGGTATCAGTTGTCATTTTGAACTTTGAATATTGAACTTTGAACTTTGAATGGTCAAATCACCCGCTCATTACCACCATCAATGGGAATCTGGGCGCCGGTGGTCTTGGCGAATAGGGGGCTGGCCAGGGCACAGACCAGCTCCGCCACCTCTGCCGAGGACACGTCTACCTTGAGCAGATTGCGGGTCTTATACTCGGCCACGGTGAGGCCATAGTGTTCGGCCCGGGCCTGCAGAACCTCCTCACTCCAAATGCCGGTGTCATAGACACAGTCGGGATGCAGGATATTCACCCGAATGCCATCACTGGCCAGCTCTAGGGCGGCGATGCGGGCCAGCTGGGTCAATCCGGCCTTGGCCACGGAGTAGGCGGCGGCCCCAGGGCCGGGAGCCAGCACATTGCGGGAGGCAATCACCACCACCGTCGGGTCGATGCCATGGCGCAGATAGGGAATGGCTTCGGTTAGCAACTGTTGATGGCTGCTGAGATTCACCGAGAGACTCTTCTGCCACAGGGCGGCATCCATGGTCTCAATGGGTTGCCCCGGCGGGAAGATACCGGCATTGGCCACCAGGATATCCAGGCCACCAAAGCGCTCTACCGCCGTCTCCACGGCCCGCTGTAGGTCAGTGCTCACGGTCACATCCCCATGGATCCCTACCAGGGTGGGGGTATTGCCGACCTCGGTGATGCGGGCGTCGAGATCGAGGCCGACGACGGCGGCCCCCTGCCGTTCTAGGGTCTGAGCACAGGCGCGGCCAATGCCACTGGCGGCCCCGCTGACTAGGGCGACTTTACCCAGCAGGGGCGGCGCCGCCTGGGCTTTATTCAATTTGGCCTGCTCCAGCTCCCAATACTCCATCTCAAACAGATCGGCCTCGGGCAGGGCCATCCAGCCCCCCAGGGCTTCCCAATCTGGATGGCCCGGCGGGTATGGGCGACGATGTCGGTGAGAATCTGAGCCGCCTTGACGCTGCGATCGCAACTGAGGGTGCCGTAGCCGGGCCACACCCCCCAGCGAGGAGCCAGATCCAGGCAAGTGAGGCGGCCATCGTCGTGGCGCTCAAAGTAGGCTCGATAGGCCTGGGCGTAGGCATGGATGGCCTGCACCGGATCCCCCTGCAGAATCACCGGAATCGGCTTAGTGCGAATCACATGGTCCGGGGTGATGGGCCGCGAGTGGCGATGTCCTGCACCTGGGGGAGATTGGCAAAGCCCACCGCCTCCGGGCGCTGATCCCATTGCGCCACCACCGCCTGGCCCCGCACTTGGCTTACCGCCTGGCGGATGCGGGCCAGGGTGAGCAGGTGCCGTTGGGGTGGGGCCAGGGCAATGTGAATGGCGTCGGCTCGTTGCAAAGCGGCCTCTGCCTCAGACACCAGATCAATCATGGCCTCGTAGGCGGTGCGGGCCTCATCGGCAAAGGTAAATACCCCGTGGTGCAACAGCACCATACCCCGATACTGACTCCAGTCAATCCCCCGGGTCAGGGTGTAAATTTCTCGGGCCAAGATAAAGCCCGGCATCACATAGGGCACAAACAGCACCCGCTCCCCATAGAGATCCCGCAGCCGCTGTTCCCCTTCCGGGGTATTGCTGAGGGTGACAATGGCATCAGCGTGGGTGTGATCCACATAGCGGCGGGGAATGACGGCATGCAGAATCGCCTCCACCGATGGATTGGGGGCGTTGGGGTCCAGCAGGGCCGCCCGTTGCTGAGTGACCATGTCGCTGTCGCTGAGGTGGGGCAATTGGGCCAGCCGCTGCAGGGGGACCAGCCGCACCGGGGCAAAGCCCACCGCTTCGATGGTGGCTAGATCCCAGCCACTACCCTTGACATACAGCACCGCTTCATCATCCCCGAAGAAGTTGCGGACCGTGGCCTTGACGGAGGTGTTGCCCCCCCCGTGCAGCACCAGGTCAGGTTCCTGGCCCAATAGCCGGGAGCTGTACACCCGCAGTGCCAGGGGGTCGTCCCCCAACGGAGTTGCTATCGCATCGTCCCAGCGACTCTCCATGGCCTCTTCCCCCTTGCCCTCGGCCTACCTCACGCTCCAGCGACCTACTGACGCAGCTGATTCAGCACACTTTGATCTTCCATGGTAGAGGCATCACCGACAATATCTTCCCCACTGGCCAGGTTACGCAGAAAGCGGCGAATGATCTTGCCAGAGCGAGTCTTGGGCAAGGCATCGGCAAAGCGAATCTCCCCGGGTCGGGCAATGGCGCCGATTTCATTGACGACGTGCTGGGTCAGGTCAGCCTTGAGGCTATCGCTGGCCTGATGGCCTTTCTCTAGGATGACGAAGGCACAGATGTCCTCCCCTTTGAGTTCGTCCGGGCGGCCCACCACCGCTGCCTCTGCCACCACTGGGTGGGAGACTAAGGCCGACTCGATTTCCATGGTACCGAGGCGATGGCCCGAGACATTGATCACATCATCCACCCGGCCCATGATCCAGAAGTAGCCATCTTCGTCGCGGCGGGCCCCATCCCCGGCAAAGTAGACATAGTGGCCATCCTGGGGCGGAATATGTTCCCAATAGCTGCGGCGGAACCGCTCTTCGTTGCCATAGACGGTGCGCATCATACCCGGCCAGGGATGCTGGATTACCAGGTATCCCCCTTGGTTATCGGGCACCGGATTGCCGTCCAGATCGACGATGTCGGCCAAGATGCCAGGGAAGGGCTTGGTGGCGGATCCCGGTTTGGTGGGAATCGCCCCCGGCAGGGGTGTGATCATGAAGCCGCCAGTTTCCGTCTGCCACCAGGTATCGACGATGGGGCAACGGCCGCCGCCAATCACCTCGTGGTACCACATCCAAGCCTTGGGATTGATCGGTTCACCGACGGTGCCCAGGAGCCGTAAGGAGGAGAGATCTCGGGACTTGGGCAACTCATCCCCCATCTTGATGAAGGCGCGGATGGCCGTCGGCGCGGTGTAGAAACTGTTGACGCCGTAGCGCTGCACCACATCCCAGAAACAGCCGGGATTGGAGGGGCGAGGCACCCCTTCGTACATGAGGCTGGTGGCCCCATTGGACAGGGGACCATAGACGATATAGCTGTGGCCCGTGATCCAGCCCACGTCAGCGGTGCACCAGTAGACATCGCTATCTTTGATGTCGAAGCCCCACTGGAAGGTCATGTGGGTGTAGAGATTGTAGCCGCCGGTGGTGTGCACCACCCCCTTGGGTTTGCCGGTGGTGCCGCTGGTGTAGAGGATAAACAGCATATCCTCGGCGTCCATTTCTTCGGCGGGGCAATCTGCCGAGGCCTGGGCCTGCAGGTCATGCCACCAGTGGTCCCGTCCTGCCTCCATGGTGATATCGGCCTCGGTGCGCTGCACCACCAAGACGTTCTCAACGCTGGGCACCCCGTCATCGGCCAGGGCCTTATCGACGGCGGCCTTGAGCGGAATCACCTTATCCTTACGGAAGCCACCATCGGCGGTGATCACCAACTTTGCCTCGGCATCCTGCAGGCGATCCTTTAAGGCTTCGGCACTGAAGCCACCAAATACCACCGTGTGGGGAGCGCCAATGCGGGCACAGGCCAGCATGGCAATGGCTGCCTCTGGGATCATGGGCATGTAGATGCCAACTCGGTCTCCCTTGGTCACCCCCAGGTCTTTGAGGCACATTGGCCACCTGGCACACCTCATGGTGCAGTTGGCCATAGGTGAGGGTGCGCGAGTCTCCTGGCTCCCCTTCCCAGATCAGGGCCGCTTTGTTGCGACGCCAAGTGGTCAGGTGCCGGTCGAGGCAGTTGTAAGAGATGTTGATCTTGCCACCGGCAAACCATTTGGCGAAGGGGGGCTGCCAGTCTAGTACCGTATCCCAGGGCTTAAACCAATGGAGCTCCCGTTCAGCTAGCTCGGCCCAAAATCCAGCTGGATCGGCAGCGGCTTTTTGGTAGAGGGCCTCATACTCTCCCTGGCTCTTGATGTGGGCCTGCTCTGAAAACTCAGGGGAGGGATGAAATAACCGCTGCTCGTGCAGAATAGACTCGATGGTGGGTTGAGACATGATAAGCGCTCGAAGATTAGTAGGGTCAAATGGGACATAGGCCTTCTCGGCCAGGGTCCGGCGCCGACAGTGACCTATTTTCGAAACTGCTTGCCCCTGCTGCAATGATGGCGTCGGCATCTGCAGCTATCAAAACCATACGAGGTTGAGGGACCCTATGCCCATTAACTACGGGTTCCTTAATGTTTTCCTGCCTCAGGCTACGATAGGCCGTGACTTGGGGAATATCATGGCTAATGCCAGGGTGAGGCAGGCGGCTATATCGCTGTAATTTGAGCCCTGCCATCAGAGGGTGCTTGTACTGAGTTGTACTGAGTTGGGCAGATTGTTTGAGGGGACTAGGCAGGTTAACAACTCTAGATCTTTAGTATCGGAGGCTGTTAAAACCTAGGGGTTTTTGCTAGGGTCGGGTAGCACATGCCACCGTAGGCACCCCCTTTAAGTCTCTGCTAAGCTCAAACGGTTTATGCTGAAGAAGCGTCGCTGGCACTAACGCATGGCACTGGCACACGCAATTCTCGTTGCTTTACTCGATAATCCCTGTAGCGGCTATGACCTAGCCAAGCGCTTTGATGAGTCGGTGGGTGTTTTCTGGGATGCCAGCCACCAGCAAATCTACCGGGAATTGGGCAAGTTGGAGGCCGATGGCCATCTGACGGCTGAGACCATTGAACAAGATGGTCGCCCCAATAAGAAGATCTATGAGGTGACGGAGGGAGGGCAAGGGTTCTTGCAGGAATGGATGGCCAAGCCCACGGGAATTCGCACCGTCAAGGATGATCTGCTGGTAAAGCTATTTGCCGGACATATGGTGTCGCGGGATTTGATTCTGGAGGAACTGGAGAATCATCGTCAGCTGCACGAGGCTCGCTTAGGAGAATATCGAGCCTTAGAGCAACAGTTTTTGTCGAAGACGGATGGGCTAACCCTAGCCTCTCGATTTCAGTATTTGACGCTGCGCAACGGGCTATTAATCGAACAGAGCTGGCTCACCTGGTGTGAGGAGGCTATTGCTTACTTGATGCGCTTGGGTCGCCAAGGAGAGTGACGGGGCCTAGGAGAGTGGGGCTACGACCCAGCTGGGGTCAGTGTCGGTGGAGGCAGCGATGGGGCGCAGTAGTTGCCAGGCCTCGCCATCGGGGGTACGGCTGAGATAAATCTCGAAGGGGTTATCTGGCTGCTTTAGGGAGTTGTTCAAGTAGCGTCCTGTCAGGGTATAGGTGCCGCGTACCTGCAGAGCCGGTTGCCCAGCAACAGTAGTGGACCGGCGCTGAGTAATGGTGACGGCTGTGATCTGAAACGATGAACCGGGGTCGCTCTTGAGGGTTTGGGCTAATTCTTGGCGACTCTGTTGTAGCTGAGTTGCGATCGCATCGGCCACCACCGCTGTCGGAGGGCCGCCCCCCCAGGCACACCCACTCACCCACAGCACTAACAGCAACCCGACTAGCAGTCGTACCATCCTGGATATCCCTCGAATACGCTCCTGAGCCTACCACCGACTCCAGGGCACTGGCTAGAGATTATTTCAGAGTGCGGGGATCCAGGGCATCCCGCAGGCCATCCCCCAACAGGTTAAAGCACAGCACCGTCACCACGATTAACAGGGCCGGTGGCCAGATCAACCAGGGCTGCAACACCAGAATCGAGGCATTGGTGGCATTGGAGAGCATATTGCCCCAAGAGGGGTCGGGCTGCTGAATCCCCAGACCAATCAAGCTCAAGATGGCCTCGGCCACAATAAAGCTTGGAATCGCCAGAGTAGCAGCGATGATGGCGTAGGTCGCGGTTTGGGGCAATACATGCCGGGTGATGATGTACAGCGAGCGCCCGCCCATGGCCCGCGCCGCCTGGACAAATTCCTGCTCCTTAATCGAGAGCACCTGCCCCCGAATCACCCGCGCTAATCCGGTCCAACGCACGAAGGAGGTAATCAAGATGATCAGCAGAAATCGTTGGCCGCTACTGAGGGTGGGGGGCAGCACTGCCGCTAAAGCCACCAATAAATAGATGTCGGGGATGGTCATGATCATTTCCACCAGCCGCATCAAGATCGCATCCACAGCGCCGCCGAAATAGCCTGAGAGCCCCCCCACTAAGAGCCCTAGGGGAAAGCTCAAAATGATCCCAATCACCCCGACACTGAGGCTGATACGACCGCCAAAGATCAGACGGCTAAACTGATCCCGAGCTTGTTCGTCAGTCCCCAACAGGTGCAGCTTGCCAGGGCCGACGGTGCCAAACAGGTGACGGTTGCCGGCAATGCCAGGCCACAGTACTGTCTCTTGAAACCGAGGCTGGCTCAGGGACCAACGGGTGGGCAGCGGCAGTACCAACCGAAACAGGTGATAGTCTTTCCCGGCTACCCAGAGGCGAATCGGGGAGGGTTCTGAATAGTCTACGGTGACGTTGCGTTCCCCCGTATCGATATCCACGGGACCTTGGGTGGTGGGATAGACGTGGGGACCGATCCACTCGCCTGTGAGTTGCTGCCGCCAGTAGATCTCGGTGGGCGGCAGCAATGACCCATTGGGCTCGTTGACATAGGGGTCATAGGGGGCCACGACATCGGCAAAAATCACGACGGCGTAAAACACCGTTAAAATCACAAGCCCCACCCTTGCTAGGGAGTTTTGGGTCAGCTTCTGCCACCAGGTCATAGCCGTCGTCGTGAAGTTGGATGAGTTAAATGAATTTGGGCGGATTCCGTGAACACTGTTAAGAGTATTCCATCTAAAAAAGTATTCTGAATCTAGGCTATTGAACTCAGCCTGTCTAGGCTATGCAGCCAGCCCTCAGACGGGTATTTGGCTGGAACACTCTAAGAGGACATTTGAAAATCGGCTGAAAGCCCTGCAGGGTAAGCGTTTTAGAGCGTATGGCTCTGGTGGCCAGAATCCAGTCTGGAGCAAGGCTGCAGGGTACTTTCCAAATATCCTCTAAGTCGGAATTACGCTATTTTCGTTTTCCACCATAAACACATTCGAGTAGAGGTTGGCAATGATTTGCTTGCCCTCCTGGGTGAGGGAGAGATAGCGCAGCGCATCCTGAATATAGGGATGCACCACATTCCAATAGAACTTGGGATAGTTGCGCCGCAGATCGCCGGGGTGATGGTAGCTGAGGTATTGATTTTGCCCCGTTTCCTCGAATTCGTAGAAAAGAGCGCTGATTTTCTTCAGATAGCGAGGATCACTCAGCTGGCCAATCAGATCGGCTGCCCGCACCAGCCCGGGATAGTGGACCGTATCCTGGTGATCTTCTTCTTTTGGTACCGGAAAGCGGGTGAGTTCGATGTTGCGCTTGATGATCTCGGAGTCGATGATGCGGTTGCCGCCGAAGCGCTCGGCGATGAACAGTTTGCCCCGATCCACATGGTAGGGGGTGAGGGAGGCGTCGGTGGCCCCGGGTAGCAGCGATACCATCTCATCACCGTTGCCGGTGGCGTAGAGGTGGTCCCTATCGCGGTCGGCCCGGCACACCCCTTTGACGTAGCCGATGTCGTGGCAGACCAGGGAAATGATGAAGTGCAGCCAGTCCTCGCAGGTGACGCCTCCTTCCCGAATGTGTTTGCCCCGCAGCACCTCTTGCCCCACTAGGGTGACCAAAATCGTGTGCTCGACGTTGTGGTAAAGGGCGTCGCTGTTGGCGATGTTCTCCAGGGCCATGCTGCCGGCCCAGGCGATAATGTCTTCGTAGTCGGGCTTAAGACCACCGTAGGTGCGGTGGTAGCCGGCCCTAAGCTTGGTTACGAAGTCGGCGATCAGGATTTCGGTGCTGTTGAACATGCTCGGTGAGCCTTGATAAACCGTGTCCCTGTCTAGACCCAGAGGACTGTTGCAAAAAAACGATCACATCTGCGGTGACCATGGCTGGCTCAGGGGAGAAAAGCCTTAGCACTGGGCGACGGCCACTTGTCTTGCAGTATAGCGAGAGTTGAGGGTCGGCACGGTGAGGGAAATAGCCCCGGGGATTGAGCCAAGTCACAATCTCGAGGACGAGGCGGTCTGATGCGATCGCATCAGGGCAGGCAGGTCCATCTGTTCATAGTGCTCGAAGGGCTGGTGAATCCAAGGATTGTCCGGCAGATAGTCGACGTAGTAATCGGGCTGCACCATGGAACAGCCCTTATACCAGAGCACCGCCGTGCGAATGTCATCAATGTAGAACCCATACTGATGCTGCAACCAGTCGACAGAGCGAGCCAGGCTGTGGCCCGAGTCCACCAGGTCATCCACCAGCAATACCTGATTGCCCAGATTAGCCGTAGTCATGGTCAGATCCCGAGAAAACGTCAGGGCTCCCCGGGTTTGGTTATTGAGCCCGCCATAGGACGACACCGACAAGATGGCCAGGGGTTGATCGAACAGGCGGCAGAAGATGTCGCCAATGCGCAGCCCTCCCTTAGCCAAGCAGACAATCTGATTGAATTGCCAGTCAGACTCATATACCTGCAGGGCTAAGCGCTCAATCAGACGATAATAATCAGACCAGGACACATGAAGATCAGGCATATCGACCAAGCTGTGAGGGTAACGAATGGGGCAATAATACACTGAGGATTTATCTTGTACCGATCACGATAAACCAATCCCGAGTTCCCATTGCCGTTGTTAGGTGCCTGCTGTGGTTGATCCCTCTCCCCAGACCTCGCCTCCCTTGAAACTGACCCTGGCCACCAAGTTAGCCTTCGGGGCCGGGGACATGGGAGCGGGCATGACCTCTAACCTGATCGCCTTCTCCTTCTTGATTTTTCTGACTGAAGTGGCCGGACTGGCTCCCCTGGCGGCGGGCACCGTACTGTTAATTGGCAAGATCTGGGATGCCGTGAACGATCCCATCGTCGGCGTGCTCAGCGATCGCACCCGCAGCCGTTGGGGTCGCCGCTATCCCTGGATGCTGGTGGGCACCCTGCCCTTCGGCATCACCTTCTTTATGATGTGGGTGGTGCCTGGCTTAGGGAGTGACAGTGCTAAGTTCTGGTACTACGTCTTGGCGTCGGTGCTGTTTCAGGTCTTTTTTACCGTCGTCAACTTGCCCTATACCACCCTGACGGCGGAGCTGACCCAGGACTACGATGAGCGCACCGAACTCACCTCTTTTCGCCTGGCCTTTTCGGTAGGGGGTGCCATCCTGGCCCTGGCCTTGGGCCTGGGGGTGACTCAAGTGATCAGCAATGAGCAACAGCAGTACTGGATCATCGGCGGCATCTGTGCCCTGTTCTCCATCGCCCCCATGCTCTGGTGCATCTTCGGCACCTATGGCTATGCCCAACGGAAGTTAGCCCGACGCCCAGCCCTGACCCAAGAAGTAGTAGGTATGTCCTTTGCTCAGCAATTGCGGGTGGTGTTGACCAATCGGGCCTTCTGGTTTGTGGTAGGGTTGTATCTCTGTGCCTGGATGGCCCTGCAGATTACCGCCAGCATTTTGCCCTTCTATGTCACCGAGTGGATGGGGCTGGATTCCTATTTTTTGGCGGCCTTGTTAGTGCAGGGAACGGCGGTGATTTTCATGTTTATCTGCAATCGCATCAGCCAGCGAGTGGGCAAGCAGGGCCTGTTTTTCATCGGCATTGGGGTATGGCTGCTGGTGCAGATATCCTTGTTCTTCTTACAGCCAGGGCAAACCATGGTGATGTATGGCCTCTGTCTGGTGGCCAGTTTTGGGGTGGCGACGGCCTATGTGGTGCCCTGGGCCATGCTGCCGGATGTGATCGAATTGGATGAATTGCAAACCGGGTATCGGCGGGAAGGCATTTTCTATTCCTTCATGACTCTGCTCCAGAAACTAGGCTTAGCCCTAGGATTATTTCTGGTGGGGGTGGCCCTAGAGGTGTCTGGCTTTGTGGCCGATGCCGCCCAACAGCCGCCGTCGGCCCTGTGGGCGATTCGGTTTTTCATGGGCCCTGTGCCCATGCTGTTGCTGATCGGGGGCATGGTGCTGTGCTACTTTTACCCAATTAACCGAACGGCCCACACCACCCTCTTGCTGAAGCTGGCAGAGCGCCGGTCCGACTCTTAATGCCACCTAGTTCAATGGATTCAATTCAGGTCACTGGCATTCGCGCCTACGGCTATACCGGGGCCTTGCCGGAGGAACGGGTATTGGGACAATGGTTTGAGGTGTCGCTGACCCTGTGGCTAGATCTGGCCTTAGCGGCAGACACGGATCAGCTGGCCGATACTTACAACTACTGCCAGGCGATCGACCAGGTACAACGCCTGATCAGAACCCAACGGTTTTCGCTATTGGAGGCCCTAGCCGCTGCGATCTCACGGGCTACCCTCAGCGGTGACGAACGCCTACAGCAGGTACGGGTACAACTGGTGAAGCTAGCTGCCCCCATTCCCGACTTCGATGGTCGCATCGCCGTGGACATGACTCGCGATCGCACCTTTTTGCGATCGCACACCTAGGTAGCAGCCCCACCCGTCAACGTGCCGGGGGCACTAGACAAATGGGGCTGGTGACGCAGTTAGGAGGTATCTTGACGACGAGGGTATCCGTAGAATCTCGGATGGCCGCTGCTTTTAATACCTTTTTAAGAGTGTTCCAGCTAAATACCCGTCCAAGGGCTGGCTGCATAGCCTAGATCGAGACACTTTTTTCAGATGGAATACTCCAAGAGCTAATTTGCCAAGGAAATCTTAAAGAGCCGTCAAGGCAAGTGTTCTCAAGGCTTCTAGCGATCTTGCAGGAGTGTTCGCGGTGTGTCTGAAAACCTGGCTCTGACGACTGTTTAGGCGGCTTGCAAATCACTCTAAGGTTGTTGATTTTGCTGGCTGTGCGGGGCGGCGAGCATAAACAATCTATACAATTTTGCCTGGACTCCTAGTCCCTGTTGGCAGAGTAGAGACAGGCTGCTAGGGGATGGCTGTCATCAAGGGTGAGGGGGTCCGTCAGCAAGGCTGGATCACTGGCCAACCTGAAAGAGCCGAGTCCCCGAGACAGTCTGTAAAGGGGACTAAGCGATGGCAGACGGACGTGCGATCGCTAGTCCCGCTTCAGGTGACCGCAAGGAGGTCAGATGATGGCAATTGCAAGTATTAATCCGGCTACGGGGGCCAAACTGCAAGTCTTCCAGGCCCTCACCCAGGCAGAGGTGGCCGATCGGTTAGCCCAGGCCCAACGGACCTTTGAGCATTACCGTCGCACCTCCTTTGAGCAGCGCGCTGCCTGGATGACCGCTGCCGCTGGGGTACTGGAAGAGAACAAACAGCGCTTCGGGGAACTCATGACCCTGGAGATGGGGAAACCTCTGGCCAGTGCGATCGCAGAAGTAGAAAAAAGCGCCTGGGTGTGTCGCTACTACGCTGAGCATGCCGCCGCCTTCCTGGCCGATATCCCAGCCCAGACCGATGCCAGCCGCAGCTTTGTGCGCTATCAACCCTTGGGGGTGATTCTAGCGGTGATGCCCTGGAACTTTCCCTTCTGGCAGGTCTTTCGCTTTGCGGCGCCAGCCCTGATGGCCGGCAATGTCGGGCTGCTGAAGCACGCCTCCAACGTGCCCCAATGCGCCCTGGCCATCGAGACGGTCTTCAAGGCGGCAGGCTTTCCCGAAGGAACGCTGCAAACCCTTTTGATTAGCGCGGACCGGCTCGCTGACTTGGTGGCTGACGACCGCATCAAAGCCGCCACTTTGACCGGCAGTGAACCCGCTGGTGCCAGTTTAGCCGCGGCCTGTGGTCGTCATATTAAGAAGACGGTGCTGGAGTTAGGTGGCAGTGATCCCTTCATCGTCATGGCCAGCGCCGATCTGGAGGCGGCCATTGCTACCGGGGCCAAGGCCCGACTGATTAATAACGGCCAATCCTGCATTGCCGCCAAACGTTTCATCGTGGCCGAGGCCATTGCCGATCGCTTCGAACAGGGGCTGGTAACGGCCTTTAAAGACCTCACGGTAGGGGATCCCATGGCCACCAGCACCGACATTGGTCCCATGGCCACCCCCGCCATCGTGCAGGATCTCGACCGGCAGGTCAGCGCCTGCCTACGGCAGGGGGCTAAGGCCCTGATGGGAGGAAATGTCGCCGCCCTGCTAGACACCTTGCCCCAGGGGCTACGGTCCGGCTATTTCTATCCCCCCACCATCCTGAGCCAGATTCCCCCTGGCACCCCCGCCGATGAGGAAGAATTCTTCGGTCCTGTGGCCCTGATATTTCGAGTTCCTGACATAGACGCTGCCATTCGCTTGGCCAATAGTACTCCACTGGGACTGGGAGCGAGTGCCTGGAGCACCGACCCCTCAGAGCAGGATCGTCTGATCAATGAGACTGAGGCGGGCTGCGTCTTTATTAATGGCCTGGTCAAGTCTGATCCACGCCTACCCTTCGGGGGCATTAAACATTCGGGCTATGGTCGCGAACTTAGCCACCAAGGTATCCAAGAGTTTGTCAACATAAAGACTATTTGGATCCGATAAGACGCTCAAGACGCTCAGATAGGATTACTTTATTCATGAACACCGCCGAACTGCTGGTACGCTGTCTCGAGAACGAAGGGGTCGAGTATATTTTTGGTGTACCAGGAGAGGAGAACCTCCAGGTCCTACAAGCCCTGAAAACGTCTTCGATTCAGTTCATCACCACCCGCCACGAACAGGGGGCTGCCTTCATGGCGGATGTCTATGGGCGCTTGACTGGCAAGGCGGGCGTGTGTCTATCTACCTTGGGACCGGGGGCAACTAATCTAATCACAGGTGTCGCCGATGCCAACCTAGATCGGGCTCCATTGGTGGCGATTACCGGTCAGGTAGGCACTGACCGTATGCACATCGAGTCCCATCAGTATCTCGATTTGGTCTCCATGTTTGCCCCGGTGACCAAATGGAATACCCAAATCGTTCGCCCCAGCAACACTCCAGAGATCGTCCGCAAGGCCTTTAAACTGGCCCAGTCGGAAAAGCCAGGGGCAGTGCATATCGATCTGCCCGAGAATATTGCCGATATGGATGCCGTAGGCCAACCCTTGCATCGAGACAGTCAGGAAAAAACCTACGCCTCGCTCCAGAGCATTCAACAGGCCGTGGTGGCGATTTCCCAAGCGACCAACCCCGTGATCCTGGTGGGCAACGGTGCTATTCGGGCCCGAGCCAGTGAATCCGTAACGGAATTTGCCACCCGCCTCAACATTCCCGTGGCCAATACCTTCATGGGTAAGGGGGTGATTCCCTATACCCATCCCCTGGCTCTGTGGACCTTTGGCCTGCAGCAGCGAGACTATATCAGCTGTGCCCTGGAGCGGGCCGATTTGGTTATCGCCGTAGGCTATGACCTGGTAGAGTACTCCCCTAAACGGTGGAATCCTGACGGCAACTTGCCGATTCTGCACATCAATGCCACTCAGGCCGAGATTGACAGCAGTTACATTCCTCGCATCGAGGTGTTGGGGGATATCTCTGATTCTCTGAATGAGATTCTCAAGCGCGTCTCCCACCAGCGACGGCTAGACTCCGGCACGGCAAAACTGCGCCAGGAAATTGAGGAAGACTACGCTCAATACAGCGATGACTATGGCTTTCCGGTGAAGCCCCAAAAGCTGATTTACGACCTCCGTCAGGTCTTGAGGGCCGATGACATTTTGATTTCTGATGTGGGAGCCCACAAGATGTGGATTGCCCGCAACTATCATTGCCAGCGCCCCAATACTTGCATTATTTCCAATGGCTTTGCTGCCATGGGCATTGCGATTCCGGGAGCCTTAGCCGCCAAGTTAGTCAACCCCTCTCGCCAAGTGATTGCTGCCACCGGAGATGGCGGCTTTATGATGAATTGCCAGGAACTGGAGACGGCTCGCCGTCTGGGGGCTGCCTTCGTTACTCTCATCTTCAACGATGGTGGCTATGGCCTGATTGAGTGGAAGCAAATGAACCACTACGGGGAATCTGCCTTTGTCCATTTCACGAATCCAGACTTCGTCAAGCTAGCTGGCAGCATGGGGTTGAAGGGTTATCGGGTAGAGTCCACCGAGGATCTATTGCCAACCTTAAAAGAAGCGTTAGAACAAAACGTGCCCACGGTGATCGATTGCCCGGTGGACTACCGGGAGAACCTACTATTTACCCAGAAGACTGAAGACTTAGCCTGCCTCACCTAGTCCGCCAAGGCAGACGTAAGCAGGACGCTATCCAGTTCCAGTTCCAAATCGGGCGCTTCCCTGCCATCAAATCGCTATGGTTGACCTTGGCTCCGTTTAAATAGAGATCAAAGGGAATCGATGTTGAGGAGTCTGCATGAGGCGGCGACGACATCTCTGGTTAGTCATGGCAATGAGCCTCTGGTTGGTGGGGTGTTGGCTGCGGGGTAATCCTCTGCCAGCTGATCAATCGCCGGGGGAGCTGCCCAATGCCCCTGATGCAGCCACTGAGGCGGTGACTGATGCAACCCCTAGGGAGTCCCCTGAGCAGCTGGTATCTATGGCTATTCGCCAGGCCACGGCAGCAGCTGATTTGGCGGAGACTGCTGAATCTGCCGCCGACTGGGACCAGGTGACCCAGCAGTGGCTGCAGGCGAGTCAATCGCTACAGGCGGTGCCACCGCAAGCGCCCCAGCGAGTGTTTGTGCAGCGCAAACTACGGCAGTATTTAGCCTATGGTCAGGTAGCTCAGCGGCAGGCAGAACGGGCCAGTGTTCCCCGGGTGTTTCCGAGCTTGGGCAGTGCCGTGTTGGATGAAAAGATTGGCCTGTATCTGTCCTATGTGGCCACAGTCGGGGTGCCTGATGTCATGGTCATTGGTAGCTCCCGGGCCTTGCAGGGCATTGACCCTCAGGTGCTACAGGCGGCCCTAGCCCAGGAGGGGCTGACGGTCTTTAACTTCGGCATCAATGGCGCCACGGCCCAGCTGATGAGTTTTCTGCTGCGGCAAGTGCTGACGCCGGACCAGTTACCCCAGATCTTGCTATGGGGGGTAGGGTCGCGGTCGTTCAACAGTGGTCGGGTTGATCGCACCTTTGCAGCGGTGCTGCGGTCACCTGGTTACCAAGCCTTGCAGTCGGGGGAGCGACCTAGCTTAGAACAGTCGGCTGAGACGAAGGCTGTGGCGATGCCGGTGAGTGAGATCGATGCCTATGGGTTTTTGGCGCAGGATGAGCGCTTTAACCCGGGCCAATACTACCGGCAATTTTCCCGGGTTCCGGGGGAGTATGACTCGGCCTATCAGCCGTTTCGCCTGCAGGGGGTGCAGACCCAGTCATTACATGCGATCGCAGCTTGGGCTCAATCTCAACAGATTCCCTTGGTCATAGTGAATCTGCCCCTCAGTGATGACTACCTGGACCCGGTCCGCCTAGGGTACGAACGGCAATTCCAGAACTATTTGCAAACGGAGGCCCAGCGAGGCAATTTCCAAGTTTTAGATTGGCTACTACAGTGGCGTCAGCAAGACGGCTTCTTCGCCGATCCCAGTCATCTCAACCAGTTTGGGGCCGCCGCCCTGAGCCGACAGCTGGCTGCGACTGCTGAGATTCCCTGGCCCACTAAGGAGTCGGCCACAGACGAGTGAATTTAGTAGTATCTCACCAAAATAGAAGAGAGCCATTTTGGGACAGTCGCGGTTTTTAGTGGAGTGCTTGCCCGGGGAATTTCGCTTCCCCCGGACCCCTACGACCAGGGCAAACCGCTTGTGGTGAGCTTGCCGAACTGCTGCCCTGGACCTGCGGAAGGACCTGTTGATCAGCCGTCATCAATCGCGTCGCATCGACAAGGCGTGATAAACCTCGATAGGACCGCACTTAATCGTGTAGCTCGGGGTGCTCGCCGGGGGAATTTCGCTTCCCCCGGACCCCTACGACCAGGGCGAACCACCGCCCTGGACCCCGTGGAAGGGCTGTTCGGTCAGTGGCGCTAGATCGCGTCGCATCGGTAGAGTGGCGAGGAGCTTGTCCTTCCCTATTCCCTATTCCCTATTCCCTATTCCCTATTCCCTATTCCCTGTCCCCTTTTCTGCTCTCCGCCCTCCGTCCTCTGTCCTCCCCATCGTCCTCTGCTCTCCCTTCGACTACGTTGCTCCTACGGAGCCGCTTCGCGAACAGGGCAAGCCGTCCTCCGTTTTCCCTTTCCCCCATCACCCCATCACCTCGTCACTCGTCACTCGTCCTCCACCCACCGACTCGCCTCCCCCTCTTCGTTCGTCCTCCTAGGCAACTCCTGTTTGTTTTGGTTAAAATAACCATAATTGCTACTCAGCCTATCTGCCATGACGGATGATCCGGCCTTGACTATTGGCCGTGAGGACTACAGCCTACTCACGGATCTCTATGAGCTGACCATGGCTGCTTGCTATGCCGGGGAGGGGTTGGCCGAGCGGCCCGCCAGTTTTGAGTTATTTGTGCGGCGGCTGCCGCCTAACTATGGGTATTTGATTGCCATGGGCTTGGCCCCAGCTCTGGATTACTTGAGTCATTTGCAGTTTACCGAGGGGCAGGTGCAGCAATTGCAGGCCTGTGGTTTGTTTGAGCAGGCGCCGCCTCGGTTTTGGCAGTTGCTACGGCAAGCCACGTTTACTGGCGATGTCTGGGCAGTACCGGAGGGAACAGCAGTCTTTGCCAATGAACCCCTGCTGCGGGTGGAGGCTCCC
Source organism: Halomicronema hongdechloris C2206 (assembly GCF_002075285.3). Lineage (GTDB taxonomy): Bacteria > Cyanobacteriota > Cyanobacteriia > Phormidesmidales > Phormidesmidaceae > Halomicronema_B > Halomicronema_B hongdechloris. The sequence goes on along the minus strand of NZ_CP021983.2, from coordinate 3,824,177 downwards.
CTGTGGCAAGCTCAATTGGTGGAAACCTATCTGCTCAATACCCTCAACTACCAGACCTTGATTGCCACCCGAGCGGCTCGTTTACGGGATGTAGCTGGGCCCGAGGCCAAGTTATTGGAGTTTGGCAGTCGTCGGGCCTTTAGTCCCCAAGGAGCTGTGTGGGCGGCTCGGGCAGCGTTGGCGGCAGGGTTAAATGCCACGTCTAATGTGCTGGCTGCCTTACAGCTGGGGCGACAACCGGCAGGGACTATGGCCCATGCCCTGGTGATGGCGATAACGGCGACCACTGGCAGTGAAGACGAAGCTTTCCAGGCGTTTCACCGCTATTTCCCAGGGGCGGCGCTGTTGATCGACACCTATGATACGGTGGCGGCGGCCCGGCGTCTGGCTGACTGGGTGCGCCAGGACAAGATGACCGTGGCCGGGGTACGCCTCGATTCTGGGGAGTTGGCGAGTCTGTCGCAGCAGGTGCGATCGCACCTACCCGACACCACCATCTTTGCCAGTGGCGACCTGGACGAGTGGGAAATCCAGCGGTTAATTGCCCAGGGCGCCACCATTGATGGCTATGGCATCGGCACTCGGTTGGTGACTGGCACTCCGGTCAATGGGGTCTATAAACTGGTGGAACTCGACGGTATCCCAGTGATGAAAGAATCTAGTCACAAAGTTACCTATCCTGGCCGCAAGCAGATCTTTCGGTACCAGCAGGGCAGTCAAAGCCAAGGAGATCGCCTGGGGTTGATAACAGATACCGCTGGTCCCCAGGAACAGCCCCTACTGCAGCCGGTGATGAAGCAAGGACAGATCACCATACCTAGCGCTCCCTTGATCACCATTGCCGAGCGCACGGCTGAGTCAGTGGCCAGTCTACCAGCCTCCATTCGGCAGATTGATACCCCCAAGGCGTTCCCGGTCACCATTTCATCGGCCCTGCAAGCCCTCACCGCCGAGACCCGTCGTCAGACCTCTGTTAACACATAACGTCGCCATGGTTAGCATCGCCCTCTTTGGTACCAGTGCCGATCCCCCCCATCAGGGGCATTTAGCCATCCTCAGTTGGTTAGCCACCGAATTTGACCACGTGGTGGTCTGGGCGGCCAACAATCCCTTCAAGCGGCATCAGACCTCCCTGGCCGATCGCTTTACCATGCTGCAACTGATCATCGATCAGATTGAAGTCCCTGCTGGTCGGATTAGCCTCTACCCCGATCTAGGCCATTCCCGCACCATCGTTACCCTGGAACGGGCCCGCCAGAAGTGGCCAGAGGCGGACTTTACCCTGGTGATTGGGGCCGATTTGGTCTCCCAATTACCGCGCTGGTACCGCGCCCAGGAGATTTTTGCTCAGGCCCATATCCTGGTAGTGCCCCGCCCTGGCTATCGGCTATCGCAGGATGATTTGATAGAACTGCGGCAACAGGGAGCCCATATCTCTCTGGCTACTATGCCCCACCGATTCGACATGTCCTCGAGTCAGTATCGGCAAGCCGACGACCGTGACGTCTTGCCCCCAGTGGTTCAAGCTTACATCGACCAGAACAACCTCTATCCATGCCCGGAAGACTCCAGAGAAAAGCTATCGACTCCTTAGCAGGGGGGGACCTGGCCGACTTTAAGGTGGGGGTCGACAATGTCATTTTCTCCGTAGACACGGAGCAAAATCGTCTACTGGTGTTGCTGGTCATGCGTCACGATGATCCGTTTTTGGGGTATTGGAGTCTACCGGGGACCCTGGTCCGCCATGGTGAATCTTTGGAGGATGCCGCCTACCGGGTGCTTTCAGAAAAAATCCGCGTCGAGAATCTATATTTAGAGCAGCTCTATACCTTTGGGGGGCCGAACCGAGACCCTCGAGAAGCCGAGAATTCCTTTGGGGTGCGCTATTTGTCGGTAAGTCATTTTGCCCTGGTGCGCTTTGCCGAAGCCGAACTGATTGCCGACGGGGTCAGTGGCATAGCTTGGTATCCCCTCAGCCAGGTGCCGACCCTGGCCTTCGATCACAACAGCATTCTCGACTACGGCTATCAGCGGCTGCGCAACAAGTTGGAGTACAGTCCCATTGCCTTCGAGGTGTTGCCCCAGACCTTCACCCTGGGGGATCTCTACCAACTCTATGGGACGGTGTTAGGCCCCGACTTTGCGGATTATTCTAACTTTCGAGCCCGGCTACTAAAGCTGGGCTTTTTGCGGGATACCGGCCAGAAGACATCTCGTGGTGCCGGCCGCCCTGCCAGCCTCTATTGCTTTGACGCTGACGCCTTCGAACCTTGCAAAGATAAACCCATGGTTTTTATCTAGTTGAGAGTGAGCGACAATGGGCAACCCCGAGATCAACAAGGAGCGAGCGCCGCAGAATCGAACCTTAACTTTGAGGGCCAGCGAGCATGATGACTTAGCCAAAAAGGTGCTCACCCTGCATCGTCCGTTGGCAGTGGATGACCTTGCCAACAAAACCATTTGCCAGGACCTATTGGATGCACTGCAATATTTGCCTAAAGGCTTTGTGGATTTGATGATTCTGGACCCGCCCTATAACCTCAACAAACGATTTCATAGCAAATCATTTAAGCACATGGATGATGCCGCCTATGCTGATTGGCTAGAGGGTTGGATATCACAGTTGAAAGGAGTGCTTAAGGAGGAGGCGTCGATTTATTTCTGTGCTGACTGGCTTACATCGGCGGCCGCCTATCCAGTTCTAAAGAAGCATTTTCGAGTTAGAAATCGCATTACCTGGGAACGGGAAAAAGGTCGCGGCGCCAAGCGTAACTGGAAAAACTCCTGTGAAGATATCTGGTTTTGTACCGTCTCTGATGACTATTACTTTGCTGTCGACGCCGTCAAATTGAAGCGACGGGTCATAGCGCCCTATCGACATAAAGATGGCCAGCCCAAGGATTGGGAAGACCACGGGCCAAAAAAGTATCGCTTGACTCACCCATCTAACATTTGGACAGACATTACGGTGCCGTTTTGGTCTATGCCAGAAAATACCGACCACCCTACTCAGAAGCCAGAAAAATTAATGGCAAAATTGCTCCTGGCCAGCTCTAAGCCGGAGGATTTCGTGTTCGATCCATTCTTGGGCAGTGGAACTACGTCAGTGGTGTCGAAAAAGTTGGGTCGGCGATTTCTGGGCATTGAAGTGGAGCTAGACTACTGTTGCCTGGCCGAGAAAAGACTGGCCCTGGCAGATAGGGAGGCCAGCATTCAGGGTTACTCTGATGGCGTCTTTTGGGAGCGCAATTCCCTGGCCGAACAGAAGCGGCAGACGACACCTTATCCCAACGATATCCAACGTCATCTCTAGGACCACCTCTAGAGTATTAGTTACGAGGTCAATTAATTTTTATTATCTTTCTGTAGAAAATAATATGAAATCTACCCTTAGACTTGCGATCGCACAGCTCAACCCCACCATCGGAGATCTCAGCGGCAATGCCCAGGCTATCCTCGAGGCCGCCCAGCAAGCCGCCAGCCAGGGCGCCGATCTGGTATTAACGCCAGAACTCTCCCTCTGTGGCTATCCGCCTCGAGATCTATTGTTTCGCCCCAGCTTCATCACCGCCATGGCCGAGACCCTGACCCAATTGGCTCAGCAACTGCCCCCGCAAGTGGGGGTACTGATCGGCTTCGCCACCACCAATCCCGATGCCCGCGACCACGGCGAAAAACCTCTGTTTAACAGCACTGCCTTAGTGTGGTCGGGGCGGGTGCATCAGGTCTTTCACAAACAGTTACTGCCCACCTATGATGTCTTCGACGAAGACCGCTATTTCTCCCCCGGACGCGGGGCCAGCTACTTCGACTGGCCGCTGGACAATCCCTCACCTCCTGGAGAGGCCACCGTGCGGGTGGGGGTGACCATCTGCGAAGATCTGTGGAACGACGAAGAGTTCTGGGGCGGACGCACCTATCCCCGCAACCCCATCGCCGACTTGGCCCAGCAGGGGGTTGACCTGGTGGTCAATCTATCGGCCTCTCCCTATTCCGTGGGCAAGCAGCAGTTACGGGAATCCATGCTGGGCCACAGCGCCGCCCGCTTCCGCTGCCCCATCGTCTACGCCAATCAGATCGGGGCCAACGACGATTTAATTTTCGATGGCAGCAGCGTTGCCTTCAACCGTCAGGGGAACGTCATGGTTCGCGCCCTCGGCTTCCAACCCGATCTCACCCTAGTGGAGTTCGAGCGGCAGCAACGGGATTTCATGCCAGGCCCTGTGGCCCCCTTGCCCCTCCACCATACCGCCGAAATTTGGGCCGCCCTGGTCCTGGGAGTACGAGACTATGCCCACAAATGCGGCTTTTCTCGAGCGGTGATCGGTCTCAGTGGTGGCATCGATTCATCCCTGGTAGCCACCATCGCCACCGCTGCCCTGGGGGCCGCCAATGTGCTGGGAGTACTGATGCCGTCGCCCTACAGCTCCGAGACCTCCCTCCAGGATGCCTACGCCCTGGCCGACAATCTGGGCATTCACACCACCACCCTACCCATTGGCAATCTCATGGCAGGCTATGGCCAGACCCTGGCCGAACTGTTTGCCGGCACCGAATTTGGGGTGGCCGAAGAAAATATCCAGTCTCGCATCCGCGGCAACCTGCTCATGGCCGTAGCCAATAAATTTGGCTATTTACTGTTATCCACCGGTAATAAGTCCGAAATGGCCGTGGGCTACTGCACCCTCTATGGCGACATGAACGGTGGCCTGGCCGTGATTGCCGACGTGCCCAAGACCCAGGTCTATAGCCTGTGTCGATGGCTGAATCAAAGGGCAACTGAAAATTCTGCAGCCACCAGTTCCGCCACGCTCCCCTTTGCCAAAGCCCCGATTCCGACCAATGTCTTGGCGAAGCCTCCCAGCGCCGAGCTCAAGCCCGACCAACAGGACCAAGATTCCCTACCTGCCTACGACATCCTAGATGACATCCTAGAGCGGTTGGTGCAGCACCACGAATCCCTGCAAGAGATCGTCGCCGCCGGCCATGATCCGGCCACCGTGGAGCAGGTGACGCGGTTGCTGGCCCGGGCGGAATTTAAGCGCCGCCAGGCCCCGCCGGTCCTGAAGATTACCGATCGGGCCTTTGGCATGGGCTGGCGCATGCCCATCGCCAACCGCTGGTCGCCCAGCTTGCCCCGGCCCCAGGATATATCGGCAGCGACAGCTCAGCCCTTGCCGCTGTCAGATTAGCCTACACACCGCTAAGGCTGTAGGCTCAACCAAAGCGATAACCAAACCCACGCAAGGTGGTGATATAGCGGGGCTGACTGGGGTCGGGTTCGATTTTTTCCCGCAGCCAACGGATATGCACATCCACCGTTTTGCGATCGCCCATAAAGTCGGGTCCCCACACCTGCTGAATCAGATCCTCCCGGGACCACACCCTTTGCGGCTCACTCATAAACAGCTCTAAAATCCGAAACTCTTTGGGGGAGAGATTAATCTCTTGGCCATTCACCGTTACCCGCAGTTCATTCAGATACAGGCTGATCTCCTGAAAGGTGAGTACGACCTTCGCCGGGGCCTTCTGGGACCAACGGTGGCGACGCATCAACGCTCGGCAGCGGGCAATCAACTCTCGCATACCAAAGGGCTTGGACAGGTAATCGTCTGCCCCTACTTCCAGGCCAACTACCCGGTCCATTTCACTGCCCTTGGCACTCAATATCAGAATGGGGAAATCGATCTGATGGTGGCGGATGAGACGACACAGATCGAGGCCGTTCATGCCGGGCAACATCCAATCCAGAATAGCCAGGTCGAAATCGTTAGCGCTCAGGGTAGAGGCGTCATTGCCCTTCAGGATCTCTAGAGCAGCATGGCCATGTTCGGCTACCGAGACTAAATATCCTTCGTCCTCCAAGGCCATGGCTATGGTCTCGCGGATCAGGGCCTCATCGTCAACCAATAGAATTTTGGCCTGGCTAAGGGGGACATCGGGATAATTCAGCGAGGTTTGAAACACACCCATGCTTAGGAATATGAACTAGAGTTCTCACTCCAGACGCTATCGAGCACAAACGCTTAACCCTTTATCGCAGTTGCTATCGATGCCGGGAAAGCACCCTCGACCTAGGGGAGGCAACAGCTATCTCAGCAGGGCAGAACATCTGGATGTATCATCTCGGTCAAGCATTAAGGCGAGAACATCGCCAGGTTAAGGAACGGTAAACCCCCCTATAGCCCTCGCTGGGCCATGAGTTTGGCCATGCGCTCTTTGAAGGCGTCGATGGCCTCGGGGGTGGGTTGGGTAATCTGCCAGGCCTGGCGTTGCAGCAGCCGTTGAATCCATGCCTGTAGCTGGGGATATTGGTCTAGGGGCAACTCCATTTGGTCAAACCAGGGGGCCACAGTCCCTAGGACAATGTCTGCCAGAGATAGCTCGTCGCCACCAAAGAAGGACCAATCTGCTAACTTTTCTTCGCAGAAGCCCAGACAAACTGCGGCTTGCTGGTGGGCCTTTTCTAGGGCGTCGGCATCGGGGCTGCCGAATCCCATCATTTTCTTGGTCAGGGGGCTGATAGCCGGCAGCAACTCGTTGACGGTGACCATCTGTATCATGCGGACCTTGGCTAGGGCAGTGGGGGGCGACGGCAGTAGAGAGGGAATGGGGTATTTAGCCTCTAGGTAGTCCATGATGGCGAAGGATTCGATCAGGGTGACTTCATCGTCTACCAGTACGGGAATGTGATGAAAGGGGTTCAGGGCTAGGAATTCAGGCTGGAACTGGTCTCCACTGAGATTCATCTCAATGGTGTCGAAGTGGAGCCCTTTTTCCAGTAGGGTGACCCAAACCCGGCGCGAGTTGAGGGATAGTGGTGTGTGATAGAGGGTCAACATTGGCTGGTTCTCCACGCTAAGGCTGCCTTTAGGATGCCACGAAGCCATCCCGTTCAGCGATGGCATGTCTGGTGCAAGGCTCACTGGTGCGGCAACAATCCGGCATGATGGAAACGATGGGCCATCGATGGGAAGCTATGAAGCGCACAGGAAAGGTCTATGTGGTTGGGGCCGGGCCAGGAGATATGGCTTACCTCACCCTGCGAGGCTACACGTTGCTGCGGCAGGCTCAGGTGCTGGTCCATGACGCTCTGGTGGATGAACGGCTGCTAGCGGAGTTACCGTCGGGATGCGATCGCATCGATGTGGGCAAGCGCGGCGGCCGGCCTAGCCCCAGCCAGGAGGAGATCGACCAGTTATTGGTGCAGCGGGCTCAGGCGGGTAAGCGAGTAGTGCGGCTGAAGGGGGGCGATCCCTTCATCTTTGGCCGCACCACCTCGGAGGTGCAGGCCCTGCGCCAGGCCGGTTGCGATGTGGAGGTGATCCCGGGGATTTCCTCGGCTCTGGCCGCTCCCCTGCTGGCCGGCATTCCCCTGACCGATGCCGTCTTGAGCCATGGCTTTGCAGTCATGACGGCCCACGACCTGGAGAGTCTAGATTGGCCCACCCTGGCTCAGACCCAAACCCTGGTGCTGTTGATGGCCACTCGACGGCTGCCTGAGATCCTGGAGCAACTGCGGCAGGCGGGCAAGCGCCCGGAAACCCCCATCGCCGTCATCCGCTGGGCCGGACACCCGCAGCAACAGGTGTGGACCGGTACCCTACTGAGCATCCTGCAGCAGACTAAGGGGCAGTCGCTCTCCCCCGCGGTGGTGGTGATCGGGGAGGTGGTGGGGCTGCGTACATACCTGATGCCCTCGTCCCCGACCGCCCCTCTGGAGACCCATTGCATGAGTAAGGAGATGGAGACCATGACTGCCCAGGCCCCCCTGGCTGGCAAGACGGTGGTGGTGACTCAGTCAGCCGGTCAGTCCAGTCAGTTTAGTGGGTATTTACGCCGCCAGGGCGCTACGGTGCTGGAAATGCCAGCCCTGGAGATTCGCCCCCCTTCCAGTTGGCAGGCCCTGGACGATGCGATCGCATCCCTAGCCACCGTCGACTGGTTGATTCTCACCTCCGCCAACGCCGTCACCTATTTCCTGGATCGCCTGCAGCACCAAGGCCATGACCTGCGGGCCCTGGCCGGCCTCAAGATCGCCGTGGTGGGCAAGAAAACGGCCCAGGTGCTGCAAACACGAGGCCTCCACGCCGACTTCACCCCCCCCGACTTCATCGCTGACTCCCTGGCCGACACCTTCCCGGAGCCGGTGCAGGGCCTGACCCTGCTCTTTCCTCGGGTGGAGAGCGGTGGCCGGGAGGTGTTGGTGCGAGCCTTCAGCGACGCCGGTGCCCAGGTGCTGGAGGTGCCCGCCTATGAATCCGGCTGCCCCCCAGAGCCAGACCCTCAGGTAATCCAGGCCCTGCAGCAGGGCGCGGTAGACTGCCTCACCTTCGCCAGCTCCAAAACCGTACGCCACGCCGCCCAACTCCTAGAGCAGGGCCTCGGCCCCGAGTGGCCTACCCATCTGCCAGGGGTCTGCCTAGCCTCCATCGGCCCCAAGACCTCCGAAACCTGCTACCAGGTCTTCGGCCGCGTCGATGTCGAAGCCCAGGAATACACCCTGGAAGGCCTCACCCAAGCCTTGGTTCAGGTGCTGGGCGAATCCAGGTGACGGTGTGACCACCGACGACAATCTTTTTGACCCACCCCATTTAGAACAAGCACACCATGACGGCATCTGAGACACCTAATATCTGGCTGCAGGAACTGCAGGATATTCTGCGGGGGAGCGGCAGGGGGCTTTTTGTTTGGCATTCCGCTGCTCTACACCGTCGAGGTCTGGTCCATTGGCTCGTCAGTGCAGCCAGAGCGCTTACTAGTGGTCCTAGCGCGGTCACGTTCGGGGTGGTGTGGCTACTGACACAGACCGGTGGTTTCCGTCGCACCCTGCGGTTACAACCCCTAGAAGCCGTGTTGGAGAGCATTGAGGCCCTGGGCATCGGCCTTCTCTGCGCTGCGATCGCATTAATCCTCTTACGACGCATCACCCTGGCCACGCCCCTATCGGAAACCCTGGGTAAGCTCATCTTCGAAGGGGTGCCCTTTTCTCTGGGAGTAGCCCTGGCCCGCTCCCTGCTCAGCCCTGCCCCAGCGCGACCAGTCTCCCGGCGCAAGCTCAATGGCCCTAGCCAGAAGCGGCATGCCAGCCGCTGGCCCGACACCTTGGTAGACCTAGATGCCACCCTGCTGGGGGCGATCCTGATTGCCTTCAGCATTGCCCCCACCGAAGAGATCCGTCTCCTGGCCGCCTCCATTCCACCCCTGTGGTTGCTGCTAATCATTGCAGCCTCGCTGTTGTTGTCCTACACCATCGTCTTTGCCTCTGGCTTTGCCGATGGCAGTGAGCGGCGACAACGGGGGCTGCTGCTCAGCCCCATCACCGAAACCCTGGTGGCCTATCTCGTGGCCCTGCTGATTTCGACCACCATGCTGGTGTTCTTCCAGCAGTTAACCCCAGCCGATCCCTGGCAGGAATGGCTCAGCAATGTGTTGGTATTGGGCCTACCCGCCTCCATTGGTGGCGCCGCCGGGCGCATCTTAGTGTAGGTCTTGGCCCCGTTGTCAGCCGTGGCCTCAGCTGAGCCACTCGCCAGCGCGATTAAATGGTACTGAAGGGTTGGCTCAACAGCATGATACTAACGCGATGGCAGTGGATAGTCCTGGGCTTGCCAGTAGTGGGGCTGGTGAGTTTTTTAGGGGTGGCGGCGGCATGGCAGATTCATGCCTGGCAGCTGAACTGGATCTGGGCGGTGATCATTCTGCTGTTGCTGGGCTGGCGCTGGTTATTGGTGCGATGGACCCAGCCCGCTAGGAGCCAGATTGATGATCTAGTCGATCAGGCTAGTCAAAAACTGGAAGAGGCTCAACAGACCGATACCGGCGAGATCGCAACGGCGGTGGAAGCCGCGTTGCAACGGGTGCTGCAGGTTGCTGAGAGCGACCCCCCCATCTGGGAAGACTGGCCTCGATTTTGGCAGCGCTGTCAGGAGCTGGTCAGTGCGATCGCACAGATCTACTACCCAGAGGTGAAATATCCCCTGCTCAATATCTATGTCCCCCAAGCCTACGGGCTGATTCGGGGCACTGTCGACGACCTCGATCGATGGATGCAACAGCTCTCGCCAGTACTGAATCAGGTCACCGTTGGCCAGGCCGTACAGGCTTACGAACTGTATCAACGGGTGGAACCCTCTGCCCGCTGGGTTTGGCGCCTATTCAACTGGTCCCAGTGGCTCTGGAATCCAGCTGCCGCTGCGGCTCGGCTGGCCAGCCAACGCTACGGCAACCAAGCCACCCAGCAACTGCTGGCCAATCTGGGCACCCTGGCTCGCCAGAAAGCCTTGCAAACCCTGTGTCATCAGGCCGTGCTGCTCTACGGCGGTGACCGCTCTGCCCTGCCCCAACCCCTGCTGCAGGAGTCTCCCCCTGCCGAGGAGACAACCCAGACCCTGCGCCAGATTCTACAGCAGGCAGAGCCCACGGAACCGGTTGAGAAAAAACCCGTGGAAATCTTACTGCTGGGTCGCACCGGTGCCGGCAAAAGCAGCTTGATTAACACCTTGTTTGCAGCCGATCAGGCCGAGGTAGATGTGCTGCCCAGCACCGATAAAATCCAACGGTACCAGTGGTCCTCTCAAGACGGCCATCGTCTAATCCTATGGGATACCCCAGGCTATGAGCAGATCGCCCGTGATGATGTGCGCCAGAGTGTGATGGAGAAAGCGGCCACAGCAGACCTGCTGCTACTGGTGACTCCGGCCCTAGATCCAGCCTTAAGGATGGATGTGGACTTATTGCAGGAGTTGCGTCACCAGGGCCATGATCACCCCGCCATTGCCATCGTCACCCAAGTCGATCGGCTGCGCCCACTGCGGGAATGGTCGCCGCCCTATGACTGGCAGTGGGGGGAACGAGCCAAGGAAGTGGCCATCCGCGAGGCCACCCAGTATCGAGCCGATGCCCTGGCAGATAGCTGTGATCGAGTGCTGCCCCTAGTCACCTACGATGCCCAAGCCCAGCGGTCTCCCTGGAACGCCGATGCCTTGGCTCTGACGCTAATCGATACCATGGCTCCGGCTAAGCAGAGTCGCCTGGGCCGGTTTCTCCGGCAGCGGCAGGCCCGCATCGTAGCCGCCGCTAAGATCATCGAACGCTATGCCCTGCAGATGACCACCAACCAGGGGCTGACGGCACTACTGAAGAGCCCGGTGTTGCAATTTCTCTCCACCCTGACCACGGGGTCCCCAGCCTTGGCTCAAGTCTTGGCCAACCGGATTCCGGTGGAAGAGTTGCCCCTGGTGATTGGCAAACTGCAGATGGCCTACGAGCTATTTCAAGTGGTAGCCCCCGATGATGCCCACTTTGACCTGTTGGGGCTGTGGCCCCTGATGGTGGACAATCCCGCCGCGCCCGATCGCACTGCCACCGCCCTGGGCCATGCCTTGGTGGCCTACTGGAGCGAGTCCCTGGTTTTAGACCAGCTGCAAACCCGATTCCGCCATTATTTAAATGCCTCCCCGGCCCCTTCTACTCCTAGCTGGGGAGAAACACGCTAGGATAAGCGCAGCTGAGACGCTGGTAGCGCCATGGTAGACAGCCTGTGTGCTATCAGACCGCTACCTGTTGAGGCGATGTTCTGTTACAACAGGTAGTTCCATGGCTGATTCCATGTCTACGTTCGATACCGCCGTCCTGGCGTATAAGGACCGCTGCAATCGCACCGGCCTCGTCTTTCAACAACCCATAGAAGCCATGTCCAAGGTGGTCAATGGCGTAGTTTATCTAAAGATTTCCGCCGGCTACCTGGCCCGCTACGACATCAGGCGCAAACGGTTGCTGATCTGAGTTGCTAATCTGAGTAGGATCATCAGAGGTATCAATTCATAAAGTTGGGGTGACGGGGTCGTGAAGAACGGGGCAGAGTGTAGCCATAGTCACTAGCCGCTGAGTCTAGATTGATTAACAGATATGGACTCATCTGACGCCAATATGGATGCCTTTGCCCTCAAAGACTGCGCCCTGATTTCCATTGCCACCGGCAAAAAGGCGGAATCCTTAAAAGAGCTGCGCAGCTGCTTACTCACCATTAGTCTGGACAGCATTTATCTGCACTTCTGGGGCGGGTTGCTCAAGTCTCGCTTCGAAGAGCGGGAATTTAACAACGACTTCGCGGCCTGGTGCCGCCATAGCCTCCACGACCATCCCCTGGCCGAGCGCCTGGCTGTGCTCGATCCTCAGGACTACGGCGATCTAGAGGCCCTACGGCAGGAAATGCTAAGTATCGTCGAAGAGCGGCTCGATGAGAGTGAGTACCTGCACTGGGTATTGGCCAGCGACCCCTTCGAATTTTTGCGATCGCAAATCGTCGTTTTCGACACCTACCAGCGGATTCAACGCCCGGAAGAACTGACCACCCTGCTGCCCCACCTCTCCACCAGCAGCTTGTTTTATCACTTCATCGATGCCCGTCGCCGCCTACCAGAAGGTATTGATGATTTTCGCTACTGGCTGGCCGGGTTCGACGGTCAATACCAGCCCCTCGCCGATGAACTCGCTGGCGTCGATCCCTACTTCGAAAGCCTGACGGCCCTGCGCCAGCAAGTCACCACGATTTTCGAAACCTGCTGCCCAGGGAACACCCCATGACCATACTCGACACCTATGCCCAGGTTGCCGGAGAAGAAGTCGTCACTCAACTGCGGCAACTAGCAGCTCCCCTCAAGGGTAAGCGCATTATCCATGTCAACTCCACGGCGGTGGGGGGTGGGGTGGCCGAAATCTTGAGTAAACTGGTGCCTCTGATGCGGGAACTGGACCTAGAGGTTACCTGGGAGGTCATCAAAGGGGATGAAGACTTTTTCCAGTGCACCAAGTCTATGCACAATGCCCTGCAGGGCAATCCGGTGCCGATCAGCGACCAGCATCTGCATCACTATGGAGACGTAAACGCCGACAATGCCGATCAACTGCGGGACTCCCTGCAGACCGCAGACTATGTGTTCATCCACGATCCCCAACCTGCAGCGCTGCTATCCCATATGCCCCATCGCCAGGGCAAATGGATCTGGCGCTGCCATATCGATGTCAGCCATCCCTATCGGCCGGTGTGGAAATTCCTGCGACACCACATCGCTCCCTATGATGCCAGCATCTTCTCCCTGGCTGCCTTTGCCCAAGCCTTGCCCCACCCGGAATATATTATTCCTCCCAGCATCGATCCCCTCAGCGAGAAGAATCTGGACCTGCAGGCCCAGGAGATCCAGCAGATGTGCGATCGCTACGGCATCGACACCACTCGCCCTTGGTTCATTCAGGTCTCCCGCTTCGATCGCTTCAAAGACCCGGTCGGTGTCATTCGCGCCTACAAACTCGCCACTAAATTTCTGCCCAGCCTGCAGTTGGTCTTAGCGGGGGGCACTGCCGACGACGATCCTGAGGGGGCGATTGTACTGGCCGAGGTCAAGGAAGCCGCCGCCGATGATCCCGACATTCATATCCTGGCCTTACCTCCCGATGCCAACCGCACCATCAATGCCCTGCAACGGGGGGCCGACATCGTCATGCAAAAATCGACCCGGGAAGGCTTTGGCCTCACCGTCACCGAGGGGATGTGGAAGGGTAAGCCGGTGATTGGGGGCAACACCGGGGGAATTCGTCTGCAGGTAATCAATCACCATACTGGCTTCCTGGTCAATACCCCTGAGGGCGCTGCCCTGCGGGTCCGCTATTTGCTCAGTCAACCGGCCAAACTCATTGAAATGGGCCAAAAAGCCAAGGAATTTGTCCGGGAAAATTTCTTGCTGACCCGACAGTTGCGAGAATATCTCACCCTGATGGTGGCCCTCATGTACGGTTCCGAGGACCGCATTGAACTCTAGAACTCTAATGCCAGGTCTCACCGGTGAAGCCACCTAGGGGTGCTAGAGGGGCAAGCGGGTTGCTGAAGTCTGATTCCTGACCGAGTCAGTTCTCCCCGAGTCGAGGACACCCCCCAGAAGCGCTCGGGTCTCTTGAGCCGCTCGTGCCATGGCCTGCTCTGCCGACTGCTCGCCGATCAACAGGCGCCAGAGATGGGTTTGTAGAATCTGGGAGGCTCGGTCATACTGGGGAATCTGGGGTCGGAAGATGGAATGGTCAGTCAGCCGTGTCAATAGCTCGGGAAAGTGAGGATATCGCTCCAGGATGTCAGGGGCTTCAAACAAGTCCAAACGACTGGGTAGATGGCCAGAAGAGAGCACAAATTGCCGTTGCACCGCGGTACTGGTCAGGTATTCGACGGCTCGCCAGGCTTGCTCTAGATGCTCAGTAGCTTGGGGAATGGCAAAGCCCCAGCCGCCCCGGCAAGCACTTCCAGATTTCCCAGGAGCTTTGGGTAAGGCCGCCAAGCCAACGGAGTCCGCCGAGGCAGCATCGGCCTGGACCAGTCGCCAGAAATAGGGCCAACTCCTCAAGAAGGCGCTCTCCCCAGCCTGAAACTGCTGAAAGGATTCGGTCTCACCATAGCTGGTAATCGTCTCGGGAGAGACACCCTGTTGGATCGTCTGATGCAGAAATTGGGCGGCTGCGATCGCAACGGGTTGATCCAAACCCACCTCCCCTGTATCAGCATCGATCCAGGTCCCTCCCATCCCTGCTAATACCTCGACGAAGTTAACGACCAATCCCTCATAGGCTCGCCCTTGCCAGAGATAGCCCCAGGGCACCCTAGTTTGCGCCTGCAAGGTTTGGGACCTATCCATCAAGTGACGCCAGGTGGTCGGGGGAGACACCTGTCCTTGCTCCAAGACAGCCTGGTTATAGAGCAGCACACCAACATCAGGACGGAACGGAATTCGATAGAGGCGCCCCTGATAACGACCAGCTGCCACCTCGCTCGGGATAAATTGGGCTAATTCATCGGAAGAGAGATAACCCGAAAGATCTGCCAGCCATCCCTCGCTAGCAAACCAGGGCACCCAAATAATATCCATGTAGATCAGGTCATACTGGGGTTGCCCGGTACTCAAATCAGAGGTGTAAATGGCCTTCACCTGGTCAGTGGTATATTCCCCCTGCACCAACTCCAGCTCAATATCCGGATTATCCGCCTCAAAATCATCGACTAACGGCTGCCAATACTCTGCCTCGTCTAGAGGAACTACAAACGATAACGTAGTGGGCGTCGTTGCTGACATCCAGGCCAACCCCCACATCAGTAAAGCAACCACTTGAACAATCAGCAGCCCGATCAGAAAGTAGAGCTGCCAAGCGAATTTCGAAAATGCCTTCCCAAATCGAAGAGTCACCAGTATGGCCTTATCCTGTAGCCATCCTAATGCAGCCGCGCCCCTCTGGTATCTCTATCCTTTGCTAATCCCTTTGCTAATCCCTTTGCTAATCCCTTTGCTAATCCCTTTGCTAATCCCTTTGCTAATCCCTTTGCTAATCAATCCACCTCGTCGCGGTCATCCGCCAAATCAATCTCAGACTCATCGCTTGCCCCAGAAGTCACCTGATCCGTGGATACATCCTGAGTTTCTAGAGACTGATCCTCAGGCTGAGGATCTGCCTCAGTCTCCTTCTCAACCTCCTTCGTTTGGCGCTTTTCTAGTCTAGCGGCTACCTGTTTCAGCACCTGGGCAATCGTTTCATCGCTAATGTCGGTATCGGGCTCATCAATCGCTTCAAGCTGGGAAGGGTCATCGGCCCGAGAACGTAACTCGCTCTGCAGCTTTGCCCTCAACACCCTCAGGGCCATAGGGTCGGCGTCTACGTCCGGAGCCACAGTAGCCATCTCATCACTGAGGTCCTCTGTAGCCTCTAGCAACCGGTCTACTGCTGCCGCTGCTTGCTCCAACCAGGGAGAATCATAGCGGTGCCAGGGCAAAATCGGCGCATTGGGCAACTTACTCGTTAGCACCGTAATGTTGTCCTTATCTGGGTCTGGCAAACAGACACGCTTGCCGGCCATCCTTGCATTGTCAGACTCGTCAGCCATAGCTCAACCTGTTACCTTAGCCCCATGACTCTTAACCGAGGGGGGATGACCCTCTAGCAACAGCCTAGATTCCCAGGTAAACTGCAACGATATGTACCAGCATGATAACAGCCGTGCTCCAAGTAGCGTAAGCAGCATATCTGAGGGTCTGGGAAACGTCATCAAGGCGTTGCTTGTTGGCTCGATAGGTTTCTGCCAAATTGACCATCATCTGTAGCTGATATTCTTCGTAAGATAAGGCCAAATAGGTTTCCAGAAATTTTCGCTCCTCCAGATTAGGGGTAATCGCCACCTGACGCGGCAGAAAGGCTCTCATCAACAGGGAAAACCCCGCCAAGAACCCCATCGCCTCAGCAACGCTAAAGAAACTACCACTGATGATCAGCCGTGAAATGCTAAGGCTGGTCAACAAAGCGCCATTGGTCACGAACAAGATGTTTAACTTCGTGGTGAGGATATGGCCCTGGTGACTTTGTTCCTGCAACACTTGCCGGACATCATGGGCAGCTAGCTCCAAAGTTGACTGAGCTAGAACCGGAGGACCTGGCAGTGAGGTGTCAGCTGGTTTTGAGGCAGTAGCCTCGGCAGTGTTACCTGAGTCAGGTCTGCTAGGGGCTGAGCGTGCTGCTGGTGATTGTTCAAAATTGATGTCGTCAAACACGTCGGTGTCTGCTTTGGCCATTGGCATCTACCCTTACTGCCGCCATCCCTATCTTTAGGGTAAGGCGGCTTTTGGGAATCGGACGCTACGAGTGCACAGTACTATTTTCCCATAAGCTCGGGCTGCTTGCCGTAGTTAAGGCGACGTTAGCCAGAAATAACAGGTAGCCATGAAGGCCTTCTGGACACTGCGACCAGACTTTTATCCCCCTGGCAATAAGGTTGAAGATCCGATAAAGCACTGTCCTATCCGGCCTAATCCACGGTCTGCCGGGATAGGATAAACCTTGTCCAAGTCTAGAGTAATAGTGTACTAAGAAAGACTCTAGTGACTAAATCAGACTTGGTAGTAGCATCTGCGGCAAACACTTGAGCAGTGAGATGAGCCAATATATTCGTAAATTCCTCTACATCCTCTCCGATAAAAAAACAGCATTATTAGCCTTACTCACTTCCATTTTATTAACTTCTTTCATGGAAGCTGTCGGGATTGGCCTTATTGGGCCTTTTATCGCACTCGCGAGCAACCCTGACTCGATTAACAAAAATTCCTTTATTAGTCAACTTTATGACATATCGGGCTTAGGCTCAGAAGAGTCCTTTATCGCTGCCCTAGCAATTTTTATTCTCTTAGTCTTCTACAGCAAAGCTTATTTTAGCTATAAAGTCAGGCGATTCATATTTAAGTTTAGTATTGAGCGGTCCGGTGAACTTCGTTCTCGGCTTCTGAATGCATACTTAAAGCTGCCATATACTTATCATCTAAAGCGTAATACTGCCTTTCTAATTCAAAATATAGTTACTGAGACTAATGTTTTCTGTAACAAGACACTACTTGAGTTGTTGAACTCGACAGTTAGTGTGGTGATGATCATCAGTCTAGTTAGCTTGCTGATGATCACAGACACGCTGGCAACACTAGTGATTTCTGTGGTCCTCTTGTTGACCTTTGGGATGATCGTAAAATTTCGAAGAAATCTGTCTACATGGGGAAAAATAATATCAAACTCCCAGGCTGAGATGATCCGAATCATTAATCACAGTCTAGGTGGATTAAAGGAAACCCGAGTCATTGGCTGCGAACCTTACTTTGAGCATCAACTGCAGGAACAGGTCGCTCGTAATGTAAAAGCATCCACCTCTCTAATGAGCTTCGGTATTTTACCTAGATTAGTGATCGAGTCGGTGATCATTACCTTCATTCTGGGACTGGCCTCCTTCTCATTGATTTTCAGATCAAACCCTGAGGATCTGATCTCTACATTGGGTATCTTTGGCGTAGTGGCAATTCGTCTCATGCCCGTGACTACTCAATTGACCTCTGGTCTAACCAAATTGAGAAGTACAACCTATGTGGTAGACAAGCTGTATCACGATTTCAAAGAGCTTGAAGATTTAAATATCGATGAGAAGTGCTTCTTGCCCAGAACCTCTAATGTCGGGGCATCGACATCATCTTTGCCGAAAACCTTTCCTTTCAAGTCGGGAGTTGATGTGGAAGCCGTGTCCTTCAAGTACGAAGAAGCTACCGATTTAGCCCTGCGCCAGGTCAGCTTCTCACTCAAGAAAGGAGAATCGGTTGCCCTAATTGGTAAATCTGGGGCTGGGAAAACGACGTTAGTTGACTTGATATTAGGCCTATTGCCCCCGTCCGGAGGAGATATTAAAGTAGATGGCCGCTCTGTCTACAAAGATTTGCGAGCATGGCAAAATCTGATTGGTTACATTCCCCAATCGATTTTTCTGATTGACGATACCATCGAGCGCAACATCGCCTTTGGTGTTGCCGATGAGAGCATTGATTATGAGCGTCTGTGGCACGCCATAGAGGCAGCCCAGCTCAAAGAGCTTATAGAGCAGCTGCCCAATTCCTTGGCCACTCGCATCGGTGAGCGTGGTGTTTGTCTATCTGGGGGGCAACGCCAGCGGGTTGGCATTGCCCGGGCCCTCTACCATGAGCGAGAGATCCTAGTGTTGGATGAGGCCACCTCTGCCCTAGATAATGAAACAGAGCGTCTGGTCACTGAGTCCATTAAGTCTTTAAGTGGCCAGAAAACAATGATTATCATTGCCCACCGCTTGTCTACCGTGGAGCATTGCGATCGCGTCTATTTGATGCACCAGGGTGAGATCGTTCAATCTGGTAGCTATCAAGACGTTATTTTGGCAGGCAGTTTAGCCTAGGGAAACTGCCCTTACCAGCCTCCTCCTAGGTGGACCATATCAAGGTTCTATCTGAGTGATGCGGCTGACGCGGTACTGCTTGAGAGATCTTCGAGCAGGGCCAGAATCGGGGCAATGGCAGGATCTGTGCGCCACTGCTCTAAGGACCAAGGCTGGAGCAATTCCGTAGAGCCCTACTAGGGTCATTGCGATCGCAGCTAGTCCATACAACACCGCCCCATGGCATCCTGCAACCGCCTGAGCCATTCCGGCTGTGGGACTGCTAGCGCCCTGTCCAGCGACTAGGGGTCACTCCAACAGCAGGGATCACCTCGGCATCAGTTTCCTTATCGGTGTGAATATACTTTCCAGAGGATCCAGCCTGAGAGGGCCAAAAACGCCACAATCAAAAGCCAGTGATCCCAGCGCTCAGGGTTGAAGCGGCTATCTTCCATGGTTGCAACCCCCTAGTCAGAGGAGTCTTCGCTAGTCTCTTCCGCCGACGAACTGGTAGGAGCAGGCTCGGGGGCTGGGCTAGGCTCAGGACTCGCTGAGGGGGTTGGAGATGGGGCCGGTTGAGGGGTGGGGGTGGGGGTGGGTGTCGGCGTGGGCGTAGGCGTGGGTGTCGGTGTTGGGGTGGGTGTTGGGGTGGGTGCTGGGGTGGGCGTACTCTCTGGACTGGGAGATGGCTCTGGTGACTCGGCCTCGGTCTGCCCTTGGGCCGTGGCATCGTTCGGCCCGTCATCGGGGAGCTCAACGGAGCGCCGGTCGCCTCGTCGCTGGGCCTCGCGGTGACGTTGGGACCCCTCTAGGGTGAAGTGATGGGCTAAGTTAACACTGGCCCCACCGGCAATGGGCTGAAAGGTCGAGCGTCGGGCTGCCTGAATCGCCGCCTGATCCAGGGCAGCATTGCCACTGGAGCGCACCAGGGTGACACTACGCACGGTGCCATTGGGGTTAATTTGAACGCTGACTAGGGTTTGCCCTTCGATGCCAGCTTGGCGAGCACTGCGGGGATAGGCTGGGGTGACACAGCTGCGACAGGCGACGGTACGCGATCCCCGCCCCTGACCGCTCCCCCCTGAGGTATTGGACGGGGCGGCAGCCGTGTTGGTCTCATCGGCAGGACTGGGGGAAGCAGCCTCCTGGTCGTCGGTATCTCCGGCGGTCGTGGCTTGCCGTTGCTGCT
The DNA here is from genome assembly GCF_002075285.3 of Halomicronema hongdechloris C2206. GTDB lineage: Bacteria > Cyanobacteriota > Cyanobacteriia > Phormidesmidales > Phormidesmidaceae > Halomicronema_B > Halomicronema_B hongdechloris. Next base: position 3,804,246 of record NZ_CP021983.2, on the reverse strand, counting down.
CTAATCGCTCTCGCAGTCGATCGAGGGTATCGGTATCGGGGGCGGCGGCCACCTCGGCCTCTTCTAGCAGCGACTCTTCGGTATCTTCTGCGGCCGGGTCTTCGGGATCTTCTGCTACCTCCAGCTCTGATTCGGCCTCTGTTTCTGGGGTCTCTGGCTCGATCGGGTCGGGGGGAGCCGCGTCCTCAACTGGCTGCGGGGTTGGGGCTTCTACTGTTGCCTTGGCCGGTGCCGCGGGGGCGGGATTGTTAGTTTCGGTACTGAGTTCGGCAGGCTGCTCTAGGACAGGCTCAGGTTCGGGTTCGGGTTCGGGCTCATCAGGCGGAGGGTCGGCCACGACTAATTCGATGGCAGATAGTTCTGCCTCCGGAGGCCGTTGCCATAGCCCCAGCTCGCTGAGGCCGAATGCGATCGCATGCAGCCCTAAGGAGCCCAGCAGCCCGAAGAGCAGGAGTCTGCGTAGCTTGGCCAGATCTTGCTGATGCTGTTCGGCGCAGAGGGAAGAGAGACTCATGGGGGTTACCCGAGCAAAGGGAGTAAGTAGGGGGTTACAGCAATAGTTGAGAAAAACTGTTGCCAAGTCAAGCCCTATTGGGAACTTTTCTGGCGTTGATGATGATTTACTGCTGCAGCAAAATCGTAGAGACTTGCCAAAATGACTGGTATGGCTTGGATGTGGATGAATGCTGGCTCGATTTACCCCTCAGCCTGCCAGGAATTACTCCCCATAGTATCCTTGACAAGGTGGCCAGAATCAGGCTCAATTCACCTGAAAGCTATTTTCAATAGTGACTGTGAGTGGCTGAAAATTATGGGAAGTATCTTTGCCGCCGGTGGCGTTGTTATGTGGCCGCTGCTGGTGTTTTCGGTGGTTGCGATCGCACTGATCATCGAGCGGTTAGTCTTTTGGGTGCGCCTCAATCGTCGCCAACGTCGAGTGATGCAGGACATTCTGCGCACCTATCGCCAGGCCCCCATGGATGTGTACCCGAAGCTACGGCAGAACATTAACCTGCCCGTTGCCCGCATTTTTCTAGAAGCCCTAGAGATTGAAGGGGCCAGCCCCAAGCAATTTCACTTAGCCCTGGCCAGTGCCATGCAGGCGGAACTCCCCCATCTGCGCCGCTTTAGCACCCTCTTTGCCACCATCATCAGTGTCTCACCGCTGTTGGGGCTGCTAGGCACGATCCTGGGCTTGATTCGCTCCTTCGATGCGATTCAGCTGGGGGATATTGCCGAAAATGCTGGAGCCGTCACCGGCGGCATCAGTGAAGCCCTGGTCTCTACTGCTGCCGGGCTGATCGTCGCCATCGGCACGCTGCTGTTTGCCAATCTCTTCCGGGGCCTCTACAAGCGGCAGGTGGCGCTCATCCAAGAGTATGGCGGACAGTTGGAGATTCTCTACGAAACCCACTACGAGCGCCGGAGCCAGCTGGAGGAGGGAGCCTATGTATCATCTTGATGAGTCAGAAGAGGAGTTCGACCTGAATATTGTGCCGATGATCGACGTCATCTTCGCGATTTTGACGTTTTTCATCATTTCTAGCCTATTTTTGACCCGCTCTGAATCGTTGCCTGTGAATCTCCCTAAAGCCGCCAGCGCTGAGGTTCAGGATCGCACTCGCATCACAGTGACTGTGGAAGCCTCCGGCGATATTGCCCTGAACCGCGATCCCATTGTCCTGGAGAATTTGCAGGCTGGGGTACGGGACCTGATGGACAGCCGTCAGGAATCGGTGATTGTCATTAATGCCGATGAAGCGGTGAATCATGGCCGGGTCATTGCCGTGATGGATCAGCTCCGAGACATTGAGGGAGCCACCTTAGGCATCGCGACGGAGCAGCCGGAACCGGAGAGTCGGTGAGTGGGCGAGGGGTAATGAATTTTGAGTTTTGAATTTTGAATTTTGAGTTTTGAATGAGTAAACGGTCTGGCTCCCCGATGGTGCGATGGTCGAAGACTGGCCCGGAAGGGTCATCGCATCCCTTAGCCCGCACTAAATCTCCCTACGGGCTGGTGCTGGGATTGATCCTGGGCGGTGTTGTCCTCCTGGGGTGTCTCTTGGCCAGCATTTTGTTGGGAGCCGCAGATATTGCCCCCGATACGGTGTGGCAAGCGATGTTTCAGTTTGATGGCTCCACGGAGCATTTGATCATTCGCACGGTGCGGCTACCGCGAGCGGTTCTGGCGGTGGTTGTGGGAGCGGCTCTGGCGGTGGCCGGGGCGATTACCCAGGGGCTGACGCGCAATCCCCTGGCTGCGCCTGACATCTTAGGCATCAATGTGGGGGCGGCGCTGGCGATGGTGCTGGCGGTGTTTATTGGCGGTGGCAGCGGCACCTATGTGGGGTTTGCCTTTGCCGGAGCGGCGATCGCAGCAGTCACCGTCTATTGGTTGGGCTCCATGGGCCGCAGTGGCCTGACGCCACTGAAGCTGGTGATCGCCGGGGCGGCTCTGTCATATCTGCTCAGCTCCCTCACCACTGGTATCCTCATTCTCAGCCAGCGCACCCTGGATGATATTCGTTTCTGGCTGGCCGGTTCCCTGGCCGGGCAAGATCTGGCCAGTATGCTGCCAGTATTACCCTATGTCGCCGTGGGGTTGGCGGGTTCCCTAGCCCTGGGGCGGCAGTTGACGCTGCTGTCGTTGGGAGAAGATGTGGCCCAGGGATTGGGGTTGCAAACGGCTTGGGTGAAGGTGACTGCGGCCGTGGTGGTGGTGCTGTTGGCGGGGAGTGCCGTGGCCCTGGCAGGTCCCATCGGCTTCATCGGCCTGGTCGTCCCCCATGTGATTCGCTTTGGCGTCGGTGTCGATTATCGCTGGATTTTGCCCTACGCCATGCTGGTCGGTGGTATTTTGCTGTCGTTGGCAGATATGGCGGCCCGGCTAGTGATTCAACCCCAGGAGCTGCCGGTGGGCATTATGACCGCGCTGATTGGGGCTCCTTTCTTTATTTATCTGGCCCGATCGCGCATCAAACGCTGAGCCCGCATAGTTTTGAGTTTTGAGTTTTGAGTTTTGAAGTGAGTCATTCCCTCACCCCTCAAACTTTTCTACCCCTAGTGATGACTTCTGCAAAACCTTGGCTATCAATTCGACTACGGCGTTTCCCGATTTCTTTTCGGGTCGATCGCCGAGTCCCCATAGTGCTGGTGCTATTGGCCTTTGTCGCGTTGACGTCGTTGGTCTTCAACGTCAGCCAGGGCGAATATCCGGTGCCGCCCCTGCAGGTGGTCAAGACCATCCTGGGACTGCCCGCGAATCCCGACTACGCCTTTGTGATCAATACCCTGCGCTTGCCGCGGGCTCTGGTGGCGCTGCTGGTGGGGATGGGATTGGCGACAGCAGGGACGATTTTGCAGGGACTCACTCGTAATCCCTTAGCCGCTCCGGAGATCATCGGCATCAATTCGGGGGCGAGTCTGGTGGCAGTGGCCTTCATCGTGTTGCTGCCAGGCATTGCTGTGGGCTGGCTACCAGTAGCGGCCTTTTTAGGAGGATTGGGGGCTGCGATCGCAATTTACCTGTTGGCCTGGAAGCAGGGCAGCTCGCCAGTCAGGCTGATTCTGGTGGGCATTGGCCTCACCGCGCTCACGGGGTCTCTCACCAGCCTCATGATCACCTTCGGCGAAATCTATGCCGTCAGTCAGGCGTTGGTCTGGCTCACCGGCAGCGTCTATGGTCGTAGTTGGGAACACCTCTGGCCGCTATTGCCCTGGCTGGTGGTGTTTATGCCATTGGCCCTGGTGCTGGCGCGAGATCTGGACACCCTCAACCTGGGGGATCATCTGGCTCAAGGACTCGGCAGCCGGGTGGAGTGGACTCGCAGTTTACTGCTGCTCTGCACCGTGGCGCTGGCCGGGACTTCCGTTGCCACGGCAGGCACCATTGGCTTTGTAGGATTAATGGCGCCTCACCTGGCCCGGCAATTTGTGGGTCCATCTCATGCCGGGTTGATGCCGGTGGCCGCCTTGACCGGCGCTTGCATCGTGGAGCTAGCTGACTTAGCCGGACGGTTACTGTTTGCCCCCATCGAGCTACCCTGCGGCGTGATTACCGCTGTCATCGGTGCGCCCTACTTCCTCTGGCTGTTGTATCGCAATAGCTAACCCATGCCCCATGAGAGCTAATTACTGCCTAACCTCAGTTCGGGTTAAGCAACGGCAGGCAACTCGCCGTCCAAATCGATTGAGGGCTTTTACCAGGCAACCTGTGAGGCCAACTATGGGGCTTTGGGCAATCCTCGCTGGATTGATGATTGATTTTGCTTTAGAGGCAGCGCTCTAATCCATGCCTGACGACATGCTTTCCTTTCTCGCTGGTGTCACTTTATTAGTTCTGTACTTGTCGCTACGAAAATGGGAACCTGTTGGCCCTAGCGGAAGTAAGCAAGATACCTACCCAAAGGCTCAGCTGTGCTAGCTTGGTGATGTGGCCAGTTCTCTAGCTGATCTATAGAACTGGCTATTGAAAGGGCATCTCCTAGCGGTGGGGTAATTCGATAGGAGGAAGGTCCTCATTATTTTGAGCACATTTCTCAAGAGACCACCTCAGGGTCGATTGAGCACAAAATATGGCCCAGCAATCGTCAAGTAGGGTGTCTTGCCTAATCCGTGTACACGGTTTTCCAGGCCTCAACCGTTCCCTGCCCGATTTCACTGTCTACCACTTCACCGGTTTCAGTCACTAGCCGAATGCTGACATTTTCATGAGGGGCAGTCTGCAGCGCTTGCGCGAATTCATCACTGACTTGAAACAGGTTATTTTCCCCTGACACCTGAAATACTTGCTCATCTACTCTGACAAACAATTCAGTCACTTTTCGAGAGGTCGTGAGTTCTAAACAACCCAAGTCTAATAATGTGCCGTGGTGAATTGAGTGCCCCGAGCAGTCGCGATCGCGCGTCATCAACAACACGCGAACTGATTCAGGACTCCAAAGGCTTTGGATCTCAATGCGGGCACGGGCATTGAGAAATTGATCGAAGAAATAGTTGCGGTCAAAGACACCGATGAATTGACCTTCAAATGGGTCATCAATTTGCACGGGCTCAGACCAGGGCAAGTCTCTACGAATACCCAGTGCGGCAGAGTCAACCACTTGCAGATCTGTTGACGCGTTAACTGAAACAGTGCCTGCCGCTAAGATGCTTAATGTCCCTAAGCCAATCAAGGTTTGCCGAATCATAGGCCTGCTGGGGTGGGTGGGCAGAGTCTATATCTCGACAATAGCGTATGACTCAGGAAACGGGTTGAGGGTGACATGATTCAAAATCACACCGAAAGCGGACATTCTTTTCCTAAATAAATCGCCATGTCCACGCTAAAGTAACCTTCCATGGGCTCAGGCCAGGGGTAAGTCAATGGTACAGACGGCGGCTTCGGCCTTTGAATACGGTGCTGGACTTTTTGATGAGCAGCGATGGGAGTATAATGCAAGATATTCTTATTAAAACTGCAGTCACCCTCCAACCGAAACCCCAGCAAGGCTCGTTCTGGGACTGGCGTTGAAAACTGAGGCAACCGAATGCTGACTCAAGAAACATTGGCTGACTGCCGCTTTTGCTCCCAGGTTTCCAAAGCAGTAGGCGAAGATCCCATCGGCACCGCCCGAACCGTCGATTGCTGGCTGGTGCTGGAACTGGCCCAACCCTGGACCGAGACACTATTTCAGGAAGATCCCAGAATCACGCCGCTGATTCAGTTGTTTAAACAGCTGTTCATGAAACACGGCGTATTGATGTCACCGGTGCTGATTGCCCCCGACTCGGACTATTCTCAGCCCGGACAAACGCGGGTGATGTTTTATCGGCGACCTCGAACGCAGTTTGCTCAGTTTGACAAGCAGGAATTTGTCGTCCCCGACGCAGACTTGCCCCGACTGGCCACGGCGCTGATGAAAAATGTGATGCGCCAGCCCGATGAGTTGTCTGGCTTCCAGCGCTATCGCCAAGACACGGCCCATGTCCGCGACATGATGGTGTGTACCCACGGCAATGTGGACGCTGCCTGTGCTCGCTTTGGCCATCCTATCTACAAAATGCTGCGGAATGGGTATGCCGCTCAATCAGACGGAACTTTGCGGGTATGGCGGTGCAGCCATTTTGGCGGACACAAATTTGCGCCGACGTTAATCGACCTGCCAGATGGCCGTTACTGGGGGCATTTAGAACCGGAAATCTTGGATGTGCTTGTCCATCGGCAAGGGGATGTCAGTCAGTTGCGATCGCACTATCGGGGCTGGTCAGGCTTGAGTAAGTTTGAGCAAATCGCCGAGCGCGAGATTTGGCTGCAACAAGGATGGGAGTGGCTCTCCTGCCATAAGTCGGGCAAGACTCTTGGCAAAGGGCTGCGGGGCATCAAGCGCTATCTGTATCCGGTGCTGCGGTGGGTACCGCTAAAGCGGGTACAGGCGTTTCTACAGCAGTGGACAAATGATGCCACCTGGGCTGAGGTACGGATCGAGTTCACCAACGCTGCTCAGAATACCTCTGGCGCGTATCATGCTCGGGTCGAGGTCTGCGGCGAGGTGATGACCGCCGCAAAATCGCCAAAAAAAGGAGAAGCGATGCAATTAAAAGCGGCGGCGCAGGTATCGGATCAGTCGCCTACAGAAAAAGTAGGCGTGTTATACCTCCGATGGGTCAACTCCCAGCTCTTGTAGCTTTGCGGCCAGGCGATCGGCTCGTTGCTTCTCTGCCTCCTCTGGCAGCAGCACCAGATTTCCCTGGACATCGTAGAGCCGTAGCCATTGGCACACGCCGTTCATGGGTTCACGATCGATCGCCCCATCCCAGGTGCCCAACCATAGCCCCAACGACTCACACCACAGCCATCCCCGCTCATTGGGGGAGAGCGGCTGATAGCCGTGAGACAGGTCCAACCGCCAGCCCTCTAGAGAACTTGGATCAAAGGGGTCAAACACATAGTAGTCCGAGGTTTTGAACACCTGCTCATACAAGTCTTTTTTGACGCCCTTATCGACAGCCGCCGTGCTGGGCGACAGCAGTTCCACAATCACATCCGGGTAGCGGCCCGCTTCTTCCCACACCACCCAGCCCTGTCGTTCGCGTTGGCGCAGCCTCTCCAGGGGAGAATCGCCCTCGACCCCTAGCGCTACAAAAAAGTCAGGACCCCGGAAATCCTGGTTCATGGCCTGATTGCGGCTGTAGTAGATGAACATGTTGCCGCCCACAAAGAAGTCGTTGGATTGGGCCAAAGCCTGCTGCGTCGAGCGAATCAGCACATTCACGGCAATGCGATGGCGGTTACTTGCCAAGGGGACCCCATCATCAAAAATCAAATCCGTGGGCGGAGCGGGAGGCTCCCATTCCGGAGGGACTTGCTGCTCTAAGGCAATATCTGAGGTCATTGGTAAACCTCATGTTCTGCTCAGCGTTTATATACGCGTATGATAGCGGCTCAACAGTGGCCCAAGCGTTTCTCCGTTGAAGAGGCTGCGCTAATGCCCGATGCCTGACAACCGACTCTTTTTATAATTAAGGTTACGAACTGGTAGGCGGCAACCATGGCTACAGGCACCAAACTCATGACGATTGAGGAATATCTCCGCTATGACGACGGCACCGACAAGCGCTACGAACTCGTCAATGGAGAACTTGTGGAAATGCCACCCGAGAGCGATCGCAACGCTCGAATTGCCTTGTTTCTGCTAGCGAAACTGTTGCCCATCGTTTCTATTGAGTTGATTCGCAACAAGACCGAAATTGTTGTGAGCGGGAGCCGAGCCACGACTCGTTATCCCGATCTAATGGTTTTGACGGATGAATTGGCCGATGCCCTGCAAGACGCGCCCCGATCGACCATTACCTTGGACATGCCCCCACCTGCCTTAGTGGTCGAGGTGGTGTCTGCGGGTAAAGAGAACGAAAACCGAGATTATCGCTACAAACGAGCCGAATACGCCGCTAGAGGCATTGCAGAATATTGGATTGTTGACCCGATTCAAGCAAAAGTCACGGTTTTGCAACGGGTGGAAGGACTATACGAAGAGTCAATTTATCGAGGAGAGCAAGAAATTGCCTCTCCGCTATTTCCGCAACTGAAATTAACGGCAGCGCAGGTCCTTCAGCCTTGACCATCCGGCGAATTATCCCTGAGCGCTCATCCGAAATAGCAACACCCATACCCGCTACACCGCACATTGCTGACGGGTCGGCTTCCAAGTCTCATGCATGATTGTTCGAAATAATGCCTCTCGGAGCCAAAAGCCCTGGTACTGGGCAATCGCTCTGGCGTATTCTCATGGAGATTCTGTCGAAGATTCGCTCAGGCGTTCCACAAATGCCTCGTGAGCTGGAGACCGCAATCCCTGCTGCAAGTGGCGATGTCTTTTACCCAGGTGGATTCGCTTTACACTGTGTGTAGGATGATTGGGGCGGCTGGCTATGGTTCGTCTAGATGAAAATCTCCCCGGACTTGGTGAGCACATTGCTGACGAAGTTGTGCTGCCTCCCAGTACCTTATACAGTGATGAGCCCCCCTTGGAAACGGATCGTCACCGCAATCAGATTGACTTGTTGATTCGTTTGTTGCAGTACTGGTGGCGCGATCGCCAGGATTTCTATATCTCTGGCAATCTGATGGTCTATTACAACATCCAGCAACTGAAATCGCGGGATTTCCGTGGTGCTGATGTGTTTGTGGTGCTGGGAACTGAAAAGAAAGACCGCCGCAGCTGGGCGATCTGGGACGAGGGGGGCAAGTATCCCAATGTGGTGATTGAACTGCTCTCAAGTTCTACCAGCAGGATCGATAAAGGGGCGAAGAAAAACCTGTATCAGGATGTGTGGCGGTTGCCAGGGTATTACTGGTTTCACCCAGAGACGTTGGAATTTGCCGGATTTCGGTTAGTGAATGGTCGGTATGAGGCGATCGCCCCAACTGAAGCAAGACACTTGCCCAGTGAGCAGTTGGGATTACAACTGGGGATTCATGGGCAGCAGTTGCGCTGGTTTACGGCAGAGGGGGAGTTGATTCCCTTGCCTGAGGAGGTAGAGCAACAACGGGCTGAGCAAGAATGTCAACGGGCCGAGCAGGAACACCAGCGAGCCGAACGGTTAGCGGCTATCCTCAAAGCTCAAGGAATTGACCCGGAAGACCTGTCAGAGACTTAATGTCCCTAAGCCAATCAAAGGCTGCCGCACCATATACCCGCTCAGGGGGCTAGAGTCTGCACCTCGACAATAGCCTATCCCATGAATATGAGGCTGAATCGCGTGCTGACAAGCAATCGGGTATAATGCAAGCGCTTCTCATTAATCACGAGGGATTTACCTGCCCCTACCCCCATGACGACGCGGCTGACCCTCAATCACTGGCAAGACTGGCTGTTGCCGGGTAACCCAGACGATACGCGACTGCTGCATGCCGACGGGTGCGATCGCATCTATGTTTGTCCGCCTCACTTGGGGCGAGGCTATATTCAAGAAATTCCACTGCAAGATGACTTGTCTCTCTTCATCGTCGACTATGCGCTGACTAATGATTTGGTCATTGATGTGCCGGGTGAAAGCCCTCACATCGAGTTCGAGTTTCTGTTGGCTGGCCCGGAGACAGGGTACAGTCTGTTTGTCCCTAATTTTGGTTTCAAGCAGCTTGAAGTCAAGCGATCGCAGCGGCGGTTTTTCAAAGTCGAAGTCATTTTCAAGCCGCCGACGCTCACGGACTACTTTCAAGCCTATTTAGAGCAGCTGTCTCCCCAAGCCCAGAGCGTGGCTGAGCGGGTTATCCAGGCGATGTATCGATACCAGAGGAGCGGCTCACTATCGACTCCGGTCAAGATGCTGAGCCGAGTGATGCAGGGTGGGATGGCGTCTGAGCCTTATACAACTTTCGGGCACGTGGTGTCTGATACCCTCCACGCCGAATCGGTTGTCTTCAATTATGCAAATCGAACTCCGATTTCGCCCACTATGAACCAGGTCATCGGGCAGATTCTCAGTTGTCCGTATCAGGGGACGACGCGCCGCATCTATTTGGAGCGCCAAGCCCTGAAGCTAGTGTCTCTCCGCCTAGAGGCGATGGTGCAGCCATGCTTGACTGAAGCTGACCTCAACAGTATCTATCAGGCCGCGTCTATTTTGAGAAACCAATTATCGAACCCTCCGTCTATTGAGGCGTTAGCTCGCCGGGTGTGCACAAACCGACTCAAGCTAAATCAAGGCTTTCGTGAGGTGTATGACACGACACCCTATGGCTATCTGCGCGATTGTCGACTGTGGCAGGCGCAGCGGCTGTTGACGATTTCAGATTTAGCGATCGCAGATATTGCCGCTAGCGTCGGCTATACCAACCGCAGCCACTTTGCCCTGGCCTTTCGTCAGTGGACGGGCATCAATCCTAAGACGTTTCAGCTTCAGGCGTGGCAGTGGGCGAGCTAGAAATGAGAAAGTTATGAGTTATGAGTTATGAGTTTGACAATTCATTCAAAACTCAAAACTCAAAATTTTGAACTTCTTTAAGTCTGACTGCGTAAAAAATGCGTCTACCGTTCAAAATCTCTACACCGCGATCGGCAGTTTCCGTATCCTAATCGAGAATAGTTCGCTTCAAGGCCTGAGCGATATCAGCAACCACTCAAGCTAACGGTTGGCTTATCGTTTGGCCTTGAGAAACGGTGTGCGAGGAACAGAATGAAACATTATCCGCAACAGTGGCCTCTGCTCGTGATTTTAGCCGTAGTGGGCAAACCAATATTTGTTGCTGAGGCGGCGCTAGCGCAATCTGCTGACGCGGAAGCGGCATCACCAGTGCAAGCTGTACCGCTAGAGACTGGGCCAGTCGAAGCTATCCCCTCTAACAAAACTGAATCCGCTGCAACCACTGTAGATGAATGGCTAAGGCAAATAGCCCAGACTGAGATCGTCGAGATTACCAATGTCCAGCTTGAGGAAATCGCTACAGGCTTGACGTTGCAGCTTGAGACCAATGGCGAGTTGGCGACTCCTGAAACCTCAATCACCGGCAATGCCATCATTGCCGATATTCCCAATGCGGTCTTGCGACTACCCGAGGGGGATGACTTTTCCGCCAGCGACCCCGCTGCAGGCATTGCGCTGATTAATATCACCAACCTGCCCGACAACCAGGTGCGGCTTGCCATTACCGGCACGGATGCCCCTCCCGCTCTTGACCTCAGTATTGGCGCAACCGGACTCACCGCAAATGTCACCCTGGGCGACCCGACGGCTCAATCTCCCGATGATGATTCAATTCAGATTGTGGTGACCGGCGAGGAGGGCAGTCGCTATGTGGGACCCAATGCCACTACTGGAACGCGCACAGATACGCCGCTGCGAGATATTCCCCAGTCGATTCAGGTAATTCCCCAAGAGGTGCTGGAAGATCAGCAAGCGACTGATCTAGATGGCGCCCTACGGAATATCAGTGGCGTGACGCTCTCTAGAAGTAACGATCCGACAGGGCAGCGATTTATTCTACGGGGCTTTGAAAATCCCTCCGTGTTGCGGGATGGCTTTCGACTCAGCTTTGGTGCCACTGGCGCTACTGGTTTTCAAGAATTATCCAATGTTGAGCAGATTGAGGTGCTCAAAGGACCCGCCGCCATCTTGTTCGGTGTGGTTGAACCAGGCGGTGTGATCAATCTGGTCAGTGAACAGCCGACGAGTGAACCGTTCTATGAATTTGAGTTTAGGGTCGTCAATCGAGAGGTGATCGAGCCCAGAGTCGATATTTCTGGGCCGCTCACGGAGGATGCTCGGGTGTCCTATCGCTTAAACGCCTCGTCGAACCTTTACCTTTTCAGAGGGGTGCCTCAAGAAACCTTTGACCTGCAGACGAATCTCGTCGCCGAATTCAACACAGGAGACATTGAACATACCGTATTGGCCGGTGTCGATCTATTCCGCAGGAACGGTGGCACTTTTGTACAAGGTGATGCGTTCTCCCCCATTTTTATTAATGTCTTTGACCCCGTCTACGGGACTGTCCCCGATCAAGACCCAGAAACTCTGCCTATCCTTTTCTCGAATGAAACTCAGACAGATGCGCTTGGTGTCTACCTACAAGACCAGGTGACCCTGGCGGATAATCTAAAACTGCTGCTCGGAGTTCGCTATGATACTGTCGAGCAAGAAACCATTAATAATCCATCATTCTTTAGCCCGACCGGGTCCGAATCTACCCAAACGGATGATGCTTTCAGCCCACGATTTGGGGTGGTGTATCAACCCATCGAAGAAGTTGCCCTGTTCACCAGTTACAGCCGCTCCTTTTCTCCCAACTCCGGAACGACTGTTGCTGGAGATATCCTGGAGCCGGAGGAGGGCGAGCAGTTTGAAATCGGGGCTAAAGCAGAACTACTGGGCGGTCGATTTTCAGCGAGCCTTGCCTATTTCAACATTACTCTACAGAATGTCGCCACACCTGACCCTGACTTTCCCAACTTTTCTGTGGCTACGGGGCAGCAACGCAGCCAGGGGGTAGAGCTAGATTTGGCTGGCGAGATTCTGCCGGGGTGGAATCTAATTGCTAATTATGCCTACATTGATGCCAGCATTACAGATGACAATAGTGGTTTAGAAGGCAATCGACTGTTCAACGTACCCGAGCACAACTTCAATCTGTGGACAACCTATGACATCCAAAATGGCCCGTTGACAGGGTTGGGGTTTGGAATTGGCTTTAACTATGTGAGCGATCGCTTCGGCGACAACGCCAACAGCTTTGAACTCGACAGTTATTTCCTCACCAATGCCGCTATTTCCTATCGTCGCGATAATTGGCAAGCAGGTCTAAATTTCCGCAATCTGTTTGACATCGATTATATCCAGAGTGCTGGAAACAGCAGAACCATAAGAATCGATCCAGGCAAAGGGCTTACTGTCATCGGTTCGGTATCCGTTGAGTTTTGAGCAGAGATAGAGTCACGACTGATGCTTAGAAAAATTGAACAGGTTGGGTATACAAAGCACACTGTAATCCTGCCTAAAATGCCGGCCAACTATAGGACAAATAGTAATGTGGAGTCGAATCGTGAAAGGGCTCATGCTGGGCGTTATGACGGCTGGACTGATTGTGGGGTGTGGTCTCCAATCCAGCAACACATCAGTCGAATCCCCCGTTAGCAGCGAGTCAACTCAAGCGGCCAACTGCCGGTTGATTGAGCATGATCTGGGTGAAACAGAGGTCTGTGGACAGCCTGAGAAAATAGTGACGCTGAGCCTTCACGCTCTCGACTTACTCCTCTCTTTAGGTGAGCAGCCTGTAGGCTGCACGATGACGATCAATATCAATCAAAAAGAAGTTTTTGATAATCCAACTCAGCAAATCCCTTATCTGGGCGATCGCCTCACCACCCAACCCGTAAATCTGGGAGACGATCACGCCCCTTCCCTGGAAAAGCTAACAGCGCTCAAGCCAGACTTGATTTTAGGGGAGGCTAGTCGCAATGCTGACGAGTACGAGTTGCTGTCGCAGATTGCTCCTACGCTCCTATGGGAGAACCGCGCGGCTCAAGGCCAATGGCAAGAGAGTTTGCACGATATTACAGCAGCCCTTGGACATGAGGAAAAGGCAGAGGCGGTGATTCAGCAGTATGAGGCCCGTATCGACGATGCCGGTTCTGACCTGGCTGGGGTGGTGGCCAAGTATCCTAAACTGTTGGTATTGGGATCTAACCACCTAGATCAGGGCTTTTTAGTTGTTAAACCTGATAGTTACCTCGGCGAATTACTCAGCAGGATTGGGTTTCAAGTGATCCCTCCACCCGCCGCATATAGCAGCTCCAACACCCCGTTGATATCAATTGAAGCCTTGCCAAAGCTCAATAACGCAGACATCATTATCGTCCTGGGTTGGGACTTTGATGTCAGCGATGGGCTGGAAACTTCAGCCCCAGCTGTTGATAAGTCAGTGAATGATAGCCTTGAGACACACCAGGTACAAACCATCAAACAGGATTGGGAAGACAATGCGATCGCACAATCTCTCACCGCTAGCCAAGACAATCGTGTTTATTTTGCCACCTTCTACAAGTGGAATGGCCTCAATGGCCCCATCGGTGCTGAGTTGATTTTGCAGGAGCTGCGTCAGTTCTTCTTGGAATGACGGGAAAAAAATGCGTTTCGGAGCCAAAATCCCTAGGGAAACACCGTATACCTAGCTTAAGCTAATCAAGACATTCTCTCCCCCAGGCTTGAGCACAGCGGCGGAGAGTCATGAGGAGCCGGTAGTTCTGTGCGTACGTTTCTCATCATCTGGCTGGGTCAATTCGCCTCCCTGCTGGGCTCTGAGATGACCAACTTCGCCATTACCATCTGGGCCTGGGAAGTGACGGGGCAGGCCACACCGCTGTCCTTCATCTTGGCAGTGACGCAGGTGCCCCGGCTGTTGATTTCACTCTTTGCCGGCATCTGGGTGGATCGGTTTAATCGCAAATATCTAATGCTGTTGGGGGATACCGTAGCCGGACTCTCGACCGTTGCCCTGCTGGCTCTCTTCCTAACAGACAATTTGCAAATCTGGCATCTGTATGTGTCTGGCGCCGTCAATGGGCTCTTTGGTTATCTGCAAGGGTTAGCGCACTCCGCCTCCATCTCTCTGATTGTGCCGGCCCAGCACTATGCTCGCGCCTCTGCCTTCGAATCGCTACAGATGTCGGGCAGCTATGTTGTTGCCCCGGCGCTGGCTGGAACTATCTACGCCATCACGGGGTTGAGCGGTATTTTAACCATTGACCTGATCACGTTTGGAATTGCGATCGCATCCCTCAGTCTCGCCTCGATTCCCCAACCCACGGCGCCGCCGCACCATGCCGCTGCCGCCGACACAGTCTTCCATCAACTCACCTTCGGCATTCACTATTTGCGAAACCACCCCAGCCTGATGACGCTCTTGCTCTTTTTCCTGATCAGCAACCTGATCGACAGCGCCAGCTTCTCCATTTTGCCGGCCATGGTACTGGCCCGTAGCGGCGACGACTCCACAGTTTTAGGCATGCTCTTTTCCTTTTTCGGCGCTGGCGGGCTCCTGGGAGGATTAACCCTCAGTATTTGGGGCGGCCCCAAGCGACGCATCCATGGCGTATTGATTGCGGGTGCGGTTTGGAAAGTGGGACTAATGGTGCTGGCCCTGGCCCAGCAGACCTCCGTCAAAATTGGCACAGCCTTGGTCAGTGGGTTCTGCTCGCCCTTTCCCAGCAGCTGCAGTCAGGCGATTTGGCGAGCCAAGGTGGAGCCAGCCTTTCAGGGCCGCGTGTTTGCCACGCGATTTTTGCTCACCCAACTGGCGACGCCCTTGGGGGCTGCGATCGCAGGTCCACTGGCCGACTATGTCTTTGAACCGACCATGCAGCCCGGGGGCAAATTAACCCCTATTTTGGGCGGCACCTTTGGGACTGGTCTGGGCGCCGGCATGGCCCTACAAATGTCCATCTTTGCCCTGTTGGGAATCGTGGTTGCCGTGGGCGGATACGGCATAAAGCAGCTGGTGACGGTCGACAATGCTCCCTCCCCTCCCCTGGCCAACTAACCCCTAACTCCGATGCCAACCCGGCCAAACGGGCCTATTTCATCTGGTTAGAACAGGAGTAAGACTACTTGCGATCGCACCCATATTCAACGCGGCACTTAAATAGCAACGGTAACTGCCCATCAACATCCCTACCGTCTAGAGCTTGGTTCGACATAGTGGGGGCTCCTACAATGAAGCTATTCATGTTTTCAACAATGGCGTGACGATGGTACAGTCCGACCGATGGCTTCACCTGCCGAACAGTAATGAACTTCCTTGTTCTGACGACACGCCTGTGGATAATGAGGATCAAAATCTAATTCCCAATATCTTGCTGTTCTTACTCAAGTTCATTTGGACAGACCGAAATGACTGGTTTTTTGGCGTAGATATGGGAATTTATCACACGACGGGGACCACTCCTTTTGTACCCGTTGTTCCAGATGGATTTCTCAGTCTGGGAGTAGAGCGACATAAGGGAGGCTTGTCCCGCAAAAGCTACGTGGTGTGGGAAGAAAACGGGATGGTGCCACAGTTTGTGCTGGAGGTGGCTTCTCTCACACCAGGCGGTGAATACGATACGAAAATGGCGACCTACGCCCGCTTAGGCGTGTCGTATTACGTAATTTACAATCCTCAATACTGGCAACGGGATCAGCATCAACCGTTTGAGGTGTATCGTTGGATAGATGGCACCTATGAGCTGCAAGTTGGCGAGCCCTATTGGATGCCAGACATTGGGTTAGGCATTGGTCGGCATCCCTACCAAGATGGCGATGTGCAGCGAGAGGTGCTCTACTGGTATGACGAATACGGAAAACGGTATTTAACTCCAGAAGAACAGCTTGCCCGCTACCGGGAACGGTTCGGTGAGTTGCTGGAGTAGGCACTGCAACAATCGTAACCGTCATCCGACCAGTTTTGACCGACACATCAGCCAGTATAATGAGAATTCTTCTCATTGTCCTCAAGGCCGTTCTAAGCCGATGACCACCCTGAATCTCGCCCTCTCCGCTGATACCATTCCGACCATGCTCAGGGCGTTGCAGCAACAAACCGGGGGACGCTATCAGGTAGACTCCGATGAGATGTCCTGGAAGCTACAGCAGCCGTTTGGGTTTTGGCAGAGTCGCTGCATCCAGGTGAGGGACGGCCTCGATCTGGTCTTGACCCGAGCCGACTTACAGCAGGACGTCACCTTTGTCGAAACTATTAAGCAGATGTCCACCTGGGGGCTGCGGTTTTGTCTGGCTGGCCGTTCCCTGCAACGCCTGCGGGGTCACAGCACAGACATTGCCCTGCGTCCGGGGACCAATCTGATTGGCTTTATGTCAGGCACCATCGAGACCACCACCCACTATGCGGCCAATCAGGTGGTGGAACTGTTGACCGTTGGCATTCAAGCGCACGTGTTTGATGCCCTGATTGCTCCCCATCAGGCGCCGCTTAACTTTGGCCAAACCCTGGCGCTTCAGACCCCAGAGTCCGAGATGCGAGTGACGGCGAATCAGACGACGCCCGCGATGTTGACGGCGTTGCACAAGATCATGAACTGTCCCTACCAGGGCGATCTGAAGCGCCTATATCTAGAAAGCAAGATTTTAGAGTTGATTGTGCTAAAGCTGGCGCAGGTGCAGCAGGGAACCCCGCCACCCAAACTAGAGTTGCGGCTGAAAGCAGAGGACATTGAGCGCCTGTATCGAGCCCGCGACATTTTAATTGGCAATCTTGAGTGTCCCCCATCCCTGAAGGCGCTGGCGCAACAAACCGAGATGAATGACTTCAAGCTCAAACGGGGCTTCCGGCAGGTGTTTGGCACCACGGTATTTGGCTATCTGCATCAATGCCGCATGGAGAAGGCGCAATGGCTGCTGGAGCAGGGCATCGATTCGGTGGCTCAGGTGGCCCAGGCGGTGGGCTATGCCAGCCCCAGCCAGTTTTCCGCCGCGTTTAAGCGTAAGTTTGGGGTCACTCCCAGGGCCTATAAGTCGCTGTAGCCTTACTGTTGAATCTCAACTGCAACCCGTTGTTTGGCTGATGCAGGACAGTGCTCCGCGATCGCTCCCCTAGCGGATGAACACCGACCCAACCCACCTTCCGAGGGCAGTGCGTCTCAGCTGTCACCGCAGCGGAAATTCATGCGGTCATTCGGAAGCCTCTTCAAGAGTAGCTCGACAGCAGGCTATGATCATATGCCTTCAATTCAGGAAGAGGGGGCAGACAATTAGGTCAGCCTCACCACTGGCGAAGCCAATTCCCCCGCTGGTGAACCCAGTTCCCCCGCTCACGAACCCAGCTTCACCGCTATGCCATTGACTGAGCCACTGACGCTTACAGTCATCATCGGCGTCGTGTTTCCTAATATGAAATCCGGTTAATTCACCTAGGAAAATAGTTCTCTGTCATTCCCGCGTTTCGCGAAGCGTGCCCGGAGGGCGTAGCGGGAATCCAGGGCGTCAATCTCAGCTACGCCCAAAGCGCTCTGCCTGGATTGCGGGTGGCGCTGCGCTTGCCCGCAATGACGGATTGCAGTTGTGATACCTCATCGTAATGTTGCCTGTCTTAGCGGATTTGATATAACACCCCCGCCGGCAAAATAATCCGTTTGGGGACGAAACAAATCCGTTTTCCAGATTGCATCGCCCTCAGGCTGTTGCGTACAGTTCTCAACTACGAGGACGCGTTAAGCCAGTTGGTGTGAGGGAGTGGGGAGCATGAGCAGGTATGGGACAGGTGCCCTGGGGGGTTATCCTGGCAGGGGTTTCCAGCTTTGGGATAGTTGAGGCGGCGCCGGCTGCGACCATTGCAGGTGGTTCAGGTGAGTCTGGAGCCCAGCCCCGAATGGGTGGTGCTGCGGCTGGAAACGGCCAGAGGGGCAAATTCCTCAGGTGTTTGTGACCCAGTATGGCCAGACCTGGCAGGCGGATATCACTAATGCTCAACTCGCTCCTGGGGCCGCATTTGAACAAAGTAATCCGGCCCCGGGCATTGCATCGATCGCGGTGATGACGCTGGATGCGAACAGCATTCGAGTCAGGGTGACAGGAGGCGCTGGGCTGCCTGGGGTGACAACTGCAGGGGAGGCGCTGGCCTTTGCGATCGCAGCATCAGACCCGGCCAGCCGTCCTGCCCCGGCGGATACGCCGGACCCGGACGCGCCTGCCAGCGATGGGGTAGACAGGATTCCTGCCCCGCCGGACACGGCAGATGCCGACGAGGGCTTACGCATTACCGTGACCGGGCAACCAGCGGGAAGTGAGTATTTTGTCCCCAGGGCCAGCACCGCGACCCGCACCGCGACCGACCTGCTGGAAATACCGGCCTCTGTGCAAGTGATTCCGCGAGAGGTGCTGGACGATCAGCAGGTGATTCAGCTGGACGAAGCCTTGCGCAATGTCAGCGGTGTGGTGGTCGACTCCACCGAGGGAGCGGGCTTTCAATACACTATTCGGGGGTTTCAGGGGGCGCAGCTGCTGCGGGATGGCTTCCGGTTGTCGGGCTCTGGTAGCCTCTCCAATACCGGCATCTTGGCGCTGCCGGAAACCGTCAATGTGGAGCAAATCGAGGTGCTGAAGGGACCGGCGTCGATTCTCTACGGTGAAATTCAGCCCGGTGGGGTGATTAACCTGATCACGGAGCAGCCGACGGTAGAACCGTCTTACCAGGCGGAATTGCAGCTGGGGAACCGCACCCTAATTCGGCCCCAATTGGATTTATCCGATCGCCTCAGTGGCGATGGTCGCCTGCGCTATCGGGTCAATGCCCTGGTCTCGCGACAGGACAGCTTTCGGGACTTCGATCAGGAGATGCGGCGTCGGTTTATTGCCCCCGTGGTCACCTGGGACATCGGTGAGCGCACCGCCCTGGCCCTGGATTTTGAGTACTTCCATGATCAGCGTCCCAAATGATTCCGGGTTACTGGCCTTGGGTGACGGCATTGTCGATGTGCCCCGCGATCGCATCTTCGGCGAACCCGATTGACGTGATCGAGCCGGGATTTCTTTCTGGGGGGGCTATCGCCTAGAGCATGCCTTCGGCGATAACTGGACAATTTCGCCATGCCTTTCGGCTATTAGCACGCCAAGAAATAATACAGGCGCGTGAAACCCGTTGCTACCGGTTGCCTTTAACGAGGCTGCGGGCATCTGTGGTTCGATGTCAATACGGGCCACCGAATGATTCAAAACGTCTACGGGCTCAGGGACCGATGTGGGTGGCGCAAACTTTGCCAACCGGCCAGCAGTCGACACACCGCTGCTGTTTGGGGGTTGAGTCTGGGGAGTCGCCGATTCGCAGCGATATTGAGGCCCGGGGGCAATCTTTCTGGCCCCCTCGCCCCTATAAACGGTCTTCGACCCAGTCTATGGTTGACCGTTCCGCTGACTGGGACCTTCGACCAGTTGTGCCAACGCCTGCCCGGGTGCAGAAGTGATCACCCGCCGTCTGGTCCTGGTTTGGCCCAAAGACCAGATTGAGATTTTCGACGCGTCTCAACCCTCTTAGCGGGGTGCGTTACGACGTCGTTGATCAAGACGTGAATAACCCGCCGTCTCTCTTTGACCCCACCGGCAGTGGACATCAGGGCCAATCGGTGGATTGCTTGACTCCACGGCCTGGGAGTTGTCTATCCAGCCGCGCCCCAGCTGTCCCTGTACGCCAGCTATTCGCAGTCATTTACCCCCAGCAACGCCACCGATGTGGCCGGTGACTTGCTGCCCCCGGAGGACGGTGAGGGCTTTGAGATAGGCCTCAAAACCGAGCTGTTTGACCAGCGCTTGGTGGCGACCCTGGCCTATTTCGACATCACCCGGCAGAACGTTGCCACCGCCGATCCCACGGCGCCTCCGTTCTTAAATGCCTCAATTGCCACGGGGGAGCAGCGCAGTCAGGGGGTGGAGCTGGATATTTCGGGGGAAATTCTGCCGGGCTGGAATGTCATCGCCAACTATGCCTACACCGATGCCCGAGTGACGGCGGACAACCGGTTTCCCGTGGGCAATGGGTTAATCGGCATTCCCGAACACAGCGCCAACCTGTGGACGACCTATACCCTGCAAGACGGCGATCTGGCCGGGCTGGGCTTCGGCCTGGGCTTCAATTATGTCGGGGAGCGACCAGGGGACCTGGACAACAGTTTCCGGTTGGATGAGTATTTCATCACCAACGCCGCCATTTTCTATGAGCGCGCGGATTGGCAGTTGGCGTTGAATTTTAAAAATCTCTTCGATACCGACTACATCCAGGGAACGCCGATTTCCCGGGTCCGAGGCATCGAGCCTGGTGAACCGTTCACCATTATCGGCTCGTTCTCGCTCACGTTTTAGCAATACGGGCGATCGCGCCCCCTTGGGTCTAACCTGACTGTCGTCTATCCAGCGAGTACCGGCCCGTGGCCTCTCAATCCCACCTGAAAAAATACGGTTTGCTCGGCAGTTTATACGTGTCGCAGTTTCTGCCCTTCTGGTTTCTCTATGAAGCGCTGCCGGTGTTGCTGCGCCAGCAGGGCATGTCGCTGCAGGCGATCGGGCTATTGCCGCTGGTTGCGATCGCCATGACGTTCAAATTTCTCTGGGCGCCGCTGATCGATCGCTATAGCGTTGCCCGCTGGGGCCACTATCGCTTCTGGATTATTGCCTTCCAGCTCTGGGTGGTGGGCATCACCCTCATGTGTAGTGGCCTCAACCTGGAGACCCAGCTACCAGTGATCCTGATCGGCCTGGCCCTGATGGGAACCGGCTGTGCCAGCCAGGACATCGCCACCGACGCACTGGCCCTGCGACTGTTAGAGCCTCAAGAGCGCGGCATGGGCAATGCCGTTCAGGGGGTGGGCGGCTCTCTCGGAAAAATGATTGGCGGCGGCGGCCTGTTGATAGTGCTGAATCAGTGGGGTTGGCGGCTGAGCCTGTGGACGCTGGCGGCGGCGATGCTGCTGGCCCTGTTGCCGGTGTTGTTGCACCGCGAGCCCCGTCGGCCAGCGGCCGCGTCTGCCCTGACCGCCCCTCTCACCCCCGGTAACTATGGCCGCATTTTCTGGCAGTTTTGCCGGCGACCGGGGATGCTGGGCTGGCTGTTGATTCTGGGGCTGTACGCGGCGGCCCACAATCTCTCGGCCACGATGTTTCGGCCGCTGCTGGTGGATCAGGGCTTGTCCCTGGCGGAGATTGGCTCGCTGCTGGGGGTTGGCGGCACCACCATGACCATGGTGGGGGCATTGGCGGCAGGGATCGTCATTTCTCGCTGGGGGCGGAAGCGATCGCTCTTAATCGCCACTAGCCTGGCCTTCCTGGGCGTTCTCTCCTACTTCTTGCCCACCTTCGGCCTCACCCAACTGCCCGTCCTGTACGGCATCGTCGGCATCACGTTTTTGGCCCTGGGCATGATCGGCACCACCACCTTCACCATCATGATGGATAACAGTCGTCCCGAGATGGCCGGTACCGACTACACCCTGCAGACCTCCCTCATCGGCATCAGCGGCATCATCGCCTCGGCCCTCAGCGGGGTCTTGGCCGCGGCGATCGGCTATCGCGGCGTCTTCACCCTCAGTGCCTTGCTGTTGTTGGGCTGCATCACCTTCGTGGCTAAGGGGTTCAAACCAACGCCCGCCCAGCCGGCACCCGCTGAGGATGCGATCGCACTGTCTCCCCCCCACTCTGCCCAGCAACGCCCATGAGACGCCTTCCCCAGCTCTGCCCCCTGTCAGGGTTACTCGGGGGGCTCTCGAGCCAATGGCGAAGGCCCCATTGGCAGCACCGATCCCGCCGCCGGTTAGCTGGTGATGGAACTGCTCCTACCCTCGTAGACAAGATCCCTGTGATTGCTGACAGGTGATCCTGAGAAATTGACTGATCTCGCGGCAACCCTCTCTGCTGAGGCGTTACTGAGTCAAGCGTGCTGGTTTCCCCTTGAGGGCACTCCCCCATGCAGTCATGACCACGGTTGCAGCGTAAACAGATGGACCTGGAACTAATAGGATAGCGATGATCGCTTTCTGATTTGGCGAAAAACGTTTAGATTCATAATTGCGGCGGCTACCCGTTTAAGCCGGGACATTAGCTGCATCAAGGATTTGAGCTTTTGCAGCTTTGGCTCGCTGCCTGGGCAAAGGTAAATCGTGCATCTGAGCTAAAACGGTCTGAAATAAGTCTGGATGGGGTTGCTTGAAAAGTCGTTGGGCAGCGGTAGAGCCATCGAGCCGTTTGAGGTCAAAATTATGAATCACGCTCATCACTTGCAACTGACGGTCTGACAAGCGGCGACGGCTGTGATGAATCTGACCCAAATAGCCGTTGCGCCCTTCCACCGCTGCAGTTGTGCGCTGAAACTTGGTGACCATTTCACTCGCCCAACTGTACCAATACCGATAGACCTCGGCTTCTAAAGTCCGTGTGAGCGGATGAGCCTTTAGGACGTTGTGAGCCCGCTGATAGGCATCTCGATACTGGGCTTTGAGCGTCGGTTTATCGGTTCGCTGACTTTGGTATTGCCAGTAGCAAAGCGGCAACAACCCCACTGTCAACCAGCTCAATAAGGGCTGGGCGAGTTCATGGGCGGCGAGGGAGTGCTCAACCCACTGCCACCACAGATCCACGATGGGGGTAAGGACCTCAATCTGTCGCTTGAATTTGTCAACTCCGCCGGGGGCATCCTTGAGCTGATATTGCTGCTGAAATTGCTTGAGGGCGTCTACCTGTTGGCTAAGCTTGACGGCCACCTGCTCAGTGGTGACCGCACCAAGCGTCCTGATATCGAAGGGGTGCAACCCCAAACTGATAGCGGCTAGATGCTCACTAAATTGACTCTGGGCCGTTTGAAGGGCAGCGTATTCCGCTTGCAGTACTGGGTCTCGCTCAACGGCTTGAGCCCCCTGAGGCGGTTGTTCCTGAAGACGACGTCTGAGGTGAGTCAACCGACGTTCCAGGTCAAACCCAAGACCCTGGCTGAGTTTGCGCATCGCGTGAAACAAGTCGGCAATGCTGGCACACCCCAAGTCATTCAAGGCCAGTTTGATCAGGGCTTTCGCCCGGTCACTCACACAATATTGAATCCGACTCCCCCACTGTTTCACCACGGGCTCAACCACCTGTTGCCAAGTCTCGTAACGATGATTGGCCGCCGTTTCCTCCACCAGGAGGTAGCCTGAGCTTAATGCCATCATCACCAGGATGGTTGATTCAAACCACGTCTCATCCACCCCCACACAGAGCGCTGGCAGAGACTGGCAGGCTTGGCTCAAACGCTCCTGTTGAACCTGCTGATAGCCAAGAACTTTCTCTTCCAAAACGGTCTGAAGGTGGCGCAACGAGGAGACCGATACCCCGATGAAATGCTCTAGACCGAGTTTGTAAAAGCACTCACTGAGACTTTCTGCGCCCACACCTCGCGTCAGCCCAAAAACATAGATAGTGGCCACGACCAGCCGTTTTAACCACTCTTCACCAACATCTGTCTGCCACAGCGCCGCCTCTGGATACTGATGCCCCTGTTTCAGCCCTTGCTGATGACGATGGACACTGCTTTTGGGAATTCCCGTGGCGGTGGCGATGGCACGAATTGTTTGAGCGCCCTGTTCGGCCAGCCTCGCTGCAATCTGCTGACGACGTTGACGTATATTGAACATCGTATCCTCGGATTTGTGCTTGAGGATACGATACCGGCCCTGGCGACAGCTTCGCAGGGCTTTTTATCTCTAGGTTTTTGTCCCGCTTTATGGCGATAGCCGGCAAACTTATAGTGGGCAGCCAATAGGTTTCAGCCGTTTCCCACAAGGCATTTTGTAGCCTCTTACACCATTTCAACCTCAGACCCGGAAGAGCCATCGAATAGTCTGTTTAATTCCTTAAAAACCGGGTATTATCCCGTAGATCTGATAGATAATGTAGGGCATAGGGGGTCTTATCCAGCAGATCTGACACTTAATACATAGTTAGGCCTCGTTTTGTGACACAGAAACAGCTTGGTAATCGCAATCTTTCTTGACTTTTCGAAGGTGAACAATATGCCATCTCCCACAGTTATCCTCAAAGGAATTCTCACTGCTGCATCCCTAGCCTCGAAGATCGGCGGTATGCCAGCACCGAACACTGGAACACCATCTGGGATTACGGATAAAGCTCGCTGGTTCACGATGACGCTCAATAATCAGACCCAGTGGGATATTCAGTATGTGACGTCCTACTTTGACAGTGGTCGCTATTTTACCGCACCAACGACAGTCGAGCCCTTTAAAGACATGGAGTTCTCGGGGTGCGATAAGGATGGCTCTATCGGTACCGGAGTATCTGGAGGCAGCGCCTTCAAGATTCAAATTCCGACCACAGATGGAGGTTATGAAACTATTAACTTCGCGGTGGGCTGGAGCAATCCTTTTATTGGTTCCTTCAAGACATCTATTGTTCTCTCGAATGATCCTAAAGATGCATACAATCAGATCCAAGAAGGGACGTCTTCCATTAGCTCAGACAAGTTCCAGGGCAAGGACACGGACGACAACAGTGTCAACGTGCAGATCAATTTTGTAGCCGAGTCTGCGCAACATATGATTTGTACAATCACGGAGACGGAGCCCGAGAATTAGACCAAACTTAAGGTCGCGGGGAGATTAAGCTATGTGGAGATCGGGGAGGGCGATCGGCTGAGTGTGATGCTTTTTTAGTATTATGCAGTGCCTAACTGCTGCATGCACCTGATGCGCAGGGTTTCACAGTCTCTATGCGATTCTATAGTGTTCATGCGCACAGGTGATGCTCGGTCGTTAGGCATTGAACGAATGGAGATTAAGTATGCACACATTCGCACAGAAGCCAAAGGCAACTCAGCAATCTCATTCTGCAAAATTAGTGAAGTGCGGCCCGACGCTTTCTAGGCAGCGCCGTGACATGCACTCCATCCCTCAACTACAGCGCACGATTGGAAACCAAGCTGTGCAGAGGTTGCGGCGGACTGACTCTGTAGGTCTTGAAGTTGAGCCCAGCATCACTGCTGCAACTCGCTTCGCTCATGACTTCAGCCGAATACCAGTACACGTAATGACATCGGAAAGAATTCAGCCCAAACTGATGATTAGTTTTCCTAGAGAGGACTACGAGCAGTGGGCAGGCTGTATCACCAACCGAATGATGCGCATGCCCAAACTACATCTACAGTCTGCTTGCGCTTGCGGTGGCACATGCCCAAACTGTCAGGCAAAGAAACCAGACCACAAGTATGGGCAACGAACCGTACGACCGGTCAGCGAGCTGCCGGGGACAGCAGCCACTGAGTCAGTACAGTCCATGGAGCCTTCGGTAAAAATACGATCTCCGTTGGTTTTAAGGAACTATCCAGTGCCAACCAGTCTTCGCCTCGGTAGTGTCGACGCGCCCGAAGAGCACGCAGCGGACGTATTCGCAGCGCAGATCCTAGACCCTGTCCCTACGGTAAGCTCGTTATTACGACCGCCGTTCAGCTTATTCTCAAGCGACAATTCTGTGCACCGAAAAACCCCAACGGCTGCGAGTCAAAGCGCAGTCCCTGCTATAGTCAGGCGGGCGCTGTCCACATCTGGACAACCCATGGATATGGCGAATCGCCGGTTTTTCGAGACACGCATCGGTGCTAATCTTGCTAACATTCGTATTCATACAGGGGAGACGGCTGCCCGATCTGCTGTTGCCATTGGCGCTGAAGCCTACACAGTGGGCAATCGCATCGTATTTGGAAGAGGGAAGTACCAACCAGGAACCGAAGGCGGACAGAGGCTCTTGGCTCACGAACTTGCCCATGCTGTTAATGCTGAAGTCTCCGGAAATTCATCCTGTACAGAACGAATGGTAATCCATCGTTCAATTCAGTCAGGCGGAATCCGATACCGTGATGAAGTTGTCGATAAAGTGCGGCAAACCCTTGAGGAGGCAAATAGCTTTTACGAAGCGTTACGGACAGGCCCTCCTGCTGGCATAAATGTAACTGGCGGCCGCCTGAGTGGCAGACCCAACATCGCATGGAGGTTTCTATTCCCGGCGGGTCCCCATACCAGAACACTCGTTCAGCTTTGGAGCCTCGGTGAAGCATTTAATCCAGGAGAAGGTGTAGATTTGCCTTCGAACAATTTCGTCTACACCTGCAACTGCGGGTGGCTCGACATGGGACACTTCTTCTTTACATCACTTGCTGGCTATCTTGAGTCGCTGGGTATTCATGCAACGCAGTCAAATATAAATCTGTCAACTTTGTTGAACCTTATTTGGCAATTGCATTTCCCAAGTGTCTATTCTGGCGGTGGTTTACGGGCGTATGAAACCAGTCTGGAGGCGGAAGAAGGGCAACAGCGCTATCGTGAAAGATTAGAGGCAGGAGAGGAGCTAGACCCTGGACAGATTGGAACCGCACAGAGCGCGTTTACTCTGGAAGACCTGCGCTCTAATTGGGAAGGTGCACATTTTGGCGAGCAAGCGGCACTCTCCAATCAGCGCGACAGATTCAATGTTCTGGAGGAGCTCGAAGCTGTCTTCGGCCGTTGCAGACCAGCCAATTTACCATTGCCGCCCATCGAACAACGCGTCAATACCCAGAATTTCGATACGTCCGTGCAGCGTCTCATCAGGGAGACACTTGGCGAGAACCGAATTTCGATCGGCGGGGCATCCCACTTACTTCCGCGTCAACAGTTTGTACAAGACCGAACTTCTCGACCAGTGCCGGTGGAACTGGTCGCTGCTAGGGAATTTTGTTAAGCTCGGTGCACAAATTTGTGGTGGTGCACTCGGTCTTGAATCTTGTAATGTACTAGCGATAGCGTAAAGCACTATACGATTACTAATCCTCAAACTTCCTATGCCTAACTAGGGTGCTGCACCGGATGGCTTGGTGATCGCCTGGTTCTACCCGATAAGTAGGTAGGGTGGGCGAGTACATCACCAATACCCTCAGCAAATCTCCAAAATCTCAACTTGCCCACCAATTCTAGGAAAAGGTGGGCATTGAACTCACCAGACGATAGTTAGGCACTCCTGGAACTGGGGCTTGGATAACATTGTCGCCACAGGCGATCGCAATCACACCTCAGAGGGAGCCCACCAATTTTACAAAAGGTGGCATTGAGCAGATGACAGATACCGTCGAAGCCTTGGACAAGACAATGCCTGCGCTGTAATTCACGTGATTACTTCAGCTACCTAATCATGGCAGCTAGACCATTAATCAATGTCGCTTCACATCATGGACGTCATTAGACAGCGATGGTCTTCTCGAGGGTATAGGGAACCAAGTGTCGTGCTCGTAGCGAGTATGATTTGTGCCGGTTTAGATATCTTCAATATTCACCGAGCTGAATAAGATGGTCATAATCTATGCTCATGGGAGCAGATCTCGTCTTGACTGGCTTGCTCCGTATTCTCCGCAATGATAGAGCCCATGCCTCATTCCTCTGATAATCGCTCCCGATCGCATGTGTCTACAGCATTCATCAGGAGCAATGATGTCTTTATTTCCTATTCCCGCAAAGATAAGGCCTTTGTGGAAACCTTAGAGGTGGCCTTTCGCCAGGCTAGCCGCGATCCCTGGATCGACTGGGACGACATCCGCAAGGGGGAAGACTGGTGGCAATCGATTCAGCGGGGCATCGAACAGGCCGATACTTTCGTCTTCATCCTCAGCCCTGATTCAGTGGCCTCTGAGGTCTGTCGTGACGAAGTGGAGTACGCCACCCAGTGTCATAAGCGGTTCTTGCCATTGGTGCGGCGGGAAGGCTTTGAGATGTCGCGGCTGCATCCCTCGATCTCTCGCCATAACTGGCTCTTTTTCCGCGAAACAGATGATTTCAAAGCCGCGTTTCAAGAGCTACTGACCGCCCTGGATACGGATTTGGACTATGTCCATGCCCATACGCGCCTGCTGGTGCGATCGCATGAGTGGCAGACCAAAGGATGCGATCGCAGCTATTTACTCAGGGGGACCGACCTGATCGAGGCCCAACAGTGGCTGACCCAGGGACTCAATAAAGAGCCTAGACCCACCGAGGGTCAGGTGTCCTACATCAACGCCAGCTTAGAGGCCAAGGCCGCCCGGCTGAAAGCCCGACAGCAGGCCAAGTGGGTGGTGGTCCTGACCACGGTATTAGCCAACCTGGCCTTTGTCAGTGGTGGGCTGTATTGGCTCTACACCTGCGTCACCGACATCGCTATGGACCAAGCCGAGGAGACCATGCGCGACACCCTGACGGGGGCCATCACTGGCATTGATGGTGATGAGTTTGCCGCCCTGGCAGCGCTAGAGCTACCCCCAGATCAAGACAATCCTAGTGATAATCCCCTGTATCAACGTCATCAGGCCTGGCTGCAAACTATCAATCGGATCGCCCCCTCGGCCTTACCGGTTACCTACATCCCGGGTGCCAATGCCGATGAGGTCTTGATCATTGGTGATATCGCCCGCGAGGGTGATGTACTGGGCAGTCTCGACCCGAGCTATGCCTACAACTTCCGCGAACTCAAGTCCCCGGATTGGCAGATGTTGGATGGTCTCCAGGAGATTAGCTTAAATTTCGATCCCTATGTCGATGAGACCGGCACCTGGATTGCCATCTATGGTCCGATCGAAAATGCGGCTGGCGAGATGGTCGGGGCCATGGAGCTGGAGTATAACGCCGCTTATGTCGAGGATATCCAAGGCTATATTCGCTCTGTTATCAGCAAAGCCTGCCTGATTGCCGCAATCTGGTTAGCGATTTCTAGCTGGCTGATTTTGCGAGCCACCCGGCCACCACAAGAACATTGAGTGAGTTATCGCCCCCAGGCGTTGTGCAAGTGTCATACCATTTGCCATGTGATTTCCTGCCCCGCCCCCAACGGTACCAGCCCAGATTCCATAAATGGAACTTGATCAGGGACCCGCCAAGTCGTTTGGGACAAGCTAATTCGCTCGGTGTTACGCGGCAGTTGATAGAAATCTGGGCCATAGAAGCTGGCGAACGCCTCCAGTTTATCTAGGGCTTTCACGCTTTCAAATGCTTCGGCATACAACTCAAGGGCGTGCAGCGCCGAAAAGCATCCCGCGCAGCCACAGGAACTTTCTTTGCTGGTGCGGGGATGGGGAGCGCTATCAGTACCTAGAAAAAACTTCGGATTCCCCGACGTTGCCGCTTGCAACAAAGCCTGACGATGCTCCTCCCGCTTCAAAATGGGCAGGCAATAAAAATGGGGGCGAAGGCCGCCTTGGAACAGGGCATTACGATTAAACAACAAATGGTGTGGCGTAATTGTTGCCGCGATGGTGTTGGCAGACAGGACATACTGCACCGCATCGGCGGTGGTGATATGCTCAAGCACCACCCGCAGGTTGGGAAATCGCTGCTTCAGGGGGATTAAATGTCGCTCGATAAACACCTTCTCGCGATCGAACGTATCAACATCGTTATCGGTCACTTCCCCGTGTAGTAATAACGGCATGTCCACCTGCTGCATCGCTGCAAAGATGCGATCGCATTTCCGAATATCCGTCACACCGGAGTCTGAGTTGGTCGTTGCACCGGCTGGGTAGTACTTGACCGCTTTGATAAACTGCGATTCTTTCGCCCGGAGAATATCGTCGGGGCTAGTGTTGTCGGTGAGGTAGAGCGTCATCAATGGCTCAAACCGTTGACCCTCTGGAATGGCGGCGAGGATGCGATCGCGATAGGCTGCCGCATCTGCCGCCGAGCGGATAGGGGGCTTCAAGTTCGGCATGATGATGGCGCGGGCAAACTGACGCACCGTGTAGGGCAGAACCGCTGTCAGTGCCGCACCGTCGCGGAGATGCAGATGCCAATCGTCAGGTCGGGTGAGGGTAAGCGTTTGCATCTTTTCATCATAAAACGGCAACAAGCGCCTCATGAGACTAGGGGCGATCATCGAGATCTGGTATGGGGCGATCGCCCTTCGTCTGGGTGCCGGCTCAGTTTTGCTCATCGCTCAACTTGCTGCTCCTGGGCAGTTCTCGCGCCGCGGCACAGGGCATCTAAAAGAGACGGCTAGCCTCAGACTGGCAGACAAACAACCCGCCCCCATGGCCAAAGTGCCGGTGTCTATCAAGGCCCTGGTCGACAAAGCCTGCTTTCCGGGCGACGGCATGGCAATGCCGTTCAGGGGGTGGGCGGCTCCCTGGGCAACAACATTCTCCTGGGGCTCCAGGCATCCCCCACCGCCCTGGAGACCGCCATCCATCAGGCCGTCTTTGAGCACGACCTAGCCGCCATGCCCCAAGGGCTCACCACCCCGATTGGTCCCAGAGGCGTGCGCCTCTCCGGCGGCCAACTTCAGCGGGCCGCCGCCGCCCACATGTTCGTGCGCCAACCCGAGTTGCTGGTATTTGACGACCTCTCCAGCGCCCTGGATGTGGAGACGGACCCACCATCCCACCACCCCACCACCCCATCACTCTCCTCATCGTTTCCCATCGTCCCGCTGTCTTGGAGAGGTGCGATCGCATCATTGTGCTCAACCACGGCAGGGTCGAAATGGAAGGCACCTTCGATGAATGGCAACAATTCTCGAAATAACAAGTCATGGGGCCGAAAAACCATGTACGTATAGCCCAATGGACTGAGAATCGTGATGCTTGCGGGTTCTGCCATTCCATGCTGCATCGAACAGCGTAGCGCTCTATTGCTGCGATAGACGGTATAGTGATGAGAACTGATCTCACTAAAAAATCATCATCCGAATCATATAGCCAATCGGCTTTGTATCCTTCCGACAATAGACGATTCCAAAATGCTCCATACCCTGGCTATTCAGGATAAGAAAATCATCATCATGGGTTACCAATACGCGTGACTGCGAGATTGCAAAATCCAGTTGAGCTATATCACTCCTTGATAAGAGGTTTGTCTCCTGCGAAGTCGTTACATCAATACCCATTCGTTTTAGTGCTAAGGCAATGTCTGGATCAACATTTTCATCCAAATGGAACCGAATTCGCTCAGGCATGCTCTCGGGCAGCCCTCAGCTTTTGGTCGAGCAAGGAAGGTTGCTTCTGCCGTTCAGCCTCGGCAAACGCTTCTGCTTCTGCCGTTCGCTGGTCGATCTCTTGTCGATTTTCAAAATAAAATGCCATTGCTGCATAGACGGCTGCCAAAGACAGTCTATACTTACCTGCAATCTCTTCTAAAGACTGTCCCATCCGCAAATACATAGTCGCAATGTCCGCCACAGTCATCCTGGTTCCTGCAATGCAAGGCTTACCGCTGCGAACGCCGTCTATAGCCTCGATGTACTTTTGTAAGTCATTTTCCATCTTGCTTTCTCGAATTCATTTGATCTAGCACTTGCCACATTGCGCTAATTTTATCTGCGATTGCCCTTTAATAAACCTCATCATGAGAGCCAATATCAATGAGTAAAATATCGTCTTCGCCTATCTCTGGACTTTCCACAAAGTTAGAGACAATATCGTTTGAAAGCGCGCTTGAATGATGAAGCAAAAAGAACCTGCCTCATGCCCTCAATTCGGCGATCGCATCTTCAACCGTACCTCGAAATACCTTGCCAGCCTCATCGTCTGCTTGAGCTTCAGCAATGTGCTCGGCAATTTCCTCCCGTCGTCGTTCCACTAATCGCCGCTGCACAAGCTCGACCAACACTTCTTGATCCTCAAGCGGTAGCATCTCAATGCTTTCTAAAACTTGATCGAGCTTAGAAACCTCTGCCATATCAACCTCAGTCAGCCTGTGTTTTCCTTCTACGCTAGCACGACCACTCATGACTTAACTTTCGTCTTTCAAGCTAGAGCAATCTTATCGGTCATTGAGTCATTATTCGTCTTCTAGAGCAATGTCAAACCCAAATTTATTTGTCTGCCAGTCTTGCAACGATGCCGCTCACAAACGCATGAAACCCTCCCAGGGCGCTCAACTGCTAGAGCAGCTCAACACTCTCCAATCCCAAGACTCACCCATCACCATTCAACCCGTCGATTGCCTGTGGATGTGCAGCAGAGCCTGTGTGGTTTCAGTCTCTGCCCCCAATCGGCCCACCTACCTGTTCACCGATCTGCCCCTCGCCGAAAGCGCCGAAGCCCTGCTCTGGTTTGGCAAACTTTATCACGACAGCGATGATGACGATGTCCCCTGGAAGCAGTTTCCTGAAGTGCTCCAAGCGAGTGGCATAGCCAAAATTTCCCCAGTTCCGCCATCAGGGGATGAGAGATAATGAGCAGAGTAGAACCCCAAAACCGGCCCATTGAACTTTAGAGGTCACTGAAATGGCTGTAATCGTCGAAATCAGCGAGACTGGCACCCTACAAATTCCCCAAGAGATTCTGCGTGCCATTCAGCCCAATACTCGTTTCCAACTTGAAGTAGGCGATGAAAATCGTTTAATCCTGTCTCCCGTTTCCTCGGAGCAGCCGTTTTGGGCAACCGCCACCCCCCAAGAACGGGCTGAACGATTAACACAATGGGTACAAAGCCATAAGGACGGCCCCAACTTACCCGATGAAGCTTTGAGACGAGAGTCAATGTATGACTAATGGCAGATTATCTTCTTGATACCAACGTGTTGCTGCGAATGAGTGACCGCACCTCACCGATGAACCTGATTGCTGGTAGAGCCGCTGCCACTCTGCTAGTTCAAAGTCATCAATTATTTGTCACCAGTCAAAACATTATTGAGTTTTGGGTTGTTGCAACTCGTCCAGTCGATGTCAACGGTCTGGGCTGGAGCGTTGAACAAACTCGTGCTGAAGTTGAGCAAATTCTCAACCAGTTTCCACAGCTTGAAGAAACACCGCAAATATTTTCTTACTGGTTAAATCTAGTGACGACCGATCAAATTCAAGGAAAACGCGTCCATGATGCTCGATTGGTTGCGGTTATGCAGGCTCATGCCATCACTCACTTATTAACATTTAATCCAGATGATTTTAGCAATAGCGATAATATTACAGTTGTTCATCCCCAATCTATTTTAGAAGCGACCCAAGATTAGCTTTCTAGGTTTCATAGAGATCGAGCAGAACGCCGTGAAACGAAAGGTTCAATCCCTATGCCATTCTTGGCCTCCTGGCAGTTCCACCAAGCGAGCAATGATGATAGCCGGTAGCTCTTTACCTGAATAGTGATAGGTCAACTCCAGCAATGACTGAGTAGCCGTAATCACTGATTTTCGTTCAACTTGTTGACTGAGCTGAATCGCGTTCAATCTGCCACCGAATACCTCTACGCTAGCAGGGGCAATTGCTGCTTCGACCGCTTCTTCTAACCATGGAAACCATTCATCAATATTGACGTAATAAGATGTCTTATTTGCCTTCAAATTCAACTTTTGAATTCTCAAAATTGAGTCAGAAATAGAAGCCGTCCAAGAATTGGTCAATCGCTGTTCAATTTGATTTTTAATTAGATGTACCATCAGCCGCATTAAAAATGACTCAATATTTCGCAAGATGGCTTGCTTACTCATCTCTTCTAGCTCATCCACGAGGTCTAAGGCGTCTTCATATCGCCCTTCCAAAATACTCAACCTCAAGTCGAGCAATTCTTGAGTCATTTCTGTCACCTCCGATCAGCAGACCGTGTTGTATGCGCCTTGGAGCAACCTGGCAGTAAATTTTTATGCGTACCTTCATCATAATCTGGTCAGGTCAACTGGCATCAACCATCGGCAGCTACATGACCGAGTTTGCCCTCACCCTTTGGGCTTGGGAGGTAACAGGTTCGGCAACGGCACTGGCCCTGGTCGGCTTTTTCTCTCAACTGCCCCACATTCCGATTACGCTGGTCGCCGGTCTCATTGTCGATCGCTTTAATCGCAAGCACTTGATGATGTTAGGCGACAGCATTGCAGCCCTCTCAACCATCGGCATCGGCATTCTTTTTCTGGCAGACAGTCTACAGATTTGGCATCTTTATTTGGCCGCAAGCATAAATGGCGGCTTCGGACAAATTCAAGGTTTAGCCTACCAAACCTCGATTTCTTCGATGGTGCCGCCACACCAGCTGACGCGGGCCAACAGCATGAACTCAGCGGTTCACTATGGCTCCGCTATTTTTGGACCGGCGCTGGCGAGTCCTGTACCCGCTGATTGGGCTGATGGGGATTCTGCTGATTGATCTGGCGACGTTTGGAATTGCGATGGCCCTTTAGGGCCGGTCTTTGACCATCGCAACCCTACTCTATGTCCGCATCCCCCAACCCACGCCCCAACCGACCCCTGAACTTGAGACCCGCTTGGCTAAACTCACCTTCGGCTTCCGAGCAGTCTGGCGGCAGCCCAGCTTGCGTTGGCGTAGCCGCTCCGAACGGAGCATCGCTCTTGCTAATTAGCGTACTATTTAAGTTCTTTCACGACCTGGGCGGAGCCATCTATGACCCCATGATCTTGGCCCGCACCAACGGCAGTGCTACGGTTCTAGCCAGTACCGCTTCAGCCGCAGGGATTGGCGGCGTCACTGGAGCGATTTTACTCAGTGCCTGGGGTGGCCCCAAGCGACGGGTCACGGGGATGCTGGCAGGCTTTATCGGGGCCGGGGTGAGCAAAACCGTATTTGGCCTGGGGCGATCGCCTGCAGTCTGGTTGCCCGCTCAGGTTTGCTCAAGCCTGAATTTTCCGCTGCTGGGCAGTTCTCGCGCCGCGGCACAGGGCATCTAAAAGAGACGGCTAGCCTCAGACTGGCAGACAAACAACCGGCCCTCATGGCCAAAGTGCCGGTGTCTATCAAGGCCCTGGTCGACAAAGCCTGCTTTCCGGGCGACGGCGTGGGCGGCAACATTATCTGGATGGCAATAGGCCCGCACCTCAACCTGGGTAGCCAATTGACTGGCCAAGGCGATCAGCGCTTCCGTGGCAAATCCGCGGCCCCACTCGGAGCGGTTGATGCTGTAATAGCACTCGACGATGCCGTCATCATAGGGGGAATATCCACAGGACCCGAGATAGCGATTTGAGTCTTTAGTTGCGATCGCATAGGCGTGAATCGGCGCTGGGGAATCATAAGCACTGCAGACGGACTCAAACAGCTCTCGAGCTCCTGGTTCGGTCTTTTGCCTGGCCTCGAACATCAGATACCGGGTTGACGCCTGATCCAACATGAATTCTAGGAAGGGCAGGCTATCGCTCGGTTCAAACCGGCGAATCCTCAATCGCTCGGTTTCGATGGGGAGATGTAGCACGGTAGGACTCCCTCCTAGGGCATAAGCTGCAATTCTATAGGCCAGATCATAGCCTTCCCCCTGGACCTCGATAGAACAGAGATCCCTGAGGGCTTGCTCAAGGGTATCGATACGCATATGGGCTGCGTGGACTCGCCGCGCCAGCCCCTGCGATAGGGTGGTCTTGCCGCTGCTCGGCAGACCGGCCAAGATATAAAGGATTGGTCTTGGCAATGGCATCAGCCTCTCCTATCCAGATAGGCACTCTCAGTAGGCCCCAGAGTTGCCTAGCATTCGCTTATCCCGTCTAATTTGACCCCGCCCACCCTTCTGCACCCCTATGAACTCTTCCCCGCAGCACCCTATTCCTGCCGATATGAGCCGTGAGCATCCCAATGTCACTCTAATTCAAACCTTCTATACCTGCTTCAACCAGCGGGACCACAAGGGCATGATGCGCTGCTATCACCCCGAGATTCATTTTTCCGATGCCCTATTTGATCTAAACGGTGATGCTGTTGCCGCCATGTGGTATATGTTCTGCCGCAATGCCATGGATTTGCAGGTCATCCTGACAGATGCTGCCGCCAATGAGCACGCCGGGATCGCTCACTGGGAGGCAACCTATCACTTTTCAGAAACAGGGCGCCAGGTTCACAATATCGTTGCGGCTCAATTCGACTTCAAAGCTGGAAAAATCATTCGCCATCATGACGATTGGGACTTTTGGCAGTGGTCAGATATGGCCCTAGGAGCAACCGGTCGTTTCTTGGGCTGGACACCTGTGGTTAAAAATGCAACCCGGAAAAAGGCAGGAAAAAAACTCGCAGATTTTATCGAGTCCCTATCTGCCCAAGAAACAGCTGAATACAGAATCCTCGGTGGTGAATAGTAATGGGAACTGGCTGCATTTCTGGATTCTGGCCAACAGAGTCATACGCTCTAAAACGCTTACCCTGTAGGGCTTTCAGCCGAGTTTTCAAATGTCCTCTGACGGCGACATCTAGTTTCACGGAATCGGCTTTCTCTTGAACAGCCATGATGGTTTATATTGCCGCTAATATCCCCTTTTATGAGGTGCCAATTATCATGTCATATTTAGAACAGTACGATAATATTCCTATGGATCGCCTGGCTGAAAAGTTACAGCTGGTAAACCAGTGGATTCGGACGGAATGGCGACCATTCTTCCAAGAACTTCGTGAAAATCGACCAATTTTTGTGACTCCAAAATTCACTCTAGTCACATTGTTTTCTGACGTCCAAGAAGTCCTGTCTCGGGAAAATGTCTTCACCGTCAAACTCTATGCCTCCAAGATGGATGCAGCGGTGGAGGGGCCTTTCATGCTGGCCAGAGATAACACGGAAATCAACTGGCGAGAAAAGTCCATCATGAAAACCATGTTGCAGCCAGAGGACTTGCCTGCCGTGCGAAAAATGGCCGGTGACATTGCAAAAACCTCCCTAGACAACCATGCCCAGGCTGGTGAGATTGAAGTGGTTAGCCAGTTAGGGCGCTATGTCCCTGTCCGCGTCTGTGGAGACTACTTTGGCTTTCCGGGGCCAGATTTAGAGAGTATGTATCGTTGGTCCCGAGCTACCCAGACAAACTTCTTTAAAAACCTACCCAATGATCCTCAAATCCATGAGGCAGCAGTGCAAGCGGGTCGAGAAATGACGACCTACCTGACCCAGTTGTTGGCAGAGAAACAAGCTCAGGTCACCCAGACCTCGCCCCAAAATTTGTCCTTTGGAGACTTGCTGAGGGCCCTACTGGATAAGCTGTTCTCAGGTAATAGATCTGCTTCATCGAGTACGCCACCTGAGCCTAATGCCATGGATGACGTGTTTACGCGATTGGTCAAAACGCAGTTTGCCGACGATATCTTATTTGACGATAAGAGAATCGTGACAAACATGGCTGGGCTGTTGATCGGTGCGGTAGAGACTACATCCCAGGCGATTGTGCAAGCATTAGAGCAAATTCTCTTGACCCCCACTATCTTGCAGGAGGCACTGCAGGCTGCCCAGGCCAACGATGATGAGACGTTCGATCGCTATGTGTGGGAAGCGCTCCGCTTCAATCCCATCAACCCTCTGGTGTTTCGCCTCTGTGAGCAAGATTACGTCCTAGCAGCCGGCACGCCCAGAGAGACGCCCATTCCTGCCAATAGTTTGGTGTTTGCCTGTACGGCTTCGGCTGGGTTTGATGCCCATGAGCTGCCCCAGCCTGAGACCTTTTCCATCGATCGGCTTCCTTACCACTACATGCACTTTGGCTATGGTCACCATACTTGCTTAGGCAAGTATGTCGGCATGATGCAAATCCCCGAGACGATCAAGCAGGTATTATTGCGGCCGGGTGTACGCTTGTTGCCAGGAGACGCTGGGAAGATTGACTTTCAGGGCACGCCTTTCCCAGAACGGTTTGTCATCGCCTATGACCGTTGATGTCGGACAGCTATAGGAAGCTACCTGAGAGGATATTTGGAAAGTACCCTGCAACCTTGCTCCAGACTGGATTCTGGCTAACAGAGCCATACGCTCTAAAACGCTTACCCTGCAGGACTTTCAGTCGAGTTTTCAAATGTCCTCTGAGGGCGTCAGTGTCCGGAATGATAGATCGAGGATCCTGCTATGGGCCGCCTCGGGCTGAAGTCATCACCCTCTCTGCGGTTCGGGGGCTGGACTTCTGGTTAGAACGTGTAGACACTTGTAGGCACTGATTGAGGGAGGCTGAATGCAATGGCGCCAAGACGGGACACATCTAGGGATGGCTTCGGCAACAAACTGCAGACATTTCTCTTAACAAACTTTAGGGTCCTGTGGGCGTTGATTCAGCAGATTCGCTTTCTCAACCGCAAGGTGAATAAGGTTTTGATCAACAGTGCCATCTATAAAGCGCCGACTCGGCCCTATGCCTTTAGCTTGATGACCCTGGATCCGTTCGTCCCAGATACAGCGGATGAGCAGTTTCAATCCTTGCCGGGGTACGTGCCAGACCAAGGACTGCCTAAAAAGACGGATACCTATACCTCTTGGGACTCCCTCATCGATCGCAGCTACACCGGACGCCACCTGCCCCCCGATCCAGAGTTCAACCGGGACGGGAATCTGCCTGAGCTGGAAGATCTGGCGGTCTTGTTTAAGAAGCGGCGAGATGCCGAGGGCAATGCCATCACCATTCCCTCAGAAAAGTCAACCCTGCTGTTTCCCTACTGGGTGCAGTGGTTTACGGATGGATTCCTGCGCAAGGACCGCGATGACTGGTTGAAGAATACCTCCAACCACCACATCGATCTCTGTCAGGTCTATGGGCTGACTCGAGAAGCAACCCACAAACTCAGAGCCTTCCAGGGCGGGAAACTCAAAAGCCAGCGGCTCAATGGCGAAGAATATCCCCTGTTTTACTACGAAGATCCGAAGCAGGGCAGCGTCAAACCAGAATTTAAGGGCCTGTATGAGCCCCTTAACGATGAGAAGAGACTCGACTGGCCGCTGAAGGCCAAGTTATTTGCCATGGGCGTCGAGCGGGCCAATATCCAGATTGGTTATGTCATGCTCAATGTGCTCTGTTTACGGGAACACAATCGCCTGTGTGAGGTGCTGGCGCAGCACTATCCCGCTTGGGATGACGAACGGCTCTTCCAAACGGCCAGAAATATTCTCATGGTCGAGATCATGAAAATTGTGGTGGAGGAATACATCAATCACATCACGCCCTACCACTTCAACTTCTTTGTCGATCCCCCCGCCTTTTCCCACGAAAAGTGGTATCGCACCAACTGGATGACGATGGAATTTAGTCTGGTCTATCGCTGGCACAGTGCCTTACCCGATAGCTTTCTCTATGACAACAAGCAGGTGGCAATGGAATCGAGCCTGTGGAACAATCAACTGCTGATAGATCGGGGCTTAGGAGCATTATTTGAGGAGGCGTCGTCTCAACCCTCTAGTCGCATTGGCCTGTTCAATACCGATGACTTTCTGGTGGCGCCTACGGAACTAGCTAGCATCCGCTTGGGGCGAGCGGCCCAGATGGCTAGCTATAACGACTATCGGGAGATGTGCGGCTATCCCAGGGTAACCCGCTTCAACCAGATCACTGGCGATGCCACCACCCAGATGCTGTTGCAAGAGTTATATGGTGAGGTCGACAAGGTCGAGTTTTACGTGGGGCTCTATGCCGAAGATGTACGGGACAATTCGGCCCTGTCTCCCCTGATTGGTCGCCTGGTGGGCATTGATGCCTTCTCTCAGGCCTTGACCAATCCCTTGCTGGCAGAGAACGTGTTTAATGAACAGACCTTATCCCCGGTGGGCTGGGAGATCATCCAGACCACCAGCACCCTATCGGACCTGGTCAATCGCAATACCCCTCACAGCGGCAAGCCCCACAAGGTCAGCTTCTATCGCTAACCTTATGGATTGCCTAACGTGCATAAGCGCTCCCTGAAACTCCTGAGTCTTCCCTAGGTATCCTAGGAGCACAGCCTGTCGGATATCAGTTCCTACCGATGCTAAAGTCATGCCGTTGCCATAAGCAAGGGCCCTTGGTCGGGGCCATGACGGCGGCAATTGTGTTGATGCTGACGGGCTGTGAGGCGACTCCGCAGGCAGAGCTCTCCTCCGAAACTGCGCCACCCACTACTGCTGCACCGCCACCGCCACCCCAGGGGGCGTTTCTGGCCCAGCTCTCTCCTGCCGTCAAGCAGCAACTGGATAGCTTGGGGGTACCCATTGCCGTGCCCACTAGCCTACCGGCAGAGATGTCTTTGGTGGCGGTGGAGAGTCGGCCGGCACCGCCCTACTATTTACTGATCTATCGGGATAACCGTGATCGCTGCTTTGCCATCGAATTTGCCCCCGCGGGCAACAATCCCGCGGGGGCTAGCCAAACGCTGCCGTTACAGCCGCCCCAGTTTGCCAACGGAGAGTATCAACTGCATTACAGCCAGGCTCCGGCAGCATCTCAACTGAGGAGTGATTGGTTAAGGGGAGAAGCAGGGCTCTATCGCTTGGTGGGAGCTGCCTATATCAACGAGCGCCTGCAGGGACAGGCCGCCTGCCAAGACATCACCCCTGACGAGGCGGTGCAGATCATTAACTCCATGGTCTATCTGAATGGCGGCGAGGATCCCCTCAGCATCGACGGCAGCTAGCGGCGGGTTAGCCGAAATAGGGCGGTTCGTTACCGGGTTTCCACTTGATGTTGCAGCCGACGCTGGGCTTTTGCACCGCTGGCACCGTCTCCCCCTTGAGGGTGGTCTCCAGAGCGGCCCGTAGATCTTTACCAGTAACCGGGACGCCATTGCTGGGGCGGCTATCGTCGAGCTGACCGCGATACACCAGGCGGCGATTGCCATCGAAGAGGAAGAAATCTGGGGTGCAGGCGGCGGTGTAGGCTTTGGCCACGGCCTGGCTTTCGTCGTAGCAGAAGGGGAAGGTAAAGCCTAGGCTCTCGGCCATGGCCTTGAGATAGTCTGGCGCGTCTTGGGGATGAGTGTCGACATTGTTGGCACTAATGGCGACGATGCCCACCCGATCGCCATAGTCATGGCCGAAACGGGCCAGCTCTTGCTTGACGTGCTGGACGAAGGGACAGTGCTGGCAGATGAACATCACCAATAGGGCCGCTTTGTCCTTGGCAACGTCGTCTAGGGTGATGGTCTGCCCCGATACCACATCGGGTAAGGCAAAGGCTGGGGCTGGGGTACCCAACTCCAGCATGGTGGACTCAACCATGGCCATGGCATGTTCTCCTAATTCATCAGGTCATTCATCAGGTCATTCATCAGGTCATTCGTCAAGGGGGAATATGGATGCCTCTTTCAGAGTACAGAACTATAGCGGGTCCCTGACGGACAGGATGTGAGTATCATTAACAAATATAAAAAAATCCCGTTTCCCCGGCAAAATTGGCTAAAAAGACCTGGCAGCGGGACGCAAGTGCGGCGGTTGGACGTATCCTGTAGGCGAGATCACAGGGAATTGACTATCCCGGGAGTACCATCATGACCCATGCGGCACGGCACAGTAGTCTCTGGCTGCTTACCTGGCTTCTCGGGGGCGGCGGTTTGCCCTTAGGGCTTGCGATCGCAACGGCGGCCCCCCTGATTGTGGTATTGCCGGGGCAGGCAGCCGCATCGGTGACCTGGAGCTTCGATCCCAGCAGTCGCCAATTACGGCTCACCCTGCCCAGTGGGATTACACCCCGCTATTCCCTGTTGGCGGAACCGGCACGGCTGGTGCTCGATATCCCTCAGACTGAGCTGAGCCAACCTGGGGTGCAGCAATACGATGACGGCCCCATTCGTTCCGTGCGGGCGGCTCAGTTTGACGACAACTCCAGCCGCATCGTCATTGAGTTTGCCCCCGGCACCGTCCTCGATCCCCGCCATGCCCAACTCACCTCGGTGCCTCGCGGGGAGCAGACCCGTTGGACCCTGACCCCATTACTGGCAGACTCGAGCGCCATTGCCCGTCAGCCGTCTTCGCAGCCAGCCATTCCCTCGCCGACACCTGCAGATACTGCCCCTAGTGATTCCCTAGAGCCGACCCCAGCACCGGAAGCGGCCCCAGAGCCAGAGCCGGCCCCAGCTACTGCAGACCCCGTTGGTGAGACCCCGACGGCACCAGCAGAGACGCTATCTTCTGACCCCGGGGATGGATCCTCTGCGGCGGAGACCTCAGCCCCCAACAGCTCCCGTCCAGGTGTCGATGATGTCAGCACCTCGGCGGCCAGTTTACGGTTGCCCACCGAGAGCCGCTCTGAGGCCAACAGCGATAGCCTACCTGTCGA
This sequence comes from Halomicronema hongdechloris C2206, assembly GCF_002075285.3. GTDB lineage: Bacteria > Cyanobacteriota > Cyanobacteriia > Phormidesmidales > Phormidesmidaceae > Halomicronema_B > Halomicronema_B hongdechloris. The sequence goes on along the minus strand of NZ_CP021983.2, from coordinate 3,761,843 downwards.
CCCCTTCAGCCTAGATGGGGGAGCTACAGCCCCAGTCCGCGTGCCATCAATCGATGAGTCTGCGGCAGCGCCAACCCAAGTCAGGGTGCCTCCCCTGGAGTCCCGTGAGCCAGTCGAGCAGACGGCGCCAGCCGAGACACCCGTCACAACCAGTGATGCATCCATCGAGGTGCCAGAGCCCACACCAGGGGCCACAGAAGCCGCTGTCCCTGAGCCTACGCCCCGGCCAACCCCGGCGGCAGAGTCGACCGCGGCTTCTGCTCCCCCCGAGGACGATGCGACGGTGACCGCCCCGCCGTTTATTGAGGCCCCCACAGCGACAGCCACGCCTGCCGTGGGCACACCGCCGCCGCCCTCATCGCCGCCGGCAGCGACGACCGCCGCCACGCCCGTGCCCTTCGGCCAACCGCTTCCAGCAACAACTGCCGAGGCCCCAGCCATTGCCCAGGCGACTGCTGTTCCCGAGGATGTGGCGATTCCAGCGGGGACGGTTTTGACCCTGCGCTATCCGGCCAGCCAGCGCCTGGAACTCAACCAGAGCGATCCGTGGTACGACGTCTTGTTATTAGACAGTGACCTGCGGGATCCTCACACAGGGGCGGTATTGGCCCCGACTGGCAGTCAGGTGATTGGTCGCTTCGAACCCCACGGTGGCAGCTATCGTTTCGTTACCCAGACCTTGGCCATCGGTACCCGTAACCTGCCGTTGTCGGCGGTCTCTGGCCTGTTAGTGGGCAGTCCCCAGATCTCCGGTAGCAATGTGGCGGTCAATTCCGGCATTGGCGCCCTAGCCACGACTGTACTGTCTGGCTTCGGCGGCCTGGGACTCATCGGCGGGGCAGTCCTGGGGGCGGCTACCACCGTGGCTGCGTCGCCCCAGGCCATTACCATTGAGCCCAATCAGGTCATTCAAGTGCAGGTGCTGGAAGATGTGCCCCGGTTTTAAGGGGCAGTTAAGGGGCATCTATGTCTAGGGCTCGGGAGCCGCCACGCTCGATTCTCAGCAGTACTTTCATCAGCTGAGACCAGACTAACCAGGCAATGAAAAATGTCATGGGAGTCGCAAAGGAAAAGGCCGTCCGGTTGGAAAAGCCAAAGATTTGCACCCCTGCTGCCAAGAAAACACAGACCCCAGTGCAAACGCCGAAGAAGGGGAGCTTTAGTTTGGGACCGCGCAGCCCGGCCAAGACCCGGGTAGAGCGATTTTTAGACCAGGCTTCGAGGGACTGTTGCAGCACCGCACTGAAGGCAGATCCCGATGCGATCGCACTCAATAGACCGGCAATCAAGAGCACGTAAGGAGGCTGGAGATACACAAGGACGACCTAACTGTGAACAACCATTAACTGACCCATTATAGGGGTCAGCGGGGCCGGGGGACTTGAAACGCCCCGGCCAAACTAGCCACCTGGGCCGGCACCAGTGCCGCCGCCTGTTCCTTAGAGAAATCCGCCAGGGCATCCCAGGCAGCATCCCAAAGCCGCTCAGGGGTGAGGTCATCCTTAATCAAGCGCCAGAGGTTCTGCACTTCTTCTGTGTGGAGCCGGTCGTCTTCCACCAACGCCAGCAGCAATTGCCGCCGCAGATATTGGCCCTCCTCCGACATCAGGTAGCGCAGCCCCAAACCAGCCGTCGGCAAGATATCGAAGTTGCTGTCGTTGCGGGCAATCAGAATCATGTTTTCCAAACGCTGCCACTGGAAGCGACCATCCTTAAACAGCACTTCCAGCAATCGTCGCCGCAGGGAAGGCGTTTCCCCCGTCAGTAGGCGACGAGCCACATAAGGATAGGCCACATCGACGATCTTGAACTCGGGATTGAGGCTCAGGGCCAGCCCCTCCTGGGTGACCAGCGAGCGAATGATCAGGGCAAAGCTGGCCGGCACCCGAAAGGGATATTCATACATCAACTCCGAGAACCGATCGGTAATGGTCTTGAAGTTGAACTCTCGCACCTGGGAGCCCAAGGCCTCTCCCAACACCGCCTCTAGGGCCGGAATAATGGGGTGAATGTCGATGTCGGGGGTGAGAAAGCCCAGCTTGACGAAATCCTCAGCCAAGTGGTGATAGTCCTGATTGATCAGATGCACCACCGAATCCACCAGGGTTTCTTTGGTCTCCTGCCGCAGCTGGTCCATCATGCCGAAGTCGATGTAGGCCATGCGGCCGTCGGGCATGGCAAACAGGTTGCCAGGATGGGGATCGGCATGGAAAAAGCCATACTCTAACAGTTGCTGTAACCCGGCTGTCACCCCGATCTCGATCAACTGATCGGCATCGAGATTGGCCTGCCGCAGCCGGTCTAGATCCGTCAGCTTAAACCCATTGATCCACTCCAGGGTCAACACCCGACTACTGCTGAAACGCCAGTAGATGGCTGGGACCTTAACCCGCTCATCGTCGTGAAAATTGGCGGCAAACTTCTCGGCATTGCGGCCTTCGTGCAGATAATCGATCTCTTCGAAGAGTTTGCCGCCGAACTCGTCCACGATCATGATCAGATCGTGCCCCAGGTTGAGGGGCAATAGTTTTGGCAGCCATCCGGCCGCCCAGCGCATCAACACCAAGTCGCGGCAAATCACCGGCAGCAGATGGGGACGCTGTACCTTGACGGCGACCTCCTCGCCGCTATACAGACGGGCTCGATAGACCTGGCCCAGGCTAGCAGCAGCGATGGGTTGCTCAGAAAAATAGCTGTAGATTTCGCCGGGGCTATGCTCCAGCTCTTTCTCGAGAATGGCGTGGGCAACGGCATTGGCAAAGGGCGGCAGCTGATCTTGTAGCTTGGTCAGCTCTTCTAAGAAGTCGCGGCGCACCAGATCGGGCCGGGTAGAGAGGGCTTGTCCCACCTTAATGAAGGTAGGCCCCAATCGGGTCAACAGCTGACGTAGTTGGGCGGCGCGTCGAAACTTGGTTTGCTCTTCGCGACCGAAGCGACGGTCTAGCCACAACAGTAGGGCGAAGGTGCCTAGAAACCAGAGTACCTGTATTGCTCGCCAAATCAGTTCCCAAGGACGACGACTGTAGTAACGGGCGAAGATCTCGGGATCATAACGCCGCATCTGGGTCGGTCGGGGATTGCTCACAGGACTCTTGCCTTCCACGCCAGGGGTCAGTTGTCTTGTTCTGGACTCGAATGAGTACCTGCCGGCCGGGGTGGGGCTGCGCAGCAATGTTGTCGATGCTGCCGGTGAGTCTGTCCCCGTCTGCTGACGTGTTTGCTGCCTAGAGCTACCCGGCGATGCACTCATCATGACGCTACGGTAGAGACTCAGCTGACGTCAAAATACAGGTACCGTAACCATAGTATAGAAAACTACAAACACTAACGCCCAATTGTAAAGCTATGCAACAATTCGTCGTCAATTGATGTCATAGAAGTGACTCAATTGCTATCGCTGCAGCAAGGCATCCTTAAGGCTATAGACTACTCGCGCCTGTTGCTCTGGCAGCAATTCTGGAAACATCGGCAGGGATAACACCTGGCGGGCGGTCTGCTCTGCCACGGGGAAGCTGCCGGGGCCATAGCCCAGGGCCGCATAGACCTGTTGTTGGTGCAGGGGCAGCGGGTAATAGATCATGGTGTTGACGCCGTGCTGTTGCAGCTGCTGCCGCACCCGTTGCCGCAGGTCATCGTCGCTGGCAGCCGCGCTCAGGCGTATTGTGTATTGATTCCAGACACTCTGGCCAGCCTGGGGCGCCGTTGGTGGGATCACCTGGTCAATGGGGGCCAGCAGACGCTGATATTCATCGGCAATGGCGGCTCGGCGGGCATTCCAGCGGTCTAGATGCTGGAGCTTAATGCGTAGGATAGCCGCCTGCAGGGCATCGAGGCGGCTGTTGATGCCGATGGCTTCGTGATAGTACCGTTCTCGACTGCCGTGTTCCCGCAGCATGCGAGCGGTGGCGGCAATGGCGGGATCGGCGGTGGTGAGGGCACCGCCATCGCCACAGGCCCCTAGATTTTTGCTGGGGAAGAAGCTAAAACAGCCGACATGGCCCAGGCTGCCGACTTTTTGTCCCTGCCATTGGGCGCCGGTGGCTTGGGCACAGTCTTCGATCACGTAGAGCCGATGGGCGGTTGCGATCGCATTGATGCGGCTCATATCCGCCGGTCGCCCGAACAGATGCACCGGCATGATGGCTCGGCTGCGGGGGCTGATGACGGCCTCAATCAACTCGGGATCGAGGTTGAAGCTATCGGGCTCGATATCGACGAAGACCGGGGTGGCCCCCACGGCGCTGATGGTTTCGGCGGTGGCGATGAAGGTGAAGGGCGATGTAATCACCTCATCACCGGGGCCGATGTCGAGGACCCGCAGGGCCAGGTAGAGGGCATCGGTGCCGGAATTGCACACCACGCACTCTGGGGTGCCAATGTACTGAGCAAAGTCCTCGGCGAAGGCATCGACCACCGGGCCGTTGATATAGCGTCCTGACTGTAATACCTCCAGTACAGCAGCATTGAGCTCGGCAGCAATGGCGGCATACTGCTCTGTGAGGTCTAAGGGGGGAATGGACTGCACTCGCTCACACCTGAAATGGGTGACTGGATAGGGACTCGGGGGCTAGATACTGTGGGGTCCACTGCGCTTCGGTCCAACCGGGACGCTTGCCCTCGGCAGGCTTGAGATTGCCAGTGGGACTTGGTCTATCTTCGCCTATGTGCTCCTAATGATGAACCCCTAGGGAGAAATCCATCCCCGAGTTTCTCCTCGCCACCGCCACCCTGCTTTGGGCGGTGGCGAGCCAGTCAGCCCCCTAGACTAGGCTATTGGACGATCAACCACGTCCTAAGCTGACTGGCCAGCGCTATAAAATGGCGACATTGTCCCCTCAATTCCTAGGAGCCGATCCGCTTGGATGCCTTGATTGAATTAGATGCGCTGCGCCTGCTGTGGGCGTTGGGGCTGATCGCGGTCGCCATTGGCCTGGCTAGTTGGGAGCAATTGGGGGTGCAGGGCACCCTTGCGATCGCAACCCTGCGCACGGTACTGCAATTATTTCTGGTGGGTTATTTCCTGGCGGTGGTGTTTGCCTGGCGCAATCCCTGGGCGGTGCTGGCGGTGCTGCTGGTGATGCTGACAGTAGCCGCCCTGGTGGCCCGCAATCGCATCAGCAAGACCCTGCCCCGGCTATTGCCCCTGCTCTGGAGTTCCCTGTTGGCCACCACCGCCCTCACCCTGACCTATACCAGCTGGGTCGTGATTCGACCCGAGACCTGGTACGAGCCTCGCTATGTGATTCCCCTGGCCGGCATTATCTTGGGCAACGCCATGACTGCCGCCGCCATTGCCGGCGACCGGCTGCTCAGCACCCTGCAGTCTAGCCGCATCGAGATCGAAACCCACCTGAGCTTAGGGGCCACCCCCACCCAGGCCATCCATCGCTACCGGCGCGAGGCCATCAAGGCCGGCCTGATTCCCACGGTCAACTCCATGATGGTGGTGGGCATCGTCAAACTGCCCGGCATCATCACCGGCCAGCTCTTAAGCGGCATCGATCCCCTCAATGCCGCCGTCTATCAAATGCTGATCATGTTTATGTTGGCCTTCTCCACCCTGCTGACCGGGGTCTTGGTGACCCGGGGCATCAGCCGTCAGTGCTTCAATGCTGCCGCCCAGTTAACCCTGCCCTAGCTATCCCTGATTTTTCACAAACCCGCCCAGGTCTGGGCGATAGCGGGCGATGAACCCTTCCTCCGCGTCATAGAGATCGATGGGCTGCTGGCTTTGGTTGCCCAGGCTGATGATCTGCTCCATCAGGGTCTGGCCAGCGGCAATGGTTGCGGCAGATACCCCCGTATCCACTCGGTTGGCGGGCGGGGTGATGGTCTGGGAGATCACCCGGTCATAGCCCTGGGCCAGGATCAGCCGCACTTGGTTCTGGTCGGTGCTGTATTGGCAGGGGGCTGGAGACCCAGCACAGAGGCGGGCCAGGTCGGCTTCCATTTGCCGCAGGGCCACGGCCCGGGCCAGTTGCCCTCGGGCCTGGGTCAGGGCTTGGCGATACTGGGCCACCAGGCTGCTGCCATCCTCGGCCAGGGAGCTGCTGTTGGGCACGGCCTGAGCTTCAGCAACGGCTCGCTCCCAGGAGGTGACGGCCAGGGTCCACTGATGCTGTTGCTCATAGCTGCGGGCCTGCTGGGCCGCTTCCATGGCCTGGCGATAGCCCTGGTCGGCCAGTTGTTCTTGGGCGATGCGATCGCGAATCTGGCTCAACTGCTGCTCATAGCGGCTCAGCAGGGGTTGGGCCTCGCTGTAGGCCTGTGTTCCCTGAGGAATTAAACGCAGAGAGCGCAGGGCATTCTGCCATTCCCGCTCAGCCAGTTGCACCGCCCCCAGAGACTGGGAGGTCTCCGTGTGATGGTTGGCCAATTCGGCACTCTCCAGGGCCGCATTCAAATTGGCCTGGGCCGCCTCTTCCGTGTCGATGCGGCCTTGAATGGTGGCGTGGTTGCGGCGATACTCCCTCAGTTTATCCGCCGCCAACTCCGCCAACGGACTGTCCGGGGCCACCTGTTCTAGGTAATTAATCGCCTGTCGCCAGAGAATGCTCACCTCTACCCAGCGTTGCACTGGATGGGGCGGATTCTGACTCTTCTGAGCCGCCTCGGTGGCCTTCTGTTGGGCTTGAATGATCCAATCCAGGGCCTGCCAGGGGGCTTGAAACTCGGCCAACTGATCCTGGGCCGCCCCATAGTGGGGAGACCAACGCGGGATTGGCTGTAACAGAGCCATGGCTTGGTCTAGGTCAGCCTGGGCCTGCAAGATCTCCGCCGGACCCGGGTTTTGCGCCAACGGGGCCAGAGCATCATCGGCCAGGGTCTCGGCTTGGGATAGGCGGGCGCATCCGCCCACCACACAAGGGCGACTGAGGCCATAGGCCAGGGTGCCCACCAGCACCAACCCCGCTGCCGCCAGACCATACCAACGCCAGGGCGGTGTCTGGGCAGTCGGTTCTGAGCTGGAATCAGCAGCTGCCTCAGATGGCTCTGGCGGGGATATTTCTGGAGCTGGGGCGCTGACCGCCGCAGCTTCTGCAGCTTCTGCAGCCGCGGGGGCATCTGCCGGTTCAGCCGCTGTGGCCGCCGCCGCCGCCTCTGGAGCAACCGAGGGCTCCTCAATCGCCGTCTCTGCCGCTGCTGACTCGGTAGGTTGGACCAACTCGCTCAAGGCCGCATCAGGACTCCAGTGAAATCTCTGGCTGGCGTAGGGTTTTGCCTCTCCCTGCTGCCGCAGATAGAGTCGCACCGGCAAGGCCTGGTCTGGGGCTGCTATCGTCACCGGCAACGCTTCGGCTTCCAGCACGTCTTGCACAGCCTGCTGTAGTCGAGTCAGCAGGGTAGCCTGAGGCAGCTCGACCGCTGCAGGCCGATCTAATAGGACCAGGAGTTCCCCCTGACGCAGGGTGCTGCGAATGGTGACTGCAGCCAGCTCAGTGCCCCGAAACCGCTGCCGTACCTGCTGGGTCAGCATCGCTAAGAAGTTGGGGGCAGGAGACGTAGAGGCAGCCATGGGGAATCACTGAGTTCAACGGCCTAGACCAAAACAAGTTGGCGTCACTGAGTATGCTAGTGCAAGACCGCAAATCTGGAACGTTTTGGGGCCATGGACATTCTCATTGTTGAAGACGAAGCCGATATCGCCCAGTTGATTCAGCTCTATCTGGAGAAGGAGGGCTTCACCTGCCAGGTTTGCCGCGATGGTCTCTCGGCCCTGGAGCGATACCGGCAGCAGCCCCCGGATTTGATCGTCTTGGACCTGATGCTACCAGGCATCGATGGCCTGGAGGTATGTGCTCGCATTCGTCAACAGCCGGGGCCTCAGGATCCTTACATCTTGATGCTGACGGCTAAGGGCGAAGAGATCGATCGCATCATCGGCCTGTCTACGGGGGCCGATGACTATTTAGTCAAACCCTTTAGCCCTCGAGAATTGGTGGCCCGGGTGCGGGCGCTGCTGCGGCGTAGTCTGCGACAGGCGGGGCGGGACTCGCGGGTCTATCGCACCGCTCACTTTACCCTCGATCTGGACCAGCATCAGGCCCAGCGTCATCTCAATGGCGAGTCAGAGCCTCCCCTGGACTTAACCAACCTAGAGTTCGATCTGTTGGCCAGCTTCCTCAGTTATCCTGGCCGGGTCTGGAGTCGGGAGCAGTTGATCCAACGGCTGTGGGGGGATGATTTCTTCGGGGATGAGCGAGTAGTCGATACCCATATCGCTCGCCTGCGCAAGAAGATCGAACCGGATCCCTCCCAGCCCAGTTTCATCAAGACGGTGATTGGCGTCGGCTATAAGTTTGAAGACAGCGGCTAGGGCCAATGGTGCGATCGCACCCATCGAGAGCAGGCCCCCGCAGCCTTTCCTGGCTGAATCCGCTGCGTCACTATGTCACCATTGCCCGCAGCCTCATTCTCAAGGGGGGCGGCCTAGAGGTCCTACTGCCGGAGGTGATCACCCTGCTGCTGTTTGCTGTGCTGCTGCTGGGGGGCAGCATCCACCGCTCTGACCTGATTGGGGAATTGGCCGCCAGAGGTCTGCCTACATTGGGACTGCTTGAGGGTTGGGACCGCCCCGCCCCGCAATTGCGTGTAGCACTTGTCTGGGTATATCGCGTCTCGAAAAGTTAAACACCTCTCCCTGCTATAGCAATATCAAGAGCCCTGTGGTTCATCTGTGGTGTCGATCGAATCTAAATGCTGCCTCAAAATCTGCCGGACCCGAATGCAATCTTGCAGGGCTTGGTAGGCAATCTCCCGAGTTGCGGCCATGCCGGGATACCGGAACTCCACAGCATAGACAGTCAAAGCATCTAGAGTGGGGCGCAAGCCAGTCCAGTCAGGTTTGATAGGTAGAAGCAAATTCAAGAGTGAAGCGAGATCATGGGTTTTGCTAAACGCAATATTAGCCTCTTGTAAGCAAGCTTTTAGATATTTCTCTATGCACTGCTGGCTATGAAAGCAAACCGCATCATATAGCAACCCTAAATGAGTTTAGAATGGGTAGTATATAAATATCATCAAGCTGTCAATACAGTTGTACTCATGAATAGTTTTCAATTAGAACACCAACAAAAAGTAGATAATCGTGCTATTCTATCAGACTTTATAAGTAGTAATCCTGATTCAAGAGAGCTTAAGCGAGCATTGGCTGTAAAAATGGCATTGGAGGGTGAGCCATATTTTAAGATTACCAAATTTCTGGGAATAAACAAGTCTTTTATTACATATTGGAAGAACAGATTCGAAGCACAAGGCATTGAAGGTATTAAACTCGGCTACCAAGGATCAAAAAGTTACCTAACCCCAGATGATCGTACAGAAATTATCTCGTGGCTGAGAACCAGAAACTACTGGAACTTTGATGAATTAGTTTCATATTTAGATGAACATTATGATGTGATTTACAAGTCTAAGCAAAGCTACTATACACTTTTTTCGGAAGCAGGTATTAGTTGGAAGAAATCTCAAAAAACCAACCCGAAATCTGATCCAGCTCTAGTCAAAAAAAAAGAGAAGAAATCCAAGGATTTATCCGTCAAAACCAGTTCAAAATTGAGTCTGGGGAATTGATTGTACTTTTTTTGGATGAGTGTCATCTCCTTTGGGGTGATGTTTGTGGATATGTCTGGGGCAAGACAGATATGCGAATCGAAATCCCTATTACAAACGAGAGAATCAGGCAAACATATTATGGCGCATTAAACTATCAAACAAAAGAATTTATTTTGCATCCTTACGAGAAAGGGAATGGAGAGAATACAGTTGCTTTTATGAAGTACTTGCAGGAACAAAATCCTGGGAAGCAAATCGCATTAATTTGGGATGGCGCTAGTTATCATAAGTCACAAGAGATCAAAGATTTTTTAGCTACAGTCAATCATGGGAAGGAAGAGACAGAATGGCAATTCAAATGTATTCTATTTGCACCCAATTCACCAGAACAAAATCCAGTGGAAGATGTTTGGTTACAAGCCAAAAATTCATTGAGAAGATTTTGGAGGTTGTGTCGTTCTTTCCCCGCTGTAAAGTATCTGTTTGAGTTCTTTATAGATCATCAAAAGTTCGATTTTTCTAAAATAGAAGAATATTCACCTTGTTCATAAATCAACTGGGATTGCTATAGTTAGGTGTTTGGGTGACTTGTGATTCACGCTGGGCCGTTGCAAAATCGGCTTCGGCCTTGTTAATCCATTCTTGAATGATGGGCTTCATAGAGAACCTGACCATTGTTCAAGATGTCTTGAATGAAAAAATCTCCCATCTCCAAACGCTGTTGAATTTGCTCAGGAGTTCTGGCAATAAGATCTAGCGGAAAAGTGGCAGGAACGCGTTGCCGAATTTCAATGGCCTTGTGCACAGGTAATTCTTCAAAGGGCAAAATCACCAGTAAATCAACATCGGAATTTTTATTTGGTTCTCCACAGGCATAAGATCCAAACAAAATAATTCGCTCTGGTTCAAATCTTTCAGCGATCTGTTGACTAAAGGCTTGAATTTGGCTGAAAGGAATCATGTCAAGTACCTAACGCTTTCCATCATGACTTCTCCCTCCTCAACGGTTGATAGGATTATGGTGAATCTTAACGTGGTATGGGGATACCGCTTAGGTGCGACGCTCGCACCGATTGAGAGCAAGGCCCCCTGCTTTCGCAGCCTTTCCTGTTCGTAGCCTTTCCTGGCTGCATCTGCTGCGCCACTATGTCACCATCGCCCGCAGCCTGATTCTCCAGGGAGTCGGCCTAGGGGTGCTGCTGCCAGAGAGCACTGACGTGATCAAGGCTACCTACTGGGGTCCCCCAACTCGACGGGGGAATACTACACCCCTCGGGCAGTGACCCAGGGCATTGTGGAGCTGGGGGACAGGCGGGATAAGCTGAAGTTTAAGGTGCCTAGAGCGGCAGGCGTAGGAGGTTAGCGACACAATGGTGACGACAATTGCAGTGACCCAAGCCATCACCACCCTGCGGGAAGCCCACGAACGCTTCAACCTGAGCCGGGCAACGGATGAGCCGTTTTGTGCCGAATGGCGTGACACCCTGCCGCAGCTAACGGCGGTGGAAGTGGCGGAGCTGGACCATCTGAGAGACCGCTACCTCTACTACCTGGAAGACGGCGAAATCAGCGAGGGGACGGCGAACATCATCATGGTGTCGCCGCTGCTGGATACCCTGGGCCTGTGCGACCCCCCTTACCGCATTCGGGGCGAACAGTGGATGCGCTTGGCCCTGGAAACAGACACAGAGGAAGGCCCCACGGTGCTGGAGGGGCGCATTGATGCCCTGACCCTGCAGGACAACCTCTGGCTGGTGGTGTTAGTATGCCAGGGGACATAGGCCAACGCTACTACAGGGTCAGTTGCTCAATCGAGACCGTCTGCACCATCACCACACCTCTATCCCAGTTCTAAGACACTAGTTCACGGCGTTGGCGTTAGGTTGCCAGCCGCCAATGGTCGTAGTCATCGCTCTGAAAGGTCTAAGCATTTAGAAGATCTCTGGAAACAAAATTACCCATTTTATGGGCTGTTACCCAAGGGTGCAGGCCCTGCGCTCAAGGCATTTTCTTTCCCAGAATTCTCCTTAGGCGTCGCTGCACCCACCGGCGCATCAGTTCCACAGTAAAGGCATAGCGCCCGGCTGCGGTGGCATGAATCACATCGTGGGAGATCAAGGTTGCAAGCGCAGCCTCGACTTGCTGGTGGGCCAGGCCAGTGGCCTCAACCAGCTCCGAGACAGAGAGATCGCGTTGGCAAAGCTGGAACAAAATCTCGGGCTGCCCCGCAAGGCTGCTGTCTTCCGCCTGGCGCCAGATCCCGGTGAAGTAAGCCCCCCCATCTTGGAAAAACTCCGGAGACTGAATGACGGCCTGTAGATCGGCCATGGCGATGGGGCGGTTGGGGTCCTGCCCGGCTTCAAACACCTGATGGTTAAACTGTGCCACCAAATTTTGGCCGATCAGCTGCACCAGGTAGGGTTGCCCCGCGGTCAGCCGCACGATTTCGTCGAGGGTGTCTTGGGTATAGTCGAGGGGAAAATCTAGGCAGGGTTGGGTCAGTAGTCGCCGGGTAGCGGGGGGCGTCAGAAAGCTGACCTTGCGAGGCTTGATGCTGCCAAACAGCGGGTTCCAATAGTCGCGGGTTTTCTTGCCCATGCGGCGATGGCCGTACAGCAGCACCGAGTCCGTCTGCCCTGGTCGCAGTCACAGTTCCTCTAGCTCCCGCAAAATCTCCTCGCGCCCCACGAATAACTCCCCCGAGACCGGGTTGCCAGCGACGTAGGGATTGGCCATCGGCTCGGCGATAGCCAGCTGGCCTAATTCACCAAGTCTTTTCCATTAAACACGCCTGGTCGGTGGATGTCCGTCCACACCCCATGGGTCTCTGCAGCGAGTTGCCAATCCTTGACAGGTTGGCCGACAACGGTGAGTTGGAGGGCTGATGGGTTGCTGTGACGGGTACATGCTTTAAGGTAACGCCGACACCTTCGATGCGATCGCCGTCACCTTCGATGCGATCGCTGCATCCTTTAGTGTGAGCCGTGCATCCTTTAGTAGGATGACTCAATCGTTTATATACTCAATGCACACCGGCCGAGTCAGAACGAGTAGGTCGATGTCGGACTCGTCGGTATCTTGCCCGGAGACGTTGGAGCCGTAGAGGATCACCTGCTCTACCGGAAACTGATTGGGCAGTAGTTCAATGGCTGCCTCGATGGCGGGGCGATCGTTGTCTTGCAGCGGCAGATCGGCGCTGGTTGGCATGATAGCCGGAGATGAGGGTTAATCCCTAGTTGCGATCGCAGCGAAAGGCAGATGGAAAAACGAACGGAGAGCTGTGCTTGATTTAGCTACGTGAAGGTATCCCACTGGGCGGTGACCTGAGCTGCCGCGCGTCCCACCATTTCAGCTTCGGAGGCAGCAAATAAGGAATCCCAGTCATACACGACACAATTGGAGAGCCCCCCGAATTTCCTGTCCCAGGTCTTCCCAGGCCAAGCCATCGACGAGCGTTGCGATCTGCTGATGCGATCGCGGCCCGGTAATCGTTGCCAGGTCCGCTCACCATTCACCCTGGAATTCGGCGTTGAGTAGGTCACAAAGCGGCAGCAGTTCAGCCATTGCTCTTGATGGCATTGTTGTTCAGAGTGTATTCTCCCAGCTGCTTGCGGATCAAGCTTCGTGCTGTGCCTTCCTGGCCAGAGGGAGGTGGGGGGATCTTCGGGCTGTACTACACCCGATTGAAATTTTTTGTAAGTCAATGTCGTGAGTGATGGACCTGACTGCGTGAGTGGGGGAACTGGGTTCGCCAGTGGGGGAACTGGGTTCGCCAGTGGGGGAACTGGGTTCGCTAGCAGTGGAACTGGGTTCGTGAGTGGTGAAGCTGGGTTCGTGGCTGGGGGAATTGGGTTCGTGGCTGGGGGAATTGGGTTCGCCAGCGGTGAAGCTGGGTTCGCCAGTGGGGGAACTGGGTTCGCTAGCAGTGGAACTGGGTTCGTGAGTGGTGAAGCTGGGTTCGTGGCTGGGGGAATTGGGTTCACCAGTGGGGGAACTGACTGGGGAGTGTTCAGCAAACTGGGTTCGACCAGCCTGGAACCCTTGATTTTCCGTGCCCAGAACCGAAGGTTACACAGAAATCAGAACACTCTCTAGCTGCCTGCGGATCGTACTGTACTGCATAGTTCATGAACGCTATCATCCCAGACGAGCTATAACCTCCTCTGAAGAAAGGGGAGTGGTTTCGCCTGAGGCACGTCTTTCTCGGATTTTGGTGAGTTCCTCCTTGAATTCAGGCTTGAGAGATTTACCCTCATCGGAATCAATCAATATTTCCTGGAGAACCTCTGCCAGAGTCTCTCGAATTAAGAGTTTGAATTCGTCAATTGTCAAGTCTTTGATTGTTTTCATGACCTAAGTTCCTGGTACAGCAATTCGGTTCATTTTCTATGGATTGGCTCACTCTATATCAGGCTGGATAGACGTAACTGGTCACCGCAATAGTAGAGGCTTAATGAGAAAGCCTCTGACGACCCAGACTTATCCTGGTAACAGAACAGGAGGCGAGCACCCTGACGCGGCGAGGAGCTCAAAGAGCTGGTCTACCGCGTTTTCACCCTGACGGCGCATCGATTCGAGGAAGCTGACCATCATCGCCACGAGCTGAGCCCCCCACTCACTGCGGGCACCGCCACTGACGTTGCGATGAATCACCACCGGCCGTAGGCCTCGCTCCGCATCATTGTTGTCCGGGTTAACCTCAGGCTGAGAGAGAAAGGTAAACCAGTCTGAGCAATAGCGACGAAACCGGTTGCTCAAGGCTTGAGAATCAGCGGTCCAACGCCCGTTGGGGGGGTGCTCAAGCACATGGGCTAATTCTGCCTCGACAATCGGCCGCAGCGCTTGGAGTTCGCCGAGACTGAATTGACCCCAATGATAGTCCCGGTGGGCCTGCTGAGCGGTCTGAATAATCGGCAAGATGCGCTGGGCGAACTCTCGATTTTCCGGGAAGCGAGAGATTGTCAATGCCTTTAAGTCCCGCTCAATGTGGGCCCAGCATTTCTGCTTGGCGGCGGCCGATTGCGGCCCGTAGGCGGACCAGCAGTCGCTGCTGAGGACGCCCGCAAACTCGCCTCCCAAAAGCGCGTTGACTTCTGCCGAACTGCGGGTAGGGGCAAAGAACAGCACACAGCACTCGGGGGCGGTGGCAATCCACAGCCAATGATTCACCCCGTTCAAGCGATAACTGGTCTCATCGACACAGCGCACCCCCGGCTGTTGAATCCAGCTCCACCAGTGCTCATAGGCCGGTTGTAAGGCCTCGCAAAACCACTGATGCAGCTTCGCCAAACTCCCCTGAGACATCGGAATCCCGAAGATACTCTCGACCACATAGCGCTGTTTTGACCACGATAAGTTGCCGCCATACCCCAGCCAACCCACCACACTACTCAAGCGGCCGCCATAGCTAAACCCCTCCCGGCATCCCAGCGGCAAGTCCTGATAGCCTTGCCACTCGCAGGCGGGACACCGATACAACGGTCGCTCGTACTCCCAAATCTCGACGAGCTCTGGCACTAATTCGGCCACTTGCTGTCGCTTTGTCCCTTGGGGTTGGCGCTCCACTGCACCGCCGCAGATCGGGCAACTCTGCATGTCGAGTAACACGCTGTGGTCAATCCAACCAAAGCCATGGCGGGTCGTGTCAGGGTGGTTGTATTTGGGGCCTCGTTTTCGCTGAGGCTTTTGCTGATCCCGCTTCGGTTTCTTGGGGCCATCAGAGGATGGCGGCTGTGAGCTGGTTTCACTGGTCCGCCGGGTTAGCTTCCTGAGCTTCTCGCTCAGGGTCGATCTCGGAGAGGGTTGGCTCTGGCTGCGGTGGCTTTTTCATGTCCTCTACTCTACCGACTTTTGCCTGTTTCGCAACTGGCGGGTCTTGTTGCGGTGACTAATTACTTGAAAGCTATTGGCGATCGATCAGCTCATAATAGACGATACAATGCTGTTCGTGCTGATTTAGAAAAAATCCGCTTGGGAGTGCGTTTAGCAGTAGACGAGTTAATTCAACTGGCGGAGTTGAGACGTTAAGTTCCTTTTACGCCTTTATTACTCCTGCGGTTGTCCGTAAGGATTAAGAAGACTTCTACACATGGAATTTGAATGGAATCCAGACAAAGCAGGACTAAACATTGAGAAGCATGGTGTTTCCTTCCGGGAAGCTGCAACCGTATTTAATGACCCCCTATCTGTAACCTTTCCTGATCCTGATCATTCCATCGGAGAAAACCGTTACGTTATCATTGGTGTATCTCGGGTTGGGCAACTTTTGGTTGTTGCACATACCGACCGAGGAGAAAAAGTACCAATCATAAGTGCCCGAAAAGCAACCCGACAGGAGAGGAGGTTTTATGAAGAAGGAATTTGAGAATGAAATGGAAGATGAATTACGTTCTGAGTACGACTTTTCTCAAATGCAGGGAGGTATTAGGGGTAAGTATGTTGAGCGATATCGCACAGGAACAAATTTAGTGCTTCTAGATCCCGATGTCGCTCAAGCCTTTCCTAATGATGCAGCAGTAAACGAGGCACTACGTCTTTTGATGCAGGTTGCTCAGCGCCAGCAGCCCAACACTGCGGTGCAGCGGACGGAATAAAAGTTGTTGGTAGGACTCAAAACTAATAGCCACCACTGACCTTCACCGTTATGCAGCAAATGGTCTATTTGACTCCTTTAAAGGGGTTTGAGGCTTTTGACATCAATTCTCCGAAACCCTTATTAAGCAAGGCTTCTATTTGTCGATCACCTCTCGAGAGACTAGTGCCTAGATCAGTCGCGATATCGGCCCAACTCCAGGGAACTGCGGGCACCTCATACCGGACTCGGCTCAGAGCCGCAAACTGTTGCGTGGCTTGGGGGGGAGGAATAATGTCTCGCACCCAGTCAGGCGCAAATCCTTGCAGGTAAGGCGTTTCCCCTTGCAGCGCAGGCTGAGTAGCCGTGCACAGCACTACCGTGACCCGATACCCTGGTTGACTGACAAAAGATTCTGCATTGGGCGCGGAAACCGCGCCCTTACCAGATTTCGGATGCTGTAGGGGGCAGGTTCCCTGACCCTTTGGATAGTCTGGGTTCTAGCGGGTTTTGTCAGTCAATGAGCCCAACACCAGCGACGGTTTTGTTGGGTTATGCTAGCGCTCCACCCAACCTACCAAAGCATGAGGTTTTCACAGGTTTTGTCAGTCAACCAGGTGATTAGGATCAGCCAACCATGTTTTTGCCCATTCTTTTATCTTCTTTTTTTCTTTTCTCTGCTCTATTCTCCAAATTGCCTTGGGTACTTTAAGTAGGTAAACCGTAGGAGTATATTGCAATGTCTGTAAATCGGATTAGTTCGGCACTGTCTGACAGCGATCGCACAGAAGTCATGGAGTTAATCGCGCAGATTAACCAGAAGCTTTTGTTCTTGATCGACGTGGGACCAGAGGAACGGCGGGGCATGGCCAAGCTGGGAGCCCGAAATCGGGAATTTACCCAGAAGGTGCTAGAGATTGCGACTCAGACCCCCGACTTTTTGCCCCGCTCGTTTGATCTCGAGGAAATGCGGCGAGACTTTGAGCTGTTTGAGGCGCTGCAGCCGATGCTGCTGGCGCTGACGCGGCTGCGGGAGTTGATGGATGATACGGCGGTCGCCGCCGGTGATGAGGCTTATCGGGCAGCGCTGGAGGTGTATCGCTACGCTAAGGCGAATGGCAATGTGGCGGGGTTGGATGATCTGATTGATGAGATGGGGCAGCGGTTTGCCCATCAGGGGAGTCGGGGGCGATCGGCAGCGGCTGAGCCCGCGTCTGTCGGTTAGGATGTTACACGACCTCTGAATTAACTCTCCGGAATAGGCTGGCTTGGCGTTTAGCGAGGCCAGCTTTGTGTTTGGGAGCTTCCTTAGTGGGGGAATAATGACCGCCTCATAACCCCCAATGTGTTCAATCAGCCATCAGTTCCTAGACGTTTACGTATCCCACAGGATACGATCGCGCCATGATTGAGATTCGCCAGGCCCAGACTTACATGGAGTGGGTCAAGGCGTCTCAGAACTACGGATTAACTATGGCCCAGAGTATCGGGTGTATTTCATCCAACGTGGCGAGACCTTAGTCATCCTTTTAGCAGAAGGCGATAACAAGACTCAAAAACGCGATATTAAAGCAGCCTTGGAACTAGCGAAAAAGGTATAGGAGAGCCACGATGACCAAACTACAAACCTATCCTTGGGATGCGTCCGACCATCTAGAAACCCAGGAAGATATCATTGCCTATTTGCAAGCAGCGCTAGAAGAAGACGATCCCAGCCTTGTGACAGCGGCGTTAGGCGATATTGCGCGTTCTAAAGGCATGACCCAGCTCGCCCAGGCAACCGGATTAGGGCGTGAAAGTCTTTATAAAGCCCTATCGAGGGAAGGTAACCCAGAGTTTGCCACTGTGCTTAAGGTTTTGCGAGCCTTAGGCTTACGTTTGCAAGTTGTCGCGGTTGCTGTTCAAGAGGGCTAAAAATGACAACTGATTGGCAAGACCCCTTAGTAGAAAAGCAGGTGACCTACCAGATCGCATAGATACCGAGTTCCCATAACTACCCAGTAAGCCATCGTCGCCCTATTCGCCCCCACCAGCGCCATGACATACACCCCAACACAAACCCTCACCGTCGACGAATTCCTTACCCAATACGGCGATAATCCCCGCTACGAATTGGCCGATGGAGAACTGATTGATATGGAACCGACTGGCCCCCATGAAACCGTTGGCGGCAAGCTCGCTACCCACATCGGCATGGCGATTACCCAGGCTAGCCAGCCCTGGTTTATTCCCCGTACCTGTCTGATTCAACCCTTCGCCGATACCGCCACAGCCCGTCGGCCTGATATTGTCGTGCTTGATGAAACGGCCCTGGCCAATGAACTGCTTTGGCAACGGCAGCCTGTCATTACCCTTGGCCACTCCATCAAACTAGTGGTCGAAGTCGTCAGCAGCAATTGGGAAACCGACTACGCCCGCAAAGTCGAAGAATATGCCCTGTTTGGCATTCCCGAATATTGGATCGTGGATTATCGCGGCATCGGCGGCATCGCCTTTATCGGCAAACCCAAACAACCCACCTTCACCGTCTGCCAACTAGCAGGTGATGAGTACAACCAGCATCAATACCGACTGGGTGAGGCGATCGCGTCGGCACTACTCCCCAATTTGCAGCTTCGGTTAGACGATATTCTGCCGCTGTACTAAACACCGTTGCCAGTCTGGACAATCTCGTATGAATCCGACTCTTCAACCCATCCTCAACCAGCTTAAACAAGACCTGACTACACTCTACGGCGATCGCCTGAGTCACCTCACCCTCTTTGGGTCCCAAGCCCGTGGAGATAGTGAACCAGAGTCAGATATTGATGTTTTGGTGGTATTGCGTTCACGCAGTGTCTCCGAAGGAGAATCGCCCAGTGACTGCGGAGCAGAATCGCCCGTCAATCCCGGCGAAGAAATCAAACGCACAGGCAAAATTGTGGCGGATCTCTCCCTTCACCATGATGTGGTGATTAGTTGCCTCTTCATGGACGAAACCCACTACCAAACTCGCAACAGTGCATTACTTCGTAATATCCGCGAAGAAGGAGTCTTACTATGACCGACGAGCAACGAGAACTCCTGCTCAAAGCTCAGCAAAGCCTAGAAGCAGCAAAACTCCTGCTCACCAACGACTACCCAGACTATGCTACCTCCCGCGCTTATTACTCTATGTTCTACATTGCCGAAGCCTTTCTAGAAGGTGAAGGACTGGCTTTCTCCAAGCATT
The DNA here is from genome assembly GCF_002075285.3 of Halomicronema hongdechloris C2206. Taxonomy (GTDB): domain Bacteria; phylum Cyanobacteriota; class Cyanobacteriia; order Phormidesmidales; family Phormidesmidaceae; genus Halomicronema_B; species Halomicronema_B hongdechloris. The sequence goes on along the minus strand of NZ_CP021983.2, from coordinate 3,742,506 downwards.
CTGCCGTCATTGCTGCCTTTGGACGAGAATTTGCTAAACCCCGCCGAGTTTCACCTGACTTTCACCGCTTCTTAATTGAAGCTCAAGAACTCCGCACCACTAGCGACTACGGACAACTCAATGCCATCACAGTTGACCAAGCCGCAGAACAAATCCATCGTGCCGAAGATTTTTTAGCCCTGGCCATTCAGGAAATAGGCGCAATATGAACAAACCAACCGCTATTCCCTCCGTTTCCGTCACCTACGCCCAAGACGGCTCCTCCACCAAATCCAATGAGCTGGGGATGCGCCCCATGCAGGAGCAGGTCTACCAAGGGTTTCAACGGGTGCAGACGGCTGACGGCACGATGCTCAAGATTGCCGACCTGGTAGACGACGACCCCAACAAGCGGGATAAAGTCGCCGCCCTCAAAGCCCCCACCCAGAAGAACAACCGCGACCACGACATGTATCCACTCATGCTTAATGCCGAGCCATTGCAACAAAGGTCAGGCACGCAATGCCGACTAACTATCTATCTTGATAATCGTCGCGTCAATTTCGACCAGCTGGTTTTCATGGCCCAGTAGGTTAACCCCCAGCAGCGTGGCAGGAGGTACCGTGTTGTCAAACCATTCTGTCACGGCCTTCCAGGCCTCTGTGAGATTTGCATGATCACCCACCACGTATATCTTGAGTGGCCGGATGTCGCGGTCGCCAAAGCCATACAAATTCATCAAAATACGCAGATTCTGCAAGCATTGGTTGGCCTGGGCTTGGGGACTACCAATGCCGACTAAATTGCCATCCGCATCATGAGGCACCTGCCCGGCGACAAATAGCTGATTGCCTTACCTGCTGAGCATATTGGTAACCGGGGGTTAAGGCCAGTCCTGCCTCGGTTTCAAGCGTGTTCATGGGAAACTGCCTTCAGAGTGTTTGGGTACCGGGCCTATTTCAATGGGTTAAAGATTTGAAATGACTGGATGTGGTCGATATAGCTTTTGGGAGCCCCCATTTCCTCAGCGCATTTACTCAGCTCATCAACATAGCTCCCATCAGGAGCGGCATCAGGAATATTTGGGGATATAAAACACAAGGCCGCTCTCATAGTCTGGTCAGACAGTTCAGCCACAACCGGATAGGGATGATAAACAATTCCAAACTGCTGCTTCAGGTCTTCGTAGAGACTAGCGATTTCTCCGTGGCTAATGAAAGCCAACCCTCCATAGGTCCATGACTCTGGGCTGGGGGTCAGGTTTACCCTGGGACGGATTGAGAGGGCGTATCCGCTCAGTCGGGCTGCATAGGTTTCAGGACAGTCAATGCCGTGCTGGCGCAGCACCTGGGCGCTCATAAACGTGCCGTAGAAAAAAATCCAAGTTTTTTCCATGTCTAAAAAGCGATTCGGGCTAAATTCTTGTTGAGTCGAGGATGATCTGCTATGAGTAATGACTGGTCCTAACCCCCTCGGTGATACTTCAGTAGGTTTTCAGGAATGGCGATACCGTCAGCCAGTTTAGAATCTGGGATAGGCACACCAGGGGTAATTTTAAGGGGTATCTGCCCGGCCCAGATGGGTAATTCGTAATCGGAAGCATCATCCTTCGGGTCACCCGTGCTGACCTTGGCAGAGCCTTCTTCAATGGGGAATACCAATACTTTGGTCGCCTTGACCTCTTGAGCCGTGGGCCTGCGAGCCTGTTCCCAGCTACCGGGAACCATATGTTCCGACAATACTTTAAGAGCTTGGGTCTTTTCCGCTTCATCTTCAAGTAACGTGGCCCGACCGAACAGCACCACCGATCGATAGTTCATGGAGTAGTGGAACAGCGATCGCGCGATCACCAAACCGTCCAACAACGTAGCGGTCACGCAAACATCAATACCCTGCTCTAAGCTCTTCAGCATCCGACTGGCCGATGTGCCATGGATGTAGAGGCAATCACCGTCCCGTCCATATCCCATGGGGATGACGAAGGGCTGGTTGTTGGCAATAAATCCAACATGGATCACAAGGGCCTCATCCAAAATTTGATGGATTAACTCCCGATCGTAGTGTCCTTTTTGGGGCCGGCGTTTCACCTTGCTGCGGTCAGTGGGTTTCAGCATGCTTGAAGTAGTCATAGGGATTTCTCCGTATTGATGTAATCGCTATGGAGGTAAGATAAGGGGGGAATTGGTCTGACTCAATAGCCAATTCTGGGTTTTTCAATAAGTCCAATTCTGGTCCTATGGATTTGGCCCTCTCCCTCGATCGCAACTCCACCATTCCCCTGTATCAGCAGCTAGCGGAAGAATTGCGGGGTGCTGTTTTGCAAAAACGCCTCAAGCCCAACCAACAATTACCGCCCTCCCGCCTGTTGGCCCAGTCTCTGGATATCTCGCGGGTGACGGTAACCCAAAGCTATGACCAACTGGTGAGTGAGGGATATTTGGAGACTCGGAAAGGCTCGGGCACCTTTGTCTGTGCTCAACTCCCGGAAGACTATTTACAGATTGAACCAATTGCCCAGAACTCATCCCCCTCATCCGCTCCCACCCGGCTGTCTCAGTTCGGCACTCAGTTGTTAGCTGGACAGGCTCTGGAAGGGCCATGTCCTCAATCAGCAATTAACTTTCGCTATGGCAACCCCGCCTCGGAGTTGTTTCCGATGGATCTCTGGCGACGGCTCCTCACCCGTCACTGCAGCACGTCCTCAAGCCTCATGAATTACAGTGCCGATGCAGCGGGATATCTGCCCCTGAGGCAGGCGATCGCCGACTACCTGGGGCGGTCTCGGGCAGTGCAGTGCAGTCCAGAACAGGTCATCATCGTCAACGGATCTCAACAAGCCCTCGACCTGATTGCTCGCCTTACCCTGGATGCTGGGGATTGGGTCGCCATGGAAGATCCAGGCTATTTGGGGGCCAGGTATTGCTTCGCCGCACAGGGGGCGAATCTGCAGCCTATCCCCGTGGATGAAGAAGGGGTAGATGTGGCGGCACTGGCTCAGTATCCCCAGTCATTCAAGCTGCTGTATGTCACTCCTTCCCATCAATTTCCCACTGGCGTTACCCTGTCCCTTTCCCGTCGATTGGCCCTGTTGCAATGGGCACAACAGACCGGAACCCTGATTCTGGAAGATGACTACGACGGTGAATATCGCTACGGCGATCGCCCCATTCCGGCCCTGCAAGGACTGGATCGCAACAATACGGTCATCTACGTGGGCACCTTCTCTAAAATTCTCTTTCCTGCTTTGCGGATTGGCTATCTAGTGGTGCCAAAGGCCTGGATACCCCTGGTGAGTCGGGCTAAGTGGTTGTGCGATCGCCAGTCTCCATTGCTGGAGCAATATGCCCTGGCGGATTTCTTCACCGAAGGCCATTTTGATCGGCATATCCGGCGAATGCGCCACCTCTACAATCAGCAGCGGCAGGCATTGGTTAACGTATTGAAGGAGAGCTTTGACTCTAGGATCACCATTTTGGGAGAGAATGCCGGAATTCACTTGATGGCAAAGCTTGAAACACCGATACCCGATGAGGCTGTAATTCAGCGGGCCGCCAGCGTCGATGTAGGCGTGATCAGCGCCCAGAGCTACTATTTGGCAAGCCCCAAAACCGGGGAGTTTATTTTTGGCTATGCCCAGCTTGATGAAGACCAGATTCAGCAAGGAATTCAGGCGTTAGCGCAGGTTTTGAAGGCGTAAAAGCCAAACAGGCTATTTGTGCCGGGGTGCCTTCCTAGGCGCATGGCAGTGTGGCGGGGTTGGATGATCTGATTGGAAGGACTACCCGCAGCCAGCTCCTGACGCGCAACCTGGGCCACAGAAACCTTTCATGATGTCAAAGGAAACCTCCGCAGCCAAAACAGAGCTGCCACGGCAGAAAAAGAAGTCTCCGAGGATAACAACAAAGCTGCCACCGGGGTGAAAGAAGTCTCCACGACTGCGAAAGCTGCTCCCCGGCCAAGGCTATGATCAACCCGACTGACCCTACCCATAGCTCACCGCCCATGAAAGACCTTGCCCCCCAGATCACCCGCCAGAGACTGCTGATCGAAGGCTGCTACACCACCGATGTCGATCGCGACACCATCGCGGCTTATCTCCTGGGAGTAGCGGCTCACCTAGGGTTGCGCGCCTACGGCACCCCCATCATCCATGCCCCCGGCGGCCTCGGCAAAGCAGAAAACCAAGGCTTCGATGCCTTTATCCCCCTGATCGACTCTGGCATCTCCCTCTATGTCTGGAGTTCCGCTAAGTTCTTCGCCACGGTACTATTCACCTGCAAAGCCTTCGACACCCAGCAAGCTGTCGACTACACCTGGCAATTTTTTCAGGCCCACGCCCTGGAGTATCAGGTCTTCTGATGCAGCCCCCTAGGCAGCGCTCTGCCAAGTGCCGTGGAAACTGTGGGGAATCACCTGGGGCAGACCCAAGCGACAGACAGGGCCATCCGCCAGGGCCTCGGCCCGATAGATCCAGACCTCGCTGTTGTGGTGGTTGCCGTCATAGACCACCGTCAAAATCCAGCCCTGGTCGCTTTCAGTATCCGCCGCATAGACCGGCTCTGAGGGATAGCAATTGACACCGGCATCGACAATGGTCAACTGCTCGCTGACCGGGTCCAGGCAACCGATGGCGCTGAGTAACTCGCCCGTGGCATCGCGACCAGGGGCATGGAGAGACAGGTAGGTCGGGGCCAGGGCCACATCTTCCCCAGACCAGGCCACCTGGGGAAACTCGCAGTGCTGGTCCACCACCACCCGGTCGTCCAGAATCTGCCCCGTCGTCGGCTGTAGCCGCAGCCGCCGCAGTTGCGCCGCCGCAGGCGTGTGGATCTGGCCATCTACGACTTCCCGCAGCTGTTGATTGGTGCTGAAGTCGGCATAGGCCACCACGTCCAGCACCACGGTGCCATCGATATCCAGGTAACCCTTACCAAAGTGCCATTGAAACCAAGGATCCACCTGTTCCCAGGCCACCACCTCCAGGCTATCGGCATCCACTACCACGATTTGGCTGCCTCGTTTCGGTTGCCACAACAGTGCCTCGCTGAAACTTTGAAAGCCCAACACCGCTGGCAGGGCATTGAGTCGCACTGGCGGTACACAAAACACCAGGTAACGGTCTGCCAAGACGAAGTCGTGGATTAGGGGAATGCCATTGAGGGGAATGCTAGCTTTCTGGTGGATGTGGCCCTGGGGATTGCTGCGATAGAGATTGAGGGTGGCATCGGCCCCGGCCACGATGCCGAAATTGAAGATGTCGCCGGTGCGATGGTGGCGCTTGGGATGGGCCGAATAGGGCTCATCGCCAGTCAGTTGGCCCAGATCATCCAATCCCAAGGTCTCCAGGGTATCCAGACGTAACTGATGGGGGAAGCCGCCTTCCCAAAGGGCCAGCAGTCGATCCGGCAGGGCTAGGACTGAGGTGTTGGCGGCGTTTTTCAGCTGAGCCTGCCAACGTTTCCAGATCGGGCCTGGGGCCAGGGTGCCGTAGCCACGGTAGAGCAAGGCGTCGGCCTCGGCTTCCGCCTCGAAGCCAGCCGAACGCACATAGCGATAGACCCCCGTGGCTTTGCTGTCTCCGAAGTGGACGGCCAATATGGCTCCATCCCCATCGAACCAGTGGTTGACCCGCTGCTGTCCCCGCTCAAACCGGGCGGGACCATTGCGATAGAGACTGCCCCTCAGCCCTGACGGAATCTGTCCGGCCAGGACCGGCAAGGCAGTGTTTGAAAATTCTTGAGCTGGCGAGGCGATGGCTCTGGCCCATGCCTTCAAGCTAGTAGTTGTCCTAGGCGAAGATATCGGCAGCACCATAGTCCATCTCAGAGGCCCTATTCATTGTGACTGATTTCTGAAGACGAGGTGTGCTCATCCCTAGCGATAGTAGATTGTCCATTTCCCAGCACTGGCCATCGTTCCGGCAGCAAAGACTGGGGCAGGCTATCTCCTCCGGCCAGCTTAACTGTAGGCTACGGCGCCGCCACGCCGGGGATCTCCCATGCCGATGATGGTGCCATCGTCCAGTCGAGCCACCGTATGGACCCCGCCGAAAAACATATTGGGCCGCTGCCACCAGACCGGCTGCACGTCCCTCAGCAGAGATGTGGCCTCGAGGACGGCCCGATCGATGCCAGGTTCCAGATGAAATACCCCCCGTTCCCAGTGCACCCGGGGCGCGGTTACTGCCGTCTCCAGATCCATGTCGAAGTCCAGCACATTCGACATGACCTGTAAGATGGCGGTGCGAATGCGATTGGAGCCGCCAGAGCCCAACACCAGTCGTGGTTGTCCCTCCTGCAGCACCATACTCGGCGCCATCATCGACGAGATCCGCCGATTGGGATGCCACTGGTGAAAGCCATGGGGGTTTAAGTCCTCTTCTCCCAGCATGTTGTTGATCATGATGTCCGTGCCCGGAATCACGTAGGCAGCGCCCTCCCCATTAGACCCGGTCAGGCTGGCGGCATTGCCTTCTGCATCCAACACACTGATGTGGGTGGTGCTGCCCCATTTATTTACAACGTCGCCAAAGGCCTGATAATAGCTGGCCAGATGAGCCTCCCCCAGAAACCAATCGGTAATATCGCGCTGGTACAGATTGGCATCATAGCCATCTCGCCGAGCAGCATTGGTCAAGCCCATGGCCGCCGTCAGTAGGGCCAAATGGCCCGGACCCGTGTAGTCAGTGGCCGCCATCTCAGCCTGGGCCAGCAGTTTCAGGGAAAAGGCAATCAGGGTGCCGCCGGAGCTCGGCGGCGGATTGCTCAGCAGGGTGTTGCCCCGATAGGTCACCCGCAGCGGTGACCGTTCAATCACCCGGTAACGGCTGAGATCCGCTCGCGTCAGATATCCGCCCTGGGTGGCGCAATCCCGAGCAATCTGCTCAGCCAACTCCCCCTGGTAGAGGGCCTGCCCCTGATTCTTTGCCAGGTATGCCAGCGTATCGGCGAATTGAGAAAACCGGAGCATATCCCCCGCCTGCAGTAGGGGTCCCTGGGGGGCATACATGGCTCGGGTGGCTGGCGTCGCCGTCAGGATAGGTTGCAACACCTGAAAGCAGTAGGCCTGGAAGGGCGTGACCTCGATCCCGGCCCTAGCCCAATGAACTGCCGGTTCAATCACAGCCGCCAGGGGCAGGCGACCCAGGCGACGATGCCCATGCAGCAACCCGGCCAGCGTGCCCGGCACGGCCATGGATCCCAGGCCGATGTGGAACTCTTGTATGACATCGCCAAAGTTGGCCTCAATCGGGTAGAAATCGAGGGAAAAATCAATCTCCTTACGACCAGGGGTCTGGCTAAAGAAGTCAAATAATCGGTCCTCCCCGGTGGCAGTATGGGCCAACAGGAAGCCGCCGCCGGCCAGGGAGGTGAGCACCGATTCGGTCACACAGGCGGTCAGGGCGGCGGCCACGACGGCATCGAAGGCATTGCCTCCCCGGCGTAGCATCTCGGCTCCAGCCTCTGCTGTCTGGGGATGACCAGCTGCCACAACTCCTCTTACCGTCTGGCCCATGTCCGTATCTCCTAGATCAGTCCACTCGCTACTGAGCTAGCACCATACCCCATGGTTGGCATCTCAGCTAGATTTGAACCTAGACACGGGATATTACTCTTAGCGCTGCGATATTAAGCATTATCAAATCCTCGGCCCTGTTTAGGGCTCTCCCGAATTGCATTTCTAGAATGAATTCGTAGAAATTAAGCACCATTGCCATGCCATGACTGTCAAGTCCTCGACTCGCGAAGCGGCCCGCCTGGAAGCCCTGAGGCAGTACAGCATTCTAGATACTCCCTCTGAGCAGACCTATGATGACATCACCGACTTAGCGGCGTTTATCTGTGATGTGCCCATTGCCTTAATCAGCATGGTCGATTTGAATCGGCAATGGTTCAAGGCGAGGGTAGGACTGGAGGTGACTGAGACCAGCCGTGATGTCTCCTTCTGTGCCCATGCCATCCTGGACAAACAGATGTTGGTAATCCACGATGCCCTCGAGGATGAACGCTTTCAGCAAAATCCTCTGGTCACCTGTGCCCCGGGCATTCGCTTCTATGCCGGGGTGCCGCTAGTGACCCCTGAGGGCCATGCTTTAGGGACCCTCTGCGTGATTGATCGCCAGCCTAGGGAGTTGTCTGAGCAGCAGAAAAATGCCCTGGAAGCCCTGGCTCGTCAGGTGGTGACGCAACTGGAGCTGAAACGGGTGTCGGCTCGATTGGCAAATGCCCTGGAGACAATCGAGATCATGGAGGGGCTGATTCCGATTTGTTCGTACTGCAAGGGCATGCGTGACGATCAGGGGTATTGGTCGACGGTTGAGCGGTTCATCGAACAGCATGCGGATGTCTCTTTCACCCACGGGGTTTGCGATCGCTGTATGCGCCAGCATTTTCCAGATGTGGCGACTGCTCTATTGGCAGATGACCCTGCGGCAGCAACGACCACAGATACAGAGGATGAGTTGATTGAGTAGCTAGAGCCGCCACCACCGCACTGTACCTAGTGGTGAGCTCATCACCCCCTTTAGACTGAGCAGCTGAACGATCGGTAATATCCTCGGTAAACTAGCTAACCCTATAACTGAAAGGCCCTTATCACTGCCACGATGAGACTGGGTAACCACAAGTAACCGTCTATGCAAAGACTGTACAGGGGGCGCGGTGTAGCCGGCCGGATCAGCCAGATGGCAATTAAATTAGCAGCTACACAAGGGATGGCTACTAGCGGTGACGGCACAGATAAATGCTGCAGCCAGCCCCAGCCCACCACGGCTAAGGCCACTAGGTTCAAGGCCGTCCAAATCTGGCGATGGTTAGATAGTCCCACTAGTAGGGGCAGAGTCAGCACCCCTGCCTGACGATCTGATTCCAGATCGCGCACATCGAAGAGATGGGAGTTGGTGCCGATGAAAATCAGCAGGAAGAAGCTGGTTAACCCCGCGGATAGGGTAAACGGAGCATGGGCATAGGCCAGGGGCACGGCAATTAAGGCGTAGGTGATGATGCCCGCCACCAACCAGGCCTTCGAGGCAGGAATATCCTTCAGCCGCCACCACTGCAGGCGATGCTGTCGCCACCAGGGAAAGAGGGGCAGGCCGTAAATCAAAGGCACTAGCCCCCCTAAGCTCACGAGTAATACAGACCGGTCAGCGTAGTAGAGCAGTATCCCGGTGGCGGCAGTGGCGGCGATTAACACTACCCAGCCCCAGCCTTGCTGGAAATAGGCTTGAGCCTTGCCATCGGGAATCTCTTGCACGTAGGAGTCGGCGATGCGATCGAGATTATAAGGAATCAGGGCCGATGCGAAGATTAGCAATACCGGCGCCCATTGCCAGTCGAGGCCTAGGGTGTCTTGCACGAATACCACCAGAGAGGCGATGGCGGCAGCCACCCAGATATTTGAATAGACGATGGTGACTCTGAATAGGTGATAGCCCCGATCGGTGATGACTCGCAGGTGCTTAGGAATTGAGAAGATGAGTGATGCCATGATGGTTAGGAGCACCCACGCCCACGTCTCTAGTGAGAAATTGGGTGTCTTTGTCAAGTCAATTTTGGTCAACTTATTAAAAGTTAACGTAAATCATGCATAGTGCCCAGGTCACTGCAGCGGGCGGGACCACAGGCAGGGGCGACTGAAGATGACTAAAGGTGAGAGGCATCGGGTTGCCTGATTAGACTGTGAGTAAGGCTCAGCATGCGTAGGCACTTGCGTGGTGGCGTTGGCCAACGGTCGAGACGTTCGCTACAGGATTGACCATGGATCCGAATTTGGATGCCGTATTTGAGCGGTTACAACGGTCTGAATTTCGCCGTCGGTTTCGGCTCTTAGAGCGGGAACGGGAGTATCTGCAGCGCCAAGGGGTGGCCACCATTTTGCAGCATGGCGCCGACTTCATCGAGCAGCGATTGGCGCCGGCCCATCCTAGCCGCGACGGGCGTCAAACTCCCTGGCGTGGGCATCCTGTCTTCATTGCCCAACATGCCACTGGCACTTGCTGTCGTCGTTGCCTTAGTCGCTGGCATGGCATTCCTCCTGGCCAAGCGCTGACGTCAACTCAGCAGCAGTACATCTTGAGGGTGATTGAGGCCTGGTTGCGACGGCAACGGGTTTCTTGGGATCAGACAACGGATTAGAGCTGGCCACAATGGGGCGTTTGGCACATAAGGCAACAACTACCGGTCTCTGCCGAGAATCCAATAGGGGACCTCGATTAATCAGTTTTCTTTAGCTAATGGCGTCTCATTTGAGACCGTCAAGGTGACTCAAAGAGAGTCCGAGACATTCCACCGAAAAAAGCTTCCCATTTTGACAAAAAAATAGGGTTGGAAGACCACGTTTAAGTCGATTTCCCGGCTTTAGGTCCGATTATCTTGCCAGTTCAGCCGATGCAGCACGTTGGGTTTCGAGACACACAAAACCGCTTCAGGTTATACACCAGAGTTTTTCAGACCTAGCTGGGTCTGGGCACGGGCTAACCCGATGCTGCGCACCACCTTGCCACCCATGCTGGTGACGACATCTCCGAAGATGTGCTCCACTCTGGCACGGGTTTTGGAGCGCTCTCGATTCGCGGTTTTCTGGGCCTCGCTTAAGGGGCGATTGCGATAGGCCCGTTCATTTATATGCGGACTCAAACCCTATCAATTTCAGCACCTCGACAATCAGCACGGAGAGATACGCACTATCGGCCCAAAGTCCATCGCCGCTATTATCCGCATCGAGCAACTCGCCCAAGACCTGCGAGTCATGGACCGACGCATCGGTGACGCTGTAACGGCGAATGAGCTTAAAGCCGGCATCACTATTGATGTGGTTTTTGTAGCCGTAGTGGGACGTTCCATTTTTCTTCGTCCATCGGGCGTCAACATCTTTTTGCGCGAGCTGATGAGGGGTCTCTTGCCACTCAACGGGAACCTCACCCTGCTTGAGGGTTTGGTTCTCCTCACGGGTGTTGCGTTGTTTGGGAACTGGAATCAAGGTCGCATCCACAATTTGCCCATCCTTGGCGGCATAGCCTGCCCCTTGCAGATAGGCTCCAAACTGCTCGAACAACGCCTCCACCAAGCCGTGCTGCTGCAACTGTTCTCGGAAGAGCCACACCGTCGTTGCATCCGGGACTCTATCCTCAAGCCCCAAACCGAGAAATTGCATGAAGGACAGTCGGTCGTTGACCTGATATTCCAGTTCGTCATCGCTGATGTTGTATAGCTTTTGCAGCACCAGCATCTTGAAGAGTAACAGGACATCGGTGGGGTTACGACCGGCCTGGCTTTTGCGCGGTTTCTCTCGAATCTGCATCAGAATCGGACGAAAGGTCTCCCACGGCACCAGTTGATTCAACCGATTCAGTACCGCCTTCTTTTGCTCCAGTTTTTGCTGGCGCTCTTCGATATCCCAGAATCCCTGCTGTCCCATGGCCTGCGTGCTTCAACAAAACCGACCTTATGATCTCATACTGAGATCGCTCTGGCTATTTTTCGAGGTGCCCTCAACAATTTCCCATGCTATAGATAAGAGGATTTTTTGGATTGGGAAGGTGCGATCGCATGTCTTCAAATCATGAAAATTGGCTCAACACCTTGCCTGAGAAAAGAATTAAGGGGCCTAAATATATCCCTAATAATTTATCTAGCCAGATGGTTTAGATATATCTATGGAATAGACTTTTGTCCAGGGATACGACCCTTCGCCACCGACCTTGATACGTTGCAATTTTTAATACGCAACATCCAGATTTCTAAACTAGAAATGAAACAGATAATTAAGTCCTGATCGGCGGTTCTTTGAAATTGAAACTACACTATAAATGGGCAAACTAAGTGGCCCTCAACTCCTCGAAATAAGAGGTCCTCGCTGTTGTCCAAACGTTGCATCTGGTTTGTCCCGATAGCAGCCCATAGGAGAATCTGCCATGTTTGATCAGTGGATTGGCTTTGAACCGGGCGATTGGATGACCACCATCGATGTCCGCGACTTCATTCAAACCAACTACACCCCCTACGACGGAGACGACAGCTTTCTCGCCCCCGCCACAGAGCGCACCCAAGCGCTGTGGCGGCAAGTCTCAACGCTGATGGAGCGGGAACGGGAACAGGGCGTGTTAGACGTCGAGACGGCCGTGCCCAGCAGCATCACCGCCCATGCCCCTGGCTACATCGACCAGGGTGCAGAGCAGATCGTCGGCGTCCAAACCGATCAGCCTCTGAAACGTGGGATCATGCCCTTCGGCGGCATCCGGGTGGTGAAAAAGTCCCTAGAAGCCTATGGATACCAGCTAGACCCCAGCACCGAAGCCATCTTCACCCAGTACCGCAAAACCCACAACGACGGCGTCTTTGATGCGTATACCAAAGAAATGCGACTGGCCCGTCACTCCGGCATCGTCACCGGGTTGCCGGATGCCTATGGCCGCGGTCGCATCATTGGTGACTATCGCCGCGTCGCCCTCTATGGCATCGACCGGCTGATTGCCGATAAGAAAGCCCAACAGGAATCTCTGGAACTCGACAGCATCACCGAAGCGGTGATTCGGCTGCGGGAAGAGCTCTCAGAGCAGATTCGGGCCCTGTTTGAATTGAAGACCATGGCAGCGGCCTATGGCTTTGACATTGGCCGTCCTGCTGCCAATACCCAGGAAGCCATCCAGTGGCTTTACTTTGGCTACCTGGGGGCAGTGAAAGAGCAAAATGGAGCCGCCATGTCCCTGGGGCGGGTATCTACGTTCTTGGATGTCTATTGCCAACGGGATCTCGAAAACGGCATCTTCGACGAAGCCACCCTCCAGGAATTCGTCGACCATTTCGTGATGAAGCTGCGGATGGTGCGATTCCTGCGGACGCCGGAATACAATCAGCTGTTCTCGGGCGACCCCACCTGGGTGACGGAATCCATCGGCGGCATGGGCAATGACGGTCGTCCTCTGGTCACTAAAGCCAGCTTCCGCTTCCTGCAGACCCTGTACAACTTGGGGCCGGCCCCCGAACCCAACCTGACCGTGCTGTGGTCAGAGCGGTTGCCCCTCGATTTCCGCCGCTTCTGTGCCAAGGTCTCCATTGACACCAGTTCTATCCAGTACGAGAACGATGACCTGATGCGCGACTATTACGGCGATGACTACGGCATTGCCTGTTGTGTCTCCGGCATGCGCATCGGCAAACAGATGCAATTCTTCGGGGCCCGGGTGAATCTGGCCAAGGCCCTACTGTATGCCATCAACGGCGGCAAAGATGAGAAATCCGGCGAGCAGATTGCCCCGCCCTATGCCCCCCTCACCGCTGACGTGCTGGACTATGACGAAGTCGTGGGCCGCTTCGACTACATGATGGACTGGCTGGCCCGCATCTATGTCAACACCCTGAATGTCATCCACTATATGCATGACAAGTACTGCTACGAGCGCCTGGAGATGGCCCTCCATGACCGCGATGTCTATCGCACCATGGCCTGCGGGGTGGCGGGACTGTCCGTGGTGGCCGATGCCCTCTCCGCCATCAAACACGCTCAGGTGCAGGTGATTCGCAACCAAGCAGGACTGGCCGTTGACTACGAGGTGGTCGGTGACTATCCGGCCTTTGGCAACAATGACGAGCGGGTAGATGCGATCGCAGCCGATCTAGTCGAGCAGTTTATGAATAAGGTGCGTCAGCATCCCACCTATCGCCAAGCCGTCCCCACCCAATCCATCCTCACCATTACCTCCAATGTGGTCTACGGCAAGAAGACCGGCAGTACCCCCGATGGCCGCAAAGCAGGAGAACCCTTTGCCCCTGGGGCCAACCCCATGCACGGGCGCGACACCAAAGGAGCAGTTGCAGCGCTAGAGTCAGTAGCTAAACTGCCTTACGAGCATGCCCAAGATGGTATCTCCTACACCTTCTCCATCGTGCCTGGGGCCTTAGGCAAGACCGCAGAGGACCGCACCGATAACCTGGTGAATCTGCTAGACGGTTACTGCCAAGACCAGGGCCATCACATCAACGTCAACGTGCTCAATCGCGAAACCCTTCTGGATGCCATGGACCACCCGGAACAGTATCCGCAACTGACGATTCGGGTATCGGGCTATGCAGTAAACTTCATCAAGCTCACCCGGGAGCAGCAGATGGATGTGATTAACCGCACCTTCCACCAGCGGTTCTAACCCCCCAAGGGTTGCCAGCCTCAGAGGATGACTCCGGGAATGGCGGCGGACGTGTACCGTGGCGAGCATAACTTAACCGTCAGTCGAGTTACCCAACCGCCATTTCGGCCCAGGAGCGCAGGCACCACCACCCGCATTGGGGAGATGCCGCTTTCCTTGCCCGGCAGAAGACAGCTACGGGTCGTTATGACATATCAACATGTAATCATGACTCACCATGGGGATGCCTCAGTCCTGGAGATAGCTGCAGCAGAGCTACCCGCGCCGATGCCCCATGAGGTCAGAGTGCGCGTTCTGGCCGCTGGCGTGGCCTACACCGATATCTTGATTCGCGAGGGGCTTTACCCCGGCATGCCTAAACCGCCTTTTACCTTAGGCTATGACGTTGTCGGCATCGTCGATGCCGTAGGAGCCCAGGTGTCTACGGTGCCGGTGGGGCAGTTGGTGGCGGCCCTAACGGTGACTGGTGGCTACAGCGAATATCTGTGTCTGTCGGCCTCTGACGTTGTGCCGGTGCCGGACACGGTCGAGGCGGCGGCGGCCGTTGCCTTAGTGCTGCACTATGTCACGGCCTACCAGATGCTGCATCGGGTGGCCCAGGTGAAACCGGGCCAGAGTATTCTGATTCATGGCGCTGCCGGTGGAGTCGGCACGGCCCTGCTGCAGCTGGCTCGACTGACAGAGTTAGAGGTCTACGGCACGGCGGCGGCGGCTAAACATGACCACATTCGGCAATGGGGAGCTATCCCGATTGACTATCGTCATGAGGATTTCGTGCAGCGGATAGCTGACCTCACGGCAGCGGGAGTCGATGCCGTCTTTGACTTAGTCGGTGGCCCCCATCTGTTTCGATCCTATCGAGTGCTGAAACCCCACGGCACCCTAATTAACTTCGGGTTTATGGCAGCCGCCCAGGCTAACCGCGGCAGGCAACTGCGACTGTTGCAAAACTTTCTCTGTCTGGGGTTGTTACAACTGAGATGGCTGCAGTCTAAGCGAGTTGCTTTCTACAGCATCACCGCCATGAAACAGCGGCATCCAGACTGGTTCCGTCAGGATCTAACTACTCTCTTGGAGCTGCTGGCTAAGGGACAGATTCATCCGGTGATTGCTCAACGCCTAAGTCTGGCGGAGGCTGCCCAGGCCCAGACGCTGCTTGAACGCTCGGCCGTTAGCGGTGCCTTGGTGCTGTTGTGCAACTGAGGCTCCCTGTTTCGGATACGGTTTTCGGACATGGTTTTATGATCTCTGGACGCATTCATTCCATTGAGACCTGTGGCACCGTCGATGGGCCGGGGCTGCGATTTGTGATTTTCACCCAGGGCTGTCCGCTGCGGTGTCTCTATTGTCACAATCCAGACTGCCGCCATCCTGAGGATGGTCAGGTCGTGACTGTCGATGAGCTGATGCAAGAGGTGAAAAAGTACCGCAGTTACCTGCGCCATGGCGGTGTCACCGTGACCGGTGGCGAGCCCTTGATGCAGCCAGAATTTGTCGCTGAGATTCTGCGGCAAAGCCAAGCTCTGGGATTACACACGGCCCTGGATACCTCCGGCTATGTGCAGATTCCGGCGGCGGCGCCGGTGCTGGCCCATACGGATTTGGTACTGCTGGATATCAAGTCCTATGATCCGGCCCTGTATCAACGGGTGACCCACGTCAGTTTGGAGCCGACTCTGGCCTTTGCCCGCCATCTAGCTGCCATCGGCAAACCCGTGTGGATCCGATTTGTCTTGGTTCCAGGACTCACGGATCCGCGGGACAATATCGAGGGATTAGCCGATTTTGTGGCGACGCTGACTAATGTGGAACGGGTGGAGGTGTTGCCCTTTCACCAGATGGGGGCCTACAAGTGGGAGCAGTTGGGCTATGAGTACGCGCTGAAAGAGACTCAACCTCCCTCGGCAGAGTTAATCCAATCCACCGTGGCCCAGTTTGCTGAGCGCGGCCTCTACACGGTCAGTAGCTGAGGTGTCCTTGGAGATTCCCGAGTTGTAGGCAGCGGTGCCAGGGCTCGTTATTCTAGAAGAGCTGACGCAATGGCAGAGCTCCATGGCTGCAGATAGGCAACCGATTCATGTGATTGGCGGTGGGCTGGCGGGGACTGAGGCCGCCTGGCAGATCGCCCGTTGGGGCGTGCCGGTCATCCTCCACGAGATGCGGCCGCAGAAACAGTCTCCGGCCCACCATACCGAGCATCTGGCCGAACTGGTGTGTAGCAACTCTTTCGGAGCCCAGGCGACGGATCGGGCTTCGGGGCTGCTGCATCAGGAGTTGCGCCAGCTGGGATCGGTCGTCATCGCCCAGGCGGATCGGCATCAGGTGCCGGCCGGGGGGGCCTTGGCGGTGGATCGAAGCATTTTTAGTCAGACTCTAACGGAAACCCTGGCCAGCCATCCCCTGATCGAGTTGCGGCGGGATGAGGTCACTCAAATGCCAGCGACCGGGATTGCGGTGCTGACTACGGGACCCCTCACCAGCGAGGCCCTGTCAGCAGATCTGCAACACTTTACCGGCCAAGCCTATATGAGCTTCTTCGATGCCGCCAGCCCCATCGTTGTCGGGGAAAGCATTGACCGCGATATTGCTTTTATGGCCTCTCGCTATGACCGCGGCGAGGCGGCCTATCTCAACTGCCCCATGAATCGGCAGGAATACCTGCAGTTTTGGCAGGCCTTGGTTCAGGCAGAACAGGCAGACCTGAAGGAGTTTGAGCAGGAGACGGCCAAGTTTTTCGAGGGCTGTTTGCCTATCGAAGAGATGGCTCGCCGCGGCGAAGACACCATGCGCTACGGCCCCTTGAAGCCAGTGGGGCTATTTGATGCCCGCCTGGGGGATTTTCGCGATCCGGCTAATCGCTCTAAGAAGCCCTACGCCGTGGTGCAACTGCGCCAGGAAGATAAGGCCGGCCAACTCTGGAATATGGTGGGCTTCCAAACCAACTTGCGCTGGGGTGAGCAAAAGCGGGTGTTTCGCTTGATTCCTGGTCTGCAACAGGCGGAATTCGTCCGCATGGGAGTGATGCATCGCAATACCTTTATCAATTCGCCCCAACTGCTGCAGGCAACCCTGCAGTTCGACCGTAGGCCCAGTTTGCTGGCAGCGGGGCAGCTGGTGGGCACAGAAGGCTATACGGCGGCAGCGGCCGGTGGCTGGTTAGCTGGCACCAATGCAGCGCGGTTGGTCCTGGGGCAGGAGCCCTTGACGCTGCCTGGGACGATGATGATGGGGGCGCTGTTTGAGTTCATTAGCTCGGCAGAGCCCAAGTATTTTCAGCCGATGCCGCCTAACTTCGGGATTCTGCCGGCCCTGCCGCAAAAGATTAAGAATAAGCGGGAGCGTTATGGCCGTTATCGCGATCGCAGCTTGGCTGACCTCAGCACCTGGGCCGGTCAGCATGACCTGCCACTGCAGTCTCCGGCCTTGAGTGCCAGTGCCTAGGGAGTGATGGCAAAGCATGAGCCATGACCAGGGTGTAATACCGGATGAGCAGGAGCCTTCCTTAGGCCACCAGCGTAGCTGGTACTGGCGGGGTTGGCGAATTCGCTACAGTTTTTTGGTTGCCGCTAGGGCTACGGATCGACCGCCAATACTGCTGTTGCATGGATTTGGGGCTAGCTTAGGGCAGTGGCGCCGGACCCTGGCCCCCTTGGCTCAGCAGCATCCCGTCTATGCCTTGGATTTGCTAGGGTTTGGCGGCTCTGCTAAGGCCGCTACCACCTTCGGCACTGACCTGTGGGTAGAGCAGGTCCATGACTTCTGGTGTCATTGGTTAGGGGAACCGGTGGTGTTGATGGGCCATTCCTTGGGAGCTTTGGTGGCGCTGACGGCAGCCATTACCTATCCGGAGATGTGCGATCGCATCGTCCTGTTAACCCTACCCGCGGCCCGCCAAGAACTCTTGCCTGGCTGGCTAGAAGCCATCGCCCGGCCCCTAGAGCGCACCTTTTCCACGCCACTATTGATTCGGCCCCTATTTGGTGTCGTGCGCCAGCCCTGGTTGCTGCGAGCAGTGCTACGCAATCTCTACAGCCGTCCCGAGCGCGTGGACGCCGCCCTGGTCGACAGTTTTGCCCGTCCGCCTCGAGAGCGCGGCGCCGCCCGCACCCTCTGCTACCTGGTGCGATCGCGCACTAATACCCATTTCAGCCCCGCTACCCGGCCTTTGGTCCAGCAACTATACCATCCCACCCTACTGCTGTGGGGACAAGCCGATCAGGTGATTCCACCCCAGTGGGGGCGCCAGGTGACCTGCCTGAATGACCACGTTACCTTAGTAGAACTGCCCAACGCCGGACACTTCCTCTACGACGAGTACCCTGACCAGGTCAACCAAGCTATCCTAGACTGGCTGGGAACGGACTTCTCAAGGGAAGTCTCAGCTAGCCCCCATTAAAACGGTGACATCGTCCCCGTTGTCGATAAGCCAGTGCGATGTTGGCGCAGATGCTTCGCTGCCCGCCGCGCCCGCCAGCGTCGAATCGCCGCCGCTTCCCGTTGGGTATGGGTCAGGTGGGTATTCATCGGCACCACCGTCTCATGCTGGATGGGTGGCGTTGACTGACCGGCATGAGGCAACGTCATGCACGTGGCCAGGCTATCTAAGTGAGGTTCCAGGGCTAGGGCCTGCTCTACGTCTTCAACCGACTGATAGCGATCATCGACCAATGGTTGCAACATCTTCGTCAACACCCCAGCAAAATGAGAGCTAACGGAAGCAAAGCGCTGCCACTGAATCGCGCCTGTGCTCGGGTCTGTATCAAATTCTATGGGCGACTTCCCGGTCAACATAAACAAACTAGTCATGCCCAGGGCATAAATATCACTGGCAAAACAGGGGCGCAGCGCTAACTGCTCCGGTGGCGAAAAACCAGGAGTCCCAACAAACTGAGTCATCGGAGCTTGCAGACTATCGTCATTGCTGAGGTATTCCCGCACCGCCCCAAAGTCAATCAACACCAGCCGCTGATCCTCGCGACAGCGAATGATATTCGGCGGCTTAATGTCACGGTGAATGATGTGATGACGGTGGACAAATTTAATCACCGGCAAGATTTCCCGTAGGAACTGCTTTACCTGGGCTTCCGGCTGACGACCAAACCGTTGCACTTCCTTACGCAGAGTCTCTCCCTGGATGAACTCCTGCACCAGGTAAAACTCCCCCTTAATGGTGAAATAATCGAGTAGTCGGGGAATCTGAGAATGACTCCCCAGTTTCGATAAGATATGGGCCTCGCGCTTGAAACGCACCCGGGCTCGCTGTAAGGCCAAAGAATTACTGATTTTGGGGCACAGTTGTTTCACGACGCACAGGGGGGACCCTGGTAAGATCTCATTCTGAGCCAGATAAGTGACCCCAAAGCCACCTCGCCCTAACACCCTGACAATGCGATACCGATCTCGAAATAATTGTCCAGAGCGACAACAGTGGAGAAGATAGTTGTCCTGGGGGCGGGCCGCCCGAATCTCAGATAGATCGACGGGAGACTCCTGCATAAATGTCAGCCTCTTGAGTCATCAGGGATAACGAATCTGGTCAGTCGCATTTATAACCTAACCTAGACCGTATAAGCCAGGGAAAAGATTCACGGGTTTTGCTGTTAGGTACGATTAACTCTTCATGACGATTGGCAGTCCTGTTAGATCCTGACCTCGTGACCAGAGTATGATGGCTGCTACCAGTTACTGGCCTCGAAGCCCCTGATATCTTACCTATTTATTGTAGTTGTCAGCAGCTATGGGTAGGGAGAATCGAAAGGTACTGCCTTGACCCGGCTGACTCTCCACTTCGATACGACCGCCTTGGAGTTCTACTAACCGGCGGCAGATGGTAAGGCCAACGCCAGATCCCTCAGAAGAGGATTGGTCCCGTTTCGTCTCTACCGTATCTTTAGAGGCTGGCTTAGCTCTCCAGAAGCGTTCGAAAATGTAAGGTAAATCAGCCTCAGCAATACCGGTGCCTGTGTCCTGGACCTGCACCCAGACTTGGCCCTGAACTGCCAGGGCAGTGACCCAGACCGAGCCCCTAGCCGTGTGGCGCAGGGCATTGCTGAGCAGGTTGACGACGATCTGCTCTACCCGCTCAGGATCTGCTTTCACCAGGGGTAAGTTATTGGGGCACTCCAGTGTCAACTGCACCTGCCCATCAACCAACTGATTGTCAAAATGATGCACCAACCCTGCCAATAAGGGACAGAGAGCCATCGGTTGGGCTTGAATGGGCAAATAGCCCGCCTCTAATTTCGATAACTCTTGCAGATCATTGACCAACCGTTTGAGTCGAGTGGTTTCGCGGGCTAATCGTCGATATATGTCAGGCGATGGTTCGATGGTGCCATCGGCCAACCCTTCCAGATATCCCTTGACGATGGTCAGGGGGGTACGTAATTCGTGGGTCAAATCGCCGATGAGTTCTCGCCGTCGCTGCTCGACGCCAGCCAGATCATCGGCCATGCGGTTGAAACTGGTGGCCAGCTGATCGAGTTCAGGGATATCGGATGCGGGTACCCGCTCCTCTAAGTCCCCTGTGGCAAATTTACGGGTCACCTGTTCTAGTTGCAGCAGAGGCTGCACAATGCGCCGGGATAATAAAAAACTGAGGCTACCGGCAGCTCCTCCCCCCAGCAAAATTGACCAAGTCATGCCTCGGGCCCAGGCTGACTCAAACCCCTGAATCAAATCGGTTCGCACCTGGCGCACGCCAATACCGTAGCGTTCAATGCGCTGCAACGTGATGATAAAAAGCTTGGGGGAGTAAATCCAGCTGACGCTAGCCAGTGTCACAATACCCACCGCCATCACCATTAAGTGAGATAGCAATAGACGGCTGCGCAGGTTCAGTTTGGACATGGAGCAGGTGGCGATAGGGTCGCTACGGGGATAGGAGCCAACTTAGCGTAGACCACCTGTCAACGACAGATTTAAAGGTGGTTTAGCCCCCCCATCAGAGACTCAGTCCCCAGACAGCTGGGATGACTGCAGGGACACTTGCTCAGCATTAGTCGGCGTGAGGGCTGATTGTAGTAGCGGCGTATGGGTGACTGAGTTGTTGGCTAGAGTGAATAAGGGATTGGACAGCACCCCTGCTAGTGAGGTAACAACGACCGTTAAGACCAAGCTGACCTGAAGAGGCCGCATACCTGGTAAGGTCCAACAGATTTCGGGGTAGTCTTTGACGGCATCAGACATCTCATGGGGCTCCTTCACCACCATCATCTTGATGACTCGGATGTAGTAATAGATAGAGACAACACTAGTGAGTAGACCCACCAGCACTAGGCCATAGGCTCCAGCCTGCCAACCGGCCCAAAAAATGTAGAGCTTACCAAAAAATCCGGCCAGAGGCGGAATCCCTCCCAAGGAGAGCAGACAAATACTCAGACCCAAGGTTAATAGGGGATCTTTCTGATAGAGACCACTGTATTCGCTGATCTGATCGGTGCCGGTGCGTAGGGAGAACAAGATGACGCAAATGAAACCGCCCAGGTTCATGAACAGATAAATCAGCAGGTAGAAGATCATGCTGGCATAGCCGGCTTCGGTGCCGATAACCAGGCCAATCATGACAAAACCTGCCTGACCAATTGAAGAATAGGCCAATAGCCGCTTCATACTGGTTTGGGCCAGGGCGACAACGTTACCGAGCACCATGCTGAGAATGGCTAGGGCGGTAAAGACAAATTGCCATTGCTGGGAAACTGCTGGAAATGCTGTCACTAGCAGTCGAATCGCTAGGGCAAAGCCGGCTGCTTTGGACCCTACCGATAGGAAGGCTACCACAGGGGTGGGGGACCCTTCGTAGACGTCAGGAGTCCATTGGTGGAAGGGGACAGCGGCAATTTTGAAGGCAATGCCAGCAATGACGAAGACCAAGGCGACGATCAGGCCAATGGGGGCATCGCCTCCTTCCGCCAGGACCGTATTGGCAATTTCTGTCAGGCGGGTTTGGCCTCCCGACAGACCGTAGAGCAGAGAAACACCATAGAGAAAGATGGCAGAGCTGGCGGCCCCAATGAGCAGATACTTAAGCGCGGCCTCATTGGAGCGGGGATCTCGCTTCATATAACCGGTGAGGAGATAGGAAGCAATACCCAGGGTTTCTAAGGAGACAAAGACCATCACCAGTTCATCAGCCCCGGTGAGGAACATGCCGCCCAGGGTGGCCGCCATGAGAATCACCAGAAACTCGGCCAGAGAGGTGCCTGATTGCTCCACATAGCGCACCGACATGGGAACCGTGACGGCTGCCGATAATACAATGATGCCTCGGAAGACAACGCTGAGGGCGTCTCCATTAAATCCCCCCAGGAAGGCAATGGGGTTGTCAATGTCCCATTGGAAGACCAAGGCGACGAGGGCGACGAGGAGACCTGCGATCGCAACGTAAGGAGTCCATCGGGCCGACGAGCGCCCGACAATCAGATCTCCGACCAGAACTGCCAATAGGGTAAGGATGACAATGCCCTCTGGCAAAATGGCCGCTGCATTAAGCTGCGCACTAAGGTTGACAACATCCATGGAGACTGATCCCTCGAACTGGATTCAACAAAACGTAATGTATTGACCGGCCCAAGCTTCCATCGGCTTTCCAGCAACGTCATTGTAAAGACTGCCCAGAGAAACTTGAACAATTGTATACCTGGCATCTTATCGCGTATTTTTACCTATGAGGTGATATCACCTGATTTCTCAGCTAATGTCCTGGGCCACAGGGCCACTGTCCTACGGTAACGACCTAGCCCTGGTGCTGATCAACCGACAGTT
This sequence comes from Halomicronema hongdechloris C2206, assembly GCF_002075285.3. GTDB lineage: Bacteria > Cyanobacteriota > Cyanobacteriia > Phormidesmidales > Phormidesmidaceae > Halomicronema_B > Halomicronema_B hongdechloris. The sequence continues at coordinate 3,719,621 of NZ_CP021983.2, read as the reverse complement.
TTTCAGTTACCCGGAGATGACAGCCTCCATCCATAAGCGGCCGCTACGGTGCGGCAGCCAGTGGCTCGGTTCAGTCATCACTGCTAGCAAGGGCCATCGATCTTTTCCCAGACCGTGCAGTAGAGTGGTAACCACCTGACCTTCTCAGTTATAGATCAGGGAAGATCTGTCATCTGGCTGACTGTTGACCTGGCTGACCCATTGATGCTGATCGTTCGGACAGGATACAGTCACGTGATCCGTCAGAGGTACAAAGAAGCCATATCCATCCAGCAAGCGAGCGATTTCGGAGGCCGTTGAACCAGCTCTATGTCAACTCTTGTCATCGTTGAGTCGCCGACTAAAGCCAGAACTATCCGCAACTACTTGCCCTCGGACTACCGAGTCGAGGCCTCTATGGGACACGTGCGAGATCTGCCCAAGTCAGCCAGTGAAATCCCGCCTGCTGTTAAGGGGGAAAAGTGGGCTCAGCTAGGGGTCAATCCCGACGCTGATTTTGAACCCCTCTACGTAGTGCCCAGTGACAAGAAAAAGGTGGTTAAGGAGCTGAAGGCAGCGCTGAAAGAGGCGAATGAATTAGTCTTGGCAACCGATGAAGACCGAGAAGGGGAGAGCATTAGCTGGCACCTACTGCAGGTCTTAAAACCCAAGGTACCCATCAAGCGCATGGTGTTCCATGAGATCACCGAGGAGGCGATTCAGGTAGCCTTGACCAACTGCCGCAACATCAACGATCAGCTGGTCCGGGCCCAAGAAACGCGCCGCATTCTCGATCGGTTGGTGGGCTATACCCTATCGCCATTGCTCTGGAAAAAGATCGCCTGGGGATTATCGGCTGGACGGGTCCAGTCAGTTGCCGTAAAGCTCCTGGTAAAACGGGAGCAAGCCCGTCGGGCCTTCCGCAAGGGTAGCTATTGGGATTTAAAAGCAACCCTATTGGCCTCCGAGTCCCCCTTCGAGGCCAAGTTGGTGGCCCTAGACGGTACTCGCCTAGCGACTGGCAGTGATTTTGACGAAAATACCGGACAAGTTGCTGCCGGCCGCCAGGTCGTCTTGCTGCATGAAGCTGAGGCCAATGCCCTGAGAGAGCGCCTACAAGCTGGGGGTTGGACCGTTAGCAATCTAGAAGAACGTCCGGCTACCCGGAAACCATCAGCTCCCTTTACCACCTCAACCCTACAGCAGGAATCCAACCGCAAACTGCGGCTCTCGGCCCGAGACACCATGCGCATTGCCCAAAGTCTCTACGAGCAGGGCTATATCACCTACATGCGAACGGACTCGGTGCATTTGTCCGAGCAGGCGATTGCAGCAGCTCGCAGCTGTGTGGAGCAGAAATACGGTCACAATTACCTCAGTCCCAAGCCCCGTCAGTATGCCACTAAGAGTAAGGGCGCCCAGGAGGCTCACGAAGCGATTCGCCCTGCCGGTAGTACCTTTCGTACTCCCCAGGAAACCGGTCTGTCTGGCCGAGAGTTAGCCCTCTATGATTTGATCTGGAAGCGGACAGTGGCGACCCAGATGGCCAATGCCCGCCAAACCCATGTGACCGCTACCATTGATGTCGACAACGCCACCTTTCGGGCGACAGGCAAGCGCATTGATTTTCCGGGCTTCTTTCGCGCCTATGTAGAAGGGTCCGATGATCCCGATGCGGCTTTAGACGATCAAGAAGTAATTTTGCCACCGATGGCAGTCGCTGATCCCGTCAGTTGCACCGAGTTGGAGGCCATTGGCCACGAAACTCAACCGCCGGCCCGCTATACCGAAGCCACGTTGGTAAAAACCCTAGAGAGTGAGGGGATTGGTCGGCCTAGCACCTATGCCACGGTGATTGGCACCATCATCGATCGGGGCTACGCTCAATTAGCTAACAACAGTTTGATCCCCACCTTTACAGCCTTTGCCGTCACCTCTCTGTTGGAAAATCACTTTCCTGATTTAGTAGATGAAGGCTTCACGGCTCGCATGGAGCAAACTTTAGACGAAATCTCTACCGGAAGTGCCGACTGGCTGCCCTATCTGCGTGAGTTTTATAGCGGCAATGATGGCTTAGAGCAACAGGTGCAGCAACGGGAAAACCAGATTGACCCACAGCAGGCCCGTACAGTTGATCTGAATGGTCTTGAGGCAACGGTGCGCATTGGCCGCTATGGCCCTTACATCGAGGCCGAGAATAATGGTGACTCGGTCCGGGCGTCTATTCCCAATGATATGACGCCAGCTGATTTGGATGCAGACCAAGTCGAGATGCTGCTGAAGCAAAAGACTGAGGGGCCCGACAAGGTGGGACTGCATCCAGACACGGGGGAACCTATTTTCGTGTTGGTAGGCGCCTACGGCCCCTATGTGCAGTTAGGAGAAGCTACCGACGATCGGCCCAAGCCGAAGCGAGCCTCTTTGCCTAAGGGCATGACTCCAGATGATGTCACCCTGGAGATAGCTGTGGGGCTGCTTTCCCTGCCTCGAACGCTGGGATATCACCCTGAAACCAATGCCCCGGTGAAAGCTGGACTGGGTCGATTTGGCCCCTATGTGGTCCATGATCAAGGCAAAGAGGGTAAGGATTATCGGTCGCTGAAAAAGAATGACGATGTCCTCACCGTAGATTTGGCTCGCGCCCTAGAGTTATTAGCTGAACCGAAGGGCCGGCGAGGACGGCGCAAATCAGCCACACCGCTGCGGGAGCTGGGTCAGCATCCGGACGATGGCGAGTTGGTTGCGGTGTATGACGGTCCCTATGGCCACTACGTTAAACATGGCAAGGTGAATGCTTCCCTGCCGGAGGACACCTCGGTGGAGAACGTTACTCTGGAGCAGGCCCTAGGGCTGTTGGCGGCCAAGGCGGCGACGACGAAGACTAAGCGTCGCTCCACCAAAGGCAGTACGTCGAAGAGCGGTACCTCGAAGGGGGGCACTGCCAAGAAGGGGACCAGTGCTAAGGGAGGACGGACCAAAGGTCGTAGCTCAAAGACGGCGGCGTCACGGAAAAGCAATCCTTCGGCCAAGAGTTCCACCGCCCGTAAAGACAAGGAATCCTAGGAAGCAACGTCAGCCAATTAGTACGTCAGCTAGGGCGGTCAATAGCCGTTGATTATCGTCTGGGGTGCGGATGGCGACTCGGAAGTAGTGTTCTCCCAATTCAGGAAAGCTGAGACAATCTCGGATCAGGATGCGATGTCGGCGCAGTAGGGCTTCCTGCAGGGGAGGAACTGGCACATCAGAACGCACCAGTAGATAGTTGGCCGCACCTGGCCATGGCATCAGTCCTGGCAGCTGAGTGAGGCCATCGACGAGTTGAGGCCGAGCTTGCCCTAACCAGGCCCAGCTCTGTTGTTGAAAGGGTTGATCTTGAATGGCAGCTAGGGCGGCGGTGGCAGCCAATATGTTCACAGGCCACGGATCACGCCAGTGTTGCCAGCGCTGCAGCCGCTCTGGTTGGGCAATGGCGTAGCCTAGGCGTAGCCCCGGCAGGCTGTAAAACTTGGTTTGCGATCGCACCACCACCAAATTGTCATAGGGGCCGACCAGATCGATCACACTCTGTTGTTGCCCGGGTGGCAGAAAATCCATGAACGCCTCGTCTACCACCACTAGGGCACAGGTATCCAACAGGGGCAGGATCTGATCTCGGTGGAATAGGCGCCCGGTAGGATTGTGGGGATTATTCAACAATAGTCCCGAGTCTGGGGATATCCCCTGGCGTTGTGGGGCCGAAGCGATGGCCTGTTCTAGGGAGATCTCCGTCCCCTGATTCGTGAGTAGGGGGCAGGACACGATGGTGGCGGCAAATCCTTGCAATCCGCGACGATAATCACCAAAAGCAGGTGTAGGTAGTAGGCATGCCGTCTGAGTCGCCAACTCACGGCAGGCCCACGTCAATAGTTCAGCGGCCCCATTGCCTGGCAAGATCCAGTTCGGAGAAATGCCATGGTGACGGGCCAAGCCCTGGCGTAATTGACTGTAGGCGGGATCTGGATAGGTTGCCAGAGAAGACAGTTGGGCCTGAATCGCTGCCAGCACAGTGGCAGGCGGCCCCAAAGGACTGACACTGGCGGAAAAATCTAATAGAGAACTGGGGGGACAACCGGCCAACTGAGCAGCCCAGGTCAGATTCCCCCCATGAAATGGTCGATGAACTATAGAGGTTGACAACGGCTTCAGACTACTTGGCCACCATCTCTTTAAACTGCTTACCGGCAGAAAAGGCAGGTACCCGAGTCGCCGGGATAACCATAGTATCTCCGGTTTTGGGATTACGCCCCTCTCGTTCTTTGCGTTCACGGCGCTCAAAAGACCCAAATCCGACTAGGGTCACTTTGTCGCCATTGGCCACGGCTTCCATGACTGAATCAATCATGGCAGTAATGACAGCATCCGCTTCTTTCTTAGTTACGGAGGCTTTTTGGGCCACCTGATCGACGAGTTCGCCTTTATTCATAACGTTGTGTCTCCTATTGGACTATCTAAGTATGGAGGTATCGCCTGACCAAACAGGTCAGTCCTGACTTGGCATGGCGGAAAAATCCGTCCAAATGGCTGAAACCCCTGAAAAGTCGAAATTTCACTGCCCTATTCTAAGGGCAACCCCGCCAATATGGAACGATGGAACCTTTAATTTATGTGGATTTCGGGGTTTTTTAAGAAAAACGAAGCACTTAGGAGAGATTTACTCTTGTTTCAGTCAAGATTACCCCTGGGGAAATGGGATCGCCAATGACGCCACCGTCTCCTACAGAGCTAGGAAATCCGGTGGCAAAGCAGGGCCCTGTCAGTCCTTAAGGCAGTATGCTTTTCTCAGTAAATATTCATCTGGCTATCAGCTCCCGTTAGGGCTCCATTGGAGACAGTAAGGGCCAGAGTTCGGGCAGTTTTAATGTAACTATGCTGACAACGAGTTTAACCTGGGCGCTTCTGGCCGGTTATGGCCTATTTGTTTATCGGGTTGTCCGCCAGACGACCCCCCATAAGGCATCTGCGGCAGCCTTCTTCCAGGGAGAATCTGAGCAAGGCCGGGCACCAGGATTGTGGCTATTGGTAGCCAGTGCTGCCATCTCCTGGATTTTTGCTAAGTCCATCGACAACGCGGCCAATCTGGCCCATGCCTTCGGTGTATGGGGAGGTATCGGCTACGCCATCTACTATCTCAGCTTTGTCACGGCCGCCATCGCTCTCTATTTCATTCGCATGTGGGGGGGATACCGCTCCATTGCCGAATTCCTAGTCAGCAAATACGGTCGAATCTGTGCTCGCCTCTTTTTGCTGGCCATTGCCATTCGCTTGCTCAACGAAGTGTGGTCCAATACCAAGGTATTTTCCCTCTATTTTGGTCCCGAGGGCAGCGGTGGCTACTGGCTGGCAGCGCTCTTGGTGACTCTGTTTACGGTGTATTACAGCCTGTGGGGGGGCTTGCGCAGCAGCCTCTTGACTGATGGGGCCCAGATGGTGCTAGGGGCTGGGTTGCTGGTGCTAATCCTGGTGGTGCTGGGGCCGGGGCTCGCGAGTCAGGGCTTGCCAGCGGTGGAAACCGATACCCGCTTAGCGGGGCTTACCTTTTGTGGGCTCGCCTTTGTCCAGATCTTTAGCTATCCCTTCCATGATCCGGTGATGACGGATCGGGCCTTTATTACCTCTCCCCGCACCATGGTCAAGGGATTTATCCTGGCCGGTGTGCTCAGTGGTGGATTTATCTTTCTATTTAGCTTTGTGGGTCTCTATGCCCGTCTCAATGGCCTAGAGGGTTCCCCTGCCTTGACTGTACCGGCCCTGTTTGGCTTACCTATGCTGCTGGTGTTCAATGCCATCATGCTCACGAGTGCCGGCTCCACTCTAGATTCGACCTTTTCCAGTGTGGCCAAATTGGGGGCACGGGACTGGTTTAATCGAGGCGGGATGCCCACCGAGGCTCAGGCGTTTGTGGGGCGTTGGTGGATTATTGCGATCGCATTGCTGGGCAACTTGCCCCTGCTGAGTATTTATATGGGCGATCGCATCGGCCCGGCTGTGATTATGGCCACCACCATCAGCGGCACCATGGTCATGGGGCTGGCCCCCATTTTTCTGCTGTCGTTTCTGCCCTCGGCCGGCCCCCTCAGCTTTCATTTCGCCTTCTGGCCCGGGTTAATCGTTGGAGTGCTGCGAGTGGTCGAAAACGCCGCCAGCCTCACCCTCTTTCCAGCTTGGCTCAGCCTGGGAGGTGGCAAATACGCCCTAGATTTGGGGGTGAATGTATATGGATTGCTGGTGTGCACGCTGGGATATCTCCTGGGGGGCCGCCCTGAGCAGAGGGCGTGATGAGAGGGAAGAGGGAAGGGGCAAGGAAAACAGGTAGCGTGGGTCGTTTTACTTAAGCGAGAGAAGTTATGAGTGGTCAGGGAAGGACCCACGGGGGAAAGAGAGGACTGAGGGCGGAGGAAGGTGATGAGTGATGAGTGATGAGTGATGAGTGATGAGTGTTGAGTGTTGAGTGAGTGAATGGTTTGGTTCCCTGTCAGACGGTGGATGAGGAAAGAGGTAGGGGCATGGGAAAAGGCAGCGGGCTTCAATTCAAAACTCAAAATTCAAAATTCAAAATTTATTGCTACCTTGCCGATGCGACGCGATCTAGCGCCACTAACCGACAAGCCCTTCCGCAGGTCCAGGGCAGTAGTTCGACTTCGTTGCTCCTGCGGAGCCGCTGTCGCGCTTGGCGGAGCCTGGCTGAAAGCCATACACTACAAGCAGTTCGACAACGCTCACTACAGGCGGTTTGCCCTGGTCGTGGGGGTCTGAGGGACGCGAAATTTCCCCGGTGAGCTCTCTGACCGGGGAGATCAAGTGTGGTTTTATCGTGAGCCATCGCTACCGAGCGACCCGCCCTTCCATGGGGTCTAGGGTGGTCTCCTCGCGCAGACTAGCAGCCTGCACTACCCTGCCCGCTCACTTGCTAGGCTGGTAATGAGAACGCCAGATGCGACTATGCTGGACCAAACTGCTCAATTTCTAACCCCAGAGGAGTCGGCGGAGGTAGATAAAGCCTTGCTGAGTTCGCCAGAAAAGTTCCTCACCCGGCTCACCATCTCCACCGCCAAGCTGCTGAATTATATTGCGGCAGACCTAGACACCTCCGTCGCGGCCCTAACGCCGCAGCAGATCATTGCCTGGTTCGAGAAAGAAGCCAAAATCAAACGCGAGCAAGGAGTCAATGCCTCGGTGCTGAAATGGCAGGCGGATAACTTGGAGACGTTGACTGACCCAACGTCTCCGGTGTCTAGGGGAGCAGGTGAGTAATCGGGGCAATAGAGATCGTCCCCGGGGGCGGACTTATGCTAAGACTAGGGCAGATGCCTCGAGCAAGGGGACGACCGTGGCTCTAGATCTGGTTGCTGCCACCACATCCAACTCGAGATCTGAAGTTTTGTTTTCTCCCTGGTAAAGCGCCAGGTCTAGCCTTGAACGCGGTGCCAGGAACTTTGCAAATCAGCTGCAAACCAAATAGTGAAGGGGTAAGGACATCGTCATGGGGTTATTTGATCGCGTTAGCCGAGTCATTCGGTCCAATCTCAATGCTGCTGTCAGCTCAGCGGAAGATCCAGAGAAGATCCTGGAGCAAGCCATCATTGATATGCAGGAAGACCTGGTGCAGATGCGCCAGGCTGTAGCTAGTGCGATCGCAAGTCAGAAACGGATTCAGCAGCAGCACGAGCGGGCCCAGGCAGAAGCTAACACCTGGCATCAACGGGCTCAACTGGCTCTACAGAAGGGGAACGAAGAACTGGCTCGGGAAGCACTAAGTCGCAAGAAGGCTCAGGCTGAAACCGCCAGTTCCCTCAAGGCCCAACTCGACCAACAATCTGGACAAGTCGAGCAGCTGAAGCACAACCTGATTGCCTTAGAAGGGAAAATTTCAGAGGCTAAGACCAAAAAAGACATGCTCAGGGCTCGGGCCAGTGCCGCTAAGGCCAATGAGCAACTACAGAGCACCATGGGGCGCCTGGGCACTAGTAGTGCCATGGGCGCCTTTGAACGCATGGAAGACAAAATTATGCAGATGGAAGCCCGGTCTCAGGCTGCCGCTGAGCTAGCCGGTGCCGATCTCGAGAGTCAGTTTGCGGCCCTAGAGGCTGGCGGTGACGTGGATGCGGAGTTAGCCGCCATGAAAGCTCAGCTGAGTGGTGGGTCCGTCGATCAAGCCTCGTTACCGGAAGGGGAGACCTCCCAGCAGCAACCGACTGATGAGAATGTGGATGCGGAGCTAGAGGAACTCAAGTCTCAGTTGGATCAATTGTAGGTAGAACATCCGCCGCGCCAATCCCCTCGCTGCCAGGAAGCAAGATACCCTGCTGCGCTAACCGATTGCCATCTCTCCTGATCCAGCGGGTTTGCAAGGGGGGCTCGATCGGTAGAGAACGGGATTACTAAAACGGGGACACCAGAGGTAACACTATGCAACTCGCTGACCGAATGGCACCGTTGCAGACCAATGTCTTTGCCGACATGGACCGGGCCAAGGCCAATGCCATGGCAGCGGGACAGTCCATCATCGATCTGTCCTTAGGGTCTTCGGATTTGCCCACGGCCCCCCATGTGCTGGATGCCATTGCAGCAGCCCTCTACGATTCCAGCACCCATGGCTATGCTCTCTTCCACAGCACCGATCCCTTTCGGCGGGCCGTAGCCACCTGGTATGAGCAGAAATTTGGCCTGCCGGTGGACCCTGAGACTGAAGTCCTGTTGCTGATTGGCTCTCAGGAAGGAACAGCTCACCTACCCTTAGCCCTGCTGAATCCAGGTGACTTCGCCCTACTCACCGATCCAGGTTATCCCTCCCATGCCGGCGGGGTGCACTTGGCCAGCGGTCAGATCTATACCATGCCGCTGTTGGCCGACCATGGCTTTCTGCCCCAGTTTCAGGACATTTCCCCGCAGGTGCTGAGCCAGGCCCGGATGATGGTACTGAGCTATCCCCACAACCCCACTACGGCCCAGGCATCCCTGGAGTTCTGGCAGGAGGCGGTGGCCTTTTGCGATCGCAACCAACTAGTGCTAGTCCATGACTTTCCCTACGGCGACGTCACCTACAGCGGACAGCCTGCCCCCTCAGTGCTTCAGGCCGACCGTCAGAAGCGAGTATCCATCGAATTTTTCTCCATGTCCAAGTCCTACAACATGGGCGGCTTTCGAGTGGGCTACGCCATCGGTAATGCCGAGTTGATTACCGCCCTGCGCCAGGTGAAAGCCAATATAGACTTCAACCAATATCGCGGCATCCTCCAGGGCGCCATCGCCGCCCTAACCGGCCCCCAAGATACCGTGCACCAAACCGTGGAGACCTTTCGGCAGCGGCGAAATACTTGCATCGCCGCCCTAGATCGCATCGGCTGGGCCGTACCCACACCGACCGCCACCCAGTACATCTGGGCCCAGCTCCCCCAGCCCTGGACTGACAACTCCATTGACTTCGGCGTACAGCTGGTAGAGGCCACGGGGGTAGCTGTGGCCCCAGGGCGTGGCTTCGGCAAGGCAGGGGAAGGCTACGTACGTCTGGCTCTGGTGCATCCTGTTGCTGTACTAGAAGAGGCTGTCCATCGGATAGCCAACTTTCTGCAGGTCCATTCACCCCATCGGATTCGGGGAAAAACCCCTCCGGTCAAAGGAACAGTAGGGCGGTAAGATGAGAGAACTTTAGTGGCCCCGCTGGCCCCTCGAATATTGCCTGCATGGCCGGACGCATCTTAATCATAGAGGACAACGATGCCAACCGCCTGTTCCTCACCGACTATCTGGAATATTGCGGTTATCGCGTCATGGGACTATACACGGGCATTAATTTGCTCACCCACCTGCAGGCTTTTCAGCCCCAGCTTATTCTGCTAAACCTGAAACTCCCTGACATTGATGGGTATACCCTGCTCAAGCAATTGCAAGACACACCCTGGCGTGATGTGCCAGTGATCGTGCTGTCAGGCTATGCCTTTGCCACGGATCAACAGCGAGCCCTGGCGCTGGGAGCGCGGTATTACTTGGTCAAGCCGACTCATCTGCAAACCCTTACCCAAATCGTTCGTCGGTTTCTACCGCCAGATGACGATTCCTCTGAGGATCCTCGGCCTTGAGGGGGAGGAAGTAACGGTTCGAGATCCCTACAGATGCCCCATAGACGGTGTCGATAAGCCCCCATTTATAGTGTTGGCAGACATTGCCGCTCGCTCCATTGCCCAGTCTAGGGAGGCTGACTAGCTCGCCACCGCCCAAAGCATTGGAGCGGTGGCTTATACCCCTCAAGCATCGGATTGGCCGCGCTGCTCAGCCAAGAACTGCTCGACCTCTTGGCTGAGTTGCTGAACAGACTGGCCAATATTAGCCATCGTCGCTTCCAGCTGAGACGATACCAGACCGGCCTGCTGTAGGCGGTCTAAAATTTCTCGCACCTGCTCACGGTAGCGAGCTTCAAATTGATCAATGGTTGTCATCTGTGAATGGCTCCTAGCAAAGGGCGGTTAGATAAAACACAAGCTGTCTCCAGCATGGGAATAGGGCTAAACAAATGACAACGGTACTGCACCGACCCTGAGGGATACTTTACGGGATAAAATCGGGCATGAAAACTTTCCATAAAAAGGTGTATCCTACGTGTTTACACTTAGAAGGCGTGACTGTCATCCCGTCTGATTTCCCGTTATCCTGAATTTACCCATGGTTTCGTGTAGCTGTGACCTCTACTGCCCAGTTATCTGCGCTCATTCACGATCCCGAACGCCTGGAAGCCCGTCTTCAGGAGATTCCTCAGGAGCCAGGGGTCTACTTCATGCAGGATGCCCAGGATCAGGTTCTCTATATCGGCAAGTCAAAGAGTTTGCGATCGCGGGTGCGCTCCTATTTCCGCGATCTGAGCCATCATCTGCCCCGCACGGCGATGATGGTGATGCAAGTAGTCGACATCGAGTTCATCGTCACCGATACCGAAGCCGAGGCCCTGGCCCTGGAAGCCAATCTGGTCAAGCAGCATCAGCCTCACTTCAATGTGCTGCTGAAGGATGACAAGAAATATCCCTACCTCTGTATCACCTGGTCGGAAGCCTATCCGCGTCTGTTCATTACCCGGAAGCGTCGCCGGGGCAAGGGTCAAGATCGCTACTATGGTCCCTACGTGGATGTGGGGCTCTTGCGCAGAACCCTAGCCCTGGTGAAGCGCATCTTTCCCTTGCGACAGCGGCCTCAGCCGTTGTTTAAGGACCGTCCCTGTCTCAACTACGACATTGGCCGCTGCCCCGGTGTCTGCCAGCAACTGATTACCTCGCAGGAGTACCATCGCACCGTACAGCGGGTAGCCATGGTATTTCAGGGGCGGACCCAAGAGCTGGTCTCTATGTTGACCCAGCAGATGGAGAGCGCCGCGGCGGAGCTTAAGTTTGAGCAGGCAGCCCGGTTGCGAGACCAAATTCGGGGGTTAGAGCGCCTCTGTGCCGACCAAAAGGTGGCCCTGCCCGACGACACGGTGTCTCGAGATGCGATCGCATTGGCCGCCGATGCTCACCATGCCTGTGTCCAAATCTTCCAGGTGCGGGCTGGCCGCCTAGTGGGACGGTTAGGCTTTGTGGCCGATATCCACTCAGGTGGCCCCGGTGATATCTTGCAACGGGTGCTGGAAAGTCACTATCAGAGTGTCGATGCCGTGGAAATTCCGGCAGTGATTCTGTGCCAGCATGACCTCCCCGATGGCGAGATTTTGGGCAATTATCTCAGCCAACGCCGGGGCCGTAAGGTCACCCTAGAGGTGCCCCAACGCCAGAGTAAGGCCAGCCTGGTGGAGATGGTAGAGCGCAATGCCCAGTACGAACTAGCCCGTACCCAGCGATTTGCCGATCGCAATGCTCAGGCCCTGCTGGATTTAGCCGAGATGCTGGACTTACCCGATCTGCCCCGTCGCATCGAAGGCTATGACATTTCCCATGTGCAGGGGGCTGATGCCGTGGCCTCCCAAGTGGTGTTCACCGATGGCATGGCGGCTAAGCAACATTACCGTCACTACAAGATCAAAAATCCCGAAGTCAGGGCTGGCCATTCCGATGACTTCGCCAGTCTAGCCGAAGTCATGGGCCGTCGCTTTCGTCGCTATGCCGCTGACCCCCAGAAACCTCGTCTTGGTAATCCTGACTGGCCCGATCTGGTGATGATCGACGGCGGCAAAGGGCAATTGTCTGCGGTGGTGGAGGTGCTACGGCAAATGAATCTACTGTCTGATCTGCGGGTTGTCAGTCTGGCCAAGAAGCGGGAGGAGATCTTTACCCCTGGGGTTTCTACTCCCCTAGACACGGATCCCAATCAGCCGGGAGTACAGCTGCTGCGTCGGCTGCGAGACGAAGCTCACCGCTTTGCTGTCAGTTTTCACCGCCAACAGAGAAGCGATCGCATGCGGCGATCTCGCCTCTCAGACATTCCTGGCTTAGGCCGCCATCGCCAAAAGGAACTCTTGGCTACCTTCCGCTCCATTGACTATATTCGTGAAGCCAGTCCAGCCCAACTCGCCACCGTGCCCGGCATTGGTCCCCAACTGGCCCAGCAAATTTACGACTACTTTCACCCGACGACTTAACACATCATGGCGGCACGGAGCATGACACTCTATTGCCAAATGTTCACTATGAACATTTTCGCAGTCATCATAGGGGCAGCACGACAAGTCGCATCATGATCACGCCACGCCATATTCTGTCCAACCTCAGGCACCTCGACAGAGGAGATCTGATCACCAGTGCCCGCTACCGGGAACAGGCCTACAGGGTCTTAGCCGATCCCAGAGTGAATCCGGCGATCAAAGAGGCCATCGTCGATCGGCTCTACCAGGCTGACCACTTACTCGCCCTCTGTAAGGTTGAGACTGACGAGAGCTATTAAGCTCGGACCAACGAATTCTACAGATAGACGAATGCTATAGATAACTGTTTAGAGGCGATTTAGAGGCGATCGGGATCACCTCCCAGTTGCCGTAGTTGCTCAGCCAGGCGCTCAGCCCGTTGGCGTTCTTGTTCGGCCCGTTGGTGTTCTTGTTCGGCCCGTTGGTGTTCTTGTTCGGCCCGTTGGCGTTCTTGTTCAGTCTGTTCTGCGTCTGTTGGTAACCAATGGTTGTCCTGGTCGTACCAACGTAACCACAATCCTTCTGTCCCTTGGAAGCGTCCCTGCCAGAGTCCCAACCCTAGCCCCATGTCCTCCAGCCAGTGGCGTGGCTGGGGTAGCTCTAGCTCTCGATAGCGAAATCCCTCGAGTCTAAATACCCGCAGCTGATTGTGGTAACGGTCGTAGACCACGTAGTAGGGAATTCGCAAAAATTGCTCATAGACTTCCCATTTGGTGGGCGGTTGATTGATCTCTCGTAGGGTTTGACCCAGATCTTCGGCTTCGGTCCCTGGGGAGAGCAGTTCCATGACAATGCTAGGACTGCGGCCTTCCTGCCAAATCACATAGCTCCACCGCAGGATCTCTTGGCGAGCCGCGCGGGAAACACCGAGGGTGACAAACCAGTCGGGACGCTTGTACCAGCGAGGATGGTGAGGATCGTAGTAGAGATTTAAGTCACAGGCGGTAAATACCTGGTCTAGGGGCCAGTTGGCCGGACGACAGGTCTGGCTCAGCAGATCTGCCTGGAGGCGGTGGAACTCATCCGGCAATCCCGGCTCTCCCGGTAATTCGCTGGGGAGATCATACATGGTGGGGAGTGTTTCGTGGGGCGGTAAGGGAAAATCTTGTAGCTCCATGATGGTGTCCTATTCTCCGTAACGGCTTCTTCTCCGCAACGACTTCCCCTGGGTAACAATTCCCGGCATGATGACCCTAGCTGAGCTGTCTACCGGTGACTCTTGGTTTCCATGGTAATCCTAATTCTGAGTCTGATTAGCTTCGCCGTGAGTTGGCGACTGGTGGCGATGATGCGCCACTGGTTTAGGGCGCAACTGCTCGATGTTCCCAATGACCGCAGTTCCCATCGAACCCCCACTCCCCGCGGTGGCGGCTTGGGATTTATGCTCGCCTTTATCCTGACCAGTTTGGCGGCCCTGGCCCGATCTGATTTTCCGGTTACTCTCCCAGGGCTTCTGCAAATCGGAGCCGTTCTGCTGCCTCTAGCTCTGATTGGGTTTCTGGACGACTGGTATACGATATCTGCCCGCAGTCGCTATGGCGTTCATCTCCTGGCAGCTGTCCTGGCCATCTACAGTTTTGGTCCCTTTCCTCAGCCCTGGTTGACGCCCTGGGGTTTACTTGGTCAGACCCTGGCCATCGGATTGACGATTCTAGGCATGACGGCCTTGGTAAATTTCACCAATTTCATGGATGGCCTGGATGGTCTGGTCGCCAGTGTCAGCGCTGTCCAGTTTGCCTTTCTGGCGCTGTATCTGAATCAGCCGGTGTGGTGGCTATTGGTGGCAGCCCTGGTGGGCTTTCTGCGCTGGAATTGGTCGCCAGCGGCCATATTTATGGGGGATGTGGGCAGTACCGTCTTGGGGGGAGCCTGTGCGATCGCATTGTTGCAAGCGCCCAGCCTTGACCTAGCCTGGAGGGCCCTGGCCATTACCCTGCCGATCACTGCAGATGCCATCTATACCCTCTGTCGTCGGCTGTGGCGCCGAGAGAATATTTTCCAGGCCCATCGGTTTCACCTCTATCAGCGCCTGAAGCAGCGAGGCTGGTCCCATGGCCAGGTTGCCGCAACCTATGGAGGCCTCACTGGTGCGATCGCACTATTGATTTACAGCCTGCCAGGCTGGGGCAGCTTACTGAGCCTAGGCCTAAGCTTCGCCGCTATCGCCCTAGGCGAATGGCATTTATCCCAACAACAAGACCCACGCACCTCCCTACAGGGGTAATCGTCATGGTAGCTATCCCGAGATAGTCAGGGGACTCGGTAGGGGAGTAAGCTTAGCCATGAAACTATTTCAGCGAGTCGGGGGCAGTCGTGGTCACTAAACGTCTTCAGTTTCCCTCCGTATATCGACTGGGACAGCTATGTTTAGACGGTACGGTTGCCTGGTTGGCCTGTAGTCTGGCATTTTTGCTCCGGTTTGAGGCCGATATCCCCAGCAGCCACGACGATCTGGCCTGGGTGTTACCCCTAGTCGCAATTCCGGGGCGTCTGGCGATTCAGGCGGGCTTTGGCACCTATCAGCAAATCTGGCGCCTATTTGGCTTCAAGGATGCCCTGACCCTCTTCAACGGCATCACCTTTTACTCCTTATTGGTCTTAGTGGTGACTCGATTGTTGCTGCCCCGCGTTATTGCCGTGCCGGGTATTCCCTTGGGCGTGAGTACCATCGATTGGTGTTTTTGCCTCATGGGTATGGGGGCGCTGCGCTACTGCCGCCGCTGGTCCCTACGACGCCGACGACCGAGGCAATGTCTGGAATCGGGAGCATCCCGACGGGTATTACTGGTGGGGGCCGGGTTTGCCGGGGCTCAGATGGTGCTGGAATCTCGCCAGAATCGCAGCCTGCAGATCGAGGTGGTCGGGTTTATCGATGATGATCCCACCAAACAGGGTCGTAAGGTAGAAGGGGTTAAGGTCTTAGGAGATACCTCTCGATTGGTCTCCATTGCTAGGGGCCTACAGGTAGAGCAAATCATTTTATCGATGCCCTCGGCCCCGGCTGCCAGACTGCGGCAATTGGTGCATCAAGTGAATCGCAGCGGCCTCACTCTCAAGACCCTACCAGGGCCAGCTGAGATCCTCCAGGATAAACAGTTGATTCCCCAGGCTCGAGATCTCCAAATCACCGATATTCTGGGGCGCCCTGAGGTGTATCTCAATTTTTCGGAGCAGCTATGCCCCCCGATTCCCTCAGCCCATGACCAGGTGCACGGTCAGGTTGTTCTAGTCACCGGCGCCGGAGGCACCATCGGCTCAGAGCTGTGTCGTCAGTTGGCGCGGCTACGGCCCAAGTTGCTGTTATTGCTGGGGCGAGGGGAAAACAGCATTTTCCACATCGAGCGGGAACTGCGGGCAGATTTCCCTGAGCTGGCCCTGGCCCCGATCATTGCCGATATTCGGCATCACCACCGCATGGCCAGCGTCTTCCACACCTGGCGGCCTGATTTAGTGTTTCATGCCGCAGCTCACAAGCATGTGCCCTTGATGCAGGCCAACCCCACCGAAGCCATCGATAATAATGCGATCGCATCGGCCCGATTAGCCCAATTATCCAGCCAATTCGGGATAAAGACCTTCGTATTGATTTCCACCGACAAGGCGGTGACTCCCTCCAACTTCATGGGACTCAGCAAGCGCCTAGCGGAATTGTTGCTGCAGGCCTATGCCACCCATAGCCCGACTCGGTTTCTGACGGTGCGGTTCGGCAATGTACTGGGTAGTCGGGGCAGCGTAGTGCCCCTATTTAAAGAACAAATCGCTCGGGGCGGACCGGTGACCGTCACCCATCCCAAGATGACGCGCTACTTCATGACCATTCCCGAGGCGTCTCGCCTGGTGGTTCAGAGTCTGGCGGTGGGAGAATCGGGCCAAATTTTGGTCCTGGATATGGGAAATCCGGTCAAGATTGTAGACCTAGCCGTGCAGATGATTCATCTGGCTGGCTGTATCCCCGATGTCGATATTCCCATTCAATTTGTCGGTCTGAGGCCGGGAGAAAAACTCCATGAAGCCTTGGTCAATCCCCATGAGTGCCTGACCACCACAGACCATCCCAAAATTATGGTGGTTAAGAATGGTATGGCAGATTATCAGGCCCAGGGGGTACTGCGGGAACTCCAGGCCTTGGTCGCTGCCAAGGAAGGGCAAGAACAGGCACTGTGGCAGGCCTGTCAGCGTTGTTTGCTGCAATTGGAGCAGGGCATGCAGCCATGGGTCATCTCCCCGTCCCAATAGAGACACGACGCCTCCTGCCCTTATCGTGTCTCTCTCAACGAGAGGATTTCATTGATAGCGTGTCTAAACGGTTGTTGGCGATGGTGGTCGGGGTCACTCTGGGAATCCTGCCCTGGGCAGTATTCCCCGGTTTGGCGGGGCTCTTGATGGTGTTATTGGTGGGAGTCGCCTGGCAGTGGCAGGCCGTGGTGGCGGCGCTGTACCGTCAGGGCTGGCTGGGGCTGGGGGGCTTGCTGCTGCTCAGTTCGGCTCTGGCCGTGCATCGCCAAGAAGCCTGGCTACAGCTGGTCCATTTCTTACCGTTTTTCGTCCTCTGGGGGGTAATCGTGCAGGTGATCACCATGACTCCGCGACCTTGGTTGTGGCTAGAGCGCTGGGCCTTAGCCATGACTTGGGGCAGCATCCCCGTGACCACCATTGCCCTGGGGGAGTTTCTGGTCAAGCGCTACACCTCGTTCAGAGATCTCTCGGCCTATCCCCTGCTGGATTGGCTATACATCGGTGAGATCAGTGGTCATCGCATCTATGCCGTGTTCGATAACCCCAATATCTTGGCCAATTATCTGGTAATCGCCTTGGGCATCACCCTGGGCATGCTCTGGCAAACGCTGGATCATTGCCATCGCAGACTGCCTCAACCTGCCTACCGCTTGCCACTGGTTCTGACTAGCCTGATGTTGATTCTGGCGGCTCTGGTGTATGCCGGCTCCCGCAATAGTTATTGGGTGGCCATGGTGCAGCTGTTGTTGGTCGTCATAGCCGCCCGCCGCCAACGCTGGCTACTGTTGATGGGAGGATTAGGGCTAGTTGCGATCGCATCCAGTGCTGTCCTGTTCGGCATCGGCGGGCGTCAACTCAGCTGGGAGCTCCTAGTGGATCCCATTCGCCTGGATCTATGGCGCCTAGCCCTAGAGATGATTACCCAGGCTCCTCTCTGGGGCGTGGGGTTAGGCAACTATAAGTTGCTGTATGTGCCGGGTAGCATTGCCGGCTACAGCTCCTTTGGCCATCCCCATAACCTCTGGCTGATGCTGGCGGCTGAAGTGGGGATCCCGGCCACGGTGCTGTTCACGGGTATCGTGGGTCGCATGTGCTATGGCAGTCTTGCCAGCTGGATCAATCAGGCATACCCTGCCCAGCATCGGGCACTGATTACTGGCTATGGTCTAGCGTTTCTGGGCACTACCCTATTCTCGGGAGCAGACGTCACGCTATTTGACCCCCGGATTAATGCTCTGGGTTGGGTGAGCCTAGCAGTGCTCTATGCAATACCAAGGCTAGGCCACCTCCTGTCCTCTAACTTATCTAAATTAACTTAACTGCTTTGAGACCAAAGTAGAGGCCCAAGGCCAGTCCTGTTGCTGCTGCCAAGAGAATCACAAAGCTAACCGCTGCCATAGATGCTCCTTAGAGTACATCGGTATATTCGTTTCTATTGAATCATGTCACCGCCGCCAAATCCCTGTTGATCTGCAGTGTAGGCTGAAAGATGGCGAGTGAAGGATTCGGCGATGAAGGCTATCATTTCTGTGCCGCTGCCCCAGGCAGCCTACGATATTGTGGTAGCGCCCGCAGGACTCGATCATCTGGGGGCCTGGCTAGCAGCGGCAGAGCCTCCCCTGCTGAAATCAGGGCAGAAAGTCCTGGTGGTCTCTAATCCAACGGTATTCCGCCACTATGGCCAGCGGGTGCTGGACTCTCTGCAGCAGGCCGGCTATCGGGTCAGCCATTGTGTCCTGCCCGCTGGCGAACGCTACAAGACGCTGCGGTCGGTTCAAAAGATCTACGATGCTGCCCTGGCTCACCGGCTAGAACGGGGATCGGCCATGGTGGCCCTAGGGGGTGGTGTCATCGGCGATATGACCGGCTTTGCCGCGGCCACTTGGCTGCGAGGCATCGCCGTGGTGCAGGTGCCGACGTCTCTGCTGGCTATGGTCGATGCCGCCATCGGCGGTAAGACCGGCGTCAACCATCCGCAAGGCAAAAATCTGATCGGCGCCTTTCACCAACCCCGGTTGGTGGTGATCGATCCTGAGGTGCTGAAGACCTTGCCGGCTCGGGAATTCCGGGCAGCCATGGCCGAGATAATCAAATATGGGGTGATTTGGGACGGTGAGTTATTTGAGGGCTTAGAAGCGGCCCAGCGCCTGGATCAGGTGCGCTACCTGCCACCAGAGTTACTGCAGCTGATCTTGCAGCGTTCCTGTCAGGCCAAGGCCGATGTAGTAGCCCAAGATGAGAAGGAAGCGGGACTGCGGGCCATCCTCAACTACGGTCACACCATTGGTCATGCCATCGAAAGCTTGATGCAGTACCGGGGCATCAACCATGGTGAGGCAGTGGCCATCGGTATGGTGGCCGCCGCTGCGATCGCAACTCAGCTGGGCTGGTGGGATCAGGCTGAGGCTGACCGACAACACCAGTTACTAGTGAAGGCGGCCTTGCCCACCCAAATTCCCGCCGGGTTAGCCAGCGATGACATCGTGGCCCTGTTGAGTACCGACAAAAAGGTCCAGGACGGCCGGGTTCGCTTCGTGTTGCCTAAGGGCATCGGCCAGGCAGACACCACCGACGCTGTCAGTGAGCCGTTGATTCGATCGGTGCTCGCGGCCATGGCGGCTTAAGACGCTAGGATAGGACTTTGGCTCTGTTTCTGGTCCTATGCAGACATTCGATCGCCGCAACGACGTAGCAGTCCCCACGCCCCCCTCCTCCCAGCCGCTAACCCGCAGGGCTACGGTCCACCGCCAAACCGGTGAAACCGACGTGACCATCAGCCTTACCATCGATGGCAGCGGCCAGTGTGTGGCCGCCACCGGCATCCCCTTTCTAGACCACATGCTGCATCAGCTGGCCTCCCACGGCCTATTCGACCTGGAAGTACGGGCCAGCGGCGATTTAGACATTGACGATCACCACACCAATGAAGATGTCGGCATTACCCTGGGCATGGCTTTTAAACAGGCCCTAGGCGATCGCAAGGGCATTGTCCGCTTCGGCCACTTTCTCGCCCCCCTGGACGAAGCCCTGATTCAGGTGGCGCTGGATTTCTCTGGCCGGCCTCATCTCAGCTATGGTCTGGACATTCCCACCCAGCGAGTCGGCAGCTACGATACGCAGCTGGTGCGAGAGTTTTTCGTGGCCGTGGTTAACCACAGCCAGATGACCCTGCACATTCGCCAACTGGATGGCCTCAATTCTCACCACATCATTGAGGCCACCTTCAAGGCCTTCGCCCGCTCCCTGCGCATGGCCGCTGAAGTCGATCCCCGCCGCGCCGATCAAATTCCCAGTTCCAAAGGGGTACTTTAAGCTTCACCGCCGATTGGCAGGCATAGTGCAGACGCCTCTCCTCCCCAGACGGTGACCGTAATCACTCGGGCTTCCAGCGGCCGAGCCTGTCCTGGTGCCGTCCCCGTGCCAGGATTCACCGCGTAGGCTGGGAAACAGGCGGCACTGAGACTCAGCCGCAGGGCATGACCGGCTGGGATAGACACAGAGACGGGGTGTAACGGCAACTCCCTAACCTGCCGCTGAGATGTCTCGAAACGGCCATAGCCCTGGGTTAGATGCATCACTCGACTATCGGGATAGACTTGAGAGACCACGGCACAGAGGTCAAAGCTGGGGGCATCGGCGGCACAGGTGACCTTGAGCCTGCCCTGGCCCAGCAGCTGCATCGCCTCTAGCAGGGGCTCGGTGGTGTAAGTTAACACATCACTGCGGCAGTCAATGACGGCTCGATCGAAGGGACCGGCGGGGACGCTGGCATGGCCGCCCAGAGACGGAACCGGTCGCCAAGGATCATGGACCAAAATGTCTTCTGCTAGTGGGGGGACTTCCCCATGGTCAGGAACGTGCGATGGCCCTGCAGGGCCGGTCTTTGACCATCGCAACTGGCCATCGTCTTGCCGCACACTGGCTAGCCCCGTACTAACCCAACGGTACTGCCGCTCCCGGGCCAGAGGCCAACCTTGGCAGCCTCGCCAGCGATTACTCCCCATTTCAAATAGGTTCACCGGTGAGTCCTGCAGCAGCCCACTATCCTCTCCCTTCAGCCAGTGATCGAACCAACGCAACTGCAGCCGGTCGATGGGACTCTCCGCCGCCGGGCCCAAGTCGAGGGCCCCGACCCGACGGCTCCAAGGGATATGGCCCCAGGGACCAATCCAGAGGTGCTGGAGATGGCCACTGCGGGCCACCATCTCTCGGTATAGCCGCAGATTTCCCCGCAGATAGGGATCAAACCATCCCCCCACGTGGAGCATGGGGAGATCAACATCCTTGAGATGCGGCTGTAGTGCTTGCCAGTAATCATCCCGTTGGCGATGGGCCAGCCACTCATGGAAGAATGACTCTGGAGCCAACTCCGCCAACACTTGGGGACAGGCGGGCCTAGCCTTAGTCAGAGGCAGATCATGGGCCGCCGCATAGAGCCGCTGATAGTCAGCTTCCCTGCCCTGTAAGCGAGCAGTGTCAGCCGCTAGTTGCAGGGCCCAACTCAACCCCACTTGCAACAATAACGCCCCATTTTCATAGGCCCAGTCGCGATATAAGTCATAGCCAACCATCGCTGGAGCCAATGCCTTCAAGGCCGGGGGGCGAGCTGCCGCCGCATAGAGTTGAGTCATGCCCTGGTAGGAAAATCCATACATGCCGACGCGGCCATTGCTCTGGGGCAAATTAGCCGCCCACTCTACCGTCTCCAGACCATCCCGACCTTCGTGGGCAAAGAGGCGGAAGTCACCAGTTGATGTCCCCCGGCCCCGCACATCTTGAATCACCACGATATAGCCATGGCCGGCGTACCAGCTGGGATGGCCATAGACCACCGTAGAGGCAATGGCGCGGCCATAGGGTTGTCGCATCAACAAGACCGGGAAGGGACCTGCTGCCAGCGGATAATAAACATCCGCATCGAGGCGACACCCGTCGGAGGTCTGTAAGGACATCGTGATCGGAGCAGCAGTCTGGTATCTGTCAGCGGTCATGGGTTGACATTACTATTGCAGGCACGGATTGCAGGTATTGTCTCACCCTCTCTTGGCCTAAGCCCCTGGCTGCGACGGGCTAGTCGCCATCGAGCAGGGCATCTCAAAGCTCTCTCCTATCCAGTAGGTTGACCTCAGGCCAATGCCTAGACTCGCCCCCGCCCTCTGGGAAGACAGCCTGCCTATGCCGAAGGCGATCCCAGAGAGTGGTCACCCTCAGACTCATCGAAGCGCTACCCTGAGTAAATCAGGGTGCACAGTTAGGACCTTGCCTCGTGACGGATCACTTTCCTTCCCCAATCGCCATTCGAAATCTGATTCTGCCGACTCCCAGAGGATACGAGACCACCGATCTAACCATGGCCCAGGGACGAATTATGGCCTTGGGAAAGCACATTCCTACCGCCGCGACTTGGATCGATGGCACTGGTAAATTAGGGCTGCCTGGGTTAGTCAACGCCCATACCCATTCCCCAGAAATGTGGTATCGGGGCCTGATTCCGCCTTTGCCTTTGGAACTCTGGCTCAATATCCTCTACCAACTGCCGCCCTTAACCCCCGAGCAAGTTTACTTGAGTGCGTTGTGGACGGCTGCAGAGACCCTGTTATCAGGGGGAACGACGGTGGTGGATCACCTGATCTTGACGCCAGGACAAGAGTTAGAAACCATTGCCGCGGCAGTGAGAGCCTATCGGGAGACCGGCATTCGCGCCTTTGTGGGACCATTAGTACAAGATCGCCCGTTTAAGGAGGGGGTTCCCGGCGGCACAGGGGTCTCGGCTCCAGGGGAGGTGATGGATACTAAGGCTGTCTTGGCACTCTTACAGGCTGCGGTTGACCAATTCCATTGCCCCGCGGAAGGTATCTATATCATGGTGGCGCCTACGGGCTTTCAACAGGTATCGGATGCTCTCTTCGAGGGCTGTTGTGCCCTCAGTGAACGGCACCAGCTGCGACGCCATACCCATCTGCTAGAAACCAAGGCTCAATCCCTACTGGCCCAAGAGAAATATGGTGGTAGTGCCGTTGCCCACCTCAATGAGCTTGGGTTCCTGGGAGCCCAAACGTCTCTAGCCCATGGAGTTTGGCTGCAGGAGGACGACTGGTCTATTCTGGCTAGAACTCAGTCTACGGTAGTTCATAATCCCCTGAGTAACTTGCGCCTAGGCAGTGGCATCGCTCCGATTCTGGCCTACCGACAAGCAGGGGTGAATGTGGCCATTGGCTGCGATGGGGCCTGTAGTAACGATGGCCAGGACTTGCTAGAGGCGGTTAAGCTGGGAGCATTGCTGCACAACACGACAACCTTTGAGTACCGTCACTGGCTCACCCCTTACAATGCAATTGACATGGCAGCCTTGGGAGGGGCTAAGGGATTAGCGATGGCGGACCAGCTGGGTACATTGGCGGTAGGTAAGCAGGCCGATCTGGTGCTGTACGACTTGAATCAAGCGTCCCTGCTTCCTCACACAGATCCCTTAGGGCTGCTAGTGAGGGGACGCCCCAGCCAGGTAGTCCACAGTGCTTGGGTCAGCGGCCGCCAAGTGATTGCCCAGGGGCAGTTAACCACCATCGACTTAACCACATTACATCAGGCGTTGCGAGACCAGGCTCCTGCTTTGATCAGGCCAGTCGCGACGGTCGAGCCTGCCCTAGAGGCTCAATATCGAGCGGTGATGGGATTGTAGTATGCCTCGAATTCTGATTATTGACGGCGATAGCGTCACCCAACAGTTGATCAGCCACGTGCTCAGAAATCTTGACTATGAGGTTTCTGTGGCGACGACTGGTCACGATGGGGTGACCCAGGCGCAACAATTACAGCCAGCCCTGATCGTTTGTAATTGGAGGCTACCCGGTGAGATCGACGGCATTACGGTCTGTCGGGTAATCAAGGAAGACCCGCTCCTCTCGACCACCTTTCTATTGATGTTGACCGGCCGTGATAGCATTACCGACCGGATTAAGGGCCTAGAGATGGGGGCGGATGATTTGCTGACAAAACCCGTCGATATCAATGAGTTAAAGGCACGGGTGCGGGCTGGGTTGCGATTGCATCACCTGACGCGAGATCTACAGCAGCAGAAGCAACAATTGGAAGCAGAATTGGCTGAAGCTGAAACCTATGTGCGATCGCTACTGCCTCCCGATCAAACCACAAAGCTACCGATTCAGGCTCGCTTTCTGCCGTCTCGACAGCTGGGAGGTGATTGCTATGACTATTATTGGCTAGATCCAGATTACCTGGTGGTCTATCTGCTGGATGTCTCAGGCCACGGTTTGGGCTCGGCTCTGTTGTCGACGTCGGTGCTCAACGTGTTGCGATCGCAATCGTTACCCGACGTCAACTTCTATCGCCCCGAGAAAGTTTTACAGGCCCTAAACGAAACCTTCCAGATGAGCGATCAAAACGAGAAGTACTTCACTATCTGGTATGGCGTTTACAACCAAGCCAACCGCCAACTGCTCTACGCCAGTGCTGGTCACCCGCCGGCGATTCTGATATCGATTACTGAAAAAGGCCCTCAGATCGACCAACTACGCACCCCCGGCCTACCCATCGGCATGCTGCCAGATACCTCTTACCAGTGGAAGCGCTGCGTGATTCCCCCCCACAGCGCCCTCTACCTGTTCAGTGACGGCATCTATGAAACCGCAGAAGATACGCAAGCGACCGGATTGTCCACCTTTATCGATCTCCTGGCTACAACACCAAGGCACCAGAACATTGATGACATCATCACAGCCGTGCGACAGCAGAAAGATCGCGCCCCTCTTGCCGATGATCTCTCGTTACTCATGCTCAACTTAGACTAGGCCAACAGAAGAGGCCAACCTACTCGGCCGCATTGAGGACCTTAGCCTCAAACTCGGCCCGATCGGCCAATACACTAAATACCTGGTCCATACTGGTCAATTCAAACAACATACGCACTTGGTCATTGACCGAACAGATGTACATACGCCGATCTACGGCTCGCACCTTCTTTAAGACCACTACCAAGGCCCCTAACCCAGAACTATCGATAAAGGATATATCTTGCAGATCTACCAGAACAATGTCTGCCCCGGCTGCTAAGGCTTCCTCTACCTGCTGTCGAAACGATTCGACTTTGGTACTGTCTAAAATGCCACTGGGTTGCAGGACACTTACCGTTGAACTCATACTGAACTCACCACTGCAAAAATTAAAGAAGAATGTCTACGTCCAGTCCGACCTCTGGAGCCATCGATTCAGAGAAACCTAGTTAACATTGCCATTGCCAGTTCCACCAGGTCATTTCCAGCCTATCAAAGGGACATTATTCCTTCCCTCTAGGGAGCATACACTGCCTTCAAAGTTCGATCCGCACGAATTTCAACCACTAAATCGACCCACTCCCGACGATGACATAGCGGCTCGATAAACAGGGCCGGATGCAACGCCCGCCAAAAGTACTCTACGAACTGGTCAACGGTGTCATCTGCCATCCCTGATTTACCATCCGCCTTCATGGCTTGTTCTGCTTGGCGACGCCACTGCTGGCTAAGGCGATAATCTTCTGGATAGAGCACCATTAACTGATCCAACTGCTCCCAAAGCGGTAAGTAATCCCTCAGGCGTTGGTTCATATCCGCGGCAAATTGACGATCAGCCTCTGTCTCAATAGGCCAAGGGGCTGTGGCAATCTGGGCTGGGTCAACGGGACGCGCTCCCACAAACCAGCCTTCAAAGAGCACGATATCCACCTGACTCACCCATTCCGGAGAGATGCGATCGCCTTCACCTCCATGGGCCGATTTATCAAACCGTGGGATGGGAATCGCTGCATCTGGAGGTGCCTGACGCAACTGCTGCAATGTTCGCAGCCCTAACTCAATATCATGAGTGCCTGGGGGACCACGCCAAATCAGCCGGGGATCCTGTTGGCGCAAAATCTGACGGTCAGCATAGGTTTTGTATAAATCATCTATAGATAGGGTGACCCCATGTTGCCCCACTAGCGTTAACAGCTGCTGCAAGACTCGCGTTAGAGTCGTTTTGCCACTGCCCTGTCCGCCCAAGATCCCTTGAATCAAAGGACGGTTCAGTCGCTGCCTAGCCTCCACCAACCACAGGGTCAATGGTAACCACAGGAACCAGAGCCAAGGCAATAGATCAGTCAGGGAGCCATGGGGAACTGGAATTTGCCTATGTTCAAGGGCTAGTTGCTGTAATAAGTGCCACCGCCGCCGCAGTGCTGAACGAACCGTATCGTCTCGAATTCCCCAGGCATTGGCTCGGCGCTGGTCAGCCAATTCCGTAGCCATCAATGCCTGCCAGTCAGCATCAGTAGGGGAGGCGCCCGCTAGCCAACGGGTGAGGATAGACGAGGGCTGATCCATAGTTACTTATTGCATGTACTGTGCTTCGAATCGGCAGCCAAGATCTCAATGCAGGTGGACAAAGATATCCCCCCGGTAAACAGAGCACTGAGTCTTAGAAGCACCTTTACCATTACAGCCATAGCCGCTGACAGCAATGCTTTGTAGATGATCAGACAATGGCCGGGCCAGTCGTGCCCCTAATCGTAAGCCTGGAAATCTGTTCTGTAATGGTGTCTTTAGGGATGGCCAGTCTAGGTAGAGAACACCCTGACTGGGCTCGGATAACGGCGTGATACTTTGCTGCCAGTGGTCTGAGTCTGCTAGAGATGGCCGGGACGTCCTTAGGGCCGCATACATCGCATCTACTGAAGTGGCCAATACCTCATAGCCATCCACAGTAGCATGGAGTCCAGCTACCTCAGTGTTCACTTGAAACTGTGGTGATCTCACGTCAGTCCCAGATTCCACGGCTAACCGTGTCCAGGCAGACACTGATTGGTCTTCTAACTGAACTGGCCCCACACTCAACCCCTGCTGACGGGCCAGAGCATCCAAGGCCTCAATGGCAGCAGTCGTCTCCGATTGATGCTCGGCTATGAAGATCCAGTCTGTTTTGGTCGATTCCTGACTAGGCCAAAGCCCTACCGCGTATTCACCAGTTACCCAGTTCAAAAAGACCTCCGCCACATTGTTTATGCCCAGGTTAGTCTGCGCATTGTTTAGAAAAGACTGGATGGCCCCCTCAGCTAAGTCGTACCGCTCGAGACTATGGGATAGGGTGCTCCAGAGATGATCCAGTTGTGCTGAAACCGCTGCCAAGGGAGTATCTGCAGGCAAAAGTTGCAGTGCATTCATTCTCTTGGGAGAGACGGCTGCCTGGGCCATAATCTGCTGCCCAGCTGCTGCCAATAGGGCCGTATGGGCCAATAGTCCTTGGCGAGTTAGTTGTACTGTCATCAGCACCCGATCCGCACCACTGGCCATGCCTTCAAAAGCCGCGGGTAGCGCAGCGGCTGGTTCTGACAGGAGGCCCAACCACGCTAACCCCTGAGGTAGATGGGAAAACACGACCCCAATTCGATTATTCGGTAATTGTTGTAAGCCTTGCCGGTAATCACCGTCGTTCTGGAGGCTAAGATCTCGGGCTTGGACTGTGGTCAGCGACTGTTTCAAGACCTCTGGGGTATTGGCCAAGAGCACAAAGCGGTCGCCTACCGTAGCACTGGCCAGGGCAACCTGCTCGGAATCACTGGGATCGCGGCGACCATAGACTAACTGGCTGCCTGAGAATTGTTCAAATACTAATGATTCACCGGCAACTGCCCGTTTTTGCCAGAATAGCTGCAGAAATTCCCGGGCTTGCCGGCCGTTTTCGCTGCTCAAAACCAACAGATATCCGGGCTGTTGACTATTGTCTGGGTTACGGTCTAGGTCGGCAGTGGTGACCGCAAAGGTAATTTCTTGGCCTAGCCAAGGTCGAATATCTTGTTCGTAGGAGAGCCCTGTATTGGCCAACAGGCTAGTCTCTAAGCGGGCTATTTCGGCCTTGACCTGCCTCCGTTGTCCTGGATTGGCTAAGAGCCGCCATAGATCGGTCAACCGTTCTGGCCGGGTCAGAAGGGAGACCATCAAAGGTGCCTGTTTGGGCACAAAGAGAGCAGCTGTCGGTTGTAATTGGGAGCTTCCCCGCAGCAACCCTAGAGGACTCTGGGCGGTCAATCCAATAAAGCCACCCACGCCTACTATGAATATCACCAAGGTGATGGCTAGCAGACCCGTAAGAAACGTACGAAATTTCATCAAGACCAAGAATGATGGTACAGGGGCATATCAGCACTGCAGATACGACTACCCTTAACAGCGGTTCGAATAGTCTGAATGAGATTCTAGAGTGATCTCAGCCTGTGCTCTAGGCCAGCGGTACCGCGAGAAGTTCACTAAGATTAGGCCATTTAATGGCCGTCCCACGAACTCTCTTGGAGGCTAGCGCTAAGTGTTAGTGTATTACCGCAGGTTCCCCTACCAAGCCATGCTTGGCCAAGAAATTGTTAAAACTTGTGAGGATTAAGATTTGTAAGGCGAGGACATTGACCCCCAAGGTTCAGTCTCAGCCGCATTAAGCTCCCAGCAAGGAGGCATCGATACCTCGCCAGACTCCAATAAGACGACCTTGGATATCGACCTGCTCTGCCGGAAATTTCATCACTGGATAGTCTGGGTTTGCAGGCTTGAGCTGCACGTCACGCCCTTGACGATGCAGGGATTTCAGTGTGGTCCCACTCTCAACCCGAGCTGCCACGATAGTGCCATCTCGCACAGACTGGGGATCGGAGACGGGACGCATGATCACGATATCACCGTCACAAATCTGGGCTCCAATCATACTGTCACCAGTCACTTTCAGGGCGTAGTCGCTGGGTTTTAGGGGAAGCCCTGATAGGTCTAGACGCTCAACAATGTCTGTAAAGACATCGTGGACAAAACCCGCGGCAATGGTTCCCATGATTGGCACACCACGGGCTGCATGTAAGATACGGATAGTGCGGGCTTTTCCTTCGGTCCAGTCGATGTATCCCTTTCTTTTGAGATGATCAAGACGACTCTGAACCGGTGCAGGGGAATTGAGCCCCATGGCTCGCATCATTTGCCGAATCGAGGGGGAGTGCTGATGTTGGCGAATGTAATCTACCAACCAGTCGTATAGCTCTTGCTGGGCTGCAGTGAGGGGTTCCATGGGAGAAATGCATACCGCATAACCATCAGAACAACCGTACCAAAACAGCTGGCTATCTGTCTACTGAACTGCACATTTTTTTATCCTGGTTGAATAGGAGCTTGAGGGATCAAGCCCTAGCACACCAGTTGGCCATAACTATTGACGTCTATTTAATCTTTGGTCAGGCCAGCCCTGAAGTCGCTACCGAGGGCACTGCGGCTGGGGCTGGCCTGGGCCGGTTGAGCCTAGCGAATATATTCCTTCAGGATGCTATTACGGTTGGGATGGCGTAGCTTGCGTAGGGCCTTGGCTTCGATCTGCCGAATGCGCTCCCGAGTCACGTTGAAGATCTGACCGATTTCTTCCAACGTCTTCATACGACCGTCATCGAGCCCATAGCGCAGCCGTAGAACATCGCGCTCCCGAGGGCTGAGAGTGCCAAGGACACTCTCGAGATCTTCCCGTAACAAACTCTTGGAGACTTCATCCTCTGGGGTTTCCCCATCAGATTCAATAAAGTCACCCAGACGAGAATCTTCTTCTTTACCGATGGGGGTTTCCAGAGAGATGGGGAGTTGGGCCGATTTGGCAATGAATCGCAATTTCTCGATGGTCATTTCCATGCGAGTGGCGATTTCTTCTTCGGTCGGCTTACGCCCTAGCTCTTGGGATAAGAGTTTGGTGGTTTTCTTGATGCGGGAAATGGTTTCGTATAGATGGACAGGGAGTCGAATGGTGCGGGACTGATCTGCGATCGCACGGGTAATGGCCTGACGGATCCACCAGGTTGCATAGGTAGAAAACTTGTACCCCTTTTCGTGGTCAAACTTCTCAGCCGCCCGAATCAAGCCTAAACTCCCTTCCTGAATCAGATCTTGGAAGGACAGACCGCGGTTCATGTATTTCTTGGCGATGGACACTACCAAGCGCAAATTAGACTGCACCATTTTGTCTTTAGCGCGACGACCCTGATGCAGGCGACGACGGAAGGCAGGCAAGGCCATATCCACAGCTTCGGCCCACTCATCATCTCGAGGCTCACGCTCCAAGCTATCGACGAGATCATCGCGGATCCGCTCTAATTCAAGCAAATCGGCAATTTTTCGAGCCAGCTCAATCTCTTCTTCCGCACGCAGCAGTCGGATGCGACCAATTTCTTGCAGGTAAAGACGAATAGAATCTTCGGTATAGTGCTTCTTTTTATCTGGGCTGGTGCCACGACGGCGGCTCGTTTTCCCTTTGGCCGCTTTGCCCTGTTCCTCTTCTTCTTGAGCGTCAAAACCAGCATTACTATCCGGTTCAATCAGGACATCTAGTTCATTACTAGGCTCAAGTTTTCCGAGTAGGTCATTCGCTTGGGTCATGCCGCGTTCCTAGTGCTCCTCTAATTCAAATCAAACCTTCGTACACGTTAGCACTGCAAACCAAGGTGAATCTTGCTGATCTCCATACTGCTAGGCACACTCATGGATGAGATGGGTCTATCAGCTGGGTGACGCCGGTCAAGCTCACTATTGAGGAGGCAAGTTCCTGTGGGTAGGCCGCAATGCTAGCCTTGGGACTGCCTTCGTCGGATTGAGCAGTAACGCTCTATCGATAGCAGCGACTAAAGGCTTCCCCGATTGTAGCCTCTCCGACAAACGATGCACCACTGTAACGTCAATCTTCCTAAATGCGGATTTTGCAACATCCATAGGGAATGCCTGCTTATAGGGTGAGCCCCATCTTGCCGTGCCTTCTTGTCTACCTTAATGACGTAGCCCTACTGTCCGTAGCCCTACTGCCACAAGGGGGACAAGGCAGGAGATGTCAGTCAGATCGCCTCTGGATACAGTCTATCGACACCTGATCCTAACGTATCCTCTTGGGAACTGAAGCAATACTGGGGATTGGCTGAGGCCTGAGTCAGTCTTGGAGTTGATGCTGTTTGCCCTGGAAACGGCCTTCAAATGAGCCGCCCCCATCACCGAACTCCCCTCACTGCAGTTGTCTCAGGACGAGTAAATGATTACCGCCACATGGAGATGTTGAGGGGCCACCTGCATGAGTAATTCATCCAGGCACGTTAACGCTAGCTCTAAGCATAGGCTTGTTTAGCCATGGCTGAATCCACCAATAGGTTGAGGACATCGCCGTTGAGGGGTTCGACAAAGACACCATCAAGCCCCAGTTGCTCTATGTGATCTCCCCAACTCGGCTTGCTAGATTCAGTTAAAGCCACAATGGTTACCTCAGCTGCCTGCATGGTTTGCCGCAGTTGTTCTATGAGGCCAGGAGCACCCTCTTGATAGTCTCCCCTCAGGATGACTAGATAGGGAGAGCATTGCTTGGCTTTAGCAACGGCTTGGTCGATCGTTTCGGCCACAAACACTGGACAGCGCAGTTGTTTTAACAGGGTATAAATGGCTTGAGTATCACGCCGGGAAGAATCTAGAACCAGGATGTATGCTTGGGAGAATTTCATCGGGAATGGCCATGGTAACAATCTTAGGTAAATGCGGCTTGAAGCCGGTTAAATCACTCAAGTAATGAGCATAAGTAATGAGCATAGGCAGCGGATTAAGACGACCGTTCAATCAATGCCTGATCACCCGGATAACAATGTCATGCCTTGGCCAAGCCTAGTTCTGACGCTGACCCACAGATTACTGCTCGATGTTGGGCTAGCTTTGCCCTAGGAGGTGTGTCAAGCTGCATCAGCTATTAGATCACAGGCAATGGCAATGCTGCGACCTGATCAGGTCACAACCTTAAAGAAGATGACGCTTAGTGAGGAATTACAGCTGGAAATCATAGGCTGTAATGTTTTGAAATAAAGCTTTACGATTTAGCGCTTAACCCTCCTGAATTCTCAACGAAGTATCTAAAGGGTGCGATCGCATCCTCAAGTCAATCCCCGGATGGGTATCCCCGGATGTATCCCCGGATGTATCCCCGGATGTATCCATTGATTGTAAGCAGTCGTTGCGCTAGCGAAAGGATTTCTAATAATCTCTTTGAGTTGTCTCTTAAGATGAGTAACTTAACTACAGCGTTTCTGAAGCTAGTGAGGTACACAGATAGCCATGAAGCCCTTGAAATGCAGGAAGTGGTACGTGGTCTTTACCTCACCCGGCCAGGAAATGCTGTATCCATCCAGCAATGCCGATGGCAGATAATGATGTCTTATCATCCTCGTCGTTACTCCCTACTGCTGGGAGTTACCGTGCTCCCTTGGTTATTAACCGGCAGCAGTGGTTGCCATCGTCTGGCGGTTGGAGACACCGTCACCGTTGAGGACTACACCGCCACTGCCACGGTGGTCTATACCTGGCAGGTAGAATACGCCCGGGAAAATTTCGATCGGGAGCGGCGTATCCGGCGAGAAACCTTCGCCAGCAATACTCTAGTGAATCGCAACGGTCTAGAACCGGCGGCGGCGGTCACGGGACCTGATGATCAGGGACTGTGGTGGCCAGCTTTACCGCCCCGTCCTACAGTCGATGACCTAGAAGCCCGACAAAAACCTCGGGAAAAGCGCACCGATCCACAATTACTAAAATCCGTCGAGTATGCTTTCAGCTTCGACTACCAAGGGCAACTCGTCGATCTGCCTAGCAATGAGCGGGTCTACCGCCAGGCTGTGAAAGCCTATGCCCAAAACCAAGCCCTCGAGCTCACCCTCGGACCCGGCAACGGCTCGGTGGCCAAGGCTACCCCCGTGAGTTCAGGGAGCTAGGCGGGCTTTCTTGAGGCGGCTATCTTCGTACCAGGTGGCAATGGCCGGTACCCAGGCCTGAAAATGGGGCCAGATTGCTTCACAGAGTTTCTGGGCCTCAAGTTGGGCATCGCCCTTCCAGCGTAGGTCCAGTAAATGCATTAGCGATCGCACATTGGCCGACATCACCCAGTGCTGGCGAATATCAAAAGGAATTAAGCCGCGGGCATGTTCTTCGGCAAACCCAGCCTCGATCCGCTGCTGGTAGCGACGGCTGGCCTCTAAACACCACTCCAGATCTTGCTGCCGCTGGTCAGCGGTGTAGTCATACTTTTTACCCTGGCGGTCACTGTAGCTGCCCACAGGCCGCAGGTAGAACACATCTTCCACATCCCGCTTGCCTTCAACCACGTCGAGGATACGCTTACCTGTATAGCGGAAGGAATTATGAACGACTAAACCATTTGCGACAAAATTATGCCAGGGACCTTCGACCTCCAGATCGTAGGTCATTTGAAACCCCAAATACTCGACGCCAATGACTTTGAGTGGATGGGCTCTTAGCTTTCGCCCCAGAGGTTTGGGTTTGGGCTGCCAATCGGTAGGTTTAGTTATTGGCTGGAAATTTTCAGCAAATTCAATCTCTAAGTGATTGTGGTGAATGTTTTCATGACAGCTCTTACAAAGGCTGACCAGGTTTTCAAATTCATAAGCCAGCGACTTATCAGCAAACACAGGCACTAGGTGATAGGCTTGAAGCTCTCCTCCCCTGCAACCGCATCTCTGGCAAATATAGTTGAACTTCTCATGGACTTGGGGAGCATTTTGCCGCGTCCAGGCTCCAATCAGTTCTCGCTGGTCAGAGGTACCCCCCTTCCAAAAATTTGATTCAGGCCCTCGCTTAGTATAACAAGCAGCATTTTCTCTACGCTTTTTAAGGCTTTCAGGCGATAAATTCAGCTGATACCCAGGCTTTCCTTTATTCCAGGGGGGCTCTCCTTTTTGAAAAGGCGTTGGTCGCTTGTTTAACGACAGCCCATATTGATAAACCCACTTTTTGATTGCTTCTATCGAGCAATCAGCAGCTTGAGCTATTTGATCAACGGGTAAGCCCTGCTGCAGCTGCTTTTCCAGCCATTGCTTGTCTCTATATAGAGCATTGGGATTGTAATTCCAGGGCTTTTGGCCCTCCTGAAATCGGGTATCTCTTTGGTTGAGTTCAAGCCCCAGTCGTTTTGCCCAATCTCTGACCGCTGTCTCTGAGCATTCCGCCAGATTAGCAATTTCTTTAGTTGACAGTCCCAGTTCAATATGTCGAGCCAGCCAGGTCTTATCACGATAAATTCCTTTACCTGCCGCAACGATGCCATTTGAAATGACTCTACACTGTCGAGTCATTGCTAAAACTTCGCCATCCGGAGCAGTTTCTAATCCAATCGCCTTCCTCATGGTTTGCCAACCTTCAGTGGTTAGTAAACGATGATTTGTCGTGCAGTCTAGGGTTCTGCCATCCTCAAAGGTCATCCGATAGATCGGTTGGAGGCCGCTACACATGATGTCCCGAATATGACCAGTCTCAAAATGGCTGGTTGCTTCATTCAAGAGGCGTAGGCGCATGGCTTTGAGACGCTTTTTGCAATCGCGACGATATTGTCCCGGAGGCTCACCGTTACGGCCTCTAATCTTACGTTCACGAATAGCTTTCTCCCCATTGGTCCACAGGTCATGCAGCTCGGCAATTTGAATCTTTCTCAACTCCCCGGAGGCCTTAACAAAGGTCACTTCGGTATCTCCAGCCAGACACTGAACATCGAAACTGACGCCCACCCGATGGGTCCGTATCTGCTGCATGGTGGAGTGGGGGAACCAACCGATATTGAGCACAATTTGGGGATGCTCTAGGGGACCGTAATGGCCTCGTCCCCCTTTTAGCAGGTGATTAATAATGATCGCACCGCAGCGCTCTTCGCTGGGCCATTGCTCCCGCTCATGGGTCACGAAGCCTTCGGCGTAGTCTTGGTGCATGGCCGCATAAATGACCTGCTGCGGATTGGAGGTTTGGGAGATGACTTCGACGGTGAAGCGATCCATGGCAGCTGATTAGGGCTCGACGTATTCCACGGCGTGACGATGCACCGATAGGGACTGGCGGTGAAGCTGCACTGGCGGTTTACCCTGTTGCAGCCGAGGCAGGGGATACAAATGACGCACCCCATCTCGAATGGCAGTGCGCACCAGGGGCTCGGTTTCCTGAGCCAGCATGAGGTGGAGGCAGTCAATGACGTGGGAGTGAATTGTAATAGCGGTGCCGGGGACATAAATCCTGTCTTGGGGTAGATGGCTGAGCTGGCGCAGTACCTGCCGCACCGTCACTAGGCGGATCATGGGATCCTCGTTGCTGAGGCGCTCCAATAGCGGCTCGATATCCTCCGCAGCGGTAAGGCCATCGCCTGGATAGGACAGTCTGCGGTTGGCTTTTGGCCATGGCCAGTCCCGCAGCAGTAGGATTCCACCTATCTGGGCCGCGATGATGATCGGTAGCCAGACGCTGCCACTGCTGGTGCCTAGGGCCAACAAGCCATAGGTGCCGACCATGAGCCCGAGTCCCTGGGCCCAGGCAGTCTGACAGGACGCGGCTAGCCATTGCTGCAGTCGAGGGATCGGCTCAGGCGTGAGCTGAGGCCAGTATTTCATGCCATAGACGCCCCCTAGCCCAGTTGCGATCGCAACTACCAACTGCCAATGCAGCAACCACAACACCCCCCCGGTCAGGGCGACCAGCCACAGTAGGATTCCTGGGGCCACCGCCCCGGCTATGCGATCCAAACCAAACCAGCCAAAGGCCTGTACCAGTTGACGCAACACCTGATTCCAGGGGGACCGATGGCGGGAAGAATGCCAGGTATGCTGTGCCACAACTCTATATCACACTCACTAGTGTCGCCAGTCCACTCCAGACAGCCATGACGCTGCAGAGGCCAATCGATCCTGTATTAAACCACGCCGCTCCCCCCGATGGCTGCCATCAACCAATTTCCCTCTAGACTAGAGGGTGCGGACAGTGGCGCTGTCACCCTGAACTTCTCCGACCAAGACCACGTCGGCGACCCCGACGAAGAGACCATTCTCGAGCACTCCTGGAATATTGTTGAGGGTTTTCTCCAGGGCGGCCGGATCCGAAATAGCGTTGAACTTAACATCCAGGATCATATTGCCCTGGTCAGTAATGACTGGGCCATCCTTACGCACTCCCAGGCGCAACTCCGGCTGTCCCCCCAGCGCCTGCAACGCCCGAGTCACTGGAGCCACAGCCATGGGCAACACTTCCACAGGCAGGGGGAACGTACTGCCCAGCACGTCTACCAATTTAGAATTATCGACCACCACAATGAACTGGTCAGCCAAGGAGTCGACGACTTTCTCGCGGGTGTGAGCGGCCCCGCCTCCCTTAATCAGATTATGCTGCGGATCGACCTCATCGGCGCCATCAATGGCGATATCAATCCGGTCAACTTCATCTAGGGTGGTCAAGGGAATGCCATGCTGCTTGGCCAGCACCGAGGCTTGAAAGGAGGTTGGTATTCCCTTGATGTCGGTAAGTTGACCGGATGCTAGCCGTTCGCCAATAAACTGAATTGCAAAGGCCGTGGTCGATCCCGTTCCCAGACCGACGATGCTCCCAGAAGTGACCTTAGCGGCTGCCGCCTGGCCCACTTCCTGCTTCATCAACTTAACGGGATCCATATTGATACCTCCTGGCTGAGTGTCATCGCGTCCGGTCTATAGCATGACCTAAAGTGGGTCCATTTCAAAGACTATCGTCGAGTCCATCTTGGCTGCCCCTGCTGACACCGACCCCAGCCACCATCTATCTGCTGCTTCCCAGGGCTTCCCATGCCTTCTCGTGTCGGCCCTACCATGGCTCAGCCCAGAGGCGATGAGGTGACCCAGAACCCCACCAAGAACCCGGCAATGGTAGAGAAGGTGACAGACCCGCCCCCCATTTCATAGGCCTCGGGCATCATAGTGCTGGAGAGCATGGCTAGAATAGCCCCACCGGCAATGGCCTGGGCCACTCCCACCAGCCAGTCACTGGTGATGTGCATTAAGGCCGTACCTGCCATGGCGCTAAGGCCGCTGAGCAGCACCGCCCCAACCCACAGGGCCAGGATGCGCCGGGCCGTCGTTCCCGCCTGTTTCATGCCAATGGAGCTGGATAGGGCTTCCGGAATATTGGAAATAAACACCGCCATTAGAAAGGCGCTATTGAGGTGACCAATCCCGGCATTGAATCCAATCACCAAGGCCTCCGGAATGTTATCGATCAGGGTGCCGACTAAAATAGCCACCGGTGTCGACCGCTGAGCTAGCTGCTGAAACTGATGCTCGGAGATGGGTAGATCGACTTCGACACTATCTAACACCCGTTGCCGCCAATGATCCGGCGATTCAATCCGGATCAGCTTAGCTTGGGTGGTCTCCCGTAAACGCCGGGCCAAAATTCGGCTGAGGCCGCTAGCCAAGTGAGGAGAACGGGTCAGCATGCCATCGAAGTCGATTTTATCCAGTTCATACAGCTCCATCGGGGTCAGGGCCAGCACCGTGGCAGACCGTTCTTCTCCCGTGAGTAGCGCCATTTCCCCAAACATCTCGCCAGCCCCTAAGATGGCCAACCGTTGATTCCCTTTACGAATCTCAGCTTCGCCACTGACGATCAAAAATAGAGCATCGCCCGCCGTTCCTTCCTGACAAAGGATAGTGCCAGCTCCCACCGACAATGGCTTGAGCAGAGGAATGATAGCCTGCATCTCGGAGGGCGTCAGGCTGTGCAGCATTTCGATATGACCAATGCGGTCGAGGACCTCTGAGGCAGCTTCCTGGCGATGATGGTAGAGGAACCGCCGCGAGGAGGAGGGATGCCGAATGAAACCGCCGCGCTCATCGATGTATTGAATGATGACAGTGAATAGGGTGCCTCCCAGGATAAAGCCCACAACCAACGGCCAAAATCCACTGCTGGCGAAGACTGGAGCGGTAATGTCAAATGCGATCGCAGATAACAGCGTGCCACTGCCGAAGGCCATGATAGCAGCCGTGAAGGTGCGCGCAGGTTGCCAGATAATGCCGACGATGGCTCCAATCAATAGACTGGATGCCCCCAGCAATCCCTGCAGCAATGCGATAACAGGCACGGTGAGCATAATCAGTTGCCCTAGTGGCGATCATCATCGTCTCAGCCAGATGGCTTGGGGAAACACAGACCAGACCCTAGTGTTAGAGCTATCTAGTCCATAAACGCCTCAAGCATTATGGCAGCCATCGCCAGCTAATCCTACCTATCTTGCGGCAAACTCGAGTCGGTTTCAATTAAGACGGATTAGCCACTACCAAGCCACCCTATGCCGCACCATGGCAACCACAGTCTGCCAATCAACATTGCGCCAAGGAGGCCTGGCACCTTCTAACAGCCGTTCCCCCATGCCTGCCCGATGAGTCCTCAGCTAAATTGCTCCCATGGAGGGCAACTGCATCAAGCATCACAATGGTGACCCCCCATCCTCGATAATGTTTAGAGGCGGCCAAGTTTAGCCATGACGGCTTACCTGATAAACAACGAGTGAGCCTAGGATACTTGGACGAGGTTTAAATCCTGACATGCTTGACTGACTCAGGCAGCTGTTCACTATGATCCTCTATCGGTCATGAAACCATCTCCTAAGCGATCCACCCGCGGCGTTCAAGGTAATAAGCGACTACGGCATCTACTAGCCGCCCCAGGGCTGCCGAAGGGCTGGATTGCAGGCACCTTGCTCCTGTATGGGGTAGCAGGCCTGATCTTAGCGACATTTCCCGCCCCCTACTGGATTTGGACCTTAGCCTTGGCCGGAATTTTAGCCCAAGCCCTGGCATTGGCGGGTGCGAGAGCCCTCGCTCAGTTTCGTTGGCTACCGGCTAACCTGCTGACTCTGCTAGCCATGGTGGGTAGTGGTGCTTTCGTCGCCGCCTTAGCCATCGCCCTAAACTACGCTGGTAGCGATGATCTCGACCAAGTCTCAGCAACAGCGGCAGTCTGGCAAGTGATGCAGCTGAGTCTGGTTGCCCTAGTGGTAGCCGCCCTCTGTGCCGTCATCAGCACTGAAGTTGGTGACCGGCTGTTGCAGGTGTTCAGCCGCCTGCAGACCAGTTTAATTTTGGCTGCCTTAAGTGTCTTGGGCTTGGGTCTGGGGGGGCTAATTGGCTTAGCGGTTAGTCCCACCACGGTTTAACCAACCGATCTCGCCCGGTCCAGCCTAGCCCGCTTCGAATCGACAAGGGGGCTGGGCCGTGACCCTCCAACTCTGGGTATAGGCCCTGTCTACACCACCTGATATCGAAATGCCAGCGTTGCCCAGGTGTCCATATTCAGACGATAGGGAGTGGAGGAACTAGTCTCTTCCTCTTGGGACTGGCTAGCCGCGTTCAGGTCGGCCAAAATATCTCGGGCAATGGTCAGGGGATCCTCTAGGGATCGTAACTGACGGCGGTCTCCAGAGCCTTCGAAGAGAGTCCACAGCCGTTCCCAGGTACGGCGAAAGGGTTGGACACTGAGCAATAGATAGGTATCGACCCAGGCTGTTGATTTGGGTAGACCCCAGTTGCCATTAGCATCTGGCAAGACTAGGTTGCCTCCGGCTGGGATCGCGGCCGTATCCGTATCGATAATTAATCCTTCCTCGCCTCGGCGAGCCTGAAAAATACCCGGAGAAAAGACAGCTGCCCGACCACTGCTGTCGATGGTCATGAGGGTGAGATAGAGGGGCTGTTGACCAAAGTTATCGATGCGATAGCGCACACGGCTGTCGGCAGAGAGGGCCACCGCCGAGCCATTATCCCGCATTAAGCGAGCTAAGCGACTCTCAGGCAAAGCTGGATGCGATCGCACCGTTTGCTGTTGCATCAACAATCGTTCCCGGGGAGCCACCATCTCTAGACTCGCCCGCACCGCCACCCGCGACGCCGTTTGGTTATCGGTTAGGCGCAATAACTTAGCCGCCAAGAGGGTCTGCAGATAGGGCGTCATCCGGCTGACCGCGGTTTTTACCGCCTCCTCATGGTCGGCCAGGGTCTCAGGCATAAGAGTCCGATTAGGCGAAAATAATCCATAGCCTCCCGCCGGATCAGCCTCACTGTCCCCCTGAGCCATCGAAAGCATCGCGTCACTAGTCTCATGGAAATTGGGCAGGGCTGACGCCAACAGTTGCCTAGCCTTAGCAGGCAAGCGACCAAACAAACAGTCGGCCGGTTGTTCCCCGGCCACCGTAGAAGACACGAAAGGAATCCCAGAAAGGGCACTGGTCGCATCTACCCGCTCGATACGCTCCAGACTTTTATCCAGAGCCACCACCAAATCCAACTGTCGCGGTAACACTCGCACCCGTTCATACACGCGCTCGCCCACCTGCGGCAAAGACATCTCCGCCGTTCTTGGTTGACCCACCGCCACTAATCCCTGACGGGACTGAATCTGTAGAGTGGTTGCCAGCGTTGCCTCGGCTTGATCGGTATCTCCCCAACTGAACACCGAGCGATCCCCTAAATAGGCCAAGACCGCCGGAGGTAATCCCCCCAACCAGAGCTTCACCCGGTGGTCTGCTGGCATAGTGTCCGTAACGATGCCATCAGCAGGGCGAGTTAGTTTCAAAGGCACTCCGTAAGGAGTCATGGCCATAGAACTAGACGCTTGGCTTTGAAGTTGGGGCTGCTGATCCGGGCCAGTCCAACGCTGGACAGTGGTTCCAGTCCGACTCATCACCACTCTGAGATCGATACTAGGTAGAGACTCCCACAGCTGTTGAGTCAGCGCGTAGGTAAAAATCCCCGCACTGAAGTCAGGCCACTCGCCTTCTAAGGCAA
This sequence comes from Halomicronema hongdechloris C2206, assembly GCF_002075285.3. Classification (GTDB taxonomy): domain Bacteria; phylum Cyanobacteriota; class Cyanobacteriia; order Phormidesmidales; family Phormidesmidaceae; genus Halomicronema_B; species Halomicronema_B hongdechloris. Next base: position 3,679,125 of record NZ_CP021983.2, on the reverse strand, counting down.
TCTGATTCTCCCCACTGGCCTGTAATATCACTCCCAAGGAGTTTGAGGGATCAGCTCCCTGACCCAAGCGCTCCCAGAGCTGACGAGTGGCGTCATCTAGCTGTCCCGTGGGAGCATTGGGACGCGATCGCGACCGCAGATTACCCCAACGCACCTGGCCCAACTCGCGGTAGCCCACATCAAGCACAGTGGTTACTCGGCTGGTATTAAGAGCCCGCAACAACTGATGCAAGCTATCTTCCATCAGATCGGCAATTTGTGGCTGTTTTTCAGTGGGAAGCTGCCCATCCACTGGCACCAAACTGCGCCGACAGACATCGGGCTGGTCGGCTAAGCGAATCTGGCTGCCATAGCCACTAAAGTGAAATAGAACTGCATCCCCTGGCTGAGCCTGATCGATTAAATGGTGCTGGAAGGCATCAATGATCCCCGTCCGGGTCGCTTGGGCATTGGTTAAAAGCACAATATCGCTAGCAGAAAAGCCAAAGCGGTGGATCAGCAATTCCCGCTGCATTTCCACATCCATCAACGTGCCCCGTAGCCCCAAGGGCTGAGTCCCCGACACCTCCAGCACCGTAGCCGGATACTCATTGATGCCCACCAACAATGCCAACTTGCGACGAGCCGGCTGGGCTAGCGCCTGTTGATAGCGCCCAGCCCAACCCATGAGCGTGGATTCACTCACGCCCAACGCCAACAGCGCTAAGCCTACCTGCTGTAGAAAGGCCCGTCGGTTTAGTCCCACAGAGTCTTTATATCCACTTCTTAGACTTCCTGGGGCACTCGCATCGCCTTGACCAACTCTGCCGCCACTTCTGGCCGAGAGAATTGGGCCGGCGGTAACTCGCCCCGGCGTAGCATTTCCCGCACCTTCGTACCCGACAGATGAATACGTTCCTCCGGAGTACTGGGGCTGGTCTTAGTGGTGGCCATTGTCCCAGTTCGAGTGCAGTAAAAGGCATGCTCGAACTTCATGGGAATGATACCTAGCTCTTCGGGTTCAAACTCACCAAAGATGTGCTGAGCATCATAGGTACCGTAGTAATCGCCAACTCCAGCATGATCGCGGCCCACAATGAAGTGAGTGCAACCGTAATTTTTACGGATCAAGGCGTGGAAGATAGCTTCCCTAGGACCAGCGTACCGCATTGCAGAAGGGTTAATCGCTAAAATTACGCGGTCTTGGGGAAAATAATGTTCCAGCATAATTTCATAGCAACGCATCCGCACATCAGCGGGAATGTCATCCTTTTTAGTGGCCCCCACCAACGGATGCAGAAACAAGCCATCTACGGTTTCCAGGGCACATTTTTGAATATACTCGTGGGCTCGGTGGATCGGGTTGCGCGTCTGGAAACCGACCACGGTCTTCCACCCTCTCTGACGGAACATGGCCCGAGAGTCGGCCGGGTCAACCTGGTAGTTGGGGAATAGGGGATGGGGATCGCGCTGTAGCAGCCAAACAGGTCCCGCCAGATTGATCGGCCCCTGCTCATAGACCACTTTTACCCCAGGATGCTTCTCCTCATCCGTGCGATACACATGGATTGCCTGGTGCTGCTTATCGTAAGTATATTTTTCCGTGAGTTCTAACACTCCCACAAAGCGACCGGTGGGATCATCCAACCGTACCAACTGTCCTTCCGTCAGCTCAGCCGCCACTGCTTCATCCACCGATAGGGTAATGGGAATGCTCCAGGGCAAGCCATTGGCTAAGCGCATATCGGTGACCACCGTGGCGTAGTCGGCCTGCCCCATGAAACCTGTCAGGGGACTAAAGCCGCCGATGGCAATCATGACCAAATCAGAAAAAGCCCGTTCATCAAGGGTAATCTGAGGCAAGGTATCGGCCTTGTCCAGAAAGGTCTGGCGCTGTTCAGGACTCGTCAGTCGGTTGATCAATGTACCGCCGTGGGGCGCAATTCCATCTTTCACGTGAATATCCTCTTCTTCCTAGACAATTAATTCATATCGACGCACCGAATTGATCTAGAAACCAGTGGTTTCCTAGATCACGGTCGACGTTGCCACCGCTGCTAAGGATTGACCTCAGTCATTGCGGCCTGGTTCCGAGCTGTGATGATACCACCGCCCAAAATCAGATCATGGTCATACCAGACGGCTGCCTGTCCTGGCGTCACCCCAAACTGGGGCTCATCAAACACCAGTTTTACCCGCGCTCCCGTCGCTGGGGTGCTTGGATCAGTCAGCGGCACCACAGTAGCCGCTACCGCTGGAGAACGGTAACGGATTTGCACCTGTACCCGAATGGGGGCGCTAGGGGGAGCAATGGATACCCAATTGACCTGCTTGACCTCACAGTCAGGCTGGTGAACCTGATCTCGCTCTCCCACTACAACCTGATTGCGCCCAACATCAATGTCAAGCACGTATAGGGGATGGGGAGCGGCGATACCCAGCCCTTTCCGCTGACCGATGGTGTAGTGGTGAACCCCATCATGTTGCCCCAAGATCCGGCCTTGAGTATCGACAATATCGCCAGGGGTCGGAGCTAAGTACTTATCCAGGAAGCTCTGCATGGAGCCGTGATGCTCGATCAGGCAAAGATCTTGGCTATCGGGCTTGGCCGCTGTGTGAAGACCCAGATCAGCGGCAGTGCGACGAGTCTCGGCTTTAGTTTGGTTGCCTAGCGGAAAGTAGGATGCAGCTAGGAGCTCTTGAGGCAAGTCGTAAAGGAAATAGGATTGATCCTTGCTCAGGTCTATCGCCCGGCGCAGTTGCCAGCGCCCCGTATGGGCGTCTTGGGCAATGCGGGCATAGTGCCCGGTGGCGATTTTCTCTGCCCCGAGATGCTGTTGGGCATAGGCCAACATGGGAGCGAATTTAACGGCTCGATTGCATTGAGAGCACGGCAGTGGGGTAACCCCCTGTTGATAGCCAGATACGAGATAGTTAACGATCTGCTGTTCGAAGACATCGCGACTATCGACTAGATGATGGGGAATTCCCAGCTCATCACAGAGGCGCACCGCATCTACCATACCTTCTGAGCAGCATTGCCCTTTTCCCTTCATCAGCCACAGGGTCAGTCCAATCACGTCATATCCCTGATGATGTAGGGTCGCAGCTGCGACAGAACTATCTACTCCTCCGGAAAGGCCGACGACTACTTTCTCCATGGCCTCGCTTACTTATCTTCCCTTCTGCACAATGACCTCTATCACCCATAGCTTATAACGTCTAAGTTGACGACCTTAACCACCGATAGCCGGCCCTAAGCCGGATATCCATGGCAGTAGTCCCGTGAGATCAAAGATCGACGAGGATCGTATTCTGTCAACCTGTAAATTTTTGTTTTGCAATTGCCAGCTCTAGGCTAACATTCACATGTCCATCTGAAGGAATGATGTTATAAGCTTTGCGTCAATATTTTTCGGGCAATCATTAATGCTTTCTAAAGTTGGGCCTCATCATGACGGAACCCCTTTACATCGTAACCTCTTTCCCGCTTGAGTCGGCAGGGCGCTCCTGCGAGCATAGCTACAGCCCATTTGGCCGCCAGGTCAGACTGGGGATACTCCTATTGCTGCTAGTCGGTAGTTGGGGACTCATCTTAGATAGGGCTGCCAAAGCCCAGCGTCTTACAGAACCTCTGGCAGAACCCCTGGCCCAAGTCTTAGATACGCCACCGCCACCACCGGCATCGAGTGTCGGTAGTGCCCCCCTGCCAACCAGCGGCGAGCAATACATCGTCTTTGTGAATGGCAATAGTCCGCTGCTGCTCGATCAAATCCGCCAAGTGGAGCCGGAAGCCTTTCTCAGCCGCCATGAAGGTCGCTCGGTGATCCAGGTGGGTCGATTTAACCATGCCGATAATGCCCAGACCCGCGCCAGTGAGCTGTCGATGCTGGGAATCGAAGCCAGGATTGCAACCGTTCCGGCAGCTATGACCTATAACACTCCCCCAGCCCCTACGATCAGCACCAGCAGCAGCTCTGGTAGCCTGCCGCCCCTACCGGTGGCGGCAACACCTCAAAATATAGAGTTTGGCCAATCTTTGCAGGGGGCTTCTCCTGCGGCCCCTGTCTCGGAGACGACAGCCACGGCGCCTCCCCAAGTGGCCAATGCTCCCTACTATGTGGTGATCCCGGCAAGGTCCCAAGAATTGGCGGAGCTGCGGAGCCAGATTATTCAATTAGGGACTCCCGCGGATCAAGTGCATGCTCGTCAGTCTCCCCGCGGTCCCCATGTGGCCGTTGGTCCGTTTAGCGATCGAGGGTTAGCCGCTGAGTGGACGGATTATCTGCGGGATGCTGGGTGGCGGTCAGCTCGGGTACACTATGAGCCCTGAGCATCCTATGGTGGGAGCAAGCTGGTCTGGTGTCTATTGTGACTCTAGCGCCAGAGCGATTTCCCCCCTAACCTGTCAGGTTTAGACTCATTCCCGAGCTATGGTGCCAATTCAGCAGTGTGTCGTAACCGCGGAGCAGATGCGCCAGATTGAGGGGCGTCTGTTTGCCGCCGGGATGCCAGTGGCCGCGTTGATGGAGAAGGTGGCCCAGCGCATCACGACTTGGCTAGAGGATCACTTTGATTTGAGGATTTATCCTCGGATAGGAGTGGTTGCAGGACCAGGGCACAATGGCGGTGATGCTCTGGTGGTGGCCCGGGAATTACACAGTCGGGGCTATGATGTGCGGGTCTATGCGCCATTGGCAAAGTTTAAGGACCTGACCCAGGCCCATGCCGAGTATATTAAACATCTCGGTATTCTTTGGGCCGAATCGCTGGCGGCTCTTGCGGACTGTGATCTGCTTGTCGATGGGCTGTTTGGCTTTGGCCTGGAGCGACCGATCGAGGGTGCGATCGCAACCGATGTCGAGCAGATCAACCAATGGTCACAGCCCGTGGTCAGCATTGACCTACCCTCAGGCCTCCACACCGATAGCGGCAATGTCCTGGGCACCGCTATTCGAGCCAGCCATACCCTCTGTCTAGGCCTGTGGAAACGGGGATGTTTCCAAGACTCAGCGCTACCCTTACTGGGGCGCGTTCATCTAATCGACTTTGATATTCCCTGGTCCGACATTGAGGCAGTGCTAGGCCAACGCCCCCAAGTCGGTCGAATCACGGCGGCCATAGCCCGGGAGGGCCTACCCCTGCCTCGCCTGGCTAATACCCATAAGTATCGCGTCGGCCACCTGCTGTTAGTAGCCGGTTCCCAGACCTACAGTGGAGCTGCCCTGCTAGCTGGACTAGGGGCCCGGGCCAGTGGCGTCGGCATGGTTACCCTGGCTGTACCCGCTTCCCTGAAAGCCAGTCCTGACGGCCTCCCTACCCGAGGCCTTGATGATTCCGTGCCCAGAACCCCTGATGGTGCCATTGCCCAGCTACCAGACTCGATGGATCTGGAGTCCTATGATGTCATTGCCTGTGGGCCGGGGCTCTCGTTGGCTGCCAATGCCTGTGTGCAGCGTGTGATCGCTACCCCATCGCCCCTACTGCTGGATGCGGATGGCCTCAATATTCTAGCGACGTTGACCCCCATCCCGGCCTTAAAGCAGCGCTCGGCGCCTACCCTGCTGACGCCCCATCCCGGTGAATTCAAGCGCCTTTTCAAGGGGTTGGAGGCCCCCGATTGGCCAGGGAGTCAAGCCCAAGCCGCTGCCCACTACAGCCAAGCCATCGTGGTACTCAAGGGGGCTCGCACCGTCATCGCCCATCCCCGCGGACATCTGTGGTTGACCCCCGATAGCACTCCGGCCTTGGCCCGGGGAGGTAGCGGGGATATCCTCACCGGTCTACTCGGTGGTCTCGCCGCCCAAAAAGTCGTGGGAGGCGCTGCAGCCAGCCATGACTTGGCGCTAATGAACGCTGCCCTGAGTGGTGTCTGGTGGCATGCCCAGGCCGGGCGGGCGGCCGCCGCAGTCCATAGTGAATTGGGGGTGGATCCGTTGACTCTACTACACCATCTGACACCAACCCTAGTACGGGAGATGGCCGATGCCCAGCCCTGAGGAAATGCGCACGTGGTTGATACAGTGGCTTTGGCAGCTGCCTCCTGAAGCCCATGGCTTTCTGGGATTCATCATCCTGCTATGGATGTTAGAGCTGACAGATACCCTGGCGTTGCGAGGCAGCCTCGACCAGATGGGCATTCGCCCCCGGCAATTGGGGGGACTTTGGGGCATTCTATGGGCGCCGTTACTCCATGGCAATTTAGGCCACTTAACAGCCAATACTGCGCCTCTAGCCGTATTGGGGGGCCTGATCCTATGGCAGAAGACGGCGTTATTCTGGACGATTACTCTGGCTGTCTGGGTAATCAGTGGCCTTGGGGTTTGGTTGCTGGGACGTCCCAAGACCAATCATTTAGGTGCCAGTGGTTTGGTATTTGGCTATCTGGGATTTTTGCTGGGAATGGGCTACTTCGAGCGTAGCCTCATGGCCATTGCGATCGCATTAATTGTGGGCCTCACCTACAGCAGTTTGCTCTGGGGACTACTGCCTCTACGGCGAGGGCGCTCCTGGACCGGCCACCTGTTTGGCTTCGCCGGTGGCATTTTGGTGGCCCAAGCCTTGCCCCAGCTCCATCCCTGGTTCATGACACCGCTATAACGAGTCAGAGTGTAACCCGTCAAAGCAGGGCATAGAAACCCGTCACGACATTAGAACTAGGGAATTAGGGACACGACTTACCGTGTCCCCACTGGCGTTACTTATTGGGTTGGGGGGTCATGCGCAGATAGGACTTCACCTCGGTGACTCCCTTCGGGAATCTCTGCTTAGCCTCATCGGTAGGGATCTTGGGCGATACCACTACATCTTCGCCGTCCTGCCAATCCACAGGCGTGGCCACACTGTAGTTATCGGTCAGCTGCAGAGAATCCAGCACCCGCAAGATCTCGTTGAAGTTACGACCCGTGCTAGGGGGATAGGTAATGGTGAGCCGCAGCTTCTTCTGGGGATCAATCACAAATACTGTCCGCACTGTCACCTTGGCGTCGGCATTGGGATGAATCATGCCGTACAGATTCGACACCTTTTTATCCACATCGGCAATGATGGGATAGTTCACCGTCGTGCTCTGGGTCTCGTTGATGTCACCAATCCAACCTTGGTGGGAATCGGCATCATCTACACTCAGGGCAATGACCTTAGCGCCGCGCTTTTCAAATTCAGACTTGAGCTTGGCTACACTGCCCAACTCGGTAGTGCAGACAGGCGTATAGTCGGCGGGGTGCGAAAACAGCACCACCCAACTATCCCCAGCCCAGTCGTAAAAGTTGATTTCACCCTCGGTGGTTTGCTGGGTGAAATTCGGTATTGTGTCGCCTAATTGCAGTGTCATCGTGAAGCCTCTCCGTGAATTCAGTCGATGTTGCGTGGCCCACTCAGGCACGCGCATCATGAGTTTGCCATAAACTCCGGTATTTCGGTCGGAGTTTAGAGGTTTTCTTAATTATGCTATCGTGCTTCCCCTACTTTGGTAACGGTTTTCCCCTGCTGAGGTCTGCGTTCTGCTCGGTATCAGAAAACGCTAAAGTGGGCATGTAGCATCGGAATCAGCTATGGCAGACGAGACTGGACATGTGCTTTTGGTCGATGATGAGCCCGGGTTGCGGGAGGCGGTTCAGGCCTATCTCGAGGACAGTGGTTTCAGCGTTGAGGTGGCTAGTAATGCCCAAGAGGGATGGCAGCGGCTGCAAGAACGGATGCCAGACGTGCTGATTTCCGACATCATGATGCCCCAGGTAGATGGCTATCAGTTTCTGGCTCAGGTGCGCGAAGATCCTCGTTTCAAGGGACTACCTGTCGTCTTTCTGACAGCTCGTGGTATGACTAGCGATCGCATCCAGGGCTACAACGCTGGCTGTGATGCCTATTTGCCCAAACCCTTTGACCCCGAGGAATTAGTCGCCATTGTAGGTAACTTGATGCAGCGGCGGGTGGCCCAATCGCCAGAGGCAGGCACGCCCCCAGACATGGCTACCATGGCTCGTCAGATCGAAGAAATTCGAGCTCTACTCTCCCAAAAAGGAAGCGTCTCTCAGTCCCCCACCCCTATCCGCATCGATCTCACCCCACGGGAACAGAGTGTTTTAGATCTGGTGGCGGAAGGCCTAATGAATAAGGAAATCGCCCGCCGCCTCGACACTAGCGTCCGCAATGTCGAGAAGTATGTCAGTCGCCTGTTCAGCAAAACCGGCACCAATAGCCGCACCGAGCTGGTACGTTATGCCCTAGAACATGGGCTCATTAGCACCTGATCGGGCAGCTGCAATCGCCACTGATTCAATTACCACTGAAGAGATCCAACGGAAATGGTCCATAGGTGCCATTCACCTCATCCACCTCAGAGGCGTGGTAGGTAATTAAAACCCCCCGGGAGGGACCGTCGTAGCGATTAACATAGCCCTTGTCATTGAGGGTATTGAATTTGATGTAGAAAGGCCCAGCGTGATCGGCCGTGAGGGTGAGTGTGCACTGTCCTCCCAAGGCTGCGACATAGGCCTCCAGGGCTGCCTGCGCTTTATCTAAAGACTCCACGCAGATCCCCAGGGTCTGATAGTCTGAGAGCTGGTTGAACTGTAATAACTCCTCTCGTAGGGTCTGTCGCTCCTGCGGTGATAGAGTGGGCGGCACCTCTAGACAGCTGAAGCGAGCCAGATGGCGGCGCAGGGCCGTAATTTCAGTAGAACCAGCCATAGTCATGTGATGTGTGATGCGATCGCATCCCAGCGGGATTACTAGCAAAGGGACAGTAGCCTCTCCCTCTACCCTACTGCCAGAGGGCCATAATGACATACCACGTACGGGTCATGGACATGCCATCCGAGGAGCGGCCTCGGGAACGGCTATTACACTATGGAGCCCGCACCCTTTCCACCGCCGAACTTCTGGCCATCCTCATGGGCACGGGGCAAGGCCCGGGCAAGCTGTCAGCCGTTGGCCTGGGACAATTAATTTTGCAAGAACTCAGCCGCGATCAGCGAGACGCCTTGGATACTCTACGGACGGTGTCAGCCCATGATCTGATGCAGATTTCTGGAGTTGGTGCCGCCAAAGCCACCACCATCCTAGCCGCTATCGAATTGGGCCGACGGGTGCTGCAAAGCAAACCTGCCGACCGGGCCGTCGTGGATGATCCCGCCGTTGCCGCCGCCGCCCTCAGTGCCGACTTGATGTGGCAGAGCCAAGAACGCTTCGCCGTCTTACTGCTCGACATCAAGCATCGGATTCTGGGCATCCGCGTCATCACCATCGGCACTGCCACCGAAACCCTAGCCCACCCACGAGATATTTTCCGAGAAGTCATTCGCCACGGTGCCGTGCGCTGCATCGTGGCCCATAACCATCCCAGTGGCAACCTGGAACCCAGTGCCGACGATCTATCCCTCACCCAACAACTGCTGGAAGGCGCCAAAATCCTCGGCATTCCCGTCCTCGATCACCTGATTCTCGGCAACGGCGACTTTCGCAGTCTACGGCAGAGTACCAATCTTTGGCAGGAAGAAGAGTGATGGGGCGAACGGCGAACGGCTTGCCCTGAGCGGTGTCGTTTCGCCAAGCGACATGAAAGGCTTTGCCTGCCCGGAGGGCATAGGGAGAGCGGAAAAGCAGTAGATGGGTGATGGAGTACAGGGGCAAGGAGATAGTGTTGAGTTTTAAGTTCTTAGGTTTGAATTCTCTCAGTAGTGCTTTAATTCAAAACTTAACATTCAAAACTCCCCCACTGCCCTACTCGCTCACAATCTGCCCTGCTGTCACCTTTAAAATCTGGGAGGACTGCAGCCATTGAGCATCGAAGGAGCCTAAGTGGGTGGTGGTGATCAGGGTTTGGAAGCGGTCTTGGATGGCATCCAATAGCTGGTTCTGGCGACTTAGGTCGAGTTCTGCCAGCACATCGTCCAGTAACAACAGCGGTGGATCTGCAATCACCTCATCAATCAGATTCAGTTCTGCCAGTTTCAGGGCCAATACCAGCGTTCGCTGTTGCCCCTGGGATCCGTATTGACGGGCGGGAGTGCCGTTGATGGTGAAGTCAATGTTGTCGCGATGGGGACCCACCAGCGTCGTGTGCTGATGCTGTTCTGCGATCGCACGCTGCCGGATCTTATCCAAAAACGCCGCCTGAATGTGACTGGCATCATCCTGCTCCACTGGCACATTGGGCTGATAGCGAGTGTCCAGCACCTCAGTCTCCCCACTAATGGCCTGATGCCAAGCGCCAGCGATGGGGGCTAATCGCTCCAGCCCCCTGGCCCGCCGCCGCATTACCCGAGTGCCAAGGGCAGCCAATTGGGCATCCCATAGGGCCAGTTGCTGAGCATCAATTTGCCTATCAGACGGACCATCACTATCCGCCTGCCGCAGCAGGGCATTGCGTTGCTTCAGGGCCTGCTGATACTGACCCAAAATATAGGCATACACTGGTTCTAGCTGCATCAAGAGAGTATCTAGCCACTGTCGCCTCACCCCTGGTCCGCCTCGTACTAGCTCCAGGTCTAAGGACGAGAACTGCACCGCATTGATGTGGCCTAAAAAATCCAACTGCCGCCGCAGCTTCTCCCCATGCACTGTGGCAGTGCGACGGCTGCCCTGTCGCAGCACCAAGCCCAGATTCACTGGTCCCAGTTGCCGCTGTACCGTGGCCGCAATTTGGCTTAGGGACTTCCCCTCCTGAATCAAGTCTCCATCGCGACTGGTGCGGTGAGACTTGAGGGTGGCTAATAGCTCCACCGATTCCAGCAAATTGGACTTACCCTGGGCATTTGCTCCGACCAGGATGGTTTTTGCTGCCGAAAACTCGACCGCCTGCTCACTGTAGTTGCGAAAGTGCTTCAAATGCAGAGTCTTCAAATACATGCAGCCTGGTCAATCAGAGGGGAACGCGTGTCATCACCCCGGCCAATGTGTATTCTATTTGGGGACAGCAACGGTTGCCTATTAATCAGGCTTTAGTGGTTGCCATCGAATATCTAGGGTTAAGCTTGAGCTACCCTTTTGCCTCGGACCCTATGGTCTCAGAGGTATATTCAGGTTGCCTATCTCCCGAGCCACTGTTGGACCAGAGCCCTTGCTAGGAAAGTCATGTTGCCGCCAGAAACAGCCTCAGATACCCTAGAAAACCCAGTAGTAATCGGGACGATGAATGGCTCTGACTAAGCCTGACTGCAGGGTCACGGTTCATAGGTCCGCTGAGGGGATGTTAGTGGAGGGCGTTAGTGATTACGAGACTGGCTGGATAAGCTAGTAGAGACGCATTCTGTATAACGCTTTGGGAGTAGCGACCTGCCGGCCGCGTCACTGCCCTTAGCAATTGGTCGTAACCATGTTCGTGCGTCCGCTCAACGGCTTGATATGTCTGCAGGAGCCTATATAGGAGACTATCCATTATGGTTACATCCCGTGTTTGGCTGAGATTTGCTACCGTTGCCCTCTGCTCAGCGGGTGCGATCGCAACCAGTCTGGCCCCCGTGAAGGCAGAGGATATTCTGCGCCAAGACAATGACCTGCCACCTGCCCAACACACCTATACCTTTGAGGGCAAAGCCGAGCAAGCCGTTACTATCGTTCTAGAGAGTGATGAGTTTGATCCGGTGCTGTCTTTGCAGGCGCCCGACGGCGAAGAAATTGCCTACAACGATGACTACGGCGGCACCCTTAACTCCACCATCATCATTACCCTACCCACCGACGGCAGCTACACCGTCGTGACCCGGTCTTTCTCAGGCTCCGGAGGAGACTATTCACTCGTTGTCAGAGACGCCACCCCCTTCGAAGTGGCTTATAACCAGGCGGCGACGCTGGCTCAGCAACAAGACTATGAGGCGGCCATCGAGGCCTTTGGTGAGGCGATTGCCATTGATGCTGAACAGCCCTCCGCCTATCTAGGGCGAGCCGATGCTTACCTGGGGCAAGCCTATCTGACTATGGGCGATCGGTTTACAGGCCCCCAAGACTTACCGCCGTTGATTCGCTCTGCCCTGATTCGAGATTTTGAAGCGGCAGCCGACTTGATCCAAGCGGCTGGGAATGATGAATGGGCCGACTCCTTGCGAGAGCAAGCCAACTATCTAAGGACAGGAGAATTACCCGTACAGCCGGATGCCGTAGAACCTGCTCCCAATAACTGACTCTAGCAACTCACTGAGGAACTACCGGGTCCACCTAGCCGGGGAGCCGATTCAGGATTATGGATCGGTTTGGAGTACTTGGGGTTGTAAGAGATCTACCATATCCTTCAGGCCCCGATGAATGCGGCGGGTGACCGTCATGGGGCTGACCCCGATTTGCTCGGCAACTTCTTTGCGGGAAAGGCCATGCAAAAATACATGCTCGATGGCAGCCCGGCTTGTCTCTTCGAGTTGGCTCATGGCCCGTTGCAGCTGTTGCCGGTCTTCGTCTAAACTCTGCAGAACTTCGTAGTGGGCATCGGGTAAGGTATCGCCCAAGGTGGTGGGATGGGGCTCATCTTGAGGTCTCACCGACGCATCTAGGCTCAGGGGCGTGCGATTCTTATGAGCGATCTTGACCTCTTGCCATTCTGCGACTGAAATCTTCAAGACGTTGGCCATTTCATCATCGCTAGGATTGCGGCCAAGCTGATGGATTAAATCGAGTTGTTTCTTCTGCGCTTCCTTTTGCAAGTCTTGCCAACGGCGAGGGATCTTGATGGTGTTGCCCCGATCCCGCAAGAAGTGAAGAATCTCACCCCGGATATAGGGGACTGCGAAGGAACTGAAGGCACAGCCCTGGCTGGGATCGAAGCGTTCGATAGCTCGAATCAGTCCGATGAAGCCGATTTGTTCTAGGTCTTCGTAGGGTTCTGAACATTGATGGCTGACTCGATGAGCTATTTTGCGAACCAGCCCTGCGTTTAAGCGAACGAGACGATTGCGCAACTGCACCGATGGATTATGCTGGTATTCCATCAATAGTTCGATACCACGGGAGCGGAGGGAAGGGGTTTGAGTAGCCATTGTCCAGTAACCTTGCTTAAGGACGTTCCATTGAGAACTGCATCCATTCTCGAAAGATTGACGCTAGGCCACCATCGTTGATCTACGGGATTCTCAAGCGCCCCCAGCGGAGAGCTCTGTATATCCACTGAGGTTTTAGTGGCGCATCTTCTGTAGCTGAGTGAGTGCGTAAGCAAGTTCCCCTCCGTAAGTGCCTTGATTGATGGGAGGTTGACTGGTTTACCCCCTTGGATATGGGGCTAGCAGTGGAAATGTAAACTTTTTTTGCGAACTCATTAGTAAACTGCCGTCGAATCGAAGCTGTGTCTAACGGTTTAGGTCATGGGTGATGGTCTAGACTTAACTGAAATAGGCGCTGTCAACGGGAAGGGACCCATCTATGCGACTGTCGCAAATGCTCTTTGTTACCCTGCGGGAGGATCCGGCAGAGGCGGAAATTCCCAGTCACAAGCTGTTGCTACGGGCTGGCTATATGCGTCGTATTGCCAATGGTGTCTATGCCTACTTGCCATTGCTGTGGCGAGTGCTGAATAAGGTATCGGCTATCGTGCGGGACGAGATGAATGCCACCGGGGCTCAGGAATGCTTGCTACCCCAGTTACAACCGTCGGAGCTGTGGCGAGAGTCGGGGCGCTGGGAGACCTATACCAAGGCCGAGGGCATCATGTTTTCCCTAATCGACCGCCGCGATCAGGAAATGGGATTGGGACCGACCCACGAAGAGGTGATCACGGCCATTGCCCGGGACATGATTCGCTCCTACCGGCAACTGCCTCTGAATCTATATCAGATCCAGACTAAGTTTCGAGATGAGATTCGCTCCCGCTTTGGTTTGATGCGGGGGCGCGAGTTCATCATGAAAGACGCCTACTCGTTCCACGTCGATGAGGACAGCCTCAAGCGAACCTACACCGATATGTATATTGTCTACACGAAGATCCTGCAGCGGTGTGGGCTCCAGTTCCGAGCCGTGGATGCCGATTCTGGTGCCATTGGAGGCTCTGGCTCGACGGAGTTTATGGTGCTGGCCGCAGCCGGAGAAGATGAGGTACTGTACACCGACGATGGTCAGTATGCCGCCAATGTGGAGAAAGCCGTGTCTCTCCCCGCCGAGGTAGTGCCGTCTCCCTTTAAGACCTACGAGAAGCTGGAGACCCCCAACACGCCCACCATTGAGACCCTAGCTAATTTCTTGCAGTGTTCACCGACGCAGATCGTTAAGAACGTGCTGTACCAAGTAGTCTACGACAATGGCCGCACTGTCTTGGTGCTGGTCAGCATTCGGGGTGATCAGGATGTCAATGACACTAAGCTGCAAAACGAGCTGTCGCAGCTAGCTACCAACTATGGTGCCAGCACGGTAATTGGGTTGGATGTCCCGGATCAGGCGGCTCAAGGGAAGTGGACAGCTAAACCATTGCCGTTGGGGTACATCGCGCCGGATCTCTCGGACGACTATATTCGCTCTGGGGTAAAGCATCTGGAGCCCAGGTTTCTGCGGATGGCAGACCAGACGGTGGTGGACCTCAAGAATTTTGTCACTGGGGCGAATGAAGCGGGCTATCACACCGTCGGCGGGAACTGGAACCAAGAGTATGCAATCCCCAAGCTAGTGGTGGATGTGCGGGCAGCTAAGGTGGGGGATCGGGCCGTCCATGATCCGGCTCAGACGCTGAAAACGGCGCGGGGCATTGAAATCGGCCATATTTTTCAACTGGGGCAGAAGTATTCTGAAGCCATGGGGGCCACGTACACGGCGGAATCGGGGGAAGAAGTGCCTTTGTGGATGGGCTGTTATGGCGTGGGGGTGTCTCGACTGGCCCAGGCGGCGGTGGAGCAGTCTTACGACAAGGATGGCATCATCTGGCCGGTGGCTATTGCCCCGTACCAGGCCATTGTGGTCATTCCCAACCAGGCTGCTGCCGACCAGGTGGCGGCGGCGGAGACGCTCTATCGCGATTTGACCGCGGCCGGAGTGGAAACCTTGCTGGACGATCGCCAGGAACGGGCCGGGGTTAAGTTTAAGGATGCCGATCTGATTGGCATCCCGTTTCGCATTGTCACTGGCCGTTCCTTGAAGCAGGGCCGGGTGGAGGTGGTGAAACGGAGAAGCCATGAGTCGGAGGAAATCCCTGTGGCGGCGGTGGTGACGACGGTGAAGCAGTGGCTAGATGAGGCCCTGGCGGCGTAGCGTGGGGCTGTGATTAAGAGATGGAATTAATACGAGGGCAGGGCAATGGATGCGATCGCAGTGGTGTTGGCTAGCCTATTGGCCCTAGGGTCCCCGGTGGGGGTTGTGGTCGACAAATTGGCGGCGGATGCCATTCGAGATCAACTGGTGGCTGCAGAAGCGCTGCAGGTGCGGGTGGATAATGCCTCGACTTTGCAGCTGCTGAATGGCCGCTTGGAGCGGGTGCGGATTGCGGGCCAAGGTCTGTATCCGGTGGCGGATTTCCGCATCAATCGATTTGCATTGGAGAGCGATCCCATCGATGTGAGTATAGGGGCATTGCGTCGGGGAGAGATTGCACTGGATCGGCCCCTGCAGGCCGCCATGCATCTGGAATTGCGAGAAGCAGATCTCAATCAGTTCTTACAGTCGGCGTGGCTGCAGCAGCAACTGCAGGCGTTGGAATTTGCTCTGCCGGGGCAAACTGCTCGCGAGGCTAATCGTTACGAGTTCACGAATCCTCGCTTGGCCCTCCTTCCGGATAACCGCCTGCAGTTGGCTCTGGATCTGCAGGATACGGTTTCTGCGGATACCTTGCCCATTGAGCTGGAGGTGGGGGTTGCGATCGCATCGGGCCACCAGCTGCAATTGCTCGATCCTGTCCTCACTGTGGATGGGCAAGTGGTTCCGGCGCAAGTATTGCGCTCGTTGCTAGGGGGGATGCAATCTCGGCTGAGTCTACGCCAATTAGAAGACTCAGGCATAGGGATGCGGGTACTGCAGTTTGCCATCCAAGACAACAGTCTGGACATAGTCATGTTTGTCAAAGTAGAACCATCGTCTCCTTGGTTAATGGAGTAGGTCGGTGAGCGAAGGGCAGAGAACGGAGAGCCAGGAACCAACGTGGGTCAACCGTAGGGCAAGGCGCTGGCCGTCATCACTCTTCCTTGACCCAGATGTAACGGTTCAGAAGGATTGAAGAAGAAGTTGTGCAGAGGAGGTTGATGACCAAATTGCTTTTGTTGTTTACCCATGGGACGGCCGTCATGATGAAAGCCAGTACTCTGTATGAGTCAGTATGAGAGTCAGTATGATTAGGATATCGGTTGAGTGGGAATGTCTTCATGGTCAGTTCCCCTGGATGCTGAAAGAGTCAGGATGGCTACAGCATTTCCTTGCTGGGTGAGGTATAACTTACCTCCTGATATCAAGGAGTTTCATGGTCATCCGTGTGCCTCACTAGCTTCAAAAACGCTGTATGCAGATTCTTCACGGTACCTGGATTCCGGATGCGAAGCCTGAGTTTATTCAATCGGGTGCATTTTACCTGTGGATCGCTTCGAGTTTGAGTACTGGCAGGTGGACTGTTACCCCACCTTAACCGCCGCCAAAACCAGTAATTATAGCCAGTCTGTGGTCAATAATGTGGTGCCTCTGCTGAATGATGTGCACTTCATCGCCATGCACCATCTCAGCGACATCCAGATGGGGGCCGACCTACTGTTTTGGTTTCATGTCACCCAGGCCTGGAAGCGCATTATCTTTCAAGATCAATACATTCCAGCCCTAAAATATCGGCAGCTACAAGCTCCCAAAGCTGCAAAAGCTAAGCGCAAAACCAAGTCCGACGCAGTGGGTACGTTTCAGATTTATCCCGGTTGGGAGTTTATCGGTGAAGCCTATGAAACCACCCTGCAGCAGTATGTGGACTATATGCCGCTGATGTGTGCGGCGGGCTTCGCAGCGCCCCCAGACACGCCACAAGTTTATGATCGCCTCTCCCTGCTGCGTCACTTTTCTGACTGTTTGCTGACCGATATCATCACCCACACCTACGCCACCCAGGGCTACGAAAAAACCATTGCGGATTCAGTGATTTACGCCTGCCTGAAACAATCCAGCGGTGGCACCTATTGGACGACAGCAGACCGGCTAGAGCAGTTCAAACAGTGGCAGGCCTGGCGCGATCGCATCGTCCGCACCCAGACCGACCAGCCTTTTTACCTCTATTTTCATCTGCAAGACCCGGTTAAGCCCGAGGAACCCTGGCAACTCCAGTTTCAGGTGGCCCCCAAGCATGATCCGTCTCTGAAAGTCTCCCTGGAGGACTACTGGCGCATGCGCCCCAAACAGCAGAACCAGGTGAAAGCTCAGCTGGGGGGTGAGTTCGAGCAAAACCTACTGCTGAACCTGGGCTATGCCGCCCGCATCTATCCTGACCTGTGGCAGGGACTGGAGACGGACCAGCCCGTCGGCATTACTCTGGCTCTGGACGCCGCCTTCAATTTCCTGAAGGAATCGGCCTGGGTGCTGGAGAACGCCGGGTACAAGGTGATCGTCCCCGCCTGGTGGACTCCCAAGGGACGCAAGCGCGCCAAGGTCCGCCTCAAGGCCCAGGGCAAATCCCTCGGGGGCAATACCAAAGCCAAAAGCTATTTTTCCTTCGAGACCCTGGTGCAGTACCAGTACGAGCTGGCCATTGGCGGGGAACGGGTGACCGAGCAGGAGTGGAACCAGTTAGTCAATGCCAAGACCCCCTTGGTTAAGTTTCGCGGCCAGTGGATGGAGCTGGACCAGGACAAAATGCGGCAGATGCTGGAGTTTTGGCAGACCCAGCAGGCGGAGAATCCGGAAATGAGCCTGATGGACTTCATCAAGCTGACGGCGGAGGGAGATGGCGACGAGCTCGAGGTCGAGTGCGATCGCAACGATGCCCTGGCCGAGATGCTGGAGAAGCTCAGTAACAAGGGTCAGCTGCAGCCGGTGGACGATCCTGAAACCTTCCAGGGCAACCTACGGGAATACCAGAAGCGGGGCGTTTCCTGGTTGCAATACCTGGAGCAGTTGGGTCTCAACGGCTGTCTGGCCGATGATATGGGATTGGGGAAAACCGTGCAGGTGATCGCCCGCCTGCTGCAGGAGCGGGAACAGGCTCAGGCGGAGCAGGGGCAAAGAATCCCTCCCACCCTGCTAGTTGCTCCTACTTCTGTCATCGGCAACTGGTTTCACGAAATCCACAAGTTTGCCCCGGAGATTCGGGCGGTGGTGCATCATGGTAGCGATCGGGCCAAGGAATCCAAGCACTTCAAACAACTCTGCCGGGACCACGACATCGTGATTACCTCCTTCGCCTTGGCCCGTAAGGATGCCAAGCTGTTCAACGGCATCGAGTGGCACCGGATTGTGCTGGACGAGGCCCAGAACATCAAAAATCCCAAGGCAGCGTTGACCAAGGCCATCCTTAAATTCTCCTCACCCCATCGGCTGGCCCTCACCGGCACCCCCATCGAAAATCGACTCATGGACCTGTGGTCTATCTTCAACTTTTTGAATCCGGGCTATTTGGGTACCCAGGCCCAGTTTCGTCGCGGTTTTGAGCTGCCGATCCAGAAAGACAATAGCCCCCGGCAGTCTGCCACTCTCAAGAAGCTAGTGGAACCCTTCATTCTGCGGCGGGTGAAGACGGATCAGTCCATCATCAAAGACCTGCCCGATAAGGTGGAGCAAAAACTCTTCTGCAACTTAACCAAAGAACAGGCCTCCCTCTACGAAGCCGTGGTGAAGGACGTGGAAGAGCAGTTGCAGGGCAGCGAAGGTATCCAACGTAAGGGCTTGATCCTCAGCACTTTAATGAAGCTGAAGCAGGTTTGCAACCATCCCATGCAGTTTCTACAAGACGGTAGCGACTTTACGGCGGCCCGCTCCCACAAGCTCACCCGCCTCACCGAGATGGTGGAAGAAGCCATGGCTGAGGAGGAAAGCCTGCTGATTTTTACCCAGTTCACCGAGCTGGGAGCCGCCCTGGAAAAGTACCTGCGCCACACCTGCCACTTCAACACCTACTACTTACACGGCGGCACCTCCCGGAAAAAGCGGGAAGCCATGATCACCCAGTTTCAGGATCCGGAGACGGAACCCTCGGCCTTTGTGCTGTCCCTGAAAGCGGGGGGTGTGGGCATCACCCTCACTAAAGCTAACCGCGTCTTTCACTTCGACCGCTGGTGGAACCCCTCGGTGGAGGATCAGGCCACCGACCGCGCCTTCCGCATCGGCCAGAAGAAGAATGTGTTTGTGCATAAGTTTGTGGCCATCGGTACCCTGGAGGAACGCGTCGACCAGATGATCGAAGACAAGAAAAAGCTGGCTGGTGCGATCGTCGGCTCCGATGAATCCTGGCTGACGGAGCTGGATAACGATGCTTTCCGGGAACTGATTTCCCTCAATAAACGCGCCATTATGGAATAACGAGGTGAATTCAGGTATCTCTACCACACGATAGCCTGTATGTACTACAGCTAAAATATGCGGAAACTTTCCGGCTATCCAACCAAATCTGGATAATATGCGGAAACTTTTTTAGGTAGATATGCAGAAAGTTTCTTGCGATCCACCCTAAGAGGGGGAATATGCGGAAACTTTCTGTCTAATAACTTTGTTAGGCGTTCAACTTGCCTCATATAATGGAATTCCTAGACACATGAAAGCTAAGTATGGCATCTCAAGTAGCTGAAAATCTTCTCTTCTCTCAGTTCTCCTCAAAAGGGTTTGAAGTTATCTCTGATATTCTTAGCTCTCTTTTCACTATATCAAAGACTGAGCTTACTGAGCTTTACACAAGATTGAACGATGACTTTGACAATGATCATCCTTCTCCAATTTTTGTTGATCGAGCTTTTTTCACAAGTATGGATGAAGGTTTTCGAGCAATATATGCACAATCTCCTGTAATTGCTGTTGACTTACCAAGCATTCTTGAGTTAGACAATGGGGACATCAATAAACCAACTGTCGTCATTCTTGGACAAGATCCCAAAAATGATCATGATTTTGAGAATATTATTGTTGGAACTCCTTATGCATTACATTCGAAGGAATGCCGTATAAAACATACGAAGCGATATTTTGAAATGGTCTTCGTATTGCTCAGCTTGGGCTATAGAGTGTATTTGACCGACATATTTAAAGTATGGGTTTGCGACCCTACCAGTCCCTATTCAAGATGCAAGTTGCCGCGAATAGATCAAGAGAGATTCTTTCGTATTTTGGAATTAGAATTCCAGGCCGTAAAGCCTGTTGCATTAATAACATGGGGTAATGAAGCCGCTAACAGCTTATCTGCTGTCAATATAGAAGTTCCTCACCTCAGGTTTCTTCATCCTGGCAGAGCAGCAAATGGAGCATGGAAAAGGCTAATAGGTAAATCTCCTACTGATGCCAACAAGCTTGAATACTGGAGGACAAGGATTTTTGAATCACTGTCTGGCTTAGGAGCGATCGAAAGTTGATTTTCAACAGAAACTTAAGGTTGGCAAACAGATGAATGAGACAGAACTTATTTCTAGATTCATAAAAATTAACTCGCTTGAGAGCGAAAAAGAATTTCCGTCTGTAAGATATCTTGGCCGCATCCACATGAGCCAGCATCTGATTGGCAAGTGGTCACTGTGTTGCCATCCGAATCTTTGCCGGAAGCAATTGCTTCCAAAGTCCAAGAAATTTTGCAAGACAAACAATACTTTCGATTTTGTCAAGAGTGTCAACAGCGTCAGCCCTGCGGTTGGATGCATAATGATGATGTCTGCCAAGGTTGTGCTGAAAAAAATCACGGCGTCGTCTATTAGCGGAGAGCACTGTTATGACCGTCACATTAGATCTCCCTTCGGATCTAGAGCGGGAACTAGCCAATGAGGCATCAGAGCTTAAGCTCCCTTTAGCAGAGTATATTCTGCGCGTCCTTGCCTTCCGCCCTTTTCTCCAACATCCTCCTCAAACAGGATTAGAACTCGTGGCTTACTGGGAAAGCATTGGAGTAGTAGGTTCCCGACCTGACATTACGGATAGTCAGGAATACGCACGCATATTGCGTAACCAAGCCGAAAATCGAGAGCGGGCTTAGGGAAGAATGTACCTCGTTGATACTGATGTCATGATTGACATCCAGCGGAGTTACGCGCCTGCACTCGCGTGGTTTGCCTCTGTCTCAAAACTACCGAGCATTCCTGGGTTTGTCGTAATGGAATTGATTCAGGACGCTCAGAACAAGCAGCAGGTTCGTACAGTTCTACAAATGGTGGCTCCGTTGCAAATCGTTTGGCCTACCGAGACGGATTGCGCCCGTGCTCTGTCTGATTTCACCGCCTATCATCTGTCCCATCAGGTCGGCCTAATTGATGCCTTGATTGCGGCTTGTGCCGTTGGGCGCAATGCAACTCTCTGTACTTTTAACGTGAAGCACTACCGAATCATTCCGGGCTTAAGTCTGGAGCAACCGTATAGTCGTTGAAACCGCCTAACCCTTCGTTGGTGCGGGCGGTATAGAGGTTATCGGTGGGAGTTCAAGGTTATCTACCGCCGCACAACTTCACCGTTAACTGAATGCATCCTGAGCGATCGCACATCAGAATCGCAGTCAGGCGAATCCGATAAGATCAAACCTGATGCGCTTAACCTGTGAGGCTCCTTCCCATGACTGCACCCTTGCAGCAACCCTCCGGTCTGTACGATCAGGACTATGTACTCTGGCTTGAAGCCACGGTAGATCTGCTGCGGCAAGGCAAGCTAGAACAGATCGATATTCCCAGCTTGATTGAAGAGCTTGAAGACATGGGGCGGAGCGAGAAACGGGCATTAGAAAGCAATCTGGAAGTGCTCTTGAGGCACCTGCTGAAGTACCAGTATCAGCCAGAACGACGCTCCAACAGCTGGCGATTTACCATTCTGGAGCAGCGCGATCGCATCGAACGCCTCTTTCGTGACAGCCCCAGCCTCAAACCTTACTATGAGTCTGTCTTTGCAGACTGCTACGCCCGCGCCCGCAGAAAAGCTGCCGTCGAAACCGGGCTGTCTATCGAGGTCTTTCCCGAGAATGCTCCCTTTACCCCTGCAGAAACCCTGAATCCCGATTTTCTCCCTGCAATCTAAACTTCGGTCGGGTAGGCAACACCCTTTCAGGCTTCTTCAGCTCAGTACAAATCCTCTGACTTACCCACCGCTGATGCCAAAACCGCTGCATTGCACCGCTTCCTAATAATGGGAAAAAGTTTGCACTGTCTACCGATGGCAATTGACCTGCAGCAATGTCGCGACAACTTCCGCCAACGAACCGCCAATCAGCGGGCAGCGCGGGAAGCGTTGCGATCGCAGGTCCATGAAGCGATCGTTGCAGCTATTCTTGAGGTTGTTCCGGCCTATCCTGCAATCACTCAGATCTATCTGTTTGGCTCCATTACCCAGCCCGGACAATTTCGCCACCATTCCGACATTGACATTGCCGTAGCGGGCACTGATGCCGCCACTTACTTTGCCCTCTGGCGTGATTTAGAAACTGCCTACCCCAACCAGGCGATTGACCTGCGAGAAATTAACCAGCCCTGCCACTTTGCCGATATCGTTCGCCAGACCGGAGAACTGATCTATGAATCCACAGGCAGCCCTGCTCAAGGCGAACATTGATGCTGACGTCAGAGAAATTGAGTCCCTGTACGAACGACTGGCGAATTATGCCGCTGCCCTGACAACGACCGAGCAAGCAATTTTGGCTGGCTACTATACTAACCAAACGGGCAATGGTCAAAGAGTAGAGATTCTTAATGATGCTAGGCTTTCTGCAATCCTTCTCCCCAGCTTTTTCCCATGAATCCCCTACTTATAGAAAAACTGAACGCCCATCCCGAACTACTGTCTGACCAGACCGATCAGCAATACACCATTACGGGGGTCAGCTGGCAGGCTTACGAAGCGCTGCTCTCTGACCTGGGAGACGATTTCCCCGGACTGAGGGTTCACTATCTGGATGGGACACTAGAGATTACCATGCCCGGTCGTCGGCACGAAGTTTTGAAAGATAACATCGCGGGCTTGCTGAGGGCCTACTTCGAAGAAACCCGTACCCGCTTTTATGGTCTTGGGTCCACCACCTTTACAGTTGAAGCTAAACGACGCGGAGCCGAGCCGGATGTGTCGTTTTGCATTGGTACCAATAAGGAATTGCCAGACATTGCCATCGAAGTGGTGCACACCAGTGGCAGCATCAATAAGCTCGACGTTTATCAGGGCTTGAGTGTGGCAGAGGTATGGTTCTGGCAAGGTCAGCAATTTAGGGTCTATCACCTGCTAGAGGAAGGGTACAAGCGGTGCGATCGCAGCCAATTTCTCCCTGATTTGGACCTCACCCTGCTGGCTACCTACGTTCAATACCCGGAACCGCTAGATGCGGTCGTAGAATTTCGGCAAGCCCTGGGCGAAACAAGGTGATTGGGTCTCCTAATATTGATGGAACAACCATTTTGCTTGCATCTCGATGCTTTGAAACCGTTCGCGGAGTATGACTGATGAGCCAGTTTAGCCGCACCTGGTGGGGACAGAAGTTTATCGCAGCCATGGAGGAACTGACCGACTCCGGGCGCCTCAGTCGGGGACGATCCTATGCCAGGGGCAAAAAGGTCAAAAGCTTCGGCATTAAAGACGGCATTGTTTCCGCCCAGGTGCGTGGGTCTGTGAATCCCTACTTTGGGGTGTACGAAGAACCCCTCTACACGACGACGATCGAGTTTCAGCCGATCAGCGCGGCTCAGTGGTCCGATGCGATCGCACACATTGCCGCCAAAGCCAGCCTGATCTCCCGCCTGCTGCTGAACGAAATTCCTGACACCATCGAAGACACCTTCAAGCAACTGAATCTGCACCTGCTGCCCGCCAGCCGCAAGGACTTCGATGCCCACTGCTCCTGCCCTGACTGGAGCAACCCCTGCAAGCACATCGCCGGGGTCTACTATCTAGTGGCGGCTGAGCTCGACCGCGATCCCTTCCTGTTGTTTGAACTGCGAGGGCTGTCGCGGCAAAACCTACTCCAGGAACTGGCGAAATCTCCCTTAGGGCAAGCGCTGTCGGCCGAACTCCAGCTTGAGAAAAAGCCTCCCCGACCGATGGGGTCCTACTACCCACCGCTCCGTACCACGGCAGCCGACAGTTGCACCAATCTGCGAGATTTTTGGCAAGGCGCCAAGCGGCTACCGCAAACCATGGACCCTTGCTATCCTAGCCCGGTATCTGGCATCGCCGTTAAGAAACAGGGAGATTTCCCGGCCTTCTGGGAACGGGACAACTCCTTTATTGAAGCCATGGAAACCCTCTACGACACGGTCAGAGCCAAGGCACAACTGTAGGGTAGCCACTCATAGATGCACCAGCACGGGGCCAGCTACGGGGATAGAGGGCACGAAAGGAGATAGCAGGCCCTGGCAAATTGCATAAGATCAGTAATGATGCATGGCACTGTGATGGTATGACTGCGCTTTCTAGCCTTGGGGCCCCAGCTGAAATTCTGCAACAGCAGCGGGCATTTTTTGCCACCGGAGCAACAAAATCCCTGACGTTCCGGGCAGAGCAACTGAAACGTCTGAAAGCAGCAGTGCTGCAGCGGCAAACGGAGATTGTGGCGGCCACCAAAGCCGATCTGGGACGCCCTGAGTATGAGGGCTATTTTGAACTGGGCGTCCTCAATGAATTGACCTACATCCTCAAACGCTTCCGCAGGTGGGCTCAGCCAAGACGGGTTGGCTTGCCCCTGACTCAATGGCCCGGGTCAGCCTGGGTGCAACCGGAACCCCTAGGCACGGTGCTGATCATTGGGCCGTGGAACTATCCATTTCAGCTGCTAATATCGCCGCTGATGGGAGCAATGGCGGCGGGTAATTGTGCCATTCTCAAGCCTTCGGAACTAGCCCCTGCCACCTCCAGGGTGATCGCTCAGTTAGTCAACGACACCTTCGAGCCCCACTACATCGCCGCCGTGGAAGGAGGGGTTGAAACTGCTCAGGCCCTCCTGGCTCAGAAGGTTGACCATATCTTTTTTACCGGCGGTACCCGAGTGGGGAAAATTGTCATGGAAGCTGCCGCTAAGCAGCTAACGCCGGTCACGTTAGAACTAGGTGGCAAAAGCCCCTGCATCGTCGACCAAGATGTCGATATTGGTGTGACTGCCAAACGAATTATCTGGGGCAAGTACGTCAACGCCGGACAAACCTGCATCGCCCCAGACTATCTGTTGGTGCACGAGGCCATTAAGCCGGCGCTCATGACCGCCCTGCAACAAACCCTGCGAACATTCTTTGGGGAAGATCCGGCTGCAAGCCCTGACCTGGCGCGAATCGTGAACGATCGGCAGTTTGACCGGTTGACTCGCCTGCTGGCAGGAGACGCGATCGCCATTGGGGGTGACACCGACCGCGACACCCGCTACATTGCCCCCACAATCCTTGACAACGTCAGTTGGGATGCTGCCATCATGCAGGACGAAATTTTTGGGCCAATTCTGCCGGTGTTGACGTTTCAGGACATAGAGACGGCGATCTCGCAGATTAATGCTCGTCCCAAACCCTTGGCGTTGTACCTGTTTACCCGCAATCAGGCCCTCCAGGACCACGTACTGGCCAATACCTCTTCTGGCGGTGCTTGCCTGAATGATGTATTTTTGCAAGTCGCTATCTGGGGACTGCCCTTTGGTGGTGTCGGTGACAGCGGCATCGGTGCCTATCACGGCAAAGCCAGTTTTGAGACCTTTTCTCACCAGAAGAGTGTGCTGAAGAAGCCATTCTGGTTTGATCTCGCCTGGCGATACGCGCCCTACGCCGGTAAACTCAATGTTTTCAAGAAGATTATCAACGCGTCCTGATAGGGCATCTTAGGGCTTGCAGCGTCAGCAAAGTGGATCGAGACCCCAAGCCCCACGGCTAGGAAGCTCACCGCAAACTGAAATCCACAATGGATAGCCCCTGTGGCTCCGTACAAGTTCGCTGGCAGCCATGACCGCAATTGCCTGGCAGACTGGCTAAGAGTTGCTTCGCCAATGAGCTCTTCACGGCTAGGTTCCAAGATTGAATGAAGATTGCAAGGACCCCTACCTTCCCAGTGCTGTTCTAGATACTTTTAAGGAGGTTAGGGGGTATAGCGACTACCACGACGTGTGTGGTGACGAGCCATCAGATTTTAGCGGGAGTTTAGCGAGGTACAGGACAGGATGCTGTATTTCATCGCGGTGTGGAGCTTACTAGGGGGTGTGAGCTGGCTGATGGGCACGGCCTTACTGCATGGGTGGCGGGCTGACTGTTTCGATCGGGTCGGTGATCGCGCCATGGTGGCTCTATGGTTGGGAATTGGCCTGCTGTCGCAGGGGTTGTTGTTGCTGTCGCTGGGCCTACCGCTATCGCCCATGGTGGGGGCAGGCGTTGCGATCGCATCCCTGCTCTTGCTGGCCTGGGCACCCGTTCGCGCCGACCTAAGCAAACTCTGGCGGCAGGTGTCTTGGCCGCTGGTGGTGGCGACGATCGCGTGGGTGGCAGTGGTGGCAACCTACATGACTCGACGAGTGACCTGGTATGATACCGGACTCTATCACTATGGGGCGATTCGCTGGCTATCGGACTATGGTGCCGTCCCTGGCTTGGCCCTGCTGATGGAAAACTTTGGCTTTACCTCCGCCTGGTTTGCCCTGGCGGCTCCGCTGAATGCCGCCCCGATCGCATCCCAGGTGAGTGCCATCACCAACGGGCTCGCTTTGCTGCTCGCAACCGGGCAGGGGCTGATGGGGCTGCGACGCTGGCTCACCGGTCGGGCCCGCTTCCCCGACAAATTCATGGTGATCTTTTTAGGGTTGGTGTTGCCTGCCATGACCCTGACGTCGTTTTTATCCGCGATTCTGCTGTCTCCGTCCCCCGATATTCCGGTGATTTTTCTGACTGGGATGGTGGCTTGGAGCCTCCTCGTGGTGGCTAATCAGCCGCCATTGCCATCAGGATCTGCTACACCATCGGGGTGGGATGCCACTTTGATTCCGCTGATCCTGGCGACGGCAGCCGTTTCCATCAAGCTGTCAGCCCTACCATTACTCCCAGTAGCACTGCTGTTTTATTGGAGGCAGCGTCCATGGACGCTGCGGCGATTACTCGTCGGCGGAGTACTGGCTGCAGGGCTGATGGTGCCCTTCATGGCCTTTGGGATCATCACGTCAGGTTGTCCCTTTTATCCCTCCGCTGCCCTCTGCTTAGAGGTGCCCTGGCGGCTCTCGGCGGCCCAAGCGGATGCGGCGGCAGAGGTGATCCGAATCTGGGATAATGCTTTTGGGACGCCCCCCGCCGAGACCAACTCATTGTTGTGGCGGTTGTGGCAGTGGCTGCAGTTTGCCCGCCTCAATGTGGTGATGTTGGTGCTGTTAGTTGTGTCTATCTTAGTTGTGTCTATCGCGGGTAGGGGGGGCACGTTTGGGGTTGCCCGCCAGCACAAGCTTGCCGGCACTCCCTGGCTGTTTGGCCTCAGTCTGCTGGGAATGCTATTTATTCTGCTGCGGGCGCCGATGATACGCTTCGGCCTCGGTTACTTCGTCATGACCCCAGCCGTTGCGATCGCACTGTTGAGACCGTTCGCCGTCAGCCGAAGTCATGGCCGCTTGCCTCAGGGGGTTTCCGGCCAAACCTTGCATAATCTCATCTTCCTGGCCTTTTGGGCCGGCTTCGGGGTAGTGGGTGCCCTGCACCTGCTACGGTCAGATATGCCTGCGCGCTGGCTGTTACCACCAGCTATGCCAACAACCGACGTTGAAGTCAGACAATCCTACGACGTTAACTATGTCTCCCCCAACAATGATCGGGGACAGTGTTGGGATGCCCCACTGCCCTGTGCTCCCGGCGATAAAGCTATCCGTCTACGCAACCCAGCTCAGGGCATTGACGCTGGCTTCGTCCCAGCGGACCCCGCAGACTAAGCCAAGACACCTAGTGCTATCGATTACGAAGACGCCGCCGTAGCCGCTGGCGGCGAGGCTTGCTGGTGGCGTCGTTCCCAGAAGAATCCAGCCACATTGGCAACTTGGGATAGGAAAAGCAGCCCTGCAATTAGGCCAGCTCGCCAACTCAGTTCCCGAGACAGGGGATAGGTCAACAGACGAGTATAAAAAGACAAGGGCTCTACCCCCATAGCGTCGGCTTGGCGCTGGCTACGGATGTGGTGGAAGTAAAAGGCCCCGCGACCGTAGTTGAAGTGCTGGCGCCAAAAGGAGGCCAGGGTTAGGGTATGGGCGTGATGAGTTTCTACTTCGGGGGCGTAACACATGGGGAAGCCATGGTGTCGCCAGCGATCGCAAAACTCCCGATCTTCTCCGGCAGCCAGAGGAAAACTAGTATCAAAGCCTCCTAGAGTTTGATACTGATCTCGAGGAACGGCAAAATTATTCGAGGCAAAAAAGGTTGCCTCTCCCTGAGCTTGGTTGTAGTAATCGTAGAGATAATCGATCAGCAACTGGCTGGCCGTCGAGTAGGGGTTATGGGGCAGGGCATTAAGGGTATGGCCGCCGATGAGAGCCCCAGGGACCTTAGCAATGGCTGCTGCCAGGGCCATCAGCCAGTTAGGCTGGGGTTGGCAATCGTCGTCGGTGAAGACTAGGTAGGCACCCTGGGCAGCGGTCGCGCCAGTATTACGGGCACTGGCAGGACCAGCATTACGCTGGCGCATCAGTTGCAGACTCAAAGTAGACTCAAATTGTTTGATCACGGGAGTGAGGGGCTGCGGGCTACCATCATCCACCACAATCACTTCGAAACAAGTGCGAGGGTAGTCTAATTGGGTCAGGCTCTGCAGGCACTGCCGCAGGCGATCAGGCCGATTATAGGTGGGAATAATGATTGAAAATTCAAGAGGTTTGAATTCCATATGCCTCATGGAAACGAATAATAACTTAAAGTATTTTGTAATTTAATTTTGCTCTTGTTGAACTCGTTTGAGTAAGAGCATCCCGATACCCCGGATTCGCTCGAAGAACTTTGGCTCAAAACAATAAAGCGCTAGAATGTATGCTGTCAATCCTGCTGATGATACACATAGTATTTTTATGGCTAGATTAGATAGATCCTCGGTCAAGTTAGATATTAAAGTCATACAAAATATCATAACTAAGGTGCTGACAACTGACGGGATAAATTGCTTTAAATATTTGTTAAAGGAAACACTGATTAATTTACTGACAGCTAACTGACTAATAGGAAACATAATACAAGCACGGACTAAGTAAGCGATGGATACAGCAACAATTCCCCAGCGTACAGCCACAAAGAAACCGACAATATTCAATGTTGAACTAACTACGCCGAGCCGTAGCTTCCAGCTTGGTTTACCCATAGCCAAAAAAACTGAAGACTTAAAGTATGTAACTGATCGTAATGCTCCCACGATAGATAACACTTGTAAAACGGGTACAGATGGCAGCCATTGCTCCCCAAAAAGTAATGTAATAAATTCAGGAGAGAGTAGTGCTATACAACAGAAAGTAGGAAAAGCCAATGCGCTAGACAATTTAGTGGCACTACAGAAAGCAATTCGGCAGCGTTCCAAATTATTCTGTAGACGTGAGAATGTGGGAAGCGCTACCTGATTACTACTATTGATCAGTAAATTAGTCATTGCTGACAAGATGCGATAGGCTAGGCTGTAGTAACCCAAACTCGTAGGACCAAGATAGAAGCCAATCAAGAAATCATCAGCTCTGTTATTGATAAAGCCTAACAACCCAAATCCTAACTGATTTAATCCAAAGTTTAGTAGTTCTTGCCAATGTTCAACAGAAAAATTCAACTTGGGCTTCCAATCCACGGCATTCCAGAGAACAATTACACCAACTAATTCCTGAGTAAATTGCTGACCAACTAGGGCCCAGACTCCTAGACCGTTCAAGGCCATAATAATGCCAATGATGCCACCACCAACTATGCCAACTAAGTGACGCAAAGCGAGGGCTCTGAAAGCGAACTGGCGCTGAAGTTGGGCTTGGTGAACACTACAAAGAGAATTGATTAGTAATATGATAGAAAACCAGGAAAGCACCGAAGCAAGTTGTGGTTTTTGAAAGAGATTAGCTATCTGTGTTGAAGTTGCTAATCCGATCACCATTAATGCACTTCCTAGAGCTAAGCTAGTCCAAAATGCAGCATCGAGATGCTCAGATTTAAGTCCTTCTTTCTGCACGATAGCATCGGCAAAACCTTGGCTTAAAAAAACCTGCATGAATGCTAGAAAAACATTCGCAAGTGCGACTAATCCAAAAGCCTCTGGTGTTAGTAACCGTGCTAACAAAAAGAACACAGCTAGCGATCCAAACTGTGTTCCCCAACCCTGAATCAGTGACCAAATTGCCCCCTTAATAACCTGGGCTTTAAAGTTCATATTGCCTTACGTCTGTGTTTAAGTAAAGGATTGCAACTGAGATCTCTTTGAAAATAGGGTCTATTGAATATTTGTTCAAATAATCGGATAATACGATTTTGAGTTAGTTTGGTAATGAGAGTTCGACAACACGAATAGGGTGTAATTAGGGCTGAACCAGAAGCATTTGTTGGATTCACTAGCTCCGGTAATACCTGAGAATATTCTACAACCTGCTGCGCGGAGGCTAATGCCTGAGCTAATCTAGGAAAATTAAGAGCCCTGGCAAGTTCAACAATGAGATCAGACTGATGCTGGTTATATATTTGGCTTTTTTTGCCACAATAAAGTATTCCTAAATCAAGGTATTCCTCTAACTCGTTAGCCAGACGTATTAAAAGAGCACTTCGTTCAATTTTCTCCCACTTGTATGAGCACCTTTTGATAGTAGGAATTGTATTTGAGTTCCAGGCTAAAGCTGAATACGCAGTGATATATTGCTCGACTTGACTGCCAACTTCACGACACAACCACATTCGCTTAGTCGCTGTAATACCCGAACGCTTCCAACCACCAAAATCCCCAAAGTCATAGGCTGCATGCAATAAGCCTGCAGCCACCAATGGTGCTGATACACCTAGATGACCTAGAATACTTGCTGTGCCAACAAGGTGGGCAATAAACGATTTTCCTGATGCCCGAAAGCGACCTGAAAATAAAATCATGGCCGCTTGATAGGCACGGTTTATTAGTTTTAGATCGTGGCTACTATACCCTGCCCTCTGCAACTGTTGCCAAAGTTGCAGATTAGTTTGGGAAATAGCACTAAGCTTAAGCTGGCCATCAATCCACTCTGACTGTGAAGAAGTCATAATAATATCTAATGCTCTCCAGTCAAACTAAATCATTGACTCAGAAGACCCAGCCGAAACTATTGTCTTTGGAGCGGATCGTTGACGTCTTGCATAAACAGCTGTCAGATAAGGATTAAGGAATAAATGATCTAACTTGCCCAATACCCTAGCCAGGAAATGACTACCCCAATTCCAGTTAAAAAGGAGTTTCTTAGAGAGTGGATGAAATAGTGTTACATATCTACGCCAACCACGGCGACGATATCTTGTTTTAAAATAGCCGTCCTCTACGACATCCCACTTACGGTAGATATGATGCAAACTCTTAAGTTCCCAGTCATCACTCCAGCGCAGCATATAAAAGGGTATG
This sequence comes from Halomicronema hongdechloris C2206, assembly GCF_002075285.3. GTDB lineage: Bacteria > Cyanobacteriota > Cyanobacteriia > Phormidesmidales > Phormidesmidaceae > Halomicronema_B > Halomicronema_B hongdechloris. The sequence goes on along the minus strand of NZ_CP021983.2, from coordinate 3,647,598 downwards.
TCACTCAGCTTTAAAGGTGGTCCAGGAACGTAGGTGACAATCGAGCTAGGTTCAAAATAAATGCTACCACCAGCCTCAGTCACGAGTAGGCAAAAATCGACATGCTCTCTGGTGTTCAACAACGCCTCATCCAAATAACCGATACGTTCAAAGATAGTTTTACGAATTAAAACACAGTGAAACTCAGCGATTTCAGTCTGAATACGTTGAAGGCGAGATATCAAGTCAATAACTTTCTTGCCCTGATTGTAGAGTTTCTCACGGAGCCTCCGCTTGCCAAATTTATCGATAATAATGCGAGCTTCTCCTCCTGTACAATGAATTTCTGTGTGTATGGGCTCATTTTGGCAAACTAGAGGACCAACTACATCTGCACCAGTCTTATCGGCACAGCTCACCATAGCATCTAGCCATCCATCTGAGACAACGACATCATTGTCTATAAAGACTAAGTATTCTGTTTGAACTCTGTATAAGCCAATGTTTCGAGCTGCATTTGGATGTAGATAGTTGTCAGTTCGAATTAACTCAAATTGTCTTTCATGTGCTTTTTTCTCCAAGTATTCTCGAATTGGTGTGGGTGAGTTTCCATCGACATAAATTAGTTTAAAGGGAACCTTCGTATGTTCAAAGATGCTTTCAAGTGATCGAGCTGTACAGCTAAAGCGTTCTCTTGGGACAACGACTAGAGTTACTTTTGGCATATCTGTTGTTAGCATTAGCCTGACCTACCTGCTCTTGTAAGCTATAAATTGATGGCAATTTAATTGCCATATTACTTTGTCGATTTCATGGATAAGAAGCTGCCACAGGCTGTCATCTTTGGCCACTATGATAAGACTATGCCCGTATTGAAGCACCTCCAAATCGAAGTCGAATTTTCTCAAGTGCGCTAATATAGCGAACCACTAGAAGAATCAATGATATATTCAGCTTTTCGTAAAAAGTTTTCAGCTGTTGGTTTCTAAAAGTGCTGATAGTAAAATGAACAGGTGGGACCAGATCATTTAGTAATAATCTCATGAACATTTTATTCTTGCCCAGCCAAGATGTTTGCTTCCCTAGAAAATAGTCATAAACTCCACCTGATGCTCGAATCGTGCGTTTTTGCAATTCTTGCCAAGAACTACGGGCAGGATGCTTCACTATGACATCATCCGCATATACCTGTTTGTATCCTGCCATAAACACTCGTCTTCCCCACTCAAAATCCCCAAAAGACTTGAGAGAGCTATTGAAGTTTCCAACCCGATAAATAACCTCCCTAAACGTAATCAAATTAGCGGTAGCACCCCCATTAAATTCTTTGAGGTGTTGCTCTTGAGGGAAGGCAGTTAGACTCTGATAAAGTTCAACCAATGTTGGCTTTTGAGGATCTCTGAAGAAGACTTCAATACGACCTACTACCATGCCACAGTCTGATTGACTGGTTAAGTGTTTTACACCTTTTTCTAGCCAATGAATATCGGGGATACAATCTGAATCAGTAAATGCAATAATATCACCTTTCGCTAGTAAAATCCCTTTGTTGCGAGCAGCATAAGAACTCGGAAACAACTCTTGGACTACAGTTGCTTGTTCAAAGCCTTCGACAATGTGTTGGACTTTTCCATAGTCTTCTGATCCGTTATCCACTACGATGATCTCATGGCGAGTTCGCTCATATGTCTGTTGACATAAAGCATCTAAACAAAGCTTGAGACGCTCTTGATCATTAAATACTGGAATGATCACTGAAACGAAAGGATAATTATCCATGGCGTTAATCTTCAGCAATTATCTTACTGAACAGATGGTAGCGGTTGCGAGTAAATACCTGGATTTTTAGTCTTCTGGAGCTTCACTTTAGACCACTCTTGATCGGTAAAGTTCTCGTGATAGGAACGCTCAACATTCACATTCCAGATGTCATGTTGTTCACCCAAAATATTTCTAGCAGCCAACAATGCCGTCAGCATGGAATGGTCTTGGTTGTTGTAGCGGTGCATGCCATTGCGTCCAACCGTTTGTAAATTCTCAAAAGATGTGAAGTAATCTTGTAATACCTGCAAATGTTGGCGGTACTCACTATCATAAACAGGATAAGCCTTACGCTGACGAATCACGCAACCATCTTCAACATCTCCAGGCTTAACTCCTAAGTCAAGCCGAACAATTTCTTTGGCGGCCAATTCAATTAATTGCCCATTAGACATCTCCCAGAGATCATCTCCCTGACTACAGAAGTATTCCATGCCTAAACAGGTTTTACTGGCATCGGGGACCATTTCCCGACTCCAATTCTTAAAGTTTTGAATGCGGCCTACTTTGAAGTCAGGACTATGAATATAGAGCCAGTTGTCAGGGAAAAGATGATCGCGATTGATAATAAGCGACACAATTAAGAAGTCACGATAATTTAGCCCTTGGGCTGCTGCTAGCACCTGATCAGGTGGTGATGGATATAGACGATGGGCTAACAGCGAGATGGGCATGGAATTAATAAAGTGATCTCCCGTCAACTCAAAAGTATTATCACCCCGTCGAGCAATTACCTTCGTCACCCGCTTCTTTTCCCGCTCAACCCGAACTACCTCTGTATTGAGATGAACTGGCGAACCATAGGTTTCCAGTAATTCTTGGCAGCGTTCCCACATCATGCCGGGACCTAGGCGAGGATAGTCAAACTTCTTAATCAGACTCTTGGCATCTTGATTACCGAACAAGGCGTTGAGCACGGCTTGTTTCAGAGACATATTGCGAATTCGCTGGGCAGCCCAATCGGCTCTAATTTGGTTGCAGGGAATGCCCCAAACCTTCTCCGTATAGGTTTTAAAGAAAATTCTGTAGAGCCGCTCTCCGAAACAGTCAATCACCCAATCTTCAAATGTCATTGCCTCTAAATCAGGGTGTAAGTATCGTCTTAGCTTAGCCTTTAAGTAACTGAATAGAATCAGGGTGCTGCTTAAGGGACCCAGATTCTTTAGGGTCTTAAACAAGGATAGGGGATAGTCATAAAACTTTCCGTCGTAGTAAATCCGAGATAACCGAGGAGCCTGAATGAAGTCATCGGACAAAATGTCCTTCCAAATTTCCTGGACTTCACTCACCTTGGTAAAAAAGCGGTGGCCACCGATATCAAAGCGATACCCTTTATAGGTTTCAGTTCGAGAAATACCACCAACCTTGTTGGCTTTCTCCAAGACAATAGATCGAACATTATGTCTCATTAATTCGTAACCCGCCGTCAGTCCAGCTGGGCCACCACCGATAATGACGACAGGTCGAGAATTTACCATGGATAGGCTCCGACTATTGGTATAATGTACTCGATAATTTTTCCATTAGTCTAGTACTCTGAGGCAGAAATAACGCCTCTATTAACTAGGGCAAAAAGACTGCATTTTCAGAATTTCCCTTTTCACTTTTTGCCCTCTTATCTCCACCTTGGCGGACTAGGCTTAGAAGCATCCCAACCTCCCAACTGGCTTAGATGAATAAACGCGGCTAATAATGTGTATCAATGTGCCATAGGCAAAGGCTGCTCCTCCATAGAGGAAGTAAAACCAGTGCCAGGGAATAACTTGCAAGGCAAATAGCAAACCTCGCTTACGGTAGAAAAATCGATAAATCTCTGCATTCATAACCAGTAGTCCTAGACTGAGACCCAGGGCAATGGCCAATAGCCAGGGATATAATCCGCTAGCAGCCACACTTCCTATAAGAGCAAACGCAAAAACCACACTGAATCGGTTGCTATGGCTTAAATTGAGGTCAGCATTAGCGCAACGCTCTCGTAGAATCAAGGTAGTCCAAGGGAGAGCCCGATAAAAAATCTCTGCTTTGATTAGCGATAGAGGTTCCCATTGCTTCAGGTGTTTAACCTGAATCTCTTTACAGAGGGCGATGGAATACCCTGCCCGTGTCAATCGATATCCCAACTCAATGTCTTCAATGCAAGGTTTGCGGTAGGTTTCATCAAATCCTCCCACTTGTAGGAAAACTGACCGCCGAATGGCGCCGCAGGCTCCCCAAAAGGTGGAGGCTATTTCTGAAGAGACTTGGTGGGTGTAGTGATGAAATAAGTTTTTGTATTGCGACAGGAAGTTATTGGCTCCAGGGGCATCATCATAGGACCCAATTAGGGCGTCCAGCTGGGGGTGCTGTCGAAACTGCTGTTCTACTAAATCTAAGGTGTTGGGGTGGAGCGTTACATCTGCATCAATAAAAAACACGATGTCCCCTTGAGCAGCTTGAGCACCAATGTTGCGAGCTTGGGCTGGTCCCCCTGGACGTTGTAATCGAAATACTTTGGTCCCAAATGCTTCTGCTACCTGCCACGAACCATCGGTATCACCATCAGATACCACAATCACCTCATCAGCAGGACGTCGGCTCAATGTGAGGCTGGCAAGGCATTCACGGAAGCTTGCCCCACCGTTATAGACGGGAATGACAATCGAGATAGTGAGTAATGACACAGACAGTATCGCTGATGAGTAAGCAGCTACAGCCCTATAGAGAATCCCTAGGACTGTAGAGTGTGTTTCGCAGGAATAAGTTCCTGCCTATTCCCATTGATTTTGGTGATCAGCAAGGCGGCTTAACCTGGTAGCAACCTTTGCGACCTGCTGGGTCAGGATATATGAACACCGGGACAGACTTTAGAGATATCAAACATGTTACCTAGTGCTAAAAGCAGGACATCATGTAGAATTCAGTGTTCCACTAGCAAGGTTGGACTGACAATCTCAGTCCCCCATCTTCACTAACTCCTTACCATAGGTATTAGTTTCTCTGGCGGTGATGAAATATGAATCGAGCAGACCCATATCCAGCCCTGGAGCGACATGCTTTTGATTACGGGTACGCCCCAGCGGGTGAGTAGGTGTATGATCCAACTTGGAAGTTTATGGACAGCGCATGAGTGGAACTGACGCTGCCGCGATGTTCTAAGTCGACTCGAAGCCTGCTACCTGCTTGCAGAACTCGTGAAAGATCTCACAGGCCACCGATAGCTCCAGGTGGTCAGAATCCGGTGGGCTTCCCAACTCAAGGCATCGGTGAGCAAAAAGCGGGGGTCACTTCAATCCCAGATCTGCCCGACTGACTTATTTTTGGCATGTTGAGCGCCTAGAGGCATTTCATGGAGATGTGCTAACAGGGTGAATGTAGAGAAAGAGCGAAGATAAAGGCTCGGAGGGTAGTTTTGTCAATGTCTTTCATAGGCCAGATAGGGTGAAGGCAGCCCAGTAGTAGGGATGACTATAGGGACACTCAGATGCCCTCATTGTAGAAGCAGTTTGCTGGTCAACCCTCAATCTATCCCGTTCGTCCATTTGCACGGTTCAGGCGCTGCTGAAAATCCATGCCTAAAATTTGCCTAAAAATCTACCCTCGCTTATCTACAATTAGCCACGACCATCAACAATACACAAAAGCATGCAGTCCTGAAAAGGCCTCCTGGCAAGGATTTCGATCACTCTAAAGAAGGCGACACCCGGATTCGAACCGGGGAATGGAGGTTTTGCAGACCTCTGCCTTACCGCTTGGCTATGTCGCCGCATCAGCTTCTGAGTATATCAAATTTAGCTGGCTTATAGGGCAATGATGGGTTCCCCCCCAGCCCCTGTCAATCGCTCTACCCGATAGAGTACAAGGGGTCCAACGGTAGTTATCTGGCTGCGATCTAGGCGATAACTTAGCAGGTTAGCCGCCTAGGCTTCGACGGGGAAGGGCTATGAAGCCTAAAAAAGTTGCAATCCTTTGCCCAAGGGTGGTTGCTATAACCAGGCAGTCTTTACCCTGAGGAAGGGTAACGCGAGGTTGAAGGGGATGAGAGATGCCTAAGTCATTGTCATGAACCGTTAGTGGAAGAGGCGAGTTATGGATAATATCTCCCATGGGGCGCTGTCTAATGGTGCGATCGCACTTGCCTACTTCATCATTCCCCTCACCCTGATCCCCCTGTTGCAGACAGCCCGCCGAGAAATTTGGTTGAATCTGCTGTTGGCAATTGCCTTTGTCTTCAGCTGCGGTGTTGGGCATGTTCTCAATGCCCTGCACATGTATAGCCCTCCGTGGCATTGGGTGACTGCAGCTGTCTCCTGGATGGCGGTCGTGGTGCTGCTGGGTAGTCGCAGCCGGCTACGCTATCTGGGAGATACCTTTCATCTGCTAGAAACCACCTGGGAAGGCTCCATCACCGGCAAAATTCTCTGTGAGCGTCACGGGAACGACTTGACGGTACTGAAGATCAACCCAGCCGCCGTGACCATTACCCAGAATCTACTGCAGGTGGGCGATGACCTCTGCGAGAAAATGCCTAGCCATCGGCAACAGGTCTATCCCTACAGAGTGCCACTCATCGATCTCTACTTCCAAACTCTGAACTCTGGCGAGTCTCAGCGGCTGGAGTTTTACTACGATGGCGAAATCTCTGGTTGGTATCTCACCATTGTCACGGCCCTCTCGCCCAACCTCCTTTACATGACGTTTTCAGAGATCAGCGGCTTCATCCACGACCCGCTGACAGGGCTGTACAATCGCCGCATTCTCGAGATGGACATCGATGGCTGGCAGGCCTGTGCCTATATCGACTTAGATCGGTTCAAGTTAATCAACGACCAGCGAGGCCATCAGCTCGGCGATCAATTGTTGGTGGCAGTTGCCGCCGTGCTGCAATCCCACATTCAACCCTATGATGGCATTGCCATTAGAGTCGGTGGCGACGAGTTTGTGCTGTTACTGTCGACCCTGGAAGCAGATGCGATCGCCGATCTCATCACCGCCGTATTGCAAGATATTCTGGCCATCGATATTCAAGGGGCTGGCATCAGTGCGTCCATCGGCATTGCCCAGATCCCCATTGACGCCTTCGGGAACGATACCCCCATTAACCGCCTGTTGCAGGCTGCCGAAACCGCCCTGCGGGAGGCCAAACGTAACCGGCACTCGGACCACCCCCAGCATCGCATTCGGGTCTGGGATATGGAGTTGGCCCAGCGACGGCTGCGTCAAATTACCCTAGAGGCCTATCTCTACCAGCGCAGCACTGAAGCCGAATTCTGGTTGGCCTATCAGCCGATCTGCCACATGGATACCGGAGAGATTATTGGGGCAGAGGCATTGATTCGGTGGGATTCTGCCCACCTGGGCTCCATCTCCCCCAGTGAATTCATTCCCGTGGCCGAAATGACCGGGTTGGTCCATCGTGTCAGTGATTGGGTCTTAAGTCATGCCCTAGAACAGCTGGCCATCTGGCAGCAAATGGCGCCAGAGTTCTCCTTGTCTATCAACATCAGCCCCTTCGAATTGGAAGATGACGACTTTATCGAACGGATGTCGCGACGGGTCTCGGAGGTGGGGATCAAGCGCAAACTGGTGGGCTTAGAAATCACCGAGCGCGGCATCTATCGTGACCTTGATCGCTATCTGCAAAGCCTCCAGGCCCTGAGAGAGATGTCGTTGCGATTGAAGGTCGATGATTTTGGCACCGGCCAATCGGGGTTGGCGCAGCTGCTGCAGTTTCGCTTTGATGATGTCAAGGTCGATCGCTATTTCATTCCTACCCATGCCGACGATCTGGAAAAGATGGCCATCTGCCAGGCAGTCTCGACCCTATCCCGAGGGATGCAATTTGGTCTAGTGGCCGAGGGCATTGAGCAGGACAGCCAGCGGGACCTGATGCTGGGTATGAACTACCAATATGGCCAGGGCTATTGGTTTGCCAGACCGATGACGGCTGCCCACATGACCAGTATCTTGCAGCAGCAAGGTCGACTGCCCCAGTAGGGATACTGCTTAACCTATCTGCTTAGGCAACTCCCGATCGACGGCGGGAAAGTAGCGCCGAATCACAGAGCAGTCAAAGCTGGAGAGGATAGAGCTGGCAGGTTCTCGAGCCTACCAGCACTGGAAGGAAGTAATGATCACGGTGGCAGAGCCTACCCCAGGACCAACCTGAATGCATAGCCACTATTGTGGTGCAATCACTCATCAAACTGGAGAGTCGATCAGTCCGGAATGGTTTGCAGGCCTTGGTCCTGGGGCTGGCCAATGAAAGCGGCGATCGGTCGCTGCAATGGGCTTATCATTGATGCTGGCCTCTCGCCGCCGCATCAGGCCGCTATCATCAAATTCCCAATTTTCGTTGCCGTAAGCACGGTACCACTGACCGCCATCGTCGTGCCATTCATATTGAAAGCGCACGGCGATGCGATTGTCGCCATAGGCCCACATTTCTTTTACCAGGCGATAATCGAGTTCTTTATCCCACTTACGCCGCAAGAAGGCTCGGATAGCCTCACGCCCCTGAAAGATTTCGGCCCGGTTGCGCCAGAAACTATCTTCGCTGTAGGCCATCGATACCCGGTCGGGGTCACGGCTATTCCAAGCATCTTCGGCCAGACGCACCTTAGCCAGGGCACTGTCACTATTGAAGGGGGGCACCAGTTTCTGTGCCGGTCCATTGGTCATTAGCCACACACCTAGCCCAACACCACGCTAGACAAAAAGGCAGCCCCGACCCCGGCTAGGGTAAAGCCCGCAAACCGCAGGGTCAAAGCCCCATTCTCCTTAGCAGCTCCCAGCCACTTGGCAGCGCCGTAGGCAGCGGCAGCAATGACCGTCTGAATGGTGGCAAATCCTAGCAAATAGGCCAACAGTGGCGTCATTTCAGCGCCGACTACCGCCTCTCCGTAGGCGTAACCGTGGAAGATACCGGCAATAGCGCTTAAGGCTACCACCACCATCGTTTGGGGCCGCTGCTTCATGGCCAGTAGGCTGCCAAAGATCGCTACCGAGGCAGTAATGCAGAGTTCGGAAGCAGGTAGACTGGCTCCCGCTAGATGTAGCCCCGTGCCCGCCCAGGAGGCTAAAACAAAGGCTGCTGGAATCAACAGTCCCCACCCCACAACGGCGGCCAGGAGCCCAGCAGTGACGACAAAGGCCAGGTGGTCGACGCCGATGACAGGATGCCCTACCCCGGACAAAAAGCCCTCTATCCCATTAGTAGGGACTTCGCTACCAAAAGGATGGTGAGCCCAGGCAGGGGACGCAGCGACGAATACCCCGGCAGCAGTGACTAGCCCTAAGCCCGGAGCCTGCTTGAGAAACAGGCAAAATCTCTGAGTTAACTGCAATCGTGACATCTATTATTTTTCTCCAAATACTTGCGGGGGGTAGCTATCCAACTGGTAACAGTCTGGCGACATGTACGTCAGTCAATGCTGTCAAGGGAGGTTGGAGGTCTTTGATGCTTCTCCCAACCTGTTGAGAGGCCAATTACCATTTCTTGTAGGGCAAGAACTTGCCGCACATGATGATCTTGACCCGGTCGCCTTTGGGGTCCTCTTCTCGCTCGACGTCGATAGTGAAGTCGATGGCGCTCATGATGCCGTCGCCAAAGTGCTCGTGGACTACGGCTTTTACAGGCATGCCGTAGACCTGCATGATCTCATAGAAGCGATAGAGCAGGGGGTCGGTGGGCACCAGCGGATCGAGGGCGCCTTTGACGGGGCACTCTGTCAGGGGCTCAATGAAGGAGGAATCAGCGCCGATGGCCTCGACAATCTTGGTCGCTTCCTCCTCTGAAGCACTGGCCTGGCGGTAAATCACCGAGGCGATCCAGACCTCATCGCGGCCGACTTTCGCCTCTAGATCTGCAAAGGACAGCCCCTTTGACTTCTTAGCGGCGAGCAGTTTTTCAGTAATCACTGGAACGGCCATGATTGTGTCCTCTTAGTTACGTCTTAGTTACGTCAGTTTGTTGTTACGTCAAGTTGGCAAAAATTGGGAAAGAACGTCAGGGGAAAATCCGATGACTATTTGCCCTGACGCTACTTTCAACCAATTCTGGCGGCCTCAACAGCCCGCGTCTCCCGAAACAGATGGCTCTCCATCTCGGCTTTGAGATCGTGGTAGGCGGGATGTTGGTCAATGGTTTCGCGGTTGCGGGGCCGGGGGAAGGGAACTTCTAAAATTTCATCGACTCGGGCAGCGGGGCCCCGGGTCATCATGACGATGCGGTCGGAGAGCAATAATGCTTCTTCGATGCTGTGGGTAATCATGATCACGGTTTTGCGTTGCTGCTCCCAGATGCGCTCGATTTCGTCTTGTAGAAAGCCGCGGGTGAGGGCATCGAGGGCGCCGAAGGGTTCGTCCATCAGCAGAATCTGCGGGTTAATGGCTAGGGCCCGGGCGATGCCGACGCGCTGGCGCATGCCCCCCGATAGTTCGTGGGGATGTTTTCTCTCCGCTCCACTGAGACCCACCAGCTGAATGTGCTCTTTGATGATGCGATCGCATCGTTTCGGTGACATCTTGGGGGTAACGGTTTCGATGGCAAAGCGAATGTTTTCTTCGACGGTCATCCAGGGCATCAGGGCATAGTTTTGAAACACCATGCCGCGGTCGGGACCAGGGCCAACAATGGGCTGGCCATTGAGCAAGATTTGCCCCATCGTAACTGGCATCAGACCGGCAATCATGCCCAGCAGGGTTGATTTGCCACAGCCCGACGGTCCAATGATGGTGACAAAGGTATTGGGCTCAATCTCCAGGCTGATGTCTTCGATGGCGACAAAGTCGCGGCTGGTTTTGCCAGTAAGCTTATTGACCAAGCCCGTTTTACCCGGAAAAACCTTGGTGACATTGCGAATCGATAGCTGGGCTGACGCCGAAGCCTGATCGGCCTGATCGGTAGGAGTGAAGCCGTTCACAGATGCTAAGCTCACGAGTTTCGACCAAACGCAACAAATTTTTCCAGAGCGGCAAAGATGCTATCTAGGGCCAGACCCACCAGGCCAATAATGAAGATGGCCACCAAAATATTGGGGATATAGAGGTTATTCCACTCATTCCAAATGAAGTAACCCAACCCCGTGCCCAACAACATTTCCGCCGCCACAATCACTAGCCAGGCGATGCCCATGCTGATGCGCAAGCCCGAGACAATGTTGGGCAGGGCTGCCGGAATAATCACCTTAAAAATGGTGCGCATCCGCGAGGCACCCAAGGTGCTGGCCACATCGACATAGTCTTTATCGACGCCGGCAACTCCGAAAGCCGTATTAATCAGCGTTGGCCAGATGCTGGAGATAAAAATAATAAACACCCCCGTCTGCTCCGAATCGCGAAAGATGTAAAGCCCCAAGGGCAACCAGGCTAGCGGTGAAATCGGCTTCAGTAACTGCACATAGGGGTTAAATGCCTTGTAAGCCACCGGCGAAATACCAATCAGGATCCCCAAAGGAACAGCCAAGATTGAGGCCAAGACATAACCAATGGCCACCCGTCGCAGGCTAATCAGCAAGTTCCAGCCGATACCCATATCGTTAGGGCCATTGCGGAAAAAGGGGTTGGTTATCCACCACCAAAACTCTTTCAGGGTGGTAGAGGCGGTGGGCATGCCCTTGGCAAACCAGCCTAAGCTCGCACCCACCTCCCAGAACAGGAGAAAGGCTCCTAATGACAGTAGAAACAGGGCTGCTGCTCTGACCTCTTGACTCTTAAACCATGCCTCTGGGGTAGCATTGTGAATCGATCTGCCCGTTGCTGCCTTACTCAGCGCCATGGGGCCATACCTCCATCGAACTGCCTCTATACGCCGTACTGATCGATTTGCTGCTGCACATAGGTGGCTGGATCAGCGGGATCAAACGTGTCAAACATGAGTTCTTCGGTGCGGTAGATCTCATCGGGCGGGGTTTGTCCCACTTCCTGGGCCAGGTCCCGGGCCAGATCGGTTAAGAAAATGTCCTTGCCAACGGTGTCATAGCCCTGCTCGGGAATCACTTTGGCGGCCACACCGTCGCCCTGGAGATCCCAGCGCACCAGTTGGGACGAAATCCAGCTGGCGAAACTCTGCCAGGGATAGGGGTCAAAGTCGATGCGATCGGGCACCTCCATGGTGTTGCCTTGACCGTCCTCATAGTTGCCGGTCAGCACCGCTTCTACGACTTCGACCGGCTGATTCAAGAAGGCCCGCTCGGAAATGGCGGCGGCAATTTCAGGCCGGTTGGCCGGATCCTGGGCGTAGCCTGCGGCTTCGATGATGGATTTATTCAGCGCCCGGAAAGTATTGGGATTGTCATTAATCCACTGGTCGCTGGCGGCAAAGGCACAGCAGGGATGGCCGGGCCACAGATCCTTGGTAATCATGTGGATGAAGCCGACGCCTTCGAAGACGGCCCGCTGGTTGAACGGATCGGGCATCAGGTAGGCATCGATGTCGCCGGCCACCATCTGGGCGATGCTGTCTGGAGGCGGCACCGGACGAATCTGCACATCCACATCGGGGTCGAGGCCGCCGGTGGCCAGGTAGTAGCGCAGCAGCAGGTTGTGCATGGAATAGGGGAAGGGCACCCCCATGACGAAGCCCTTGAAGTCGGCGGGACCGTTGACGTTGCCTAGGTGACGATTGGCGATGGTGATGGCCTGACCATTAATATTCTCGATGCTGGCCAGCTTCACCCCGAAGGCGGCCGAACCCAGCCCTAGGGTCATGGCAATGGGCATGGGAGCCAGCATGTGGTAGGCATCCAGTTCCCCAGCAATGGCAGAGTCGCGCACTGCACCCCAGCTAGGCATCTTCACCACCTTGGCGTTAAAGCCGTACTTCTGATAGAAGCCCAGGGGCTCCGACATGATGATGGGAGTGGCGCAGGTGATGGGAATGAAGCCGATTTGCAAGTCGGTCTTTTCTAAGTCTGCGGTGGCCGCCGGGTCTACGGGGGCATCGTCAGCCACCGGCTCACTGCCGCCCCCACAGTTAGCCAGGGTAACCATGGCGGCCCCGACAGCCAGATTGCGTAAAAATTCGCGGCGGGTGAAGCGGCTATTGCGAATAGAATCGGCAAAGAACAGACCCGCCTTGGGGCCAAAGGCGGCGGCAAAGGCATGCTCGATACCGCCCGCCTGCTTACACAGGGCCAGAATTAACTGTTCACGCCGTGGATCACCGCGGCCTACAGTCTTGAGGAAAAGCGCTTTGCGCAGCTCATAGGCGTTGACCCCGTCGGCGGCCCACAGCTGATTGTCTTTGTAGAGGCCCATTTTGACCAGATCATCCACCATGTCTACCGGGTCCTGAGGCATGGTTTGCATGAACTCGTAGTGGTCGCGGGTGAGATGGAACCCGCCGCAGATAATGCACTTCAACTCCAAATCAGAGAGTTCAGCGCGATCGCAATTAAGATTGCCCCACTTTTGAGCGGTCTGAGTTGCGGATGCAAAAACCATAAACCTTGTCCAACTAAACTCTAATGAATGGGTCCCGGTGAGCTGATCGGCACGTTGCTTTGTACGCTATCAGACCCTTATGGAAATAACATTGGATCATTTTTAGGAATTGACTGGGACTTTCTTTGGGACTTGATTTTTCCCTACAAAGAAGATGCCAAAACGGTAATCTAGGTTACTGATTCTCCTCGCCAAACCTGGGGAGATACGCCATGGCACTGACGAAATTGACGGGCAAAATAACCCGGATCACTATAGCCAGCGGCCTCGGCGATCTGGCGGATGGATTGATTGGTATGGGCTAGTAGGGCCCGGGCCTGGGCCATGCGTCGCTCAATAATCCATTGCTTAACGGTGCGTCCCGTCTGGGTGTGAACCAAATTAGTTAAATAGGCGGGAGAATAGCCCACGACTTTGGCGACATCGCTTAAATTCAGCGATTTTTGATAGTGGGCATCGATGAATTGAAAGATGGGATTTAGCTTCGGGTAGTCGGGAAAAATTGGCTCGGGGGTTGGGCCTGACACTGGGGAATCCGATGCTATCGGTGTTGCCTCAGCGGGACAGAAACCCTGATTTAGGGCCTCTTTGCGCTTCAGACGAGTTGCGATCGCACTTAAAAACTGATTCACTGTGCAGGGCTTAGTCAGATAGTCGTCAGCCCCCAAGGTCATCCCCCGCCGCAGGTCGGCCATGGTCACCTTGGCCGTTAAAAAAATAAACGGAATCGATGCCGTGGCAGGGGTTTGATGCAGCGTTGAGAGCACCTCATAACCATCCATATCCGGCATCATAATGTCGCAGACAATTAAATCAGGCCGCTCAGTTTTGGCCAGATCAATTCCTTGGCAGCCATTTTCGGCCCCAAACCCCTGAAAATCTTCAAACTTAAGGCAATTCAAAAAGAGTTCTCGGGTTTGGGCTTCGTCCTCGATGACTAGAATTTTTCTGGTCATAGTCCCTCGGCATTTACTCAGCACGTGTCAGCAAATGTTGGTGCCTCCAGGCATTCTCTGCCGGAGAATCGCGTGGCCACCCGTTAGCTGAAGCGGGCATAAATCCTGCCATTGCCAATGCTGAAAAGGCTGACAGAGCTACACCCAATAACCAGTTGGGCCATGGCTGTAGACGCTAGTTAAGTAGCCCGTGTCAGCTCACCTGGGACGGATGAAACAACATTTAAGCGCGACTTGGCCGATAACAACGTACGCTAATGGAACCAGAAACCCCTGAATGGCACATCTATCCTGGCCAGGGCAACCGATCGTTTACCCCCTAACCTGGTGCTATTAATTCTATTAATCGCTTCAGGGTCGGGCCTTAGTATACTGGGCTACAAACTGTCTGGCTAACGGGTTTTTATGCTGCAACCCTTGACAAAAAAGATGACCAAGGGCGATGAAAAAGTATCTATGCCGCCAATAGGGTTATGCGACAGTATTTCTGGTTACCGGCCCCTGACAACAATCAGTCTGAAAAAGAACTCGAAGCCCTGCGACGGCAACATCAACTGATCCTGAATGCCGTCGGAGAAGGGGTTTATGGCCTCGATCTAAACGGCAATGTTACCTTTGTGAATCCGGCGGCGGCCGCCATGATCGACTGGGACATGGAAGACCTGATCGGCCAGTCTATGCATGCGGTGCTGCACCATTCCCATGCCGATGGCACCCCCTATCCTCGGGAAGCCTGCCCGATTTATGCCGCCTTTCAGGACGGAGCGGTGCATCGAGTCACCCACGAGGTGTTCTGGCGCAAAGATGGCACCACCTTTCCGGTGGAATATATCAGCACCCCTCTGCACGACGAGGCCGGCCAGTTGATCGGGGCCGTGGTGACCTTTCGCGATATCACCCAGCGCAAGTGGGCCGAAGCCGTGCAGCAGCGGGCCAATGAAGAGCTAGAGCACAAGGTGCAGGAGCGCACCGCAGAACTCTATGCTGCCAACCAGCAACTGCGGGAACTGAACCAGTTGCGATCGCGCTTTATCGCCATGGTCTGCCATGAATTTCGCAACCCCCTCAACACCATTGCCCTCTCTGTTTCCTCATTAGATCGCTATGACACCCAACTCAGCCCCCCACAGAAAGCCACCTATCTGCAGACCATCGCCGCCAACGTCGAGCGCATGACCCAGATGATCGATGACATTCTGGTGATTGGCAAAATCGAAGCCAAGATCCTGGAGATTCAGCCCCAGCCTCTCGACCTGGTAGACTTCTGCCGCAGCCTGTTGGCAGAAACCACCTTCGAGCGTGCCTGCAATCCGATCCGCTTTACCAGCACTGCCCCCCATCTGATGGCCGTCCTAGACAAACGGCTGTTGCGCTCGATTCTGACCAACATCCTACTCAACGCCATCCGCTACACCCCAGACGACAAGCCGATTCAGGTCCGGATTTCACCGCAGCCGCCGCAGATTCTGTTTGAAATCGAAGACGAGGGCATCGGCATTCCCGCCGCCGACCAGCCCTATCTATTCGAGCCCTTCCACCGCGGACGCAACGTCAGCAATATCCCTGGCACCGGCCTAGGGCTCAACATCGTCAAGCAATTTGTCGAGTTGCAACGGGGTAACATTGCCGTGCGCAGCCAGGTGGGCGTTGGCACCTGCTTTCAAATTTGGCTGCCGCAACAGATGGAAAAAGCGTAACAGAGGCTACTTTTATCTGGACCATAAATTGGGTAAGACGATAAGCACGCTCCAGTCTTCGCCCCCTTGCCATCATGAATGTATTCCATCGCCCCCCGACAACCGATGTGGCCCAGCGGCAGCAGTTGAAAGCCTGGGTCTATGCCACCCTCAACCTCGAGGCCGAGGCGCCGGTTTCCGCACCGAACCCGGTTGCCCGCCGGTAGAAACCGTCATCGCCGTCATGAGCCAGCCGCCGCAGACCTTCAAAATTCATGCTGCCGTCGCTGCCATCACCGAGGCGCAGCTACGGCAGGCCCCGCAAGCCAGCGTAGATTAAAGGCGATTTGCCCACCGCTTAAATCAGACCTATGACCACCACAACAGCAGTTCCAGTAACCGTGATTACCGGCTATTTAGGCGCCGGAAAAACCACCTTGCTCAATCGCATTTTGACCCATGAACATGGCCAGAAATTAGCCGTAATCGTCAATGAATTTGGCGAGGTGGGCATCGACAATCAGCTGGTGATTGATGCCGATGAAGAAATCTTTGAAATGAATAATGGCTGCATTTGCTGCACCGTACGGGGAGATTTGATCCGCATCATCGGCAACCTGATGCGACGTCGGGAGCGCTTTGACCACCTGCTGATTGAGACCACCGGTCTGGCCGACCCGGCGCCGGTGATTCAAACCTTCTTTGTCGATGAAGATCTCAAAGCCCAACTGGTTTTGGATGCGGTTGTGACCGTAGTGGATGCCAAACATATCTGGCAGCACTGGGACAGTGACGAAGCCCAGGAACAAATTGCCTTTGCCGATGTCATCTTGCTGAATAAAACCGATTTAGTCTCTGAGTCCGAACTCGAGCAGTTAGAGCAACGCATCCGTGCCATGAATGCCATGGTGAAGCTCTATCGCAGCCAAAGTTCTAACGTCAAGATGGAGCACATCTTAGGGGTGAGGGCCTTTGATTTAGATCGGGCCTTAGAGTTGGATCCGAACTTTCTGAATGAAATCGCCCACGACCATGATCAATCTGTCTATTCGCTGGCCATTGTGGAGCCGCGGCCCCTCGATGGTGATAAGCTCAGCCGCTGGGTGTCTACGTTATTGGAAACCAAAGGGCCAGACATTTTTCGCATGAAGGGAATTTTGAATCTGGCTGGTGCCGATGAGCGTTATGTATTTCAAGGGGTGCACATGATTTTTGACGGGCGCAGTGATCGCCTCTGGGCTTCCCCAGAAGAACGCCGCAGCGAGCTGGTGGTGATTGGCCGTAACTTGGATGAAACCGAACTGCGAACTGGGTTTCGGGCCTGTCTGGCGTGATTACTGCAGGCATGAGGTGCACGGCATCGTGGCACAGTTCTCTGAATGATTACATCACGGCCTTAGCCTGGTCCTCCCGGGGAGACTGGCTGGCAGTGGTGTCGGCGGCAGGGGAGGTGAGGTTATATCACCGGTCGCAGTCATGGGTCGAGCTACAAGGAGCTACGGGTCAGTCCATGGACGCCCTGGCTTTCTCTGGGGATGGCCAGTTTCTGGCTGCCAGTGGCCAGGCGGGTCAGGTGATGGTGTGGTCGTTGCGATCGTTACCCACTGCCTCCTCAACGCCATCGCCTCTGGCCGCGGCTTTCACCCGATCTCATCCGGGGGTGTGGATTGATCGACTCGCCTGGCAGCCCCAGGAGCACCTGCTTGCCTATGGGGTGGGGACTCAGGTGCAGATTTGGGATGTGACCGGCCATCTCCAGTGGGCTCAATTAGATGTTCAAACATCGTCTGTGCTACATCTGGCCTGGCAGCCTCAGGGCAAGTTGCTGGCGGTGAGTGGCCATGGCGGCATCAGAGTCTGGAATCGCGAGGATTGGACGGCTGAGCCTAAACTCATCGCCGTCCCTGGGGCTAGCCTCTATGGGGCCTGGTCTGCCGATGGGCGCTATCTGGGCTCGGGCAATTTAGATCGCACCCTGACGGTGGCCGAGTGGAACTGCCCACCTCCTTGGTTAATGCAGGGGTTTCCTGGCAAGGTGCGACAGCTGGCCTGGTCTGAGCCGACCCTGTCGTCGGACTCACCCCTGTTAGCCGCCGCTTGTGTCGATGGCATTACGGTGTGGCGACGGGGCAAATCCCAGCGTGCTGATTGGCGCTCGACAGTGTTACAGGGGCACCGGGACAGAGTCAATGCGATCGCATTTCAGCCCGGCTCACAACTACTAGCTTCCGTTGGTCAAGATGGGCAACTCTGCCTTTGGCAGGGGGGAAAGCGTCTCATTCAGGCCATTACACTAGATTCAGAAGGCGTATCTGCGGTGGTCTGGCATCCTGGTGGCGACTATCTTGCCAGCGGCACTGCCTCGGGCAAGCTGACGGTTTGGCAAGTCTCAATGCAGCGTAAAGGCTTTGGATACGCCCCTTAATCGACTGGCTGGCATTACTCTGCTGCTCGATCAGCGGCTGGTAATGCTGGTCGATGTGCTGTCCTAAGTTGCCAATTTTAGTTGTTGCTCTGCACAATATCTTCGCCATTGGGATCCAGGCAGCATGGGCATGACCTCCTCAGGCTGTGGCTAGTCCAACTGTTTAGGCAATTCCCGATCGACGGCGGGAAAGTAGCGCCGAATCACGGAGCAGTCAAAGCTGGAGAGGATAGAGCTCGCGGGCTCGCGGGCCAACAAGAATTCGAAGGCGGCGGTGATCACGGCGGCGGGGGGCACCCGTTCCTGGGACCAGGCTTGGTAGTCAGCCTGGCTGAGGGTGACGCGGTACCGGTGTTCGCGGCCATTGGTAAGGGTCACCTCGTAAGCCCAGCCATCATTGGTTTGGGTCTCCGATTGGATTTGAATCGCCATAGTTGAATCTGGGTAACAACAGAACGGTAGCATGAACTATAGAGTCGCACTCCCTGGGGGGAATCGGTGCCATGACGGTATTGAACCTGGTTAAAATCCCCATCACCACCATCGATCTATCACCCGGTAGTCATGTCCTTATCCCCAATGTGACCTGGGAGCAGTACGAGACCCTACTCACTGATCTTGGTGCCGATCGCCGCATCCCGCGCATCAACTACTGTGAGGGCACCCTGGACATCATGTCCCCACTGCCAGCCCACGAACGTCCCCATCGCATGATTGCCGATATTGTCAAAGCGCTTTTGGATGCCCAAGATCACCCACCGACTTGGCCATTGAGGCGGATGTTACCTCAAGAACCACCCTAGATGCCTATGCTGCCCTGCAGGTGCCGGAAGTCTGGATCTATGACCGCGGCCAACTGACGATTTACCAACTACAAGCAGAGAGCTACGTTGATAGCCCTAACAGCCTGGCTTTCCCGAATTGGCCTATCCGTGACGTGATTCCTCAGCTTGTAGAGCAGGCGTTTCAGCGGGGGACTAGTGTGATGCTGCGTGAGCTACGGCAGCAGCTGACATTTTACTCACTGCAGCCATCCCACAGCCTGTCGAGTGGGCATTAGCCTTGGCCAGCAGTGGCTCCCCTCCAAGAAGACGGTGCAGCGACTATTGCCGGCTAGGGCAACAGTTGGTCGATCATGCGATTGGCCTGAGAGCCGTAGCCGCCACCGAAGAGATTGAAGTGATTGATGATGTGATACAGGTTGTAGAGGGTTTTGCGCTGGGCGTAGCCTTCGTCTAGGGGATAGGCAGCGTCATAGCCCTGGTAGAAGGGAGTGGGAAAGCGGCCGAAGAGTTCGCTCATGGCGATGTCCACTTCTCGATCGCCGTAGTAGGTGGCCGGGTCGAGGATAACGGGCTCCCCGGCTTGCGTGACGGAGGCATTGCCGGACCAGAGGTCACCGTGGACCAGAGCCGGAGCCGGATCATGGCCGCAGAGCAGGGCCGGCACTGCCGATAATAGCTCATCTTCTCTGGGAAAATGACCGCCGCGGCGGTGGGCCAGGCTGAATTGGTAGCGCAGCCGCTGTTCCCGGTAGAAGTCGACCCAGTCCTGGGTCCAGGGGTTTTGCTGGGGAGTGTCGCCGATGGTGTTGTTGCGGTCCCAGCCGAAGCCCTTGGGGTTGGTGACCCGATGCATGGCGGCCAAATTTTGGCCCATCTGATACCAGGAATCTTGATTGCCGCTGCCGAAGTCGAGCCATTCCATGACGATGTAGGCGGAGCTGTCGGCGATGCCCCAGCAAATGGGTTTGGGGACGCGGATGGTGTGGCTGTCGTAGATCTCTTTCAGACCCAGAGCCTCGGCTTCGAACATGGCGAGCTGGGAGGCCTGGTTGACTTTCAGAAAATAGGAGCGTTGGCCGTCGCTAATACGATAGGCCTGGTTGATGCAGCCGCCTCCGATGGCGGTGCGATCGCATAGTTGAAACCGTTCTCCCGTGGCATTGGCGATCTGCTCTGCGAGAATAGTCCACATCTGCATAGTCGTCCTCTCGTTCTTGTCATCTCTGTGTCCGACGCCAAACCCACCCGCTCCCTGGCCAGCATCGCCGGCATCGTGGCCGCCGCCACCCTGCTCAGTAAACTCTTCGGCCTGTTTCGCCAGCAGGCCATCGGTGCTGCCTTTGCGGTGGGACCGGTGGCCGACGCCTACAGCTTTGCCTACGTGATTCCCGGCTTCTTGCTGGTGCTGCTGGGGGGCATCAACGGTCCTTTCCATAGTGCCATTGTCAGCGTCGTCGCCAAGCGCAAACGGGAAGACATCGGCCCCTTGGTGGAATCCATCAGCACCCTGGTGGGGGTGATGCTGCTGGGGGTGTCCCTGCTGCTGATCGTCTTCGCCGCCCCCGTCATCGACTTCGTGGCCCGGGGCTTAGGGGAATATACCCCCCTGGCCCGCCAGATTGCCATTTTGCAACTGCAGATCATGGCCCCCCTGGCCCTGTTGGCAGGCTTTATCGGCATTGGCTTCGGCACCCTCAACGCCGATGACCAATACTGGCTGCCCTCGGTCAGTCCCATGTTTTCCAGTGCGGCGGTGTTAGTGGGGCTGGCCCTACTCTATGGGGCCATCGGAGCCGATATTACTGACCCTCAGTATTTTGTCTTGGGGGGGGTGGTATTGGCCGGCAGTACCCTGGCCGGAGCCGGGCTGCAGTGGTTAGTACAATCCCGGCTCTGGCGCTCGCGGTTGGGGCGACTACGGCTGCGGTTTGATTGGGGCGATCCCGGGGTGCGACAGGTATTTCGGATCTTGGCCCCGGCCACCTTCTCCTCTGGCATGATGCAGATCAATGTGTTTACCGATCTGTTTTTCGCCTCCTACCTGCCCGGCACCGCCGCCGCCTCAACTACGCCACCCTGCTGTGCAACCCCGTTGGGCATCATCCTCCAACGTGATTCGGTGCCGTTTTTGCCTATCTTCGCTCGCCTAGCCGCCCCGGAACACTGGCCGGAGTTGCGGGGGCGTATCCGCCAGAGTCTACTGTTTACCGCCCTGACTATGCTGCCCTTGGGAGCCCTGATGGTGGCTCTGGCCCTACCCTTGGTGCGGCTTGTCTACGAGCGCGGCGCCTTCGATCTAGAGGCTTCGCAGCTAGTGACGTCGCTGCTGATGGCCTATGGCATCGGCATGTTCGTCTACCTCAGCCGCGATGTGTTGGTGCGGGTCTTTTACGCCCTGGGGGATGATGGCCAGACTCCCTTTCGCATCAGCCTGGTGAATATCGGCCTGAATGCGGCGCTAGATTTCTGGTTGACACGCTGGTTCGGCGCCCCAGGCTTGGTCTTGGCGACGGTGGGAGTGAACATTCATCTCGGTGCTGCGCAATGGTAGTTAATCTTGAATCGGCGGCTGGGGGCTTGCGTTTTGGCCTGGGGGCGACCGATTCTGGGCCTGACTCTAGTTAGTATTGGGGCGGGGCGGCCGCCTGGGGAGTCCGTCTGGGCCTGGATGCCTGGTTGGGGAGTGCCGGTATCTGGCGGCAGTTGCTGCAACTTGCGATCGCAAGCGGCCTCGGCCTCGGCCTGAGTATTCTAGGCATCATGGCCCTAGGCATTCCCGAAGCCACCCAGCTAGCCCAGCGTCTACGACAACGATTTTTCCGGCGTTCGAGATCTTAAAGAATCACGTAAGAATCACGAATCCTCATCCAACCGGTATCCGTTCAGGATAACACCAGCTATTCTGTTACCCAAGATTGTGGGTGTCCTATGAGCAAGCAACGAACCTTAGCCCTAACTCTGGCCCTGACCCTAGTCGTCCCCCTTGGCGTTGGCATGGAACGGCGCTGGTGGGCCCAAACGCCGCCACCTGACTTGCCGCCCAGCTTCACCGTGCCAGAGACCCCCTACCTCAGGACACCACCCTGCGCATCGATGGCTCCCCCAGTATGGTGGCCCTTAACCAGGAACTGGCCCAGCAATTCCAGCAACGCTTCCAACGCGCCACCGTGGCCCTGGGCCACCAAGGCAGCGACACAGCCTTTCAAGCCCTCCAGGCCGGAGACCTCGATCTAGTCGCCCTGGGGCGTCCCCTGACCAACGCTGAGAAGGACGTCGGATTAGCAGCAGCCACCATCAGTCGGGAGAAGATTGCCATCATCGTCGGCCCTGACAATCCCTTCCAGGGCAGCCTCACCTTCCGTCAGTTCGCTCAAATCTTTCGTGGCGAGATCCGCAATTGGTCTCAGCTCGGCGGCAAAGACCGTCCCCTGCGTTTCATCGATCGCCCCGTCACCAGTGATATTCGCCAGGCCTTAGGAGATTACGACATCTTCAAGGAGAAGCCCTTCGAGACCGGTGCCACCGCCGCAACCGTGGCCACCGACAGTACTGCCGCTGTGGTTCGAGAGCTGGGCAGTGACGGCATCGGCTACGCCCTAGCTTCGCAGGTCTTAAACCAAGCCACGGTGCGAGTGGTACCCATGCATGGCACCCTCCCCGACGATGAACGCTATCCCTATTCCCAGCCCCGCAACTATGTCTATTTAGAGGAGCCCAGCCCGGCTGCCCAGGCCTTTTTAGGTATTGCCACCGATGCTGACGGCCAAACCGCCATCGCTGAGGCCGAGCAAATTGAAGCGGCGATCGTTGCCGCTGCCGCTGTGTTGCCGGGGGATCTGGCCATTAGCCCCGATGGGCAACTACACGTGCAGGGCACCGAAACGGGACAGCTAATCTGGCTGGATGCCTCCGGCATTCCCACCGATAGGACGATCGATGCCCATGAGGGACCAGTCACCGGCTTGGTCTTTAGTCCCGATGGCCAGGTCCTGATCTCCAGCGGCGCCGATGGTCGCCTGCGGCGCTGGAATCGTCAAGGGGCCCCCCTGGGGTCTCCCATTACTGCTGCTGCCCGGGCCAGTCACTGCCTTGGCCATGAGTCCGGCCGGTCCCACTGTCATTAGTGGTAGCCGCGATGGTAGTCTCCGCCGTTGGGATCTAGAGGGCAATGCCCAAGGAGATCCGATCACGGCCCACGGAGGGAGCGGTGCGGGCGTTAGCAGTAGCCCGGATGGCTCGAGTTGGATCAGCGGGTGATGCCGAGACCGTGCGATTTTGGAATGGTGATGGCACTCCGCTCGGAGACCCCATCCCCGGTAACCAGCGCCATTACGGCCCTGATAGGCCCAGTGGCGCGATGGTGCAGGCCGCGCTACGTTAGTGGCAAGCGAACCAATGGTGAACCTAACAGCGTTGGACTCCCGATGGCGGTGCCGAGGGCGAGCCCGATTTCGGCCCACGAAGGCGCGAGGTAACAGCCCTGGCCATGATCCTGGACGGCAATACCCTAGTCCAGTGGCGCGCCAGGATCGCACCCTACAGCTGTGGAAGTGGGATGGCAGCGCCGCAGCCCCAGGTCAGGGCGATCTACCTGTGCCCATCCATGCCCTCGAGTTCAGCCCCGATGGACAGCGGTTACTCAGTCTTCTGGCCAACGGTACGACTCAAGCGCGTGATGCCCAGGGCAACCCCATCAGCCAGCCCCCCAGACTCCTAGCCCAGTCTTTCTCGACAGTCACTCCCCCAGATCCCCCGTCGCCGGCCGTCCCCCTCCCCGCCTTTCTACAAACCCTACCTCCCTGGGCTCTGGGAGCCATCGCAGCCGCCATCGTACTGGTCCTGTTCCTGCTGGGCTGGTTGACCCGACGCCGCTCTACCGCCCAGAAACCTGCTCCGGCAGAACCGACAGAGGCAACGGCGTCGCCAGTACCAGCGACTGAGGGACAAGCTGACCAGGCTAGCTCCCACCCTGCAGTCTATGGCAATGATGCCGACATCTCCTTTGGCAGCCGCCTAGGAGATGCCGAACGGGACATGGAATATGCTCTGGCCATGGCTAAAGAGGGGCAATTCGACGAGGCCTTAAATCATGTGCAGCGCGCCATTGAAGTAGCGGATTTAGAACGGATTAAGGCCCTCGCCGCTGGCGTCGGTACCGCCGGGGTAGTGGCTCTACTGGCACAAGGATTAGCCCGTCGAGGGGGGGTGCTAGGGCTACTGGGACGCTCTGACGACGCCGTAGACAACTTTGATCGAGCTCTGGATCTCAATCCCGACAGCATAGACGCCTGGGTGGGCAAGGGCCAGTTGTTACTAGAGCAGCAGCACCCCGAGGCAGCCCTAGACTGTTTCGAAGCGGCCCTAGAGCGCGACCCCGACTTACCGATGGCGTTAGCCGGTAAAGGACAAGCGCTGCAGCAACTAGGCCGCAGCCAAGAGGCACAACCCCTCTTAGACCAGGCCGCCGCCAACGGTGTCGAACACGTCAATTTACTGCAGGCCCTAGATCCAGGTAGCGTGGGCCAGCGGGCCGCCCTAGGGGTAGGTGCTGGAGCCGCCGCCTTGACCGCCTTGAAAACAGCGCTTTTCTGAGGATGGTCCTAGCGGTGACGATGCAGACAGGGCTGTCCCTGGTCCGTCCATGCCCTCTGCCGAGGCCAATGTTCCTCAGGAGTTACAGGATGAGGCAGCTGACCGACCGGAGGAAGGCCACGACTTGACGTCGCCCGCGGCTTCCTCCGGAGATGACGATGGGCCCCCAGACTTAGCGGACCAAGGGTCTCATCTGTCCAAGGGTGACGAGGGATCGAAATCGGTTGACTGGCCTGATGCTGCAATGCTAGGGGAGGATAGTTCACCGGTCCCCGGCTGCTGCTGGCGTGGCGTTCGGCGGCGGCGGCGCCCGCGGACACCGTCAAGGTCCAGGATGATCCCTCAGATCCGCTTCCCCCTGAATTAATTGAGGCTTTGGCAGGTATTCCCCAAGCGGCTAAGCCTGACCCATCTGCCTCGGCGGCGTCATCGGCTTCGGTGCCACCACCTGTGCCAGCCAATCCCAAGCTGCAATCTGATGACGACGCCTAAGGCCACAGTTCTCAGGTATTGAGCTGGGCCATGGATCCTATGAAGCCAAGGGGGCGAGGCCGGATACTCTGTAGTGGTTGCCATGGCCTCGACTGTCCTAGAACTGGCTAGAGGCAAATCAAATCGTCAGGAGCCGCCGTTGCAGGACTCCTTAACCGGGGACTGATTACTAAAGGTGATGGGCCCAGACTCGATGGAGAGCTCTATCGGGCTATGGTCAAACTTTTGAGCCATGAATCGTATGGCTGGGCCCGTTTTCTGGCGGTGCCTTGACCGGCACATCCACTGGTGGCATCCCCAGGGCTATCCGGTGTAAACCCATGACTAACACTGGCTGCAGCTCCATCACTGCTGCCGTCAGAGGCACCGTCTAAGGATAGTCCTTGCCAGTCCTCGGGTCTTCAGGGGGGAGGCTCCTCCTAAGGGCGCTGGAGCAGTTCCTCCTGGAGTCGGGGACTGTGTAGATGTCCCTGATGGCGTGTCGGCTGGTAGGGAATGCCCCATGGTTGGGGCTGTCGATGCTTCATTAGACTGGCCAGAGAGTCGGGCAGCAACCCATTGAGCCATTTCACCCTGTCGCTGTTCGGCTCTGGGTGGTGCCCGACGTTGGTGTTGCTGCCGCCCCCGAGGACCTGGGCGGTCCGGGCAGGGGTGAGGTGAGTTCAGGGTCAACTGGATTGGATGCGACGGGATTGACCACGATGGTCTGGGAGGAGGGAGCCGGAAGGGAGGGAGCGGCCGCTGGCTGGGATGCCTGAGGTTGCCTGGAGGATGGAGAATTAGAGGGAGATGGCGATGACGATGGCGTCGATGGCCGACTGTAGTCAACGGCTGGCATCGACACCGATGGTAGGGATGAAACGGCTTGGGGCGATGATACTGGACGGCTGGCACCCAGTGAGTCAGCTGAGTCAACGCTCTCTGATGAGAGGTCGGCAGTCAGATCGGGGTCGCTATCGTTGGCCCTTGCCGGGGCTGGGGTGCCCGCTGGGCGATTGGTAAAGCCCATGGCCGACAGTCCCAGCATGGTCCAGGTCGTAGCAACTCCCCCCCAGGCTAGGGTCTTCCAGTAGCTCCAGTTGACCTCACTGCTTCGATATCCACTGTTTCGATATCCCATGATGACAATACTACCGTCTTATCGAAAATGGGCCTTGATCTTGACCACACGGCAGATGCGATCGCACGGTAGTCCCTACCGTCTCCTGACTTCCTACTTGAGTTATACAGTAGCCTAGCTAAAAACCCTGACGAAATGAGCCAAAGTCGAGTGTTATTTTGGAACTCCATGTAAAGGTTTCATGAATCGCTGGGGACTATCTCGTCGGCACTCACTGGTCTAACCCCCGGCAACTAGGGGCTAAAGCAGGAACCGGCGACTGGCGACTGGCTGTTAAGCCCCCATCATCCCTAGGCCAAATGGCCATGCACAACCTCAGCGATGTGGTCACTCCAGTAGCTCACCCAATCCTCATCAATGGCCTCCACCATGACTCGAATCACCGGCTCAGTACCCGATGGCCGCACCAGCACCCGGCCATAGTCGCCCATGGCGGCCGTGGCCGCAGCGATGCTTTGCTGGACAGGATCACAGTCATGCCAATGCAGCCGGTGTTGCCGATCTGTGACCCGCACATTCCTTAAACGCTGGGGATAGGGGTGAAAGCTGGCATCGACTAGGGCCGCCAGGCAGCCATCTAAAGCCTGTACTAAAGCCGCTAGGTGCAGGGCAGTGAGAATGCCATCCCCGGTCATACTGTAGTGATGGCAGAGAATATGCCCCGACTGTTCCCCGCCCAACTTAGCTCCCCGATTGACCATTTCCGCATGGACATGTTGGTCGCCTACCTGGGTGCGAATCAAGGTCCCCCCTAACTCCGCCCAGGCTCGCTCAAACCCGAGGTTAGCCATCACCGTCGATACGATGGTGTTTGCCGGCAGCTGTCCCAGGCACTGCAGATGTTGTCCCCAGAAGTAGAGGATGTAATCGCCATCGACGACTCTCCCCTCGGCATCTACGGCCAAAACCCGATCGGCATCGCCGTCGAAGGCAAACCCCAAATCAGCCCCATGGGCTCGCACAGCGGCTTGCAGAGGCGCCAAATGGGTCGAGCCACACTGCACGTTGATGCGATCGCCATCGGGTAAGCCATGCAGGCCAATCACCTCGGCCCCGGTGCTTTGAAACACCTGTTCTGCCAAACCGCTAGCTGCCCCCCAGGCCATATCGAGGACAATGCGAAGCCCCTGCAGATCAACGGTAGAACGCAGCGGCTCCCGCAGGAAGTCAACATACTGCTCGATCAACTCTGGGCGGTAATAGCATTGCCCCCACCGAAGTGGGGCCGCCTGCACATGACCAGCCGACATCTGACCAGATCTCAGGGCCTGTTCAATCTCGGCTTGTACTGTTGCCGCCAATTTAGTACCGTCGGGGCCAAAAAACTTGATGCCGTTGTCTTCCGGAGGATTATGGCTGGCAGAGATCATGATGCCACCAGCCGCCTGCACGGCACCAGTGAGATAGGCAATGGTAGCCGTAGGACAGAGTCCCAGGTGCCAGACTTCCATACCGGCTGCGGTCAGGCCAGCCGCGAGGGCAGACGCCAGCATATGGCTGGAGTGCCGGGAATCTTGCCCCACCAGCACCGGACCAGCAGCAGCCTGACGTCGACAGAGGATCTGTCCGGCCCAATAACCAATGTGTAGCGCTAATGGTGCCGTCAGTAACTCCCCCACCTGCCCCCGAATGCCGTCTGTGCCGAATAGGGGGGATTGGGGCAGCCCGATCAAAGGCCGGACAAAGGGATTGGGATAACTGTCGGCTAGCCCTGTCGATGGCTCCCCCGATGTCTCAGCACCGGATGCTACGGCAGGGGACTTTGCCGATTGAGCAGATAGACGAACCATGGCAATAACCTCTCCTCACACCTCTCAGTGGAGGATACCACCTCTGTTTTAGGATGGATGCAATCCGCTGGACAGTTGACTAAATGGATAGATCCCACCCAGAGACCGACCAATTTCGCTGCCGGATTCCTTTTGGCAGGGCGTGAGTCAATTCAATCAAGGGGATTATTATGCCTGCCACGATACCCTTGAGGCGCTATGGATGGTGGCTGAGCCAGCTGAGCGGCAATTCTATCAGGGTATTTTGCAGCTAGCCGTAGGGCTGTATCACTTGGGGAATCGGAACTGGCAGGGAGCCGCCACCCTGCTGGGGGAAGGTCGCCATCGACTCCGCTCCTATTGTCCGAGCTATGGCGGCATCGATGTGGATGATTTGCTGCACCGGACTGAATCCTGGTTAATGGCCTTACAGCAGTTGGGCCAGGCCAATGTTGCTGTACTGGCTACAGCCAGTCAATCGCAGGACGATATCTCACTGGCTGGCTTAGAGGCTCCCTTACCGGCCCTACACATCCGTCAAGTCCCTTAATTTGCCAGAAGCAGGTGAAACCTTCACAGAAGGCTATCGTCAGTGGGCATAAGTCTGTGCGACCATAGAACTCTGCTGCTTTCTCCCAAGTAGATCCCTATGGTGACCATATCCCGTTGGTGCCAATATCTATTCATGGCGATGCTGACATTGCCCCTGTTGAGTTCGGCGATGCCGATGGCCCGGGCTCAATCAGGTGGCAATGCCATTACCCTTCGCTCCGATGTGCAAGAGGCCAATGCTATCACTGGCGTGATTACGGCTCGGGGGAATGTGCAAATTGACTATCCTGCCCGTCAGATTTATGCCACCTCTGCCCAAGCCCGTTATTTCAGTGAAGAGCGGCGCATTGTCTTGAGTGGGGATGTGGTCGTGTTGCAGGAAGGCAATCGGCTACGGGCAGAAACGGTGACGTATCTGATCGATGAAGGGCGATTTGTGGCCCTGCCTCAGCCCCAGGAGCAAGTCGAATCGGTCTATATTCTGCAAGACAATCCCTCTCAAGCAGAGGGGGGCACTCAAGACAGCCGCGCCAATACCGCTGCCCCACCACCGCCCTCATTAAATTTAAGCCCCATTGATGCCGGAGATGAGGCCGAGCTAAACCCGTCGGCTCCTTAATAGGGGCAATAGACACCCCTCTGCTAGAATGGCCTGCAGGCTTTTTCTTACCTCGAAGATCTCCTTGAAGATTGTTCTCCACGACGTCAAAAAGACTTACGGTAAGCGGACGGTTGTCAATCGGGTGAGCCTATCGGTAGCCCAAGGAGAGATCGTTGGCTTACTGGGGCCAAATGGTGCCGGTAAGACCACGACATTTTATATGGCAACGGGGCTGGAACAGCCGGATAGTGGCCGCATCTGCCTGGACGATATCGATATCAGCGATTTATCCATGCATCAGCGGGCCCGCTTAGGGATCGGCTATTTGGCTCAGGAAGCCAGTATTTTCCGCCATCTCAGTATTCAGGATAATTTACTGCTGGTGATGCAGCAGACCAAGGTGCCTATTGACGAGCATCTGCCGCGATTACAGTCCTTACTGAAGGAGTTTCGCTTGGAAACGGTCGCCCACACCCTGGGCATTCAGGTGTCTGGTGGGGAACGACGCCGGACCGAGTTGGCTAGGGCTCTGGCAGCGGGGGTGGATGGACCGCGGTTTCTCTTGCTCGATGAACCCTTTGCTGGGGTGGATCCCATTGCCGTGGCCGATATTCAGACACTGGTGGGGCAACTGCGCGATCGCAACATCGGCATCTTAGTGACCGACCACAATGTGCGTGAAACCCTGCAGATCATCGACCGGGCCTACATTATGAACGATGGTCGCATTCTCGCCTCCGGCAGTGCTCGTGATCTCTATCGCAATCCTCTGGTTCGACAACACTATCTAGGGGAAAGCTTTAAGCTGTAACCCTGGAGTGACGGCTGAAAGGTGCCATGGCAACAAGTTCGCCCGAGACGATTTCCCAATCTCCCTCCCTGAAACGGCGATGGTTTCCCACCATCCCGATTATGGATCGCTACATCAGCCAAGAGTTGGCCTTACCGTTCTTGTTTGGGGTCGGGGCCTTTTCCTCCATTGGCGTGTCGGTAGGGGCCCTATTCGATCTGATTCGCAAGGTGACTGAAGCCGGGCTGTCGATTTACCTGGCCTTGGAAATCCTACTGCTGAAGCTGCCAGAGTTTATCGTCTTGTCTTTCCCCATGGCGACCCTGTTGGCCACGATGATGACCTACAGCCGTCTGTCCAGCGACAGTGAATTGGTGGCACTGCGGGCCTGCGGAGTAAGCGTGCGGCGGTTGGTAGCGCCGGCCATTGTCCTCAGCTTGATGATTACCGGTCTCACCTTTGCCTTCAATGAACTGATTACACCAGCTGCCAATTATCGAGCCGCCATCACCCTGGAACAGGCCCTCAATGCCGAGCGGCCGCCTTTTCAAGAGAGCGACATTCTTTACCAGGAATTTCAGGCGGGAGGCAGTCGCCATCTCAACCGCCTATTTTATGCCCGCCAGTTTGACGGCGAAAGGATGCAGGGGTTGACAATTCTGGACTTTTCCCAGGATGGTCTAGACCAGATCGTCAGTGCCGAATCGGCTAGCTGGAACGTGGGTAACAACACGTGGGATTTTTTCAATGGCACCATTTATGCAGTGTCGCCAGATGGCTCTTTCAGCCACATTGTGAAATTCGATCATCAAGAGCTGCAACTGCCGCGCACACCTCTGGACTTGGCCAGTCGTACCAAGGCAGATGATGAGATGAATATTGCCGAAGCTCGTCGCCAGTTAGAGATGATTCGCCAGAGTGGGGATGCCCGAGAAATTCGGGTGTGGCAAGTGCGGATTCAGCAGAAGTATGCGCTGCCGTTTGTCTGTTTGGTGTTTGGGTTAGTGGGAGCTTCCATTGGGGTCTTGCCCCAACGCACCAGCCGGGCCACCAGTTTTGGCATCAGTGTAGTGATTATTTTTGGCTATTATCTGTTTGCCTTTATTGCCAATGCCATGGGAGAGGTGGGAGTGCTATCTCCCTGGATGTCAGCATGGTTACCGGTCTTGCTGGGGATTGCCGTGGGATCGCTACTACTGGCCCGGGCTTCCCGATGAAAATGTAGAAGAGCTGCAGGTAGCTAAAGCGCGCCAACGAGGCTCTAAGCAATCTGCCTTTGCCCGCTATTGTTGCAGGGTACTTTCCAAATATCCTCTCAACCTGAGTGAGCCACATTTCCCTAACAAGTGCTCAGGTCTAGACTGAGAGAGAGTACAGGTTGCGCGGGTCAGGGAGCCGATGAAACCCGGTAGCAAATACTATCCTCTCTTCGAGTATCTGCAGCGCTGCGACCAGGATGAGACAACGCTGACATTTGCTGAGATTGAAGCGCTGATAGGCAAGTCCCTGCCAGCCTCGGCGCGGCAGCGCAAAAACTGGTGGAGTAACCGCGATAGTGCCAGTGCCCTACAGGCTGGGGCCTGGGTTAAGGCTGGCTATCACGTCGTCGCGGTCGATCTCGCCCAAGAGGTAGTGCAGTTTCATACTTTTCAAGCCCACTACACCATCCAACGCAGAGATGGTGATATCGTCTGGCGACGGGGTGCTATCAAGGCCCTGCGTAAGCACATGGAGTTGACCCAAACCCAGTTTGCCAAGGAGCTGGGCGTACGTCGCCAAACCATCAGCGAATGGGAAAACGGTGTCTATGATCCTGATCGCAGCACGGCCAAGTTCTTGAAGCTGATTGCCCAGCAAGCCAAGTTTGAAGACCCAACGACTCCTCCCTGACTTACTTGACTCATGTCCGCTCAACGGTCAATATAGATTGGTCGGTCATCGGGACTGACCTCTGGTTAATGTGTCACCATTGTTGGAGGAGTTCTGTGTCATCTAACCATCCGCCCCTATCCTTAGCCCCGACAGACCGTGGCCAAGTGCTGCGGGTCATTGCCGTGGGGTCTCTGGAGGTCGTGAACAACTATGTGTTGACTCAGCATCGCCTGGGATTTGCCCAAGTGTCTGAATGGTCTCGACCGCTGCCAGCTCCTAACGCCAGGGATATTATGCGAATTCTCACCAAGCGATTGGGGAGCCAGGCTTCCCAGCCCCCCGAGGATCCTCATCCTGCTGCACCTGAAGCGGGCCGCCCCTGAGGATATTCAGAGATGCGATCGCAAAAAGTATGCACTACCGACCGCCATCAAACACCCTGATCACAAACAGCTCATCCGCGCCAGTGGTCACAAACCTATCCATCGGCTGAAACCCCAACCGGTGCCACACCCGCAAGGCCCGTTGGTTGAAGGCGGCAATTGTGACCCGCAGCCTCGCGGCATTGTAATGGGCTATCCCATAGGCCATTCCTAACCCAGTGACCATTCCAGTGCTGAGGAGCCATATAGAATTAATTACTAACATTAACGGTGTGAGCTGTGAGGGGATGCTATGAGGCGTGGAATCAGATATGGGCTGATGGGCAGTTCGCTGCTGTTGGGCCTAGGGTTTACCCCCATGGCC